>NZ_CP083954.1:2946088-4334677 GCF_006442975.2 Mesorhizobium sp. B2-1-1 | reverse complement strand
GGCTGTGCGAAGGCAGCAAGCATCAGCAGGATGAGAGAGATCAGTTTCAACTTGAACGGCATGACGCCTCCGCGAGAACGCTTGTCGCATAGCTATAGCCGATGCGATCGAAGTCAAAGGAAAGGCTTGTCCGGCAACGAATCCGGGTCAGCGGGTTCCGTGCAAGCCTTCTCGACGCGCTATTGAGAGAGCATTGAATGAAAAAAACCGCCTGTACGGCGGGTCCGTGGCGCAACTCAGCACCATAACCAGAAATGTACCATAGCTGCCTTCACCCTGTCAAGAAAAAATTCCTATCAGGAGAAACCGTTGGCACACCCGACTGCCCATCGCCAGCCTTGTTGACCCGAGTCGGTCACCAGAAAATGGGACGACGGCACTCGCACGGCTCAGACGGTCTTTGAGACCTCGTCCGTCAATGTCCATTTGGGATAGTGATTGCGCGCCTGTGTCCCAACGCGATGATTATGTTTGCTTTCCGGTGTGATCGGGTCAAATCTCGGTGGGATGACGCATGCCAGCGCCAGAAACGATCGTCGAAAGGGGCAGCGAAATGGACGCCACCGCACTGAAGGCCATGCAGGCGCCGCTGAAAGAGACCTATCGCGATGATGCTTCGCGCGCGCTCATCACGCTCAGGGCCAGAGGCAGTCTCGATGACCAGTCGATCGCCTGCAAGGTCGAGACGGGCAGGGCTCTCGCGATTGCCGGTCTGCATCCCGCAACC
Organism: Mesorhizobium sp. B2-1-1; assembly: GCF_006442975.2. Taxonomy (NCBI): domain Bacteria; kingdom Pseudomonadati; phylum Pseudomonadota; class Alphaproteobacteria; order Hyphomicrobiales; family Phyllobacteriaceae; genus Mesorhizobium; species Mesorhizobium sp. B2-1-1. The sequence goes on along the minus strand of NZ_CP083954.1, from coordinate 4,333,950 downwards.
GGCGGCTCGGGGCTCGAGCTTTGCTCGGGCGACATGCTGCTGGAGGCACTTGTGGCCTGCGCCGGCGTGACGCTCAAGGCGGTGGCGACGGCGCTCGAATTCAAGCTCGGCGCCGCCACGGTCGAGGCCGAAGGCGACCTTGATTTTCGCGGCACGCTTGGCGTTGCCAAGGATGCGCCGGTCGGTTTTCGCGCCATCAGGCTGAATTTCAGTCTCGACACCGATGAGCCGCAGGAGCGCATCGATTCCTTGCTGAAGCTGACCGAACGCTACTGCGTGGTGTTCCAGACCATCAACCAGAAGCCGGAACTGACGGTCAGCGCACGGCGCTGACGCCGCATCGCGCCTTACTGCGCTGCCGGTTCCTCCGCGTCGCCCTCATCGGTGAAGGGTGACGCGCTCGGCACGCATTGCAGCGACCAGCCGGTCGGGGCCGGCTGCTTCTGGTATTCGGTGATGGCGGCGGTGCATTGTTCGCGCTTGTCGAACGTGCTGGGCAACACGACCATGCCGCCTTGCGGGCCGGCGATTACCAGGTACCAGACCAACGCTACGCTCGAAGCCATGGGAATTTCCTTGCTCTGCCCAGCCGGGCTTGTTGTGGGAATCTATGCGATCCTATCAACTCTGCGGAAATGACGAAAGCATGACCGCGACTCAGCTTTCCGCCGCCACATCACAGCCGCGTGATGTGGCGGGGCGGGCGAGGTCTGGTCAATTCGTTGCGAAACAATAGAACAGGCCGTCGCCGCCGGTGCCTTTCAGCGCCTCCTGGCCGCAGCCGCCGCGCGAAGCATGCGAAGAGTTCCAGGATTTGGCGGCAGCTGAATCGTCGAGCCCGGTGCGGTCGTGATGGCCCATCATGGCTGCCCCTTCCGTGCCGCTCATCGTCCAGTCACCGCAGGTCTGGTCGGCGATCCTGGTGCCGTCGGGTTTCGAGCCGGTCAGCATATCGTGGCGGTTCGGCGTGTCGCCGCGGCCGTTGACCATCTCGCCTTTCTCGGTGAGCGCCGTCTGCTTGGTGATGCCGTTGGCATCGCCGTGCAGCGAGGCGACGTCGTCGGCTATCTTGACGCCCTTGGCATTCACCCACGGTCCCTTGCCGATGCGGTCGCGCGCATCCTCGGTGCTGGTCGACAGATATGCGGCCCAGGTCTTGCCGGTGACGCCGGCTGCTTCCGCCAGCGAGGCGCAATGCGCGTCGGCGCCCTTCAGGCCGCCGAGGTCTGCCCCTTTGCCCGAGCCGACGCTGGTGACGAAGAAGCTCATCTTGGCATCTTGTGACAAGGCTGTGCCGGCGGCCAAGGCTGAGGCAATGGCGGTGGCGGCGATGAGAACAAGTCTGCGCATGTCGGTCCTCCGGGTTTGAGCTTCGAATCTACATTCGAGGAACGCCGCCCGGAGCCGAATTCTTCCGATAAAAAAGATGCGGCTATTCCGGCTGTCGGTAGGCGACGAAACGGTTGTGTTTGGCCTGGAAGATCAATCCTGTCTCTTTCAGGTCGGGGCTTGCCAGCGGCACGATGCGTTTGGCGATCTCGGAAGGATGCGGCAGCGTTTCCGGGTCCTCGCCGGGCACGGCCTGCGCGCGCATCGCGGTGCGGGTGGCCCCCGGATCGGCGGCATTGACGCGCAACGGCAGGCTCTGCGTCTCATGTGCCCAGGAGCGCATCATCGTCTCGACCGCCGCCTTGGAAGCCGCGTAGGGCGCCCAGAAGGCGCGCGCCGAGTGAGCAGCGTTGGACGACAGGATGATGGCCCGGCCGGCGTCGGAGAGCCGCAGCAGTGGGTCGACCGAGCGGATCAGCCGCCAGGTCGAGGTGACGTTGATGGTCATCACCTTCTCGAAGGTTTTCGCCTCGACATGGCCGATCGGCGAGATCACGCCGAGCACGCCCGCATTGGCGACGAGAATGTCGAGCTTGCCCCACCGCTCATGGATGGCGCCACCCAGGCGGTCGATGCCGGCCATGTCGGCAAGGTCGAGCGGCACCAGCGTCGCTTCGCCCTTGCCGGTTTTGGCGCGCTCGGCCTTGATCTGGTCGTCGAGTTCTTCCAGCCCGCCCACGGTGCGCGCCACGGCAATGACGTGGGCGCCGGCGGCAGCCAGTTCCCTGGCGATGAAGTAACCGATGCCGCGCGAGGCGCCGGTGACGACCGCAACGCGGCCGGAAAGGTCGAAGGTCATGCGATAGATTCCGGAAATATGGCTATGGCAACTGGCAGTGCGGCAATCCTATGCGCCGCTCGTCGCCAGCAGCGACAGCGTGCGCACATTGTCGTGGCCTTCGAAGTCGAGCAGGCGGGTCGGATACTGGCCGGTGAAGCAGGCGTCGCAGAATTGCGGCTGCTCGTTGTCGCGGTTGGCCTCGCCGACGGCGCGATAGAGTCCGTCGATCGACAGGAAGCCGAGCGAATCGACGCGGATGAATTCGGCCATCTCCTCGATCGACATACGTGATGCCAAAAGCTTCGATTTTTCCGGCGTATCGACGCCGTAGAAGCAGGAGGCGCTGGTCGGCGGCGAGGCGATGCGCATATGCACTTCCTTGGCGCCGGCGTCGCGCACCATCTGCACGATCTTCTGGCTGGTGGTGCCGCGCACGATGGAATCGTCGACCAGCACGACGCGCTTGCCCTCGATCATGCGGCGGTTGGCGTTGTGCTTCAGCTTGACGCCCATGTGGCGGATCGAATCGCCGGGCTGGATGAAGGTGCGGCCGACATAGTGGTTGCGGATGATGCCGAGCTCGAAGGGGATGCCCGCGGCTTGCGAAAAGCCGATTGCCGCCGGCGTGCCGGAATCCGGCACCGGCACGACGATGTCGGCCTCGACGGGATTTTCCTGCGCGAGTTCCGCGCCGATGCGCTTGCGCACCTCGTAGACGTTGCGGCCTTCGACCGAAGAGTCCGGGCGTGCGAAATAGACATATTCGAAGATGCAGAAGCGGGTTTTCTGCGGCTCGAACGGGAACAGGCTCTCGATGCCCTTGGAGGTAACCACGACCATTTCGCCCGGCTTCAAATCGCGCACGAAACGCGCGCCGATGATGTCCAGCGCGCAGGTTTCGGAGGCCAGGATCCAGGCACCGTCGAGGTCGCCCAGCACCAGCGGGCGGATGCCGAGCGGGTCACGGCAACCGATCATCTTCTTGGCCGTCATCGCCACCAGCGAAAAGGCGCCCTCGACCTGGCGCACCGCATCGATGAAGCGCGAGTTGAGATCGCGCTCCTTGCTGGTGGCAACGAGATGCAGAAGCGTCTCGGTGTCGGAGGTCGAGGAAAAGATCGCGCCTTGCTTCTGCAGCGCGCGCTGCACGGTCATGGCGTTGGTCAGATTGCCGTTATGGGCCACGGCAAAACCGCCATCGGCCAGTTCGGCGAAGAAGGGCTGGATGTTGCGCATGCCGGCCCCGCCGGTCGTGGCGTAGCGCGTGTGGCCGATGGCGCGATTGCCTTGCAGGCTGTCGATGACGCGCTGCTTGGTGAAGGTGTCGCCGATCAGGCCGACATGGCGTTCGACATGGAACTGGGTGCCGTCGTAGGAGACGATGCCGGCCGCTTCCTGGCCGCGATGCTGCAGCGCGTGCAGGCCGAGCGTGACGATGGCCGCCGCGTCCTGCCGGCCGAAAATGCCGAATACGCCGCATTCGTCGTGGAAGTGATCATCAGCTTCCGCGGAAAGCACGTCGTCTGCGTCTGCCATGGGGCTCAAGCTCCGCTAAAGTCGCCATATAAGGCGACAGCGCCGTGAAAGCAACGCGTCCGGCGATGGTTCACGATCATCGTCAGTCTTGGACGCCTATTCCGCGGCGCCCGATCACTCATCAATTCGCCGGCGCAGCCGGGGCCGGATTGGCCGGCGCGTTGTCCGCTGGAGGCGTTCCGGCATCGCTGTCGTCAGGAGCCGGCGCATTGGTATCGTCCCCTCCCGCCGGAGCATCCGGGGAAGGTGCATCCGGTGCGGCGGGCGTTTCGGCGGCCGGCTGATTCGGATTGAGCTTCTTGAGGATGGCGTTTTCCGGATCCTCGGGCAGCAGGCTTTCAAGCTTGGCGCCGATCTGTTCCAGCAGCGGCCGCGACTTGGCCTCCGTGACCCAGGCCGGTGCCTTGGCGCCGGCCAGCCAATTGAAGAACAGCAGGGCCACGGCAACCACCAGAATGCCGCGGGCGGCGCCATAGAGGAAGCCGAGCGTGCGGTCGAGCGCGCCGATGCGGGAATCGATGATCCAGTCGGCGAGCTTCATGGTGATGACGCTGACGACGATCAAAGCGATGATGAAGACGACGCCGGCGGAGGCCGCCATGGCGATCTTTTCATTGTCGATGTAGGGCTTCAGATAGGGCAGCACGGGCTTGTAGAAAAAGAACGCCGCCGCGGCTGCCGCCGCCCAGGACACGATGGACAGGACCTCGCGTGAAAAGCCGCGAACCATGGCGAGCATCGCCGAGACCAGGGTGAAGCCGACGAGAATTCCGTCAAGCAGCGTTATCGGCATCTTTGTCGCCCCACTCCCTGTCGCTCACCACCAGGTGAGCCCGTCATTCTTCGTCGTTGGCGCGGCTGCGCCGTGAGCCGGCTATGCGCGCCACGAGGTCGGCGAGCTCGGTGGGCTGGAAAGCGCCGGCCCCGATTCCTCCGGCAAGTTCCTCGCTGCCCAAGGGCAGAACCGCGCTTGCGAAACCCAGCTTTTCGGCCTCCTTGAGACGCTGCTGCGCATGCGCAACCGGCCTCACGGCGCCAGAAAGGCTGATTTCGCCGAAATAGACGCAATCGGCGGGAAGGGCAAGACCGGTGAGCGAGGAAACCAGTGCGGCCGCCACCGCCACATCGGCCGCGGGCTCGGAAATGCGGTAGCCGCCGGCTACGTTCAGATAGACGTCCTGTTGGCCGAAGCGCACGCCGCAATGCGCCTCGAGCACCGCCAGGATCATCGACAGCCGGGCGCCGTCCCAGCCAACGACGGCGCGGCGCGGCGTGCCGAGCGAGGAGGGCGCGACCAGCGCCTGGATTTCGACCAGCACCGGCCTTGTGCCTTCCATGCCGGCGAAAACCGCCGCTCCCGGCGATTTCGCGTGGCGCTCGCCGAGGAACAGCTCGGACGGATTGGCAACCTCGCGCAGCCCCTTGTCCGACATTTCGAAGACGCCGATCTCGTCGGTCGGCCCGAAACGGTTCTTGACGGTGCGCAGTATACGGTAGTGATGGCCGCCTTCGCCCTCGAAATAGAGCACGGCGTCGACCATGTGCTCGACGACGCGCGGGCCGGCGATCTGGCCTTCCTTGGTGACATGGCCGACGAGCACGATCGCAGCACCCGTGGATTTCGCATAGCGGATCATCGCCTGGGCGGCCGCACGCACCTGGGTGACGGTGCCGGGCGCCGAATCGGCGAGGTCGGTCCACAGCGTCTGGATCGAATCGAGGATCACCAGGTCCGGCCGCTTGCCGTCGGCAATCGTGGCAAGGATATCCTCGACATTGGTCTCGGCCGCGAGCTCGACCGGCGAGGAAGCGACGCCGAGGCGCTGCGCGCGCAGCCTGATCTGGGCGACCGCCTCCTCACCCGAGACATAGACGATGCGGTGGCCCCTCGAGGCAAGGGCAGCAGCAGCCTGGGTGAGCAGCGTCGACTTGCCGATACCGGGATCGCCGCCGACCAGCAGCGCCGAGCCGCGCACGAAGCCGCCGCCCGTGGCGCGGTCGAGCTCACCGATGCCCGACACGATGCGCGGCGCGTCCTCGATATCGCCGGAAAGCGTGGTCAGCACCACCGCGCGGCCCTTGCGGGCGTTGCGCGTATTGGCCGGCCCGGAACCGATGCCGCCGGACGTACCTTCCTCGACCAGCGTGTTCCATTCGCCGCAGGCGTCGCATTTGCCGGCCCAGCGCTGATGCACCGATCCGCAGTTCTGGCAGATGAACTGGACGCGGGATTTAGCCATTAGCGAGGCCTGCTTCGGGATCGCCGATGCTGGATAGGTGGGCGGGACAGAGGGGGTGTGACGGAGCGTGACGGTGAGTCAAAAAAGCTACTCAAACCTTTCCGCGATATGATGTTCCTCCGCCAGATCCGAGAAGCGGGTAAATTCGCCGTGGAAGGCTAGCGTGACCGTGCCCGTCGGTCCGTGACGCTGCTTGGCCACGATCACCTCGGCCTTGCCGCGCATCTCGTTCATCTCGTTTTCCCACTTGATGTACTCGTCGGTGCCGAGCTTCGGCTCGCGGTTCTTGAGGTAGTATTCCTCGCGGTAGACGAAGATCACGACGTCGGCGTCCTGCTCGATCGAGCCGGATTCGCGCAAGTCCGAGAGCTGCGGGCGCTTGTCGTCGCGGCTTTCAACCTGGCGCGAGAGCTGCGACAGCGCGATGATCGGCACCGCGAGCTCCTTGGCCAGTGCCTTGAGGCCCGTGGTGATCTCGGTGATTTCCTGCACGCGGTTCTGCGAGGCCCTGGCGCTGGAGCCCTGCATCAGCTGGATATAGTCGATGACGATGAGGTCGAGGCCGCGCTGGCGCTTCAGGCGCCGGGCGCGGGCCGAGAGCTGGGCGATCGAGATGCCGCCGGTCTGGTCGATGAACAGCGGGATCTTCTGCATGGTCTGCGAACAGGCGACCAGTTTTTCGAAGTCCATTTCGGTGATCTCGCCGCGGCGGATCTTCGAGGAGGAGATTTCCGTCTGTTCGGAGATGATACGGGTCGCGAGCTGTTCCGACGACATTTCGAGCGAGAAGAAGCCGACGACACCGCCATTCGCCGCCTTGAACGACCCGTCGGCCTGCTGCGCCGGCACATAGGCCTCGGCGACGTTGAAAGCGATGTTGGTGGCGAGCGACGTCTTGCCCATGCCCGGACGGCCGGCAAGGACGATCAGATCGGACGATTGCAGGCCGCCCATGCGGCGGTCGAGGTCGCGCATGCCGGTGGCCAGCCCCGACAGGTGGCCGTCGCGCATGTAGGCGGCGTTGGCCATGTCGACCGCGGTCTTGACCGCGTCGGTGAAGCTCTCGAAGCCGCCGTCATAGCGTCCGGTTTCGGCCAGCTCGAACAGGCGCCGTTCGGCATCCTCGATCTGCTCGGACGGCGACATGTCGACCGGCGCGTCATAGGCGATGTTGACCATGTCCTCGCCGACGGTGATCAGGGCGCGACGCGTCGCAAGGTCATAGATGGCGCGACCGTAATCTGCGGCGTTGACGACCGTGACGGCTTCGACCGCCAGGCGCACGACATATTGTGCTACCGTCATGTCGCCGACCTTCTCGTCGGCCGGCAGGAAGGTCTTCAGCGTGATCGGCGTTGCCACCTTGCCCATGCGAATGAGCTCTGCCGCGATCTCGAAGATCTTGCGATGCAGGGGTTCGTAAAAGTGGCTGGCCTTCAGGAAGTCGGAGACGCGATAGAAGGCATCGTTGTTGACCAGGATCGCGCCGAGCAGCGCCTGTTCCGCCTCGATGTTGTTCGGCGCCTCGCGATAGAGCGGTTGCTCCGCCACGCCGAATTTCCGCGCTGCCTCTGCCATGATGTCCCCGATTTCGATCCCGGTCTCTCGATATCAGAATCGGAAAGTTGAGTGCTGACTTATCTGCAACAGTTATCACCCAAGCAGATTTGATGCCCACTGTTCACAGAAACAAAAAACCGTCCACAGGACAGTATTCCCGTGCCCTGATTCCGATTGACTCGACAAGGTGCTGATTCTACGCGACGGTTTGGAACAAAGCAAGAACAATCGTCACCCGAATCCCTACGCTGTATCGAGCACATCGCCCCAGTCCGACCGCCGTGCCGCCTTGAACAGTTCACCGTCACGCTTGCTGAAAAGCGTCTCTCCGGCACTGCCGTCCGGCCGGCAAAGCTTGAGCGCCGCCTTGCCCGAGCCGGTTTTCGGTGGCGCGATCACCCGCGCCGCGCGGACTGGCGCCGGCTGCCTCGAAGCCGCGACATAGATGAACTTCTCGTCCTCCCATGGCACTTCGGCGTCCTTGGCCAGCCGGTGCAGGCGCGAGCGGGCGACGCGCCGCGAAAAGTGGCACCAGTCGGGCGGGATGAGCGGGCAAGGGGCTTCGTGCGGGCAAGGTGCCAGTACATGCGCGCCCGCTTCCATCAGTTGCCGACGAACCGCGAGAACACGCTGCCAGCCCGCCGGCGTGCCCGGCTCCACGATCAGCAGCGTGTCTGTCGTGAGCTGCCACAGCCGATCGACCATTTTGGGCAGTGATGCCGGTGTGATCTCGTCCAGCACATAGGCGCAGGTGACGAGGTCCGCCGGCTGCGAACCGTCAAGGTCGATGGTCACATCGCCGGCCTGCCAGGCGATCCGGGCAGCGATCGCATCGGCGGCAAGCGCCTCGCCGACCTTGCGCACCGCAGCACTGGCCTCCAGCAAAACGGCATGCTGAAGATCGGGCCACAGGTCCGCCGTGGCCCAAAGCACGGTGCCCGGGCCGGCGCCGACATCGAGCAGGGTTTTCGGCGCGAATTCCGGCTGGGCTTCGTTCACCGCGTCAAGGCTGGCGCGGACGGCGGCATAGGTCGCCGGCAGCCGCGTCGCCAGATAAGCCTTGACCGCCATATCCTGCGCCATATGCAGGCGGCCGTCGCGCATCTCGGCGCGGTAACGGTCCGACAGGGTTTTCGCCGCCTGCCTGAGCACCGGCAGCGGCACGTTTTCGAGGGCACGGTCGACGGCCTGTCGAAGCGGGGCGGGCAGTTCCACGGCTCATGCCCCTCGTGGTGCGAGCAGGATGACAGAGGCACCCAGTATGCAGAGCGCCGCCCCCGCAAGGTCCCACCGGTCGGGACGCACGCTTTCCACCAGCCAAAGCCAGGCCAGTGACGCCGCGATGTAGATGCCGCCATAGGCGGCATAGGCGCGGCCGGCCGCGCCGGTGTCCACCAGGGCCAGAAGCCAGGCGAAGAGAACGAGCGAAACGAAACCTGGCAGCAGCCACAGCGGCGATTTCTCCAGCCGCCACCACGCCCACACCGAAAAACAGCCAGCGATCTCGGCGAGCGCCGCGGCTGCATAGAGGAGGTAGGTCATGAAAAAGGCCTCGCGACGATCACGAGGCCTTTTTCAGGGCACGAGCCGGGAATGGCAAGCGCCAATGCGGCAAAGCGGTCTGTTCCTACTCCGCCACCTTGCGGCGCCGGGCGGGCTTGGCGGGCTCTTCGACCAGAGCCGCTTCGCGATGGCCCATGTCGCGCATTTCGAGCGCCTTTTCACATTTGACCATATAGTCGCGCGCCATCGGCAGGGTGTCGTTCTTCCTGGCAAGCTGGATCTGGAAGATGACCAGATCCTGCCAGCGGAAGGCGGCTTCCGAGGCTGCCAGATAGAATTCCCACATGCGGCAGAAGCGCTCGTCATAGATCGCCTTGGCCTTGTCGCGGTTGGCGGCGAAGCGCTGGCCCCAATGCTTCAACGTGTCGGCATAATGGAGCCGCAGGATTTCGATGTCCGTGACGACGAGGCCTGACTTCTCGATCGCCGGCATGACTTCGGAAAGCGCGGGAATGTAGCCGCCCGGGAAGATGTATTTGCGGATGAAGGCGCTGGTCGCCCACGGCACGCCGGAGCGGCCGATCGTGTGCAGGAGCATGACGCCGTCAGGCTTCAGCAACGTCGCGCTCTTGTCGAAGAAAGTGCGGTAGTGATTGACCCCGACATGTTCGAACATGCCGACCGAAACGATGCGGTCGAAGCGTTCGTTGAGTTCGCGGTAATCCTTCAGCTCGAAGTGAACGTGGTTTTCCAGGCCCTGGGCATGCGCCCGGTCGGTGGCGACGCCGTGCTGCTCGGTCGACAGTGTCACGCCCTGTACGTCGACGTCGAAGGCCTTGGCAAGGTAGAGGCCTAGCCCGCCCCAGCCGGAGCCGATGTCGAGCACCGTCTGCCCGGCCTTCAGCCTGAGCTTGGCGGCGATGTGGCGCTTCTTGGCTGCCTGCGCCTCGTCCAGCGTCATGTCCGGCTGCTCGAAATAGGCGCAGGAATACTGCATGTCCTCATCGAGGAAGAGCCGGTAAAGGTCACCCGACAGATCATAGTGGCGCTGCACGTTGCGGCGCGAACGCGACGCGGTGTTGATCTGCTGCAGGCGGCGGAAAGCGTGGCGCAGGCCTTCGATGGCTTTCGACCACGTCGCGTCGATGCCGCCGCTGCCCATGTTCTGGAAAGCGATGCGCATCAGGCCAAGGACGCCGCCCTCGAGGATGTCGAGTTCGCCATCCATGTAGGCTTCCGGCACGGCCAGCATCGGATCGAAGGTAATGGCGCGCTCGGCGTGCCTGGTTTTGATGTGCAGGTGCACCGGCTCGCCGCTGCCGTCACCGAACACGAATGTCGTGCCCTGTGGGCCGGTCACCTTGAGATTGCCTGTGCGCACCAGGCGGTCCAGAACGCGTTTCAACAGAATATTCATGACGCAAATGTCCCCTCTCGGTCAGACAGGCTGTCCTACTCTGCATCAATATATAGGGTTTCGAAAAGTTCCTTTTGGCACAAAAATGCCCAGGTGGTGAACCCGGGCATTGGTCCAGTCTGGCTTGAACTGCCAGTCTGATTGGAGCTGCCAGTCTGATTGAACTGATTGAGGCCGAAGCCGAATGCGGCGCGCCGGCAGGCGCGCCGCGCCGATGTCAGGCGTTCTCTTCGCCGCCCTCGAACTCGGCGTTCGGGTCGAAGAAGTTCTCCGGCCGGGCATTGTCGTTGATGTCCTCGCCATAGATGGCCTCGGCGGTGGTCAGCGTCTCGCCCTTGGCCTGCCGCTCGGCTTCGTCGGCCGTGCGGGCGATGTTGAGCGTGATCGTGACCTCGACTTCCGGATGCAGCGCGATCGCCACATTGGTCACGCCGATGGTCTTGATCGGCTGGTTGAGCTGGATCTGGTTGCGGTTGACCGAAAAGCCCTCTGCCGTCAGCAGGTCGGCGATATCGCGCGTCGACACCGAGCCGTAGAGCTGGCCGGTCTCGCCGGCCGAGCGAACGGCGATGAAGCTCTTGCCGTCGAGCTGTTCGGCGACCTGCGAGGCTTCGGACTTCCGCTCGAGGTTGCGGGCTTCGAGCTGCGCGCGCTGGCCTTCGAACTTCTTCTTGTTGGCTTCGTTGGCGCGCAGCGCCTTGCCCTGCGGCAACAGGAAATTGCGGGCAAAGCCGTCCTTGACCTTGACGGTGTCGCCCATTTGGCCGAGGCGGGAAACGCGTTCGAGAAGAATGACTTCCATGGTTTTGTTCCTTTTGGTTAGGGCGCCAATCACGGGATCGGTGCGAAATTCTTTGGAACAGGTCAGGAAGCAAAAAGGGCGTTGCCGCCGGTGTCGCTGTCCTGCCTGTCGCGGCAGTTAGAGGCTTTTGGCCTCAACTCGGGATTTGATGCGCAACCCAGCGGCGCCCGTCGCCGTGGAAGAGAAGCGGGCGGCGGAGCCGCCCGCGTCAAGGATTAGCGAACCACGTAGGGCAGCAGGCCGAGGAAGCGGGCGCGCTTGATCGCCTTGGCGAGCTCGCGCTGCTTCTTCTGGCTGACGGCGGTGATGCGCGACGGCACGATCTTGCCGCGCTCGGAAATGTAGCGCTGCAGGAGGCGCACGTCCTTGTAATCGATCTTGGGCGCGTTGGCGCCCGAGAACGGGCAGGTCTTGCGGCGGCGATGGAACGGGCGCCGGGTCGGGATCTGGTTAATGTCGACCATTATTCTGCACCCCCTTCAAAGCCTTCGCGCGGACGGCGCGGACCACGATCGCCACCAGCGTCGCCGCCGAAGCTGCGTGGCGGACGATCGCCGCGATCACGGTCGCCGAACGAGCGCGGACCACGGTCGCCGCGGTCGCGGTCGCCGAAGCCGCCGCGTTCCGAGCGCTCTTCGCGCTTCTGCATCATGGCGGAAGGACCTTCCTCGTGCGCATCGACCTTGATGGTCAGGAAACGCAGCACGTCCTCGGACAGGCCCATCTGGCGCTCCATTTCGTTGAGCGCTGCCGGCGGGCAGTCAAGATCCATCAGCGTGTAGTATGCCTTCCGGTTCTTGTTGACCCGGTAGGTGAGGGACTTCAGTCCCCAGTTCTCGACCCGGCCGACGGACCCGCCATTGGCGGAGATGACGCCCTTGTACTGTTCGACAAGCGCATCGACCTGCTGCTGCGAGAGGTCCTGCCGGGCAAGAAACACATGTTCGTAAAGAGCCATTATGTCTTTTCGCCTTTCTTCGTTTCTCTCCCGGTTCCCGGCGGCAAAAGCCTCTGCAACTTCTCTGACCCGCCAGGAGCGGGGAAGAAAGGAGCATGACGAGACGGTCGAGAGCGGAGACACGGGAGGCGGAAGCGCTTCTGGCTTCACGCGAAGGTTTTCGAAAACCTCCGGCCCTCCGTTCAGCCCCCAGCTGGGACCGGCAGATTGGCGGCGTCTATATAGCAATCCACGTGGAAGGCAAGAGCAGGCGGCAATCCCGGATGTCGCAGGGCCAGAAAAACCGGCATGTGCGGCGATAGGACTCCGTGGTTCCCGGAAACCAGGCCTTAACCACCATGACAGGTTGTATGGGGTTGCGGCCCCGGCATCAACCGCCGATTCATCATGTCTGGCGCAAAAAGCGGCATCCCGCTGTCAGCAACGGGCTAGGCATTTCCGGGGGTAAGGATGCTTCTCAAGAAATTCTGGCGCTCGAAAAGCGGCAACTTCGCGCTTTTGCTCGGGATCGGCTTGCCGGCCATCCTGTCGGCGGTGGCCTTCGCAGCCGATGTCTCCACCATCATGCGGGCCAAGAGCAACCTGCAGAATGCGCTCGACGCGGCAAATCTCGCCTCCTCGCATCTCGGCGATCTGGACATCACCCGCACCGACGCCTTCAACCGCTATTTCCAGGCCAACGTAGCCGGACATGGCGAACTCACAAATGCGCGGGCCACGTTGACGGTCGACAGGGGCGTCAACTTCGTCAAGACGAAGGCCGTCGCCTCGGCTGACGTCGATTTGAACTTCGCCTTCCTGCTCGGTGAGAGCAGGCACATCGTGGTCGATGCCTCGGCGGTCGAATCGAACAACCAGCTCGAAGTGGTGCTGGTTCTGGACAACACCGGCTCGATGGCCGGCGCCAAAATTGCTGCCCTCAAGACAGCGACGGACAATCTGCTCAAATATCTGGAAGCGGCGCAATCACCGACGCGCAAGGTCCGCGTGGCGCTGGTACCCTTCGTCACGGCTGTCAATGTCAACGGCGACGGGTTCGACCCGTCCTGGATCGACATGGACGGCAAGTCATCCACCAATGGAATCAATTTCCCCGTCATCAACGACAAGCGTCCCAATCATATGGCGCTGTTCAGGCAGTTGATGAAAGATCCGGCCTCTGCCGCCAAATTGACGGGGTGGAAGGACGGCAAGGGGGAGGATACGGGTTGGAAAGGCTGCGTCGAGGCGCGGCCTGGTGTCCTTAATATCGCCGATACGCCGCCTGATCCACGTTACCCTGACACTCTGTTCGTGCCTTATTTCGCGCCGGACAGTCCGGGAAAGGGGACGAGACCTTCCAGCGGCTATTCAAACGATGCCTATCACTACAACAATTCCTTTATCGACGACGCCCCTGATGAGGCCAAACTTGCTCGGAATGGCGGACTGAATATTCTCGGAATAGACCTGAGCGGCTTGCTTGGAAGTGCTGCCGGGCTTTTGCGAGGTGATCTTGAAACAGTCGCCAAATATGTGGCGCCGCAGAACACCGCCATTGCCACCGCGGTCACAAACGATCCAAACGCCTTGCAATTGACGGTGGGGCCAAACCGGTCCTGTCCCTCGCCAATCGTCCCCTTGACCGAAGACTTTACAAAACTTCGCAACGAGGCCGCCAAGATGCTTGCATGGGCGGGGTCCGGCACCAATGTTTCCGAGGGCCTGGCCTGGGGCCAGCGGGTGTTGTCGCCGGGTGCGCCATACGCCGAGGGTACGCCTTGGAAGACGCCTGGGGTGAGCAAGATCGTCATGTTGCTCACCGACGGCGAGAATGTCGTCTACGGCGCCAGCAACGAGACGACCAAGTCAGACTATACGTCCTATGGTTTTCTCGCGGGCTCAACCTATGGCGCTGCCGGTCGGCTTGGATCGGACAATCAGACCACCGCCGCGCGCAATGTCGACGGATGGACCAAAAGCGTCTGCACGCAGTTGAAGAAGCAGGGCGCCGAAATCTACACGATGGTGCTGCAATCCGATACCGCCGCCAACCGCACGCTTTACAGCGCCTGCGCCTCGGATCCCAGCGACTACTACGCCGTCAACGATCCAAACAAATTGCCGAACGTGTTCCAGCAGATCGCCAACAAATTCTCGAAATTGCAACTGACGAATTGAACGCTCGACCCCGCTGGGCGGCATCCTGGAAGGATGCCGCGAATTTCAGCTCATATGGGCGACGACCTTGTCCACCGTTTCGGGGAAGAAGTCGGGCGCCGCGTGGCGTTTGCCGAACATCATGTCGTATTGCAGCAGCCGGAAGTCGCGGATCGCCGGGTCGATCTGCTTTTGCCGCGCCCAATCGGGCGTGGCTTCTCCCGCCGGCGTCAGCAGCAGATTGCGGTCGACCACGCGGTAGCGTTCGCGCATCTCGCCCAGGAAGCCGGTATAGTAGGGGTGGGTGATGCCGGCCGTTTTCAGGATGTGATAGGGCAGGAAGGCGGGGCTGACGGCGCCCATGTCCTTGGCAGGGCCTGTGCGGTTCGACCAGATGACCAGTGGCGTCTGATGATGCTCCAGCGCCGCCTCGGCGGAAGCCTCCTTGCGCGGCGCGACATTGTCCTTCATGAACCCGGTCTCTACATAGACCGGCCCAAGCGGCGGCAGATGGTCGCCGAAGAAGGCGATGACGGTGGGCCGAGAGCGTTTCTTTGCCCATTCGATCAGGCGTTCGAGACCGCGGTCCGCGTCGGCCGAGCCCTCGGTGTAACTCAGCAGCGATTCACGCGCCCATTGGCTGATCGGCGCCTGCACGGTGTGGGTCGGGTTGTAGTAGCGGTTCGGCTCGTAAGGGCCGTGGTTCTGCAGGCTGACGGCAAAGAAGAACACCGGGGCATCGCTGGCATCGGCCTCGCTGATGATCTCGTCCGTCATCGCCGCGTCGGATGCCAGCGGCCCGCGCTTTTGCATCGGCGGCAACGTCTCTTCCGATCTGAAGTCGTCGAAGCCGAAATCGGCATAGACCGCGCCGCGGTTCCAGAACCAGTTGGTGCCCGGATGGATGGCGCGCGCCCTGTAGCCCTCCCTCTTCAGGAAGGTCGCCAGCGACGGCGTCGGCGTGCGCACATATTGCTGGTAGGGGATGCTGCCGGCCGGCAGGAAGGCGTTGGAGAAGCCGGTCAGTGCTTCGAACTCGATATTGGCGGTCATGCCGCCGAATTCGGGTGAGAACATGGAGCCCGAACGCAGCGCCCGCACATTGGGGATCGGATCGGGCGTGATGGTGACCCCGGGCAGCTTGGTCGGATCCCAGAAGGATTCGCTCATGACGACGATGATGTCGGGCTTTTCCTGGGGCACCGAGGCGGTCACCTGCGGCCTGTCGATGGCCGCGATCGCCTTTTCCGAATAGCCTGGCGGCGCCGAGACATGCGCCATCGGCACGTTCAGCGCGAAGGCGAGCGCAAAGCCGTTGGAGGCGTAATTTTCCTTCTGGTCCCACATGATCGGGATGATCTGCAGCCGGTCCCGGGTCCACGAGAAGGTGGCATAGTCCATGATCGAGACGAAGAAGGCGAGCAGCGGCACCGCCAGCGTCAGCCGGGCGAGACGGCCCTTGCGGCTGAGTATCGGCACCTTTCGACGCCAGACCCGCCAGCCATAGATGAGCAGCGACAGGCCGGCGACAATGCCGACAATCATGGCAAGGGCAGTCATCGGGCGGTCACGCACCAGAAGCGGCAGAAGCGCCACGATCTGGCGGGAGTAGAGGAAATCGGTCGGGTAGAGGGGATCGCCGAGATAATGCGATTTCTGGTGACCGATGAAAGCCAGCGAGAGCGTCAGCGGCGCGACGATCATCAGGCTTTGATAGCTGCGGCCGAAAACGGCATCGAGGCCGACCAGAACCAGTGCGAACACCACGATCGTGGTCCAGCCCGGCTTGAGCGGCTGCAGGAAGAAGGAAACCGTGCCGGCGAAGTCGCCGCGCACGATCAATTCGATGGCGAACACCAGGACGGCCGCGATCAGCAGGCTGGTCAGCCCATAGCGTATGGTCGGCCACTTCCGTCCCGGCAGGTAGCCGGTGGAAGGATCGTCTTCCAGAAACTGTGGCGCGGCTTTGCCTGCGCCTTTCGAAATCCTAGCCACTTTAACTTCCCCACCCAGCGACAGACCCGTCACTCGATTGTCATGGAATTGTCACGCAAAGCTAGCGCCTGTGGCGGAAATAAGAAGAGCCAGCAAACGATTCGTGAGCGGTTTTCATCAGGAGTGATCGCCAAAAAGCCTTTTGGAACAGGCACTCGGCCGGCAAAGCTGCCAAGGGGCCGGGTCGAACCGGGCTTGACTTGGCAGGCCGCGTTGCGTCACAGGCAGGAAAATTCGTGTATCAGGCAAGCAGAACCGAGCTTTGGGAGCCCACACATGGCCGTTGCATTCACCTTTCCGGGACAAGGCAGCCAGGCTGTCGGCATGGGCAAGGACCTCGCCGATGCCTTCCCCGAGGCGCGTAGGGTTTTTAGCGAAGTCGACGACGCGCTCGGCGAAAACCTGTCGAAGCTGATCTGGGAAGGGCCGGAAGAGACGCTGACGCTCACCGCCAACGCGCAGCCGGCGCTGATGGCCGTATCGCTGGCCGCGATCAGGGCCTTGGAAGCGGGCGGCTTCTCGCTGAAGGACAAGATTACCTACGTCGCTGGCCATTCGCTGGGCGAATATTCGGCGCTTGCCGCCGCCGGCTTCGTCTCGGTTGCCGATGCCGCCAGGCTGCTGCGCATCCGCGGCAATGCCATGCAAGCGGCGGTGCCCGCCGGCGAAGGCGCCATGGCGGCGATCATCGGACTGGAGCAGGCCGATGTCGAAGCCGCCTGCGCCGAGGCTGCCAAAGGATCGGTCTGCCAGATCGCCAACGACAATGGCGGTGGCCAGCTGGTGATTTCCGGCGCCAAGGCAG
Organism: Mesorhizobium sp. B2-1-1; assembly: GCF_006442975.2. Lineage (NCBI taxonomy): Bacteria > Pseudomonadati > Pseudomonadota > Alphaproteobacteria > Hyphomicrobiales > Phyllobacteriaceae > Mesorhizobium > Mesorhizobium sp. B2-1-1. The sequence continues at coordinate 4,316,825 of NZ_CP083954.1, read as the reverse complement.
CGGTCGAACTGGCTGCCAAACTGTGCACGGAAAAAGGCGCCAAGCGAGCGCTGATGCTGCAGGTCTCCGCGCCCTTCCATTCGGCGCTGATGGCGCCCGCCGCCGAGATCATGCGCGAGGCGCTGGCCGGGGTAACCAAGAACGCGCCTGTCGTGCCGCTCGTCTCCAATGTCACGGTCACTCCGACCAGCGATCCCGAAATCATTGCGCGCCGTCTGTTCGAACAGGTGATCGGCCGCGTGCGCTGGCGCGAGACAGTGGAGTGGTTCGGCGCGAACGGCGTCACCACGCTCTATGAAGTCGGCGCGGGAAAAGTGCTTTCAGGGCTGGCCCGGCGCATCAACCGCGAAATCGCCACGGCATCGGTCGGTTCCGCGGCCGAGGTCGAAACCGCACTGGCGGCGCTCGGGTGAGGCGCCGCGACTGAATTTGACGAACTCACGAGGTTTGGCATGCCTGTCTCATCCGTCTTTCTGCCGAAATCGAACAGCGCCTGGACTCCTTTGTCGCTAGGACAGACCGCAGCAAAGTTGATTGTTTGCGCGAACTCATCCAGCGCGGCCTGGACGATGTGGAAGATTATGACTTGGCGGCCGAAGCTGCAGGACGCATTGGGCGAGGGGAAGAGGATATTATGAAAGCTGATGATTTCTGGCGCGGCTTGTATCGCTGAAGATATTCCGTTGGTGATGGCAATCGGATACCCGCGAGACGTATACAGATAAGGTTGCTCGCTGAGCTTCCGAAACCAAAGAGGAAAACACATGTTCGAACTGACCGGCCGCAAGGCACTTGTCACCGGCGCGTCGGGAGGCATCGGCGAGGCGATCGCCAGGGTGCTGCATGCGCAAGGCGCCGTCGTCGGCCTGCACGGCACGCGCGTCGAGAAACTGGAGGCGCTGGCCGCCGAACTCGGCGACCGGGTGAAGCTGTTTCCGGCCGACCTGTCGAACCGCGACGAGGTCAAGGCGCTCGGCCAGAAAGCGGAGGCCGATCTCGAGGGCGTCGATATCCTGGTCAACAATGCCGGCATCACCAAGGACGGGCTGTTCGTGCGCATGTCGGACGCCGACTGGGACAGCGTGCTCGAAGTCAATCTGACGGCCGTGTTCAGGCTGACGCGTGAGCTGACCCATCCGATGATGCGCCGCCGCCACGGCCGCATCATCAACATTACCTCGGTGGTCGGCGTCACCGGCAATCCCGGCCAGACCAACTACTGCGCCTCCAAGGCCGGCATGATCGGCTTTTCCAAATCGCTGGCGCAGGAGATCGCCACCCGCAGCATCACCGTCAACTGTGTCGCCCCGGGCTTCATCGAATCGGCGATGACCGACAAGCTCAACGACAAGCAGAAGGAGGCGATCATGGCCGCTATCCCGACGCGCCGCATGGGCACCAGCGCCGAAGTGGCGTCCGCCGTCGCTTATCTTGCCTCCAACGAGGCCGGCTACGTCACCGGCCAAACAATCCATGTGAACGGCGGCATGGCGATGATCTGATCGGGTCGGCCAAAGCATGCATTTCGGGCCGGGCCCGGGTATTCGCGGTGGCTTTGAGACGGCGACAGGCAACGCCTGGGCGGGCTGTGAAAAGCGACCATTTCGGCTTGGACGCCCACGATTTTTCGTGTAATGCGGCCCGCAACCCGGCGGTTCGGGCAAAAACCGGTCTGCGGCCATTGCGTTTCCGGCGGGACCATCTTTCAGCTTGATTAGCGGCATTCCGCCCGCTAACGAAGACAGACAACCAAAAGACGAGGATGCCCCAAATGAGTGACACCGCAGAGCGCGTCAAGAAGATTGTCATCGAGCACCTGGGCGTCGATGCCGACAAGGTGACGGAGCAGGCGAGCTTCATCGACGATCTGGGCGCCGACAGTCTCGACACGGTCGAACTCGTCATGGCGTTTGAAGAAGAATTCGGCGTCGAGATCCCCGATGACGCGGCTGAAACCATCCTGACGGTGGGCGATGCCGTGAAGTACATCGACAAGGCTTCGGCCTGACGCTTTCCGCAGTCATCACCGGGGAGGACCTGCGATGAGGCGTGTCGTCGTCACGGGCCTTGGATTGCTGTCGCCGTTCGGCATGGGCTTCGAGCACAGCTGGAAGGAACTTCTGACCGGCCGCAGCGCCGCCAAGCGCATCACCGAGTTCGAGGTGGAGGATCTTGCCTGCAAGATCGCCCATGTCGTTCCGCGTGGTGACGGCAGCAACGCCACCTTCAATCCCGAGGCGGTGCTCGAGCCGAAGGAACTGCGCAAGATCGGCGACTTCATCCTGTACGGGATCGCAGCCGCCGACGAGGCACTGAAGGATTCCGGCTGGCAGCCGAAGACCCATGCCGAGCAGTGCGCCACCGGCGTTCTGATCGGTTCGGGCATTGGTGGCATCGAAGGCATCGCCGAGAACGCGATGATCCTGAAGGAGCGCGGCCCACGCCGCATCAGCCCCTTCTTCATCCCCGGCCAGATCATCAATCTCGTCTCCGGCCAGGTTTCGATCCGGCATGGGCTGAAAGGCCCCAACCATGCCGTCGTCACCGCTTGCTCGACCGGCGCGCATGCGATCGGCGACGCAGCCCGGCTGATCATCTGGGGCGATGCCGACGTCATGGTCGCCGGCGGCGCCGAAGCGCCGGTGACGCGACTGTCGATCGCTGGCTTCGCTGCCTGCCGTGCGCTGTCGACCGGGCGCAACGACGCGCCGCAAACGGCTTCGCGGCCCTATGACCGCGATCGCGACGGCTTCGTCATGGGCGAGGGCGCCGGCGTCGTCGTGCTTGAGGAACTCGAGCATGCCAAGGCGCGCGGCGCGAAGATCTATGCGGAAGTGACCGGCTACGGCCTGACCGGCGACGCCTATCACATCACCGCACCGGCTGAAGACGGCGACGGCGCATTCCGTTGCATGACGGCGGCGTTGAACCGGGCAAAGCTGACGCCTGCCGATGTCGATTACATCAACGCGCACGGCACTTCGACCATGGCCGACACGATCGAGCTCGGCGCTGTCGAGCGGCTGGTCGGCAATGCCGCATCGAAGATTTCGATGTCGTCGACCAAGTCGTCGATCGGCCATCTCCTCGGCGCGGCAGGGGCTGCCGAAGCGATCTTCTCGATCCTCGCCATCCGCGACAACATCGCGCCGGCGACCATCAACCTTGACAATCCGGAGCGTGAGACCGCGATCGACCTGGTGCCGAACAAGCCGCGTGCCCGCCAGATCGACGTGGCGTTGTCCAATTCCTTCGGCTTCGGCGGCACCAACGCTTCACTGGTCTTCCAGCGCTACAATGGCTGACCGTCCGCCTGCCGGACGGCGCTTCGGCGTGTCGTCAATTTTGCCATATTCGCCCCTACTCTGCCGCAGGGGATTCGTTGAGAGATCAAACGGTAGGGCGAAATGAACACAAATCCGGCCGGCAACGGAGAGTTCGGGCAAGGGCAGGCGACATCGGGGCCGATCGTACCGAAGACAGCCGCCGAAGCCTTGCGGCCGGAGGCCGGCACGCCGCCGCCGAAGCGCTCGCGTGCTTCGCGCAGTCAGGTCGTCGTGTTCATGAACTTCGTCATCTCCTTGGTGATGCTGATGGTTCTGGCGGCGGGTATCGCGCTTTACTTCGGCAAGCAGGAATTCACCGAGCCCGGCCCATCGGCCAATGGCGACACCTTCCTGGTCAAGCCCAACACCGGCGTCCAGGATATCGCCGACCAGCTCGAGCGGCGCGGCCTGATCAGCGACGCCCGCATATTCCGTCTTGGCGTTAGGGCCTTCGGCAATGATTCGGCGCTGAAGGCCGGCGAATACGAGATCAAGCCCCGGGCGTCCATGCGCGACATCATGGAATTGCTGAAGAGCGGCAAGTCGGTCATGTACTCGCTGACCATTCCCGAAGGGCTGACAGTCGAGCAGGCGCTGGCGCGCATCGCAGGCGAGCCCGCCTTGAGCGGCGACATGCCGGCCACCGTGCCTCCAGAGGGCAGTCTCGCCACCGATACGCTGCGCTTCACGCGCGGCGCCACGCGCCAGCAGATGATCGACAAGCTGCTGGCCGACCAGAAGAAGCTGGTCGAGGAGGTCTGGCAGCGGCGCGCCGCCGACCTGCCGCTCGCCAGCATTGACGAGTTCGTCACGCTGGCCTCGATAGTCGAGAAGGAAACAGGCAAGGGCGATGAGCGCTCGCGCGTCGCCGCGGTCTTCCTGAACCGGCTGGCCAAGGGCATGCGCCTGCAATCCGATCCGACCATCATCTACGGTCTGTTCGGCGGCAAGGGCAAACCCGCCGACCGGCCGATCTATCAGTCGGACATCCAGAAGCCGACGCCCTACAACACCTATGTGATCAACGGCCTGCCGCCGACGCCTATCGCCAATCCCGGCCGCGCGGCGCTGGAGGCGGTAGCCAATCCATCAAAGACCGACGACCTCTATTTCGTTGCCGACGGCACTGGCGGACACGTCTTCGCCGCCACGCTTAACGAGCACAATGAGAACGTCGCGCGCTATCGAGCCCAGCAGAAGAAGCAAGTCGACGACGCGGCCAAGGCTGATGCCAAGGTGGAGGGGCAGACCGACGCGCCCATTGACGGCGACGCGGGGGCGGCCCAGTAGCGGCGCACGGTTTTCCAACTCGTCCACGCTGTCGGTTGAAAGCAGGAGCGTTTGGATTTATCGGGGCCTCGTAAGCCGATTGGCAGGCGGGCATTTCGGCTTTCTGAAGGTGCGCGAGGCCGGATCACGCAGTATCCGTAATACGCGCCAGGGGGTATGCAGGCACCATGAATTTGCAGAGCATGACCGGGTTTGCGCGTGCTGTCGCCGAGCATGACGGCACCTCGATTGCCTGGGAGGTCAAATCCGTCAACGGCAAGAGCGTCGAGGTGCGGCTGCGGCTGCCGCAGGGTTTCGAGCGGCTGGAGCCGGCCACCAGGCAGACGCTTCAGAAACGTTTCGCGCGCGGCAATTTTCAGGCGACGCTCACCATCACGCGCGCCGCCGGAATGCAGTCCCAGCCCGTTGTCAACGAGGCCTTCCTCAAGGATCTGGCCGGGCTCGCCAAGCGGATCGAGGAACAATTTGGTGTTGCTCCTGCGACCGCCGACGGATTGTTGTCGCTGCGCGGCGTGCTCGATATTCCGGAGACCACCGAAACCGAGGATGTGCGCACGGCGCTCGACAACGCCGTCATGGCGGCCCTCGATGTGGCGCTGGAGGGGCTGGAGCGGTCCCGCGAGGGTGAGGGCGCGGCACTTCGCACGCTTCTGCTGGGCCACATCGACGCGATCGAGGTGCTGACGCTGGGCGCTGAAGCGGATCCGTCGCGCGAACCGGCGGCCATCCGCGAGCGCCTCGCCGAACAGGTGCGGCTCTTGATGGATGCTTCGGCCAACCTCGATGTCGGCCGCTTGCACCAGGAAGCCGCCTTCCTCGCCACCAAGGCCGATATTCGCGAGGAGATCGACCGCTTGAAGACGCATGTGACGTCCGGTCGTGCATTGCTTTCCGGCGGCGGCGCCATCGGACGCAAGCTCGATTTTCTAGCACAGGAATTTAACCGCGAATCGAATACGCTGTGCTCAAAGTCGAACGCTGCCGCGGTCACCGCCATTGGACTGGAACTGAAGGCCGTGGTCGATCAGTTCCGTGAACAGGTCCAGAATCTGGAGTAGCCGATGGTCGCCAGGGATTTAGGGTCCCGCATTCGCCGCCGGGGCCTGATGCTCGTGCTGTCGTCGCCGTCGGGCGCCGGCAAGTCGACGATTGCGCGCAACCTTCTGGAAAGCGATTCCAGCCTCGAATTGTCGGTCTCCGTCACCACCAGGCCTCGCCGCGGCTCGGAGATCGAAGGCGTTCACTATCATTTCCGCACCATGCGCGAGTTCGAGCGGCTGCGCGATTCGGACGCCCTGCTCGAATGGGCGGAGGTGCATGGCAATTGCTACGCGACACCGCGCGAACCGGCGGAACTTGCGCTCGCTCAAGGGCGCGACATGCTGTTCGACATCGATTGGCAAGGCGCCCAGCAGCTCAAGGAGAAGATGCGCGCCGACATCGTCTCGATCTTCATCCTGCCGCCGTCGATGAAGGAGTTGAAGGCAAGGCTGAAGCGCCGCGCCGAGGATCAGGAAGCGGTGATCGAGACGCGGCTGAAGAACGCGCGCAACGAGATCGAGCACTGGAAGGAGTATGATTTCGTCATCGTCAACGATGATCTCGATCGCGCCTTCGCCGAAGTGCGCGGCATCGTTGTCGCCGAGCGGTTGCGGCGCGATCGTCGGCCCGGCTTGTTCGACTTCGTCTCGGGACTTTTGGACGAGAAGACGAGCTAGCCTTTCCTTTGCCCACGAAGATGGGCCGGCGGACAAGCCGAAGGCCGGCAGCACCAAACGATGTGCCCGGGCAGGTCGCGCCTGCAAGATGCGCTTTTCGGCGCCATAAATCAGACAATTGACGAAGAGGGCAGCGCCCCTAGTTTCTCCCGCACGAACGCGTCCGCGGCGCCGGTAACGGCCGGGGCGGCAGCGTTTCAGCGTACCGCCATGAGGGAGAGCAGATCTTGAAACGCTTCTGGCTGGGCGTTCTTGCCATCATCATTGTCTGCGGCGCCGGATTTTTCGCCTATGCCTGGAAGCCGGCAATCGATCCTGTCGAGCCGCCGCAACGATCGTCGTTCGACCCGGCGTTGATCGAGAAAGGCGCTGTGCTGGCCTCGGTCGGCAATTGCACCTCCTGCCACACCAGGCCCGGTGAAAAGTCCTATGCCGGCGGGCTCGCCGTGCCGACGCCGTTCGGCACCATCTATTCGACCAACATCACGCCAGATCCGCAGACCGGCATAGGCCGTTGGTCGCAGGCAGCCTTCAACCGCGCCATGCGCGAAGGCGTCGACCGCGAGGGCAGGCATCTCTACCCGGCCTTCCCATTCGATCATTTCACGCGTGTCTCCGATGAGGACAACCGCGCGCTCTACGCCTATCTGATGACGCGCCAGCCGGTGAACAACCCGCCGCCTCCGAACGAGTTGCCTTTCCCGCTCGATATGCGCCTGGTGCTGGCCGGCTGGAAGCTGCTGTTCTTCGACAGGGGCGCCTATCAAAACGATGCGTCGCAAAGCACGCAGTGGAACCGCGGCGCCTATCTGGTCGATGGGCTCGGTCATTGCGGCGCCTGCCACACGCCGCGCAATCGGTTCGGCGCGGAAGAGAAGGGGTCGCACATGGCCGGCGGCGAGGCCGAAGGCTGGACGGCCTTTGCGCTCGACGGCACTTCACCGGCGCCGATACCGTGGACGCATGACAGCCTGTTTGCCTATCTCAGGCAAGGCTGGCATGCCGACCACGGCGTCGCCAATGGCCCGATGGGCGAAGTGACGGGCAATCTCGGCCGGCTTCCCGATGCCGACATCGACGCCATGGCCACTTACGTCATGTCGCTCATGGGCGAACCATCCGCCGAACGGACGGCCGCCGCGCAGGCCATCCGCGGCCGCGCCGCGGCCGACCCGGCGTCGACCGCCGGCGTGGCGCCGACATCCGCCGATACGCCGGCGGCGCGTGGAGCCGTCATCTACCAGGCGGCATGCGCCACCTGCCACGACGGCAGCCGTCCGCCGCCTTTCGGCGGTATCAATTTCCATCTGTCGAGCGCGGTCAACGCGCCAGATCCGCAGAACGTTATCAACACGGTGCTGTTTGGCCTGCCAGCGGCGAGTGGGCGCCCGAGCGCCATCATGCCGGGATTCGCAGCGACGCTGAAGGACGACCAGGTGAATAACCTGCTGGCCTATCTGCGCGATGCCTTTGCCGGCAAGCCGGCCTGGCAGGATGCGGCCGCCAGGATCGCCGACACCAGGAGCGGAAAATACCAAGTCAGCGTCCGGCCCTCGGACGGCATCGAGCGCGGCCCGGACAATGTAGGAGCGAAGGACAGATGATCAATCTCAACGTCAACGGCATCTCCCACCACGTCGACGTCGATCCCGCGACGCCGCTGCTTTACGTGCTGCGCAACGATTTGAAGCTGAACGGCGCCAAGTTCGGCTGCGGCCTTGGCCAATGCGGCGCCTGCACGGTGATGGTGGACGGCAAGCCCGTCTTCTCCTGCCTGACGCCGGCGATGCTGGTGGAGGGCCGCGAGGTCAAGACCGTCGAGGGCTTGGGCACGATCGAGAACCCGGGTCCGATGCAGAAAGCGTTCATCGAGGAGCAGGCGGCGCAATGCGGCTATTGCATCGCCGGCATGATGATGCGGGCGCAGGCGCTGCTCGAGGCCAAACCCGATGCCGGTGACGCCGATATCAGGCAGGCGCTGGAACCTAACCTCTGCCGCTGTGGCACGCATATGCGCATCCTGCGGGCAGTGAGCCGCGCGCGCGACCTGATGAAATCGAAATCGGCCGGCCTGGCGCCGGCCGCGGCCGCGGGGAGGGCATGATGAACGCGCCAACCTTTCCCGACCTGACACGACGCGGCTTTCTCGCCGGGACCGGCGCGCTGGTCGTGTCCTTCACCATTCCCGTGCAGGCTCAGGAGGCCGCGCCCACGGCGCAGACGCCCGCGACGCCGGCGCCGGCCAAGAAACTGCCGGGCAGCCTTGCCGATACGCCCTCGCTCGACGCCTGGATCAGGTTGGATGCCGACGGTTCGATCACCGTCTTCACTGGCAAGGCCGAACTCGGTCAAGGCACCAGGACGTCGCTACGCCAGATCGCCGCCGAAGAACTGGAGGTCGAGCCGGCTTCCATCAAGCTCATCACCGCCGACACCGCGCTGACGCCGAACGAGGGCTATACCGCCGGCAGCCAGACGATCCAGAACAGCGGCACCGCCATACGCTACGCCTCGGCGCAGGTGCGCCAGATCCTGGTCGCCAAGGCCAGCGAGAAGCTCGGCGTTCTGGCCGACCAGCTCAAGGCGGCAAGCGGCAGGATCACCGGGCCGGATGGGAAGTCCGTGGGCTATGGCGAACTGGTGGTGGCGGATTTGCTGCATGTGGACGCATCGGCCGACACAGCGCTGAAATCGCCGGACAGCTATCACGCGATCGGCAAGCCGTTTGCCCGCGTCGATATTCCGGCAAAGGTAACGGGCGGCGAGGCCTATGTTCAGGACATGCGGCTTCCCGGCATGGTGCATGCCCGCGTCGTTCGCCCACCAAGCTATTCGGCCAAGCTCGTCAGCGTCGACGAGGCCGCCATCAAGACGATGCCGGGCGTGCTGGCGGTGATCCGCGACGGCGACTTCCTGGCCGTGGTGGCCAGGCAGGAATTCCAGGCGGTCCAGGCCATGCGCGCCATGGCCGCCAAGGCGAAGTGGCAGGAGCAGCCGGCCTTGCCGGACCAGGACAATATCCCCGCCTTCCTCGAACGCTCGGTCGCCGAGGTCGGCACCGTGACCTCGGTCGGCGCGGACACGGCAGCCGGCGCAAAGACGCTGCAGGCGCAGTTCACCCGCGCCTACCAGATGCACGGGTCGATCGGCCCCTCGGCTGCCGTTGCCCTGTCGGACAAGGGTCTCATCACGGTGTGGACGCACACTCAAGGCGTTTATCCAGACCGCAAGGCGATCGCCGAGATGCTCGGCGTCGGACCGGAAAAGGTGCGCTGCATCCACACCGAGGGATCAGGCTGCTACGGCCACAATGGCGCCGACGACGCGGCGGCCGACGCCGCGCTGATCGCACAGGCGCTACCCGGCACGCCGGTGCGCGTGCAGTGGATGCGCGATCAGGAGCATTTGTGGGAGCCTTATGGCCCTGGCATGCTGACGCGCGCCAGCGCAACGCTGGACGCCAGCGGCAAGATCGTCAACTGGCACTATGACCTGTGGAGCAACAGTCACGGCACCCGGCCGGGAACCGCAGGTTCGCTGATCGCCGGCCGGCTGATGGCGAAAAATTTCCCGCCCGATCCGGCCAAGCTGCAGATCTCGCCGCTCGGCAATGGCGACCGCAATGCCATCCCGCTCTACGACGTGCCGAACCAGCGGGTGAACTGGCATTTCGTCGCCGACATGCCGGTGCGCGTCTCGTCGCTGCGCGGCCTCGGCGCCTACTGCAACGTCTTCTCGATCGAAAGCTTCATGGACGAGCTGGCCCTCGCGACCGGCGCCGACCCGGTGGAATACCGGTTGAGGCACATGACGGATCCGCGCGCCAGGAAGGTGATCGAGGTTGCGGCGCAAAAATTCGGCTGGAGCAATGATCCTATGCCGGAGGGCCGCGGTCGGGGGTTCGCTTTCGCCAAGTACAAGAATCACGCCGCCTATCTCGCAGTCGCGCTTGAAGCGGAGGTCGATCGCGACAGCGGTGCCATCGCCATCTCGCATGTGGTCTCGGCGGTCGACTGCGGCGAAGCGGTGGCGCCGGATTCGATTGTCAACCAGACCGAAGGCGGAATCCTGCAGTCAATGAGCTGGACGCTCTACGAGGCCGTCCATTTCGACGACACCCACATCCTGAGCGCGGATTGGTCGGCCTATCCGATCCTGCGCTTCAGCGCCGTTCCCGACAGCGTGGAAGTGCATGTCGTCGACAATCCCGGCACGCCCTATCTCGGCGTCGCGGAAGCAGCGCAGGGCCCGACCGCCGGCGCGATCGCCAACGCCTTCCGCCATGCGGCGGGAAAACGCATTTATGACCTGCCCTACACGCGCGAGCGCGTTAAAGCGGTGTTGGGCGTGTAGTTCGAAGCGTGCGCTCGACAAGGATCAGATTGCTCCGCGCTTCGACGGCCGGTGGCATTACACCGCATTGGTCAGCCGCACGAACTCCTCGACATCGAGCGTCTCGGCGCGCCGGGTCGGGTCGATCCCGGCGCGTTCGAGCAGGGCTTCGCCGCCGAGGCTCTTAACGCTCTGCCGCAGCATCTTTCGGCGCTGGCCGAAGGCGGCTTCCGTGACGCGACCGAGTTTTTTCACGTCGGCGCATAGCGGTTTCGCGCGCGGCTCGAGATGCACGACGGAAGAGGTCACCTTGGGCGGCGGTGTGAACGCCTGGGGTGGCACGTCGAACGCTATCCTGGCCTGCGTGCGCCACCCCGCCAGCACGCCGAGCCTGCCATAGGCCTCGCTGCCAGGCGCGGCGACGATACGCTGGGCCACCTCGCGCTGGAACATCAGGGTCATCGAGGCATAGAAGGGAGGCCACTCCGCGACGGTCAGCCAGCGGACCAGCAGTTCCGTGCCGATGTTGTAGGGCAGGTTGGCCACGATCCTGACCGGCCCGCCGTCACCGGCGGTCGCGGCAAGCGTCGGGAAGTCGATCTTCAGAGCGTCGCCGGAAACGACCTCCAGCCGTCCGGGATAATGGGCCGATATCTCGGCGAGGGCCGCCAGGCAGCGTTCGTCGCGCTCGATGGCGACGACCTTGCGCGCGCCGTTGAAAAGCAGGGCCCTTGTCAACCCGCCAGGGCCGGGGCCGACCTCGATTACGGTCGTCTCCGCCAGGCTGCCGGCGGCGCGCGCTATCTTGCCGGTCAGGTTGAGGTCGAACAGAAAATTCTGGCCCAGTGCCTTCTTTGCCTGCAAACCGTGGCGCTCGATGACCTCGCGCAGCGGCGGCAGCCCATCCATGCTCATGAGTTGAGCCTCATTGCGTGACAAGTTTGGCGTCGGTGTCGGCCAGCTGCCGTGCGAGCCGCAGCGCCGCCATCAGGCTGTCGGGCCGGGCAATGCCCCTGCCGGCGATACCGAAGGCGGTGCCGTGGTCGGGCGAGGTGCGGATGAAGGGCAGGCCGAGCGTGACATTGACCGCTTCATCGAAGGCCAGCGCCTTGGCCGGTATCAGCGCCTGGTCGTGATACATGCACAGCGCCACGTCGTAGCCGGCCCGGGCCCGGGCATGGAACAAGGTATCCGCGGGCAACGGCCCGAACGCGTCGATGCCTTCGGCTCGCAGGATCTCGATCGCCGGTCTGATGATGCGCTGGTCCTCCAGGCCCATGGAGCCATCCTCGCCCGCATGCGGGTTGAGGCCGGCGATGGCGAGCCGTGGGTTGGCGATGCCAAAGCGGTCCCTGAGGTCGGCGGCGGTGACCCGCGTCGTGGCGAGGATCAGGTCGGTGGTCAGCGCCTTCGGCACTTCGGCCAGCGCGATGTGAATGGTGACGGGAACGGTGCGCAGGTCGGGGCCTGCCAGCATCATCACCGGCATCGCTTCCACGCCGCTGTGCCGCGCCGCCAGATACGCCAGATATTCGGTGTGGCCGGGAAAGCGGAAGCCGGCGTCGTAGAGCGGCTTCTTGGCGATCGGGCAGGTGACGACGGCTGCGGCGTCGCCGGCGAGGCTAGCGGCCACCGCCCGATCGATCGCTTCGATGATGCCCGCCGCATTGGCCGGGTCCGGCTGGCCGGGGCTGTCGATGAAGCGGGCAGCCAGCGTAACGACCGGCAGTGCGTGGCCAAAGACCTCGGTTGCCTGCGCTGGCGTCGTTTCCTCGATAGGCAGCGAAACGCCGAGGCGGCGCGCCCGCGAGGCGATCAGCGCGGGATCGGCGAGGAGATAGAAGGGCGGAAGGGCCGCGGCTGTACGCGCCAGAAACGCGGCAATCGCGATTTCCGGCCCGATGCCGGAAGGATCGCCGACGCTCAACGCCAGCGCGCGCATCGCCCTGTCCACCTCAGCGCTTGACGATGCGGGCTTTTGCCTTCAGCTCGTCGACATATTTCTTGCTGAGATCGTCGGCCGCCTTGTCGTTGGAGCCTTCGCTCTGGAACACCATCTGGGCGACCTTGTCGTCGGACACCTCGCGCGACGAACAGATGCCGATGAACTCGACACCGCGCTCCGTTTGGCGGGTAGGCGTGGCGCCGCCAACCTTGGTGGCCTTGATCTGCTCGGCCCAATCCGGCGGCAGTTGCGGCGCCAGCACCCGGCCGAGATCGCGAACCGTGACGTCGATCAGGCCCTTGGCGAACTGGCGCGTCGTGTTGCAGCCGTTGAAGCGGGCACGCATGGCGTCGGCTTCGCGCTTGCGCTTGCCCAGCGTCGCGCTGCGTTCGGCGGCCGGCACGACGAAGATGACCTGCTGGAGCATGTATTCAGTGGCGCTCGGCTTGGAGCCGCCCTTGTCGAGCATGCGCCTGACGGCGTCCTGCTCGGTCACGCTGCCGCCCTCGCCGGAACGGTACCGCGCGCTCAAGGCCTGATTCCAGGCCATCTGGGCGCGGATGAACTCCTTGAAATGGCCCTTGCTGACTCCAGACTTTTCCATGACGCCGTCGAGCTGGCTGAGCTGCATCTTGTTGCTCGAGGCAAAGCGCTGGTACGCGGCCTCGACCTGCGCGTCGCTGATGTGAATCCCAAGCCGTCTGGCTTCGGCCATGCGCAAGGTCTGATCGATCATTTCCTGGCCGGCGTCGCCCTTCTTGCGCTGCAGCTTGAGGAAGGCGGCGCGATGCGCGATGTCGCCGCTGGTGATCGGTATGTCGTTGACGACGTACTTGATCTCGCTGGCGAAAGCCGGCGGCGTGATGACGGTCATCGACACGGATGTCGCCGCCACAAGCAGCGCCAACCCTGCTGAAAAGAGGTATTTCCTCATCGCAAACATCCCAATTCTATCCCGGTCCCGCCCAACTTCATCCTTCTTCGGGGTTTGTGAAGTCCCTGCCAGCCCTATGCGGCGAAACGATGTCGCGGGCTACTGGGTGGTATCGAAGGCGCTGCTCGACGATCCGAAATCGCCGAGGGTGCGGAACGACAGGTTGAAGCCGATGCTCTGCGTCACCTCCCTGGTGTTCAGGTCGCGCGACTGCGAGTACGTCATCAGATAGGTGAAGCAGGAATCATTGTAGGCGAAACCGACCCCGTCCTTGACCAGCAGGCTTTCCTCGAGGTCATAGGTTCCCGTTCCGAACACGCGCCAGTTCTCGGCAAGATGCGTGGACGCGCCGAGCGTGACCTCGTGGCGGTCGGTGGTGAAACCATAGAGCGGCTGAGCCTGGATGAAGGCGTATTTGGCGCTCAGCGACACCGGTAGGCCGGAATAGGCGGCCTTTACCTCGGCGCGGCGAACCTCGAAGCTCTGCTCGTCGAAACGGCCGCTGACCGAGGCGGCGAACCCGTTCGGGCTGCTGACGCCAAACAGGCCGACATAGTCCGACTTGGTGTTTTCGAGGCCCGAATAGGCGCCGACATTGACCAGGTCCGGCGCGTCGAAGGAGTTCTCGCCGCCGATCTGGTAGGACTGGCCGAAGATGGCGTTGGTGCCCCAGCCGTTGATGTAGGAACCGGAATAGCGAAGGCCCACATTGGCGCGCGAGCCGCCTTCGATGCGGTCATAGCCGGAGAACTTGTCGCGCTCGAACAGGGTGCTCGCGTCGAAGACCATGCTCTGGGCATCTTCGTTCGGCACAGCTAGGCCGCCGACATATTGTTCGTTCGGACGCAGGAACACCTGCGCCATCGGCTCGAACACATGACTGGAGCCGCTGGCCATGGAAAACAGCAGCGGCCAGCTCATCTCGAGTCCGGCGGTTGCCATATAGCGGGCGAAAGACGAGCGCATATCGTCCTGCTCGCCCAAATTCGTCGCCATCTGGTTGACGGCTGCGAGTGAAGCTGATGACGCGTTGACATAGTCGACGTCGCCCTGCAGCGCCAGCAAGGGTGTCAGCACCAACCCGTCATCGGTGACAAATGACCGCTTCCATTCGGCTTGGGCGGTGAGCCGGCCGGATTCGCCCTCGATGCCGCGCACACGTTGGGTGCCTGAAGGGGGGAAGTAGGGGGTGAAATAGGTCTCGTCGAGGTCATCGCGGCGGATGACGCGCGAATTGACGTTGAACGACAGCTGGCCGCCTGCGACCGATGTATCCGGAATGTAGGCATAGTCGAGCGAGGGCAGCACCCAGGGCTGCTGGCCGCTTCGCGCAGCGATGCTGCTGTCGAGCGTGTTTTCCTGGACCTCGAAATGCATGGCGCGCAGGTCGAAATAATTACGGCCGTCGAGCCCCGTCAGGTAAACCGACGACTGGTGAACGTACCCGTTGTATTTGTCGATGGCGTAGGTATTCGAGAAGTTCTTGTCGGTCTGCAGCAGCACGTCCCAGCCGAAATTCCAGCGCGAATTGATGGCGAACTGGCCTTGTGTGCCCATCATGCCGCGGAATTTGTTGGGATCGCCGGCCTTGCCCGAATCGATATTGCGGCCGGCGGCGTCGATGAAGGCGTCGGGGTCTCGTTGCTGAATCCCCGCGATCTTCAGGCTGTATTCGCCATTGTTGAAGCGCTGGCGCCACTCGGCCTCACCGAGAAAGCCCTGCTTGGTAAAGCCGGTGCCGGTGACGGTCAGGTCGTAGGTCGGCGAGAGCGCGAAATAATAGGGGACCTTCACTCCCACGCCCAGATCGCTTTTGAAGATGATGCCGGGGATCAGGAAGCCGCTCTTGCGCTTCACCGTCGGGTCGGCGATCTCGAACGCCGGCAGGTAGGCGAGCGGGAAGCCGAAGAATTCGAAATTCGCGTTCTCGAAGCGGACCGTCTTCTTCTCGCCGTTCCAGATGATCTTCCTGGCCTTCACACGCCAGGTCGGCGCCTTGTCGGGCTTGTCCTCGCACGGTTCGCAGGCAGTGTAGACGCCATTGTGGAAGGTGGTCAGCACGCCGCCCATGCGTTCGGCGCTTTCGGCGGCGAAATAGGCCTTGTCGATGGTTTCGACGCGGAGCGCGTTGACGAAACCGTCGGCGAAGTCGTCGGTGATGTCGATATGATCCGAATTGATCTTGGTGCCGTCGCTATTGATCACCTCGACATTGCCGCTTGCGACCATGCGCTTGGTGTTGCGGTTGTACTCGACCTTCTGCGCGACAAGTCGGTTGCCGCCATAGTCGATCTGCACGCCGCCGACGGCGGTCACGGTCTGATTGTCGTTGTTATAGACCAGCGTATCGGCCGCCAGCAGCATCTGCGAGCCGGACGGCACCTTGGTCGCCATGTCGCCGACATCCTGCGCGATCGCAGGCAGCGGAACCGCGCATGCAAACAGGCATGCCAAGGCGGTCGCCGCATAAAGGCGCGCCAAACCGGCCTGCCTGTTACTGGGCAAAAAGGCCTCCCTCACTAGCCGTCTTCCTTGTATAGCAGGAAAGTCACCCCGAAGAACATAGCTACCACGACCGGCACCCAGGCAGCTACGACAGTCGGCACGAACCCCGCCACGCCGAATGCCTTCACCAGCACCGAAACGACATAAAGCAGAAACCCGGCAACGACGCCACCCAGAATCATCGTTGCCGATTGCCCCATCCTCGCAAATCGCATTGAAACTGTTGCCGCAATCAGCGTCATGGCGACGAGCAGGAACGGCAACGCCACCAGCGAATCGAACTGCATGGCAAAGGCATTTGCCTTGAGACCGAAAGAACGGGCAACCTCGATTTTTCCCGGCAGATCGTAGAATGGAATGGTCTCCGGGCGCGCCAGCCGCTCCTGCACGAATTCGGGCTTCAGATTGGTCGGCACGCGATCGTTTGCCGCAGGCTGGATGGTGCCGTTCCTGAAGGTCTTGACGTCCTGCAATTCCCAGTAGCCGTCCCGCAGGTAGGCGCGCGCGGCATCCTTGCGCTCGACGATATCGCCTTGCGGGTCGAGGATGAAAAAGACAGCGTCAGCCATCTCCAGGCCCTGATTGAGGATGGCGCGCGCTCCGATGATGGTGTCTCCGGAGCTGGTTTTCTGCCGGATCCAGGGCGCGGCGTCGGCCGACACCGTATTCGACTTGCCCGAGCGCAACTGGGTTTCGATCTGTTCGGACCAGGAAAAGGCGTGCGCTGCGAGCGGGTTGATGAGACCGACCGACAGGACGCCGAACAACAGCGCTCCGATGCAGCACGGCAGAAGGAACTGCCAGGCCGAAACGCCGGCTGAGCGCGCTATGACCAGTTCATACCTGCGGTTGAGCGAGACCAGCGTCGCCATCGCCGAGAAGAGACCGACAAACGGCACGGTCTGCAGCATGATCATCGGCATCCTGAGTCCGGAAATGGCCAGCGCCGTTCCATAGGTGAAGCCGGGCAGGCCGGTCGTGCGGCCGGAAAGCTCGGTGAAATCGATCAGGAACACCAGCGCAAGCAGGCCGATGAAGAACCACACGGTGATCGTGACATAGCGGAAGAAGAAGTAGCGTCCCAGCGTCCAGCCCATCAGCTGACCCCCTGGCCCGAGGCGCTGCGCCTGGACAGGCGCAGCTTGACGGCATTCCAGGCTTCAGCCATCCGGCTGGCGAGATTCGTCAGCCAATCTGCCCAGACCACTGGCAGTTCCATCGTCCGGTTGGATGCGATGAACCAGATTGCCACCGCCGACGACACGATGGGCACGCCGTAGACCATATACGCATATTGCGGAACCTCATCGGCCTTGCTGGCGGCGAAAAAGCCCAGCCAGCGCACGAACAGCGATATCGCGATGGCCGTGATCAGCGGATTGACGCGCGCCTCGCGATGCGAGCGTGCGTCTCCGGCGACCGCGAGTGCGATCAGGGCGAAAACCATGGAATAGAGCCATTCCGAGAACCGCTGGTCGACCTCCGCCCGGTATTCGTTCGGGCGCTGCTGGTAGACCTTGTCATTGGCACTCGGGTTGAGCAGGTACTGGGTCGTCTGGTCTTTTGGCATCAGCGTCACCTCCGACGCTGCCGCCATGAAGGCCGACATGTCGAAGGCATAGGAGGTGAAGCGGATGACCGAGAGGTCGCCGGTCAGTGTCTTTCGATGGATGACGCCGTCATTCATCATCAGCACCTTTTCGCCGCCGCGTTCGATGATGCTGCCGGTCTTGGCATAGTAGACGAGGTTGACGCCTTCCTCGCGCGAATCCGCGACGAAGATGCCGCCCAGCCGGTTGTCGGGAAGCCGCTCGCCTATCTGCAGGAACAGCCCGTCATCGATCTTGCGGAATGTGCCCTCCTGGATGATCAGCGACAGAAGATCCGCGCGTGACTCCGCCACCAGCATCCGGTTCTTCTGGCGCGCATAGGGGTCGATGCCGTTGTCGACGGCGAAGGAAAAGACGCTGGCCGCGGCCGCGAGAATCATGATCGGCCGCACAATGGTCCAGCGCGAGGCGCCCGCTGCGTTGACGACGGCAAGCTCCGAATCCGAATTCATGACGCTGAGCGTCTGGGCAACCGCCACCACGAGCGCGAAGGGCACCACGATCGGAATGATCGAGGGAAGAATGAGGGCCGCAACCTCGAAGAAGGTCAGCGCCGACTGGCCGCTGTCGGTGACGAGGTCGATCTTGGCCAGCACCTGCGTCGTCCAGACAATGGCCAGCGTCCAGGCCAGCGCTGCAATAAAGACCACGAAAGCGCGGCGCATGATGTAGCGTTCAACGACCTTCATGAAGGCTTTTCTCAATTTTCTCGAACGGCATCATGCCACCGGATAAGGGTAGCCGTCCGGCGACGCCCGCACAACTGGCTGCGTCGGGCTCTGTCAGGCAGACGATCCGGTTCCCGTCCCACATCGCGCGCCACGTTGGGCCGGAGTGTCGGCGGGATTGGATAAGAAAGGGCGAACATCGATGGTTAACAACAGGTTGCGGCCAAAAAGCGGAGCCGTGCCGCGACGAATCGCCGTCGATTCATGTGCCATATGGGGAGCCCGTTTGGCAAAGTCTTGCCAAATGCCGGAAAACGACCAAATGTCGCGGATCGCTTCCAACCGCTTCGCGCGAGCCGCGCATTCCCCGAAAGCAGGACATGATGAACCAGAGACCCTCGATCGCCTTCGCAAAATTCGCCGCGCCGCAGACCGCCGCGAACAGAAGGGGGACGGTCTTCGTGCTGGCGGCGGATGATGGCGGCCTGAGCGAAACCGCCGCGGCGTATGATCCCGGCAAGACGCTGGAACGGGCCTTCCCTGTGGCCGAATTCACGGCCAAGTTCGCCAGCGTGGTGGAAGTGCTGACGCCACAGGCAAGCTCGCTCGACAGGCTGGTCGCGATCGGCGCCGGCAAGGTGTCGGGGCTCGACGAATACGCCTGGACGAAGCTTGGAGGCACCATCGCGGGGTCGCTGCGCAAGGCGACGGACGTGGCGGTGGTGCTCGACGTGGTCGGCGCCTCGTCAAGCGGTGCGCAGGCGGCCAGCCTTGCCGCGGGTATTCTTCTGCGCAGCTATTCCTTCGACAAGTACAAGACCAGGAAAGACAAGGACGACGGCCAAGGCGACAAGGCCGAGCCGAAAAAGCCGGCCAAGATAACCATCCACACCGCCGATCCGGCGGGCGCGAAGAAGGCCTTCGCCGAGACCGAGGCGGTGATCGACGGCGTGCTTTTGGCGCGTGACCTCGTCAACGAGCCGGCGAACGTCCTGGGACCTGTCGAGTTTGCCGCCCGCGCCAAGGAACTGGAGGCCCTCGGCGTCAAGGTCGAGATCCTGGCCGAGAAGGAAATGAAGAAACTCGGCATGGGGTCGCTGCTCGGAGTCGCGCAGGGCTCGCCGCGCGGCGCCCGCATGGCCGTCATGCAGTGGAACGGCGGCAAGGCCAAGGACAGCCCCGTCGCGTTCATCGGCAAGGGCGTCACCTTCGACACCGGCGGCAATTCGATGAAACCGGCATCCGGCATGGAGGACATGAAGGGCGACATGGGCGGCGCCGCGGCGGTGACCGGACTGATGCATGCGCTCGCCGCCCGCAAGGCGAAGGCCAATGTCGTCGGCATCATCGGGCTGGTGGAAAACGCCGTCGACGGCCATGCGCAGCGTCCCGGCGACATCGTTACCTCGATGTCGGGCCAGACCATCGAGGTGCTCAACACCGATGCGGAGGGGCGCCTGGTGCTGGCCGACGCGCTCTGGTACTGCAATGACCGCTTCCAGCCGAAGTTCATGGTCAACCTGGCGACGTTGACCGGCGCGATCATGGTCGCGCTCGGCCAGCACTATGCCGGCCTGTTCTCCAACAATGACGAACTGGCGGAACGCCTGGCGACAGCCGGGCAGTCGACGCAGGAGCGGCTGTGGCGCATGCCGCTCGGTCCCGAATATGACAAGCTGATCGATTCCAAGAATGCAGACATGAAGAACATCGGCGGCCGCTATGGCGGCGCCATCATCGCCGCGCAGTTCTTGCAGCGCTTCGTCAAGGACACGCCCTGGGCGCATCTCGACATCGCAGGCACTGCCATGGGGGCGCTGTCGAACGAAATCAACCAGTCCTGGGGTTCCGGCTTTGGCGTGCGGCTGCTCGACCGGCTCGTGCGCGATCACTACGAGAGCTGATCGGGACCCATGGCCGACGTGCTGTTTTATCACCTGACCGAATCGACGCTGGAGGATGCGCTGCCCGGCCTACTTGAGCGCAGCGTCGATCGCGGCTGGCGCGCCGTGGTGCAGACAGGCACCGAGGAGCGGCGCGACGCGCTCGACCAGCATCTGTGGACGTTCCGTGACGATTCCTTCCTCGCGCACGCCACTGATCGCGAAGCCCATCCCGCTGAACAGCCGATCCTTTTGACCACCGGCGAAGGCAACCCGAACGCGGCGCAGATACGCTTCCTGGTGGACGGCGCTGCGCCGCCGGACCTTGGCGGCTACGAGCGCGCCGTGTTCCTGTTCGACGGCCACGATGCGGCCCAGGTCGAGGCCGCCCGCGGGCACTGGAAGACGATGAAAGACGCCGGCCACGCGGTGACGTATTGGCAGCAGACGCCCGACCGCCGCTGGGAGCGCAAAGCCTAAGGGACGTCACCGGTGGCTGATCGCTACCCTGCTGGTATGTGGGGTCGCGATCATCGAGCCGGAAGAAACCTGTCGCTCGTACATGAGCAGCCTTATTTCTTCCCCTGCGGATGGATCGTCTCGCCGCGTTTGAGCATCTCGACAAAAGTCTCGATCTTCTTCCTGCGCCCGGCTTCGGTCTTCATGTTGTGGATACGGAAGGCGAGCGCGAAGCGGTTCTGCGCGCTGAGTTTTTCGAGCATTTGCCGAGCCTCTGGCTCGGCATCGATCGCGGCCTGCAGGTCATCGGGAATTTTCATGTCCTTGCCGCTGGCATAGGCACGCGCCCAGCGGCCATCGGCCTTGGCGGCTTCGACCTCGGCGAGCCCATGCCGCGTCATCCGGCCGTCGTCGATCAGCCGGGCGACATTGTCGATGTTGATCTGGCTCCAGATGCTTTTCTTCGTCCTCGGCGTGTAACGCTGCAGGAAGCTCTTGTCGTCGAGCCCCTTGCGCACCGCGTCGATCCAGCCCCAGCACAGCACGACCTCGATCGCCTCCTTTGCCGAGATCGACTTCAGTCCCGAGCCGGTCTTGTGGATTTTGATCCAGACCTCGGTTTCCCTGTCATGATGTTCACCGAGCCAGGTATAAAAGCTCTCGGCGTCCTCGAATTCGTGCACCTTGTCGGGGTCGACCTTGACCGGCGCCATTTGCGGCCTCGTCCATGCTTTGCGATTGCACTTTCAATGCGGCATTTCCCGCTGGATGACAATCGAAGGCGAAGATGACGGCTGTCGGATGAGGGCAGTTCTGCGGTGGCCCGCAGGCGCGGACCACCGCGGGTGTCGTTTCACTGCCCGCCCATTTCCTTCTTGAACGTGTCGAAATCGACCTGCATGCCATTGAAGATGGTGCTCCAATGGCGGGTCAGCGCCGCCATCGCCACCGCCTCCTGGATTTCCTCATCGGTAGCGCCGGCGCGCTTGGCGTTTTGCGTGTCCGACCAGATGCAGTAGTTGCACGGGATCTGCGCCGCCACTGCCAGCGAGATCAATGACTTTACCTTTGGCGGCAGCGCCGTCTTGTCGCTGAGTTCGATGGCCTTGACCTCGGCCCAGGCGCCGGGCAGACCGGCTTTGGGAAGTTGCTTCACAAAGCTCGGCACGCCGCCCATGGTCGACTGGATGTCCTTTATGGTTGCATCGTAGTCGTCGGCATAGGCAGGGGCCGCGGCGAGGACGCAGGCCACGGCGGTTAGAGCCAACGCACGATGGAGGGACGAATGCACGGATTTGGCAATGCGATGGTGTGACATGTTTTCCTCCTCTGGTCTTTGTTAGCCTTACTGTGTAAGGTGAAGTGAAAAATGAACCTTACGCTGTAAGTTGTCAAGCGCGGCCATGGACTCATCGGTCAAAAAAAAGCGAGCACGCGGACGGCTGTCCCGCGAGATGATCGAGGATGCCGCTTTCGAGGTGATCGAGAAGGAGGGCCTTTCCGGTTTTTCGATGCGCAAGCTCGCCGCCGTGCTCGGCTGCGAGGCGATGAGCATTTATCATTACTTCCCCTCGCAAGCGCACCTCTATGAGGCGTTGGTCGATCGCCAGGTCAGCGGGATGGTTATCCCCGACGACAGCATGCCGTGGCGCGACAGGATTCGGATGGTCATGCATGAGTTTCGCCGTGTTGCGAGGGAGCACCCGGCCTTTGCGCCATTCCTTGTCGTCTACCGGATGAATTCGCCGCCTTGCCTTGCTATGCTGAACGGCGTCATCGGCCTGTTCGAGGCTGGCGGTTTCGGCCCGGAACTCAGCGCCAGGCTGTTTCGCACCGCCAGCTATTATCTCATGGGCGCGATCCTCGACGAGACCGCGGGCTACGCCAAGGGCCCGTCGGCGGTGACCACCGTCGACGACGAGCAACTGGCGAAGGATTTCCCCAGTGTCATGGCGGCCGGGACCTATTTCGGCACCGGCGGTTTCGACAAGACATTCGAACTCGGCCTCGACATGCTATTGGACGAAATGGAGCGCCTGCGCGACAGCGCCAATGCAGCCTAATTGTCCGGCAACGTCCGACTACAAGGTGATTCCCTGAATGCGCTTTCTGTTCCTGTTGATCCTGCTCGCCGGCATCGGCGTCGGCGCCATCTATCCATGGGCGATGACTAATTTCTCCGGTCACCAGATCGGCAGCTGGCGGGTCTATGAGGGCGGCCGCTTCAGGCAGGTCACAGTGCCGCTTGCCGCGCGCGATGCGCCGGTCAGGGTGCTGGTCGACTTGACCGCGAGGGCCGAGCGCATCGTTTCGCAGCAGCGCACGGTGCTGACGCTGACAGCCGCCTCCGGCGGCCGCACGGTGCTTGCCTCGACGCTTCAGTTCAATCATTCCGACAATCCGCGTCAGGCGAGCCCGCAACTGCCCGACAAGATCTTCCGCGATGAGGCTGGCGTGATCCGGACCGTCGGCCCCGGCCCCTATGTCTTCACCGTCGGTCCCGGCGACGCCGACGACATCCCGATAGGCGCGGTCGATCTTGTCTTGCGCTCCGGTGTGGGCGAGACCGACAGCCGTGCGCGACCGGTTGGCTTCGCGCTGATGGCGATCGGCTTGATCGGCTTCCTGCTGTCCTTGCGTTCTGCCGGCGGCCGGCCGCAAAATCCGAATTCACAGCCACCGCCGCCACGTTGGGGCAGGGGTTCCACATGAACTATCGCCACGCCTATCACGCCGGAAATTTTGCCGACGTCGTCAAGCACGTCGTGCTGACGCGGCTGCTTGAATATCTGAAGCAGAAGGACAAGGCGTTCCGCGTCATCGACACTCATGCAGGCATCGGCCGCTACGATCTGTCCTCGCTCGAGGCGCAGAAGACCGGCGAATGGCAAGGCGGCATCGGCCGGCTGGTCGATGCCGCGCCCGAAGCCCAGGCCGCAATGCTGCTCGCGCCCTATCTCGACGCGGTGCGTGCGTGCAACGCAGACGGTCCATTGAAAAAATATCCGGGCTCGCCGCTGGTCGCGCGGCACCTTCTGCGTAAGCAGGACCGGCTATCGGCGATCGAGCTGCACCCGAAGGATGTCGCGAAGCTGAAGACGGAATTCGCCGGCGATTTCCAGACAAGGGTGATCGAGCTCGACGGCTGGCTGGCGCTCGGCGCACACCTGCCGCCGAAGGAAAAGCGAGGACTGGTGCTGATCGATCCGCCATTCGAGGAAGAGGGCGAGTTCGGCCGCCTCGTCGACGGGCTGGCGAAGGCGCACAAGCGCTGGCCGGGCGGCATCTATGCGCTGTGGTATCCGATCAAGGACCGCAAGGCGGTGATTGGCTTCCGCAAGGCACTGAAGGAAACCGGCGTTCCGAAATTGCTCGACATCGAATTCGAAATCCGGCCCGCGTCGCAAGAGCCCAGCCTCGACGGCAGCGGCCTGGTCGTGGCCAACCCGCCTTTCACGCTGGAAGGTGAATTGCGCATTCTCCTGCCGGCCCTGCACAAATTGCTGGTCTTGGAAAAGCCGGCGCACTGGACGCTGAACTGGCTGGCAGGGGAGTAGCAGCGGGATGCAGGCTGCGAGCGGCGTCCTTACAGATGCGCCAAGACAAACAGTTAAAGCGGGTCTGCGGCCGGCCCGGCTCCGCTCCGCTGGAATTGGTGGCCGGCTTCTGCCTCGCCATCGGCGCCGCGGTGCCCTATGCCGCCGGCGCGCTCATCCTGTTCACGGTGGCGGCGAACCTGCTCGTCCTGCCCTTCTGGCGCCATCACGGGCCGGAAAGGCAGGCGCTGAGGTCCGCGTTCCTGGTCAACATCGCCGTTATCGGCGGGCTGCTGCTGGCGGCGCGTCCCGGCTGATGGCCGGCGGCCACGCCCTGGAAACCATTGTCAATGCAATCGCTTGACCGCCGCCCGGCGAATCCCGCACAGTGCGCGCAATCGACCTTGAGAGGCTGCCATGACTCGCTTCGCCCGCTCCGCCCTTGCCGCCCTGATCTCGCTCTGCACGCCATTTGGCACATCGCTTGGCTTCACCCAGGCGGCGCAAGCCGCCGATCTTGCCGTCTATTCTGACGAGGACAGCGGCATTTGCGGCGAAGCCTGGGTGCTGAACAAGATCACCAGCCGCTTCTCCTATCAGGTGCGGCACGTCCCGCACCTGCCGGATGTCGCGATCACCGATTTCCACCGCATCCACCAGCACCGCTACTTGCCGGCCAGCGAGGAATGGCCGATCGGCCGGCGCTATTGCGGCGCCACGGTCGCCCTGTCAGATGGCCGCGACCGCGCCATCTGGTACCTGATCGAGGAAGGCCAGGGCTTTGCCTCGATCGGCGACAATGTCGAATTCTGCGTCTCGGGCTTCGACCGCTGGATGGTCTACAACGGCCGCTGCCGCATCCTGCGCTAGCGGGCGGTTTCCAGTCTCGATTTCGTTAGAGCCTGCGGCTCAAGCCGCGGGCCTTTTCTGTGACTCGGGGTATCGGCCCTGACGAAAATATGTGCCGCGCGGCACGCGCCGACAATGTTTGCCAATCGCAGTGCTATTTCCTGCCTCGCGTCGCCTCGGCTTCACCGATGATCTTTCGAAGAAAGGCAACGTGACTGCGAAAAGCGCGGCGCCCGATCGTCGTTGCTTTGATCCGTGTCCGCGGCCGCCGCCCGACGAAAAGCTTTTCAACATCGACGTAGCCCGCTTTGGCCAGCGTATCGAGATGCGCGCCGAGATTTCCGTCGGTGGTTTCGATCATGGCTTTCAGTTGCGTGAACTCCAGCGCCTCGCGTCTTTCCAGCGTGTTCAGGGCGGCCATGATCCTGAGCCGTGTACCCTGATGGATGATGTCGTCGGCACTCATCAATGGCTCCAATGCTGCGGACCTTGAGCTGTCACCCTACGGCTCTGCAGCCTCGGGCAGTACTAACCATTCGCCTTTGTGAACGACATCGAACACACTTGCCAGAATACTCTGGTATACAGAGTAATCTGTCAATTCAGTGATGAAGCCAGGCTTGACAAGGTGATCTCCAGATCGGCGCATCGCATTGCACTTGTAATCCGAAGGGACCGGTCGCCTGCAAAAGATGATCATTCTCTATAAGCCGCAGCTCATGATATTCGCGGCCGAAGATCAATGCGCGAAGCTGCTTGCTGATCTTTGCAGCTTCATGGCAGGCGCGCCCACGCAGCGCATCGAGAATGTCGATGCCAAATTGCTGGCGATATCGGAAGATAACGCCATATTTTTGCGATGATGAGTGATCATGTGTCGATCGCAACGAAAATTTAAGCTGAGAAAATCATATCATTGCTTCGCTGGCTAGCGAGGCGCGAGTCAGATAAGCATGACACGCCGGGCCATTAACGGTCGTCGGCATAACGCAAGGGGCATCGCATGGCTAAGCAGTCATCAAAAGCGCCGGCATCCAAGGCACCGGCAAAGAAAGCACCTGTAAAAGCGGCGGCGGCGAAAGCCGCGACCGCGGTCAAGAAAGCAGCACCCGCTGCCAAACCGAAGGCGGCAGCGCCGAAGGCAAAGGCGGCACCGGCCAAAAAGCCGGCAGCCAAGGCCGCCGCGAAACCGGCGGCGAAGAAGGCAGCGCCCGCCAAGGCCAGCGCCGCATCCGCAAAGAAGGCTGCACCGGCCAAGAAGGCCGCTCCGGCAAAGAAAGCCGCTCCGGCCAGGAAGCCGGCTGCCAAGGCCGCGGCCAAGCCCGCTGCCAAGAAGGCAGCCCCTGCCAAGGCTCCGGCCAAGGCTGCCGCGGCGAAGTCTTCGGCACCGGTGAAGAAGGCGGCGCCAGCCGCCAAGAAAGCAGCGCCGGCGAAGGCCGCGAAGAAGTAGTCGCGTTTCTTCGCGCCGGGGACCGTGTCGGCAGAAATGAGGGCAGGTGCCGTTGAGGCCTCGCCCTCTGCTCTGGCATTGGGGCGCAACGAGAGGGGCGGACGCCAGATATCTTTCGCAGCTCCCAGGACTTCGCCGCAGGGCGAAGTCCGGTGGGCTTTTGTTGCCCGCGCCATCACGCGGCGACGGGACGATCGTTGGTCTTGTCGGCCTGTCGGAGTTTGCCGCCGTCACCATGTGGCGCATCCTGATCAAGGCGTACAAGAGACCAAGGCATGCAGGAGTGGTCGCCGGCTGCTGGCGGCTGGTTTTTCCGCTTCTGGCTGTTGCGCGGGGAAGGGCGCCCGGTCAACAGTGACGGGCTGCCAACAGGAACCTGATCATGCCGAAGCTGCTTTACGCCTCCACGTCCCCCTATAGTTCCAAGGTACGAATGGCGGCCCTTTATGCCGGCATCGCGGTCGACCTGGCGCCTGTCAAGACCGAAGACAAGCCGGCCGAACTGATCGGCGCCAATCCGCTGGGCAAGATCCCCGTGCTGGTGCTCGACGACGGCCGCTCGATC
Organism: Mesorhizobium sp. B2-1-1; assembly: GCF_006442975.2. Lineage (NCBI taxonomy): Bacteria > Pseudomonadati > Pseudomonadota > Alphaproteobacteria > Hyphomicrobiales > Phyllobacteriaceae > Mesorhizobium > Mesorhizobium sp. B2-1-1. The sequence continues at coordinate 4,289,755 of NZ_CP083954.1, read as the reverse complement.
CACGACAGCCGAGCCATCACCCAGCAGCTCAACCGGATGTCGAAGAGCGCGCTGTTTCCGCGCAATCCCGACAAGCGGCTGGAAGCGGAAGTGCTGGAAGCGTTGGCGGACGGCATCTGCGACTGTGCGCTGTCGATGGTTTATGAGCGCCGCACGCGGCCCGAGGAGATGGTCTACCAGCCCTGGCTCGATCGCCAGTGGGCGAAGATCACCGCCGCGCTCGATCTACTCAACGCCAATCCGCCGAAACTGCCGAAGAAGATCACCGCCGGCCAGATGGCGCTGCGCGCCTGCCTTGGCTACCTGGCGCTGCGTTTCGCCGGGAAATGGGAAAAAGGCCGCAACCGGCTGGTCCGCTGGGCCGCGCGCTTCGATGAGAAATTCCCTGACCTGAAACCCTGCGTTCCCGCGTGAGCGGCCGACAATAAAAAAGCCGGGCGCGAGGCCCGGCTTCTTCGTGTCGTGGCTTGAACGACTTAGAACTTCATACCGACGCCGAAGGTGACGCGGTTGTCGGTGGCCTTGACCTTGCCGATGCCATCGAAGTCCTTGCTGCCGAAGTCGGTGTAGCGGTATTCGACGCGGCCGAACACATTGTCGGTCAGCTTGATGTCGGTACCAAGACCGGCGGTCCAGCCGATCATGGTGGCGCGGTCGCTGGCGCCGAGGACGCTGTCCTCCACCTTCAGGCTCCTGCCGGCGAGACCACCGGTGCCGTAGAGCAGGATTTCCGGGGTCACAGCGTAGCCGAGACGGGCACGCAGCGAGCCTTCGAAGCCGGCCTTGGAGTCGATGCCATTGTCGTCGCCCTTGACGCCGTTGTAGCCGAGTTCGGCTTCACCGCCGTAGACGAAGTTCTCCTGCTGCCACTGATAGCCGCCGAAGACGCTGCCGATGAAACCCTTGGTATCGGTCTCAACGTCGAAATCCTTTTCCTTGGTACGGCCACTGAAGCCATAGCCAAGATTAAGACCGGCATAGGGGCCGGCCCAGGACGCGACGGGCAGTTCGGCGACCGGGGCAGGTGCCGGCGGCTCTTCCTGGACCACATCGGCGGCATAGGCAGTTCCACCGAGGGCGAAGAGCCCGAGCGCTACGGCCAGCGGCCGTGCGAATTTGAGATTGGCTTGCATTGTTGTTACTCCTTAAGCCACAGGACACAGGCTTGTTCTTACGATCGCCCATCAACCCGTCCGGGGGGTGAAACGGATCTGGCGTTCGTCGGTTCCAAATGTCGTGTCGAAATGCGGCTGAAGCGAACCTGAACTTGGGTCATTCCCCGGCGCGAATGAGGCAGAAACTTGACGTTGCATCTTCGCAACAGCGAAATGTCAGCAGATGGGCCGTGCTGCGCCGCACGCGGCTTGGTGCAAGGAGTCCGGCCCCCTATATTGTTTCGAGGCTGGCCCATTGCGGGGCCGGCTAGAGATGCCGAACCGGCCGTTTCGCCACAATGCTGCCGCAGGTGCGAACGCCATTTAACGGGTGGCGGGCCATAATTTGCCGGCGCCCTCCTTCGCGCCGAAACCGAGGATTGACAACAGATGAGCAAAGCCACCGCGGCGCTGGTGACGGGCGGGGCAAAACGGATCGGTAGCGCGATTGTCGAGGATCTCGCCGCCCACGGTTTTGCCGTCGCCATTCACTGCAACCGCTCGCGCGACGACGCGGATGCGCTTGCCCAGCGGATCAACCGCGCCGGCGGCCACGCCGCCGTGGTCGCCGCCGATCTGACCGATATGGCCGAGGTCGGCGACCTGGTCGGCCGCGCCGAAGCCGCGCTCGGGCCGATCTCGCTGCTGGTCAACAACGCTTCGCTGTTCGAGGACGATTCGGTTCTTGATTTCGACTGGCAGGGCTGGGACCGCCACTTCGCCATTCATGTGAAGACCCCGGCACTGTTGACGCAGAACTTTGCCCGGGCCCTGCCGGACGGGCAGGAGGGGCTGATCGTCAACATGATCGACCAGCGTGTCTGGCGGCCGACGCCGCGCTACTTCTCCTATGCGCTGTCGAAGTCCGCCTTGTGGACGGCAACCCAGATGATGGCGCAGGCGCTCGGCCCGCGCATCCGCGTCAACGCCATCGGTCCTGGCCCGACCTTGAAGAACGCGCACCAGGACGACAGTGACTTTGCCGCGCAACTCGCCGGTCTCATTTTGAAACGCGGCCCGCAATTGCCGGAATTCGGCGCCACAATCCGCTATCTCTGGGAAGCCCGCTCGGTTACCGGGCAGATGATCGCGCTTGATGGCGGCCAGCATCTTGCATGGCGCACACCTGATGTGACAGGCATGACGGAATGAGTCCCGCAGAGCAGAAACACAAGATGCGTGGCGGCGCCGACGATCTGCCACCCGAAATCGACCTCGAGGACGAGGCGGCGGAGGAGATCGTCGAACCGGCCGGCCCGGACGTCGCCTTCACCGCCATCGACTGGACGCCGCATGCCGGCGATGCCGACGGCATGGTCGGCGCCGAAGTGATCCAGACGCTGGTCAAGCGGCTGCCCAATGCGCCGGGCGTCTACCGCATGATGAATGCCAATGGCGACGTGCTCTATGTCGGCAAGGCCCGCAGCCTGAAGAAGCGCGTCACCAATTACGCGCAAGGCCGCTTCCACACCAACCGCATCGGCCGCATGGTGCGCGAGACCGCGACGATGGAGTTCGTCGTCACCCGCACCGAGATCGAGGCGCTGCTGTTGGAGGCCAACCTCATCAAGCGGCTGCGGCCACGTTTCAACGTGCTGATGCGCGACGACAAGTCGTTTCCCTACATTCTCTTGACGGGCGACCATGTCTCGCCCGGCATCTACAAGCATCGCGGCGCGCGTTCGCGCAAAGGTGATTATTTCGGCCCCTTCGCTTCCGCGGGCGCGGTCGGCCGCACCATCAATTCCTTGCAGCGCGCCTTCCTCCTGAGGAGTTGCACCAACTCCTTCTACGAGAACCGCACGCGGCCTTGCCTGCTCTATCAGATCAAGCGCTGCGCCGGTCCGTGCACCGGCGAGATTTCGCATAGCGACTATGCCGAGCTGGTTGCCGAGGCGAAGGATTTTCTTTCCGGCCGCAGCCAGAAGGTGAAGACCGAGATTTCGGCCGCCATGCAGCAGGCCTCGCAAGACCTCGATTTCGAGCGCGCCGCCATCTATCGAGACCGGCTGGCGGCACTCTCGCACGTGCAGAGCCACCAGGGCATCAATCCGCAGACCGTCGACGAGGCCGATGTCTTCGCAATCCATCAGGAGGGCGGCCAGGTCTGCATCCAGGTGTTCTTCTTCCGCACCGGCCAGAACTGGGGCAACCGCGCCTATTTCCCGAAGGCCGATCCGGCGCTGGAAGGGGCCGAGGTGCTGGGCTCGTTCCTGGCGCAGTTCTATGACGACAAGCCGACGCCGCGCGCCATTCTGCTGTCGCACGCCGTGGAGGACCAGGAACTGTTGGCCGAGGCGCTCTCGACCCGCGCCGGCCGCAAAGTATCGATCTCGGTGCCGCAGCGCGGCGAGAAGAAGGACCTGACCGACAACGCGTTGCAAAATGCCCGCGAGGCGCTCGGCCGTCGGCTGGCCGAAACCTCGACGCAGGCCAGGTTGCTCGCCGGCTTCGCCGAGACCTTCGGGCTCGAAAAGCCGCCGGTGCGCATCGAGGTCTACGACAATTCGCACATCATGGGCACCAACGCCGTCGGCGCCATGGTCGTCGCCGGGCCGGAAGGTTTTGTGAAGAACCAGTACCGGAAATTCAATATCCGCTCGACCGAGATCACGCCCGGCGACGATTTCGGCATGATGCGCGAAGTGATGGAGCGGCGCTTTTCACGATTGCTCAAGGAGCATGGCGATGTGACGCCCAACGATGCCGCGGCAGGCGAGGCGGACAGCGATGAGGGCGACATGTCGGGCGGCTTCCCTGCCTGGCCCGACGTCATCCTGATCGATGGCGGCCAGGGCCAGATGAGCGCCGTGCGCAAGATCCTCGCCGATCTCGGCATCGAGGACCGGGTCGTGGCCATCGGCATCGCCAAGGGCCAGGACCGCGACGCGGGCCGCGAGCGCTTCTTCGTCAAGGGCAGGGACTCGTTTTCGCTGCCGGTACGCGACCCGGTGCTCTATTTTGTCCAGCGCCTACGCGACGAGGTTCACCGTTTCGCCATCGGCTCGCACCGGGCCCGCCGCAAGAAGGAGATGGTCAAGAGCCCGCTCGACGAGATCGGCGGCATCGGCCCCAGCCGCAAGCGGGCGCTGCTGATGCATTTCGGCACCGCCAAGGCGGTCGGTCGCGCGGCAATCGAGGACCTGGTAAAGGTCGAAGGCATTTCCGAGCAGGTGGCCAGACTGGTTTACAACCATTTCCACGAGAACTGATGCATGTCGCCCGAAAGCGACCGTCGGCTCCCGGGCGAAGCAAGGAGCGGCGCGGCGTAGCCCGCGAGATGACAAGATTGGCCTATTTTTGCTGGCCAATCGATTTTGGCCTGTTGACCCCCTACATCAGCTTCTGATTTGAGTACGCAGGCAGAAAGAGTTCCCCCGGATATGGCTCAGCGCGCGTTCAACCTTCCGAACATCCTCACCTACGCCCGCATTATCGCGGTGCCGCTGGTGGTGCTGTGCTTTTTCCTCGAGGGACATCTGAAGTCGAGCGACTTCGCCCGCTGGTCGGCGCTGATCATTTTCCTGCTGGCGTCCATCACCGACTATTTCGATGGCTATTTCGCCCGCGCCTGGAAGCAGACCTCGAACATCGGCAAGATGCTCGACCCCATTGCCGACAAGCTGCTGGTCGCGACATGCCTGCTGCTGCTTGCCGCCGACACCGACCGCCATGCCGGCATTGCCGGCTGGTCTCTGTGGGCGGCGATCATCATCCTGTGCCGCGAAATCCTGGTTTCGGGCCTGCGCGAATATTTGGCCGCGCTCAAGGTCTCCGTGCCGGTGACGCAGCTTGCCAAATGGAAAACCACTATCCAGATGGTCGCCATCGCCTTCCTGCTCGCCGGGCCGGCCGGCGACAAGATTTTTCCGCTCACCACACAGACCGGCCTGGTGCTGTTGTGGATCGCTGCCCTGGTCACGCTTTACACCGGCTATGACTACTTCCGCGCCGGCCTCAAGCACATCATGGACGAATAGGATGACGAAGCTCATCTACTTCGCCTGGGTGCGGGAGCGAATCGGCAAGCCGGACGAAGACGTGGACTTGCCGCATGGCGTCGAGACGGTCGCGGACCTCTTGCGCTGGCTGAAGTCGCGCGGCGAGGAATACGACCATGCGCTGCAATATCCCGACGTGATCCGCGTCGCTATCAACCAGGAACATGTCGAGCACGGCGAAAAGATATCTGGCGCGCGCGAGATCGCGCTGTTTCCGCCGATGACCGGGGGCTGAGATGGCCGGCGCGGTCGTACCTGTCGTGCGCGTTCAGCGCCGAGATTTTGACGTCGCCGCCGAAATCGCCAGACTGACGCAAGGCCGCGCCGACATCGGCGCTGTGGTCACCTTCTCGGGCCTGTGCCGTGACGAGCAGGGGACGCTCTCGGCCCTTGAACTCGAGCATTATCCGGGCATGGCAGAGGCCGAAATCGCCCGCATCACGGCCGAAGCGGTTCAGCGCTGGCCGCTGCAGGGCATCACCGCCATCCACCGTCATGGCAAGATCCGGCCAGGCGAGAACATCGTGCTGGTGGTGGCGGCCTCCGTGCATCGGCAAGCCGCGTTCGAGGCGGCGAATTTCCTCATGGATTATCTGAAGTCGCAGGCTCCCTTCTGGAAAAAGGAGCATCATGCCGACGGCTCCGAGGGCGGCTGGGTCGAGGCCAAGGAGAAAGACGAGCAGGCGGCAGGGCGCTGGAAAAGGCCACCGTCCGAATAATTTTGCATCAGCCACGCATTGACCGCAATCCTTTGGCCAATTCGTTGTTGGTCAGCCTGGGCTGTGGCCAGCCCGGGGAAGGGAGATGGTCGTGCTGGACAGGATAGCGGAGTTCTTCGTCTTCGGTTTCGTGCCTCTGGTCGTCGGTATACTGGCCGTGCCGGAACTCTCCGTGACCGCCGAAAAAGCCCTGAAGGGCGAGGTGACCTACCGCGAGCGCATCGCCTTGCCGCCCAATGCCGTGCTCTCGGTCCAGCTTGCCGATGTCTCGTTGGCCGACGCGCCCGCCAAAATCGTCGGCGAACAGAAGCTGACGCCGGCAGGCCAGGTGCCGATCAGCTTTGCGGTCAAATTCGATCCGTCCCGGATCCAGCGGCGGATGACCTATGCGTTGCAGGCCCGCATCACCGTCGGCGACAGGCTCCTGTTCATCTCGGATGAGCGCCATCAAGTCGATCCGCTGACCGATGCGCCGCAAACCATCATGCTCAAGATGGTGACGCCAAGCCCCGAGCCCACTGCTTCCGTTCTCGATCAGCTTTGGCTTCTCGATTATGTCGACGGCGTAGCCATCGCCGCGCCGCAAGCGACATTCCGAGTGAGTGAAGCAGGCAAGGCCGGCGGCAACGGTCCCTGCAACAGCTATTTTGCCACCGCCAACCTCGATGGCCTGAAGATCGCGATCAGCGACATCGGCTCGACCTACAAGGCCTGCGCGCCCGAGGTGATGGCGGAGGAAAAGGCGCTGTTCGAGGCTCTGGCAAAGGCGGCTTCGTATAAAGTCGATGCCGGCAAGTTGACCATCGCCGACGGGAACGGCCGCGAGATCCTGCGTTTCAGCGCCGCGAGCTGATGCCATGAAACGGGTGTCGGCGGAGGTCAGCCGCTCATTTTTTCGAACACGGCGCCATAGTGGTAGGGCGGCACCTCGACCAGCTCGATGAATTTGAGGCCGGCCGCCTCGACGGCCGTGATGGTCTGTTCCGGCGATATCCTCAATTCGGTCTTCGGTCCGCGGGGCTCGCCGAGCACCGTGGTTTGTTCACGCGGCTGCTGATGCCAGTTGACGACAACAAAGCGTCCGGCAGGGACGAGCGCTTCGCTAACGGCTCGCGCCAGCCGTGGCCGGTCCGGCACGCCGTGGAAGGCGTTTGCCATGAAGATGAAATCGACGGGGCGGGATATCAGGCTCGCGAGTTCATAGGCATCGCCCGCTACGAGATCGAAATTCCTCGTGCCGTTTTCATTGAGCCGGCGACGGGTGACGTCGAGCAGGTCGGTATCGATATCGATGCCGACGACATGGCGGGCGACCCTGGCGATGGGCAACGTAAACCAGCCGTCGCCACAGCAGAGGTCGGCCACCTCCATGCCCGGCTTCAGTCCCGTTGACGAAAGCACGGCACCGGGGTCGGGCCACAGCACCTCCCACCAGCCGCTCGATGGCATCTCGGTGCCCTGGAAGAAGCCGGGAATGGTGCTGGTCATGCTTCGCCGGCTCCCTGTGCCTGACCGACTTTAGCGCGGGCAAGGGTTCAACGGCAGTGCCGGATCGATCCGTTTCAATGAAAAAGGCCGGCAATCCGCCGGCCTTTTTCGGTCACAATGCCAGGGTCGGCTCAGCCGACGATCTCGGTGTCGGAGAACCAGTACTTGATCTCCTGCGCAGCGGTTTCCGGCGCGTCCGAACCGTGCACCGAATTCTCGCCGATCGACAGCGCATGCACCTTACGGATGGTGCCTTCGGCGGCGTTGGCCGGGTTGGTGGCGCCCATCACCTCACGGTTCCTGGCAATGGCGTTCTCGCCTTCCAGCACCTGCACGATCGTCGGCGCCGACGACATGAATTCCACCAGCTCGCCGAAGAACGGACGATCCTTGTGGACGGCGTAAAAACCTTCCGCCTCGCGGCGGCTCATCCAAACGCGGCGCGAAGCGATGACGCGCAGACCGGCATCTTCCAGCATCTTGGTGATAGCGCCGGTGAGATTGCGCCGCGTTGCGTCCGGCTTGATCATGGAAAAGGTGCGTTCGAGCGCCATTGGGTCGTCCTTGTCTGGTTGGATTGGGAGTGGCGGGCTCTATACAAGCCGGCCGGCTCATTGCCAAGAGGAAGTCGACAGAGGTGTCGACAGGGGAAGTCGACGCCATGCGCGTTTGCGTGCCGGGCCGATATCGGCGATGCCGCCAGCCCGAGATCGGACGGCTGCAATATTAGGCTTTGCTTGCTATAGTCACATGTCGGCGCCGCGCTGAGGTCGGCCCGGATGGAGACCATGACCATGACAGACGATCGCCAGGAGCGCATTCGCAGCCGCGCACATCATATCTGGCAGGAAGAAGGGCAACCGGCCGGACAGCATGAGCGCCATTGGCAACAGGCGACGGCCGACATCGACCAGGAGGATGCAGGGTCATCCGCGGTGAAGAAGCCAGCAAGAAAGGCGGCCGTCGCCGGCAAGGCAAAAACCGCGCCCAAAGAGGCCAAGACCGCCGCCAAGCCCGGCAAGCCAAAAAAGGCGGCTAAATAAGACCTGGCCATAGCGGAGCCGATGGCTCGTCGCTGGCCCTGCCGCAAGGTCAGGCGCTAAGGTTTCACGCGGCCGCCGCAACCGTCCGACCCAGCCCGCCATGCAGGTCGAGGCAGCGGGCGAACCACTGCGCCACGACATCGTGGTCGTCGAGCAATGGGTAGGGCGAGGCGATGCGTGCCCATTGCAGCGCGCCGAACACGATATAGTCGGCAAACAGGGGCGAATCTCCGCCTATGAATGGCTGATAGGCGAGCATCGAGCGCAGCGGCTCCAGGGAAGCCCTGAAATTGCCAAGCCCGGCATCCCGCGCGGCCATCACCTCTTCCAGGCTCTTGCCCAGGCGCTGCTCCCGGCTCTGGCGGAAATAGGCGGCGTTCTCCGTATCCTGCATGGCATAAAGGTCCATGATCGCGGCGGTGGTCACATAGGGATGGATGGTCAGTTGCGACCAGCGCTCGATGAAGCGCGCCATGGCCTTGCCGCCTTCGCCGCCAAACAGCGACGGCCGGTCCGGATAGGTTTCGTCGAGATAAAGCGCGATGGCGAAGGAATCCGCGACGACCGTCTCGCCGTCGCGGATCACCGGCACGAGTTTCGATGCGCCGCCCTCGACGCGGGGCACTTCGAGAAAACGTGTCGGCACCGCGCTGATCTCCAGCCCCTTATGAGCCAGCGCCATCGTCGCCTTCCAGCAATGCGGGCTGAAGGGGCGGGTGGCGTCGCGTCCGACGAGATCATAAAGCAGAATGGTCATTGGCGGCGGCTTCCTTGCGGTTTAGGTATCCCGCAACGCCTCGACACAGGCCGGCGGGAGAAAAGATGAAACGGCACTTCATGATGTTTGCGGCCTATAATCAATGGGCCAATGGCCGCATCTACGATGCCGCCGCCGATCTCGACGAAGAGGAATTCAATCGCGACGTCGGCGCTTTCTTCGGCTCGATGAAGGGCACGCTCAACCACCTCCTGGCCGCCGATCGCATCTGGATGAAGCGCTTTACCGGCGAGGGCGATGCGCCGACGGCGCTGGACGCCATACTGTACCAGGCGTTGCCGGGCCTGCGCATGGCGCGCGAGGCGGAGGACCGGCGGATCGTCGACTGGGTTGGCGGTTTGAGCGACAAGGCGCTGTCGGGCCGCTTTATATACATGACGATATCGGACATGCGCACCGTCTCGCAACGGCTGGCTCCGGCGCTCGACCACGTCTTCAACCACCAGACCCACCACCGCGGCCAGGCCCATATGATCCTGACGGTTCTGGGCCGCCCTTCCGTGCAGCTCGATCTGGCGCATTTCCAGCGCACCGAGGAAGGGCGCGCATACGCCTGATTTCGGCCGCCGGCTGCGATAGAGCAGTTTTCACCGTTTCACGGAAACTGCGAACTGAATGCCGAAAGACGTTGGAGCGCGTTATGACCGGCGGCGCGTGTTTTAGAGATATTGGCCTTCAAACCGGGCCGCCTAAGTCTGCCGACCCGAAAAATTAGCTTTTCTAGTTTGCACGGGGCCGATTTCCCTAAAAAATATTTGACTGCAAGTCTTGATTCGTTTTGAGATTTGCTGGTCCGTCTGGGGGACGCGGTTAAATAAATGCATCGACGAAATTCTTCTCTGGGGTAGATGATTTTGTCGCAAATAGGGTGAAAGATTTGTCAAATATCGAGGATAAGACCGTTATCGAGCTGACCGCTGACATTGTCTCGGCCTATGTCGGCAACAACCCGCTGCCGGTTTCCGGCCTGCCTGACCTGATTGCCAGCGTCAGTGCCTCGGTGCGAAAGCTCGGAGGTGCCGTTGTCGCGGAAAGCCCAAGCCTGGTTCCTGCGGTGAACCCGAAGAAGTCGGTTTTTCCCGACTACATCGTCTGCCTGGAAGACGGCAAGAAGTTCAAGTCGCTCAAGCGGCACCTCAGGACGGACTATGGGCTGAGCCCGGATGAGTATCGCACCAAATGGGGCCTGCCGCCCGACTATCCGATGGTCGCTCCGAACTACTCAGCGACACGGTCAGCGCTGGCGAAGTCGACGGGACTTGGCCGCAAGCCGGCAGCGCCGGCCCCTGTGGCCAAGGCGACAAAGCGCGGCAAAGCCAGCGCCTGAGCGCGGCCGACCGCAGCCGGAAGCCTCTGAGCTGCGATGTTGACGGCGCCATTGCGCGCGCCGTTTTCATGCCTTGCGTGGCCAACCGGCCCGCAAGGTCTTGCGAAGCGCCGGTCTCCCGTGCAAAAGCGCGGCCATGCTTATCATCAACGACCTCTCGCTGCGCATGGCGGGGCGCTTGCTTCTCGACCATGCCTCGCTGACCTTGCCGGCCGGCACCAAGGCCGGACTTGTCGGCCGCAACGGTACCGGCAAGACCACGCTGTTCAAGGCCATAACAGGCGATTTCCCTTCCGAGACGGGCTCGATCAGCCTGCCGAAGAACACGCGGATCGGCCAGGTGGCGCAAGAAGCGCCCGGAACCGAGGAGCCGCTGATCGAGATCGTGCTCAAGGCCGACCTCGAGCGCACGGCGCTGCTCGAGGAGGAAAAGACGGCGACCGATCCGCACCGTATTGCCGACATCCATATGCGGCTGGCCGATATCGACGCGCATTCGGCCGAGTCGCGCGCCGCCACCATTCTCGCTGGTCTCGGCTTCGACGACGCCGCGCAGCGCCGTCCGGCCTCCTCATTTTCCGGCGGTTGGCGCATGCGCGTGGCGCTCGCTGCCGTGCTGTTTTCCGAACCCGATCTTCTGCTGCTCGACGAGCCCACCAACTATCTCGATCTCGAAGGCACGCTGTGGCTCGAGAACTATGTTTCCAAATATCCGCACACGGTGCTGCTAATCTCGCACGATCGCGACCTGCTTAACCGCGCCGTCAACTCGATCGTCCATCTCGACCAGAAGAAGCTGACCTTCTGGCGCGGCGGCTACGATCAGTTCGAACGCCAGTACACCGAGCAGAAAGAACAGCAGGAAAAGGGCCGCATTAAGCAGGAAGCCGCCCGCAGGCATATGGAATCCTTCGTCGAGCGTTTTCGCGCAAAGGCATCCAAGGCAAGACAGGCTCAGTCCCGCATCAAGGCGCTTGAAAAGATGAAGCCGATCACGGCCATCGTGAACGACACGGTGCGGCCATTCTCTTTCCCGGAGCCGGTGAAGACGGTGGCCTCGCCGATCGTCGCGCTGAACAATGTCAATGTCGGCTATACACCCGGTGAGCCGATTCTGAAGAAGATGACCTTGCGCATCGATGCCGACGACCGCATCGCGCTGCTGGGCGCGAATGGCAACGGTAAGTCGACCTTCGCCAAGCTTCTGTCCGGCCGCCTGAAGCAGGAGACCGGCACCATGACCGTGGCGCCCGGGCTGAAGGTGGCGATCTTCGCACAGCACCAGCTCGACGATCTCAGGCCTGAGGAAAACGCCTACGAGCATGTTCGCAGGCTGATGCCCGAAGCGCCGGAATCGAAAGTGCGCGGCCGTGTCGCCCAGTTTGGGCTCACCACCGAAAAGATGAACACGGCGGCGAAAGACCTGTCCGGCGGCGAGAAGGCGCGGCTGTTGATGGGTCTGTCGGCCTTCGAGGGGCCGAACCTGTTCATCCTTGACGAGCCGACCAATCATCTCGACATCGACAGCCGCGAATCCTTGATCCATGCGCTGAATGAGTTCCCCGGCGCCGTCATCCTGATCTCGCACGACCGCCATCTCCTGGAAGCGACGGCGGACCGGCTGTGGTTGGTCAAGGATGGCGCCGTCAACCCCTATGACGGCGACCTCGAAGACTACAAGACGCTGGTCACAGGCGTGTCCGGCGACCGGCGCGAGCGGCGCGAGGCGGAAAAAGCCTCGAAGGCCGACCGCCGCCGCGAGGCGGCCCAGCGCCGCGCCGCCTTTGAGCCGCTGGCCAAGGAAATTCGCGCCACCGAAGCGCTGATGGACCGCATCCGCAAGCGCATCGACGGCATCGAGGACGAACTGGCCAACCCAGCAATCTACGAAAAGGATCCCTCGACGGCGACAAGGCTGGCGAAGGAGCGATCGCAACTCGCCCAGACGCTTGCCGGCCACGAGGAAAAATGGCTGACCATGTCGGCCGAGTACGAGGAAGGCACGGCGGAGTAGGGAGAGCGCCGCTTCCTTCTCCCCTTGTGGGAGAAGGTGGCCTCGCGAAGCGAGGTCGGATTAGGGGTGTTCCAGGGAATGCCAACGCCTCATTCCGGCACGCACCCCTCAACCGTCTCGGCACTGCGCGCCGATCCACCTTCTCCCACAAGGGAGAAGGGAAGGCGCCATCTGGCCCTACACGCCTTGCCCGAAACCCGCTAAACAAACCCCATGAACCAGCACGCCAGCCTTCGCATCGGCCATTCGGCCTGTCCGCATGATTGCCCGTCGACCTGCGCGCTCGAGGTCGAGTTGCTTGACGGCAACCGCATCGGCCGCGTCCATGGTGCCAAGTCCAACAACTATACGGCCGGCGTCGTCTGCGCCAAGGTTGCTCGTTACGCCGACCGCGTCCACCATCCCGACCGCTTGCTGAAGCCGCTGGTGCGCAAAGGCGCCAAGGGCGAGGGCGCCTGGCAGGAAACAAGTTGGGAGGCGGCGCTGGACCTCGTCGCCGAAAAGTTCATCGCGGCCGAGGAAAAATACGGCTCGGAGACGGTCTGGCCTTATTTTTATGCCGGCACGATGGGGCTGGTGCAGCGCGACGGCATCGAGCGGCTGCGGCATGCGAAGAGATATTCGGGCTTCTTCGGCTCGATCTGCACCAACCTGGCCTGGACCGGCTGGATGATGGGGGCGGGCGCGCTGCGCGGTCCCGACCCGCGCGAAATGGCCAAGTCCGATTGCGTGGTGATCTGGGGCACCAATGCCGTGGTGACCCAGGTCAACGTCATGACCCACGCCATCAAGGCACGCAAGGAGCGCGGTGCCAGGATCGTGGTCATCGACGTCTATGAGAACGCCACGATGAAGCAGGCCGATATGGGCCTTGTCCTGAAGCCTGGCACCGATGGCGCGCTGGCTTGCGCGGTCATGCATGTGCTGTTCAGGGAAGGCTTGGCCGACCGCGCCTATCTCGAGAAATACACCGATGACCCGAAAGGTCTGGAAGCGCATCTGCGCACGCGCTCACCCGAATGGGCGGCCGCGATCACTGGACTGACTGTGGCCGAGATCGAGAACTTTGCCCGTCTCGTCGGCATGACCAGGAAAACCTATTTCCGCCTCGGCTACGGCTTTGCCCGCCAGCGCAACGGCGCGGTCAACATGCATGCCGCCTCCTGCATCGCCGCCGTCACCGGCGCCTGGCAATATGAGGGTGGCGGCGCCTTCCACTCCAATTCCGGCATCTTCAAGCTCAACCAAGAGGTGCTGGAGGGCACGCGCATGCGCAATCCCTCGATCCGCTATCTCGATCATTCGCGCATCGGCCCGGTGCTGACGGGAGCGCCGGATGCGCTCTATGGCGGGCCGCCGGTGACGGCGCTGCTCATCCAGAACACCAACCCGGCCAATGTCGCGCCCGAGCAGCGACTGGTGAAGCAGGGTTTCTTGCGTGAGGATCTGTTCACCTGCGTGCACGAGCAGTTCATGACCGACACGGCCAAGCTCGCCGACGTCGTGCTGCCGGCAACGATGTTCGTCGAGCATGACGACATCTACAAGGGCGGCGGAAACCAGCACATCACGCTCGGCCCGAAGCTGATCGAGCCGCCGGAAGGGCCGCGCACCAACCATTTCGTCATCGAGCAATTGGCTGAGCGCCTCGGAGTCGCCGACAGGCCGGGCTTCGGCCTCACCGAACAGCAGCATATCGATATCATTCTGGGCAAGCGCGGGCTGGGCAGCTTTGCCAGCCTGAAGGAGCAGAAATGGGTCGACTTGCAGCCGGATTTCGAAACCGCGCATTTCACCAAGGGCTTCGGCCATGCGGACGGCAAATTCCGCTTCCGCGCCGATTGGACCGGACAAGCCGCCCCCAACCGGCCGCCGAAAAGCATGGGCCTGTTCGGCCCGGTGGAGCAGTTGCCGCAATTTCCCGATCATGTCGACCTGATCGAGGTTGCCGACGAGGCGCATCCGTTCCGGCTGGCTACGTCGCCGGCGCGCAACTTCCTCAACTCGACCTTTTCCGAAACGCCGGTGTCGAAGGCCAAGGAGGGCCGGCCGGAATTGCTCTTGCATCCCGACGATGCCGCCGCACACGGTTTGGCAGAGGGCGATCGTGTCGAACTCGGCAATGCGCGCGGCGAGGTGGTGCTGCATGCGAGGCTGTTCGACGGCATCAAGCGCGGCGTGGTGATCGCCGAAGGCATCTGGCCGAACAGCGCGCATGAGCGCGGCGAGGGCATCAACGTGCTGACTGGCGCCGATGCGCCCGCACCCTATGGCGGCGCGGCATTCCACGACAACAAGGTGTGGCTGCGCAAGGCAAGCTGAGCGGCCTCAGCTCATACCGGCAGGGTTTCGGCCGTCCTTTTTCTGTTCTGCCGGAGACGAATGTCGTCGGCGATCGCCTGGGCTTCGATTCCGATTTCGCGCAGCAGGCCGGTGACCGAATTGTGGAAGCCGACGAGATAAAGACCGAGTTCCGAAGCGCGCGCATTGACGCCGCTGGCGCCAGGCTCGACGCCGGGCTGGAGGAATTTGGCATAGGCTGGGCGGTAGCCGGTGGCGAAGATGATCGCGTCGAAGTCGCTGTGCCGACCATCGACGAAACGGGCGCCGCCTTCTGATATCTCGGCAATGTCGGGCGCGACCTTGATCGCGCCTTCGCGGATCTTGCCGATGGTGCCGACATCGATCACCGGGATGCGCGACGCCAGGGATATCTGCTCCAGCAATCCCTGCTTGGGCCGTTTGAGCCCATATTTCTCCAGCCTGCCCAACACCAGATCGAGGATGATAGGGAAGACGGCGTCATTGACGCGTCGCGGCCCCAGGCGCGTCGCCATGCTGACGACCTGGATGGGCACCCCGAGCAGTTCGCGCGGCACGATATGGACGCCGCCGCGCACGGAGATCGTCGGATGCGCGCCGCCTTCCGCCAGGTCGAGCGCGATCTCGGCGCCGGTGTTGCCCATGCCGATGACCAGCACCGACTGGCCGGCAAACGGCGTGCTGTTGCGGTAATCCGCGCTGTGCAGACTTTTGCCCTTGAAACTGCCGGCGCCGGCGAATGCCGGCATCAGCGGCTCGGCATTGTATCCCGAGGCAATCACCACATGGGAAGCGCGCACGGTGCCTGATGTCGCTTCGACGCCCCAGCTTCTGCCCTGCCGGCGGATCGCACGCACCGCTTCTCCAAAGCGGGGCCGCAGATCGAAGCGTTGCGCATAGGTATCGAGGTATTTGACGAACAGATCACGTGGCACATAGCGCGGATAATGCCTGGGGAAGGGCACGAAGGGCAGGGATGAATAGCGCTTGGTCGTGTGCAGGTGGACGCGCTCGTAGTGGCGCCGCCAGGCGGGAGCGGGCTGCTGCTCTTTTTCAAGCAAGATGAAGTCGACCCCGGCCTGCCGCAGGCACGCGGCAACGGCCAGGCCCGCCGGCCCGGCACCGATAATCGCAACCGGGGTGGTGTCGTGCAAGCGCGCCTCCCGCCGCTAATTCGCGATGCGGAGAATGGCGAAAGCATGCCAGACATGCAACCTGATCGCTCATCCCGGCAGCGGCACCGTCAGGCCGACCTTGACGCGGTCCATGGCCACGAAGGTGCGGAATTTGCGGACATTGTTGCTGTTGAAGAACAGGCGCCGCGTCAGCGCCTCATAGGCGCTCATGTCGGCCACCGTGATGGCCAGGATGAAGTCGGCCTCGCCTGTCACATAGTAGCACTGCTGGACTTCCGGCGCCGCCAGGAATTGCCGCTTGGCCGCGTCGATCAGTTCGGTGCGTTCGCTTTCGAGTTCGACCTCGACGAAGATGGTGATGGGCTGGCCGACCGCCGCCGGTTCGATGACCGCGACATTGGCCGCGATGACGCCGGTCTGTTGCATGCGCTTGATACGGCGCTGCACCGCCGGCGCCGACAGGTTCACGGCCTCGCCGATCAGTCGTTGCGGCGTCGTGTTGTCCTTCTGCAGCACGGCGAGAATGGCGAGGTCGAAACTGTCGAGCGAGGCTGGCAACGCGGGCAATGGCATGTCCTGAGGAAACAAACTTGCATTTCGGGGCCTTGAATACAGCGCTTTTTGCGCCTGCCTTGCAATATAGTCTCGTTGTCAGCCAAGGAGGTCTTGATGTTCCTGCTCAACCGCAATGCCTTGCACGGCAGCCCACTCGATCCGGTCGACGCCGAAACGCTTGGGGTTGCGGGGGCCCACGCGGCCGAGCGTTTCCTGTCCCATCGCGCCAATCATCAGGAGACGCCGCTGCATGCGCTGCCGGCGCTGGCCTCCGAACTGGGCATTGGCGCCATCCACCTCAAGGATGAGGGTTTTCGCCTCGGCCTCGGTAGCTTCAAGGCGCTTGGGGGCGCTTATGCCGTCGTTCATCTGGTGCTGGAGGAAGCCGGCCGCCGGCTTGGCAGGCCGCTCGGCATCGCCGATCTCGATCAGCCCGATGTCAGGGCGGTCGCCGCCACCATGACGATGGCTTGCGCGACCGACGGCAATCACGGCCGCTCGGTGGCACAGGGCGCGCGGCTTGTCGGGGCCAGGGCGACGATCTTCGTCCATGCCGGCGTCAGCGACGAGCGCATCACGGCTATCGCCCGCTACGGCGCCGAGATGATCCGCGTCGACGGCAACTACGATGATTCGGTCAGGCAAGCCGCACGCGTCGCGGCGGACAAGGGCTGGACCGTCGTGTCCGATACGTCGTGGCCGGGCTATGAGCGCATTCCAGGCCTCGTCATGCAAGGCTACACCGCGATCATGCGCGAGGCGCTGCGCCAGCTCGGCGAACCGCCCACCCACGTCTTCGTCCAGGCCGGGGTCGGCGGCATTGCCGCTGCCCTGGCTGGCCATCTCGCCATCGTGCTCGGTGATGCCAGGCCGGTCTTCACCGTGGTCGAGCCCGCACGTGCCGCTTGTATCTTGGGCGCCGCCAGGGCTGGCCATCCTGTCAAGATCGCGCATGGCGAAGCGACTGTCATGGCGATGCTCGAATGCTACGAGGCGTCGCCTGTCGCCTGGCGCGTGCTGGCGCGTGCCGCCGATGCCTTCATGACCGTCGACGAGGAGGATGCGGTCGCTGTGATGCGGAGGCTTGCGCGGCCGGCCGGCGGCGATCCGGCCATCGTTGCCGGCGAAAGCGGCGGGGTCGGCCTGGCCGGACTGATCCGGGCGCTGGCCGACAACAAGGCCGAACTCGGCCTCGACCGGCTCTCGCGGGTGCTGGTCGTCAACACCGAAGGCGCAACCGATCCCAGGCGTTATGCCGAACTCGTCGGCGTGGCCGCCGCGGACGTGCTTGCGGGCAAGGTACTTTCTGGAGCAACGCCATGATCTCGGTCGACGCGCGGCGGCTGCTTGGCCGTATTCGGGACCTCGGCGCCATCGGCCGCGACGGCGAGGGCCGGCTGGTGCGGCTTGCCGCCTCGGACGCCGACCGGCAGGGCCGCGACCGCTTCGTCGGCTGGTTGCGCGAGGCGGGGCTCGAAGTCGCCATCGACCGCATGGGCAATATCTTCGGCATCTGGCGGACGCCTGGGAATGCCGGGCAGGCGCCGATCCTGATAGGCTCGCATATCGATACGGTCATAGATGCCGGCATTTATGACGGCTGCTACGGCGTGCTGGCCGGGCTGGAGGCAATCGAGACACTGAAGGCGTCAGGCTTTGTCCTGTCGCGCCCGTTGGCCGTCGCCGCCTTCACCAATGAGGAAGGCGTGCGCTATTCCCCCGACATGATGGGCTCGCTGGTTCATGCCGGCGGTGTTGCGATCGACGAGGCGCTGGCGGCCGTGGGGACGGACGGCAGCGTGCTCGGGCAGGAACTGGCGCGCATCGGCTATGCCGGCGACGAGCAGCCGGGCTTCCTCAAGCCGCATACCTATCTCGAACTGCATATCGAGCAGGGCCCGGTGCTGGAGCGCGAAGGCGTGCCGATCGGCGCGGTGGAAAACCTGCAAGGCATCTCCTGGCAGCGCATCACCATCGACGGGGTCGCCAACCATGCCGGCACCACGCCGATGTCGATGCGCAGCGACGCCGGCCATGCGGCCGCCCGTGTCGTCGCCTTCCTGCACGATCGTGCCAAGGCTTCGAACACGCCGACCGTCGCCACCGTCGGCACGATGCGTTTCGAGCCCAACGCCATCAACGTCATTCCCTCGCGAGCGGTCTTCACCATCGACCTGCGCGATCCTTTCGAGCACCGGTTGCAGGCGGAGGAAGCAGCACTCGCCGCTCACCTCGAAGAACTCGCCGCCGCCGAAGGCGTGACGATCTCGGTCGAGCGGCTGGCGCGCTTCGAGCCGGTGATCTTCGACAGCCGCATCGTGGAGCTGATCGAGGCCGCTGCCATCAGTCGCGGGCTGGTTTCGAAGCGCATGACGTCCGGCGCCGGCCATGATGCGCAGATGATGGCGCGTATCGCACCTGCCGCGATGATCTTCGTGCCGAGCGCCGGCGGCATCAGCCATAATCCGCGCGAATACACCGAGGATACCGAGCTCGTCGCCGGCGCCAACATTCTGCTCGATGTCGTCACCCGACTTGCAACCTAGTTTGAGAGGGGCGGAGAAATGGCCAAAATCGATCTCGATGCCTTGAAGCAGGAGATGACCGGCTGGCGGCGCGATCTGCATGCCCATCCGGAATTCGGGTTCGAGGAAAAGCGCACCGCGGCCTTCGTCGCTGCCAAACTGCGCGAATTCGGCCTCGACGATGTGACCGAGGGCGTCGGCGGCACCGGCGTCGTCGGCACGCTGAAGCGCGGCAGCGGCAACAGGGCGATCGCGCTCAGGGCCGATATGGATGCCCTGCGCATCACCGAGCAATCGGCTGTGGCCTATGGCTCGCAAAATCCCGGAATCATGCACGCCTGCGGCCATGACGGCCACACCACCATGCTGCTCGGCGCGGCGAAGCTGCTGGCCGGGGAGGGCGGGTTCAACGGCACGGTGCGCTTCATCTTTCAGCCGGCCGAGGAGTGGGGCAGGGGCGCGCTGGCCATGCTCGACGATGGGTTGATGCGCCGCTTTCCCTTCGATGAGATTTTCGGCCTGCACAATCTGCCCGGATTGCCGATTGGCCATTTCGAAACCCGCCCCGGCCCGATGATGTCGGCCGAGGATATCTTCGAGATCGTTCTGAGAGGCCTCGGCGGCCACGCTGCCGGGCCGCAGGACGGCCGGGAGACACTGGTCGCCGCTTGCGCGCTGGTCACCAATCTGCAAACCATCGTCTCGCGCCGGCTGAGCCCGGCCGACATATCGGTGGTCTCGGTAACCGAGCTGATCACCGACGGCACCCGCAACGCGCTGCCCGGCCTTGCCCGTATCCTGGAGACGCCCGCAGCTTTCGCCCCGAGGTCAGCGCCGAGATCGAGAAGCAGATGCGCACCATCGCCGCCGGCACCGCCGCCGCCTACAACGTCACCGCCGAGGTCGCCTACAGCAGGGAATTCGTGCCGCTGCACAACGACGCCGAATTGGTCGACGAGGCCTTTGCAGCCGCCGGAAATGTGTTCGCGCCCGAAGGCGTCGCCGTCGCCCGCGAGCCGATGACCGGCTCTGAGGATTTTGCCCGTTTCCTCGCTCACGTGCCCGGTTGCTTCGTCTTCCTCGGCAATGGCGACACGGCGCCGCTGCACAATCCGAGCTACGACTTCAACGATGACGGCCTGCTGTTCGGCACGAATTTCCATGCCGCGGTCGTCAGACGGCGATTGGGAGCATGAACGGCGCGGTCGTTCCGGAATTTGGCGGGAAGCCAAAGGGGTGGAATCTCCATGACGCTACGGCAAGACTCAGCTAACATCCACATTGCGGCGGACCTGATATCCGCCTGGCCGGCGCTATCAGGCACCTCCCAAGCGGCGCCGGCCGTCCTTTCCAGGCTGTGCTTTGTGCTGTCCCGCCGTGGTCCGCGGCGTTGCTGCACGCATGTCAACTCATTTGCCGGTCTTATCGGCTACAGGATTGCCGTCGGCGTGCGGGTTTTCCGCTGCCGGAGCCTTAGTTGGCGGGACGTTGTTGTCGCAGGCCGACACGGCCAGAACGATCAGCAGAAGGCCTAGGGAGAGCTTCTTCATCGCTACCTCCTCTCGTCTGACAACGAGACGACTTCCGTTTGGTTGCGACGATCAAGCCGAGGAACAAAAGCTCATGTCTCCGGTTGGATCAGGCAAAGGAGGACTGCTGGATGATCCGTCTGCTCTTGGCCTGCACCATCGCCTTCGTCACTTACCGCCTCGCGCGCAAGCTGATCGAGGACGTACCCGACACCGTCGATCCCCTGTTGCTGCCAGTCCCGAAGAATGATCGGGAGGCATTGCGCAGGCAGTCTGCGGCCATGGGTGTCGATCCGGAACGCTGACCTGTCGACCCTGAGCTCGCCGCGCTGCTTCCTTGTTGCGAACAAAGCGGAAACGATGCTTGATGGGCGATGAACCTTGCCGCTCATGATTCGACATTTCGGGAACCGACCGACCAGCCCGCTTACCTCGCAAGGCTGAATGATGCCCAGCGCCAGGCCGTCGAGCATGGCGACGGCAGGATCGCCGGACCGCTGCTGGTCATTGCCGGCGCCGGCTCGGGCAAGACCAACACGCTGGCGCATCGCGTCGCCCATCTCATCGTCAAGGGGGCTGATCCGCGCCGCATCCTGCTGATGACGTTTTCACGTCGCGCCGCCTCCGAAATGGCCAGGCGCGTCGAGCGCATCGCCGGCGAGGTGCTCGGCCGTGACGCCTCGATCGTCACTGACGCGCTGACCTGGGCCGGCACCTTCCATGGCATCGGTGCACGGCTGCTGCGCGATTACGCGCAGGAGATCGGCCTCGATCCGGCTTTCACCATCCACGATCGCGAGGATTCGGCCGACCTGATGAACCTGGTGCGCCACGAGCTCGGCTTCTCGAAGACGGAAGCGCGCTTTCCCACCAAGGGCACCTGCCTTGCCATTTATTCGCGCGCCGTCAACGCGCAGGCGCCGCTCGGCGAGGTGCTGGGCTCCGCCTTTCCGTGGTGCGCCGGCTGGGCTGAACAGCTGAAGCAGCTGTTCGCCGGCTATGTCGAGGCCAAGCAGGCGCAGAACGTGCTCGATTACGATGACCTGCTGCTCTACTGGGCGCAGATGACGGCCGAACCGGAGATAGCGATGCATCTGGGCGGGCGCTTCGACCATGTGCTGGTCGACGAATACCAGGATACCAACCGGCTGCAGGCCTCGATCCTCATGGCGCTCAAACCCGATGGCGCCGGGCTGACGGTGGTCGGCGACGATGCGCAATCGATCTATTCGTTCCGCGCCGCCGAGGTGCGCAACATCCTGGACTTTCCCAAGCAGTTCGCGCAGGCCGCCGATGTGGTGATGCTGGAGCGCAACTACCGCTCGACCGAAACCATTTTGGCCGCCGCCAATGCGGTGATCGGCGAGGCCTCGGAACGCTTCACCAAAAACCTGTGGTCGGAACGCAAATCCGCCGCCAAGCCGAGGCTGGTGACTGTACGCGACGAGGTCGAACAGGCCAATTTCGTCTGCGAGGCCATCCTGGCCGAGCGCGAGGCCGGCACGGCACTGAAATCGCAGGCGGTGCTGTTTCGCGCCTCGCACCACAGCGGGCCTCTGGAAATCGAGCTGACGCGGCGCAACATTCCCTTCGTCAAGTTCGGTGGGCTGAAATTCCTCGATGCCGCTCACGTCAAGGATGTGCTGGCGGTGCTGCGCTTTGCCGAAAACCCGCGCGACCGCGTCGCCGGATTTCGCGTGCTGCAGCTTTTGCCGGGCATCGGCCCCTCGGCCGCGGCGCAGGTCGTGGAGACAATGACATCGGCGCTGGACGAGGCGATGGGCCTTGCCGGCTGGCGGCCGCCCCAACGCGCGGCGGATGACTGGCCGGGTTTCGTCTCGCTTTACTCCGGCCTGCGTGCCGGCGCCAAATGGCCGGCCGATCTCGAACAGGTCAGGCTCTGGTACGAGCCGCATCTCGAGCGCATTCACGAGGACGCAACCACGCGCAGGGCCGACCTTTTGCAGCTCGAGCAGATCGGCCAGAACTATGCTTCACGCGAGCGCTTCCTCACCGAACTGACGCTCGATCCGCCCGATGCAACCAGCGACCAGGCCGGGCCGCCGCATCGCGACGAGGATTATTTGATCCTGTCGACCATCCACTCGGCCAAGGGCCAGGAGTGGAAGAACGTGTTTGTGCTCAACACTGTCGATGGCTGCATTCCGGCCGATCTCGGCGTCGGCACCAGGGAAGATATCGAAGAGGAGCGCCGGCTGCTTTACGTGGCGATGACAAGGGCCAAGGACAGCCTCAACCTGATCATGCCGCAGCGCTTCTTTCCGCATGGCCAGGCGGCGCGCGGCGACCGCCATGTCTATGCCTCGCGCACGCGCTTCATCCCGGCTTCCCTCCTTGCGGCATTCGAACAGACGGCGTGGCCGGCAGCGCAAGCGGCACAGGGCAGGGCGCCCCGGCCCGAGATACGCGTCGACATCGGCGCGCGCATGCGCGGCATGTGGAAATAGTCGCGGCGATGGCGCCAGTCAGGATCGCAATTGCCGGTGCGCTCGGCCGCATGGGGCGCCAGATGGCGGACGCCGTGCAGGCCGACTCGCGGCTGGCGCTTACTGCCCGCTTTCATCGACCGGGCGTCGTCGGCGATGGCCTGGTCAGTCGCGACGAGGCGCTCGGCCTGGCCGATGTGGTCGTCGATTTCACCACGCCGGCGGCATCGGCCGATCTGGCGAGAGCCTGCGCCGGCCGTCGCGGGCCTGCCATGGTCATTGGCTCGACCGGTTTCGATGACGCTGAATTGGCAGCCATCGCCGATGCCGCGAAAACCGTTGTCATCGTACGCTCCGGGAGCTTTTCGCTTGGGCTCAACATGCTGGTCGGATTGGTCGAGCAGGCGGCGAGAGCGCTCGGTCCCGCGGACTGGGATGCAGAGATTTTAGAGGCGCATCACCGCAACAAGATCGACGCGCCATCTGGCACCGCCCTGATGCTCGGCCAAGCCATTGCCGACGGACGCGGCGTCGAGCTTGATGCGATGGCGAGGCGTGTTCGCGACGGTGTCACCGGTGCGCGGCCTGCCGGCGAGATCGGCTTCGCGGTGCTGCGCGGCGGCAGCATCGTCGGCGAGCACAGCGTCAGCTTCTGCACCGGGGGCGAGATCGTCACCCTGTCGCATGCGGCCGAGGACCGCGTCATGTTCGCCCGTGGCGCCATCGCCGCAGCCCTCTGGGTGACCGGGCGACCGCCCGGTCAATACGATATGCGCGACGTCCTTGGCTTTGGCGCTTCCTGACGGGCCAGAACCCGCCGCTTTCCATTTCTCCAGTCGCCAAAATGATTGAAAGCTTGCGCCAGCCGCGACCGGAGGCGAAGCCTCCGCGTGGAGAATGCGGCGCGCCTCTTGGCGCGTCCTTCAGCCCGTTTGCAAGCGACAATGTCGACCCAGCCGCAAAGCAAACGCCCGGATGCGGCCACTTGCGCGGGCCTTACGTAGATAAGACCGAACCGTTCGGTTCGATTTATGTTGACGGACCGTACATCAAACGGTGAACGTACGCTCTGCGCAAACGGGTGGGCTCAATGGAGTTTTCTCAATAAACCGTTGGTTCAACAAGATAAAATTGTGGCAGCCAGCGATGTCGTTTCAATTTCAAGGGCCGTCCCACAGCTTTTTTGGCACATTTTCGTGACTGGAAACGACAACACCGCAGACCCATCTCGGGGTGGTCCGAGCGACGCGAAATCCTCCCAAGGGCACGCCACTAGACGGACAGAACAAACATACTGGAGTAACCAAAATGACCAAGATCGCTCTTACCGCCGCCGCCATCCTCGTTGCCACGGGCACCGCTTTCGCCGGCAGCGACAATTATGGTTCGGCCAACGCCAATCAGCCCGCCGCCGCTGTCGACCATTCCGTCACCGCTTCGATCTCGAAGACGAATGGAACCGTCCAGGCCCCGGCTTCGCAGGGCGCAGACCGCAACCTTTTCGGCCGTTGATCGCGACTGCCGACATCAACCAACTTGAACTCAGGAGTAAAGAAATGACCAAGATCGCTCTTACCGCCGCCGCCATTCTCATTGCCACGGGCAGCGCCTTTGCCGGCAGCGACAATTATGGTTCCAACAATGTCAACCAGCCGGTTGCCAACCAGTCGACCTCCAACATCGACACCACGCATACCGGCTCGATCACCAAGTCCATAAAGGCGCAGGGCGACGCGAATGCCAACGTGCCGGCTCAGTCTGGCCAGGGCATCTGGGGCCGTTGATTCTGTAAGTCTTCGACCACAAAGAGCGGTGGGCCCGGCCCGCCGCTCTTGTTTTTTGCGCATGACCAATCCTCCAAGCTCGGCAGAAAACAATCCGAGCCCAGGAATAAAACAGGAGTGCCTGGGGTCTTGTCCTTAGCGGAACCGTCCTCCCAAGACGCCGCCTAACGGATGAATCCAGGAGATTGAAATGAACAAGATCGCCCTCGCCACCGCCGCCATCCTCGTTGCGACCGGCAGCGCCTTTGCCGGCAGCGACCATTATGGCTCCGACAATGCCAACCAGCCCGTCGCCCCGATGGCGGGCGTGGACCACCTTGTCACCGGCGCGCTCAAGGATACGGGCATGGCCGGCCACGAGACAGGCGATGCCAAGACGAAGCCCACTACCGACTGGCCCGAACCCGGCCAAGGCATCTGGGGCAATTAACGTCCCGGACACGCAGCGGCCTTGGCTGCCAGCTTAACCCCGGATTTCTAGCGCAGATCCTTCGGACGCAGGCAATGCGTCAGCCGCGCGGACGACAGGTTGGACCAGTCGCCCTGGAAAACGAGGCGCGCAAAGGCTGCCGTTGGAAATTTTCCTTCGAGCCTCCTGCGCGCCTTGGCCTCTGACCCTGGCCCGGCAAGCTGTTTCGCCAGATATTGCAGACCGGGATTGTGGCCGACCACCAGCAAGCTGTCGTTCGACGGATCGGCTTGACGAATCTGGCTCAGAATATCCGTCGCTGAGGCTTCATAAAGCGCCTCGGAGAACGCGACTCGTGGATGCGCTGGCAACTCCGCGTCCACCAGCCGCCAGGTCTCGCGGGTGCGCAGCGCCGGCGATACCAGCGCCTGGTCCGGCAGCCACCCGCGCGCCGCGAGTTCGCGCCCTATCAATTGGGCCGCCTTCAATCCGCGTTCGGCGAGCGGCCGGTCGAAATCGGGGAGGTTGGGATCGTCCCAACTCGACTTGGCGTGGCGCAGCACAAACAACTGTTTCACGATACTCCCGGTCGAATGGCGGATGCAGATGGAGGCATGACAGCTGCTGGTTCAGGCAATTTGCTTTTCGGCCGCCTCGCGCAAGACTTCTTCTCCCCACTGGTTCAGGCTCTTGCCTGCGACTTCCGCTGCCATTGCGACTTTTGAATGAACCGAGGGGTCAACGCGCAACATGAGATTGCCGGAATAAGGTCTTTGCGGCGACTTACCGATTTTCGCGCAAGTTTCGACATAGTCGTCCACGGCTTCATGGAAGGCGGCTTTTAGCCCCGCGACAGTTTCTGAATGGAAGGATACGCCGTCTCGAATACCGGCAATACGGCCGAAGAAAATCTCGTCATCGTCATCATAATCAACACGGGCCGAATAGCCCTTGTAGGTCATCGCATTCATGGCTTCACTCCGATCCTCAACAAGAATTGGCGAGCATCCCGTACTTGATATCGCTTTGCTTCCTTTGAAGGGTGCGGCCGGTGGAACGTCTCGACTTCGCTCTTAAAGACAAAACGCACGCGTGAGCCGCTTCCTTCGATCACCTGGCAACCAACGGCGACCAGCAAGGTTTCGACGGCAATCCATTCGATACTGCCCGAAACTGGATCGGTGAATATCGCCTTGAGCACGCGCCTATGCTTGCTGTTCATGCAAGCATCAGATAGGCGAGTGCGCCAAAATTTGCAATCAAATTATGACTGCAAAAATGCCTACGGCGTGATCCGCGCCAATTGCTCGAAATCGATTTCCTCGCGCAGCGGGCTCGGTGCAATGATCATCGAGGTTGCATTGTCGGCATCGTCGGCGAAGCGGGCAAACACGGTGCGGCCCTTTTCCATCCGGGCCTTGCCCTCGGCGACCAGCCCCAGCGCCAGCGGATAGAGCTGGTGTTCCACCTTCAGCACTCGTGCGGCAAGTGTGTCGGCATTGTCGCCGACCATTACCGGCACCGCCGCCTGTGCGATGATCGGACCGTCATCCATCTCGGACGTGACGAAATGCACGGTGCAGCCATGGATGCGCATGCCCGCCGCCAGCGCGCGCGCATGCGTGTCGAGCCCCTTGAAGGCCGGCAACAGAGCGGGGTGGATGTTGATCATACGACCCTGCCATTTCTGGACGAGGCCGGTGGTCAAAATGCGCATGTAGCCGGCCAGTGCCACGATCTCGGCATTGAAGGCCGTGAGCGCCGCATCGATCGCGGCGTCGTGCGCCTGCTTGCTGGCATGGTCGGCCCGGGAAATCACCTGGGTGGCGATGCCGCGCGCCCTCGCCATGCCGAGCCCGGCGGCATCCGCCTTGTCGGAGATGACGCCGACGATTTCGGCCGGGAAAGCCGGGTCGCTGGCGGCGGCGATCAGCGCCGTCATGTTGGAACCGCGCCCCGAGATCAGAACGACAGTGCGTTTCTTCTGCGCACTCATAGACCGATCGAACCCCGATAGATGACGCCGGCGTCGCGGCGCGGCACGATCCGGCCGATCGGCGTCACCGTCTCGCCGGCTTCCTGCAAGACGGCAGCGACCTGCGCCGCCTGGCCGGACGCCACCGCCAGGATCATGCCGATGCCGCAGTTGAAGGTGCGCATCATCTCTTCGGGCGCCACACCGCCGGTTTTGGCCAGCCATGAGAACACAGGCGGCACGTCGATGGCGTCGAGATCGAGCTCGGCCGAGAACTCCTTCGGCAGAACGCGCGGAATGTTTTCGGGGAAGCCGCCGCCGGTGATATGGGCCAGCGCCTTGATGCCGTGCGTGTTGCGGATCGCCTTCAGGATCGATTTCACATAGATCCGGGTCGGCTCGAGCAGCGCCTCGGCCAATGTGGCCTCGTCATTGAAGGGAGCCGGATCGGTCCATGCCAGGCCGCTGGTCGCAACGATGCGGCGCACCAGCGAAAAGCCGTTCGAATGCAGGCCCGACGAACCCAGCCCCAGCAGCACGTCGCCCTCGACGATGTCGTCGGTGGGCAGAAGCTGGCCGCGCTCGGCCGCGCCCACGGCAAAACCGGCAAGGTCATAGTCCTTGCCGTGATACATGCCGGGCATTTCGGCCGTCTCGCCGCCGATCAGCGCGCAGCCGGCCTGCCGGCAGCCCGCGGCGATGCCGCCGACAATCGCCGCACCCTGGTCCGGATCGAGCTTGCCGGTGGCGAAATAGTCGAGGAAGAACAGCGGTTCGGCACCCTGCACGACGATGTCGTTGACGCACATGGCGACGAGGTCGATGCCGATCGTGTCGTGCTTGCCGGCGTCGATGGCGATCTTCAGCTTGGTGCCGACGCCGTCATTTGCGGCGACCAGCACCGGGTCGGTAAAGCCGGCGGCCTTGAGATCGAACAGGCCGCCGAAACCGCCGATCTCGCCATCGGCGCCCGGCCGGCGCGTCGCCTTGACCAGCGGTTTGATCTTCTCGACCATGAGATTGCCGGCATCGATGTCGACGCCAGCCTCGGCATAGGTGAGCCCGTTCTTACGCTTGACTGTATCGCGCTTCATATCTGGCTTGTCGCTGTTTCCTTTGCGGCTCTTCGCATGAACGGTTTCGGTCCGCAAGGAAAACGGCGCTGAAACTGCCGCTCCCCACCAGGGGAGGTTCGGCAGCTTCTCTCTTGCGCCCATCCCCCATCTCCATCATCTATCGTTCAGACAGAAGCGACGGGACATGCGCTTGACCATCCCCAACCTGATCACAATCATGCGCCTTGTCCTGGTGCCTGCCGTGGTGCTGGCCATGCTGCAGGCGCGCTGGGATTGGGCCTTTGCCGGGTTCCTCGTTGCCGGCATCTCGGACGGCGTCGACGGCTTCATCGCCCGCCGGTTCAACCAGCATTCCAAGCTCGGCGCCTATCTCGATCCGGTGGCCGACAAGCTGCTTCTGGTTTCCGTGTTCGTCGTGCTGGGCTTCATCGGGCAATTGCCGCTGTGGCTGGTCGTCACCATGGTGTCGCGCGACGCGCTGATCATTTGCGCGGTGCTGTTGTCCACCGTGATGGCCCACCCCGTCGAGATGAAGCCGCTCCTCGTCTCCAAGGTCAACACCGCCATCCAGATTGTACTGGCGGCGCTGGTGCTGGGTGAGCTTGCTTTTTCGATCCATCTCGATCCACTTCGGCCAGCCCTCATAATGCTGTCCGGGGTCTTGACCGTGGCTTCGGCCGCAGCCTATCTCGTGGCTTGGCTGAGGCATATGAGCGGCTATGGCGAAAGCTCCACCCCGGGCACCTGACAAAGAAGCTGCGGCGAGCGCGCCGGCGGCAGCCGGTGATGATCCATCCGCCGGATTCCGCCGGCAGATCTTCTTTTGGCTTGCCGGTGTCGCCACGCTTGCGCTTTTCCTCTATGTTTTCAGCGCCATCCTCTTGCCCTTCGTGGCCGGCATGGTGCTCGCCTATTTCCTCGATCCCGTGGCCGACCGGCTGCAGCGGCTCGGCCTCAGCCGTTTCATGGCAACGGTGGTCATCCTCATCACCTTCCTTGTCGTGCTGGTGCTGGCCTTTGTCATCCTCATCCCGGTGCTGGCGACGCAGATGGCCGATTTTGCCGGCAAGTTGCCTGAGTACCTGACGCGGCTGCAGAGCCTGATCACCTCGTTCGATCCGAAATGGCTGGAACAGAAATTCGGCGTCAACGCAAATGGCCTGCGCGACGGATTGAACTCACTGCTGACATCCGGCTTCGGTCTGCTGACGACCGTGTTCACCTCGATATGGAGTTCGGGCGTGGCGCTGGTCTCGGTGATCAGCCTGTTCGTGGTGACGCCGGTGGTCGCCTTCTACATGCTGCTCGACTGGGACCGCATGGTGGCGGTGATCGACAGCTGGGTGCCGCGGGACAATGTCGCCACGGTGCGCGCCATCGCCAGGGACATCAACACGGCAACGGCCGGCTTCGTGCGCGGGCAGGGCACGCTGTGCCTGGTGCTGGGCGCCATGTATGCCACTGGCCTGACGCTAACCGGTCTCAATTTCGGCATCCTCATCGGCCTGTTCGCCGGGCTGATCTCCTTCATCCCCTATGTCGGCTCGCTGACCGGGCTGGTGCTGGCCGTCGGCGTTGCCTTCGTCCAGTTCTGGCCGGACTGGACCATGGTCGTAGCGGTCGCGGTGGTGTTCTTCATCGGCCAGTTCATCGAGGGCAATATCTTGCAGCCGCGGCTGGTCGGCAAAAGCGTCGGCTTGCATCCGGTGTGGCTGATGTTCGCGCTGTTTGCCTTCGGCGCGCTGTTTGGCTTCGTCGGTCTGCTGATTGCGGTGCCTGCATCGGCCGCGGTCGCGGTCCTGGTGCGCTTTGCCATTGCGCGTTATCTGGAATCGCCGCTCTACAAGGGTCACGGCAAGGCCGTGCCGCCATTGCCGGCCGATCGTCGCAAAGGCATCAATCCATGATCCGGCCTGGCCGGGTCGCGCGGCTGAGCCTGGCATGAGCGACCAGAGGGCCGACCCGCCGCGCCAGCTGCCGCTCGATCTCGGCCATGGCACCGGCTATTCGCGAGACGAACTCGTCGTCTCCGGCACCAACAACCAGGCAGTGGCGCTGGTCGACCGCTGGCCGGACTGGCCCTCGCCAGTGGTCGTGCTCGCCGGTCCGGCCGGTTCCGGCAAGACCCATCTGGCCTCGATCTGGCGGGCACGGGCGGATGCCGTTCAGGTCGACGCGCACCGCGTTGGCGACAGCATTGTAAATCTCGGTGCCCGGCCGGCGCTGATCGACGACGTCGATACCGGCACAGTCGACCAGCAGGGGCTGTTTCATCTGATCAATGCGGTGCGCGGCAGCGGCTCGCACTTGCTTTTGACAGCGCGCCGCTTTCCCTCGGCCTGGGGCGTCACGCTGCCGGATCTGGCGTCGCGGCTGAAGGCTGCGGCAACCGTCGAGATCCACGAACCCGACGATCTCCTGCTGGCAGGTGTCATCACCAAGCTGTTCGCCGACCGCCAGGTCGAGGTCGAGCCGCATGTCGTGCAATATCTGGTGCGCCGCATCGAGCGCTCCCTGGCGACGGCCATGCGCGTGGTGGAGCGGCTGGACCGCGCCGCGCTCGAACGCAAGACGCCGATCACCCGGGCGCTGGCGGCTGAAACCGTCAGCGCCATGGACGAGGGGCAGGGCGAGTTCGAGGTCTAGCGCGCGATGGTCGCCGGCCAGCAAACGGTGGTTCCATGTCCCTTTAGCCGTCCCATTTCGGGAAACAAAAGCTGGCACCGATCTTGCGATACAAGCTTGCCGGCTGACCCCGGTCCTGATTGCGTTCCAAATCAGGTTGTAGGCTCGCCGGGAGTGGGGCGGTTGGGGTTCTCGCCCGGCGAGCTTGCCTTCATGTGACTTCAGTCACCCTCACTATTGCCGCGCGTTCGGCTTGCTTGCGCAAATGCCAAGCTGCGTGAGAGAAGAACGGGTATTCGCCAATTGGCGGTTACCCAAAACGGCGACGAGGCCACCGAGTCGCTGAAATGCCGGCGCTCGGTGAACTCCGTGGCTAAGGCGAACGAGCCATATGCCCGCTGCTTGGCGTTGATCTCGTCAGTTGGCCTTCTTCGCCTTGTTCACATAGTCGTTCGTGTACGTCTGCGTGATGTCGATCTTGGCGTTGGCCACATCGGGCGAACCGAGAGAGAAAACGTCGAGCACGGCCTGCGCGCCTTTTGGATCCATGAGCCCGGTGGTCGAATACATGGGGATCGCATTTTTCAACGCGGCCAGATAGGCGTCCTTGTCGCTGCCGATCAGATTGTCGGGGATCTGGGCCATGATCTCTTCGGCGCTGTGGGAGTGAATGTAATCCAGCGTGGCAAGCATGGCATTGGTCAATCCCTGCGTTGCTTGGGGATGCGCGGCCATCCATTCCGGCCGGGTGTAAAGCGCTCCGCCGGGATAGTCGCCTCCGAATACCGCCTCGGTATCCTTCTGGGTGCGCGTGTCCGCCAGGATGGTCAGGTCCTTATGCCTGGCCTGAAGCACGGTGACGGCCGGATCGAGCGTCACCACGGCGTCGATCTGCCCTTGCTCCATGGCGGCGACGGCGGTAGCGCCCAGCCCAACGCCGATCACGGCGGCGGATGTCGGGTCGATGCCGTTCTTCTGCAGAAGGAACTTCAGGAAGAAGTCGGTCGAGGAACCGGGAGCGGTCACGCCGACCTTTTTGCCAGCAAGGTCCTTCACTGACTTGATCTTGCCGGTCTGGCCCGGCGCCACCGCCAGCACCAGTCCCGGGAACTGGTCGTAAACGACGAAGGATTGCAGGCGCTGGTTCTTGGCGGCCAATTTCACCGTGTGATCGAAATAGCCGGACACCACATCCGCGCTGCCACCCAATACTGCGGTCAGCGATTGAGAACCGCCCTTGAAATCGACGAGGTCTGCATCGATACCGGCTTTTTCGTAAGCGCCGATCTGTTTGGCGAGCACGGTCGGCATGTAGCAGAGGCATGATGCTCCGCCGATCGAAATGGTGACCTTTTCGGCAGCCCCCGCGTCTGTGGCCACCGCGAGCAATACGACGGCGGCGGCCGCCAGTTTCGAAATGATCCTCATGATCTCCTCCTTGAGCTGGATTGGGCCCTATCGGCCTGGTTTCGAGAATTCAGGCCGCCAGACAAGCAGCCGCTTTTCGACCAGCGTGACGATCCAGTCGATCAAGAGCACAAAAGCGGCGAGGACGAACATTCCGGCAAAGACGCCCGCTACGTCGAAAACGCCCTCGGCCTGCTGTATCAGATAGCCTAGTCCGCCCGCCGCACCGAGATATTCGCCGACCACGGCGCCGACCACGGCAAATCCGACGGAGATATGGAGCGATGAAAACACCCAGGACAACGCCGATGGCATATAGACGTGGCGCAGCAATTGCCGTTCGTTCATGCCGAGCATTCGGGCATTGGCCAGCACCGTCGTGTTCACCTCCCTCACGCCCTGGTAGACATTGAAGAAGACGATGAAGAAAACCAGCGTCACGCCCAAGGCAACCTTGGACCAGATGCCGAGGCCAAACCAAAGCGTGAAGATCGGCGCCAGCACGACGCGGGGAAGCGCATTGGCCGCCTTTACATAGGGATCGAAGACGGCCGCAAGTCTCGGCTTGCGGGCAAACCAGAAGCCGATCGCGATCGCTGCCAGCGAGCCGATGGCGAAGGCCAGCATGGACTCCCACAGCGTGATCCACAGATGATGCCAGATCGTCCCGGTGGCAAACCACTTCCATATCTGGCCTGCCACCGCCAATGGGGTCGAGAAGAAGAAGGAAATATTGTTCGGATCGCCGATCAGGTGCGTCGTCGACGCTGCCTGCCAGAGCGCGATGACGATGACGGCCACGGTTAGCTGTGCGAAAAGCAGCGTCGTCCTTTTCATCGGATCGCTCCTTCTTCAATCTCGCCGTAAGCCTTGAGCACTTCCTTCTTCAGCATGTGCCAGATGTCGCGATGCAATTCCTGGAAGCGCGGTTCCAGCCTGATTTCCGAAATATCGCGTGGACGCGCCAGCGGGATTGGAAAGTCGCCGATGATGCGTGCCGAGGGACCGGCTGACATCACCACCACGCGATCAGCCAGCGCGATCGCTTCCTCGAGGTCGTGGGTGACGAACATCACCGCCTTGCGGTCGTCCGACCACAGCTTGAGCAAAAGGCCGCCCATGATCAGCCGCGTCTGTGCGTCGAGCGGTCCGAAGGGTTCGTCCATGAGGAGGATCTTGGGATCGCGGATCAGGACCTGCGCAAGAGCAACGCGCTTTTTCTGGCCGCCTGAAAGCATGTGAGGGTAGCGCTCGCAGAAAGCAGCCAGGCCGACGCGTCCGAGCCATGCTCGCGCGCGTTCCTTTGCTTCGGAAGAGGGCACGCCTGCCACCTCCAGCCCGATGGCCACATTGTCCAGAGCGGTCTTCCAGGGCATCAATGCATCCTGCTGGAAGAGGTAGCCAGCCTGTCTGTTGAGACCGCGAAGCGGGGCGCCGAACACACGGACGCTGCCTGCCGAAGGCTCGAGAAGCCCTGCGCCGGCATTCAGCAGCGTTGACTTGCCGCAGCCCGTCGGCCCAATGATCGCCACGAATTCCTGGTCGCCGACTTTCAGATCGGCGCGGGCGACCGCCTGGAAGCTACGCCCGGCCGCCAATGCGAAATCTATGGTCACTCCATCGAGATCGACCGCGATCCCGGTTCCGGCTGGCGGCTGTCTGAATTTTGTCTCCGTGCCGCCCGTGGCGGTTTCCGTCGTCATGCTGAATGCCGCCCTGCGCCGAGACGGGTGGGTGTCCAACTGTCGCTCATGGTTCCTCCGTGAGGCTTTAGCGGAGACCGTCGATGTCCGATGGGCATCTGTTGCCCCGCACCGTGTCGTGTTCCGGCTCACAATAGTCGATGCGGTGGAGCAGGCAACTTTGCCGTCCGCGGCTTTTTGTTGCGACCGTGACATGCAGCAGCAAAGACCACTGGGCGCGCGCGGAGATTGCCGACAGCCCCATTCTGCACCCGACACATTGCCATTCGCAGGCGCCAGCGGCTCTCGATTGCCTTTTCGGTGAGCGACCCGAGACATAGGTGACGTTTTGTACCGGACACATGGGTAACACTTTTGGCTTTTGGCCGGAGGTGTTGATGCCGTGGAGAGAGTGTTCGGTGATGGAGGAACGTCTACGCTTCGTGGCCCGTCTTCTGGACGGGGAAGGCATGAGCGATGTGTGCCGGGAGTTCGGCATCTCGCGCAAGACGGGCTACAAGATCTTCAATCGCTACAAGGATGAGGGCCTTGAGGCACTGACGGACCGCTCTCGGCGGCCGGTGCGCTATGCCAACCAACTGCCGGTCCAGATCGAGCGGATGATTGTCGAAAACAAGCAAGAGAAGCCGCACTGGGGCGCCAGGAAGATCAGGGAGTTGCTGATCAGGAAACTGGCCGGCGACGTGCGCATTCCGGCCAAGAGCACGGTTCATGCCGTGCTCGACCGCCACGGCCTTGTGAGCCAGGCCCGCAAGAGGAACCGGGCGAACAAGGCCGCGGGCACGCAACTGTCACAGGCGATGCGGCCCAACGATCTCTGGTGCGCCGATTTCAAGGGCGAGTTCAAGCTCGGCAACGGCCGCTACTGTTACCCCCTGACCGTCACCGACCAGGCTTCACGCTATCTGCTGGCCTGCGAAGCCCTTGAAGCGACAAAGGAGGTTCCAGTCATCGAGGCTTTCGTCCGGCTGTTCAAGGAACGTGGCCTGCCGGAAGCGATTAGAAGCGACAATGGCCTTCCCTTCGCAAGCCCCAACGGCCTCTACAATCTATCGAGGCTGTCGGTGTTCTGGCTGAGGCTCGGCATCGCCATCGAGCGCATCCGGCCTGGCAACCCGCACGAGAACGCTCGCCATGAGCGCATGCACCGCACGCTCAAGGCCGAAACGACCCGGCCGCCGGGCATGAACACCCTCCAGCAGCAGGCCAGGTTCGATGCTTTCATGAGCGAATTCAATGACGAGAGGCCCCACGAGGCCATCGGCATGAAGGTGCCAGCCGAGCTCTACAGAGGCTCTTCAAGAGCCTATCAAGGTCTACCCGAGCTGGAATATCCCTTCCATGACAAGGACATCCTCGTCACCGCCTGCGGCCGCATCTGCATGCACAGGAAGAAGATAAACATCTCCACCGTGCTCGCCGGCCAAAGGCTCGGCATCAGCGAAGTCGACGACGGCATTTGGCTCGTCTCCTTCATGCACTATGATCTGGGGTATATCGACTTGGAACAGAGGACCTTGCAGACCATCGACAACCCGTTCGGCACGAGGTTGTCACCCATGTCTTAGGTACATTCTGTTACCTATGTCTCCGGGCCGTACACGGTGAAAGGTGGTCGGAGTGGAGAGATTCGAACTCCCGACCCTCTGGTCCCAAACCAGATGCGCTACCAGGCTGCGCTACACTCCGAACGGTCTGTTGCCTATTCATTTCAGTGTTCCATGGCAAGTGCAAAAACCTGCAGGTGCAAAAACCTTGCCGCCGTCGGCATTGCGCAGTAATGACGGGCGAAGAGGCGGCCATGCTGCCTTGCACAGCAATGAGGTGGTCATGTCCGCGCGCATTTTCAGTCCAGCCAAAACCGCGATGCAGTCCGGCACGGCCAAGACCGGCCATTGGGTGCTGGAATTCGATCCCGAGATGCGGAAGAAAATCGACCCGCTGATGGGCTACACCACTTCCGGCGACATGAGGAGCCAGATCAAGCTGACCTTCGATACGCGTGAAGAGGCCGTGGCCTATGCCGAGAAGGAAGGGCTCGCCTACCGCGTCGAGGAGCCGAAAGAGCCCAAGCGCCGCCAGATTTCCTATGCGGAAAATTTCCGCTATGACCGCAGGACGCCCTGGACGCATTGACCGGCAAAGCCCGGGCGGGCGCCAGCGCAGACATCTTACCGGCTCCGAGCCGGCCAGCGGTCCCGTAGCTCAGCTGGATAGAGCACCGGCCTTCTAAGCCGATGGTCACAGGTTCGAATCCTGTCGGGATCGCCAATAATTTCAAGGGCTTAGCTGCTCCGGACGTGAGGAATTTCAACGCGGGCAGGAATCCGGTCGGAACTTTTCATCCCTTTTTGTCTTCCCGAATGCGCTTGCCGGCACGACGGCGGCACGCCGCCGCCGTGGCGCCCTTTCCGTATTATTTCGTGACCTTGTCGCGCGGGAACCTTCGCAAGGATCACGCGTTCGGGGCCTTGTATTCGCGGTCCCTCATAAAAGTAAGCATTCGGGCTGCGAATGGCGGGCAAAACAAGCATGGGTTGGGGAAGGAGAAAACCGCGTCATGTCGAAACGTGAAATTGGAACGTCGCCCGCCTTGGGGCGACGTATCGCCGAGCTCAAAGCCAAGATGCAAACCGCCCGGATTTCCGACCATGAGCTGAAGACCTTCCACAAGGTTGCCGCCATCATGGGAGCGGGCGAAGGCTCTCTAGGCCTGGATGCCGACGATCTGATCGCGGCATCCTTTGTTGCAGATACGCTGGGCGAATCGGCGCCCAACGGCTGACGGCAGGACCCCTCCTGTCGTAGGTCCGGATCGATCATCCGGACAAATCTTCGAGACGCAGGCCGGAGGCGGCCGCCGGTCCGGCGGCCGTGACCCTGCGACCTCTGCCGTCGAATTGGAGGGAAAGTCTTATCGTTTTGTTTGCGTTGGCGCGTCATAGTAGACGCGGCTAACGGAGTTGAAGAGATGAAGCTCGACCTGTCGCCGACGAGTTGGGGCAGGGTGATCGCCGTCACCGCCGCCGGCACGGCGTTCTTCATTGGCGTGGCGTTTTTCGTCGATTCGTTCAATTTCCCGTATCTTTCGCCCGAAGCTGTGTGGCGGGCTCAGCTGACCGACATTCTGTTGCCCCTGGTGCTGGGTGGATCGTTTCTCTTCTTCCTGATGTGGAAGATACGCCAGTTGGCCATTGCCCAGCGCGATCTCACCGTCGTTGCCGCCACCGACAGCCTGACGGCGGTGCTCAACCGCGGCGCTTTCTCCATGCTGGTCGAAGCCTATCTCGAACAGGTCCGCAAACAGGCGTCGGCCAATTCCGGTGCACTGCTGATCATCGACGCCGATCACTTCAAATCGATCAATGACCGGCTTGGGCATGACTGCGGCGACCAGGCGCTCAAACTGATCGCGCAGACGATCAAGGATCAGCTCCGCGGCACCGACATCGTCGGCCGCATCGGCGGCGAGGAATTCGGCGTGTTTCTTCCCGGCGTCGATCCCTCGCAATCCTGGCTGGTTGCCGAAAGCATCCGCCGGCGAATTCGCGAGGTGGAATTTTCGCCGGGCGGCCGGTCCTGTCCGCTTTCCGTGAGCATTGGCGGTACCGCCTTTAACGGGCCGACCACCTATGAGGAGATATTCTCGGCAGCCGACAGGCGGCTCTATGCCGCCAAGTCAAATGGACGCGACCAGGTCAGTTTCGATCCGATGGTTTCCCAGCAAACGCCGCCAGCCGCGACAATCACGGTTCATTGAGGCGGATCCGGCCAGCCACCGGCGCCGGGGGCGCGTCGCTGGGGATTTCTGCAGCCATCACGCAGAAGGTATTTTCGCTTTGCGCGCCGCCCGCTAAAGGTGGTGGCCACAGCTCCGGCCGGGGCTGAATGCATCGGGCAGGGCCTTCTTCGCATGACATTGATGGGCGCGGCGGCACTGCTGATCCTGATCCTGACCTATGCCGGCGTCGCCGTCGGCCGCATACCAGGCCTGCGCCTCGATCGGGCGGGGATCGCACTGCTCGGCGGGGCCGCGATGATAGCCATCGGGGCGATCAGCCTGGAGGATGCCTACCGCGCCATCAATTTCGACACCATCACGCTTTTGCTCGGCATGATGATCGTAGTGGCGCATCTGAAGGTCTCGGGCGCCTTTCGCGGCCTCGGTGCCATCGCGATCGAGCATGCGCATGCGCCGTTCATGCTTTTGGTTATGGTGACCCTGCTGACCGGCCTGCTGTCGGCCTTCCTGGTCAATGACGCCATCTGTCTTGTCATGGCGCCGATCGTCGTTCACGTCACCCGCGCCATCAAACGCAATCCGGTTCCTTACCTCATCGCGACCGCCACCGCGTCAAATTGCGGCAGTGTCGCCACCATCACCGGCAATCCGCAAAACATGGTCATCGGTGCGCTGTCGGGCATCTCCTATCCGGCCTTTTCAGCGGCTCTGGCTCCGGTTGCCCTGTTCGGTCTCGTCGCGGTCATCGCCATTGTTCGCATCGTCTACCGCACCGAATTCGCGCGCAACGGCGAATTGACGCCACAGGTCTCGCGCGGCCGCATGCATCGCCGCCAGGTGCTGAAAGCGGTGGTGGTTTGCATCGGACTGGCCGTTGCCTTCTTCGCCGGTGTGCCTGTCGCCAAGGCGGCGCTCATCGGCGGCGCCATCCTCCTGCTCACCCGCGCCATCAAACCAGAGCGCATCTATCGCGAAATCGACGGGCCATTGCTGTTCATGTTCGCCGGCCTGTTCATCGTGGTTGCCGGCGCCGAAAGAACGCTGCTGACACCGGACATCGTCGCATCGGCCAAGAACCTCGGGCTGGACGACGTCTGGCGCCTGTCGGGCTTCACCGCCTTGCTCTCCAACATAATGAGCAACGTGCCGGCCGTGCTGGCGCTGCGGCCCTTCATCCCCGGCCTGGAAAACCCCGAGCGCGCCTGGCTGGTCGTCGCCATGAGTTCGACGCTGGCCGGCAATTTCACGCTCCTGGGCTCGGTCGCCAATCTGATCGTTGCCGAGCAGGCGCGCGCCGCCGGCACGTCGCTGTCGTTCGGCGCTTTCTTCAAAGTCGGCCTGCCATTGACGCTGCTGACGCTGGCGGCTGGCACGGCATGGCTGGCGCTCTGATCCCTAGCGCGACTGTTCCGTGCTCAATTGCTCCGGAGTGACGGGTGCTCCGGAGTGACGGGGCTTGGTATTTGCGGCCAAGTCCCGCCACCGGCCCAGATTTTCAGGGCGCCACTACCAATCGGCCTTTCATGTTGGGATGGAAGCGGCAGAAATAATCAACCGCTCCCGCCGTCTTGAGGGTCAGTTTTCCCTTCGCCTTCGGCGGCATCATCACCTCCCAGCTGCCCTTCACCGTGGCCGTGTGGGCGAATGCGTCCTTGTTCACCCACTCGATCGTGTCGCCGACCCTGGCCTCGACGCTTGCGGGCGAGAAGACGAGCTTCTCGATCGTCACCTCGATCGTCGCGG
Source organism: Mesorhizobium sp. B2-1-1 (assembly GCF_006442975.2). Classification (NCBI taxonomy): domain Bacteria; kingdom Pseudomonadati; phylum Pseudomonadota; class Alphaproteobacteria; order Hyphomicrobiales; family Phyllobacteriaceae; genus Mesorhizobium; species Mesorhizobium sp. B2-1-1. The sequence goes on along the minus strand of NZ_CP083954.1, from coordinate 4,250,253 downwards.
CCGGCGCCGGGCCGGCGGCAAGCACCAGCGCCAGCCAGGCAAGGAGCGGTCGGATCAGCACGGCCGCTTTCATTTCAACATGCCGGCGACATGTTCGGCATGCTGCTCATGCCCCTGGAAGATTTTGAGGCCGGTTTCGAGCAGGCTCTTCAGCTCGGCATTGCTGGCCGACGGAATGAGCAGGGTTTCGAGCGCTCCATTGACCTGCTTGTGGTAGGCCACCTCGTTTTCGATATAGGCCTTGTCGAAGGCAGCCCCTTTCAGCTTGGCGAGCTTGGCATGTTCCTCTTTCGCCGCCTTGGTCAGCGCCTGGCTGGTGGCATTGTCTTCCGGCTTCACCTTGAGCTTCTTGAGCAGGTCGAGCGCCTGCTTGTTCACCGCTTCGTGGTCGCGCTCCATGTCCTTGGCGAAATCGACGACTTCCTTGTTCTTGGATTTCTTGATTGCCTGCTTGGCCGCCTCGATGTCGATCATGTCGGCTGTGTAGGCGATGTGGGCGATCTGCGGGTCGGTCGGCTTGTCGGCAGCTTGCGCAAATGGGGCAGCGCCAAGCAGCAAGAGGGCGGCAAACGCTGTGGTATGTCGGATAAGCATGGCATCTCCTTCGCCCGACAGGCTGGGCAGCGGGCTTCATCTGGGTTGACATTCATTGGATGAGGATGGCGCAGAAACGTTCCCGACAAATCGGCGAAAGATCTGGCCTTGAAGATCACCCGTCGAATCCGAGCCGTTTCATCACGGCCTGCGTCAGCCGCTCGCAGCGCCGGCCGGCGAAGGGAAAGGCGTCGAGCAGCACCGGCCCGATCTCGTCGTCCAGCGCCTTGCGCAGCAAAACGCGGGCGCGGTGCAGTCTCGTCTTGACGGTCTCGGGCCGCACGCCGAGCAGGTCGGCGGTCTCCTCGATGCTCAGCCCCTCGATGACGCGGGCCACGAAAACCGCGCGATAGGCGTCGGGCAGGCTGTCGGTCGCCCGCTCGACAAGCCCGAGGATTTGCCGCTGCGCCATCGTCCGCTCCGGATCGTCGCTTGGGTTGAGGGGAAACCGGATGATCTGCGCTTCCGGGTTTTCAGGCATGGCCACGGTTCGCCGTCCTTTGCGAAGCCGCCCGAGCGCCTCGTTGATGACGATGCGCGACAGCCAGGTGGAAAGCGAAGCATCGCCGCGATAGGTGCCGAGATTGGTAAAGGCCCTGACATAGGCCTCCTGCACGATGTCCTCGGCCTCGCCGTCGTTGCGCACCATGCCGCGCGCCAGTCGGTAGAGCCGCTGGTTGTTCAGCTTCATGATCTTGCGAAAGGCATCGCTGTCGCGGGCGAGCGCGCGGGCCACGAGCCGAAGCTCGTCCGTCGCTGTTGATGTTGCCGTCAGCGCGGGCATGTGTCCTCCATCGATCCTTGCACGAAAGATTGGATGCAGGTTTCGAAAAAAGGTTCCCGAAAAATCACGCCGGGCCGATCGCCTGGCTACCTATGCTAGCACTTTGGCCGGCTCCGTGCCGGTGTTTTGCATCCGCGCCGTCGCGGCCAGCAGATCGGTTTGCGTGATCAGCCCGAGGATGTGGTTTTTATCGTCGACGATGATGACGGCGTGACTGCGCCCGTCGGTCAGCACTGGCAGCAGCGCCATGGCGTTCGAGCCGGCAGTTGCGGTTGCCGCCGGCGAGATCACGGTTCCGACCGTGCCGGCCGCCAGTGTCAGTTCCCGCAAGCCCACGGTTCCGGCCAGCCTTGCCTCGGCATCCACCACCGGCAAGGTTCGTATGTTGTGGTCAAGCAGCAATTGGCGCGCAGCGGCGGCTGGCGTGTGCTCGTCCACCGAGATGACGTCGCGCGACATGATGTCTTGGCACCGCAACGTCGCGTGCTCGCGCACCATGGCCTGCAATTCGACCTGCCGCAGCAACCGGTCGAGATCGCCCCGATCGATGTCGAAGGTCTCGTCGAGCGCTCCAAGCGCGGCGTCGATGTCCTCGGAGCGAAAACCGACACGCAATTGCGCCGGCGGATCGATGGTGCCGTGACTGTTTACCGGCGCCGGGGCCGGCACGTGCGGGTAGTTGCGCCGGGCCAGCTTGTGGAAGCCGTAGCCAAGCGCCACCAGCAGCATCGAATTGACCGCCACCGGCACGAAAGGAAAAAGGAAGCCGGCGCTGATCACGGCTGGGCCGCCGAACACCGCGGTCAATGCCGCCGCACCCCCGGGTGGATGCAGGCAGCGCGTGAATGACATTGCGGCAATCGCCAGCGCTACCGCAATACCGGTGGCGAGCACCGGCTGGTGCACGAATTGCACCACGATCACGCCGACAAGCGCCGAGATCGTGTTGCCGCCGATGATCGACCAGGGCTGCGCCAGCGGGCTGGCGGGCACCGCGAACAACAGCACCGCCGATGCTCCCATTGGCGCCACCAGCAGCGGCACATGTGGCCCGCTACCCAGTGTGAGTCCGCTGATCGCGCCAGTCAGCGCAATGCCGATCATCGCACCGACGCAGGCGATGATGCGTTCGCGCAGCGTCGCGCCGGCAAGAATGGGAACAAAGAGGCGGAACGCCATGGGCAGGCTCTTGGTGCGGTGGCTGGGGAATGATTTCCGCTGCCGCAATGAAGCGGAAGCCGGCAATTTGGAAGTCAAACAAATCCGCAAAACTGCGGATGGGGAGAATAATATTGCCGACATGGCCGGACCGGGGCGCCGCGTGCGGCCCCCGTTTGCTCAATCGCGTCAAGGCCTTGCGGGCGCTGCTGGTATCGGTCCGAGAGGTCGCGTCAGGCCGCTGCGGCGGCGGTGAGCCCGCGAAGAATATCGGTCATGAGGTCCTCGACATCCTCGAGGCCGATCTGGAGACGAATCAACGGCCCTTCATCGGGGCCCTTGGCAACGACGCGGTCGCCGAGCCAGACCGGCACGGCAAGGCTCTCGTAACCGCCCCAGGAGTAGCCGAGACCAAAGATCCGCAATGCGTCGAGGAACGCGTGCTGCTGTTTCTGGCCGCCGCCGGCAAGCACGATGGAGAAGATGCCGCTGGAGCCGGAAAAGTCACGCTTCCACAGCGCGTGGTCGGGATGACTGGGAAGGCCGGGGTGGAGCACGCGCGCCACGCCCTTCTGGCCCTCCAGCCATGCCGCGATGGCGAGCGCGCTGCGCTGATGGTGATCGAGGCGCACCCCCATGGTGCGCAAGCCGCGCAGCACCTGGTAGACGTCGTCGGGTCCGGCGCAGCAGCCAAGCGTGCAGAAGCTTTCATACAGCTGTTTACAGCAGGCCTCGGTGGCCGACACCGTACCCAGCAGCACGTCCGAATGACCGGCGGGATATTTCGTCGCCGCATGGATCGAGATGTCGACGCCATGGTCGAGCGGACGGAAATAAAGCGGCGTCGCCCAGGTATTGTCCATCATGACGATGGCACCGGCGGCGTGCGCGGCCTTCGCGATGGCTGGTATGTCCTGCACCTCGAACGTGTTTGAGGCCGGCGATTCCGTGAACACCACCTTGGTGTTCGGCTTGATCAAGGCGGCGATGCCCGCGCCGATGCCGGGAGCATAATACTCGACCTCGACGCCGAGCCGCTTCAGCATCGTGTCGGCGAAGTTGCGCGTCGGATGATAGACGCTGTCGACGATCAGCAGGTGGTCGCCCGCCGAAACGAAGGCAAGCAGCGGCACCGTCACCGCCGCCAGGCCCGACGGGACCACGATCGTGCCGGCCGACCCCTCCAGCGCGTCTATGGCCTGGGCCAAGGCGTCGGTGGTCGGTGTGCCGCGCGTGCCGTAGGTGTATTTCTGGTCCCGTCCAGCCATCGAGGCGGCATTGCGGAACAGCACCGTGGAGGCGTGCACGACAGGCGGATTGACGAAGCCGAAATAGTCGTGCGGGTTGTTGCCCGAATGGGCAAGCCGCGTGTTGATGCCCATTTTGCCAGTCACCGGCTCGTTGCCGTCTTTTGCCATTCGTCGTCGCCTTTTTTGGTAAGCCGCTAGCCATAGTGCGGCGACATGGACCGCGCAACAGCCGGCTTTCGCCAGGACCCCGACTTCGAATGTGCCAATTGCCGGAGCCGCCGCAGGCCGACTGCAAGCGTAATGGCGCGGCCAGAAAGCCCGCCGCCGGCAGCGGCATGCGTCGCCTGATAGCGCAAAGCGTACCTCACCATGACCCAGATCCAGCCAGAGGGCGCAGACATCGGCACGCAACCGGCCGGCAGAGCACAGTAACGCAGAGTAATCGGGCGGATGGATTTTTTGCGGACAGAGCGCAGCCTGGCGTAGGGCGAGCTTCGCCGGCTTTATTCGCGCTTCTGACTAAATTGCGGGCGCGTTTGTCTGCTATTCAGGCAATTGCGGCAAACGATTTTCAAACCCATCTGAATTCGGTCATTTTCCTTGACCTCACAGGAATTATCGCCTTCGATGCTGTTCGTGAATGGGAGGCGGCGCGTCGACTGCGATGCGGAGTTCCGGAAATGGGCCGGAACGAAAAGCTGCGTTCACGCGGGAAAAAAAGATCAGGTTTGCCTGAAAACAGAAAAGGGTCTGTGGGTCATGAAACACATTGCAATCGGCATCCTTGGAGCCGCCGCGCTTGGAGCCGTGGCTTCAACGGCTTCAGCCACCACGCTCGACACGGTCAAGCAGAAGGGCTTCATCCAGTGCGGCGTCTCGACGGGTCTGGCCGGCTTCTCCGCGCCGGACGACAAGGGTGACTGGCAAGGCATCGATGCCGATTTCTGCCGCGCCGTGGCGGCCGCCGTCTTCGGTGACGGCTCCAAGGTCAAGTTCACGCCGCTCAGCGCCAAGGAGCGCTTCACCGCGCTGCAGTCGGGCGAGATCGACATCCTGTCGCGCAACACCACCTGGACCATTAACCGCGACACGGCACTTGGCCTGAACTTCATCGGCACCACCTACTATGACGGCCAGGGCTTCATGATCAACGCCAAGAAGCTGCCGGGCGTCAATTCGGCGCTTCAGCTGTCCGGCGCCGCCGTCTGCGTGCAGAGCGGCACCACCACCGAGCTCAACCTCGCCGACTACTTCAAGGCGAACAAGATGGAGTACAATCCGGTCGTTTTCGAGAAGCTCGAAGAGGTCAACGCAGCCTATGACGCCGGCCGCTGCGACGTCTACACCACAGACCAGTCGGGCCTTTACGGCATCCGCCTGACGCTGGGTGCGCCGGCCGATCACGTCGTGCTGCCGGAGATCATCTCCAAGGAGCCGCTCGGACCGGCAGTGCGCCAGGGCGACGACCAGTGGTACCATATCGTCAAGTGGACCTATTTCGCGCTGCTCGATGCCGAGGAACTCGGCATCACCAAGGCCAATGTCGACGAGATGAAGAACTCGGCCAGCCCTGAGATCAAACGCGTGCTCGGCCAGGAAGCCGACACCAAGATCGGCACCGATCTCGGCGTCTCCAACGACTGGGTCGTCAACATCGTCAAGGCGGTCGGCAATTACGGCGAAATGTTCGACCGCAATGTCGGCTCGGGCAGCCCGCTGAAGATCGCCCGCGGCATCAACGCGTTGTGGACCAAGGGCGGCCTGCAATACGCTCCACCGATCCGCTGATCGAAATGTGATCCGGAAGGCAGAACCATCTGCCTTCCGGTTTCTCTTTCACAGGGGACGGTGATATGGCATCGCAGGAAGTCCTTCGCGAGGATACAAGTCGCGGCTCCTTTATCAACGACCCGAAAGTCCGCAGTCTCTTCTTCCAGACACTGGTCGTCGTCGTTCTGTTCGGCTCTGTCTGGTGGATCGTGCAGAACGTCATCGACAATCTGCAGCGTCTTCACATCGCCTCCGGTTTCGGCTTCCTCAGGGGCCGCGCCGGATTCGACATCTCGGACACGCCGATCGCCTACACGTCCGATTCGACCTACGGTCGCGCCATCATTGTCGGCCTGATCAACACCATCATCGTCGCCGTGGCCGGCATCGTCACCGCGACCATTATCGGCTTCGTCATCGGCATCGGCCGGCTGTCGCAGAATTGGCTGATCCGCAAGATCTGCACGGTCTATGTCGAGATCTTCCGCAACATCCCGCCGCTGCTGGTCATCTTCTTCTGGTATTCGGGGGTGCTGGCCGTGTTGCCGCCGCCGCGCGAGAGCTATAACCTGCCTTTCGGTTCCTTCCTCAACCAGCGCGGTTTCTATTTCCCGCGCGCCGTCTGGGGCGAGGGCTCATGGCTGATCTTCGTGGCGCTCATCGTGGGTATCGCCATGGCCTGGTTCGTCGCCCGCAAGGCGCGCCAGCGGCAGATGGCGACGGGTCAGCAGTTTCCCGTGTTCTGGACGTCCGTCGCGCTGATCGTCGGCCTGCCGCTGCTCGCCTATGCGCTGAGCGGCTTTCCGCTGAGCTTCGATTTTCCGAAACAATCGACCTTCAACCTGACCGGCGGCTTCCAGGTCAAGCCGGAGTTCCTGTCGCTCTATCTGGCGCTGTCCTGCTACACGGCGGCCTTCATCGCCGAGATCGTGCGGGCCGGCATCAGGGGTGTCAGCAAGGGCCAGACCGAGGCCGCCGCCGCACTTGGCCTGCGCTCGGGATCGATCCTGCGGCTGGTCGTGGTGCCGCAGGCCATGCGCATCGTCATCCCGCCGTTGACCAGCCAGTATCTCAACCTGACCAAGAACTCCTCGCTGGCCATCGCCATCGGCTATCCGGACCTGACGGCGACCGCCGGCACGGTGCTCAACCAGACCGGCCAGGCGGTCGAGGGCGTGCTGATCATGATGATCGCCTATCTCATACTCAGCCTGGTGACCTCGGCCGTGATGAACGTGGTCAATGCCAGAATGGCGTTGGTGGAAAGGTAGGGCCATGCAGGAACACGACATGTCCTGGGTGCGCACCGAAATGGCCCTGGCGGAGGCGGCGCCGATCAGCGAGCGTGGCCTGTATGCCTGGGTCCGCAAGAACCTCGTCGGTTCGGTCGGCGACACCATCCTCACCATACTCGGCATCATCATCGTCGCCTGGGTCCTGCCGCAGGTCATCAACTGGGCCTTCATCAATGCCCAGTGGACCGGGCCGGACCGGACCGTCTGCGCGACCGTGGCGCAGGGCGGCATCCAGCCCGATGGCTGGAGCGGAGCCTGCTGGGCCTTCGTCAACGCCAAGTTCGGCCAGTTCATGTTCGGCACCTATCCGGTCGAGGAGCGCTGGCGGCCGATCCTGGTCGCCATGCTGTTCGCGGCGCTGCTGGTGCCGATGCTGATCCCCAGCGTGCCGCGCAAGGGCCTGAACGCCATCCTGCTTTTCCTGGTGCTGCCGATCGTCGCCTTCTTTCTTCTGGTGGGCGGCGTGTTCGGTCTGCCGCATGTCGAGACGTCGCGGTGGGGCGGACTGCTGATCACGCTCAGCCTCTCCTTCGTCGGCATCGCCGTGTCGCTGCCGCTGGGCACCGTGCTGGCGCTCGGCCGGCGCTCCAAGATGCCGATCGTCAAGATGCTGTGCATCGTCTTCATCGAAGCCGTGCGCGGCATCCCGCTGATCACAGTGCTGTTCTTCGTCAGCGTCATGCTGCCGCTTTTCCTGCCGGCCGGCGTCACCTTCGACAAATACCTGAGGGCGCTGATCGGCGTGTCGCTGTTTGCCGCCGCCTATATGGCGGAAGTGGTGCGCGGCGGCCTGCAGGCGATCCCCAAGGGCCAATACGAGGGCGCCGATTCGCTCGGCCTCGGCTATTGGCAGAAGATGGGACTGATCGTGCTGCCGCAGGCGCTGAAGCTGGTCATTCCCGGCATCGTCAACACGTTCATCGGCATGTTCAAGGACACCAGCCTGGTCCTCATCATTTCGATGTTCGACCTGCTCGGCGTCGTCAAGCAGAACTTCTCGGACGCCAACTGGGCGACGCCGCAGACCGCGAAATCCGGTCTCGTGTTCGCCGCCTTCGTGTTTTGGCTGTTCTGCTTCGGCATGTCGCGCTATTCAATGTATACGGAACGCCGGCTCGACACCGGTTACAAACGATAAAAAGGGGATTGGTTCATGGCCACCGAAAACGCCGTCAGCGCGGAAGAGATCAAGGTCAATGCCGCGAAGATGCACATCTCGACCACCGATGTCGCCATCGACATCATCGCCATGCACAAATGGTATGGCGAGTTCCATGTGCTGAAGGACATCAACCTCAAGGTGATGCGCGGCGAGCGCATCGTCATCTGCGGCCCGTCCGGCTCCGGCAAGTCCACCATGATCCGCTGCATCAACCGGCTCGAAGAACACCAGAAGGGCAAGATCTTCGTCGACGGCAAGGAATTGACCAACGATCTCAAGAAGATCGACGAGGTGCGCCGAGAGGTCGGCATGGTGTTCCAGCACTTCAACCTGTTCCCCCACCTGACCATCCTGGAGAACTGCACGCTGGCGCCGATCTGGGTCCGCAAGACCCCGAAGAAACAGGCCGAGGAGATGGCCATGCATTTCCTCAAGCGCGTCAAGATCCCCGAGCAGGCCAACAAATATCCGGGCCAGCTCTCCGGCGGTCAGCAGCAGCGCGTGGCGATCGCCCGTTCGCTGTGCATGAACCCGCGCATCATGCTGTTCGATGAGCCGACCTCGGCACTCGACCCGGAAATGATCAAGGAAGTGCTGGAGACCATGGTTAGCCTTGCCGAGGAAGGCATGACCATGCTGTGCGTCACCCACGAGATGGGCTTTGCGCGGAAAGTCGCCAACCGGGTGATCTTCATGGATCAGGGCCAGATCGTCGAGCAGAACACGCCGGCCGAGTTCTTCGATCACCCGCGCCACGAGCGCACGAAGCTGTTCCTGTCGCAGATATTGCACTGAGCGCTGCCTCGTCGAAATGGAAGGAGCCCGGCCGCGCCACGGTCGGGCTTTTTCACATTTGGCCGATCGGATCGTTTCGATTGAAACGTGATGGAATCGCAAGAACTATGCCCGGATGAGAAAACGCCTTCGTTTCCTGGCCGTGCTGGTGGCCGCGGTGGTGCTGGTCGCGGCACTCGGCACACTGGTGCCGCGACCACTCTGGCCGGCTGCCGCGGCCGGCGAGGGCGCCAGGCACATTCTGGTGCTGAGCAATCCGATCCACACCGACATCGCCATTCCCGTCGATGATGGCGTGCGCCGGCGCTTTCGCTTCCTCGCCGCTGCCGGCCAGCCTTCCGACGCGCCCGAGGTGCGCTACATCGTCTTCGGCTGGGGCGGCCGCGCCTTCTACCTGGAGACGCCGACTTGGTCGCAGCTGAAGGCGATGCCCGTATTCAAGGCCCTGACGCTTGACGCTTCAGTGATGCATGTCGAGGTCGCCGGCAATATCTCCGGACCCGATGTCGCCGGCTTCGACATCCCGGAAGACCGCTTTGCCGCGTTGCTCGACTTCATCGATGCGAGTTTTCAGCAAGGACCAGGCGGGCCGATCGTCATCGCAGGGGCCGCCTATTCCGATTTCGACCGCTTCTATGAGGCGAACGGCCATTTCAATGCGCTGGCCGGCTGCAACACCTGGACGGCCGCCGCCTTGCGAACCGCCGGCCTGCGCACGGGTTGGTGGAACCCGCTGCCGGTCTCGCTCGGGTGGTCGTTGAAGCTGTATAATGGTAGGTAGCGCAGATAACGCCAACGCCTCGTTCGAGTTCTAGGCCCGCCATCCATAAAGCCAGTCCAAATCCGCGGCGAGCTTCTCCGGCGTCCGCATTTTCAGGAAAAGGTTGCGCGCCAACGCCACCGGACCCCAGGCATGCCAGGCAAGGCGGTTGAGGGCGCCGCGACGTGCCACTCTCACGACGCGCGGCCGGCGCAGACCTTCCCAGATTTGAAGACTTCCGGCCAGGTCGGCAGGGGAGGTGGCCATGACGTCGGCAAGCGTGGCGGCATCCTCGATGGCCATCGCGGCGCCCTGTGCCGCGAACGGCGTCATGGCATGCGCCGCGTCGCCGACCAGCGCGATGCGGCCCGACCTTACCCATGGCTGCTTCTGATCGACCGTATGGATCGGCCAGGCCGCCCACGGGCCGGCCAACTCCGCAAGCCTTGCCAGCGCCGGCGCGGTGCGGCGCATGGCGCCGGCCAGGATTGCGGGATCGGCATGGCCGGACCAGCCTTCGGCGATACGCTCGCCCCTGGTGAAAGCGACGAGATTGATGGCGCTGCCCTTGCTGACGGGATAGGCGACCATGTGAAAGCCGGGATGCAGGAAGGTGGTGACGCAGTCCGGCGCACCGATCTCTGCAAAAGCTTGCCCGGCAGGACTGTCTGCGCTGACGGTTGCCCGCCAGGCCAGTTCGCCGGAGAAGTGGCTTTTCGCAAGCCTGGTTTTCCTTCCTTGGTCGGCAAGTCCGCGCACCGACGACCAGACGCCATCGGCGCCGACCAGAAGGAAACCTTCCGCCGCGACGAGCCTGCCACCCACATCGGCTGCCGCGGTGACGCCTGAACTGCTGATCGTGACGCTGCCAAGGCGCGCACCAGTAGTGAGATGAACATCGGGCATGGCAGCCACGCGCGCCATCAGCGCGTTTTGCAGGTCCGCTCGATGCGCCACGAGGTAGGGCGCACCCCAGCGCGCCTCGCCGGCTCGTCCAAAAGGTACGCGCGCCAGTTCGCCCAAGGTTGCCGCATCCTTCAGCACCACGGCTTCCGGCCTGACGGCATTGGGAAGAAGTGCGTCGAGTACGCCGAGCTCACGCAGGATGCGTGTCGCGTTGGGCGAAAGCTGGATGCCGGCGCCCGCCGCTTCTAGGCGCTGCGCCTGTTCGAAGATCCGTACGGGATAGCCCCGCTCGGCGAAAGCCAACGCCGCGGTCAGCCCGGCAATACCCGCCCCGGCGATGATGACTTGCCGGGACTGTGCGTCTGCCATTGGCCGGGCCGCTGGAAGTCAGGCGGCCTGGTCGATGTAGAGGCAGCCGGCCGGCAGCGTTTCCATCGCCGTCAGCTTCGGCGAATAGCGGTAGAGCGTCGAGCAGTAGGGGCAGACCTTCTCATTGTCGTCGCCCATATCGAGAAACACATGCGGATGGTCGAAAGGCGGGTTGGCGCCGGTGCACATGAATTCCTTGACTCCGATATCGATCGCCGGATGGCCCGCATCGTTCTGGAAATGGGGAATGGAACCGCCTGCCATCGTCGTCTCCTTTAGCGCAGTCTGCTCAGCGTTTGGATCATAACCGGCCTGTTTGCAAGTTCGATGAAATGAAACTGTCGCAAAAGCCTGTCAGAGGATAAGTTAAGCCGGTTAACCGGCTGGAGCATCGCGGCCAGGCGCAACAGCCTGGGCGCCGCCCGAAAGCGGCGAAGCAACCAGACGTGGGAAGAGCAGGAACCATGAACGAACTGAAGCCGGTCCAGAGCGAGTTCATCAATGCGGAAGCGGCAAGCCCGGAAGGCAATCCGGATCGTTTCGTCAATCGCGAGTTCTCCTGGTTGCAGTTCAACCGCCGCGTGCTTGAGGAATCGCAGAACACAAACCATCCGCTGCTGGAGAGGGTACGTTTCCTGTCGATCTCCGCGGCCAATCTCGATGAGTTCTTCATGGTGCGCGTCGCCGGCCTGGCCGGCCAGGTTCGCGAAGGCATCGTGTTGAGAAGTCCGGACGGGCGTACCCCCGAACAGCAGCTCGAACAGCTGCTGCGCGAGGTCGAACGGTTGCAGGAAGACCAGCAGAAAAGCCTTTCGGCGCTGACCGTGCTGCTCAACAAGGAAGGCATCGAGAGCATCACCCGCGACGCGCTGACCAAGGACGAGAAGGCCTGGCTGGAGGAGCACTTCCAGGACCAGGTGTTTCCTGTTCTCACGCCATTGTCGATCGACCCGGCGCATCCGTTCCCGTTTATCCCCAATCTCGGCTTCTCGATGGCGCTGCAGCTTCGCCATCGCAAGAACGGCGAGGAGATGAGCGCGCTCTTGCGCCTGCCGGTGGCGCTGAAGCGTTTCATCCGTTTGCCGGACCGCAAGCACCATGTCCGCTTCATCCCGCTGGAAGAGGCGGTCGGCCTTTACATCGGCAAGTTGTTCCCGGGTTACGAGGTCAAGGGCTCCGGCACGTTCCGCATCATTCGCGACAGCGACATCGAGGTCGAGGAGGAATCGGAAGATCTCGTGCGCCTGTTCGAGACCGCGCTAAAGCGCCGCCGCCGCGGCTCCGTCATTCGCATCGAGTTCGACATGCTCATGCCGGCCGAACTGCGCGAATTCGTCGCCGGCGAACTCGGCGTTTCGTCGAGCCGCATCAGCGTCCTGACCGGCCCGCTGGCGCTCAGCCAGATTTCGGAGATCGTCGCCGTTGCCCGCGACGACCTCAAATTCACGCCCTACAATCCGCGTTTCCCCGAGCGCATCCGCGAGCATGGCGGCGATTGCTTCGCCGCTATCCGCGAGAAGGACATCATCGTCCACCACCCCTACGAATCCTTCGACGTGGTGGTGCAGTTCCTGCGCCAGGCGATGGCCGACCCGGAAGTGGTGGCGATCAAGCAGACGCTTTACCGAACCTCCAACGACAGCCCGATCGTGCGTGCGCTGGTCGACGCCGCCGAGGCCGGCAAGTCGGTGACGGCACTGGTCGAGCTCAAGGCTCGCTTCGACGAGGAGGCCAACATCCGCTGGGCGCGCGACCTCGAGCGCGCCGGCGTCCAGGTCGTGTTCGGCTTCCTCGAGCTCAAGACCCACGCCAAGATGTCGCTGGTGGTGCGGCGCGAGGACGGCAAGCTGCGCAATTATGTGCATCTGGGCACCGGCAATTACCATCCGGTGACCGCGCGCATCTACACCGACCTGTCCTTCTTCACCACCGATGCAACGATCGCACGCGATGTCGCCCAGCTTTTCAACTTCATCACCGGCTATGCCGAGCCGACCGCCGAAATGCGGCTGGCGATCTCGCCCTTCACGCTGAGGAACCGTATCCTGCAGCACATCTCCGATGAGGTCGCCCACGCGCTCGAGGGACGGCCGGCACGCATCTGGATGAAGATGAACGCCCTTGTCGATCCGATCATCATCGACGCGCTCTACGACGCCAGCCGAGCGGGCGTCGAGATCGACCTGGTCGTGCGCGGCATATGCTGCCTGCGGCCGCAGGTGCCGGGCCTGTCGGAAAACATCAGGGTCAAGTCGATTGTCGGCCGTTTCCTCGAGCACAGCCGCATCTATTGCTTCGGCAATGGCCACGGCCTGCCGTCGGACGAGGCCGTCGTCTACATCTCCTCGGCCGACCTCATGCCGCGCAACCTCGACCGCCGCGTCGAGACCATGGTGCCGATCACCAACCCAACCGTGCATGAACAGGTGCTGGGCCAGATCATGCTCGGCAACATCATGGACAATCAGCAAAGTTTCGACGTATTGGCTGATGGAACCTCCCGGCGCGTCGTGCTCGAGGAGGGCGAGGAGCCGTTCAACGCACAGGAATATTTCATGACCAATCCGAGCCTGTCGGGACGGGGTGATGCGCTGAAATCGCATGCGCCGAAGCGGATCGCGCAATTCAAGCGCCGCAAGAAGAACGCCGCCGCCTGATGCTGTCCGATTCCCAGGGCCGGCTGCAGGATCGCCGACCGCTGTCCATCATCGACATCGGCTCGAATTCGATCCGCCTTGTCGTATATGAGGGGCTGGCGCGCTCGCCGACCATGCTGTTCAACGAAAAGATGCTGGCGGGCCTCGGCCGCGGCATCGTGTCGACGGGGAAGCTCGACCCCGAGGGCGTGACACGGTCGATGGAGGAGTTCCGCCGCTTCCGCGCGCTCTCCGACCAGGCCGGTGCCGAGCACATGTACGTGCTGGCGACCGCGGCTGCCCGCGAGGCCGTCAACGGCCCCGATTTCATCCACCGCGCCGAAGACGTGCTCAAGACCGAGATCCGCGTGATCAGCGGCCGCGAGGAAGCCCATTATTCCGCGCTCGGCGTCATCTGCGGCTTTCATCCGGCCAACGGTATTGCGGGCGACCTCGGTGGCGGCAGCCTTGAACTGGTCGACGTCAACGGCGAAGCGATCGGCGACGGCATAACATTGCCGCTGGGCGGCCTGCGCCTGCAGGACATGGCCAAGAATTCCCTCACGCAGGCGGCGAAAATCGTGCGCGACGAGCTGGGGCGGGCGAAGCTGCTGAAAGGCGGGCAAGGCAGGCCTTTCTATGCCGTCGGCGGCACCTGGCGAAATCTCGCCCGGCTGCACATGGAGATGACCAACTATCCGCTTGGCGTCATGCACCACTACGAGATCGGCGTCGAAAGTGCCGCCAATTTCCTGCGGCAAGTGGCGAAAGGCGAGATCGAGAAGATCAAAGGCATCGAGGGTGTTTCGAAGAATCGCCGCTCGCTCCTGCCTTACGGCGCCATCGTGCTGCAGGAAATCATGGCGGCGATGCAGCCGTCGAAGATCATCGTCTCGGCGCTCGGCGTGCGCGAAGGCTTCCTCTATTCCCTGCTCGACCAGGCCGAGCAGAAGGCCGATCCCCTGATCTCGGCATCGGAGGAACTCGCCCGGCTGCGCTCGCGCTCGGTCACCCATGCGCATGAACTCGTCGACTGGACGGCCAAGACCTTTGCCGCTTTCGGCATCGACGAGACCGAGGACGAGGCGCGCTACCGCCACGCGGCGGCATTGCTGGCCGACATCGGTTGGCGCGCGCATCCCGAATATCGCGGCAAGCAATCGCTCAACATCATCGCCCACGCCTCCTTTTTCGGCGTGGACCACCCTGGCCGCGCCTATCTGGCGATGGCCAACGCCTATCGGCACGACGGCATCTTCAACGAAGCCATCGCGCCCGAAATCAAGGCGCTGGCGACACCGCGCTATCTGGAGCGAGCGCGGGTGCTGGCGGCATCGATGCGCGTCGTCTACCTGCTGACCGCCTCGATGCCCGGCGTCATGCCGAGACTGAAATGGGAGCAGCGCGGCAATGGCGTGCTGGCGCTGGTCTTGCCGGCATCGCTGGCAGATCTCTATGGCGAGCGCCCGGCCGGGCGCCTGGCGCAACTGGCGCGAATTACCGGCCGCCGCCTGGAACTGGCGGTCGAAGGTGGGCCGAGCGTTTCGGTGAAATAGGTACGGCCTACCAGAGCGTGAGTTATCTGATCCACGCCGATATTGACCAACTCAATCGCGCCACTTGTTCAGCGGCTTCGTGTTTGAAGACCGGCTTCCCCCACTCCGTCTTGGCTTCGCCAAGCCACCTCTCGCCCGTCGATCGGGGGAGAGGTGTCGAGCGCAGCTCGACGGAGTGGGGGTCGACTTGACACGGGCGTTGGCTTGGCTCGGGCATTGAGAGTCCAACCCGGGGCATTTGTCTGGTTGGTTCCGGGCCTGCCCTTGGATTTAGGCGATATCAAACAGCAGCCCGCCCGTCGACCGACCAGGCGCCGGCGCCGGCCATGGCGAGCGCCAGAAAGCCGCCCGATATCGCGATGTCCTTCATCAGCATCTGCTGGTGCAAGAAGGCAAGCGTCGCATCATCGGCGCCCTGGCCGTAATGGCCGATGAAGCCGGCAACGATGCAGAAGGCGGCCAAAAGCAGAGCCACGATCCGGGTCTGGAAGCCGATGAGTATCAGCAGTCCGGCGATCAGCTCGAACAGGCCCGTGCCCCACGCGGCGAGCCCCGGGAGCGGCAGGCCAAGGCCGGCGAAATAGCCCGATGTGCCGGCAATGTCGGCGAGCGCATGGAAGCCTGACGGTACGAACAGCGCGGCAAGCAGCAGCCGCGAAGCCAGAAGCAGTGCGTTGCGAGGCATGGTCACCTCCGTTGTCGGTTGGCCGGTTTGGGCCTTTACCCACCCGGACCGATCGATCCTACCACCAATGCCCCGGCAAATCCGGGCGCTGAATTGAGGCTTCTGGACCGACAACGAAACAGTGGCGCGGAAAATTCCGCGCCACTGCTGTCAAAGACGGGGGAGGGAAGTTCAGCCGCGCTTGGCGTCGACCGAATAGGCGCCGGCGCCTGAGGAAGCCAGCACGAGGAAGCCGCCGGTGATCGCCAGGTTCTTCATGAAGTTGATCATCTGCATCTGGTCGGCCCAGCCGGTGTGGGCGACCAGGGCCGTGGCGACGGTGAAGATCGCCAGCACCCAGGCGGCAATCCGGGTCTGGAAGCCGACGAGAATGGCCAGACCGCCGAGCAGTTCGATGAGGCCGACGACGATGGCCGTCACGGTCGGCAAGGGCAGGCCGAGGCCGCCGAAATAGGCCGCGGTGCCGGAAAGGGCGCTGAGCTTGCCGAAACCGGAAAGCAGGAAAATGACCGCGAGCAGGATGCGGCCGAGCAGGATCGTGACAGAACTGTTGGACGCGGTGCCGGTGCCGGCGAAGGAAGTGTTGGTGGACATGGTGGCTCTCCGAATGGGGTTGATCGCCCGTCAGATAGACCATGCTGACTGTTCACCAAAGCCGCCTGTCTGGCGACACATTGTTCACAGGACATACGTTTCCGTGAACCGGTGAAAAACGGAAATTCGTGCTGGTCGATGTGGTGGCGGGAGCATATTTTCCCGCCGAAAAAGTGCCTTCACCCCGGATGGGTCATATCTTCCGGCCGCACGATCCGGTCGTAGTCGGCTTCGCTGACCAGCCCGGTGGCCAGCGCTTCCTCGCGCAGCGTGGTGCCATTCTTGTGCGCGGTCTTGGCGATCTTGGCGGCGCTGTCGTAGCCGATGGTGGGCGCAAGCGCCGTCACCAGCATCAGCGAGCGGTCGAGGGCCGCCTTGATGTTGTCTTCCCGCGCCTCGATGCCGACGACGCAATTGTCGGTGAAGGAGACCGAAGCGTCGGCGAGCAACTGCACCGATTGCAGGAAGTTGTAGGCCATCAGCGGGTTGTAGACGTTGAGCTCGAAATGGCCTTGGCTGCCGGCAAAGGTGAGCGCCGCATTGTTGCCGAACACCTGCACGCAGACCTGGGTCATCGCTTCGCACTGCGTCGGGTTGACCTTGCCCGGCATGATCGAGGAACCCGGCTCGTTTTCCGGCAACGACAGCTCGCCAAGTCCCGAGCGGGGCCCTGAACCGAGGAAGCGGATGTCGTTGGCGATCTTGAACAGCGCGGCGGCAGCGGCGTTGATGGCACCGTGCGAGAATACCATGGAATCATGGGCGGCGAGCGCCTCGAACTTGTTCGGCGCTGTGACGAAGGCGATGCCGGTGATGGCGGCGATGCGGTCGGCCACCCGCTCGGCGAAGCCGACGGGCGCGTTGAGGCCGGTGCCGACGGCGGTGCCGCCCTGCGCCAGTTCCTGCAGGCCGGGCAACGTCAGCTCGATGCGCTTGATCGACGAAGCGACCTGCGCGGCGTAGCCCGAGAATTCCTGGCCCAGCGTAAGCGGGGTGGCGTCCTGCGTGTGGGTGCGGCCGATCTTGATGATATGGCTGAACTCTCTGCTCTTGGCGGCGAGCGCCTTGTGCAGGTGCTTCAGCGCCGGCAACAGGTCATGCACGATGCGCTCGGCGCAGGCGATGTGCATGGCGGTCGGGTAGGTGTCGTTCGACGACTGGCTCATATTGACGTGGTCGTTCGGGTGCACCGGCTTCTTGGAGCCCATGACGCCGCCCAGCATCTCGATCGCCCGGTTGGAGATCACCTCGTTGGCGTTCATGTTGGATTGCGTACCCGAGCCGGTCTGCCAGACCACCAGCGGGAAATGGTCGTTGAGCTTGCCGTCGATGACTTCTTGAGAGGCTTCGACGATCGCCTTGCCGATCGCCGGATCGAGCCGCTTCAGCTCCATATTGGCTTCCGCCGCCGCCCGCTTGACGATGCCGAGCGCGCGCACGACGGATGCCGGCTGCTTTTCCCAACCGATCTTGAAATTGCCGAGCGAACGCTGCGCCTGCGCGCCCCAATAGCGGTCGGCGGCGACCTCGATGGCACCGAACGTATCGGTTTCGGTTCTGGTCTTGGCAGCGCTCACGGCAAGTCTCCGGTCTGTCGATTTGGGCAACGGCGTATCGCGTTGCACAAAACGCATCAAGCGGAGATTGCGGGCGGTGAAGATGCAAATCGGTTGAAGACGGAGCCAATCTCCCCGCTCGTGGGGAGATGCCCGGCAGGGCGGCGGGGGCGCGAAGGAACGCTATCTGTCGTCATTCAACTGCGTTCAGGTTAGAACAAGCGCGGAAGTGCAATCGAATGAGAGATCGGCGGGACAGCGCCCCCCTCTGGCCTGCCGGCCATCTCCCCCACGAGGGGGGAGATCGGCTGTCCACTCACTCCGCCGTATACCCGCCGTCCACCGCAAAGACGCCGCCCCGCCTCTGATCAGACGCCGTCTCCGGGCGGACTGGAGATCAGCAACAAAGCCGCGAGCGCGATGTCGCCGACAGGCGCACGGTTTCGGTTGGTCTGGCCAGGTCATGTCGGACGGCGTGCGAGAAGGCCTGCCATGCAGGCGAGGCGGCAAGCGCGGTTTCATGCTGGGCGTGCGCTTCTTCGCCATCAAAACCCATCACACTGATGAAAACATTCTCACTCGCTCGCACCGGCAGGCGTGGAAAGCTGTTTTCCGCGTGCTCCGTGACGAAAGCGGCGAGCAGCCGCGCACCGGGTGACGCCGTCATCGGCGCGACTTCGGCCTCGAAGCGGCTGGCGAACGCGGCCTCTGCGCCCGGCCGCAAATGATAAATCCGAATCACGACCATGCCTGACAGCGGCGTGCTTCTGCCTGGCTTTTCGTCGGCAGCCAAGCCCGCGCGTAATGCGCCGGAGAGATCGAAGCCAGCGCCGGGCCACGCAGGTTTGAGCAGCAGCACATCGTCGGAATCGATCATCGTGGCGTTGGCGGCATTGCGGTGCGCTGCCCATACCGGACCGTCATAGAAGGCGCTCAGGGCGCCTTTGCGCACCTCCATGTCCTCGAAGCCGCGCAGCCAGACGAACATGTCGGGGCGATCGAGATCCCGGAATTGGCCGATGATGGTCATCCCGGCCTCTTCCTGGCCTTCGATCAGCTTGCCGTCAAAGAGGTCGATAAGGGTATCGCGTTTGCCGGGTTTCAGCGTGTACTGCCGCAGTTCGACGACCGGGGAGGCGAGCGCTGCTGTCTCCGATGTGGCACTCAGGGGCAGGCTCATAAGCTCGTCTCCAAAAACAGGGTGATCATCCTGTTTTATAAAACAGACCGGTTGTCCTGTTTTGTCAATCTGCTAGCTTCTTTTTCTTCCCTCCTGGAGGGGCACGGTGGAGATTCCCGATGACAGGGCATGCCCAGAAGCGCGCCAATGATCCCGAAGGCATGCGCAACAGAGTGCTCGATGCCGCGCAGGAGTCCTTTCAGGTACGCGGCTATCACGCGTCCAGCCTCGGCGATCTGATGGCGGCGGCGGGTGTCAGCGGCGGCGCGTTGCATCATCATTTCCGGACCAAGAAAGCGTTGGCGCTGGCGGTGATCGAAGAGCGTGTGGCCGCGGCGGTCGAAGAAACATGGATGGCGCCTTTGCGGGCGGCCGCTTCGGCGCGCGAAGGCGTGCGTGCAGCCTTCGAAGCCGTGGCGGCGGAACTTGAGCAACAAGGCTTCGTGCGCGGCTGTCCCCTCAACAACCTTGCACATGAACTGTCGCTCGCCGATGCCGAATTGCGCGCCGCCCTTGCCGGCATTTTTGCCGGCTGGCGCCAGGCGATCGCCGACAAGGTCCGGGCTGATCAGCAGGCGGGCAGGGAGCAGGACACCGACCCGCAGCGTTTCGCCGCCCTGGCCGTCGCGGCCTATTCCGGCGCGATGTCGATGGCCAAGACGGCGCAGGATGCCGGCATGTTGCGCGATTGCCTGGCGGGGCTGGAGCAGAGTGTCGCCCAAGCTTCGCCCATGGCCGCAACGAGGCGGCGTCGCAGGATATTGCTGCCACCGGGAAACCTTTGATGCCGAGAACGGGAACGATCCCTACAACTCAGTTCCGTTCTGGGGGAGGGCAGCCGTGGACCGGGCGCTGAACTTTACTGCTGACCGGTGTCCGTGCTGAACTTCAACCCATGATGAAGCGCTTCTCACCAAAATCGGTATCACGACGCCGTTTTCTGGCGCGGGCCGCCGGTCTTGCCACGGCCCTTGCGCTTCCACGCCCGGCGCTCGGCCAGACCGGGCAGCGCATTCAGCCTGTCGACGCCACCTTCCTGTTCATCGCCGATGTCCATGCCTGCCGCATGGCCAGCGGCTTGAGTCCCAATTGCCAGCAGGAAGGCAAGACCGACGCTGCCTTGCTGCGCAATGTGGCGGCTCTGAACGGCATTGGCGACAAGACATGGCCCGTCGAGATCGGCGGCGTCCCGACGGGCCTACGCTCCGCCGGCAGCCGAATCGGCACGCCGCTCGGCCTCGTCATCGGCGGCGACATGACCGACGATGGCGGTGGTCAGATCACCCAGCCGAGTGAAGGCACGCAATTGCTGCAATTCAGCCAGCGTTACCAGCAAGGCATGGGGCCTGACCGCGTGCATGTTCCAGTCTATGTCGGGCTCGGCAATCATGACCTCGACCAAAACGGCCCGCGGCATCACGTTGACTGGTACCGGCGCGAAATGCGCGACTATGTCGAAGTCAATCACCGTGCCGGCGTGTTCTTCAAGCCACCGGTTCCAGCCACCGACTACGATGTCGAGACCGACTGCTATGCGTGGGACTGGGGCGGGCTGCATCTCGTCCAGACCCACCGTTTCGCTGGCGACACCGGCCATGGCGCGGACAGCAGCCTGCCCTGGCTGAAGCAGGATCTGGCGACCTATGCGGCGGACGGCCGCCCGGTCATCCTGTTTCAGCATTATGGCTGGGATAATTTTTCGACTGAGCGATGGGATCCCGCCAAAAAGGCGTTCGACGACGACGGCAAGGGGCCGCCGCATTGGTGGAGCGATGCGGACCGTCAGGCACTGCTTGCGGCCCTGAAAGGCTACAACGTGATTGCCATCTTCCATGGCCATCAGCACGAGGTGCCGATGATCTATCAGCGCGACGGCCTTGATCTCTTCAAGCCAAAGGCGGCCTATATGGGCGGGTTCGCACTGGCGCGGGTCACCAATGATGGCATGGATGTCGTGCTGGGCGAAGCCAGCGACGATCACGGCGGGGTCACATTCACCAACGCCTTCAGCAAACCGTTCCAGACATGAAAGCCCGCAGCGGCCTTTTCGTCCCGGACGCTGACTGACGTCGACCTGGCAGTGCGCTCGGGCCTCGGCCTCCGCTACGAGATGCCGCCGATGATGACCGCCGCGATGTAGGGGCCGAAAGAAAACGCCCCTCGCACCTTTTATCGTGCGGGGGGCGTCTTTGCCGTTCGCTTTTCCTTCGATTGCTCTCGTGAATTGCTGACGACAACCATGAAACGTGCTTCGACCGAAATGGCTCCCGGCGCGTCCAGATTTTTTTAGGGCCGCTTTGTTCAGTGCCCGATTGGCGTGAACCGTCGCGGCGGGTGAGCCAAGAATTGACATGGCCGTTTAAATAGCTTACAAGACCTTTGTCGATATTTGTTGACTGACTTTTGTTATCCGCGCTTTGCGGCGCGCCTTTGACGAACTTCCCACATCAAAAATCGAGACAAACGACGTTGTGCATCCGCATGACGGCGAACGAGTATTTGCCATGGAAAGGGTTCGTCATGAGCACCGGCACAGTTAAATGGTTCAACGCCACCAAAGGTTTTGGTTTTATTCAGCCTGACGACGGCTCTGCCGACGTTTTCGTCCACATCTCGGCCGTAGAGCGCGCCGGCATGCGTGACATCGTCGAGGGCCAGAAGCTCGGCTACGAGATGGTCCGCGACAACAAGTCCGGCAAGATGTCGGCCGACCAGTTGAAGGCGGCCTGAAAAAGGATTCAGCCTTCCCGGTGACCACGGATGTACTGGCACTGGTGAATGGCGAATTCGGGCGCATGGCGGCGGAAACCTGAGTTTTCGCACGCTGCGTGCCGGAGCGTCCTGTGCATCCACTGGATGCGCGACGCTCTCATGGAAGGTCAGGCGGTGCCTGGCCTTTTTCACTTTGTGGGTCTCGCCGCCGAAAATGCGCTGCGCGTCGGCCTGAACGTGCTAAGGGACGCTCCAGCAAGTTGAATCCGCCGCCCCAATGCTTTTGTGCGTGGGTCCTGACTGAAGACCGGTCTTGCCCTATCGGCACGAGACTCCTGACAGGAGAAAGATTTTGACCGCCAATTCGAAAACAGCTGCTGATCAGGCAGTGCCCTTGTTCAGCAAGACGCAAACCCAGTCGATGTCGCTCAACCGCATCATTTCCGAACGCGATGCCCTCACCCAGGCGCGTGAAGCCAAGACCGCGCGTTTGCGCGAACTGCGCCTGGAAAAAGAGGCAGATGAAATGGCTGCGGCGGCCGCACAGGCGGCGTTGCCGAAACGGGCCGGAAGACGCTGATGGCGACGAAGCGTGTGCCGGCGACACCAATCGCCGCTGATGCGACCATCGCCGATATGGTCGAAACATTGGACAAGCCAGTCGAATATGTCCGGCGTGTGCTGGAAAAACTCGAACGCTGCAAGCGCGTCCATGGCGATGCACAGGTGCGCGTCGGCGTGCGGGGCCGCGCCGAGTGCCCGAACTATTTGATCGAATATGTCCGCCAAGACGCCAAGACCCGCGAGCCGGTGACCCATCAGGACGCCGCCTACAGCGGCAGCACGCATCGCGAACTGGCGCCGCATCACATCGCGGAGGCGAGGAACTGGTCGCCTGAGGAAATGAACATAACGGCGGTTTCGGCCCTGATCGGCCGTTTGCGCAGTCCGCGCGCACCATCGCGCTTCGCCGACGAGGACTGAGATGGCCATAAAATTCTCCGCCAAGGACCAACCGCCGGCGCCCGCCGCCGCTGCAAAGCCGGTCAAGCCGGCTGCCGCGCCGAAGGCCGATGCAGCTGCCGAGGCCGCGACCGATCTATTCAAGTCGCCGGCCGAGGCGCCGTCGCGCAAGGCAGGCAAGAAGAAATAGCGCCTTGCCGCAAGACGCCGACCGCAATCCTGCTGCGCAGGGGCTGTTCAACCCGGTGGCCGCAGCCAGCCTTTCATCGTCGCAACGAGGCACCGTCCCGGCATTTGATTGCCAGAGCTGCGGCGCCTGTTGCTCCTACTCGGCCGAGTGGCCGCGCTTTTCCACCGAGGACGACGCGCACCTCGACCGTATCCCGGACAAGTATGTCGCGACCGATCTGTCGGGTATGCGTTGCGAGGGCCCGCGCTGTTCGGCCCTCTGTGGCGAAGTGGGCAAGGCAACCGCTTGCGGCATCTACGAGCTGCGCCCGGATGTCTGCCGCGCCTGCATGCCCGGCGACGAGGATTGCCTGATGGCGCGTCGGGCGCACGGGCTGCCTGTCCTCTGATCTGACGGCGCCGCGGCTTGTGCGCGGGGATTTCGCTGCTACGCTGCCCGCCGGGCAGCACAGCGGAGGACCAAATCGTGAGCATCGAATTCTTGTTGACGTCGCTGATCGTGGTGGCTTCGCCCGGCACCGGCGTCCTCTACACGCTGAGCGCCGGGCTTTCCCGCGGCGCCCGCGCCTCAATCGTCGCCGCTTTCGGCTGCACGCTCGGCATCATCCCGCATATGGCTGCCGCCATCACCGGCCTCGCCGCGCTCCTGCACACCAGCGCGGTCGCCTTCGAGACGCTGAAATATCTGGGCGTCGCCTACCTCCTTTACATGGCCTGGAACACGCTGAAGGAGAGGGGTGGTCTGAACGTCGAGGACAATGTCGCGCCGCGCTCCACCGGCAAGGTGATTGCGAGAGGCATCCTCGTCAATGTGCTCAACCCGAAGCTGTCGATCTTCTTCTTTGCCTTCCTGCCGCAGTTCGTCAGCACGACCGAGCCGCACGCGCTGTCGAAGATGCTGGAACTGAGCAGCGTCTTCATGCTTTTGACCTTCGTCATCTTCGTCGGCTATGGCATCTTCGCCGCCTCGATCCGCAGCCATGTCGCGTCGCGGCCGAGGGTGCTGACCTGGATGCGCCGCACGTTCGCCGGCGCTTTCGTCATGCTCGGCGCCAAGCTTGCGCTGGCGGACAGGTAGAATTCGTTCGCCTCGCCTTGGCACGAAATCGATGCCGAACAATGAGAAGGCGAGCCTTGGCCCGCCTTCTTTTGTTCTTCAACTCCGGACTAGCCGGCAATCATTTGTTCGCGCCGCCGAGCGCCTTCAATTTTTCGCAGAACGGGGCATACGGCTTGCTCATCGCCGCATCCTGACATTCCTTCATCATCATGGCTTGGTCGTCCTTGGACATTTTTGCCCAGGCGGCTTTCATCTCGGCGTCGGATTTCATCGTCTTCATGCTCGCATCGGTGAAGAACGGTTCCATCATCTTGGGCGAGTCGAGCGCTCCGGCAAGTGCCGTGCCGCTGAGAACGGTCAACGCGAGTGCTCCAAAGCAGGCGGTTCTGATGTTCATGACATTAGTCCTCCCTATGGTCTTTCTCGATCGTCGAATGGCGGTCGGACTCTATTCCTAGCACAAACCGATGTGTATTAGGTGTAACTCATATGGTGAAGCCGGCCTATCCCTTGACGTAGCCCATCGCCTCGACGATCCGCCCGCCCTCGACGCGCATCAGATTGACGCCGCGCAGCGAATTGCCGTCCGCCATCCAGTAGCGCCAGCGGATCGTCGCCCGCTCGCCGGCGACGAAGGTCTCCTCGATGTCGAAGCGCGTGCCGGGCTGGGTCGCGATCGCCGTCCATAGCCCGACGCAGGCCGCCTTGCCGGCATGGCGCGCACCGTCCGGTGCCGGCACGGTGTTTTCAATCACGCAGTCCTCGCCCACCAACTCGGCAAGCGCCGACGGATCGTGCAACTGGAACACATCGTTGAAGCGCCGCATGATCTCGGCTGTCCGCCGCGACTCTGGATGACCGTCCATGATGCTGCTCATCTCGTACTTCTCCTGATTCATTGTTGCGCGGCGGTACCCACGAGGGTCGCCTTGAGGTTGATCTGGGCCACGCCGGCCAGCGCGCGCGAAACGAGACAGCTCGCCTTGGCGGACTGGGCAAGGCGCTCGAACTGGTCTTCGGCGAGCCCCGTGACCTCCACCGCCGTTTCAAGGTCGATGCGGGTGATGGTCGGCCCGGCCTCGGTCGCTCCGAGGTGCACCCTGGCGATGGTGCGGATGTCCCGGGGAACATGACCTCCCTGGCCAAGGATGAAGGTCAGCGCCATCGAGAAACAGCCGGCATGCGCGGCCGCGATCAGTTCTTCCGGGTTGGTGCCGGGGCCGTTCTCGAAACGCGACGGAAAGGAATAGGCGCCTTCGAACACACCGCTGCCGAGCCGCAGCCGGCCTGAACCTTCCCTCAGCGTGCCTTGCCACTCGGCCGAAGCTTCACGAATTGTCATTGCTGTTCTCCCTTCTGGTTCGATCGATATGAAAGATCAGGCTCCGTCGATGACGACCTTCCCGAAGACGTCGCCCTGCTGGAAATAGCGGTAGGCGTCGCGGGCCTCGGCGAAGGGGAAGACCTTGTCGATGACCGGTCTCAACCGGTGCGCCGAGACGGCGTTGAGCATCGTTTCGAGGTTTGCGCGGCTGCCGACGAACAGACGGCCGATTGTGACGAGGCTGCGCTGATAGACGGCGCCGGGGATCTGCACCGTTGCGCCCTTCGCATCCTGAATGGTGAGCAGCACGATGCGCCCATAAAGCGCGCTGGCGATCAGCGACTGCGCGAAGGTCGGCGGGCCGCCGGTTTCGACGGTAAGGTCGATACCGCCGGTTTCGCCACGCACCATCGCCCCCCATTCCGGCATGTCGGTCGAGGAGACGACGAGGTCGGCCCCCATCGCCCGCAGCTTGCCGACCTTCTCGGCGCGAGAGGTGACGGCGACGACGCGGCAGCCGAGCAGCTTGGCGAACTGCAACGCGAACAGCGAGACGCCGCCCGAGCCTATGACTAGAACCCATTGGCCGGGCTTGGGAATCTCCGCCCCGGTCAGTGCGTTCCAGGCTGTCAGGCCGGCGCAGCTCAGCGTTGCCGCCTCGCGCCAGTCGAGATGCTCGGGAACTCGCACCGCCCATTGCTCGTCAAGCACGGCGTACTCGCCGAGCATGCCATCCAGCGTGCAGCCGAGCTGGTCGATCAGTCCGGCATTGATGCGGCCATCGATCCAGCGGGCGAAATAGCTGCCGGTGACACGGTCGCCGACGGCAAAGCGTGTGACATCATCGCCGATGGCGACGACCTCGCCGGCGCCGTCGCTGAGCGGAACGATCCCGCGGCGCGGTGTCAGGGGGTAGGTGCCATTGAGGATCATCGTATCGCGTCGGTTGAGCGAGGTGGCGCGCACCCGCACCACGATCTCCTGGGGACTTGGCTCCGGTCGCACCTCTTCCCGCATCACCAGACATTCGGTTCCGCCCAACCCTCAAGACGATAGCTGCGCATTTCGGCTCTCGATTATATAGACTGATCTACATATTATGTAGACCAGTTGTCATATTTCTGGCAAGGCTTATAAGGATCTCTCCTGACAGAGGTTGACATGGCGAACGATACGAGAGCCCGCATACTCGAAACGACCGGATTGCTGCTCAGGCGGCGCGGCTATCACGGCACTTCGCTCAATGACATACTGAGCGCCAGCGGCGCCCCGCGCGGCTCGCTCTATTTCCACTTTCCCGGTGGCAAGGATCAGCTGGTCGTCGAAGTGACGCGCGCCAGCGTGGCCGAGGTGACTGAGAGGCTTGGCGCCGAGCTGGCGGCGGAAAGCGATCCGGCGGTTGCCGTTCACCACATTTACCAGTCGGTCGCTCGCATGCTGGAGGACAACGAATTCTCGCTCGGCTGCCCGATCGCGCCGGTCGTGCTCGATGCGCCGAACGACGTGCCGGACTTGGAGGAAATCTGCCGCTCCGCTTTCGAGCAGTGGATCGGCCTGCTGCGCCAGGCGTTTGTCAGGGCAGGGGTGGTCGAGCGCCGCGCACGGGCGCTGGCGCTGTTGGTCGAGTCCTCGCTGGAAGGCCTGATGGTGATTGCCCGCGCCACCCGCGATCGCTCATCGATCAACGTCGTGGCCGATGAGGTGGCTACCCTGATCGAGCAGGCAGTCCTCGCCGGCAAGGCGACGCGGCAAGCGGAGAGCACTGCTGTCTGACGCTGGTTCCAACCGACTACGCTGAAGCAAAGCCTGAATGTGCAAAGAAAAGGGCGGCATCGCTGCCGCCCTTTCCGCATGCATAAAGCAGATGGCTGGATTAGAAGTCCATGCCGCCCATACCGCCCATGCCGCCGCCGCCCATGCCGCCAGGCATGCCGCCGCCAGCCGACTCCTTCTTCGGAGCCTCCGCGATCATGGCTTCGGTGGTGACCAGCAGGCCGGCGACCGAGGCCGCGTCCTGGAGAGCCGTACGCACGACCTTGACCGGATCGACGATACCCATGGCGATCATGTCGCCATATTCGCCGGTCTGGGCGTTGTAGCCGAAGGTCGCGCCCTTGTTCTCGAGGATCTTGCCAGCAACGATCGATGCTTCCGCACCGGCGTTGGCAGCGATCTGACGGGCCGGGGCCTGCAGTGCGCGGCGAACGATGTTGATGCCGGCGGCCTGGTCGGAGTTGACGCCGGTGGCCTTGAGGTTGCCCGAAGCGCGCAGCAGGGCCACGCCACCGCCGGCAACGATGCCTTCTTCTACGGCCGCGCGGGTCGCGTTGAGGGCGTCATCGACGCGGTCCTTCTTTTCCTTCACTTCCACTTCGGTCGCACCGCCGACGCGGATAACGGCAACACCGCCGGCGAGCTTGGCCAGACGCTCCTGCAGCTTCTCCTTGTCGTAGTCCGAGGTGGTCTCCTCGATCTGCTGCTTGATCTGGGCAACGCGGCCCTGGATCTCGGCCTTCTTGCCGGCGCCGTCGACGATGGTGGTGTTCTCCTTCGAGATCGACACCTTCTTGGCGCGGCCGAGCATGTTGAGGCCGACATTCTCGAGCTTGATGCCGAGGTCTTCGGAGATGACCTGGCCACCGGTGAGGATGGCGATGTCTTCCAGCATGGCCTTGCGGCGATCACCGAAGCCCGGAGCCTTGACGGCGGC
The DNA here is from genome assembly GCF_006442975.2 of Mesorhizobium sp. B2-1-1. NCBI lineage: Bacteria > Pseudomonadati > Pseudomonadota > Alphaproteobacteria > Hyphomicrobiales > Phyllobacteriaceae > Mesorhizobium > Mesorhizobium sp. B2-1-1. The sequence goes on along the minus strand of NZ_CP083954.1, from coordinate 4,222,245 downwards.
GATCTTCAGGCCACCGCGCAGCTTGTTGACGACCAGCGTGGCCAAGGCCTCGCCTTCGACGTCTTCCGAGATGATGAGCAGCGGCTTGGAGGTCTGCACGACCGCTTCCAGGACCGGCAGCATGGCCTGCAGGTTGGAGAGCTTCTTCTCGTGGAGCAGGATGTAGGCGTCCTCGAGATCGGCAACCATCTTATCGGGGTTGGTGACGAAGTAGGGCGAGAGATAGCCGCGGTCGAACTGCATGCCTTCGACGACTTCCAGCTCGGTCTCGGCGGTCTTGGCTTCCTCGACGGTGATGACGCCTTCGTTGCCGACCTTCTGCATCGCTTCCGCGATCATCTTGCCGACCGACTCGTCGCCATTGGCCGAGATGGTGCCGACCTGGGCGACTTCCTCGGAGGTCTTGATCTTCTTGGCGGCCTTGCCGAGAGCTGCGACCACTTCGGTCACGGCCAGGTCGATGCCGCGCTTCAGGTCCATCGGGTTCATGCCGGCGGCAACCGCCTTGTGGCCTTCCTGGACGATCGACTGCGCCAGAACGGTCGCGGTCGTGGTGCCGTCGCCGGCGATGTCGTTGGTCTTCGAAGCGACTTCGCGGACCATCTGTGCGCCCATGTTCTCGAACTTGTCCTCAAGTTCGATTTCCTTGGCGACGGTGACGCCGTCCTTGGTGATGCGCGGTGCGCCGAACGACTTGTCGATGACGACGTTGCGGCCCTTGGGGCCGAGCGTGACCTTCACCGCGTCGGCGAGGATGTTGACGCCGCGCAGCATGCGCTCACGGGCGTCGCGGGAGAATTTTACGTCTTTGGCAGCCATGTTCAACTCCTGGCAGGGGCTCGGATCGAGCCCGAAGATTTAAGATTCAGTTGATGGAAAGGCCGATATTCAGCCGATGATGCCCATAATGTCGGATTCCTTCATGATCAGAAGGTCTTCGCCATTGAGCTTGACTTCGGTGCCCGACCACTTGCCGAACAGGATGCGGTCGCCAGCCTTAACGTCCAGGGGCACGAGCTTGCCAGCTTCGTCGCGGGCGCCGGAGCCGACGGCGATGATCTCGCCTTCCTGCGGCTTTTCCTTCGCCGTGTCGGGGATGATGATCCCGCCGGCGGTCTTGGATTCGGATTCGACCCGGCGTACGACCACGCGGTCATGAAGCGGGCGGAACTTCGACTTTGCCATGTTTTCTTCCTCGATGAGAACGGTGAGAAACAGTTCCTCCGTCCGGCGAAGCCGGACAATCTACAAAGCCCGGCGGTACCGGACCTGTGGTTAGCACTCACCCAGGGCGAGTGCTAACGTGGCGGTGAAATAGGCTGCTGGCTGGCGAGAGTCAAGGCGCGCGCGAGCGGGCAGCGGCGCGAAATTTTGTTTTCCGCGAAAGCCCGCTCGCAGAACGTGCCAGTTGCCGCTGGCCTTTCATGCGAAATGCGCCGGTTCCTCCCGCAATCGACGGCAAAACAAGGCGCGGAGGGTGCTCTGCCGCTATCGGTCAGAGATCCTGCCGCCCGATACTTCGATACGCAAGACGTGTCGATGTCACGGGAGAGGGGCGCGAAAGCCGCCGCCGAAAACTACAGAAACAATCTCAGCTGCGTATGGATGATGGACCTGTAGTCGTCGATCGTGCGGCGGCCTTCCTTCTCGTCCTGCGTCAGCGCTAGCCGCACGACGCCGCCGGCAAGCTGGAAGATCAGGAACACCACGCGCGCGAAGTCTTCGCGCCGGTCGGGCCGCAGCATCGGAGCGACGTGGTCGCAGAACATCTTGGCCTGGTGCCTTGTCTCAGCAATGTCGAGGTTCTGCAGCGCCTTGTCAGCCTGTATCGCGTTCTGCAGATCCTGGATGGCCGGGTCGTCGGCCACGCGCCGGTAATAGTCCTCGATCATGCGGTCCGCGGCAGCCGTCACGTCCTCAAGCCCACTTATTTCGGCGATGATCTCGCCGAAGCGTGCGCGGCTTTCCTCCGAGAAGCGCTCATAGAGCATCGCCAGGATCGCCGATTTGTTGGGGAAATAATGGTAGACGGTGGCGATCGGTCCGCCCGCCAGTGCGCCCACTTCCTTCATCGTCACCGCGTCGATGCCTTTTTCGCCGATCAGCCGCATGGTCGTCGAAAGGATCGCGTCGATGCGTTCGCGGCTCCGCTCCTGCTTGGGCCTGCGCCTCGGCGCCGTCGCCATCCGGCTTGCTTCTGCCATGCGCCCAATCTCTCGCGAGAGCTTCAAAATTCCCGGTTGACAAGAAACATGATCAAGTATCAGTTTCGTAATGCTGACAAGTTGTCAGCTTTTTTATCGCGCTGCAAGGACGTTGGGAGGCGCCTCGTGACTGCGACGCAAGCCGTACAAGCGGAAAATGGCGATTGGCTGGTCGGCAACCCGACCGGCGTCGAGCTCGGCTCCGCATTATGGATCGGCTCGGTCGGGCTGCTGATCCTCGGGCTTCAGCCCGTGCTGCTTGGCGCGCTCTACACCGAGGGCCATGTCAGCGGCGATGAACTGGCGCTGGTCGCCACGGCGGAGATGATCGCAATCGCCATCGGTTCAGCCGTGGTGGCGATGCTGCTTTCCGCGCGCAACATGCGCTGGAAAAGCGCCGTCCTTTTGATCCTGCTGGCCCTGGCGAATGTATGGACCGCCCATGCCGCAAGCGCCAATGCGCTGATCGCCGCCCGCGCCATCGCCGGGCTGGCTGAGGGCGGCCTGGTCGCGATCGCCACTGAACTGATCGCCCGTTCGCGCCGGGCGGAGCGCATCGGCGGCTATTTCGTGACGCTGCAGACCCTGGCGCAATGTGCGCTCGCTCTGCTTTTGGCACTCTATGTCATTCCCGAGGCGGGGTCGTCCGGCGGCTTCATCGTGCTTGCCGTCGTCTGCGTCGTCTCGCTGGCGGCCGCTTTCACCGTACCCGGTGACTACGCCGACCTGCCGAAAGAGGAGAACCTGGCCAATGTGCTGACGGTTCCGTCGATCACCGCGCTATTGTCGGTCTTCTGCTACTTCATGTTCTTCGGCGCGATCTGGGCCTTCCTGGAACCGCTCGGTGCGCAATATGGGATTGATAGCTGGACCGTCGGTCTGATCGTCTCGGCCAGCCTGGCGACGCAGGTCCTGGGCGCGATGACGGCGACCGTGTTCGAGGCGCGCATCGATTACCGCATTGCCATTACGGCCATCGGTGCCGTCGCGCTGGTCTCCTCCCTTGTTCTTGCCAGCGCACCTGGCCTGACGACATTCTGGATCGCCGCCTTGGTCATGGGCTTCATCCTGTTGTTCATCGTACCCTATCAGATCCGGCTGGCGATCACGGCCGACGAGACGCGTACCGCCGTGCTGCTGGTGCCGGCCGCACAGCTCTTCGGCTTGGCGATCGGGCCGGTGGCGGCGTCGCTGCTCATCAATGGCAAGGATTTCCGGCCCGTGCCGGAATTCGCCGCGGCAAGCGCGTTTGCCAGCGTGGCCCTGCTTGGCCTGTTCGTGGCCACTATGCGCCGTCGGCGCGTCTGACGGGACGGCTGGATGTCGACGATCACCGCGCGGAACTGGAGCAACTGGTCGGGCTTCGTGCGCGCCGAGCCGAAGCTGATCGCCACTCCAACCGACGCCGGCGAGCTTGCCGATCTGGTGCGCACGGCACCTGGGCCGCTGCGGGTGGCGGGTGCTGGCCACTCCTTCACGGCGCTGGTGGCATCGCAAGGCTCGATCGTTTCCCTGGAGAAGATCGAGGGGCTGGTCTCGCACGACATACAAAGCCATCGCGCGCGGGTGCGGGCAGGGACCCGGCTCGGCCCGCTAATGCACATGCTGCACGGCATCGGCCAGGGCCTGCCAAATATGGGCGACATCGACCGCCAGGCGATCGGCGGCGCGCTGGGCACCGCCACCCATGGTTCCGGGCTGACGCTGGGCGCTTATCACACCCAGTTGGAGACGGTGCAGATCGTGGACGGGCGGGGCGAGTTGCGCGAATTCGATCGGACCCGCGACCAGGATATGATCCATGCGATGGGGGTCGCTCTCGGCGCCTTCGGCATCTTGAGCGAAGTCACGCTGAACAACATCGCGACCTACCGGCTGCGCCGCCGCAAGTGGGTGCTGCCGATCGCCGACATGCTGCGCGATTTCGAGACGATGATGGCCGCGCACCGGTCGGCCGAATTCTACTACATCCCGTTTTCCGGCTACGCGCAGTTCATCGCCAGCGACCTCAGCGACGCGAACCCGACCACCAGGCCTACCGAGCAGGACGAGGCCGGCCTGGCGACGCTACGCAAGCTGAGCAGGGCGCTGCGCCGGCTGCCATGGCTGCGCCGCTCCTTGATCCGCGGCGCCGTGAAGAAAGTGCCGGCCGAGGATTATGTGCAGGACTGGCTCAACGTCTATGCCAGCGACCGGCAGACCAAGTTCAACGAGATGGAGTATCATCTGCCCTTCGAGGAGGGGCCGAAGGTGATCACGCAGATCATCGAGCTGACCGAGAAGCACTTTCCGGAAGTTTATTTTCCGATGGAGGTGCGCTCGGTGGCACCCGACATGTTCTGGCTTTCGCCCTTCTACAAGCGTCTGACCTGCTCGATCGCCATTCACCACGATGCCGCCAACGACCCTGAGCCCTTCATGCGGGCGGCCGAGCCGATCTTCCGCAGGCATGGCGGCCGGCCGCATTGGGGCAAGATGCACAGCCTAAAGGCGGCGGATCTCAAAAAGCTCTATCCGCGCTGGGATGATGCCATGGCCGTTCGGGGAGACATCGATCCCGAGAACCGTTTCGTCTCGCCCTACATGGCCGGCCTGTTCGGCATCGGCCAATGAGCGGCTATTTCACCGCGCTGTCGGATGCGTTGAGGGCGGCCGGCGTCTTTCAGCCTTGTCTCGTGCTCGACCGCGACCGGCTGGACCGCAACATCGACCTGGTGAAGCAGAGACTGGCGCCCGGCCTTGCCGTGCGGCTGGTCGACAAGTCGCTTGCTTGCCTGCCGCTGCTTTCGCACATCGCCGGGGCGCTCGGCACCCATCGCTTCATGACGTTTCATCCGCCGATCACAAGCGCGGTGCTCGACGCTTTTCCCGATGCCGACATGCTCTACGGCAAGCCGATGCCGGTCGGCGCGGCAAAGCAGGCGATTTCAAGCAGTACCGCCGACTGGTCGCGTATCTGCTGGCTGATCGACAGCGAGGAGAGACTGGCGGAATACGGCGCTCTGGCCGCCGAACTGGACATCGGGTTGCGCATCGCTTTCGAGATCGATGTCGGGCTGCATCGGGGCGGGTTCCCGGAACCGCGCGCGCTGTCGAAGGCATTGAACGTGCTGCCCGCCCGGTTGCGCTGCGAAGGCGTCATGGCCTACGAGGCGCACGCGCCGCACATTCCCGGTCTGTTCGGCGGTCCCAAAAAGGCGCTGGCAGAGGCGTCGCAGCGGGCCGCGGCGTTCATCGCGGCTCTCGGCGAGGACCAGCGCCGAACACTGAACATCGGCGGCTCGAAGACCGCGTTGCTTCATCGTGGCGGCATGGCCAACGAAGTGTCGATCGGGTCGGCCTTCGTGCTGCCCGGGGATTTCGACACGCCCGGCCTCGACGGCTTCCAGCCCGCGGCCTTCATCGCCACGCCTATCCTCAAGGTGGTCGAGCCGATGCTGCCAGGCCCGCCGGCGGTCACCCGCCTGCTGCAGACGATCGGCCGGTTTCCGCGCAAGGGCTGCTATCTCTATGGCGGCAAATGGATGGCCGAACCGGTGTTTCCCGAAGGCATGGAGACCAATGGCCTGCTTGGCCTTTCCTCGAACCAGCAGTTCATGGGCCTGCCCGGCGATGCCACCACCAGGTCAGGCGACTACGCCTTCCTGCGTCCGACGCAAAGCGAGGCGGTGCTGCAGCAGTTCGGATCGATCGCGGTCTTTTCGGGCGACAGGCTCGTGGACCGCTGGCCCGCGCTGCCAATGGGGTAGGGCATGGTGCCTCGTTATGATGAGGCCAAACCAGACGCTTCGATGTAACAGACCGACCGTCAACCCAAAGCCACGATGCGCTGGCGGCCAGCAGCCGCATGCTTGGAACAGTCAGCGAGCCTATCCGCCTCCAGACGGGGTCATCGTTGACCGGCCTTCTCGGCGAGATATCGAGTAGCCAACGCGATTGAATTGGGGATCGGTGTCGATCCTCTATAGTTGGCAATTTGGCGCCTGGAGATTTCCAACTGGAGCGCCATCCCCTCAAGCGAGAATTTCAGCAGATCGTCCATGATATGGCGGAATTCCCGGTTCTCCATACCAATTGAGGGCAGGGTATCGATCCATTCGGCTGACAACTCGATTCCCCCGTCCCACTCGATTGCATTGCCGTCTTCGTTAACCCGCATGGTTCCAAACAGCTCGTCATCGTCGCGAAGCGGAATGAAGTGTCGATGGCTATTCAACACTGGATTCAGGTCAACCGTCTTGGAGCGGCCGTCTCGCCAGGTGATGCGCACGCGGCGGCCATCAATCATGGTGACCGAGGCGATCCTGGGGAGCGGATTGCCGACTGTTACGATATCGTCAACCATTGAGGCGGGTCCATTCATTGCGCAACTCCTCTTCATGCGAGTTAGCCCAAGCGATTACGGCATCGAGGTCTTTGCGACGCATTTGGCCACGCAACACGTTCCATGAGCCAATCCTGATCAGGACTTCATACTCACCCTTCAACGCGTGAAAGTGAGGCGGGTTATGGTCATCCGCAAAGACCTGAATCTTGATGCCGTCGAGAACCTTCAAAGTGGGCATGTGGCTGTTCCATCGCGCCAAATTTAATGCAGAGGGTGCACTAAATCAAGCGAAAGTGCACTGGGTGCACCCAAAGCGTCGCATTTCATGCCAGTTTGATCGATATTGCGCATGACGCAAATCGGCGACCCGGCCCTGCGTTCTCGTCCGCGGGGCCGCCGTTGTCGCTACCGGATTGAGCTCGGACGGTCGCGCCGAACGGCCGGCCCTGGGCAGCGTTTCAGCGGTAGCGCGCCTGGTTCCAGCGGTGGCCGAGCAGCGACAGGATGATGATCAGCCCGTTGAAGAACTGCACATAGAAGCCGCTGAGGCCGGCGGCGACGACGCCGGTCTGGATGAACGCCACCGTCAGCGCGCCGATGGCGCCGCCAAGCACGGTACCGATGCCGCCCCAGGTCGGCGTGCCGCCGACGAACACCGAAGCCAGCACCGGCAACAGATAGCCGTCGCCGGCGGTTGGCCACCAGGTGAAGTTGATCATCGTCGAGAAGGTGCCGCCGATCGCGGCCCCGATACCGACGAAGACGAACACCTTGACCTTCACCCGCTTGACGTCGATGCCCATCTGCTGGGCGCTGTCGGGATTGTCGCCGACCACCTTCACCTGCGCGCCGAAGCGGTGGCGGTTGTAGAGCAGCGCGGCGAACACGACGAAGGCGAGCGCCCACAGGATCTGTACCGGAATCCCGTAAACCTGGCTGGAGAAGATCGTATAGGTCCAGCTTTGCCCGAGCGTCGGCAGCGCGGTCGACTTGCCTTCGTTGATGATCTGGATCAGCCCGCGCAGCAGGAAGTTCATGCCGAGCGTGGCGATCAGCGACGACAGGCTGCCATAGACGACCAGCACGCCGACCAGGAAGCCGAGCAGCATGCCGGTGGCGAGTGCTGCGACGATGCCGAGGAAGGGATCGTAGCCGGCCTGAACGACCAGCGCGAAAACCCAGGAGGCAAAACCCATCGTCGCCGGAAACGACAGGTCGATTTCGCCGGCGGTAACGACAAAGACCAGCGGCACGACCACGAACAGCGCCACCGGCAGCGTGGTCAGCACCGAGCTGTAGAGGAACCAGGTGGTGAACACCGTCGGATTGGCGATGGTGAAGGAGACCATCATCACCACGAAAACGCCGAGCGTGCCCAGCGCCGCGCGATTGTCGAGAACGAAGCCGCGCAGCAAATGATCCGACGGGTGCTTCCACGCCGCTTCGCCCATTTCGGTATGGGGCGAGGGAGCCTGGCGATTGGGCTCGGCGATGTTGCTCATGGCCTTGTGTCCTCCGCGCGCTGGGCTTCGCCCAAGCCGGGCAGTCCGCCGGGATGCGCGAGGTCTTCCATGAAATTGACGAGCGTGTCGGCCGACTTGATGTCGCGCTTGTCGGCCTGCAGCGCCACAGTGCCACGATCGAGCACGACGAAACGGTCGGCGATGTCGAAGACATGGTGGATGTTGTGGCCGATGAACAGGATCGAGCGCCCGCTCGCCCGCACCTGGCGCACGAAGTGGAAGACCTTGGCGGTTTCGGTCAGCGACAGAGCCGTTGTCGGCTCGTCGAGGATGATCAGGTCGGCCTGCTTGTAGATGGCGCGCGCGATCGCCACGCCCTGGCGCTCGCCGCCGGAAAGCTGGCCGACGACGGACTGCGGCGTGAACACTTTCGAAGTGAAGCCGATCTCGCGCATAAGCCGGCTCGCCTCCCTGATTTCGGTGCCGACTTTCAGCCAGCCGAGGAAGCCGGTGAGTTCGCGTCCCATGAAGATATTGCGCACGATGGTCTGCTGCACGGCCAGCGCCCGGTCCTGGAACACGGTCTCGATGCCGGCGTCGCGCGAGCGCGCCGCGTTCCAGCCGGTGACCGGCTTGCCGCGAACGAGGATCTCGCCGCTGGTCGGCTTGACCGCGCCGGCGAGGATCTTGATCAGCGTCGACTTGCCGGCGCCATTGTCGCCGATCAGTCCGACCACCTCGCCGCGGTCGACGCTGAGATTGACCCCGCCAAGCGCATAGACCTGGCCGTAGGATTTCGTGATGTCGCGCAGTTCGATGATGCGTTCGGCCATCGGGTCCTCGCTTGCTTGTCGCATACCGGCCCTCGCCGGCGGTCCCGCCGGCCGGGCCTGAGCCCCCGGCCGGCGGCTTGGGAGGTCAGCGCAGTGCCTGCTTGGCCAGTTCGGCGACGATCTTGTAATTCTCAGGCGTGACGAAGCCGGCGCCGGTATCGACATTCATCGGTGCCAGCCCCAGCACCACTTGCTGGCAGAGGCTGAGGATCGGCAGATAGCCCTGCATGAACGGCTGCTGGTCGGCGGTCAGCTGCACCCAGCCGCCCTTGAAGGCTTCCACGATCTGCGGGCTGGTGTCGAAGCCGAAATTGAAGATGTCGCCCGGCTTCCGGCCCGCCGCCGTCATATAGGTCTGGACGTTGCCGAGCATCTGCCCGCCGGGGTAGCCGACGGCCTTTACGCCGGGGTTGTTGAGCAAGGCGGCGGTGATCACCGGGATCGCCAGATTCGGATCGGCTGCCCATTCGGTTGCGGAATTGATTTGAACGACATCGATGCCGGCCTCTTTCAAGGCGGAGACGGTTCCTCGCTCGCGGGCGCCGCGGCTCTCGTTCTCGAACGGGCCGATCATGATCGCCTTGTCACCGGCCTTGAGCTTGGCCAGCTTGAAGGCTTCCGCGCCGAGCGCGCGGCCCTGCTGTTCCTGCTGCGCGCCGACATAGCCGCCACCGAAGGCCGTCACCACCGTCGGCACCGGCACGTTCTGGTACATCATCTTGATGCCGTCCTTATGCGCCTGTTCGGCCAGCGGCATGATGGCGGCGTCGCCGGGGTGGCCCATCATGGCAATACCGTTGGGCTTGACGGCGACCGCCTCGCGCAGCTGCTGGACCATTTTTTCGATGTCCCAGCCTGAGAAGATGTAATCCACTTTCGGTCCGAGATCGGCCGCAGCCTGCTTGGCGCCATTGTAGACAATGGTGCCGAAAGCGTCGCCCTCGGCGCCGCCGACGAAGAAACGGATGTGGACGTCCTTGCACCATTGCGCGTCGAGCGCCTGTGCCGGCAAGATGGAGATGGCGGCGGCGAGCGCCGTGGCGGTCGCCACCACGGTCGTGCGCAGAAGTGTCGTTCTCTTGGCGATGCTCATGCACGTTCCTCCCTTTTGTCCTCGCGAGCGAGGGTTTCGACATCTGCTTCGGCAATCCCGTCCGGCTCCTCCCGCCGGCCAATCCTCACGTCGGGTTCGGCAGGTAGCTCGGGCCTCCCCTGCATTGCTGGAGGTATTCCAGCGCGCGGACCTGGCCTGTCATTTCAAGATCGTCGCGATAGACCGGGTCGTGCCAACCTTCGATGTCGATGGCGCCCTTGTATCCGGCCAGCCGCAATTCGCTGATCACCCGCGTCCAGTCGCTGTCGCCGAAGCCGGGCGTGCGCATCTGCACGAAGGGCAGGCGGCCGAAGACGCCGTGCTCGCGGATGACATCCCAGCGCACCGTCGCGTCTTTGCCGTGGACATGGAAGATGCGCGGCGCCCATTTGCGGATCTGCGGGATCGGGTCGATCAGATAGACCAACTGATGGCAGGGCTCCCATTCCAGACCCAGATTCTCATCCGGCAATTCGTTGAACATCAGTTCCCAGGCGTCCGGATTATGGGCGATGTTCCAGTCGCCGGCGGCCCAGTTGCCATCCATGGCGCAATTCTCGAAGGCGATGCGCACGCCCTTGTCGGCCGCGCGTTTGGCCAATTCGCCCCAGACTTCGCGGTAGCGCGGCAGGCTGTTGGTCAGCGGCTTGCCGCGGATGCGGCCGGTAAAACCGCTGACCAGATTGGTGCCGAACAGATGCGCGCTGTCGATCACCGTTTCCCAGGCCTTGAGCACGCCGCGGTCGGTGTCGCCGCTCTCGAGTGGATTGCCGAACACGCCGATCGAGCTGACGCTGACATCGGCATCGCCGATGGCGTCGCGGATCTCGCCTGCGAGCCGCCCTAGGTCCTTGCCGCCCAGCGTCTGCCAGAAGAAGGGCTGGACGCTCTCGAAACCGAGCGGCAGGATCTGCCTGATATAGGCGGCCGGATCTTCGAGATTGGCCCGCACCATGGTGCCGATCCTGATGTCGAGAAGCGGGTCCGCCATGGTCATCCTTCCTGCCTGGGGATTTCGATCCGGCGCCCGGTCTCGGCGCTTTCGATGGCCGCGAAAACCATGGCCAGGCTCTTGATATTGTCGGCGCCGCGCGTCTCCGGCTCGGTGCCGGTTTCCACGGCGCGGACGAAATCTTCCATGACGCCGAGATGCCCGCCGATGCGGTCGGCAGGGTCGAGCGGCGGCACCGCTACCGGCACGACCTTGTCGAGCAGGCCTTCGCGTTCCGGCAGCACGGCTTCGGCCTTCAACTCGTCATGCCCATCCCAGGTCAGGCTGCCGCGTTCGCCGACGATGCGCCAGCTGCCTTCCCAACTGGTGCGAAAACCGTCGGCGCACCAGCTGCCGCGGTAAGTGAACATCTTGCCCTGGCCGAGCTCGAAGGTGGCGCTTGCCGACGATCCCTGCCGGTACCAGGAATTGGACGGCTCCCATTCCCGGCAATACACTTCGGTCGGCTCGCCATCGACCATGTAGCGGGCGGCGTCGAATGTATGGATCGCCATGTCGAGCAGCAGCACATGGCGCATGCCTTCGCGGAAACCGCCGAAATGCGGCGCAATGAAAAAATCGGCATGGATGCTGGTCGCAGCGCCGATGGCGCCGGAGCCGAGGAAGCGCCGGATGCGCCGGACGTTGGCGACGTAGCGGCGGTTCTGCACCACGGCATGGACGCGTCGCGCGCGCCGCGCATCGTCGATGATGGCGCGCGCATTGTCCGGGCTGTCGGCCAGCGGCTTTTCCGTCAACAGATGACAGCCATGGGCAAAGGCCGAATTCGCCACGGCGCGACGGGCGGCAGGCACGACCACGTCGAACACCGCATCGGGTCTGGTCTGGGAGAGAACGACGTCGAGATCGGTCCCGATCGCGACCCCAGCGAGGTCGTATTCGCGTGCCCGCTGGCGCGCCCTGTCGGCGTCGAGGTCGACGAGACCGACGATCTTGACGGCAGGGGATTGGCTGATGGCCTCGAGCCAGGTTTTGCTCATGGCTCCGCACCCGACCAGGACGACGTGCATCATCCAGCGCTCCTCCGGCCAACCCCTCCTGGCTGGCACCCACGGCAGTCCGTAAATGACTTCCGTAAACGTTTACGATGACACACCCGATGGCATATATTGTCAATCGGATTTGTACCGTCGGCTCTGAAACGCCTTGGCCGCACGACCGGCTGGTGCTAGCCAGAAGCAGGAGGGGGAGGTCTTGGCGTCCAGCATTCACGATCTTGCGCGGCACCTGAACATTTCGATCGGTACAGTCTCGCGCGCGCTTAACGGGCGCGCCGACGTGAACGCCGAGACACGCCAGCGCGTGCTCGAGGCGGCCCGGAAGCTCAATTATTCACCGAACCACTCGGGCAGGAACCTACGCCGCGGCACCACCCATGCCGTGGCTTTCATGCTGCAGCCGCATCCGGGCGACCAGCAGTATGGCGAGCCGTTCTTCATTCCGTTCCTCACCGGACTGCAAGCGACATTGGCCGAGTGCGGGCTGGACCTGATCATCGTCATGGGCGCGCCGGCGGATTATCAACAGGAGCGGCTGCGCCGCGTCGTCGAGACGCGTCGTGCCGATGCCGTCGTACTGGCCTGGACGCGGCGCGAGGACGATCGCATCGACTATCTGAGCAAGGCCGGCTTTCCCTTCGCGACGCTCGGCCGAAGCCGGTCCGGCGACGACAGCTATCCCTCTCTGGATCTGGATTTCGAGAAGGCGGGCGCCGATGCGGTCGACCGGCTGGTTGCGCGTGGCCACCGCCGCATCGCCGCCATCCGGCCGTCGCTTGACCTGAATTTCGGTTATCTGTTTCTGGAGGGTTATTGCAAGGCGCTGCGGCGGCACGGCATCGAAGTCGATCCCGGCCTGATTGTGGACGGTTTTATCAACGAAGCCGGTGGCTACGCGGTGACACCGCAAGTCATGCGGTCGAAGGATCCGCCGACCGCGATTATCTTCAACAACGACTCGATGGCGCTCGGCGGCTGCAAAGCGCTCGCCGAAATGGGGATCAAGCCCGGGCAGGATGTCGCGGTGATCGTCATCGTCGACACGCCGCTCTGCCGTTATTTCTCGCCGGCGCTGACCGGCTTTCGTCCGAGCCTTGACCCGATGGGGCGGCGGCTCGGCGAAATCCTGCTCGCCTCGCTCCCGGCTTTCGCCGGCGCGAAAGGGCCAGAGATCATTCGCGAGGTCTGGCCGCTGGAACTGGTGGCGCGCGATAGTGATTGACCACACGTTTGTATCGTTATAACAGAACATGCATCGACCTTGCCTCGACGCTGCCTGCATCCTAGGCTGCGACTCGTGATGGTCCCCGCGCCGCAAGGCGAGGGGTGAAAAGGGAACATGGTGAGGCCCGATTTTCGGGTCGAAGCCATGGCTGCCCCCGCAACTGTAAGCGGCTAGCAAAATCCGAGAAGCCACTGGCCGGCAAGGCTGGGAAGGCAGGATGGCGCAACGACCCGCGAGCCAGGAGACCTGCCATCTGCATGGGTTGACCGGACGGGGTGTGCCGGGAGGAGACGCGGGGTTCGGTCTTGTCGACCGGTTCAAGCCAGCTTCCTTCCGTCGCCATTTTTGAAAGTGACGGAAGTTGGACGGCTCCATCGATCGCATTCACTGCATTCCCATGCATCGCATCATCGTGTGCACGCTTTGCCGCGATATCGCCACCGAGGTGAATTCAGGCCAGCGTCCGGCAGGATTGGCAAGCAAGACGCTGGCCCGTATTCCGGCAGGCCCTGCAAGGAATTGCCCATGACCGCGCCGCTTCTCGAGGCCCGCGACCTGGCCGCGGCGGCGGATGGCCTGCATCTGGTGCATCCGGTCAGCCTTTCGGTGGCGGCGGGCGACCGTCTCGCCATCATCGGTCCCAACGGCGCCGGCAAGACGACATTGCTGCGCATGCTGTCGGGCATGCTGCGGCCGAGTTCGGGCGAAGTGAAGCTCACCGGGCGCCTGCTGGACAGGATTTCGACCGCCGAGCGGGCGCTGCACATCGCCGTCGTCGGCCAGACCGATCAACCGGATCCACGGCTGGCGGTGATCGATTATGTCGAGCTCGGCCGGGTTCCGCATACCGGCCGCAGGCACAGGAGCGAGGAACGCGACATTGTCGTCGAGGCGCTGCGCCGGACCGGGCTGTTGCCGCTGCTTGGCCGCACCATCGGCTCGCTGTCGGGCGGCGAGCGCCAGCGCGCCCAGCTTGCCCGCGCCATCGCACAGGAGCCGAAGATCCTGTTCCTCGACGAGCCGACCAACCATCTCGACCCGCGGGCGCGCAGCGAGTTGCTCGAACTGGTTGCAGGCCTCGGCATGACCGTGATCGCGGTGCTGCACGATCTGGCGCTGGTGACGCCTTTCGCCACCAGGGTCGCGGTGATGAGCCATGGCCGGTTGCATGTGCTGGCGCCGCCACGCGAAGCACTCACTCAGCAGCTGATCCGCGAGATCTTCGGTGTCGACGTCTTTAGGTTGCGCCACCCGACGGAGGACCGCGAGCTGATGGTGTTCGAGGTTCCGAACCGTGCCGCGCCATCTTCGTGAGCGCAGATCCAATTCCCGTGCAACGAAGGAGCAACATCCGTGAAACGCCTTGCCGTATCTCTTGCCTTCTCCCTGCTGGCCTCTACGGCCTTCGCCTTTCCGGTGACGGTCGACAGCTGCGGCAAGTCGCTGACCTTCGACGCGCCTCCAAAGCGCGCTGTCATTCACGATCTCAACATGGCCGAGATGGCCTTCGCCCTGAAGCTGCAGCCGTCGATCGTCGGCCTGACCGGCATCACCGGATGGTACAAGGTCGGCCCCGAATTTAAGGCCGAGCAAGGCTCGATCCCGGAACTGGCGCCCAAATATCCGACGCTGGAAAACCTGGTCGCTGTCGAGCCCGACTTCTTCTTCGCCGGTTGGTACTACGGCATGAAGCCGGGCGGCGAGGTGACGCCCGATACGCTGGCGCAACACGGCATCAAGACCCTGGTGCTGACGGAAAGCTGCGTCCATCTCGACAAGAACCGCCCCGCCGCTTCGATGGACCTGCTCTATGGCGATGTCGAGAAGCTGGGCAAGATCTTCGGCAAGGAGGCCGAAGCGGATAAGCTCGTCTCCGGCTGGAAGGCGCAGCTCGCCGAAATCACGGCCAAGGTCGGCGCCCGCAGGGGAACGCGCGTGTTCCTCTATGATTCCGGCGAGGACAAGCCGTTCACATCAGGCAAGTTCGCCATTCCCAACGCCATGATTTCCGCGGCCGGCGGCGACAACATCATGGCCGACATGGACACCAGCTGGGGCAACACGGATTGGGAGACGGTGGCCTCGCGCAATCCGCAATTCCTCATCCTGCTCGACTATCAGGATGGCGGCGGCTACCGGAAGCTGCTCGATTTCCTGAAAGCGCATCCGGCAATGAAGGAGACGGACGCGGTCAGGAACGAACGCTTCGTGGCGCTTCGCTATGCCGAACTGACACCCGGGCCGGCCAATATCGACGCGATCGGCAAGATTGCCAGGGCGATGCATCCGGAAGCGTTTTAACCGGGAACATGACTTTGCGGCACAAGGCATTCCTATTGGCCATGACGGCGGCGGCGTTGGCAATCGCTGCGTTCGCGCTGCTGTCGATCGCCTATGGCTCGACGATGATTCCGTTGGGCGACGTCGTTGCAGCACTTGGCCATGCGATCGGATTGAAGGGGCATGACGTGTCCGGCCCGGTCGGCAGGATCGTCGTCGACCTCAGATTGCCGCGCATAATCCTGGCCATCTGTGTCGGCGGCGGCCTGGGCGTGGTCGGCGCGCTGTTACAGACGGTGACGCGCAACGATCTTGCCGATCCGTTCCTGTTCGGCCTCTCGTCGGGAGCCGCCGCCGGCGCTGTCTCCGTCATCACCGTCTTCGGCGACAGTTTCGGGATCTGGACGCTACCGATCGCTGCGTTCACCGGCGGTATTCTGGCGGCTTGCGTTGTGCTTTTGCTGGTTGCGCGGGTGAGGGGACAAGGCCCCGAACGGCTGATCCTCGCCGGACTTGCGGTCTCCTTCATGTTCACCGCATTGACCAATTACCTGGTCTTTGCCGGTGACCAGCGCGCCGCCCATTCGGTGCTGTTCTGGACGATGGGCGGGCTCGGCCTTGCGCGGTGGGACAATATCTGGCTGGGTGCGCTTGGGGCCGGCACGATTGCGGCGTACGGGTTGTGGAATCATCGCCGGCTGGACGCTTTCCTGGCCGGCGAAAATGCCGCCGAAAGTCTTGGCGTGCCGGTGGCGCGAATGCGACGGACGACGTTTCTGGTCGCCGCTTTTTCGACCGCGATCCTGGTTTCGGTCGCTGGCGTCATCGGCTTCGTCGGCCTCATGATCCCGCATCTGTCGCGGCCGCTGGCCGGCGCGCTGCATCTGCGCCTGATCGTAAGTTGCGCGCTGTTCGGGGCGGTGCTGTTGCTGGCAAGCGACCTTCTGGCGCGCACATTGCTGCCGCCGCAGGAACTGCCGATCGGCATCATCACCAGCTCGCTCGGCGCCTTCTTCGTTGTCACCATGCTGATCCGCAACCGCTTGTAATGGGTGTCGCGGCGGCCGAAATCATCGGACGCAGCCATGATTGTGCTGCACGGCTGCCATGCACGTTTGCCGGCTTCTGGAACAATGCCGGACTTGAATGATAAGCACGCTTATTATATATGCCACTCATGGTTTCCGAAGGCGTAGACAGATTGGGATTTTTGATCCACGACGTGCAGCGGCTGATGCGAAAGCGCTTCGAAGCGCGCGCCAGCGGCCTTGGCCTGTCCTCGGCGCAATGGCGCCTGATGGTTCGCGTCGCCAAGGAAGCGGGCGTTTCGCAGGCGCGGCTTGCCGAACTGCTTGAAATCGAGCCGATCAGCGTCTCGCGGCTGGTTGACCGGATGGAGGAGGGCGGCTGGATCGAGCGCCGCTCCGACGCCGCCGACCGCCGCGTGCGCATGATCTTCCCAACTCCCAAGGCAAGTGCCGCGTATGCGGAGGTCAAGAGCCTCGCCGGCGAAGTCTATGAGGAGTCGCTGACCGGCGTTTCGCCGGACGATCGCCGCGTCCTGATCAGGGCATTGGATGCGATGGCACAGAATCTCGCGGATGGCGATTCACCGTCCTGCGACAAGGTCAAGAATACGGAAGGCGCAGCAGCATGAACGCGGTAGCCAAGGTCGACGAAAACGCCGCCAAAGTGGAAATGGAAGCGCCGCAGCAGCCGGCCGCGGCCCCTGTTACAATGACACCTCCGGCAGAGCCGGCGCCGGTGCCAAAGAAGAAGCGCCGTCTCGGCCGCTTCTTGTTGATGTTCGCACTGCCGGCGGCGTTGGTCATTGGTGGCGGCTATGTCTGGGTCACTGGAGGGCGCTACCAGGAGACGGAGAACGCCAACCTGCAGCAGGCCAAGGTATCGATCGCCTCGGACACGGCGGGCCGCATCGTTCAGGTTGCGATCTCGGACAATCAGAGGGTGAAGCAAGGCGATCTTCTCTTCGCCATTGACCCCGAGCCTTACCGGATCGCACTTGCGCAGGCCGACGCGGCGGTGGCCGCCGCGCGGCTCAACGTCGAACAGCTGCGCGCCGCCTACAGCCAGGCCATGGCGCAGGAGAAATCCGCCAGCAGCGAAGTTGCCTATGCCCAGTCGCAATACGACCGTGCCGCCGATCTCGCCCAGAAAGGTATCAACGCCAAGTCTTCGCTCGATGAGGCCAGGAACGATCTCGATAAGGCAAAGCAGCAGCTTGCCGTCGCCCAACAGGGCATCGTCAGCGCCAAGGCGGCGCTGGGCGGCAATCCCGATATCGAGACCGACAAACATCCGACCGTGATGTCGGCGCTCGCAGCGCGCGACAAGGCTGCCTACGACCTGGCGCAGACCACGGTGAAGGCGCCTGCCGATGGCGTCGTCTACCAGGCCGCGTCCTTCAAGGTCGGCCAGTATGTCGGCTCCGGCACGCCGCTGTTCTCGCTGGTCGAGACCGGCGATACCTGGATCGACGCCAATTTCAAGGAAACACAGCTGACCAATATGAAGCCGGGCCAGAAGGCAGAAATCGTGGTCGACACCTATCCGGGCAGGACCTTCGAAGCGACCGTCAAGGCTATCGGCGCCGGCACCGGAGCGGACTTCTCGCTTCTGCCCGCCCAGAACGCTACCGGCAACTGGGTCAAGGTCACCCAGCGCATTCCGGTCCGCCTGGAGCTGAGCGATCCCGACGCCAAGATGATGCTGCGCACAGGCATGAGCGCGGCCGTTACCGTCGACACGGGCGTGGCGCGCGGCCTGCCTGGCATTTTCGGCCACGCCACGGCTGGCGAGGTCGCGAAGTAAATCAGCGGAAGCCCGCGGGGATCATGCGGGTGGACGCACTGAGCAGGGGGATTGGTCTGATGGGAGGAGTGGAAGGGTCAGCCTTCGGGGCAAACCGCATCGCGGCTTGATCGAAAGCTGAAATCTTCGACACGGACCCGTCGGTCCTCATGTTTCCGGGCGGCAGGCATCCGCTCAATCGAGACTTTCGGTCGATGTAACCCCCACATCGATAATCGCGTCCCACCGCGATGAGGGTCTCTCAACGGAAGGCTTTGCCGCCCGGAAACCCTGTGTACACGTTTTTGTTACCGGCTGGAAGTTCCGCATCATGAGCACGCCAGAACCTTTCAAAGAAGTGCCGCATCGTGGCCTGATCACGGTTGCGCTCATGCTGGCGACGATCATGCAGGCGCTCGACACCACGATCGCCAACGTCGCGCTGCCGACCATGACCGGCGATCTCGGCGCCTCGCCCGACAACATCAACTGGGTGCTGACCTCCTACATCGTGGCGGCAGCGATCATGACGCCGGTCACCGGCTGGCTTGCGGACCGTTTCGGCCGCAAGGAACTGTTCCTGACGGCGGTGGTCGGCTTCACCATCTTCTCGATGCTGTGCGGTCTGGCCTGGAGCCTTGAAACCATCGTGTTGTTCCGGCTCATGCAAGGCGTGTTCGGCGCCGCGATCGTGCCCCTGTCGCAGACCTTCCTGCTCGACATCAACCCGAAGGAACGCCACGGCCAGGCAATGGCCATCTGGGGCGCCGGCATTATGCTGGGGCCGATTCTGGGTCCCACGCTTGGTGGCTGGCTGACCGAGAATTTCAGCTGGCGCTGGGTGTTCTTTATCAACCTGCCGGTCGGCATCGTCGCCTTCCTCGGCATGGCCGCTTATCTGCCGGCCATTGCGCGGCGGGTGCGAAGCTTCGATTTCTTCGGCTTCGCCATGATATCGCTCGGCGTCGGCGCTCTGCAGCTGCTGCTCGATCGTGGTGGCGAGGTCGACTGGTTCTCGTCGGTCGAGATCTGGATCGAGCTTGGCCTTTCGATAACCGGCTTCTGGGTGTTCATCATCCACACGATGACGGCAGAGCATCCCTTCATCGACCCCAAGATCTTCCTCGACCGCAATTTCGTGACCGGGCTGGCGTTCATCTTCGTCATGGGCGTGCTCATCCTGGCGAGCATGTCGCTGCTGCCGCCGATGCTGTCGACCATCTTCGGCTATCCGACCATCACCATCGGCATCGTGATCGGGCCGCGCGGCGTGGGGACGATGATCTCGATGCTCGTCGTCGGCCGGCTCATGAGCAAGGTCGACGCCAGAATCCTCGTCGTCATCGGCTTCCTCCTGACCGCGCAGTCGCTCTACACGATGGCCGGCTTCTCGCCCCAGATGGACAACTGGCTGATCATCACTTCCGGCATCATCCAGGGCCTGGGAATGGGAATGGTATTCGTGCCGCTGTCGACGGTGGCCTTCGCCACGCTTGACGTACGCTTCCGCACCGATGCCACGGCTTTGTTCAGCCTTGTGCGCAACCTCGGCTCGTCCATCGGCGTATCGGTCGTGACGGTGCTCATGGTGCGCAATACACAGATAAATCACGCCGAGCTTTCCACCTTTATCAATCCGTTCAACCCCAATCTGTGGGCGGTTTCGCCGGCGGCGGCCGGCGGCGACCAGATGGCATTGTCCCAGGTCGACAGGATGGTGAACATCCAGGCGATGATGATCTCTTACGTCAACGACTTCAAAATCCTGATGATAATGACGCTGGCCGCCATTCCGTTCGTGATCCTGCTGCGCAAGCCGAAGACGGCGCCGGCTGGCGGCGCGCCGGCGGCACATATGGATTGATATTCGCCGACGGCTGTCCGCTGCCGGCGATGGCTTTGCTACCTTCCGAGCACCAGGGCCCAGTAGCGGAGGCTGGGGTCGCGGCCGTCGCGGACATAGGCAAGCCCGAAACGGCTGAAGTCCGGATCGAGTATGTTGCGCCGGTGGCCGGTCGAATGCATCCAGATGTCGAACAGTTTCTGCTGGTCGAAGCGGCCTTCGGCGATGTTCTCGGCCGCAGCGCCGTGCACGCCATTGTCCTTCATGCGCGAGGCGAAATCCTTGCCCCAGCCGGTGGTGTGGCTCATGCGCGTCCGCGACGCCATGTAGCCGGCCTGCTGCAACGCCGCCTGTTCGAGCTGGGTGTCCGCGGTCAGCGGACTCCGCCCGGCCGCGGCGCGCAAGTTGGCCAGGGTGGCCGTGGCGGAGGAAGAGACACCTGCGCCCTCACCGGTGGGCACGGAAACGGTGCTGCAGGCGGCAAGCCCGGCTATGGCCGCAAGACCGATCAGCAAGGAGCGCCTTGTCCGGCGCGGTTCTGGAGGGAGGTCGATGACAATGCTCATTCCTGCCTGCATAGTCGCGATCATGGCTTTTGACGGGCAAGCCGAAAAAACTGTCGAGGAAATTGATGCCTTGGCCTTCGCTGATCGCACCGCGCAGTCTTCAAGCGTTGCGTTCGGCCATCCAGCTCCGAATGGCCCATCATCCGAGAAATCCGATGCCGAAGATCGCGCGGCTTCTGCCGGGCAGCGATGACAATCCCGTGATGGCCTGTCCGGAACCATCGATTTGGCGACAGCCCCTGGCAAATCGGGTATGCTGTTACATCTACTAGTGGCAGCTACGGGCGGCCATCACGGTGGTGACCGCCCCCGACAACGGGAGGAAGCTTATGGCCAGCTTTCATGTCATGGCGGACGCGCGCGGAATGCATGTGCAGCCCACGGTGCGCCACATCACCACATCGGACCTCTGGGATGCGCTGCGGCTCGGTGCCGAGGATTTCTGGGCAAAACCGTCTCACTACGTTTTCCTGTGCCTGATCTATCCCATCGTCGGCCTGATCCTGACGCAGTGGACGTCTGGCTCCAACGCCATTCAGCTCGTCTATCCCTTGATGTCGGGTTTCGCCCTTGTCGGCCCTTTCGCCGCGCTCGGCCTCTACGAGATCAGCCGCCGGCGCGAGCTCGGCATGAACACCAACTGGCGACATGCCCTCGATGTCCGCCACTCGCCGGCGGTGCCTTCGATCGCGGTCATCGGCATCATGCTGTTCGTGCTGTTCCTGTTGTGGCTGTTCACCGCGCAGTCGATCTACACCAGCCTGTTCGGCGACCAGCCGCCGGCTTCGATCGGCGCCTTTGTCCGCGACGTGCTGACGACCAGCAAAGGCTGGACGTTGATCCTTCTCGGCAACGCCGCCGGCTTCGTTTTCGCCGTGATCGTGTTGGCCACCACTGTCGTCGCCTTCCCGCTGCTGCTCGACCGTGACGTCGGCGCCGTTTCGGCCATAGAAACCTCGGCGCGGGCGGTGATGGCAAATCCGCTGCAGATGGCTCTTTGGGGCCTGACGGTCGCGGTGCTGCTGGTGATCGGTTCGATCCCGCTGTTTGCCGGGCTCGCGGTCGTTATGCCTATCCTTGGCCATGCCACCTGGCACCTCTACCGCAAGGTGGTGGAACCGGAGCGGACCCAGCAGACAAGGCGGCCGATGTAGACCAACGCCGGGACCGCCGCCCTCAGCGCTGTGCGTCGGTCGCCATCTTCAGCGCCAGCGCCGTCAGCACGCCTCCCATCATCCAGCGCTGGATGACCAGCCACAAAGGCCGCCCGGCGAGAAACGCGGCGATCGAGCCGGCCGTCACCGCGATGATGGCATTCACGGTCAGGCTGATCGAAATCTGCGTCGCGCCGAGCACAAGAAGCTGAGACAGGACATGGCCTTTGCCAATGCTGATGAATTGCGGCAGCAGCGACAAATAGAGCACCGCCACCTTCGGATTGAGCAGATTGGTCATCAGGCCCATGGCGAACAGCTTGCGCGGCCCGTCTTTCGGCAGGTCGCGCACCTGGAATGGCGAGCGTCCGCCCGGCTTCACGGCCTGCCAGGCCAGCCACAGGAGATAGAGCACGCCGGCAAAGCGCAGCGCGTCATAGGCGAAGGGTACGGCCAGCAGCAGCGCCGTGATTCCGAATGCCGCCGACAGCACATAGAAGAGAAAACCGACGGCGACCCCGCCAAGCGAGATCAACCCGGCCTTCGGCCCTTGCGACAGGGAGCGCGAGATCAGGTAGATCATGTTTGGACCCGGCGTCAGCACCATGCCCAGGCAGACCAGCGCGAAGGCGAGGTGGTTGGCGGTATCGGGCATTGTTCGTCCCCAGGCGTGCCGCGATGGATGCGATCCAGCGTGCGGCATTATGTGCCTGTTGCGGCAGGCGCCCACAAGGGCTTGGCGGCGTCAGGCGTTGCGCCAGAGTCCGGTTAACCGACCACGCGCAGGTTCGACAATTCGTTGCCGATTTCCTTGAAATCGTTGGACAGGCTGGCGCCCGTCGCATTCCAGAACAGCTTGGCGGGTTTGCTCGGGTCCGCCGGGTCCTTGCGGAAGCGCGAGACCGACGAGCATGATTTCAGCGCATCGATGGCGTTCTTGTCGGTGGTCTTGGTCGTGGACAGGTCGAGAGCCACCGTCATCACCATGATGTCGGCCGCCTTGGCGTTGTTGCAAAGCGTCGTCATCTGCTCGTTGAGCGCGCTGGTGTAATTGCCGTTCGAATAGTCGAACTGGCCGATGGCGCTGGATGTACCCATGAACAGGCGCCCGACCGAGGTGCCGGCATAGCCGGGCTTGAGATAGCCGTAGGACGCGTAGGTCGACTTCGAATCGGCGGGGTCGGAATAACTGAGCGAGGAAGGCGTGTAATAGGTGTTGGCGCCGTCGGTCAGCACGATCACCACCTTGTCGTTGCCTTTTTCTGTTTCCGGGCGCCCCTGCGTGAACGGCTCGCCGCTCGAGACCACCCGCCAGCCCCAGCCCATGCCCTCGGGAACATTGGTGCCGCCATCCGGCTGCATCAGGTCGATCGCGGCTTTGATCGTAGCGAGCCCATCGGCGACGCTGACGTCGGTCAGCGGCGTGATCGGGTTGGTAGTGCAACTGTAGTTCGGGCCGTTGCCTGCGGGCAATACCGGTGCATCGATCGGCCGCGGCTGGAAATACTTGGTCATGTTGCGCAGCCGGGCTTGGCCGCTGCTGCTCGAAGGATCGTCGTTCCACCAGCTGTTGATGGCGCCGTAGGTCTTTGGCGCGGCTTCGTTGGGATCCTGGGTGATCTTCCAGTGATTGCCGGGTTCATCCGGGGCGAACATCGGCACGAACATCGTCGCCGGATCGCCCACGCCTATTCCGGTGTTGGCCGAGCCGCCGGACGGCGGGGCGTCGTTGACATTGTAGGGGTAGGGCCGGGCTTCGACACAGCCTTGCCAACTGGCGAACGGACCGTAGGAATCGACATAGTCGTATGCGTCGTAACTGCGCTTGCAGGTATTGTTCCAGTTGTATTCAGCACAAACAACGTGCTTGCTGTTTTTAACACGCTCATGGCTGGTGACGACCTTCATGTCGCGGTAGAGCGAAAACCGGGTCAGCATCTGGCCTTCCTCGTCGCCCCAGCCGGTGCCGCGTTTGTACCAGATGCCGTTGGTCTGCTGGGCGTATTTGTTGGCGGCGTTCAGCGTCGACCAGTCGAAATTCTCGTTCGACACCGGTGACAGGCCCTCGGTGTCCATCCAGGACGCATTGCCATTGCCAGGACCGACATTGACCGAGGCGGCAAAGGGTACGAGGCCGAACTGCACCGGCTTGTCGACCTGCTTGATCATCGCGGCCTGTTGGGCAAGCGTGTCGACCAACTGCTTCGCCGCGGTCTTGAGGAGATCGATGCGCTTCTGCCCCGAGCCGGTTCCGGGCGTGACCATCGATCCGGAATTGTCGAGCACCAGCGCTACTTCGAGCGTGTTCTTCAGCCGCACCTCCGAGCACGCGGTGAAGCCGATATTGGTGGCGCCGGTGCCGCCGAGCAGTATCTTCGCCGTCGGCAGGAAGTAAGGATTATAGGTCAAGGTGCCGCAAAGCTTCATTGTTCCGCCGCCAGCGGCGTTGCTGGGCAAAGTGAGGTTGAGCGTCGTGTTGGCGGGATCGACATCGTTCAGATTGGCATTGAAGAAGTCGAGCGCATAGGCCCTCAGCTGGTCGTCGGTGGCGCCTTCCGTCACGCGGCGCGCCGTGGCGAAGTTGGCGGCGTCGAGTGCGTTCAACACCGTCTGCTTTTCGCGGTTCATTTCCGTGAAGTCGACCGCGAGCGCCAGCCCGCCCATCAGCGGGACCATCGCGAAGGCCGTCACGAGAGCATAGTTGCCGCGCCTGTCGCGGCGGAATTGACGCCAGATTTCACGCATGTCTTGCAGCGGCCCCCGCCGGCGGATTCTCGTTCGACGCCAGCTTTCCACAAAACGCTGAAGGACGGGTTTGGGAAACCGCTCGATTGCTTGGTTCGCGCTTCACCAAGCACTAACCAATCTGGAGCGGCCCCCCGGTGCCTCCAAAAAACGACACCCCGCCGGATGCAGGGCGTCGACGTGGAATTCGTCGGATCAGCTGACGATGCGCAGGTTGGACAGCTCGTTGCCGATCGCCTTGAAATCGTCGGACAGCGTTGCGCCCGTCGAATTCCAGAACAGCTTCATCGGCTTGCTCGGATCGGTCTTGTCCTTGCTGAAGCGGGAATCCGAAGAACAGGCCTTCAGCGCATCCATCTGCGTTTTCTCCGCTGTCTTGGTGGCGTCCAGATCAAGCGCGATGGTCATGACCATGATCCCGGCGGCCTTGGCGTTGTTACACAGCGCAGTGAAATGCTCGTTCATCGCTTTGGTGTAGTTGGCGTTGCTGTAATCGTCCTTGGTGACATCCGTTCCGAGGAACATGCGGCCGTAGCTGTAGCCGTTGCTGTAGGGGACGACGTAACCGAGAGCCGAATAGATCGCCTTGCTGCCAGCCAGGTCGTTACCGCCAGAACTCCAATTGGTTCCAGAGTAGGTCTGCGCCGTCACCGAGGTCGGCGTGTAGTAGGTGTTGGCGCCGTCGGTCAGCACGATCAGTACCTTGTCGTTGCCTCTTTCCGTTTCGGGCCGGCCCTCGGTGAAGGGTGCCGTGCTGGAAAGGGTCCGCCAGCCCCAGGCCATGCCTTCCGGCACGTTGGTGGCGCCGTCGTCGGCCATGGCATCGATGGCGTTTTTGATCAAAGTTGCGCCGGCTGTCGTGGAAACATCGGTTAGTGGCGTAATTGCCGTCGTGCTGCAGCTTGTATTCGGCCCGGCGTCCATGCCGTAGGCCGGCGTGACCTTGTTCACCCAGTCGAAATATTTTGGCATGTAGCGCTGGCGTGCGGCGTCGGACGCGCCTGAACTCACTGGGGCGTCGACATCCCAATTGTTATTGGCTGGCCTTGAAGAGCTATCGACGCGGTCGGTTTCGTCGGGCGCGAACATCGGCACGAAAAGCGTTGCAGGCAGTGTTGTCGATGCAGCTGTGTCCTGGATATTGTATGGATATGGACGCGACTCGACGCAGCCACCCCAACTCGCGACCGGCGCATAGGTGAAGGTCGCGTTCGATGCACAAGTACCGTCCCAATTCTTGAGACTGCACGCTGAAATGCGTTTCATCTGTTTGTAGATCGAGAACCGGGTCAGCGGCTGGTCTTTCTGGCTCGCGTCCCAGCCGGTGCCTTTCGCGTACCAGATGCCGGCAATCTTCTGCGCGTATTTGGTGGACGAAAAGGACGAACTCATGGTCGTCCAGTCGAAATTCTCATGATGGATAGGCGATATGCCGGTCGTGTCCATCCACGCCGCCGAAGCGTTGCCCGCACCGACATTCACCGAGGCGGCAAAGGGAACGAGGCTGAACTGGACCGGCTTGGTGACCTGTCTCATCTGCTGGGCCTGGCCGGCCAACTGGTCGACCAACTGCTTGGCGGCGCTCTTGAGAAGGTCGAACCGCACCTTGTTCGAGCCTTTGCCGAGCTCCTTCATCGAACCGGAATTATCAAGCACCAGCGACACTTCCAGCGTGTTCTTCAGGCGCACTTCGGAGCAGGTGCTGAAGCCGATATCGGTGCTGCCGGCGCTGCCGCCCAGCAGTAGTTTAGCCGTCGGCTCGAAATAGGGCTTGTAGACCAAGGTCGCGCAGAGCTTCAGCGTCCCGCCGCCTGTGTTGTTGTTGGGCAGCGTCACGGCCAGCGTGGTGTTGGCCGGATCGATATGCGCGAGATTGGCTTCGAAGAAATTCTTGGCATAGGCCACCGCGTCGGCGTCGCTGGCGCCGGCAACGATCTGCTGGGCCGTGGCGAAGCCGGCCGCGTCCAAGGCGTTCAAGGCGTTTTGCCTTTGGCCCACCATTTCCGTATAGTCGACGGCGATCGCCACGGCGCCCATCAGCGGCACCATGGCGAGCACGGTCATCAGCGCATAATTGCCACGCCGGTCGCGTCCGAATCTTCGGATCATTGTCACAGCTGCCCCCACGAAATCGATAGTCATTGGGGACGGTGTCATAAATCGTTAAATTTCAGGTTTCTGGAATATATCCAAGGTCAGGCCTCACCTTCAAAGCTCGTTAACCAACCGGTGAACGGTGGCGGATGTCCGGTTAAGGGCGAAAGCTGGTGACAGGCTGGGCCGGTTCGGATAATTCCAACCGGCTGCGGCGAACCGTCGGCTGCGGCACCGCAACGATCATGACTGAAGGATACGGCATGGCGGCCTCGCCTGACATCATCGGTTCGCTCGAAGACCTGTCGAAGAACTATTCGGCCATTCTCTGCGATGTCTGGGGCGTGGTGCACAATGGCGAAAGGCATTTTCCCGCGGCTGCGTCGGCGCTGACGGCAGCCCGTACGGCCGGTATTCCCGTCGTCCTGATCACCAATTCGCCGCGCCGCAGCGCCGACGTCGTGGCCCAGATGAACGTCATCGGCGTTCCCCCATCGGCCTACGACCGCGTGGTCACCTCGGGCGACGTGACCCGCGACCTGATCGTGGAAGGCCCGCGAAAGATCTTCCATGTCGGCGCCGAGCGAGACTTGACCCTCTATGACGGGCTCGACGTCGATCTCGTCGAGGAGTTCGAGGCATCCGGCGTCGTCTGCACCGGCCTGTTCGATGACGAAGTGGAGAAGCCCGAAGATTATGCGGAGCTGCTGCGGCGGCTGCGCGCCAGGAACCTGCCTTTCATCTGCGCCAACCCGGATATCATGGTCGAGCGCGGCGAACGCATCATCTGGTGCGCCGGCGCCCTGGCACGCGACTACGCGCAGCTCGGCGGTCGCACGCTGATAGCCGGAAAGCCTTATGCGCCCGTCTATGATGTGGCGATGAGGGAGGTGGCGGAGATCCTTGGCCGGCCGGTCGAGCGCCGCCAGGTGCTGGCCATCGGCGACGGCATGCTGACCGATATCAAGGGCGCCGCCGACAACGGTTTCGACGTTCTCTATGTCTCAGGCGGCATTCATGCCCGCGACTATGGCGATGCATCGCAACCGGATCCGGCAAGGCTCGCCGCGTTTCTTGACAGGCACGCCTATCATCCAGTGGCCGTCATTCCCAGGCTGCGGTAGATGGCGATGGACGCTTTCCAGCACCTTTCGGCAACCGCTCCGCTGCCCGCCGATTTGCGCGGCGGCGTTGTCGCGATCGGCAATTTCGACGGTGTCCATCGCGGTCATCAGGCGGTGCTCGAACGGGCATTGGCGGAGGCGCGGCGGCGTGGCGTGCCGGCGCTGGTGCTGACTTTCGAACCGCACCCGCGAAAGATATTCAGGCCCGAGATACCGCTGTTCGTGCTGACGCCGCCGCCGATGAAGGCGCGGCTCCTGTCGCTGCTGGGCTTTGCCGCGCTCGTCGAACAGCCTTTCACGCGCGACTTCGCCTCGCTATCGGCGGAAGCCTTCGTGACCGACGTGCTTGAGAGAACGCTTGGCATCACCCATGCCGTGACCGGCTTCGATTTCCATTTCGGCAAGGACCGCCAGGGCGGGCCGGCCTATCTGATGGCGGCTGGCGAGCGCCATGGCTTCGGCGTCACGCTGGTCGATGCATTTCGGGACGAAAGCGCCGAGGTGGTTTCATCGAGCCGCATCCGCGCCTTGCTTTGCGAAGGCGCGGTGGCCGAGGCCGCCGGCCTGCTCGGCTATCGCTTCACGGTGGAGAGCGAAGTCGTGGGCGGCCAGAAACTGGGGCGAACGCTCGGCTTTCCGACCGCCAACATGAGGCTTCCCGCCGAGGCCACCCTCAGGGAAGGCATCTATGCCGTTCGCTTTCGCCGCGCCGACGGGAGGCTGCATGATGGCGTTGCCAGCTTTGGCCGCCGTCCGACCGTCGACGATGATGGCGCGCCGCTTCTGGAAACCTTCGTCTTCGATTTTTCCGGTGACCTCTATGGCGAGATCTGCCAGGTGTCGTTCTTCGGTTACCTGCGCAGCGAGGTGAAGTTCGACGGGCTTGATGCGCTGGTCGCGCAGATGAAGCGCGACGAGGCTGAGGCGAGAGCACTGCTGGCCGGCGTCAAGCCACTTTCGCAACTCGACGCGGCCATGGCTTTTTGAAGCATGGTCCGGTTTTCGGGTTAGATCATGCTCGAATCAGACGTTACTTTTTCAGCGCCAGACCGACGGCGATGAAGGTCCAACCCTGGAAGATCAGGTCGATTGCCAGGAACAGGCCGAGCACCCATACGCTGTTGACCGGCCAGCCCATGGCTATGATCAACCCGGCGATCACGCTGATGGCGCCGGCCGCGACGATCCAGCCCCAGCCGCGCTCAGGCCGGTGGCTGTAGCCGACCCAGGCGCGCAGCACGCCGGAAGCGACAAGCGCGACCGCCAGCAAGAAGGTCAGCACCGCCGAGGCCAGCAGCGGGTTGTCGAAGGCGAAAAAGCCCGCGACCGCGTAGAGCAATCCGCTGAGCAGCCAGTAGAAGAAGCGGCCCCACGTCTTGACCCCGAAGGCATGCATGATCTCGATGATGCCGGCCACCAGCATCAGCCACCCCACGACATAGACGGAAGCCACCGTGGCGATGAAGAGGTTGCCAAAGGCAATGCCGCCGAGGATCAGCAGCAACACGCCCAGACCAACAAACCACCCCCACTTTCCTCGCGTCTGTCCGATCGCGTTCTTCAGTGCATCGCCGTGCAAGGTCATGTCGCCATCTCCATCGAGGACCGCCAGCAGGGGATGAAGTTACCCTTGGTGCCGACCCGCGTCCAGCCGACGGCGGCCGGATGGTGCAAGCAATGCGAGCCGGACGTCTCGACCTTAAATCAAATTTTACCAAAGCCTCTTCAAAGCTGTGACCGAAAGACAATCGTATTGTGTTAATGGGGTAGCCATGAGTCCGGTCGGGAAAATTTCTGCAGCCTTGGCTACCGTCATGCTGGCTACCTCGGGTGCGGCCGATGCCGGCGAGGGCGCCTTCGGCTGGCTGTCCGGCGATTGGTATCTGACGGTCGGCGCCACCGGCATGGTGGCGCCCAATTTCGAGGGCGGCAAGAAGTACCTGCTCAGCGCCTCGCCGATCATCTCCTTGGGCAAGGCTGGCCCGGCGGCCCGCTTCACCTCACGCAACGACAACATTTCGCTGGCGCTGGTCGATGACGGCGGCGTTCGCGCCGGCCTGACCGGCAAGTTCCTGTTCTCGCGCGACGATGGCGATGCCGACGAGTTGAAGGGCCTCGATCCGGTCCGCTGGGGCGGCGAGGTGGGCGGCTTCTTCGAATTCTATCCGACGGACTGGATACGTGCGCGTGCCGAGCTGCGGCACGGCATCCGCGCCCATAACGGCTTCGTCGCCGACATCGCCGCCGACGCCTTCTACGATGTGACGCCAACCGTCAGGATCTCTGGCGGGCCGCGCGTCTCGTTCGCCTCCGCCAAATATTTCGACGCCTATTACGGCGTCGACGCGCAGGAAGCCGTGGCCTCGGGGTTGAACCAGTATAATCCCGGCGGCGGCCTGAAATCGGTCGGCCTTGGCGGTGCGGTGACGTGGAAGGTGACCGACCCGATGACCGCCAGCCTGTTCGGGGAATATTCACGCCTCGAAGGCCCGGCCGCCGATTCCAGCCTGGTCAAGGAGCGCGGCGACCGCAACCAGTTCATGATCGGCGTATCGACGACCTATCGCTTCGATTTCAAGATGTAGCCGGTATCGGCCTTATTCCAGCAATCGCGTATCGATCTGATGACTTGTGGTGCCGACGATGGCGATGCCTTCGCGTTCCAGCAAGGCGGGATTGAGAATATAGTTTCTGGCGAAGGGAACGCTCACGCAAGGAACTTCCATGACTGGATGGCTGGCGGCACTGACAAAATCGCTGCCAATCTCGCGTGTCTTGGCCGGATTGTCTTTCCAGCCCTCGGGCAAATCGGGGACGGCAATGGAGACGCCGTCAGGCACTTCGATTTCCAGGAGCTGGAACGTGGGCGGCAAATCTTCCACGTCGACATGAACGAGAATTTCGAGAAGCGCCGTGGCGGGATGATCCGCGCAGTACACAATGGCGGTGCCCTTGATGTTCCAACGGCCGGAGCTGAGCATGCCGCCCCGGCCGGACAGGTCGGCGAAGTTGGAGATACGCCATAGACGCATCGTCAGGCGAAAATGCCATAATCGATGCGATGCAGTTCCTCTTCCACCAGGGAAGCACCGGTTTCCGACTGCAGGAGCGTGATAGGCGCTTCGTTGAGCACCCGGCTGCGTTTGCGCAACCAACGTTGCGCTTTTTCGTGGTCTCCGAAAACACGATCCGCCATTGTGGAAATGCGCTCGATGCGCATGACGCGATCGGACTCGGCAATACTCAGTTTCTCATTGCGTTCTTTCCTGCGCGCCAAAGTGCGCCGCGATCCTACGATTTTGTAGATTTCGTCATTGCTGAACCCACGGTGGCGGAGTTCTTCCACCTTGGTGAAGCTGACCAGGAATTGCCCCGTTGCGGCATCCCGGACCAAGCCATCCTGCGCACGCTCGACCTTCTCCTTACGGGCGGCCCGTCTGGCAGCCGGCACGTGGACCTTGCGATGCGGATTGGACATGACGCGCCTCCGGTGCCATTTGCCCAAACATATATGCGCAATTGGCACAAGCGGCAAGGCGAGTGCCTTGGAGTTCGGGCTTTCCAAGCTGGCCCACCTCGTTTAAAAGCGCGGCCATGACAGTGGTCTCGCGTTCCGTCGCGATTACGATACGAATTACCAGCCCGGTGTTCCGGACGGCCTGAGAGCTGTCGGAGCCGCCGGGAATCTTGCGCGCGACCCCTCGCGCTTTTTCCAGATCATGATAGTTCAGGCCCGAGCTCCCTTGCCGCCGGGCAATCCACAATGGCAGACCAATGACCGATACAGCTGAAACGATCGACTATTCCAAGACGCTTTACCTGCCGCAGACGGATTTCCCGATGCGTGCCGGTTTGCCCGAGAAGGAGCCGGTGCTGGTCCAACGCTGGCAGGAGATGGATCTCTACCGCAAGTTGCGCGAGGCCTCCGCCGGTCGCCCGAAATACGTGCTGCATGACGGCCCGCCTTATGCCAACGGCAACATCCATATCGGCCATGCGCTGAACAAGATCCTCAAGGACGTCATCAACCGCTCCTTCCAGATGCGCGGCCGCGACGCCAATTACGTGCCCGGCTGGGACTGCCACGGCCTGCCGATCGAATGGAAGATCGAGGAGCAGTACCGCGCCAAGGGCAAGAACAAGGATGAGGTGCCGGTCAACGAGTTCCGCAAGGAATGCCGGGATTTCGCCGCTCACTGGATCGGCGTTCAGGGGGCGGAATTCCAGCGCCTTGGCGTCATCGGCGACTTCAAGAACCCGTATACGACCATGGCCTTCCACGCCGAGGCGCGTATCGCCGGCGAACTGTTGAAATTCGCCATGTCGGGCCAGCTCTATCGCGGCTCCAAGCCGGTGATGTGGAGTGTCGTCGAGCGCACCGCGCTCGCCGAGGCCGAGATCGAATACCAGGACTACGAGTCGGATACGATCTGGGCGAAGTTCCCGGTCGCCAGTCTGGTGCGCCCCGTGGCTGACGGAGAGGCCGCACTGACCGAGGGCGCTCTCGATCTGCTGCAGGCCCATGTCGTCATCTGGACGACGACGCCTTGGACGATCCCCGGCAACCGTGCCGTCAACTATTCGCCGCGCATCGACTACGGTCTCTACGAGGTCACGGCAGCCGAGAACGCCTTCGGCCCGCAGCCGGGCGAAAAGCTGATCTTTGCCGATACGCTGGCCGAAGAGGCTTCGGTCAAGGCCAAAGTCACCTTGAATCGTCTTCGCAGCGTGTCGGCGCAAGAGCTTGGAAGTCTTACGCTTTCGCATCCCTTCAAGGGTCTTGGCGGCGGTTACGAGTTTCCGGTGCCCATGCTTGCCGGCGACCATGTCACCGATGATGCGGGCACCGGGTTCGTTCACACGGCGCCGGGCCATGGTCGCGAGGATTTCGACGCCTGGATGGAGGCGGCCCCGGACCTGCGCGCGCGCGGCGTCGACACCGCGATCCCGTTCACCGTCGACGATGCCGGCTTTTTCACCAAGGACGCGCCGGGCTTCGGTCCGGATCGTGAGGGTGGCGCGGCGCGCGTCCTTGACGACAACGGCAAGAAGGGCAATGCCAACCAAGCGGTCATCGATGAGCTGATCAAGCGCAACGCGTTGTTCGCGCGCGGTCGGCTGAAACACTCCTATCCGCATTCCTGGCGGTCGAAGAAACCGGTCATCTTCCGCAATACGCCGCAATGGTTCGTCTACATGGACAAGGACCTCGGCGACGGCACGACGCTGCGCAGCCGTGCGCTGAAGGCGATCGACGACACCCGTTTCGTGCCAGGGGCGGGGCAGAACCGCATTCGCGCCATGATCGAGGAACGGCCCGACTGGGTGCTGTCGCGCCAGCGCGCCTGGGGCGTGCCGATCGCGGTCTTCGCCGACGCCGACGGCAATGTGCTCCAGGACGAGGCGGTCAACCAGCGCATCATGGACGCTTTCGAGAAAGAAGGCGCCGATGCCTGGTTCGACGCCGGTGCCAAGGAACGTTTCCTCGGCAATCACGATGCCTCCAGATGGAAGCAGGTCACGGATATCCTCGACGTCTGGTTCGATTCAGGCTCGACCCACGTTTTCACGCTGGAGGATCGTCCCGATCTCAAATGGCCGGCCGACGTCTATCTCGAAGGCTCCGACCAGCATCGCGGCTGGTTCCACTCCTCACTGCTCGAAAGCTGCGGCACCAGGGGCAGGGCGCCCTACGATACCGTCGTCACCCATGGCTTCACCATGGACGAGGACGGCCGCAAGATGTCGAAGTCGCTCGG
The DNA here is from genome assembly GCF_006442975.2 of Mesorhizobium sp. B2-1-1. Lineage (NCBI taxonomy): Bacteria > Pseudomonadati > Pseudomonadota > Alphaproteobacteria > Hyphomicrobiales > Phyllobacteriaceae > Mesorhizobium > Mesorhizobium sp. B2-1-1. Next base: position 4,188,714 of record NZ_CP083954.1, on the reverse strand, counting down.
CAACACCGTCGTCCCGCAGGACGTGATCAAGCAGTCCGGCGCTGATATCCTGCGGCTCTGGGTGGTGACGACCGACTATTGGGAAGACCAACGGCTCGGCAAGAACGTGCTGCAGACCAACATCGACGCCTACCGCAAGCTGCGCAACACCATCCGCTGGATGCTGGGCACGCTCGCCCATGACGATGGCGAGGAGGTGCCGCTGGAAGGGATGCCGGAGCTGGAACGGCTGATGCTGCATCGCCTCGCCGAACTCGATGAGGTGGTGCGCCAGGGCTACGATGCCTTCGAGTTCAAGCGCATCACCCGTGCGCTCCTCGATTTCATGGTGGTCGAGTTGTCGGCCTTCTATTTCGATATTCGCAAGGACGCGCTCTACTGCGATGCGCCGTCGAGCGCGAAGCGCAAGGCCTCGGTGCAGGTGGTGCGCCACCTTTTCGACTGCCTGGTAAGATGGCTGGCGCCGATGCTGCCCTTCACCATGGAAGAGGCCTGGCTCGACCGCCATCCCGATGCCGTCTCGGTACATCTCGACCAGTTCCCGGCGATCCCGGAAAACTGGAAGAACGAGGCGCTGGCGGAGAAATGGCGTAAGGTGCGGCAGGTGCGCCGCGTCGTCACCGGTGCGCTGGAAATCGCGCGTGCCCAGAAGGTGATCGGCTCGTCGCTGGAAGCGGTGCCCGTCGTTACCATCGACGATGCGGCGCTCGAGGCGGCGATATCGGATGTCGACATGGCCGAAATGGCGATCACCAGCGATCTCGTCATCGCCCATGGCGAGGCGCAACAAGGCGCCTTCACGCTCGAAGACGTGAAGGGCGTCGCCGTGGTGATCGAAAAAGCCGAGGACCGCGGCCTGGTCAAATGCGCGCGGTCATGGCGTTACACCGCCGATGTCGGGCAGGATCCTGCCTTTCCCGATGTCTCGGCGCGCGACGCCGCCGTGCTGCATGAGCTTAGGGCGCTCGGCCGGCTTTGAAGGCCAGGCATATCGGTGCACAAATGCCACGCCGGGCGGTGCAAATCCGTCCGCGCGTTGCCCTTAACGAGTGGTTGAGGTAAACACGCGAAACTCCGGAAGACAAATTGTCGCCGGATTTTCGTCGCAAGTGCTTGGACGATGGGGACCGGACCTTGGGACCGGCGGCGATCGAGAGGCTGTCTAGAGTGGGACTTTTTGGCATGACCGAGAGATTTAACGCGCGCCTCGCGCTGTTGGCGCCGCTTGTCGCATCGGGGCTCGCTCTGTCCGGCTGTGTCGGTTCTCCGACCTACGGCACGGACAAGACCGCCGGCGAACAATTGGCCGGCGATCTCACCGGCGCTTTTTCGTTCGCCCCCAAGCGCAAGGAACACATCGATTACAAGCCGCGTCCCACCCTGGTGAAGCCGGCGCCTGGTCAGAAGGAAGCGCTGCCGGCGCCACAGGATAGCATCGAGACCGCAAGCGCCGAATGGCCCGAATCGCCCGAGCAGCGCCGTGCCCGCCTGCGCGCCGACGCCACCGCCCACCAGGATGATCCGTCCTACCAGTCGCAGATCGTCGACGACGTGCAGACCGATCCGGCCTCGGTGAAGAAGGCGATGGAAGAATCCGGCTCGAGTCACCCGCCGCGCTGGACGCCTGCCGATTCCGACAAGGGCCGCGCCGCCGATATCCAGCGCCGCCTTGCCGAAAGCAAGCAGGGCGATCCGAATACCCGCAAATATCTGAGCGAACCGCCCCTTGCCTATCGCGTCGCATCCGGCACGGCGCCGCAAAACGAACTCGGCGAAGACGAGTACAAAAAGGAACGCCGCCTGAAGAGAGAGGCGGAAGGCAAGAAGGGTGGCTGGTTCGACTGGCTGCCGTCCCTGTAAAAAGCGGGGCGCATTTGCTTTGCTGACGGGTATCGCACCCCGTTCAGTCGCGGCGTTCCCGAAAGAAATCCTTCAGCAGCAGGGCCGATTCGGCCTCCGCGATGCCCGCATAAATGTCGGGCGTGTGATGGCAGGTCGGCGAAGCGAAGAAGCGCACGCCGTTGACCACCGCGCCGCCCTTTTCGTCCGCGGCGCCAAAGTAGAGCCGGCGCAACCTGGCGAAGGAGATGGCGCCGGCGCACATGGCGCAAGGCTCCAGCGTCACATAGAGATCGTGTCCGGTGAGCCGCTCGCTCGACAGCCTTCGGCAGGCTTCGCGGATGGCCAGCATCTCGGCATGGGCCGTCGGATCGGCAAGCTCCCGGGTGCGGTTGCCGGCACTGGCCACGACCGTGCCGGCGCTGGCGATGACGGCGCCGACCGGCACTTCGCCGCGCGAGGCTGCCGCTTGCGCCTCCTCCAGCGCCAGCGCCATGAAATCGGGCCGCTTCACGCGGGTTTCCATTCCGATTATCTCCTCGCCACTCGACGGTGATCCTGTTATTGAGCGCATAACCTCGAAAATCGGGTACGGTTTTCGGAAATGATCATGCGCCAAATCAAAAATGCTACAGCGTTCGTTGCGCGCCCGAAAGGATGCGCCACGCTGTAGCAGCGCAAACGGACAAAGGCCACATGGACGACAACGACAAGAAATCTCCGCGCCAGAAGGGTCCGGGCAAAAGCGGTCCGAAACCGGCGGCCGCGCGTGGGCGCGATGCCGGCAAAGGCGGCAAGCCGGCCTTCGGCGCCAAGAAACCGTTTGCCAAGCGTGGCGACGGCGGCAAGCCCTTCGAAAAACGCGAAGGGCCGCGCAAGCCCTACGCGCCGCGCGGCGAGCGGCCGATGGCCGCCGATGGCGAACGGCCCCAGAAGCGCGAGTACAAACCGCGCGAGGGCGGGCGCTCGGAGCGGCCGTTCAACAACGGTCCGCGTCCGGAAGGCAAACCTTATGAGAAGCGCGAAGGGCCGCGCAAGCCCTACGCGCCGCGTGGCGACCGTCCAATGACCGCCGATGGCGAACGGCCCCAGAAGCGTGAGTATAAGCCGCGCGAAGGCGGCGAAGGCGGGCGCTCGGAGCGGCCCTTCAACAAGGGTCCGCGTCCGCAAGGCAAGCCTTATGAAAACCGCGAAGGCCCGCGCAAGCCGTATGCACCGCGCGGCGAGCGGCCAATGGCGGCTGAAGGTGCGACGGGTGAAAGACGCTTCGATCGTCCTAAGCGTGATTTTGCCGATCGGCCCAAGCCCGACTTCTCTGACCGTCCGAAGCGCGATTTCGCTGCCGACCGGCCGCAAGGCGGTTTCAAGTCCCGTCCGCGTCCTGCGGAGGCGCCCGAGGAAGCCGGCGAGCGGATCGCCAAGCGGCTGGCTCGCGCCGGGCTTGCCTCGCGCCGTGACGCCGAGGAGTTGATCGCGGCCGGCCGCGTCAAGGTCAACGGCCGGGTTCTGTCTTCGCCGGCCTTCAATGTGATGCCGGGCGACATCATCCATCTCGACGGCATGGAGATCCCGCCGATCGAGCGCACTCGGCTGTTCCTGTTCCACAAGCCTGCCGGTGTCGTGACCACCAACCGCGACCCCGAGGGCCGCAAGACCGTCTTCGACGTGCTGCCGGCTGAATTGCCCCGGCTGATGACCATCGGCCGCCTCGACATCAACACCGAAGGCCTGCTGCTGCTGACCAATGATGGCGGCCTGTCTCGCGTGCTCGAACTGCCGGCCACCGGCTGGCTGCGCCGTTACCGCGTGCGCGTCCATGGCAAGGTCGAGGAAAGTGCGCTTGCGGGCCTGCGCGAAGGCATTGCCGTGGACGGCGTCTTCTATGGCGCCATCGAGGCGAGCCTCGACCGCGAGCAGGGCTCGAACGCCTGGCTGACGATCGGCTTGCGCGAGGGCAAAAACCGCGAGGTCAAGAACATTCTCGGCGCGCTCGGCCTCGACGTGACGCGGCTGATCCGCATCTCCTACGGCCCGTTCCAGCTCGACGAGCTCCCCGAAGGCCATGTGCTGGAGATCAAGGGCAAGGTGTTGCGCGATCAGCTCGGCGAACGCCTGATAGAGGAATCCGGTGCCAATTTCGATGCCGAGATAACAAAACCGTTTTCCAACCTGCCGGTGCGGCGGGTCGAGCCGCGCCGCGAGGAGGCCGAGCGGCCGAGATTTTCGCGCGAGGGTGACCACCGGCCGATCGGCGAGGGCGGCCTGATCAAGAACCGCAAGCGCCGCGAAGGCAGCCGTGACGAGGCGCTGGGCAAACTGTCGACCAGCCCCGACAGAGGCGCGAGGCCGGAAAAAAGCTTTGGCGACCGCGGCCCGAGACCCGAACGCGGTGGCTTCGGCGACAAGCCGCGCGGTGGTTTTGGCGGCAAGCCAGGCGGCAAGAAATCCGAGCGCGAGCAGCGGCCGATCGAGCCGCCCGGCCAGCGCAAGGCCAATGTCTGGATGGCGCCGGGCGCGCGGCCGATCGGCAAGGGCAGGGCGGAGGCGGATGCTGCCAAAGCCGCTGAAGCCAAGGCCCGCAAGGCGTCTTTCAAGCCGGCCTATGGCAAGCCCGGCGGCAAGCCGGGCGGCCCAAAGCCGTTCGGCAAGCCGCGTGGCGAACGTCCGGGTGGCGGCGGCGAGCGGCCGCGCGGCGGTTTCAAGGGTCCAAGGGCGAAATGAGGATCGTCGGCGGCGAGTTTCGCGGGCGCCCGCTGGCGACGCCCCGCGGCAGCGCCATCCGCCCCACCACCGACCGCACCCGCGAGGCTGTTTTCAATGTGCTGGCGCATCGCTTTGCCGATCGGCTGCAGGGCGCGCGCGTGCTCGACCTGTTCGCAGGCACAGGCGCGCTCGGGCTCGAGGCGCTGTCGCGCGGCGCGTCCTATGGCGTCTTCATCGAGGAGTCGGCCGAAGGCCGCGGCCTGATCCGCGACAATGTCGAGGCCTTCGGCCTGACCGGCCGCACCAAGATATTCCGGCGCGATGCGACGGCTCTGGGCGAGGCCGGCACGCTGGCGCCGTTCGAGCTCGTTTTCGCCGATCCACCTTACGGCAAGGGTCTTGGCGAACGCGCGCTGAGGTCGGCCAAGCAAGGCGGCTGGCTGCGTCCCGGCGCGCTGTGCGTGGTCGAGGAGACAGCGGCGGCGCCTTTCGAGCCGGGACCGGGATTTTCAGTTGTCGACGAGCGCCACTATGGCGAGACGCTGATCCGGCTTGTCGAGGCCGCCTGAGTTAAGCTTCATTTGCGGGCGAAGATGGAACGCGAGCCCTCTTCCCAGGGGAGCAGGTCGTGCCATGCCGGTAATCAACAATTCACTTTCACAACATCGGCTCGCCGCCTATCGTCCGTCATGAGAAACCGGAGCCATTGATGACATTTCAGGCTGAATGGCTGCGCAAGACGCTCTTGGCCACATCGCTGGCTTTGGTCATTGCCGGACTGGCCCCGGCGACCTTCGCCGCCGACAAGCGGCCGGCCGAGTTCAAGGTAACGGATTTTCTGCTCGACAATGGCATGGAAGTGGTCGTCATTCCCGACCATCGCTCACCGATCGTCACCCATATGGTGTGGTATAAGGTGGGCAGCGCCGACGAGCCGCCAGGCAAATCCGGCATCGCCCATTTCTTCGAGCATCTGATGTTCAAGGCGACGGCCAATCACGCCGCCGGCGAGTTCGACCGCGCCGTCTCCGACATAGGCGGCTCCAACAATGCCTTCACCTCCTACGACTACACCGCCTTCCACGAGACGGTGGCGCCGTCGGCGCTCGAGCTGATGATGAGCTTCGAGGCCGACCGCATGCGCAACCTCATCCTCACCGACGATGTCATCAAGACCGAGCGCGACGTCATCCTGGAGGAGCGCCGTTCGCGCATCGACAACAGTCCCGAGGCGGTGCTCGAAGAGGAACTCGACGCCACGCTGTGGCAGAACCAGCCCTACCGAATTCCGGTCATTGGCTGGATGCAGGAGATGGAGCAGTTGAACCGCACCGACGCCATCGCCTTCTACAACAAATACTACCAGCCCAACAACGCGGTGCTGATCGTGGCCGGTGACGTCGAGCCCGACACGGTCAAGGCTCTGGCCGAGAAAACCTACGGCAAGATCGCGCGCGGGCCCGACCTGCCGCCGCGCGTCCGCCCGGTCGAGCCGGAGCAGAATACCAGGCGCACGGTGACGCTGTCCGACGCCCGCGTCAGCGTGCCGAATTTCTCCACCCAATGGGTGGTGCCATCCTACCACACGGCCGAGCCCGGCGAAGCCGAGGCGCTCGACCTGCTGGCGGAAATACTGGGCGGCGGCAACCGCAGCCGGCTCTATCAGGCGCTGGTGGTCAGGCAAGGCATCGCTTCCAACGCCGGGGCCTATTTCCAGGGCACCATGCTGGACGACACCAACTTCACCGTCTATGGCACGCCGCGCGGCGACGCCAGGCTCGTCGATGTCGAGGCGGCCGTCGACGCGGAGGTCGTGCGCATCGCCAGGGAAGGCGTCACCGTCAAGGAGCTGGACAAGGCCAAGGACCGCTATGTCCGCTCGATGGTTTTCGCCCGCGACAAACAGGATTCGATGGCCAATATCTATGGCGCCGAGCTTGCCACCGGCGGCAATGTGCAGGACATCGAGCAATGGCCGGAGCGCATCCGCAACATCACTCCCGGCGAGATCAAGGCCGTCGCCGCGCGCTATCTGGTGCTGGCCCGGTCGACGACCGGCTATCTCTTGCCGCAGCAACAGGCGGGGAATTGATGATGAAGAGCGAGCAACACGGCTCTTTCCCGTCTCCCAAACGGGGAGAAGGGAGGGCACGCGCAGCGCTTGTCACTTTGCTCCTTTCCATCTTCTTCCTGGTCCTGCCGGCGCTTGCCGCCCGCGCCATGGACATCCAGCAGGTCACGTCGCCCAAGGGCGTCACCGCCTGGCTCGTCGAGGATTATTCGGTGCCGATGGTGGCCATCCGTTTCGTCTTTGGGGGCGGCTCGACGCAGGATCCGCCGGGTAAGGAAGGGCTGGCCAATCTGATGACCGGTCTGTTCGACGAAGGCGCAGGCCCTCTGGACAGCGACGCCTTCCAGGTGAAGCTCGACGACGCCGGCGCCGAGATGAGCTTCGAGGAGACCCGCGACGGCATCTACGGTTCCATGCGCATGTTGGCCGAGCAGCGCGACGAGGCGTTCGACCTGCTGCGGCTGGCGGTCAACGAGCCGCGTTTCGACCAGGCGCCGATCGATCGCATCGGCGCTCAGATCCTGTCCGGCATCATCGCCGGAGAGAACGACCCCGACACGATCGCGCAGGACAGATGGGCGCGCGCGCTCTATGGCGATCATCCTTATTCGCGCTCCGATCAGGGCACCAGGCAGAGCATCGCCGCCATCACGCGGGACGATCTGAAGGCGCTGCACAAGGCCGTCTTCGCGCGGAGCGGGCTGCATGTCGCGGTGGTCGGCGCCATCGACCCGGAAACGCTGAAGAAGAAACTGGACATGGTGTTCGGCGGGCTGCCGCAGAACCAGGCGCTCGCGCCGGTTGCCGACGTCGAGCCGAATCTGGCGCGGCATATCGAGGTCGACTACGACCTACCGCAGACCTCGCTTCAGCTTGCCTGGCCTGGCGTGAAGCGCAAGGCGGCGGATTTCTTCCCTGCGGTTCTGATGAACGAGATTCTCGGCGGCGGCACCTTCACCTCGCGCCTGTTCCAAGAGGTGCGCGAGAAGCGCGGGCTGGCCTACAGCGTCAATTCCTCGCTCATCAACCAGGACCATGCCGACGCTCTGATCGTCACCACCGGCACACGATCGGACCGGGCCGCCGAAACCCTTGGCATCGTGCGGGACGTGGTCAAGCGGCTTGCCGAGGACGGCCCGACCGACGCGGAACTGGCGGCGACCAAGAAATACATGATCGGCGCCTACGCCATCAACAACCTGGACTCCTCCAGCGCCATCGCCGCGACCCTGGTCGAGCTGCAGCTCGACGACCTCGGCGTCGATTACATTCAGCGCCGCACCGGCCTCATCAACGCGGTGACACTCGACCAGGTCAAGGCCGCGGCGAAGAAGCTTTTGTCGGCCGAGCCGACCATCATGGTCGTCGGACCGCCCTTGGCCGGAGCCAACAAGGGATGAACCTCACCTTCGGCATCGCCTTTGGCGGCGGCGGCGCGCGCGGTCTGGCGCATATCCATGTCATCGAGGCGCTGGACGAGCTGGGCATCAGGCCGGTCGCAATCGCCGGCTCGTCCATCGGCGCCATCATGGGCGCCGGCATGGCCTCCGGCATGACCGGCAAGGACATCCATGATTATGCCCGCTCGATCCTCGGCCGCCGCGCCGAGGTGGCGAGCCGCATGTGGCGGGCGCGGCCCGGCACCATCGCCGAGGCCATGCAGGCCGGCATCCGCGTCAGCCAGTTCAATGTCGAGCGCATCCTCAAGGCCTTCCTGCCCGAAGCCATTCCCGAAACCTTCGCCGAGCTGAAAATCCCGCTGAAGGTGACGGCGACGGACTATTTCGGCCACAAGCTGGCCGTGTTCGCCGAAGGCGACCTGCATTCGGCGCTAGCGGCTTCAGCGGCCATTCCTGCCGTGTTCCGCCCGGTGATGCGCGACGGCCGGCTGCTGATCGACGGCGGCATCTACAACCCTGTGCCCTTCGACCTGATCGAGGATGATGCCGACATCATCATCGGCGTCGACGTGGTCGGCGCGCCGGAAGAGGCCGACCACAGGCGGCCGACCTCCGTCGACCTGATGTTCGGCGCCACTCAATTGATGATGCAGTCGATCATCGCCAACAAGCTGAAGCAGTGCCAGCCCGACATCCTGATCCGCCCGGCGGTGTCCAAATACCGCGTGCTCGACTTCCTCAAGATCGAGGTCCTGATGACCGAGACGGCGGATATCAAGGACCAGCTGAAGCGCGAGGTGGAGAGGGTTGTGGAGGCTAGGGAAAGTGCTGCTGTCGAGCAAAGACGGGGAAAGCAGACCGGGTGACGCGAGGTCCACACGTTGCCTCACGTCACCGCTATAGTTTTGATCCCGAAAGCCAGGCGCCCTCCAGTCCTCTCTGGAAGAAGGGCACTCTAACCGATTACGATTTCGCCAGCACCGGCGCATACTCCAGCGCCACCACCCCATTGCTGAATGGCTTGGCGGAAATCAACTCAAACGACACCGGATCGCCGGCCGGAAACAGCTTTTTGCCTTGGCCAACGGTGCCGGGGTAGCTCAGCAGCCTGACGCGGTCGACCAGACCATGGCGCAACAGTTCCTGCGCGACGCTGAGGCTGCCATGCACATAGATGTTGCCGCCGCTACCTAGCTTCAGTGTCCTGACCGCCTCCGGCAGCGGCCCCCTGAGCAGCTCGGCCGGTTTCCAGTCGAGCACCTTCAAATTGCTGGACGCGACGTATTTCGGCAGCGCGTTGAACCGGTCGGCGAAGTCTCCGGTTTCGCTCGGCCACGAGCCGGCGAAAATCTCGTAGGTTGTGCGTCCCAAAAGCATGGCGCCGCTGTCAGCCAGCTCGTCCTCCTTGAACCTGTTCATCTCGTCGTTCCAGGTCACGCCAGGCAGTTTCTCGACTTCGGCGATGCCATCGACGCTGATGAATTCGGTGACGATAAGCTTTCTCATTGGCGTTCTCCTTTCCACAAGGACGAACGATGATGGCTTTGTGCGACACGCTTCTGGAAATAACGCTGCGCTTGTTGTTTGCCCGGGCAGCGCCGGCCTCGGCCGGCGCCAATTGGCGATGCCGCCGATCATCGTCAGCGGCTAAAAATAGGGTCCGGCTGAGAAGCTGGCGACGCCTGGCGCAGTGCTCTCAGTCCTTCGCGCGCTCCACATAGGACCCATCGGCCGTCATCACCACCACGCGGGTGCCTGGCGCGATATGCGGCGGCACGGCGGTGCGCACGCCGTTGGAGAGTAGGGCGGGCTTGTAGGAAGAGGACGCCGTCTGGCCCTTGGTCGTCGGCTCGGTCTCGACCACTTCGAAGGTGGCCCGCTGCGGCAGTACCAGGGAGATGGCGATGCCGTTGAACTGCGAGACCTGAACCGGCATGCCTTCCTGCAAATAGGGGGCGGCATCGCCGACCACGGCTTCCGACACCGCCACCTGGTCGTAGGTCTCGGGGTTCATGAAGTGATAGCCTTCGCCGTCGGCGTAGAGGAAGGTGTGCTCGCGCTCCTCGACATAGGCGCGCTCCACCTGTTCGGTGGTGCGGTAGCGCTCCGAAACCTTCACCCCGTCGCCAATGCGGCGCATGTCGAGCTGCGTCACGGGCGTGCCCTTGCCTGGGTGGATGTTTTCGGCAAAGAGGATCACATAAAGCTTGCCGTCCTTGTCGACGACATTGCCTTTGCGGAGCGAACTGGCGATGACTTTCACCACGGTTTTTTATCCTGCGAGAGTTGACGGGCGTTTGCCGGCTTGCGCGGCGCTGGATGGGGGCCTAGCGCATCTCGGCGCGAACCGCCAGCCCCCAACGCGAACCAGCGCGCCTTCAAACCGCCCATGACCGCCGCCTCGCCCTGGTGGACGCCGCATGTGCATGCCGATCGCCGTTCGCGCCTGATGCTGCGCAACGGCCTTGCCGCCGCCTTGCGCGACTGGTTCGCCCGTCGCGATTTCATCGAGGTGCAGGCATCGGCCCTGCAGATATCGCCCGGCAACGAGGCGCATCTGGCGGCCTTCGCAACCGAGGCGGTCGCGCCGGACGGGCAGCGCAAGCCGCTCTATCTGCACACCTCGCCGGAATTCGCCTGCAAGAAGCTGCTCGCCGCCGGCGAGACCAGGATCTTCAGCTTCGGCCCGGTCTATCGCAACCGCGAGCGTGGCCCTTTGCACCATCCCGAATTCACCATGCTCGAATGGTACAGGGTCGGCGAAACCTATGAGAGCCTGATGCGGGATTGCGCGGATCTGCTGGCGCTGGCCGCGACAAGGGCAGGGGCCACGCGCTTCAGCTTTCGCGGCCGCGACTGCGATCCTTTCGCGGAGCCGGAGCGGCTGACGGTGGCGGACGTCTTCGCCCGCCATGCCGGGATCGATCTGCTTGCGACGGTCAGCGCCGACGGCATCACCGACCGCGATTCGCTCCATCAGGCCCTGACCGGTGCCGGCCTGCGTACCGCGCCCGACGACGGCTGGGCCGACCTGTTCAGCCGGGTGATGGTGGAGAAGATCGAGCCCAATCTCGGTATCGGCCGCGCGACCATCCTTTGCGAGTACCCAGTCGCCGAGGCGGCTCTGGCGCGACCGAGCCCACGCGACCCCCGCGTCGCCGAGCGCTTCGAGCTCTATTGCTGCGGCGTCGAACTTGCCAACGGCTTCGGCGAGTTGACGGACGCCGAGGAGCAGCGCCGGCGCTTCATCATGGAAATGGACGAGAAAGAGCGCGTCTATGGCGAGCGCTATCCGCTGGACGAGGATTTTCTCGCGGCACTCGCGGTCATGCCACAGGCCAGCGGCATCGCGCTCGGCTTCGACAGGCTGGCGATGCTGGCCACGGGCGCGCAAAAAATCGAGGATGTGATCTGGACGCCTGTTGCCGGGTCCTGAGTCCGCGCGCCACGGCTTGCACCATGTCAATGCGCGAAAATCTGCTCCAGCGAACGAAAGCCCTTGAATTCCAGCGCGTTGCCCGAGGGATCGCGGATGAACAGCGTCGCCTGTTCGCCGGGCTCTCCCTTGAAGCGGATCATCGGCCGCTCCAGCCAGTCTATGTCGGCGCGTGCTTCCAGCCGCGTGGCAAGCCGCTGCCAGTCATCCATCAAAAGCACGGCGCCGAAATGCGGGATCGGCACCGCCATGCCGTCGACCTTGCCGTCGCTGGCGGCCGGCGCGGCCCGTGGCCGCAGATGCGCCGACATCTGGTGGCCGAACAGGTCGAAATCGACCCAGGTCTCCGAAGAGCGGCCGATGGCGCAACCCAGCACCTCGCCATAGAAAGCGCGTGTTTCATCGAGATCACGGACCGGGAAGGCAAGATGGAAAGGCGTCATTGGAAATGCTCCGTGCTGGCGATGCTGTGCCGCGCTTCGCGATGGGCGGCTGAACCGATGCATTTTGATTGAAGCTTGTGCCATTGCACAAGCCGGACCGGAACAATAGATGGGGGACGGCGGCTCTCGGGCCAGCCGCAACAGCAGGATCACGCGCATGAGCGATATATCGGACGCATCAAGATTGACCGACCGCGTCGCGGCCCTGGTCGAGGCTGCCAAAAAAGCTGGCGCCGATGCCGCGGATGCCGTCGCGGTGCGTGGCCGCTCGACCGGTGTGTCGGTGCGGCTGGGCAAGGTCGAAAACACCGAGGCCTCGGAAGGCGACGACGTTTCGCTGCGTGTCTTTGTCGGCCAGCGGGTGGCAAGTGTTTCCGCGACTGCCGCGTCCGACCCGAAGGCGCTTGCCGAACGTGCCGTCGCCATGGCCAGGGTCTCTCCCGAAGATCCCAACCAGGGCCTCGCGGATCCGGCGCTGCTGGCCAGGCAGACGCGCGATCTCGACCTGTTCGATGCAACAGAAGTATCGGCCGACCAGTTGAAGGAAGCGGCACTGGCCGCGGAAGCGGCGGCCCTGGCCGTCAAAGGCGTGACCAATTCGGCGGGCAGCAATGCCAGCGCCGGGCTCGGAGGGCTGGTATTGGCCACCTCGCACGGCTTCCTCGGCCATTATGTCGCCTCGCGCTTCTCGCGCTCCACGAGCGTCATCGCCGGCGAGGGTACCGGCATGGAGCGCGATTATGAATTCTCCTCGCGCCAGCATTTTGCCGACCTGGATGCGCCGGAAGACATAGGCCGCAAGGCCGGGGAACGCGCCGTGCGCCGGCTCGGCGCGCGCAAGGCCGCGACCGGACCGGTCGACGTGGTGTTCGATCCGCGCGTGGCGCGCGGCATTGCCGGCCATCTCGCGGGCGCCATCAACGGCGCTGCCGTCGCGCGCAAGACGTCGTTCCTGCGCGACATGATGGGCAAAAAGGTGGCTGCATCGGCCATTACCGTCACCGACGAGCCGCTGAGGCGGCGCGGCCAGGCCTCGCGTCCGTTCGACGGCGAAGGCGTCGAAGGCGACAAGCTTTTCATGGTCGAGAACGGCGTGCTCAACCACTGGTTCCTGTCCACCTCGGCGGCGCGGGAACTGGGTCTCGTCACCAATGGACGCGGTTCGCGCAGCGGTTCCTCTGTCTCGCCGTCTTCGACCAATCTTGCCATCGAGCCGGGTGAGCGCTCGCCAGAAGAACTGATTGCGTCACTCAAGACCGGCTTCTACGTCACCGAGGTGTTCGGGCAAGGTGTCGACATGGTGACCGGCGAATACAGCCGCGGCGCTTCGGGGTTCTGGATCGACAACGGCCAGCTTGCCTATCCCGTGGCCGAAGTCACGATCGCCTCCAACCTGAAGACGATGTTCCTCAACATGGTGCCGGCAAGCGACCTCGATCGCAATTTCGGCACCGCTGCCCCCACGCTGCTGATCGAAGGCATGACCCTTGCCGGAGCATGATCTGACCACGACCGGCGCCACGGAGGATCTGCCGCTGCTGCGCGATGCTGCCCGCGAGGCGGGTGCCATCGCGATGCGCTACTTCGGCAACAGTCCGCAAGTCTGGATGAAAGGCGGCACGTCGCCGGTCAGCGAGGCCGATCACGCCGCCGATGCGTATTTGCGCCAGACCCTGCTTGCGGCGCGACCGGATTATGGCTGGCTCTCCGAGGAGACGGTCGACGATCCAGTGCGGCTTTCGGCGCGCCGAACCTTTGTCGTCGATCCGATCGACGGCACCCGCGGCTTCCTGGAAGGCCAGCGCACCTGGTGTGTCAGCGTCGCCGTCGTGGAGCATGGCCGTTCGCTTGCCGGCGTGCTCGAGTGTCCGGCGCTTAACGAGACTTACTGGGCGCTGCCTGGTCAGGGCGCCTTCCGTAACGGCAGGCGCATCGCGGTGCGCCAGCCCGGCGACAAGGCCGAAATTTCCGGATTGAAGCAGTTGCTCGACAGGATACCGGCCGGCTGGCAGGAACGGCTGAAGCGGGCGCCCTACAGCCCTTCGCTTGCCTATCGCCTGGCAATGATCGCCAACGGCACGCTCGATGCCACTTTCGTAAAGCCGAACGCGCACGACTGGGATATCGCCGCCGCCGACCTTATCCTGCGCGAGGCGGGCGGCCAGTTGCTCGACCCGCATGGCCGCGCGCCGCTCTATGCCGGCGAGGTGACCCGCCACGGCGCGCTCGCCGCCGGCAGCGGTGAACTGCTGGCGGTGCTCGTGGGCGTCATTGCCGGACTGGATGATTGAAAGCATTATCGAAGGTTCCAAAGTCGGCGGCTTTGGTCTAGACCTGTCACAAACTCACAATATGTGAAGGACCGAAATGGCCGCGGAAGACGGAAAGAAACAGCTTTTGCACCTGGTGTTCGGCGGCGAACTGAAGAAGCTTGGCGGCACCGAATTCCGCGATCTTGACGCGCTCGACATCGTCGGCATCTATCCCGACTATCAATCCGCCCATACGGCATGGAAAGCCAAGGCGCAGGCCAGCGTGGACAATGCCCATATGCGTTATTTCGTCGTGCACCTGCATCGGCTCCTGGACCCCGACCACAAGGCTGTCGGTTGACTTCGATGGATAATGATCTGGCGAAAGCGCCGCCCGGCCAGGCTACGCCGACGGGCAGGGGCCGCAGCCGCGCCACCAAGGCCTTCTGGCGCAGGATCCGCAAGCCGCTGGCGCAGTCGCGATTCGTCAAGAACATCATCGTCGGCCTGCTGGCGCAGTTCGTTCGGCTGGTGCGCCTGACCAACCGCGTCGTCGACGGCTCGGCGAAATTGACCGGCGGTGCCTATGCCCAGTTCGAGCCCGGCATCATTGCGCTCTGGCACGGCCAGCATCTGTTGACGCCGGCCTACTACCCCAAGGGCAGGCCGCTCGTCGCCATGGTGTCGCGCAGTGCCGATGCCGAACTCAACGCCCTGATGATCGAGAGATTCGGCATCGAGGCCGTACGCGGCTCCGGCGGGCGCGATAATGCCAAACATCTCGACAAGGGCGGCGCCAAGGCATTGATCGCCCTGAAAAAGTCGCTCGTCGCCGGCAAGAACGTCGCCATGATCGCTGACATCCCCCATGGCACGCCGCGCGATGCGGGGCTTGGCATCGTGCTCCTGGCGCGGCTCTCCGGCCGGCCGATCCTGCCGGCGGCCATTGCCACCAGCCGCCGCAAGGTGCTGGAGAAGAGCTGGGACAAGACGACCATCAACCTGCCGTTCGGCCGCTCGTCCATCATCATCGGTACACCGGTTTTCGTGCCGGCCAATGCCGATGACGCCGAGATGGAGCGCAAGCGCCTCGAAGTGACGGCCTCGCTCAATGCCGCGACCGCCGAGGCCTACCGTCTCGTGGATGCCCCGCGATGAGCGGTCGCTGGGCGCGTACCATGCTGACGGCATATCGTTTGGCGGGCGCTGTCGCCTATCCGCTGGTCGGACCCTATGTTGCCTGGCGCACCTCGCGCGGCAAGGAAGACCGCAACCGCCGCCGCGAACGCTACGGCGTCGCCGGCCGGCCTCGCCCCGATGGGCCTGTTATCTGGATCCACGCCGCGAGCGTCGGCGAAACCATAGCTGTCGTTCCCCTGGTCGAGAGCATACTCGACTACGGCGTCAATATCGTGCTGACGACCGGCACCGTAACGTCGGCCAAGGTCGCCGACGAGAGATTGGGCGACCGCATCATCCACCAGTATGTGCCGCTCGACCTCAAGCCGGCGGTCAGCCGTTTCCTCGACCACTGGAAGCCGGATCTGGCGATCATCGCCGAATCGGAGATCTGGCCGATGACGATTCTCGAGCTTGGCGCCCGCCACGTGCCGCAGGTTCTGGTCAATGGCAGGCTGTCCGACCGCTCTTTCACGTCCTGGAAGAAGCGCCCCAACATCGCCGAGGCGCTGTTCGAGAACCTTGCCCATGTCGTTGCCCAGTCCGATGTCGACGGCGAGCGTTTCCGCGCGCTCGGCGCCCGGCCGGTAACCGTTTCCGGCAATCTCAAGGTCGACACCAACCCGCCGCCCGTCGACGAACGGGCGCTGGCCACCTTGCAGCGGCAGATTGGCGGCCGTCCGACCTGGGCGGCGATCTCGACCCATGACGGCGAGGAAGTTGTTGCCGCCGAGGTTCATGCGATGCTGCACAAGCGTCACCACGGCCTGCTGACGATCGTCGTCCCGCGCCATCCCGACCGCGCCGGGGCCCTGGCCGAGCAGATTTCCGGCATGGGCCTCAAGGTCGCGCGGCGCAGCAAGGCCGACAGGATCGGGCCCGACGTTGACATCTTGCTCGGCGATACGATCGGCGAGATGGGGCTCTATCTCAGGATGACCGAGATCGCCTTTGTCGGCCGTTCGCTCACCTCCGAAGGCGGCCAGAACCCGCTCGAGCCAGCGATGCTCGAGACGGCGGTCCTTGCCGGACGCAACGTGCAGAATTTCCGCGAGGCCTACCAGCGCCTGCTCGACAGCGGCGGCGCCAAGCTGGTGCGCGACCGCGACATGCTGGCCGGTGCGGTCAACTTCCTGCTCACCAACGAAGTCGCACGCCATGAGATGATGGCGGCCGGCGCCGCGACCGTCGATGAGATGCGCGGCGCGCTGGCGCGCACGCTGAAGTCGCTTGAGCCCTACATCCAGCCACTGGTCGTCAAGGCGCGCCTGAAGGGCGCGAACGGGCGCTAAAATGGCCTCCGAAGCACCGCCATTCTGGTGGGAGGAGCCGGACTGGCGCGTTTTCGCGCTGTCGCCGCTGTCGGCAGCCTATGCATTTGTCGCCGGACGTGGCATGCGGCGGGCCAGGCGCGAGAAGATCGAAGCGCCGGTTCTGTGCATCGGCAATTTCACCGTCGGCGGAACGGGCAAGACGCCGGTGGCGATCGCCATGGCCGAACACGCTAGGCGCATGCGGCTCAAACCCGGTTTCCTCTCGCGCGGCCATGGCGGCTCCTTCGCCGAGCCGCATGTCGTCGACATCAAACACGACAGCGCCAGGCATGTCGGTGATGAGCCGCTGCTGCTGGCCGAACACGCGCCCGTGGCAGTGACGCCGCACCGCGCCGCCGGCGCCCGACTGCTCATGGAAAATCATGGCTGCGATTTCCTGATCATGGATGACGGTTTCCAGAGCGCGCGCATCCATATCGACTATGCGCTGGTCGTCGTCGATGCGCGGTACGGCATTGGCAACGGCCGTGTCATCCCGGGCGGGCCGCTCAGGGCCAGGGTCGTCGATCAGCTGGTCTTCACCAGCGGGTTGCTGAAGATGGGTGACGGCACCGCCGCCGACGCGGTGGTGCGCCAGGCGGCGCGCGCCGGCCGGCCGATCTTCGAGGCTCACACCGAGCCGAGCGGCAAGGAACGCCTCGCCGGCAAACGCTATCTTGCCTTCGCCGGCATCGGCCACCCCGAGAAATTCTTCGACACGGTAGAGGAGGCCGGCGGCGAGGTGGCTTTGAAGCGGCCGTTTCCGGATCATCATTTCTACGCCGAGGATGAGCTTGCCGAACTGGCGGCCACCGCGCGCGCCGAAGGGCTCGGCCTCATCACCACGGCCAAGGATGCCGCCCGGCTGCGCCACGGCGCTTCGAAGGACTTTCTCGATCGTCTCGACGTGCTGGAAATCGACGCGGTCTTCGAGCTCGACCACGTTCCCGAACGTATCATCGAGGAGACGCTCGATGCCTGGCGCCAGCGTAAGCTTAAGCTTAAGGGCTAAGGCGTTCAGCCTTCGATGGAATCGCCGACCCGCTCTGCTTCTTGGTTTTTACGCAACGGCGGATAGAAACCGCTGCGCATTCCGGGATTTGCTCAGCTTCGCTTGCGCAATTCCGGATGCGCCTCGATCTCGCGGCGCAATGAGGCCGCGGCGTTGATGTAGGGCTCCTGCCTCTCGACGCTCCAGTACTTCAGCTCATCGAGCGGAATGCTTTCGCCGGTCACGGCGCAGCGCACGAACGCGCCGGGGCTCGTCACCTGGAAGTCGCCGTCGAGATAGCGGATACGGGCTTCCTTGCCGCCGGGGCCTTCGAAACGGTTCATCATGCTTTGGTGCCGAGCTTCATGCCGAGTTCATCGCCACAAATTGCCGGCAAGGTCAAGCATGGGACAAGCTCGAGGCAATGCTGATATCCTATTTGATGAGCCGAAGAGTACCATTGGTGGGGACATCATGGACATTTCTTCCGCTCGGCCGGCTTCCTTGCTCAAGGAGGCGATGACGCCGCAGGCGGTGCCGTCGGCGAAACCCGATGCGCTCAAGGCAGCGCTGGTCAAGATGGCCATGCAACCGCCGCTGCCGGTCTTACGCCCGCAACCGGCCTTGGAAGCGTTGGCGGCCCTGCCGCCCGCGTCGGCCGAGACGTCGCAGCAATTGGCCGCACCGCAGATCGTGCGGGCCTATCAGGCGGCGATGGAGCCGGACATGGACACCGCCGGAAAGACCGTTTCCGAGATTGCGGCGCGCAAGCAGACGTCGCCAGGCGACGAGGCTCAGCGCGGCGTGCCAGTGGCGGTCACAAGAGCCGAAGACGGTGGGGCTGCACGGCCCGCGCCGCTCTCGTGGCCGGCGTTCGTCTCGCCCCGGGTATCCGTCGTGCAAAAGGCGTCAGCCGACAACGTGGTGCCGGGGTGCATGAGCGGCCAACCAAAGGGAGCCGCACCGGGGAATCGCGAACAAGGCGCGGTCGGCATCGGCCCCATCGCAACGGGCCTGCTGGTTGCCGCGCTCATTGCATTTGTCTGGTTGGCCATTCGCTAAAGCAAGTGTGTACGGTTTTCCCGGGAAAAGCGCGTAGCGCTTTCCCTATGGAATTGCGCAAAACAAAGACATAGAGCGGTTCGCCGTTTCCGTGAAACGGTGAACTGCTCTGAAACCTACGTGTCGGCTTCGATGAAGTGTTCGATCTTTTCCGCCGACACACCGGCCTGCGCCGCGATGCGGCGCGACAGGTCGGCGGCAGCGGCGCGGGGCCTTCCGGCGGGACGATCGAGCCAGTAGGAAACGGGATTGAGCACAACACGATCGTCGACGGCCACTACGCGCCCCGACCGTATCTGGTGTTCGGTGAGCGGCGGGCGCGCCAGGGCGATGCCCAGGCTGTGCGCCGCGGCATCGAGCACCAGATTGTAGTCTTCGAAGCGGCGATCCTGCGGGCGCGGCCGGTAATCCATGTCCCGCGCGGCGAACCAGGCGCGCCAGCCGGATGCGTCGGAATCGTTGATCAGCGGGAATTTGAGCAGCCGGGCCGGGTCGCCGCCACCGATCTCAGGCGCGAGGCTCGGCGAGGCGATCGGAAACAGATACTCCTCGAACAACTGCATCGAAACGCGGCCCGGGATGCGGCCGCGTCCGCAGCGCACCGACAGATCGATGCCTTCATCGGCGAGATCGGCCTGGCGGTTATCGACATCCAGCACGATGCGCAGGCGGGTGGGATCATTCTCAAGCGCCGCCATGCGTGGCATCAGCCATAGGCCGCTTACCGAGGGGATCGAGGCCAGCCGCACCACTGCGGTGCCGCGCGGTTCAACCCAGCGGTCCGAATTGACCGAGATCAACGCGAAGGCTTCGGTGGTCCTGAGATGCAGGCGATTGCCTTCGTTCGTCAGCGTCACGCCGCGCGCCCCGCGTTCGAAAACCTTCAGGCCAAGCCAGCCCTCCAGCTTGGCGATCTGCCGGCTGATAGCGCCATGGGTGAGATTGAGCCTCTGCGCGGCTGCCGAAAAACTCCCCGTGCGTGCCGCTGCATCGAAGGCGCGCAGTGTCTCGAGCGGCAAGATGTCGTCTAAGCTGTGATCCATAGTCACAGCTGACCCTCGATTTGGTCGTTTGTCAATTGGTCCGAAAAAGCGTTTTCTCCCCATCGAGATGCGAAAGAACGGGAGGACGATGAGATGAGGGCGATGACGAGCACGTTGAATCCAGCACAGCGGATGGACACCACCGCGGCCGTAGCGGTGGCGCTGACGGTGATTGGCTGGGCCTCGGCCTTTCCGGCGATCCGGGCTGGCCTCGCCGCGTTCGGGCCGCTCGAACTCGGCGCCCTGCGCTTTGCCATCGCCGCGGTACCTGCGGCGATCTTCCTTGCTGTCAGGCGGCCGACGCTGCCGCGCATAGGCGAGTTGTGGCGCCTGGCCTTTGGCGGCGCCGTTTTCGTCGCGCTCTACACCGCCATGCTCAATTTCGGCGAACTGACGGTTTCAGCCGGTGCTGCCGGATTCATCATCAATGTCAGCCCGATCTTCACCGCCATCATGGCGATGGCGCTGCTCGGCGAACGATTCTCGACGATGGCCTGGGTCGGCACCGCCATTTCCTTCAGCGGCATCGGCATTATCGCCATGGCCGACGGACAGGGCCTGCATTTCGACACGGGTGCGCTTCTGGTGCTGGGATCGGCGCTCTGTTCGGCCGTCAACACCATCGTGCAGAAGCCGCTGTTCGCCCGCCACCATCCACTGACCATCGCGGCCTCGAATATGGTGCTCGGCGCGCTCTGCCTGGCGCCCTTCCTGCCGGCAGCTTTTTCGCAGGCGGCGGTCGCCGATATGGCGGGGCTGGGGGCGGTCATCTATCTCGGCGTCGTGCCGAGCCTGATCGCCTATGCCGCCTGGGCGACGGCGCTTTCGCGCTTGCCTGCGGCGCGTGCCTCGAACTTCCTTTATCTGGTCTCTCCCATGTCCGCCCTGATCGGCTTCTTCTGGCTGGGCGAAGTCCCGATGCTGCTCGGCCTGCTTGGCGGCGCGCTGGCGCTAGGGGGCGTCATCGTAGTGAATTTGAAGCGATAAATCAGAGAGTTGCGGCTGTTTTCCGACTCAAATCCACAAGTCGCGCTGCTTCAACCGGCAACCCCTGTGATACGGGCATAAGGCGCGCTATCCTGATTTGCGCTGATGGAGGGGATCGGGATGGGAAGAGCGTTCGTGGCCGCGTTTTTCTGCTTGCTGCTGCTGAGCCAAAAGGCCGTCGCCGGCTGGTATCACGTGGAGAACTACGAAGGGTCGATAGGACCCGATCCCGTTCATCTATCGCTTCAGACATATGACAGCTATGGCAGCGGCATAACGGTCGAGGGAAGTTATTTCTACGACGCCAGGCAGAGTCCGATCGCGCTCTACGGCACGGTCAGCGGCACCAGGCTCTCGCTGTGCGCGATTTCGGACGACCAGGAATTTGAACGCATCATGGTGATGGGATCGAAGACACCAGTCGATACCACGAATTGCCCGCTTTCCCTCGACATCGGCGAAAGCGGTGCGAGAGGGACCTGGCGCAAAGGCGCGGACAAATTTCCGGTCACGCTGAAGAAGGTTGCAAGCCTGGACGACACGGGCGAGGCGAAACTCGACGGAACTGTCGAAATTCCCTTTTGGGCTGAGACCGCTGCCGACCGGTTTGCCGGACTTTACACAAACACCGGTTCAGGGATTTGCATGACGAAAATGCAGGTCATCAAGAAGACCAGCGGCAAGGTCGTCCAGCAAATCCCTTTCGATGACGATGGTTGCGATGCGGGCATGTTGATGACGCCTATCTACATGAACGTCCAGAAATGGGTGGACCGTAGCAAGGACATCATCTCCGTGAACTTTCGTGGCGGCGGCAACGGACACACGATGGATTACATTTTCAATCGTTCCGCCAGGAAATACCAGCAAAAGAAGTGACCGATGGCGCCCGGCCTTGCCGACATAGGGCCAAACTTCACCGCCGCCCGAACAGCCTTTCGATGTCCGCCAGCTTGAGTTCGATATAGGTCGGGCGGCCGTGGTTGCAGGTGCCGGAGCCGGGCGTGGCCTCCATCTGGCGCAGCAGCGCGTTCATCTCCTCGGCCTTGAGCAGGCGGCCGGAACGCACCGAACCATGGCAGGCCATGGTCGCCGCGATTTTGTCCAGCCTTTCCTTCAGCGTGTCGACGGTGTCGTTGTCGGCGATCTCGTCGGCGAGGTCGCGCACCAATTGCTGGACATTGGTCTCGCCCAGCATCGACGGTGTCTCGCGCACGGCCACGGCGCCCGGCCCGAAACGCTCGATGCCGAGCCCGAAGCGGGCGAGCGTTTCGGAATGCATGGCAAGCCGTTCGGCATCCTCTTCAGGCAGGTCGACGATCTCCGGCAGAAGCAGCATCTGCGACGGCACGGCGCGCGCGTGCAGCGCGTTCTTCAACGCCTCGTAGACCAGCCGCTCATGCGCGGCATGCTGGTCGACGATGACAAGTGAGTCCCTCGTCTGGGCGACGATATAGTTCTCATGCACCTGCGCCCGTGCCGCACCGAGCACCGTGTCAAGCAGCGTCTCCGCCGCTTCGCCCTGTCCCGCCCGGGCGTCGGCGCTGGCGATCGGGCCGGCATCGAACGCCGCCTGCTCGTTTTCGCCGAACCCGCCGTTTCGTTCGAATCCTGAACCCTGGAACTCCATGTCGAGTGGCCGTTGCGGCGAGCGTGCGTGGTCGAAACCGGCAGAGCCCGAGGCGCGGTAGGCCGCTTCGTAGCTGCGGTGACCATTGGCCGGGCCGCCATGGGCATATGACGCCGCTCCCGGCCGGAACGCCGCCATCATGCCGGCGGCACCGGAAGTGGCGGCGCGGATGCCGGCTTCGGCAAGCGCCTGACGGATGGCGCCGACGATCAGCCCGCGCACCAGGCCGGGGTCGCGGAAGCGGACATCGGCCTTGGCTGGGTGGACATTGACGTCGACGATCGCCGGGTCGAGTGTCAGGAAAAGCACCGTGACCGCATGGCGGTCGCGTGGCAGGACGTCGGCGAAGGCGCCTCTGATAGCGCCGGCGATCAGCTTGTCGCGCACTGGCCGGCCATTGACATAGGCATATTGCTGCAGCGCGTTTGCGCGGGTGAAGGACGGGATCGATACATGGCCGGTCAGATGCACGCCTTCGCGCATCGCATCGATGGCAATGGAATTGTCGGGAAACTCGGCCCCCATCACCTGGGCGATGCGGCGCAGGCGTCCGTCCGCGCTGTCCTCGGTCGCCGGCAATTCAAGCGTCGAGCGGTCGGAACCGCTGAGCGTGAAGCGAACGGTCGGAAAGGCGATCGCGATGCGCTTGACCACGTCGCTGGTCGCCGAGCTTTCGGCGCGCTCGCCTTTCATGAATTTCAGCCTTGCCGGGGTGGCGAAGAAAAGGTCGCGCACCTCCACGGTGGTGCCGCGATTGGCCGCCGCCGGCCTGACGGGCGAGATCCTGCCGCCCTCGATGCCGATCTCGGCGGCGCTGTCGCTTGCCGCCGTGCGCGAGCGGATCGACAGCCGCGACACCGAGCCGATCGACGGCAGCGCCTCGCCGCGAAAACCGAGCGAGCGGATGTCGTGGATGTCTTCGGCAAGCTTGGAGGTGCAATGGCGTGCGGCTGCCAGCGAAAGCTCCTGTTCGGGGATGCCGAAGCCGTCATCGGTGACACGGATCAGGTTCAACCCGCCGCCTGACGTGACGACCTCGACTTTTCCCGCACCGGCATCAAGCGCGTTCTCGACCAGTTCCTTCACCACGCTTGCCGGACGCTCGATGACTTCGCCGGCGGCGATCTGGTTGATCATCGTTTCGGAAAGCTGGCGTATGGGCATGATGACAGTATAGGCGGATTCGTGCCGAGCGGGCGAGGGTGAAGTACGGTGAAAACAGTGAACGACCTCACGCTTGCGCTGCCAGCCAATCCCGTACCTTGCGGGCATTCTCGCTAAGCTCCCGGTTCCTCGGCCAGATGACATAGAACGCCTTGCCGGTCCTGAGCACATGGTCCGTCACCGGCACCAACAGTCCCGTCGCGAGCATCCGCTCGGCAAGGTGGCGCCAGCCGAGCGCGATGCCTTGCCCTTCCATGACGCCCTGGATTACCAGCCCGTAGTCGTTGATGCGCAGGCCGCGCGCGGTATCGCCGAGACGGGCGCCAGCCGATTCGAACCACTCATTCCAGCTCGCCGCCTCCCGATAGGGCTCCTCGAGATGGATGAGACGGTGCGTGGCCAGTTCCGCGACCGATTTGGGCAGGCCGAACTTCGCCGCGTAGCTGGTGCCGGCGACGGGAAAGATCTCTTCGTCGGCAAGCGGCAGCGAATGATAGTCCTGCCAGTCCCTCGGTTCGCCGCCGCGCACGGCAAGCGGGATCCCCTCTGCGATGATGTCGAGGTCGCGGTCGGCGGTCTGGATGCGCAGATCAATGCCCGGCAGTTCGTCGCGGAACTGCTGCAGCCGCGGCATCATCCAGAAGGAGCCGAACGCAGTCGAGGCGGCAAGCGTCACGTGGCCTCCGGTCGCCTGCAGGCGCAGATCCTCCGCCGACTTTCGGATGTGGGACAGGCCCAGCGAAACGTCGGCGTGGAAACGCTCGCCGGCCTCCGTCAGGCTGACCTGCCGGTGACGGCGCTGGAACAGCTTGGCGCCGAGCTGTTCCTCCAGCCCGCGCACCGCGTAGGAAACGGCGGCCTGGGTCATGCCGAGCTCGCGCCCGGCGGCGGTGAAGCTCGACAGGCGGCCCGCCGCCTCGAAGACGATCAGGCTGCCGGCCGAGGGAAGGAGGTGGCGCAGGTTTCGCATAAGCAGAGCTTATACAAGAGATCAGGATTTTCCAGCGTCACATTCCTGTTTTGTGCGTCTAGGCTGCGAGTTATAAGAGGAATGGAGTTGCCATGAACGCACCGGCCGCTGTGACCGAACACGCCAATCGTCGAGCCGGCGGCCGCCTGGGGCGCAAGGCGCTGCGGGGAGCTCCGGTAACGTCGTTTCCGACACTGGTCCGCCAAATCCCCGTCTATCAGATGGTGCCGGACGAGGCAGTGGAACTCATACACCAGGAATCGCTCGCCATCCTGGAGGACGTCGGATGCGAGTTCCGCGACCATGAGGCCATCGAAATGTGGAAGGCCGCCGGCGCGGACGTCTCCGAGACGAGAGTGCGGATCGACCGCGCCTTGCTAATGGAGCTCGTCTCGAAGGTGCCGTCGGAGTTCACGCTCAACGCGCGCAACCCCGAGCGCACGGTGCGCGTGGGCGGGAAGAATTCCATCTTCGTGCCGATGTATGGCGCGCCTTATGTGCGTGACCTCGACAATGTCAGGCGCTACGGCACGCTCGCCGACCTCAACAATTTCCACAAGCTCGCCTACATGGCGCCGGCCCTGCATTCCTCGAGCTCGATCATCTGCGAGCCGATGGAAATAGCGGTGCCCAAGCGTCACCTCCACATCATCCATTCGGCGCTGAAGCATTCCGACAAGCCGTTCATGGGCATCGTGACTTCCAAGGATCGGGCGGAAGACACGATGGCGATGGCGGGCATCGTGTTCGGTGAGGATTACGTGCGCGACAACCCTGTGCTGGTGTCGATCACCAACTGCAATTCACCGCTGGTATGGGATGCCACCATGCTGGATGCGATGAAGGTCTATGCCCGTCACAATCAGCCGCTGATCCTGGCGCCCTTCGCGCTGTGCGGCGCCTCGACCTCGGCCTCGGCCGTGGGCGCGGTGGCGCAGGTCAATGCCGAGGCGCTTGCCGGTGTAGCGTTCACCCAGCTCCTGCGTCCGGGCTCGCCTCAAATCTACGGCCAGTTCATGGTCACGGTCGACATGAAGACCGGCGCTCCGATGGGCGGCACGCCGGAGGCCGCGCAGATGATGTACCTGATGGGCGCGCTGGCACGGAAATACGGCCTGCCGTGGCGCACGTCCGGCTTCCATGTCGGCTCGAAGCTGAACGATGCCCAGGCCGGCTACGAGGCGAACATGCTTATGCATGCCGCCATCCTTGCCGGCGCCAACTACATCTGGCACTCGGCCGGATGGCTCGAGGCGGGTCTCACCTGCGGCTATTCGAAATTCGCGACCGACTGCGAACAGCTCGTCGGCTGGTACAAATATGCCGGCGGGCTGCCGTTCGACGATTTCAAGGAAGCGATGGCCGCCATCCGCGAGGTGGGGCCGCAGGGCCATTTCCTCGGCACACAGCACACGCTCGAGCATTTCGAGCGAGCCTTCTTCATGCCCAGCATCATGGATTTCAACTCCTACGAACAGTGGAAGGCCGAAGGGGCGAAGGACCATGACACGCGCGGCCGCGAGAAAGCGCGCAACATGCTGGCCGATTATGAGGAGCCGAAGCTCGATGAGGGCATCGCAGACGGTCTCAGGGATTTTATCGCGCTGCGCGAGGAGAAACTGCCGGACAGCGTTAGCTGACAGGACGAAGATCTGACGGGAACCACAAGGGAGGAAAAAAATGACGCTTTTCAAAAGCAATGGTGATCGTGTTCCAAGCGCCATAGAGGCGATGGCAGAGGAGGCGCGTGCGGGTCGGATCGACCGACGCGAATTCCTGGCGCTGGCAAGCGCCTTCGGGGCATCGACGGCTCTGGCCTATGGCATGATCGGTCTTGCCGCGCCGACGAACGCCTTGGCCGAGGAGCCGAAGAAGGGCGGAACGCTGCATGTCTCGATGTCGGTGAAGGCGCAGAAGGATCCGCGCACCTATGACTGGGTTGAGCTTGCCAACATCTCGCGCACCTGGCTGGAGCCGCTTGTGCGCTATACCAGGCAGTTCACCTTCGAGCCGGTGCTGCTCGAAAGCTGGGACATCAACGACGACGCCACCGAATATACGCTGCATGTGCGCAAGGGCATCACCTGGAACAATGGCGATACCTTCAACGCCGATGATGTGGTGCACAATGTGACGCGCTGGTGCGAGAAGGGCGTCGCCGGCAACTCCATGGCCGCGCGTGTCGGCGCGCTGATCGACGCCAAGACCGGCAAGGCGAGGGACGGCGCGATCACCAAGGTCGACGACAACACGGTCAAGCTGAAGCTCTCCGAGCCCGACATTTCGCTGATCCCGAACTTCACCGACTATCCGGCGCTCGTCGTCCACCGCAATTTCGATGCCGATGGCGCCGATCCGATCAAGAAGCCGATCGGCACCGGACCCTTCGAGCTGGTCTCTTACGATGTCGGCCAGAAAGCCGTCGTCAAGCGCCGCGAGAACGGCAAATGGTGGGGCGGCGAAGCTCCGCTCGACGGCGTCGAATTCATCGACTACGGCACCGATTTCAACGCCACGGTGAATGCCTTCGATTCCGGCGAAATCGACCTCAATTTCGAGTCGCCTGCCGATTTTATCGACATCCTCGACAAGATGGGGCTGGAGAAATCGGAGGTGGCGACCGCGACCACCCTGGTTGCGCGCACCAACGTCACGCACAAACCCTACGATGACAAGCGTGTTCGCAACGCGCTCCAGATGGCGGTCGACAACAACGCGGTGCTGCAGCTCGGCTACAGCGGTCGCGGCACGGTCGGCGAAAACCACCATGTCAGCCCCATCCATCCGGAATATTATCCGCTGCCCAAGAAGGAGCGTGATGCCGCCGGCGCCAAGAAGCTGATGGCGGAGGCGGGTCAGGCCGACTTCGAGCATGAGCTGATCACCATCGAGGACGATTGGCAGAAGAACACCGGCGATGCCATCGCGGGCCAGCTGCGCGAGGCCGGAATCAAGGTGAAACGGACGGTGCTGCCGGGCTCGACGTTCTGGAACGACTGGACGAAATATCCCTATTCGATGACGATCTGGTACATGCGCCCGCTCGGCGTCCAGGTGCTGGCGCTCGGCTATCGCACCGGCGAGGCCTGGAATGAATCGGCGTATTCGAATCCCGATTTCGACGCCAAGCTCAAGCAGGCGCTATCGCTGATCGACGTCGCCAAGCGCAAGGAGGTGATGAAGGATGTCGAGCAGATCCTGCAGGATTCCGGCGTCATCATCCAGCCGTTCTGGCAGAAGCTCTACAGTCATACGAGCAAGAAGGTGAAGAACTACGGCGTCCACCAGACTTTTGAAATGGACCTCCAGAACGTCTGGCTGGACGCCTAGCTGCAATGGTTGGCGAATGCCGGCACCCTTTCAGGTGCCGGCTGTCCGGCAAATCGATTATGGCTGCGGGCGCTGGCGCTCGGGTGCTGCCGCTAGGGCTTTTGAGGAGCGGTACATGTCTGGGCAGGTCTTCAACCGGTTGTTCACGCCGATTGCTCTGCGCGGCAAGACCTTACGCAACAGGATCGTGTTCGGAGCCCATACCGCGAACATGGCGGTAGAGGGACTGCCGACAGAACGGCATGTCGGCTATTATGCCGAACGCGCTATCGGCGGCGCGGGCATGATCGTCGTCGAGCCGATGCCGGTGCACCGGGCCGCGATTCTTACCCGCGGCAACTTCCGTCCTTCCGACGACAGCGTGATCCCCCATTTCCGCAAAGTGACGGAAGCGATCCGCGGCAATGGCGCCGTCGCCATCCAGCAGCTCTATCATGTCGGTCAGCACGCGGACGCGGACAACTCGTTCCATGCCGGCTGGTCCCCTTCCGGACTGCCGAGTTATCACGACTCTGACGGTTCGCATCGAATGTCCGAAGCCGAGATCGAAGAAACGATCGACGGTTTCGTGCAGGCGGCGCGCCGTTGCCGCGAGGCCGGTTTCGACGGCGTCGAGGTCTGGGCGGCGTATCATTCGATACTGGACCAGTTCTGGACGCCCTGGTCGAATCGCCGCGACGACCGGTGGGGCGGCAGCCTTCAAAATCGCACCCGGATGAGCCGTGAGGTGATGAGCAGAATTCGCCGGGAATGCGGCGATGATTTCATCATCGGCCTTGCGGTCAACGACGAACCGGAAGTGGAGGTGGCGCTGAAGCGCGAAGCATTGGCCGAGATAATCGACCTCCACGACCGCGATTCTTTGATGGATTATGTGACTTGTGGAACGGGCTCCTACTTCGATTTCTACAAAATCATCCCGACCTTTGTTTATCCGGAAAAGCTCGGCGCCGACCTGGCGTCCGTGCTCAAATCCACCGTGCGCCACGCGTTGGTCACCGCCGAGAGTCACATCCGTACGCCGCAGAATGCCGAAAGTGTGCTGAGCGAAGGCCACGCTGATCTGGTTTCCATCGTGCGGGGGCAGATCGCCGATCCGCACCTGGCCGCAAAGGCCGCCGCCGGACGGCCGGAAGACATTCGCGGGTGCCTGTCCTGCAACCAGATGTGTTGGGGCCGACGCAGCCGCGACTACTGGATCAGCTGCGTCATCAATCCCTCGGCGGGGCGGGAATGGGAATGGGGCGGAGATCGCTTCGCCCCGGCTAGCCAACCCAAGCGCGTACTGGTCGTCGGCGGCGGTCCCGCCGGCCTCGAAGCGGCGCGTGTAGCAGCCGAACGCGGTCACCGTGTCACGCTGGCCGAGGCTTCCGACCGTCTTGGGGGGCAGTTCCGCCTTGCGGGGCTGCAACCGCGCCGCGCCCAGATTCTGGATCTGATCGACTGGTACCAGCGCCAGCTCAGCCAGCTTCAGGTCGACGTCCGGTACGGACAATATGTCGAGGCGGAGGATGTCGAGCGCGAAGGCGCGGACCACGTCATCATCGCAACCGGCTCGATGCCGTCAGACGGCGCTTTCCAACGGGCATTGCCGCAGTGGGAAAGCATCCCGGGCGGCGGGCTGGTTCTCTCGGCCGAAGCCGTGATGGCCCGTGAGGCGAGACCAGGCAAAAATGTTATCTTGCTCGACGATGGCGGCAATTGGAAAGGGTGCGGCACCGCCTGGAAACTCGCCGAGGACGGTCACAATGTGACGCTTGTGACACCTGACGCCCTGGTTGGCAAAGAGCTTCAGCGAATGGCAGTCGACGCGCCGCTGCGCCGCGCACTCGCCAGGCTGCGGGTGCGGTTTTTGACCGAGAGCGCCATCGTTCATTGGGACGGGAAGGCCGCCAGGGTCGCTTCCCTGCTCGACGGAACCGAGCAGGACGTCGAAGCCGATGCGCTGATCTTCGCCACGACGAGTATGGCAGCCGACATGCTTTCCATCGAGCTCGACAGGCGCAAAATTGCCCACACGTCGATTGGTGATTGTACCGCCTCAAGGCAGGCGGCTTTTGCCATCCATGATGGACGCAAGGTGGCGCTTGGTCTCTGATCGCAGTCTTGGCACGCGCGCCTGTCGGATGGCCTGCATCGGCCGCGACGCGGCCGCGGGCTTCATGAGCCGCAAAAAAGCCGATATGCAGGATGCGTGCTACTGGATTGCGCCAAGCCATCAAAAGCCGGAGATTCTGCATGAGACTGACAGTGCTCCTTGCCGCCCTTGCGACGGCCTTTCCCGCTGTCGCCCTGGCCGGTCCGGCGTCGGACGCCGTGAAGTTCTTCTATGTTCCGGATGTCAAGTTCGAGGCCGACGCAAAATACCGGGATCGCTTCACCGAGCCGGTGACAAGACTGTTCGACCTCAACGATCAGGCAACGAGGAAGAATCCGGACCAGGTCGCCTGCATCGATTTCGATCCGGGCCTCGATGCGCAGGATTTCGACCAGAAGACCGTCTCCAAGACCCTGAAAGTGTCCGAGATGGTGGATGGCGATACTGCCCAGGTGGTGGCGAGCTTCAGCCTCTTTCCGGAAGGAGACGATGCACAACGCGAAATGCATTGGTCGCTGAGGAAGATCGGCGGCAAGTGGAGGATATCGGACATCGCATCGAAGACCAGCGATTGGACGCTGAGCCAGCTCGAATGTCTGGCGGGCCAAGATCCGGAGTGATCCGATGGCCCGCCGCCGGTTCCTGGCACTGTCGGCCGTGTGCATTATGGCGGCGGACTTGAGTGGCGGCGCCGCGCAGGGGCTACTCGGCACGCCGCCGGCAAACGCTCCGGCGGCCACCGCGCCCGACGACAACGGGTCGCCGCCAGCGCCTGCACCTCGCGCAGCCGCCGAGCCGGCAACACCACCGGCTGCCTCGCCGAGCGAACCTGCCGCCCCAATTCAGCTGGGCTCGCCGACAGCGGTGGTCCGGCCATTCTACGACCAGCTCGGCTTGGAGGTCGATCCGTCGCAGCGCCGCCATTTCGTCGATCCGGCGAAAACGGTGCTCGACAAGAGCGATGCGCTGCGCAAATCCGGGCAGGGCGAGTGCCTCGACCCCAACATGGCGCTCGACAATGCCGACTATGATAAGGCCGAGATCGACAAGAGCCTGAAGACGCTCGAGGCGATCAATGGCGATCAGGCCAAGGTCATCGTCGCCTTCGTCGTCGCCGGCAACCCGCACCGCCTTGAGTGGAAGTTCAAAAGGGTCGACGGCGAATGGAAGATATCGGACCTGCTATCGGTGACCGGTGAATGGGCGCTCAGCCAGTACCAATGCGAATGATGGTTCGAGCTAGCCTCGCCCGCGATAGGGCGCCACTCCGGTCTCGGGCAGCCAGGCGCCTTCCGGCGGCGCGCCCGTCTGCCAGAACACGTCGATCGGAATGCCGCCGCGTGGATACCAATAGCCGCCGATGCGCAACCATAGCGGGCTCGTTGCCGCCACGATGCGGCGGCCGATCATGACGGTGCAATCCTCATGGAAAGCACCATGATTGCGAAACGAGGTCATGAACAGCTTGAGCGACTTCGATTCCACCAGAGCAGCGTCGGGTGCGTAGTCGATGACGATGTGGGCGAAATCAGGCTGGCCGGTGACCGGGCACAGCGAGGTGAATTCCGGGCAGGTGAAGCGCACGATGGCCGGCGGGCCGTCGCCGCGCGAAAACGGCACGGTTTCCAGGACCGCCGCTTCCGGGCTCTGTGGCGTCTCGACATGCGCGCCGAGCTGGGTGAGGGTTTTGGTATCGATCATGGACGGCTCCTTGTCTGCCTGTCGCCGGAAGCACGCTTCCATGGCGGTCGGCGCGAACGAAGATTGGAATAAACGCCGCAATCCACTCAGGGGCGGCGCATCTGGCCGCTCAATAACACAATTTGAAACCGCAGGAAGACGATGACCAGCAACGATCCGCTTCTCCAGCCCTATCAGCTCAAGCATCTGACGTTGAAGAACCGGGTGATGTCGACCAGCCACGAGCCTGCCTATTCGGAAGACGGCATGCCCAAGGCGCGGTACCGGCTCTACCACACGGAGAAGGCCAAGGGCGGCATGGCGCTGACAATGACCGCCGGCTCGGCCATCGTTTCACGCGACAGCCCGGCCGCTTTCGGCAATTTGCATCTCTATGATGACGGGATCGTGCCATGGCTCGCGGAACTGACCGACGCCTGCCACGAGCATGAATGCAAGGTGATGATCCAGATCACCCATCTCGGCCGTCGAACCGGTTGGAACAAGGCCGACTGGCTGCCCGTCCTGTCGGCTTCGCCGGTGCGGGAGCCGGCGCATCGCGCCTTTCCCAAGACCATCGAGGATTGGGATATCGAACGCATCGTTTCCGACTATGCTTCCGCGGCCCAGCGCTGCCAGGCCGCCGGTCTCGACGGCATCGAATTCGAGGCTTACGGCCATCTGATGGACGGCTTCTGGTCTCCGTCCACCAACCATCGGGAGGACGAGTTCGGCGGCTCGCTCGACAACCGGCTGCGGTTCACCGACATGGTGCTCGACGCCGTGCGGGCGGCCGTCGGCGAAAAATTCGTCGTCGGCATACGCATGGTCGCCGACGAGGATTTTTCGCAAGGCCTGTCGAAAGAGGAGGGCGTCGAGATCGCCAGGCGGCTTGCCTCATCAGGCAAGGTCGATTTCCTCAACATCATCCGGGGCTCGATCGAGACCGACGCGGCACTGACCAAGGTCATTCCGGTGACCGGCATGCGCTCATCGCCGCATCTCGACTTCGCCGGCGAGGTGAGGGCGGCGACGAAATTCCCGACCTTCCACGCGGCGCGAATTTCCGACGTCGCAACTGCGCGCCACGCCATCGCCGCCGGCAAGCTCGACATGGTCGGCATGACCCGCGCCCACATCGCCGATCCGCACATCGTCCGCAAAGTGATGGAAGGGCGCGAGCACGAAATCCGCCCGTGTGTCGGAGCCACCTACTGCCTCGACCGCATCTACGAAGGCGGCGAGGCGCTCTGCGTCCACAATGCGGCGACCGGCCGCGAGGCGGACATTCCGCATATCATCACCGAGGCCGAGGGACCAAAGCGAAAAGTCGTCGTCATCGGCGCTGGTGCAGGCGGACTGGAAATAGCGCGCGTGGCCGCGGAGCGCGGCCATCAGGTGACGGTGCTGGAGGCATCGGGCCAGGCCGGCGGGCAGGTCAGGCTGGCGACGCAGAACCCGCGCCGCAAGGAATTGATCGGCATCGTCGACTGGCGGTTGGCCGAACTCGACCGGCTCGGCGTCGAGATCCGCTACGACAGTTGGGCCGAGAAGGACGACGTTCTGGCGTTGTCGCCCGATGTCGTGGTGATCGCCACCGGCGGACTGCCGCAGAATCCGCCGCTGATGGCGGGCGACACTCTTGTCACATCGAGCTGGGACATCATGGCTGGCAGCGTCAAGCCGGCTGAAAACGTGCTGCTCTATGACGACAATGGCGGCCATCAGGGAATGGGCGCTGCGGAACTCGTCGCGGCCGCCGGTTCGAAGCTGGAACTGGTTTCGCCGGAGCGATTCTTCGCGCCGGAAATGGGCGGCATGAACCACGTACCCTACATGCGCGCCTTCCAGGAGAAGGGGGTCACCATCACTATCAACACAAGGCTGCGCTCGGTGCGCCGCGAGGGCAATCAACTGGTTGCCGAGCTTGCCTCCGATTTCGCCGACGGCTGGCGCGGCGAGCGGCGGGTCGACCAGGTGGTGGTCGAGCATGGCACGGCGCCGCTAGACGACCTTTATCTCTCGCTGAAGCCATTGGCGACGAACGGCGGCGCCATAGACTATGAGCGGCTGGTGAGTGGCGGCGACATTTTTCCCGAGCGCAATCCGCAAGGATCTTTCGTGCTGTTCCGCATCGGCGATGCCGTCGCCTCGCGCAACATCCACGCCGCCATCTATGACGGCATCCGGTTCGGGCTAAGGATTTGAAAGGCTGCTGTCGCTAACAATTTCGAGGAGGCGCGCAACGGAACCTCCGCAAGGAGAGCCATCTGCTGCCTTGGTTCGTTGCGCGCCGCGTACGCCGCCTGCTTGCGCCGGCACCGTACGATCCGTGATCAGAACATTCTGGCGGTGGCCATGCAGAGCACGGTGAGAACCAGCAGCCAGGCGGCGATTCGCTCGCCTTGGGCCATCTTCGCGCGCAGGGCAGGTTCGGTGGCCGCGTCGGCGCCAGCAAGCTGCGTGCTGGTGCGGCGGACCATGGTGCTGAGCACTCCAGCCGCGGCGAAAGCGGCAACGATGCCGAGGGCCAGCACCATTTCCATCGAGCCGAAATAGGCACCATGGAAAAAATACCAGAGCAGCGCACCGGTGAGAAACACCATGCCGGCCGCGCCCATTTGCGGTCCAATGAAGCGTTCAGCCCGGATCTCGGGGTCGCGCGCCAGCGTGATGGTGGTGCCGGCCCAGAACACCCCCGCCATGACGTGAAGACCGATGGTGATGATGTAGACATATTGCATACCAGCTCTCCTCTCTTGCCCGCCGTCGCCTAAATAGTTAGATATCTAACTGTTAGATGTCAATGTATAAATGAGTGCCAGTTCCATCCGTGGAAAACACCGTCTAGTGTCTTGCCATGACGCCCTTTGAACGCCCGCCGGTCGGCATGAATCTCGGCCGCACCGCCAAGCTTGTTGCACAGGCCTTCGACACCGCGTTGGTTGAAGCGGGCGGCACGTTGCCCGTCTGGCTTACTCTGCTGTCGGTCAAATCGAGCGAGCTAGCCAACCAGCGCGAGCTCGCCGGAATGATCGGCATACAGGGAGCGACGCTCACCCATCATCTAAACGCGATGGAGGCGCAAGGATTGCTGACGCGCCGCCGCGATCCCGTCAACCGCCGGGTCCATCTGGTCGAATTGACAGAGGCCGGAGAAGCGATGTTCGAGACACTGCGCAAGGCGGCGCTTGCCTTCGACAAGCGGCTGCGCGTGGGCCTGTCAGACGACAGGCTGGCGGAGTTTGCGCAAGTGCTGGCGACCTTGCGGGCCAACGTGGAAAGCTGACGATGTCCAAGGCGCGCCGCGTGAATCTCTTCGACACTACGCGCTGTAGGAAAGCCGGATCACCGCCTCAGTCGTCATAACTCTGGATTGTCCCAAAGGCATAGCCGCGCTGCTTCAGCGCGGTAATCAGCATGGCCAGTTTCGTCTTGCCGTCGAAGCCGTCCTGGAACATCTCGTCATGCATGAGCAGGATCATCTTTCCGTGCTTGACGAAGCGGCCATAGCCGAACAGGTGATCGATCTCGCTGACCAAGTGGTCGACGCTCTGCACCGGCTTGCCTGTGTCGTCATGCACCCACTCATGGTCCCAGCCATAGAGATAGAAGCGGGAAGCGGCGACGAATTCATAGTCCGGCTCCTCACGGCCTTCCTGCGCAAGGCCGAGCGAGGTGTCGTTCTTCGACATTGAGGGCAGTCTGAACACGTCGCGCCCAGGCAGCCTCGCATGAACCTCCGGAGCGAGCCCGAGCACGGCGTTGGCCCGCAGCATGTCTGCCACCACGCCTTCCGTATCGGCATAGAAATGTTGGTAGCGGTTGTTGGCGTGGCTGTAGCTGTGATTGCCGACCGTCACCAGCGGCAGAGCTTTTGCGCGTCTGACTAATGCCTTGTTGCCCGCGCTCGCCTGCGCATGCATGCCGACCATGAACAACGTCGCCGGCACCTGCTGCGCTTCCAGCACGTCGAGGATGTTGCTGGTGCCGTTCAGCGGTCCGTCATCGAAAGTCAGATAGATGGTGCGATCCACTGCATAAGCGGGAAATGCGGCGAGCATGGTCAGCAAAGCAAGCAGAAGCGGCATCGGGACTACCCGTTTGCGATCGTCACAGGGCGCCATCTCGGTGATGAGTTGTCAAGCGCGGGTGAGGGCTGCCTACGCCAGGCTTCCCTGCAGCACCGTTAGCCTGGCCTTCTTCGGCATGCGGGCGCTCAGCCAGTCACGGGCTTTGTCCTGCGGCATCGGGAAGGCGATGGAGTAGCCCTGCACCTGGTCGCATCCGATGGCCATCAGTGAATCGAGTTCGGCTTCGGTCTCGGCGCCCTCCGCGACGATCGAGATACCAAGGCCGCGCGCGAGTTCGGTGATGGCGCGCACGATCTTGGAGTTGTCACCGTTCTCATGGATGTTCTGGACGAAGCGGCGATCGATCTTCAGCCGGTCGATCTCGTTGGGATTGACGTGGCTGAGCGATGCGTAACCGGTGCCGAAATCGTCGAGCTCAAGATGAACGCCGGCGGCCCTGATATGGCGTAGCTTTGCCGCGATGCCTGTCTTCTCGTCATCGAGAATGACGGATTCGACGATTTCCAGCGACAGTTTCTGCGGCGGCAGGCCGGCCTTCTCAAGCGTCTCGAACAGGAAAGCATCGAAGTCGTGCTCGCGCAATTCGGTTCCGGATACGTTGACCGCAAGCCGTCCGAAAGCAATGCCGTCGCGGTTCCATTCGGCGGCTTCGTTGATCGCCTTGCTGATGACGATGCGGCCGATATCAGGCATGAAACCGCATTTCTCGGCGACGGGAATGAATTCGCCAGGCGAGATCATGCCGCGCTCGGCATGGTTCCAGCGCACCAGCGCCTCGATGCCACTGATCGTGCCGTCGCTCAGTGAAACCTGCGGCTGGAAATAGACCTGGAATGCCTGCTGTGAAATGGCAACCTTGATGTCGTGCTCGAGTTGCTTGCGATAATCGAGTTCGCGACGCAATTCCTCGGAGAAGAACGAGAAATTGCCGCCGCCCATCTTCTTGGCGGAGTAAAGCGCCAGATCAGCGTGAACCAGCAGGTCCTGGGCGTTGTCGGCGTCGATCGGATAGACGGCGATGCCGCCGCTGGCGCCCGGTAGAATGGTCGTGCCCTGGAAGACGATCGGCTCGTTGATGTGCGCAAGAATGCGCCGTGCCAGCATGTTGATGTCTTCGCTGCCGCCGGCGCCGTTGAGGATCATCACGAACTCGTCGCCACCGAGGCGCACGCACAGATCCGACGCCCGACAGGAATCGCGCATGCGCTGGGCCGTGATGACCAGCACATAGTCGCCAGCGGCGTGGCCGAGCGTGTCGTTGATCTGCTTGAACCGGTCGAGATCAAGCTGCACCACCGCAAGACGTTCGCGCCGACGATGCGCGCTCTTGATCAGCGTGTCGAAATGGTCGGTCAGGAATGTGCGGTTGTGCAGACCTGTCAGCCCGTCATGAACGGCGATGAAGGCCATCGAATTGCGCGCATCGACGAGTTCGCGCGTCTTGCGCAGGATCGCGTTTGACATGGGCCGGAAGATGAACAGCGCCACCAGAACGATGACGCCGATCGTGGCGTAAAACAGCGTGCGGTGCAGATCGAGCATCTTTTCGGATCGTTCGTCGGCGAAAGCGCTGATGCGCTGGCCCAGCGCCGAATAGCCCGACAATGTTGCGTTGGCGACCGAGGCGTCGAGGGTGACGCGTTCGTAACCGCCCTTGTAGCCTCTATTGTCGCCGAGTGCGAGTTGGGACGAGAAGGCCGATACCAGGCGTTCGCCATTGGCGACCAGCCCGACGGAAAAATAGTCGAGATGAAAAGGCTTGCCGAAAAGGACGTTCTCGATCGTCTTCGGATCGAGCCTGGCCGGCGACTTTGGATCGGCGGCCGTCTGCTTGAGCAGCAGGTCATAGTTGGTTTCGAACTCCGCCGTCGCCTGCTTGAGCGCGTTGACGAGCGCCGGCTGCTTGTCGCGCGAAGCAGCACCGGTCGCACCGGCGAGGAAGACGATGCGCTGCGACAGCGTCTTTTGCGTGCTGACGATATCGAGCAGCGTATGGTTGTGCCGTTGGGTGGCCATCACCTGCTGCAGCAGGATGAAGGAAGCCACCACCATGGCGGCGATGATCAGCAGCGCCAGCCAATAACCAGCCTTGATCAGCAGTATGAGCTTGCCTGAAACGGTTTGCACCGGCTGCTGCGACATCTTGGGGGGCGGCCCTCTCGCCAACGGATTCCTGTATGAGCATCATTGAACTGCAAACATTAACAGGACTGGAAATCGACAGCTGGCCGACAAGGGGAAAGGCTTAAAGGTCGCGAAATGGTTATCGGCCTCTTTCGCGGCCGGTCCGCATTTGAACATTCGCCGGCCCCATGTGATCCGGATCGTCCCTCGAGCCATGCCTGCGGCATCCGTTCGACATTACCCAGCCACCTGATCCGGTCGCTTTTGCGGTGGATTTTTTGTGCGTGCGGGACGACAGTCGGCCCACGTCAAACGAGGCACGATCATGACCGCAGCATTTCTCTCCCATATCGACGGCGAACTTGAGGGGCTCAGATCGGCCGGACTGTACAAGTCCGAGCGGGTGATTTCCTCCACGCAGTCGGCTGAGATCGATGTCGGCGGCGAGAAGGTGCTGAATTTCTGCGCCAACAACTATCTCGGCCTCGCCGACAGCCCCGACCTGCGCGAGGCGGCAAAGCACGCGCTCGACCGCTACGGCTACGGCATGGCTTCGGTGCGTTTCATCTGCGGCACGCAGGAGGAGCACAAGCAGTTGGAAGCGACGATATCGTCCTTCCTCGGCATGGACGACACCATCCTCTACGGCTCCTGCTTCGATGCCAATGGTGGACTGTTCGAGACGCTTCTGGGCGAGGAGGACGCGATCATCTCCGATGCGCTGAACCACGCTTCCATCATCGACGGGGTCAGGCTGTCCAAGACCAAGCGCTTCCGCTACGCCAACAACGATATGGCGGATCTCGAGGCGCGGCTGAAGGAGGCGAAGGATTGCCGGTTCCGGCTGATCGCCACCGACGGCGTGTTCTCGATGGATGGCATCATCGCCAATCTCGCGGGTGTGTGCGATCTGGCCGAAAAATACGATGCCATGGTCATGGTCGACGACAGTCACGCGGTCGGCTTCGTCGGCAGGAACGGCCGCGGCTCGGCTGAGCATTGCGGCGTCGAGGGCAGGGTCGACATCATCACGGGTACGCTCGGCAAGGCGCTGGGCGGCGCTTCCGGCGGCTACACGTCCGGCAAGAAACAGGTGGTCGACTGGCTGCGCCAGCGCTCGCGGCCCTATCTGTTTTCCAACACGCTGATGCCGGCGATCGCCGGCGCCTCGATCAGAGTGTTCGACATGATCCGCAATGGCGATGCCCTGCGCGAGCGCCTATATGCCAATGCGGAACGGTTTCGGACACAGATGGGGAAGCTCGGCTTCACGCTGGCAGGCGCCGGCCATCCGATCATCCCGGTCATGCTGGGCGATGCCAGCTTGGCGCAGGAGATGGCGGCGCGCATGCTGCAACGCGGCATCTATGTCATCGGCTTCTCCTTCCCGGTGGTGCCCAAGGGCCAGGCGCGCATCCGCACGCAGATGTCGGCTGCGCATTCCAGCGCCGACATTGATCGGGCGGTCGAGGCTTTCGGTGCGGTTGGCAAGGAACTAGGTGTGATTTCCTGAGCGACCGGCGCCGCAAACCGCTTCCGGATCAAGAGATTCAAGGGACAAAAGAATGTCGAACATGATGAAGGCGCTGGTGAAGGCCAAGGCCGAGCCGGGCATCTGGATGGAAGAGGTGCCGGTGCCGGAAATCGGCCCCAACGACGTCCTGATCAAGGTGAAGAAGACCGCGATCTGCGGCACCGACGTCCACATCTACAATTGGGACCAGTGGGCGCAGAAGACGGTGCCCGTGCCGATGGTGACCGGCCATGAATTCGTCGGCACCGTCGCGGATTTCGGCGCCGCGGTCACCGAATACAAGGTCGGCCAACGCGTGTCGGGCGAAGGCCACATCGTCTGCGGACATTGCCGCAACTGCCGCGCGGGCAGGGGGCATCTGTGCCGCAACACGCTCGGCGTCGGCGTCAATCGCCCGGGCGCCTTCGGCGAGTACCTGGCGATCCCACAGCACAATGTCGTGCCGATCCCCGACGATGTGCCGGACGAGATCGCCGCGATCTTCGATCCCCTGGGCAATGCGGTTCACACCGCATTGTCATTTGATCTGGTCGGCGAGGACGTGCTGGTCACCGGCGCCGGACCGATCGGCATCATGGGCGCGCTGGTGGCGCAATGCGTCGGCGCCAGGAAGGTCGTTATCACCGATATCAATCCGGTTCGGCTGGATCTTGCGCGCAAGCTTGGCGTCCAGCACGTCGTCGACGCCTCCAAGGAAAAACTGAGCGACGTGATGCCGGCGCTCGGCATGACGGAGGGTTTTGATGTCGGCCTGGAAATGTCGGGGGCAGCCCCCGCCTTCCGCGACATGATCGACACCATGAACAATGGCGGCAAGATCGCCATCCTCGGCATTGCGCCGACCGGGTTCGAGATCGACTGGAATAAGGTCATCTTCAAGATGCTGCATCTCAAGGGCATCTATGGCCGCGAGATGTTCGAGACCTGGTACAAGATGATCGCGCTGGTCCAGGGCCCGCTCGACGTCTCAGGCCTGATCACGCACCGCATCGGCATCGATGATTTCCAGGTTGGATTCGACGCGATGCGCAGCGGCAGTTCGGGCAAGGTGGTGATGGACTGGTAATCGATGCGCCGGGAGTCTCAGGCTTCGAGGCAGGCGATGCTAGGGTCGCCTGGTTTTCAGCCATCGCACCTGTCGCCAGGCGCGCCGCAACGCAGTTGCGGCGGCGCCGATGGCAATGGCGGCGAGCGCAAGCGTCAAGACTTCGTTGTGGCCATTCCAAAGGAATTCTCCGGTAGATAGCAGTGCCGCGACGGTTGCGACTGCCATGCGATGTGGCTTGGCCATCGGTCCGGTGAAATCACTCGGCGTCTCGTTGGCCCGCCCCAATTCCCGCACATAGGCGGTGAGAACCGAAAAACAGGCCGCTGCCCAGCCAAGGCCAGGCATGCCGATGCCGTAACCTATGCCGGCCATGATGGCGATATCGGCGAGCCTGTCCGGGAACTCGTTCCAGAACGGCCCGTCGGCCGACGCCTTGCCGCCCTCGACGGCGACCATGCCATCGAACAGATTGCACAGCAGCCGCAGTTGGCAAAACAGCGCCGCGCCCAGCAACAGCAGCAAACGAGAAGTGCCGCCGCTCTGCCCGCCAAGCCAGAAGGCCGTGCCTGCCAGCGCGCCGGCGAGGATACTGGCCTGCGAAATCTGGTTGGGGGTCACGGAGAGTGCGGCGAGACGTCTGGCCGTCGCTTGTGCCCAGCGCGTGTCGCGGCTTGCAAGTGGTCTGCGATCGCCCGTGTTCATCACTGCCTCATCCCGGTGACCAGAAATAACGAGTGAGATGGAAGAAGATCGGAGCGGAGAAAACCACCGAATCCAGCCGATCTATCAGGCCGCCATGGCCGTCGATCAGATGGCCCCAATCCTTCACGCCGCGGTCACGTTTGATGGCGGACATCACAAGGCCGCCGAAAAAACCCATCAGCGTGATCAGGAAGGCCATCGCGCCCGCCTGAAGCGGAGAGAACGGCGTGATCCACCACAGGCCAGCGCCGATGAGGCTGGCGCTTGCAACGCCGCCGAGGAAACCTTCAAGCGTCTTGGACGGCGAAAGCTTTGGTGCGATCTTCGTATGCCCGATCGCCTTTCCCCAGATGTATTGCAGTACGTCGCTCAATTGCACGACGATGACAAGGAAGGCTATCAGAAGCACATTGCGACCCTCGTAGCCGGGAATATGCAACGTCAGAAGAGCCGGGACGTGGGAGGCGCAGAAAACGCAGATCATCAACGCCCATTGCACCTCGGCAATTCGAACGAGGAAGTGCTGGGTGTCGCCCCGTATGGCTGAGATGATTGGCATCAACAGGAAGGCGTAGACCGGGATGAAAACAGAAAAGACCCCGTAGTCCTCGATCCAGAGCAGCACATACTGTACCGGCAGCACGACGAAAAACGCCGTGGCCAGCGCCCAGTGGTCGGCACGCCGGGTATTGGTCAGCGTCACGAATTCGCGAAGTGCGGCGAAGGAACAGAAGCCAAAGAGAAGCAGGACGCCGATCCGCCCGGCGATGAATGCTATGGCGATGAGGATCGCCATTACCCACCAGGCATTGATACGGGCGTTGAGGTTCTCGATGGCTGGGTTGGAGCCTTCCGGCGACAGCCGTCGCTCCAGGATATGCCCCACGAAAGAGGCCACGAGCAGGATCCCGCAGACGCCGAGCACGAGAACCATCATATCGAATTGGGTTGAGCTCATTCCGCTGCCTTTTTCGGTGCCAGCGCCAGCAGCGCCCCACGTGCCCGCTCGAGGAACATATCCTTGCTCTCGCCGTCAGCCAGGTGCATTGCCTCGCCGAACGTCACGGTGCAGATCAGCGGGATAGGCACGAATTCCCCTTTCGGCATCACCCGGTTGAGATTGGCGATCCATACCG
Organism: Mesorhizobium sp. B2-1-1; assembly: GCF_006442975.2. Classification (NCBI taxonomy): domain Bacteria; kingdom Pseudomonadati; phylum Pseudomonadota; class Alphaproteobacteria; order Hyphomicrobiales; family Phyllobacteriaceae; genus Mesorhizobium; species Mesorhizobium sp. B2-1-1. The sequence continues at coordinate 4,146,485 of NZ_CP083954.1, read as the reverse complement.
GCACCAACTCGAAATCCGGGTGCGATGCCGCCAAATGGAACAGCCCGGACTTGAATGGCTGCAAGGACGCGTCGGATTGGTTGCGCGTGCCTTCCGGGAAGAGAATGAGCGAAGAGCCTTCTCTCATCGCCTCCCCCATGCTCTCGACGGGATCCATCGTGCGTCCATTGCGATTGCGCTCGATCAGGACGGCATTGAAAACGTCGCGGCCGATGAAGGCTCGGACTTTTGATTTCAGCCAGTAGTCGGCACCCGCTACGGGACGCACCCGCCGACGCAGGCGCGGCGGCAGAACAGCCCAGATCAGGATGAAATCGCCATGGCTGGAATGATTGGCAAAGAAGATCGAGCGACGCCGAGGCAATCTGCCTTCATGCCAAAACGGCCGCACGGCGGTGATGGCTCGGGCAAACAGCAAGACGACCACGGCCACCGGCCTCGCGAGCAGCGACTTCATCCTTCCCCCCAATTCGCCCGTCGATGATCACCGGCTTACATACAGCGCTGAAAATCCGCCACCGAGCAAGCAGCGATCGAAAATGACCGCCAGACAGTCTCTGCTTCAAGGCGCTGTCGCGTCGAGCCACCGTCTCATATTCTATCTGCCGATAGCCGCTATCTCAGACCCAACGCGCTTTCCAATGACGCAACGCCTTTGACGATGGAGGCTTGCTGGTCGGCGCTCAGCTGGGCCAGCAGTTCCTGTTCGAAAGCCTTCGCCAGTGGCACCATCTCGCTATAGGCCGCAAGTCCGGCTCTGGTCAGCGCCAGGTGCTCGACGCGGCGATCGTTCTCGTCAGTGGTTCGGATGAGCCAGCGGCGACGCTCAAGCTCCGCCACGGCACGCGAAACCTTTGTCTTGTGCATCGCCGACTGCGCGCCGAGTTCCGTCGCGGTCATTGTGCCGCGCTGGCCAAGCCCCGAAAGCGTACGCCATTCCGGCCGTGTGAGGCCGTGACGCTCCTTGTAGATCCGAGAGAATTCGCGGCTCAGCGCATCGGCCAGCCGATACAGCCGGTAGGGCAGAAAGCTTTCGAGTTCCAGGATTTCGGATTCCATGACCAGCCATCGAGAAATGCCCGCGCACGGCATTGATAGTTACATTTTGGATGGTTACAAATGAAACCAATTTGGTCAAGCATTCGCGAGGAGGAAGCGATGGCCTTTTCCTACATGCCGGGTTTCGGTAACGATTTCGAAACCGAAAGCCTGCCGGGTTCGCTGCCGCACGGGCGTAATTCACCGCAGCGGCCGGCCTACGGCCTCTATGCCGAGCAGCTCTCCGGTTCGCCCTTCACCGCGCCGCGCGGCACCAATGAGCGCTCCTGGCTTTACCGCATCAGGCCGAGCGTCAGACATACCGGGCGCTTCAAGTCGGTGAGCTATCCCTTCTGGAAAAGTGCGCCCAATGTCGGCGATCATGAGCTGGCGCTCGGCCAGTATCGCTGGAGCCCGGTGCCGATGCCGAAGGAGCCGACCGACTTCATCGCCGGCATGCGCTCGATCACCACCGCCGGCGACGTGCTTGGGCAGACCGGCATGGCGGCGCATGTCTATGTCGCCAACAGGTCGATGGTCGACGACCATTTCTTCAACGCCGACGGCGAGTTGCTGGTGGTGCCGCAGGTGGGCGCCTTGCGCTTCGTCACCGAGATGGGGGTCATCGAGCTCAGGCCCGGCGAGATCGCGGTCCTGCCGCGCGGTCTCGTGTTCAAGGTCGAACTGGTCGATGCCGAAGTGCGCGGCTATGTCTGCGAGAACTACGGCGCCAAGCTGACGATGCCCGACCGCGGCCCGATCGGCGCCAACTGCCTGGCCAATCCGCGCGATTTCAAGACGCCCTGCGCCTGGTTTGAGGAGAAGGAGACGCCCTGCCGGCTGATCGTCAAATGGTGCGGACATTTTCATGTCACGGAAATCGGCCAGTCGCCCCTCGATGTGGTGGCGTGGCACGGCAACTATGCACCCTATAAATATGATCTGGCGGCGTTTTCGCCGGTTGGTGCGATCCTCTTTGACCACCCCGATCCGTCGATCTTCACGGTGCTGACGGCGCCGAGCGGCGAGGAGGGCACCGCCAACATCGATTTCGTCATCTTTCCGCCGCGCTGGCTGGTGGCGGAGGATACGTTCCGCCCGCCCTGGTATCACCGCAACATCATGAGCGAGTTCATGGGGCTGATTCACGGCCAGTACGACGCCAAGGAAGAAGGGTTCGTTCCCGGCGGCATCAGTCTGCACAATCTGATGCTGGCCCATGGCCCGGATGCACCTGGCTTCGAAAAGGCCTCGCGCGCGGATCTGAAACCGGTCAAGCTCGACAACACCATGGCCTTCATGTTCGAGACCCGGTTCTCGCAGATGCTGACCCGCTACGCTGCCGAACTCGACACCAGGCAGGACAATTACATCGACTGCTGGGCCGATCTGAAGAAGCGCTTCAATGGCACGCCCGAGGGCGATTGGTCCTGAAGGATCGCTGCCGCCGGAAAACTGCCTTCAGGAAAGTTGAGCCGGCGGCTTGACGATTGCCCATAACAGCCTTGTTGTGGGCCAAGCGGCGCAAGGCCGCGTCAGGAGAGGAAACCGCATGAAGCTTGCCACATTGAAGAACGGGACGCGCGACGGAAAGCTCGTCGTCGTCTCGCGCGATCTTACACGCTTCACCGATGCCTCCTTCCTGGTGCCGACGCTGCAGGCGGCGCTCGACGATTGGCGGCGGATTTCGCCGCATCTGGCCGCAATGGCGGAGTCGCTCGAGAGCAATGCGGTGCCGTCGGCGCGCTTTCACGAACATAATGCCCATTCGCCGCTGCCGCGCGCCTATCAATGGGCTGACGGTTCGGCCTATGTGAACCATGTCGAGCTGGTGCGGAAGGCGCGCGGGGCCGAGATGCCGGCGAGCTTCTGGACCGACCCGCTGATCTATCAGGGCGGCTCCGACAGCTTCATCCCGCCGCGAGACCCGATCCGCATGGCCGACGAGGCCTCTGGCATCGACATGGAGGCGGAAGTCGCGGTCGTTGTCGATGATGTGCCGATGGGCGCCAGCCTCGAAAAAGCGCGGGAGGCGATTCGCCTGGTGATGCTGGTCAACGACGTGACGCTGCGTGCGATCACCGGACCGGAACTCGCCAAGGGGTTCGGCTTCTTTCAATCCAAGCCGTCCTCGGCCTTCTCGCCGGTCGCGGTGACGCCGGACGAGTTGGGCGAGGCCTGGGACGGCGGCAAGGTCAGCCTGCCGCTGCTTGCCGACCTCAACGGCAAACCTTTCGGCCGGGCGAATGCCGGCGTCGACATGACGTTCGATTTCCCTGCGCTCATCGTGCACGCGGCGAAAACACGGCCGCTGGCGGCCGGCACCATCATCGGCTCCGGCACAGTCTCCAACAAGCTCGGCGGTGAGCCTGGCAAACCTGTCTCGGCCGGCGGCGCTGGCTATTCCTGCATCGCTGAACTGCGCATGATCGAGACCATCGAGAGCGGCGAGCCGAAGACGCCGTTTCTGCGTTTCGGCGACACGGTGCGCATAGAGATGAAGGACAAGGCCGGGCATTCGATCTTCGGCGCCATCGAGCAGACGGTCGAGAAATATGAAGGGTGAGAGCGCAAGAAGTTGAAGGATGAACCTGCTTGATCATCTGCGCCGAATGGCCCGCAACAACCGCTGGTCGAACGACCGGCTCTACCGCGCCGTGCTTATGCTGGGGCCTGGTGAATTCGAAGCCAATCGCATCAGCTTCTTCCCGTCGATAAGGGCGACGCTCAACCACATCCTTGCGGTCGATCTTCTCTATCTCGATTTTCTGGAGCAGGGCGGTATCGGCGCCGCGGTGTACGATGATTTCGTGCCGTTCGATAACGCAGCCGATTTGTCAGTGGCCCAGATCAAGTTCGACCGCAGGCTGATCACCTTCTGCGATGCCTTGTTGGAAGCCGACCTCGACCGCCATGTCATCACTGACCGGCGTGGAGACGGCATGATCCCGGAAAAGATCGGCGATATCCTCGCCCATGTTTTCCTGCATGACATCCACCATCGCGGCCAGGTGCACGCGATGCTGTCCGGCACGTCGGTCGCGCCGCCGCAACTCGACGAGTTCCTGCTCGATTATGATTTGAAGCTGAGGCAGGAGGAGGTTGGACGGCTGGGTTTGTGAGACCACTGCTTATGTCAGGGCGACGTCGTAGCGGGCGAAATGCGGGTCGGATGTCATGATGGTTAGTTTGTCCATTTGCGCCTGCGCAATCAGTAGTCTGTCGAATGGATCGCCATGGTGGTGGGGTAGGCCAGCGACAGCGTTCGCATGCTGGAAGGTGACGGCGAGCGGCTGAAATTGCATCCTTGGAAGCAGTGTTGGCAGATCATCCGGCGCATCGAGTTTTCTGATTGAGCGCTTGATGGCAATTTCCCAGACGCTTGCCGCGCTGGCGAACACCACCGCTTCCGAAGCCAGGATGGCGCGGTAGTGCTTGCTGAGACGTCGATCGTCCGAAATCGACCAAAGGATGATATGTGTATCGGCGAGAAACGGGCCGATCATCATTTGACGTACTCGTCCCATTCGGGGCCGAGTTCGTCAAAATCGTCCGCAATCCAGATCTTGCCTTTCAACGCGCCGATACGCGGCAAGGGTTCCGCCGCTGCCGGAGGCACGATACGCGCAGCCACCTTGCCGTGGCGCGTGAGTACAATCTCTTCACCGGCTTCCGCGCGGCTGACGAGTTCCGACAATTTGGCCTTGGCCTCGGCGATGGAAACATTCATGGCTCGATCCTTTGTGACCATAATTTAGGTCATAATTTATCGAACCGCAAGCCGCCTGGTCGGGGTCGATCTACTCCGCGGCCTGCACCTTGATCACGCCGCGCTTGATCTGGTCCTGCTCGATCGATTCGAACAGTGCGCGGAAATTGCCTTCGCCAAAGCCTTCGTCGCCTTTGCGCTGGATGAATTCGAAGAAGATCGGTCCGATCACGGTCTTGGAGAAGATCTGCAAGAGGATCTTCGTCGTGCCGCCGTCGACCACGCCTTCACCGTCGATCAAAATGCCATGCTTCGTCATGCGCTCGATCGGCTCGTCATGGCCGTTCACGCGTGCATGCGACATCTCGTAATAGGTCTCCGGCGGGCCGGGCATGAATTTCAGCCCATTGGCGGCAAGCTTGTCGGTGGCCTCGTAGATCGCGTCGGTGCCCACCGCTATGTGCTGGATGCCCTCGCCATTGTACTTCTTCAGATATTCGGCGATCTGGCTGGTGTCGTCCTTGGACTCGTTGAGCGGAATGCGGATCTTGCCGCAGGGCGAGGTGATCGCCCGGCTGACCAGCCCGGTGATCTTGCCGTCGATGTCGAAGAAATGGATCTGCTTGAAGCCAAACAGGTCGCGGTAGAAACCCCACCATTTGTCCATGTTGCCGCGGTAGACATTATGCGTGAGGTGGTCGAGGAAATAGAAGCCGACGCCTTCCGGCCTGGGGTCGCGTTTGCCCAGCCATTCGAATTCGGCATCATAGGCCGAACCCCTCTCGCCATAGGTTTCGATGAAGTAGAGCAGCGAGCCGCCGATGCCAACGATCGCCGGCACGTCAAGCGTCTTGTCGGCGCCTTCGTAAGGCGTGGCTCCTTTCGATACCGCGTGTTCGAAGGCATGCTTGGCGTCCACGACCCGCCACGCCATCGAGGAGGCGCATGGGCCATGCTTGTCGACGAACTTCATCGCATGCGAGCTGGGCTCGGCGTTGACGACATAGTTGATGTCGCCTTGCCGCCAGACGGTGATGTCCTTGGTGCGATGCCTGGCCACGGCTACGTAGCCCATGCGGGTGAACAACTCGGCCAGCTTCCGCGGCTCCGGATGCGCGAATTCGACGAACTCGAAACCGTCGGTGCCGGCAGGGTTGGTCTTGCTGATCTTGGCGGGCGGGGCGTCGTGCGGGAAGGGACCCATGATAATCCTCCGGAAGCTGGCTTGGCCTGGATGGGCCATCTCAACTCATCATAGCGCGGGCAGGTCGCACGGTGCTTGCATTCAAACGCTTGAAATGTTTATCTGATGCATGAAATGTGCATGGTTTTTGGAAGTATCATGAATGATACGCGTCTTGATCAGTTTGATCGCAAGATATTGGCGCTGTTGCAGTGTGACGCACGGCTCACCAACAACGACCTTTCGGAGCGGGTGAACCTCTCGGCCTCGCAATGTTCGCGCCGCCGCCAGCGGCTTGAGGAGGACGGCTATATCAAGGGCTATCGCGCCGTGCTTGACCGCGACCGGCTGGGCTTTTCGCTGGTCAACGTCATCTCGGTGACCTTGGCCACTCACAACCGCGACAATGCGCGGCGCTTCGGCGAACTGGTGGCGCGGCTGCCCGAAGTGCAGGAGGCGCACGCGCTGACCGGCGAAATGGATTATATCCTGAAGGTGGTTACGCCCGACCTGAAATCATTGTCGGAGTTCGTCAATGGCGTGCTCTTGCCCCACGAATCTGTGCAGCACGTCAAGACGGCGATTGTGCTCGAGACGCTCAAGGAGACGGGCGCGCTGCCAATCTAACCCTTCGACTGCTGAATCAGCCCATAGAGATTGGTGCAGCGGGCGCCGGAACGGCAGTAGGCGAACACCGGGCCTTCCAGCTCGTCGAGCGCTTGTCCCTGGTCCTCGACATTCTCCGCCGTGATCTGGCCGCTGATGACGGGGATGTAGCGGAAGGCAAGCCCGGCAGCCTCGACTGCGGCCTTGAGCGTGTCGGCCGAAGGCTGGCCGGGCTGCTCGTCGTCCGGCCGGTTGCAGATCACGCTCTTGAAGCCGGCTGCCTTGATGGCGGCGACGTCCTCGGGCTGGATCTGGCCCGAGACCGAATAGTCCTCGCTGATCTCGCGGTATTCCATTGTGGTGTCCTCGCAATCTGGTTGGGCAGTCTTGCCACTCCCCGGCACGGCCGGCAATCCACGCCGAGGGATTTCTCTGCCAAATAGCGAGTGCTGACCGGAAAATCCAACCGGGCCGCGAGGGCCCGGTTGGGTCGGAGCGGCTCAACTGCCGAGGATCGCGCCTTTGATCTGCGTGATGTTGTTGTGCATCATGTCGACATAGGTCGAGGCCGGGCCTTCGGGCTGCGACAGCGCGTCGGAATAGAGCGTGCCGCCGACCTTGATGCCGGTCTCGCTGGCGATCTGCTCGATCAGGCGCGGATTGGTGATGTTCTCGACGAAGATCGCCGCCGCTTTGTCCTGCTTGACCTGCTCGACCAGCTTGGCGACGTCGGCGGCCGACGGTTCGGAATCCGTCGAGACGCCCTCCGGCGCTAGGAAGGTCAGGCCGTATTCGTGCTCGAAATAGCCGAACGCGTCATGCGAGGTGATGACAACGCGTTTTGCCTCGGGGATGGACTGGATCGCCGCCTTCACCTCGCTTTCGAGCGCGTCGAGCTTCTTTGTGTAAGCCGCGGCGTTGGTCTGGTAGCTGACGCAGCCATCATTGTCGGCCGCGCAGAACGCTTCGGCAATGTTCTTCACATAGATCTTGGCGTTGGCGATCGACTGGAAGGCATGTGGGTCGGTGACCGTCTTGCCGCCGCCGGTACCCGCGCCCTCCGCCGCGTCCGCATCGGCGAATTCCGGTTTGAAGTCGATCGCCGCCACGCCCTTGGTCAGGGTGACGATCGAGGCCTTAGTGGCGCTGGCATCGACCAGCCGCTGTAGAAAGCCCTCGAAATGCAGGCCGTTGACCAGCACCAGATCGGCGCCCGCCATGGCTACCGCATCAGCCGGGCTCGGCTCGTAGACATGCGCATCGCCGTCGGGTCCCACGATGGTGGTGATGTTGACGCGGTCGCCGCCAACATTCCTGGCGAAATCAGCAATGACGGTAAAACTTGCGACCACTTTCAAGGGCGCCGCAAAGGCCGACGACGCGTCGAGAGCAGTTAATGTTATAACGCTCATCGTAAGGGCGGCGCGGATCGATTTCAACATGGGCGGTCTCCTTGGAGGCTGGGGTGGATCAGGCCGTCCGATGACGGTGATGGATGATGCGGGCGCGCAGCGCGCCGCGTGTGCCGAACAGGATCGAGGCGAAATAGACGACGCCTGCCGACAGGATGATCGCCGGGCCTGAGGGCAGCGAGGCGTGGTAGGACAGAAGCAGTCCGGCGATGCAGGAGGCAAAGCCGATCAGCACGGCCAGCACGCACATCGGTTCGACGCGCACGGTCCAGAAACGGGCCGCGGCGGCCGGCAGCATCATCAGTCCGACCGACAGAAGCGTGCCCAGCGCCTGGAAGCCGCCAACGAGGTTGAGCACGACGAGGCCGAGGAAAATGAAATGCACCGGACTGCCCCACCGGCTGACCGAGCGCAGGAACAGCGGGTCGAGGCATTCGGCGACCAAGGCCCGCCAGAAGACGGCGAGACTGGCAAGCGTCACCAGCACGATGCCGCCGATCAGCGTCAGCGCTTCATCGTTGAGCGCCAGCACCGTACCGAACAGCACATGCATGAGGTCGACGCTGGAGCCACGGACCGAAACCATCAGCACGCCGACGGCGAGCGAAATCAGGTAGAAGGCGGCCATCGAGGCGTCTTCGCGCTGGATGGTGAATCGCGAGACGGCGCCCGCGCCGAGTGCAACGACGATGCCGGCGATCAGGCCGCCAATGGTCATCGGCAGGATTTCCAGCCCGTAAAGCAGGAAGCCGGCGGCGGCGCCCGGCAGGATCGCGTGCGCCATGGCGTCACCCGAGAGGCTCATGCGCCGTAACATCAGGAACACGCCGACCGGACAGGCGCCGAGCGACAGCATCAACGAGCCGAACAGCGCCCGCTGCATGAAGGCGAAATCGGCGAAAGGCGCGATGAAGAGTTCGTAGAAGACGTTCATCATGCAGCCCTTGGTCCGGCGCCATGATGGTGGTGACGATCCTGTGCATGGGCAGGCTCATCATGATTGTGATCATGTCCGTCATGGTCATGATCGGGTCCGCCCGGCTCGCACCATGGCGCGTTCTCTTCCCACGCTTCATGGAAGCGCCTGGCCCGCAGGAGATTCTCAGGCCGCAGCGTCTCCTTCGTCTCGCCCCAGGCGACAGGCTGGCGGGCCAGCAGCAGCGTTTCGGGAAAATTCTGCCGGACAAGGTCGAGGTCGTGGACGACGACCATGATTGTGCGTTCCTCGCCATGCCAGCGCTTGATCAGCGCAATAAGATCGCCCATCGTCTTTGCATCGACGGCGTTGAACGGCTCGTCGAGCAGGATTAGATCCGCATCCTGCAACAGCACGCGGGCAAACAAGGTGCGCTGCAACTGGCCGCCCGACAGCGTGTCGATCGGGCGGGTCTCGAAGCCGCCAAGGCCGACCGCCATCAACGCCTCGCTGACGGATTGGCGATCCTCCTTGGTATGGCGGCCGAGCAGCCCGCGTTTCGGCCACAGGCCGAGCGAGACCAGATCGACGACCCGGGCCGGAAAGCTGCGGTCGAGTTCCGACTGCTGCGGCAGATAGGCGGCGCGCACGCCAGGCGCCCGCGTCACAGCGCCGGCCATCGGCTTCAGCACGCCGACGATACCCTTCATCAACGTCGACTTGCCCGAACCATTGGCGCCAACGACGGCGGTCAGCGAGCCTTTGCGTATGATGCCGTCCAGATGATGGATCGCCGGATGGCTGTTATAGCCAAGCGTCAGGTCACGGAATGTCAGGCAGGTTTCGGTCATTTGACGGTCCGTGGGGCGGTAGTGCGGCTGCCGGGCAGCGCCGATTGGATATGTGATGTTATTACATTAGTCAACAAGCCAATCGAGCGGAATTGTGGCTGCCGGCTCAACTTGCCGTGACCCTCCGGCGCTGCTGGTCCAAGGGGATTTGGAACGCTCGGCCTTGCCCGAAGCCGGTGCCAACTCTAAAGAGGCGCGACCACAAAGGAAGGAAACCTCCCATGAGCATTCGTCGCATCGATGTTGGCCCGCGCATGAGCCAGATCGTCATTCACGGCAATACCGTCTATCTGGCCGGCCAGGTCGGAGAGCCGGGCGGCAATGTCGCCTCGCAGACTCGCGATATTCTGGCGACGATCGACGAATTGCTGGCCAAGGCCGGCACCGACAAGACCAAGATCGTCCAGGCGATCATCTGGCTGGCCGACATGGGCACCTTCGCCGAGATGAACTCGGAATGGGACAAGTGGGTGCCGCAGGGCCACACACCCGCACGCGCCACCGGCGAAGCCAAGCTCGCCGGTCCGGAATATCTGGTCGAGATCATTATCACCGCGGCGATCTGAGGCGCTGCGCTTTCCCTTCTCCCCTTCCTTGCGAGGCAAAAAGGGGAGAAGGGAAGAGATGCTATCCGTGTGACGGCGTGAATCTTGCCACCAACGTGTGGCTCTCGGCTGCATAGGTGAAGCGCACATGGGTGACCGGGTGCTCGGCGCTCCATGTCCGGCGCTCGACCACAAGACAGGCCGCGCTCAGGTCGATGTCGAGGGCATCGGCAACACGCTCGTCGGCGGCAACAGCACGAATGCGATGCTCGGCCTCGCTCCATGGCACACGGCCGATCAGCCACGGGCCCGGTGCAATGTCGAGGAACTCTTCCTCGCCGGCTTCCGTGACGGCGGAGAGATTGATCAGCCGCTCTTCGAGCGCGAACGGTCGCTCTCCGGCGAAATGCAGGCATTCCAGCGATAGTACCCAACCCGAGGCAGAAAGCCCGAGCAGCGACCGGTCTTGCGCGCTGCTGCGCCGCTTCAGGCGCGCCAGCCGCTCATAGCGATAGGGCAGGCCGAGCGCTTCGACCTCGATCCTGATGTCGTGGATTTCCAGCACCGCCGCTTGCGATTGCGGCTGACGCACGAAGCTGCCTGAGCGCCGGCGGCGTTCGATCAGTCCTGACTTGGCAAGCTGCGACAGTGCCTTGTTCACCGTCATGCGCGAGCAATCATATTCGGTCGTCAGCTCGTGCTCGAACGGGATGCGATGCCCCGGCGCCCAGGCGCCGGACAGGATTTTCTCGCTTATGTCGGACAGGATACGCTGATGCAGCGACACCGTCTCGCCGCCCTCCGTCTCCGCTGTCGCCACCATGCTCATGGGCTGTCCCTGATCAGCCTGCCGAAAGCGCGGTCATGACATTGCGGAAACACGCCGCGATGGCGTCGCGCCTGGCGTGCTTGCCGCCGCTGACTTGCTTTTGGCCGTGCACCCAGACGCAATCGACCTTGGTGCCGTTGGCGAAGATCCAGGCGTCGAGGATCGCGTCTCCGGTCTTGCCGGCAAGCGAAGCCTGGCTGTGGTCGAGCGATACGAGGTCGGCGGATGCGCCAATGGCGATCCGCGAGGCGCCGGCGCCAAGGGCGACGCTGCCGCCGTCAAGCGCTGCGTCGAACAGCGCGCGGCCGGTCGAGCCGCCGGCGACCGCCAGCACGTTGCGGGCGCGGTGGGCAAGACGCTGCGAATATTCGAGTTGCCGAAGTTCGTCCGGCAGCCCGATCAGCACGTTGGAATCGGAGCCGACGCCGAAGCGGCCGCCATGTTGCGCGAACAGCGGCGCCGCAAAAATGCCATCGCCGAGATTGGCTTCGGTGATCGGGCACAGCCCAGCGATCGCGCCGCTTTTTGCCATCGCCATGGTCTCGGCATCGGTCATGTGGGTGGCATGGATCAGGCACCAGCGCCGGTCGACATTGGCATGGCCAAGCAGAAACTCGACCGGACGCGCGCCCGACCAGGCAATGCAGTCCTCGACCTCCTTCACTTGTTCCGCGACGTGGATGTGGATCGGTCCGTCCGGCGCCATCGCAGCGACTTGTCGCAACTCCTCGACCGTCGCGGCACGCAAACTATGGGGGGCGACGCCGATGACCGCTTGATTCAAGGCGCGAACACATTCGCGACTTTTCTCAACCAGGCGTGAGAACCGGTTAACATCATTGAGAAATCTGCGCTGACCTTCGTTGGGAGCCGCGCCGCCGAAAGAAGAGTGTGCATAGAAGACCGGCAGCAGCGTCAAGCCTATGCCGGTTTCTGCGGCGGCGGCCGCGATGCGCTCGGCCATTTCGGCAATGTTGGCGTAGGGCTTTCCGTCGCGGTCGTGATGCAGATAATGAAATTCGCCCACACGCGAAAAGCCGGCCTCCAGCATCTCGACATAGAGCTGGGCGGCGACCGCCTCGACCTGGTCGGGCGTCATCGACAGCGCGAAACGGTACATCACCTCGCGCCAACTCCAGAAACTGTCGGCCGACGGGCCGCGCAACTCGGCAAGTCCGGCCATGCCGCGCTGGAACGCGTGGCTATGCAGGTTGGGCATGCCCGGCAGGACGATGGCGTGGCGTTCGTCGCCGGTGTTCGGCGCAACCCCGGCGTCGATTGCCGCAACGCGGCCTCCGCCCAGGGCGATGCGCACATTGCTTCGCCAGCCTTCCGGCAGAAGCGCCTGTTCCGCAAAGATCGCCGTCACGTTGTTCTCCGAATCCTGGCTTATGATGACAATAGCACTTGCGGTGCTTTTTAATATGTATATACATAACCGCCATCCTTTCAAAGGGAAAATATGATGGCTGGAGAAAGCAGGGGCCGGGCGGCGGCGGTTCGCATATGGCGCAATGCGCGCCTGGCGACTTTTGCCGAAGGGGCAGCAGGGCAGGGCGTCGTCGAAAAGGGCGCCGTCGCCGCGCGTGACGGCATCATCGTCTATGCCGGCGCCGAAGCCGATATTCCGGCGGCGTTCGAGCAGCGTGCCGAGATCGTCGATTGCGAGGGCCGCTGGATCACGCCCGGCCTGATCGACTGCCACACCCATCTCGTCCATGCCGGCGACCGCGCCAACGAGTTCGAGATGCGGCTGGCCGGCGCCACCTATGAGGAGGTCGCCAGGGCCGGCGGCGGCATCGTCTCGTCGGTTGGGGCCTTGCGTGCCGCGGGTGAGGACGAACTGGTCGCTCAGACACTGCCGCGTCTCGATGCGCTGATCGCCGAGGGCGCCACCACCGTCGAGGTCAAGTCCGGCTATGGCCTTGACCTGGAAAACGAGAAAAAGTCGCTGCGCGCGGCGCGCCGCCTGGGCGCCGAGCGCCCGGTGACGATCCGCACGACCTTTCTCGGCGCCCATGCCTTGCCGCCGGAAGCCAAGGGCGACAAGGACGCCTTCATCGATCTCATCACCGCCACGATCCTGCCGGCCATTGCTGCCGACGGGCTTGCCGACGCCGTCGATGGTTTCTGCGAAGGCATCGCGTTTTCGGTCGAGCAGATGGCACGGGTCTTCGAAGCCGCAAAGGCGCTTGGCCTGCCGGTAAAGCTCCATGCCGACCAATTGTCGAACCTGCATGGCGCCGAACTCGCCGCGCGCTATGGCGCGTTGTCGGCCGATCATCTCGAATACACCGATGAGGCAGGCGCGGCGGCAATGGCTGCATCGGGCAGCGTGGCGACGATCCTGCCCGGCGCCTACTATTTTATTCGCGAAACGAAGAAACCTCCGATCGAATTATTCCGCAGGCATGACGTCAGGATGGCCGTCGCCACCGACAACAATCCCGGCACCTCGCCGCTGACGTCGTTGCTGCTGACCATGAACATGGCGGCGAGCTTGTTCGGCATGACGGTCGATGAATGCCTCGCGGGCGTGACCCGCGAAGCCGCCCGCGCACTGGGTCTGCTCGGACAGACCGGCACGCTGGAGGCGGGCAAATCCGCCGATCTAGCGATCTGGAGCATCGAGCGCCCTGCCGAACTCGTCTACCGCATGGGCTTCAACCCCTTGCACGCGCGCATCTGGAGAGGACAATGACCGAACTCGTACTGAAACCCGGCAACGTGACCCTGGCCGACTGGCGCGCCATCTATCGCGGCGCCGTGCCCAGGCTCGACGATGCCTGCCGGCCAAAGATCAAGGCGAGTGCGGAGGCTGTCGCACGCATCGTCGCCAAGGGCGAGCCGGTCTATGGCATCAACACCGGTTTCGGCAAACTGGCCAGCGTCCGCATTCCTGCCCAGGATCTCGAAACGCTCCAGCGCAACATCGTGCTCTCGCACGCCGCCGGCGTCGGCGAGCCGATGCCGGTCGCTGTTTGCAGGCTGATGATGGCCTTGAAGCTTGCCAGCCTGGCGCAGGGCGCCTCCGGCGTGCGGTCGCGCACCATCGAGCTGCTGGAAGCGATGCTGGCCAACGATGTCATCCCGGTGGTGCCGGCGCAAGGTTCGGTCGGCGCCTCCGGCGACCTCGCGCCGCTGTCACACATGACGGCCGTGATGATCGGCGTCGGCGAATGCTTCACGCCGCATGGCCGCTTCCCGGCCAAGGTCGCCTTCGTCTCGCATGGGCTGGAGCCTGTCATCCTTGGCGCCAAGGAAGGGCTGGCGCTGCTTAACGGCACGCAATTCTCGACCGCCTACGCGCTGGCGGGCTTGTTCGAGGCCGAAGTTCTCTACCAGTCGGCACTGGTCGCGGGTGCACTGTCCACCGACGCCGCCAGGGGCTCGGACGCCCCCTTCGATCCGCGCATCCATCTCTTGAGGAAGCATCGCGGCCAGATCGAGACGGCGAATGCGCTACGCAGTCTGATGGCCGGCAGCGCCATCCGCGAATCCCACCGCGTCGGCGACGAGCGCGTGCAGGATCCCTATTGCCTGCGCTGCCAGCCGCAGGTGATGGGGGCCGCTCTGGACGTGTTGCGCAAGGCGGCTGACACGCTCGGCACGGAAGCCAATGGCGTCACCGACAATCCCTTGATCTTCGCCGAGGACGACACCGCCTTGTCGGGCGGCAATTTCCATGCCGAGCCGGTGGCTTTCGCTGCCGACATGATCGCACTCGCCGTCTGCGAGATCGGCTCGCTGTCGGAGCGCCGCATCGCCATGCTGGTCGACCCTGCGCTGTCGGGCATGCCCGCCTTTTTGACGCCGAAGCCCGGCCTGAATTCCGGCTTCATGATCCCGCAGGTGACGGCGGCAGCGCTGGTTTCCGAAAACAAGCAGAAGGCCTATCCAGCAAGCGTCGATTCGATCCCGACCTCGGCCAACCAGGAGGATCACGTCTCGATGGCCGCACATGGTGCGCGCCGGCTGATCGGCATGGTCGAGAACGCCACGGCCGTCATCGGCATCGAGTTGCTGGCCGCGACCCAGGGCTGCGATTTCCACGCGCCGCTTGCTTCCAGCGCCGCACTCGAAGCGGTGCGCAAATTGGTCAGGGCCGAGGTGCCGCATCTCGACAACGACCGGCATTTCCATCCCGACATGGAGAAAGCCATCGCCATGGTGCGAAGCGGTGCGGCGGTGAAGGCGGCGAGCGCGGTGGCGCTGCCGGGGATTGCCTCATGAGAGTGCTTGGCATGATAGGTCTCGTTCCTTCGCATCCCAGCCGTAGAGCTCCAACTTGCGGAGATCTCGCATGACACCTCCTTGGCTGACGGTAAATCAAGGCACCGCACCGCTGCTGGTTTCCATGCCGCACACCGGCATCGATCTCGCCGGTCTCGACAACCGGCTGGTCTCGAGCTGGCTTGGCCAGCGCGACTGCGACTGGTGGATCGACAAGCTCTATGATTTTGCCGCAGGTCTTGGCGCCACCGTCGTGCACACCGCCATCTCGCGCACCGTCATCGACGTCAATCGCGATCCGTCCGGGGCCTCGCTCTACCCTGGTCACGCGACGACCGGCCTCTGCCCGACCGAAACCTTCGATGGCGATCCGCTCTACCGTACAGGCGAGGAACCGGGACCGTCGGAAATCGACGAGCGCCGCCGAAAATTCTTCATGCCCTATCATGCCGCGCTCCAGGCCGAGATCGACCGGCTGCGCGGATTGCATGGCAAAATCGTCCTCTATGACTGCCACTCGATCCGCTCTGTGCTGCCGCGCCTGTTCGATGGCACGCTGCCGGTCTTCAATCTCGGCACCAATGACGGCAAGAGCACGGATCCGGCGCTGCAGGAAAAGGTCGCCGGGATCCTGGCCGAGACCGGCGAGACCTTCGTGGTCAATGGCCGCTTCAAGGGCGGGTGGATCACGCGCCATTTCGGCCAGCCGCAAAACGGCGTCCATGCGCTGCAGATGGAACTGTCCAACCGCGGCTACATGCGAGAGCCCGAAGGCAAGGGCGCGCCCGACAACTGGCCGGTGCCTTACGACGCCGCCTTCGCCGCGCCGATCCGCGCCACGCTGACATCCATCCTCGAGACCGCGATTTCGTGGGTCGAGAGCTGACGCCTCGCCGCACTCATCTGAAAGGGAAGTGACGACATGACCGATCCTCGCCACAACATCCGCGAAGTGCGCAGCCCCCGCGGCGACAAGCTCAATGCCAGGTATTGGACGACCGAAGCGCCGCTGCGCATGCTGATGAACAATCTCGATCCCGATGTCGCCGAAAATCCCAACGAACTGGTCGTCTATGGCGGCATCGGCCGGGCCGCGCGCACCTGGAACGATTTCGACCGCATCGCCGCTTCGCTGAAGACGCTTGGCGAGGACGAGACGCTGCTGGTGCAGTCCGGCAAGCCGGTCGGCGTCTTCCGCACCCATCCGGACGCGCCGCGCGTTTTGATCGCCAACTCCAATTTGGTGCCGCATTGGGCGACCTGGGAGAAATTCAACGAGCTCGATAGGAAAGGCCTGATGATGTACGGCCAGATGACGGCCGGCTCGTGGATCTATATCGGCACGCAAGGCATCGTGCAGGGCACCTACGAGACCTTCGTCGAAGCCGGACGCCAGCACTATGGCGGCGATCTCAGGGGCAAATGGATCCTGACTGGCGGCCTCGGCGGCATGGGCGGCGCGCAGCCTCTCGCCGCCGTCATGGCCGGCGCCTGCTGCCTGGCCGTCGAATGCGATCCCGACCGCATCGATTTCCGGCTGCGCACCCGCTATGTCGACGAGCGGGCCGATACGCTTGACGAGGCGCTGGAGAAGATCGCGCGCTGGACCAGGGCAGGCGAGGCGAAGTCGGTCGGCCTGGTCGGCAACACCGCCGATATCGTGCCCGAGCTGGTGCGGCGCGGCGTGCGCCCCGATATGGTCACCGACCAGACTTCGGCGCACGATCCGTTGAACGGCTATCTGCCCAAGGGCTGGACGCTGGCCGAGTGGCGCGAGAAGCGCACGTCCGACCCGAAAGCAGTCGAGAAAGCCGCCCGCGCCTCGATGCGCGAGCATGTCGAGGCGATGGTGGCCTTCTGGAACGCCGGCGTGCCGACGCTCGACTACGGCAACAACATCCGCCAGGTCGCCAAGGAAGAAGGCTTCGAGAACGCCTTTGCCTTTCCCGGTTTCGTGCCGGCCTATATCCGCCCGCTGTTCTGCCGCGGCATCGGCCCGTTCCGCTGGGCGGCCCTTTCCGGCGACCCGCAGGACATCTATAAGACCGATGCCAAGGTGCGCGAACTGACGCCCGGCAACACCCATTTGCACAACTGGCTGGACATGGCGCGCGAGCGCATCGCCTTCCAGGGCTTGCCGGCGCGCATTTGCTGGGTCGGCCTCGGCGACCGCCACCGGCTGGGCTTGGCCTTCAACGAGATGGTAGCCAAAGGCGAACTCAAGGCGCCTGTCGTCATCGGCCGGGACCATCTCGATTCCGGCTCGGTCGCCTCGCCGAACCGCGAGACCGAGGCGATGAAGGACGGCTCGGATGCGGTTTCCGACTGGCCGCTGCTCAACGCCTTGCTCAACACGGCATCGGGCGCCACCTGGGTGTCGCTGCACCATGGCGGCGGTGTCGGCATGGGCTTTTCCCAGCATGCAGGCATGGTCATCGTCGCGGACGGCACGCCTGAGGCAGCCAGGCGCCTGGAGCGGGTGCTGTGGAACGATCCGGCGACCGGCGTCATGAGGCACGCCGACGCCGGCTACGACATCGCCATCGATTGCGCCAGGGAGCATCAGCTCAATTTGCCCGGCATTCTGGGATAACAGGCCGACCGATGCGCGTCCTGCGGGCAGCCGAATACAAATCGATGCCGTGGAAGAACGGCGGCGGCGTGACGACGGAAATCGCCGTCTCGCCGGCCGATGCCGGGCTCGACACCTTCGATTGGCGTGTCTCGATGGCCCGCGTCGAAGGCAGCGGGCCGTTCTCCAGCTTTGCCGGCATTGACCGCACCCTGTCGGTATTGGAAGGCGAGGGGATCATTCTTGATGTCGCCGGCGAGCCGCCGGCGTGCCTGACCGCCGCTTCAGCGCCGTTTTCCTTTCCAGCCGACCGGCCGACCAGTGCCGAACTGATCGCCGGTCCGATCACCGATCTCAACGTGATGACCCGGCGTGGCCGCATGAGGCATTCCGTCGAACGCCTCGTAATGTCGAACCCTTTGGAAATCGGGATTGAAAGCAGAGCGACCCTCGTCCTGTGCCTGGGTGGGGAAGTCTTGGTTTCCGCCGCAGAGCCTATTCGCCTTAGCCACCTCGACGCACTCCTGACTGCCTCAGCCACAGCTGGCCTGCGCATCAAGCCCATCGACCACCCGACAGTATTCGTGGTCCGGATCGATGGCATTCGACCCAACGATTAACGCTTGTTTCCAAACATGATCGTGATGCCGGCGAAATATAGGGTAAGCTCCAGCCGGGATCACGAAAAAGCCTGAATCCTTTCCGTCGATCGGTCTCGGCGGGAGTGAGGGGCGTTCGTCTTTGAAACTGTCGAAAGACGATGCCTTGTCGTGGTGCGGAAACAATTTTCGGCAAAAGCTGGGCATGCAACCAATTGCATTTGAATCGGTTTTAGGGCCATTGCCGTGGCGGTGACGCCGCTGAGTGCCCGCTTACGGAATTTTCAATGAATATTCAGACGAATCCAGCACAAATCGAAAAGACTAGCGCGAGCTTCCCGCCCATCACGGAAGAACCGATAAGATCCATTTTCCTGCCGGAGGAACGCCTTCGGCTGCTCGGTGAAAGCCTGGCCAAGGGCGATCTCGCGGATCTGTTCGGCCTGACGCCATTCGATTTCCAGGCCCGCATCCGCGACAGCGCCAAGAAGATCCTCGAAGTCTACCGTTCGACCAACGCCGCGCAGGCGAGGGGCGAGACCATCACGCCCGCGGCGCAATGGCTGCTCGACAACAACTATCTGGTCGAGGAAACCATTTTCCAGGTCAAGCGCGACCTGCCGCGCCGCTTCTATCGTCAACTGCCGACGCTGAAGCTGCCGGACGGCGGCGGCGTGCCGCGCGCGCTGGCGCTGGCCTGGACTTATGTGGCGCATTCCGACAGTTCCGTCTCCGCGACCATGTTCAAGGCCATCGTCCAGGGCTTCCAGTCGGTCGAGCCGCTGAAGATCGGCGAACTCTGGGCGCTGCCGTCGCTGTTGCGCTTCGTTCTGATCGAAAATCTTCGCCGCCTTGCGGTCAGGGTCAACCGCACCCGGCAGATGCGCCAGATCGCCAATGATGTCGCCGACAAGGTGCTGGCGACCGACGATACCCGGGACCGGCAAGCGATCCTGGCCAATTTCAGCGCGCACGCCCAGGACACCACCTTTGCCACGCAACTGCTCTACCGCTTGCGCGACGGCTCGCAGAATGCAGGCAAGGCGCTGGAGTGGCTGGAAGGCGAACTCGAGAAGACCGGCTCGGACGCCGAGGAAATCATCATTTCCGAGCATCATACGCTGTCCAGCGGCAATGTGACGACCGGCAACATCATACGCGGCCTGCGGCTCATCAACGATATCGACTGGACGGTGTGGTTCGAGGGCGTCAGCCGTATCGACACGGTGCTGCGCGAGCGCACCGACTTCGCCGCGCTCGATTTCTTCTCGCGTGACCAGTACCGGACCGCGATCGAAGAGCTGGCCCGCCGCTCGAATCTGTCGGAATATCGCGTCGCCGAAAAGGCGATCGAACTGGCCGGCCAGATCACCAACGAAATTGCATCCGCCGCCGACGGCGCAGATGGCTTTGCGGCTCCTTTAGCGCACACGGATGTCGGTTTTTTCCTTGTCGGGCCACGCCGGCTGGAACTGGAAAAGGCGATCGGCTACCGACCGACCGTCAGTCAGACCGTCAAGCGCACCTTTGCCAAGACCGGATGGCTGGGCATCGTCCTGCCGGTCTTTGCGCTGACCGTGCTGCTGCTGGTGGTTTCCGGCAATGCCCTTGCCAATCTCGGCCTGTCTGTGCCTTCGATCGTCTTGATGCTGGCGCTGTTTGCCGTGCCGGCCAGCGAAGGCGCGCTCGCTTTCTTCAATACCGTTGTCTCGCTGTTCCTCAAGCCGACGCGCCTTATCGGCTATGACTACAGGCACGGCGTGCCGTCCGAGGCACGCACGCTGGTGGTGGTGCCGTCGCTGATCGGCTCGCGCGACGATGTCGAGGAAAACATCCGCAACATCGAGGTGCATTACCTCGCCAATCTGGCGGACGAGATCCACTTCGCCCTGCTGTCGGACTGGCCCGACAGCAAGACCGAGATCGACGCGGCCGACACCGAGATTCTCGAATTCGCCCGTGACGAGATCGCCCGCCTCAACGCCCGCTATCCCGCCGAAGGCGCGCCGCGCTTCTATCTCCTGCACCGGCGCCGGCTCTATAATGCCGCGCAGGGATGCTGGATGGGCTGGGAGCGCAAGCGCGGCAAGCTGCACGAGCTTGACCTGCTGCTGCGCGGCGACAGCGACACCACCTTCCTGCCGCTCGATGTGCCGCTGCCGGAAAAAGTCGTTCACGTAATGACGCTCGACGCCGACACGCGCACCACCCGCGATGCGGTCGCTACGCTTGTCGGCAAGCTTTGCCACCCGCTCAACCGACCGCATTTCGATGCCACCAGGCGCGTCGTCACCTCGGGCTACACGATCCTGCAGCCACGTATCACCGCTTCGCTGACCAGCGGCGACGAGGCGTCGTTCTTCCAACGGGTCTTCTCGGCCAATCGCGGCCTCGATCCTTATGTCTTTGCGGTGTCCGACCTGTACCAGGACGTCTTCGGCGACGGCTCCTTCACCGGCAAGGGCCTCTACCACGTCGATGCCTTCGAGGCCGCGTTACAGGGCCGCATCGAGGAAAACACCATCCTCAGCCACGATCTGCTCGAAGGCGCGCTGGCGCGTTCGGCGCTCGTCACCGACGTCGAACTGGTCGAGGATTACCCGACCCGCTACTCGGTCGATGCCTCGCGCCACCACCGCTGGGCACGCGGCGACTGGCAGCTCCTGGGCTTCATCCTCGATCCGCGCTCCGGCGTGCCGGCGCTGTCGCGTTGGAAGATGGTCGACAATCTGCGCCGCTCGCTGACGCCGATCTTCTGGGTGATGGCGGCGATCGCCGGCTGGACGCTGCTGCCCTTCACGCAGGCAGCACAATGGCAGGCATTGCTGATCCTCAGCCTGTTCATGGCGCCCACTTTCGACGTCGTCAACGCCATACTGCCCAAGAGCGGTGACCAGACGCCGCGCGGCCATTTCTCCGCGCTGGCGCGCGACGTGGCCTTCGGCACCGCCATGGTGGCATTGAAGATCGTGCTGATGGCGCATAACGCCTGGATGATGGGCGACGCCATCGTGCGCACGCTCTACCGGCTGTTCGTCTCCCGGCAGAACCTGCTGGAATGGCGCACCGCCTCGCAGGCGCACAAGGCCGGCGACAACGATGTCGGCTCCTACTACGGCATGATGTACGGCGCCGTGATCATCGGCTTCGTCGGCCTCGCCATTCCGGTGCTGGCCGATTCCACCGGCGCCTTCGTCGCCTTTTTCTTCGCTCTGTTCTGGATCGGCTCCCCGGCGATCGCCAGCTGGATCAGCCGTTCGGCCGAGACCGAGGACCGGCTGCGCATATCGCAGGCCGACATCCATGCGCTGCGCACGGTGGCGCGCCGCACCTGGCACTATTTCGAAACCTTCGTCACGGCCGAGCATCATCATCTGCCGCCGGACAATTTCCAGGAGAGCCCGGCGCCAGTGGTCGCGCCGCGCACCTCGCCGACCAACATCGGCGTCTATCTCCTGTCGGTCGTCTCGGCCCGCGATTTCGGCTGGATCAGCCTGTCCGATGCCATCACCCGCATCGATGCCACCATGACGACCATCGAGAGCATGCCGCGCAACCGCGGCCATCTCTTCAACTGGTACGACACCACCACACTGAAGCCGCTCTATCCGCTCTACATCTCGGCTGTCGACAGCGGCAATCTCGCCGGCCATCTGGTGGCGGTGGCGGCGGCCTGCGCCGAATGGGCCGAGGCGCCGTCCGTTCATCTCCAGGGCGATTTCGAGGGCATCCTCGACACAGTGACCATCCTCGGCGAGAGCCTGGATGAGCTGCCCGACGACCGCCGTCAGCTGCGTCCCTTGCGCCAGCGTCTGGCCGACCGCCTCGACGGCATGCGGCGCGCCGTCGACACCATCAAGGCGCAGCCGGAAATGGCCTCGATCCGCACCATCAATTTGGCTGTGCTGGCCGGCGAGATCCGCAAGCTCGCCACCGCCATCCACACCGAGGCGGCATCGCCACAGAGCGATGTCATCGTCGACTGGGCGGCCAGGCTCGAAGCCACCTGCGAGGCGCATGTCCACGACGCCCACAGCGACGACAACGCCGTAGAGGCGCTGCGTGCCAAGCTGCTCACCCTGCGCGAGCGCACGCGCCGCTTCGCCTTCGAGATGGAGTTCTCGTTCCTGATGCGGCCGGAGCGCAAGCTGCTGTCGATCGGCTACCGGGTCGAGGAGCACCAGCTCGACGAGAGCTGCTACGATCTTCTGGCCTCCGAGGCGCGGCTGACCAGCCTGTTCGCCATCGCAAAGGGCGACCTGCCGACCGAGCACTGGTTCCGGCTTGGCCGGCCGATCGTCGAGATCGGCTTCCAGGGCGCGCTGATGTCCTGGTCCGGCTCGATGTTCGAGTATCTGATGCCGCCGCTGGTGATGAAGGAACCGCAAGGTTCGATTCTCAACCAGACCAGCAAGCTGATCATCAAGCGCCAGATCCAGTATGGCCGTCAGAAGAATGTGCCCTGGGGCATTTCGGAAGCGGCCTACAATGCCCGCGACCGCGAGCTGACCTACCAGTACACCAATTTCGGCGTGCCCGGTCTCGGGCTGAAGCGCGGCCTTGGCCAGAACACGGTGATCGCGCCTTACGCCACCGTGCTGGCCGCGCAGTTCAACCCGCGCGAAGCGGTGCAGAACCTAGCGCGCCTACGGGAGCTCGGCGCGCTTGGCCGCCATGGTTACTACGACGCCGTCGATTTCACGCCGCAGCGCGTGCCGGAAGGCACCGATCACGTCGTCGTACAGAACTACATGGCCCACCATTCCGGCATGTCGATCGCGGCGGTCGCCGACGCCATTTTCGAGGGTCGCCTGCGCGACCGTTTCCACAGCGATCCGGTCATCGAGTCGGCCGAGCTTCTGCTCCAGGAGAGGGCGCCGCGCGACATCCCGACCGCGACCGTCAGGACCGAGGCGGACGAACGGGCGAAGGACGAGACCGAAACCGAGAGTCCCGACACCCGCATCGTGCTCGATCCTGTGCGGGCTCTGCGTTCGACCAATGTGATGTCGAACGGCCGCTATTCGGTGATGGTCACCGCGACAGGCTCCGGCTACAGCCGGTGGGGCGATCTGTCCGTCACGCGCTGGCAACCGGATCCGACCGAGGACCGGCTCGGCTCCTACATCTTCTTGCGCGACGCCGGCACTGGCGACTGGTGGTCGGCGACGGCGGAGCCCAAGCGCGCGGCCGAGGAGCGCACCCAGACGCTGTTCTCCGACGACAAGGCGAGCTTCGTCAAACTGGTCGGCACGCTGCGCTCCGAGGTCGAATGCATCGTCATCTCGGAAGGCAATGGCGAAGGCCGCCGCGTGACGCTGTTCAACGAGGGACCGACCGACCGTCACATCGAAGTGACCTCCTTCGCCGAGCTGGTGCTGGGCCTGGAGGTATCCGACAATGCCCATCCCGCCTTCTCGAAAATGTTCGTGGAGACCGAAATTGCCCCCAATAATGGGGCGATCTTCGCCACGCGGCGCAAGCGCGAGACCAGCGAGCCAGACGTGACGATGGTGCATTTCGTCACCGACCCGTCCGGTCCGGCGCGCGACGCCGAAGCCGAGACCGACAGGCGCGCCTTCATCGGCCGCGGCCGCACCATCGTCGACGCTGCGGCGTTCGATCCAGGCGCTCGGCTTGGCGGCCATTCCGGCTTCACCCTCGATCCCGTCGCCTCGCTGCGCCGCCAGGTGCGCGTGCCCGCCAACAAGAAGATATCGCTGACCTTCTGGACCGTCGTCGGTTCCAACCGCGCGGAGCTGGAGGAGGCCATTGCCCGGCTCGACCACCCGGAGAGCTTTGCCCGACAGGCAATGCTTGCCTGGACGCGCAGCCAGGTGCAGACCCGGCATCTCGGCCTCAGCCTGGCCGACGCCGCCAACGTACAGAAGCTGGCGCGCTATCTGATCTATCCCGATCCATTCCTGCGCCTGCCGGCCGAATCCATCGCTTCGGGACTGGGCAAGCAGTCGAGCCTGTGGCCGACCAGCATCTCCGGCGATTTCCCGATCTTCCTGGTCAGGATCGGCGACGTCGCCGATCTCGAAATCGTCGCCCAGGCGCTCCGTTTCCAGGAGTACATGCGCACCCGTGGCATGATGATCGATTTCGTCGTCGTCAACGAACAGGCCTCCTCCTATGTGCAGGACCTGCAGCGAGCAGTCGAATCCCTGTGCGAGAACAGCCGCTTGCGCGGCAAGGAGCTCGGACCGCGCCAGCACATATTCGCCGTGCGCCGCGACCTGATGGACGAGACCACCTACAAGACGCTGCTTGCGGTCGCCCGCGTGGTTCTGCACACGCGCAACGGCACCATCTTCGATCAGATCGAGCGGGCCGAGGTGGCCGCCTTGCAGGCGCGCGATGCCCAGCAGCCGGCGGCATTGCCCGAATTGGGGCCTATGACGCATTCCTTTGGCTCGCAGGCCCTGGCGGCGGACGGGCACGGGCTCAGCCAATGGAACGGGTTCGGTGGTTTTGAGGGCGACGGGCGGCATTATGTCGTGCGCCTGGCCGGCCGCAGCACCACGCCCCAACCCTGGATCAATGTTATTTCCAATGCCTCGTTCGGCTTCCACGTCTCCGCCGAAGGCGCTGCCTTCACCTGGAGCCGCAACAGCCGCGACTACCAGCTGACGCCGTGGTCGAACGATCCGGTTTCGAACCGGCCCGGTGAGGGCATCTATATCTATGATCACGCCAGTGGCCGGGCATTCTCGCCGCTCGCCGCCGTGGTGCGCGATCCGTCGATGACTTACGAGACGTGGCACGGCCAAGGATTCTCCACCTTCCGGTCGAAGCGCGGCTCATTGTCGATGGACCTTACCCATGTCGTCGACCCTGTCGACCCGGTGAAGATTTCCCGCCTGCGCATCCAGAATACCGGCCCGGCGCCGGCCAGGCTGCGCGTCTATGCCTATGCCGAATGGGTGCTGGGCGGACATCGCTCGCGGACGGCGGCGACCATCGTTCCGTCGCGCGATGCCGCCACCGGCGCCTTGCTGGCACAGAACCCCTACGGGCTCGATTTCGGCGAGCGTGTCGCCTTCCTCGCCGCCGATGACGGCGTGCATTCGGTGACAGCAGACCGGACCGAATTCCTGGGCCGGCACGGCACCAGCGAGTTTCCGCAGGCGGTGCTGAGCGGTGCGGGACTGTCAGGCCGCGTGGAGGCCGGCGACGATCCCTGCGCTGCAATCGCCCGCGACATCGATGTTCCGGCCGGCGGCGACGTCACGCTGTTCTGGCTGCTCGGGGACGCTGGCTCGGCCGCGGAAGCGAGCGCCCTGGTGCGCAAGCATCGGGGTAGGGATTTCGACCAGCGTCTGGCCGACAACGAGCGCGAGTGGCGTGGCTTCCTCGACACCATCCAGGTCGAGACGCCGGACAAGGCGCTCGACGCCATGGTCAACCACTGGCTGCCCTACCAGAGCCTCGCCTGCCGCATCCGCGCCCGCTCTGCCTTCTATCAGGCCAGCGGCGCCTTCGGCTTCCGCGACCAGTTGCAGGACACGCTGGCTCTGCTGGCGCACGATCCCAAACTGGCGCGAGACCAGATCCTCAACGCGGCGCGTCGGCAGTTCCCTGAAGGCGACGTGCAGCATTGGTGGCTGCCGCGCACCGGGGCGGGCGTGCGTACGCTGATCTCCGACGACGTGGTCTGGCTGGCCCATGCCACCGCGCGCTACCTGATGGTGACGGGTGACACCACCATCCTGAAGGAGCAGCTGCCCTTCATCGATGGACAGCCGCTCAGCGAGGGCGAGCACGATGCCTTCTTCACGCCCGAAATTTCGAAAAAGACAGCGTCCCTCTACGAGCATTGCGCGCGTGCGCTCGATCTTGCCATTACGCGCAGCAGTCCCGCCGGGCTGCCGCTGATCCTCGGCGGCGACTGGAATGACGGCATGAACCGCGTCGGCGAGCAAGGCAAGGGCGAGAGCGTCTGGCTCGGATGGTTCCTGCTGCGGACGCTGGGCGACTTCGCCGCCGTGGCCAAGACGGAGGGTGATGCCAAGCACGCGCAGGCCTGGGCAAAGCATGCCGACGCGCTGAAACGCGCGCTGGAGAGCACGGCATGGGACGGCGAATGGTATCGGCGCGGCAGTTTTGACGATGGCACGCCGCTCGGTTCGCGCTCATCCCAGGAGTGCAGGATCGACTCCATCGCCCAGTCCTGGAGCGTGCTCTCGGGCGAGGGCGATCCGGCGCGTTCGACGACGGCGATGCAGCAGGCAACCAAGCTGCTCGTCGACGACGAACTCAAGATCCTCAAGCTGTTCACGCCGCCCTTTTCGAAGACGAAGAAGGACCCGGGCTACATCAAGAGCTACCCGCCGGGCGTTCGCGAGAATGGCGGCCAGTATACTCATGCCGCCACCTGGTTCGTCATCGCGCTGGCCGAAATGGGGCTGAACGACGAAGCCTATCGCTGCTTCTCGATGCTGAACCCGGTCAACCACGCATTGGACGAGGCCTCGGCAGAGCGCTACCGCGTCGAGCCCTACGTGGTTGCGGCCGATATCTACGCCGGCGACGGCAATGCCAGCGACAACAAGGGCGGCCGCGGTGGCTGGACGTGGTACACGGGCTCGGCGGGCTGGCTGTACCGGGCGGCGGTCGAAGGCATTCTCGGCATCGAGCGGCGTGGAAAGCAGATCACGTTTAGGCCGAAACTGCCCAGCCATTGGGATGGCTACGCCGCCACGCTCAAAATGCTGGGGGCCGAAGTCACGGTGCGTGTCGTCCGCGACAAAAAGACCAAGTCGATCTCGCTTGAAGTTGATGGTTCGAAGACGAAATCCGCGTCTTTCCAACCGAAGGCTGGTAGCAAGGTCGAAGTTGTCGTGAAGATACCCTCGTAAAATCAACAGCTTCAACCCTGTCCCGCGCATCCTCCGGAATGCGCGGGATAGTCTTTTGTCTATTTGCAGATCTCCGCTTGGGCAGCCGGCGGATCCGGTCGGGCCATGCCGGGCAAGATCGCCGTGATTAAAAATGTGGCAGCGCTCAGCGGCTGCCATGATTTTGCCGCAAGGCTGACATTTCACCTTTTATCTCAACCCGTTAGGTGATCACGTGAGATTTCGCATCGTCGTCATCTTTTGTTCGCTAAACGGGAACGGAAGGGATAGACGGGCATTGTTTTGCGACGCGTTAACCGATACGTGTCAAGAAATGGTGCGGTGCACAATGAATGTTTTGGCGGAGTAGCTGAAGTGTCCCTTCTGCAAATCTACTGGCGAGCGCTCGGTTATTTGGCAGCTGACAGGAAACGCGTAGCGCTGATCTGCTCAGCCAATGTCGCGCTGGCCATCATCGCCATCCTCGAGCCGATCATGTTCGGTCGCGTGATCGACGCGATTTCCGCACACGGCTCCGTCTTTTCGACCCTCGCCCTCTGGGCCGGCCTGGGCGCCTTTAACATCATCGCGTTCGTTCTTGTGGCGCGCGGCGCCGACCGCTTCGCCCACGCCCGGCGCAGCGAAGTGCTCTGCGACTCCTTCGAGCGCGTCATCACCATGCCGCTCGCCTGGCATCATCAGCGCGGCACGTCCAATTCCCTGCACACGCTGCTGCGTGCCGTGGAGACCTTGTTTAGTCTCTGGCTCGAATTCATGCGCCAGCATCTGTCCACGGCCGTCGCGTTGTTCCTGCTGATCCCGACCGCGCTCAGCATGGACGTGCGCATGTCGATGGTGCTGCTGGCTCTCGGCGTGCTCTATGTCGGCATCGGCCGGCTGGTGATGAAGCGGACCAAGGCAGGCCAGGCCGCCGTGGAGCGCCACTATCACACCGTATTCGCCCATGTGACGGACTCGGTCAGCAACGTCGCCGTCTTGCAGAGTTACAACCGCCTCGGCCATGAGGCCGATACGCTGCGCCGCTACGTCAAGAACCTGCTCGATGCGCAGAACCCTGTGCTCGACTGGTGGGCCATGGCCAATGCGCTGCATCGCCTGTCGTCGACGATTTCGATGATGGTGGTGCTTTTGATCGGCGCCTATCTGGTCACCCACGGCCAGCTGCGCATCGGCGACGTCATCGCCTTCACCGGTTTTGCAACGCTGCTGATCGCCCGTCTCGACCAGATGTCGGCATTCGCCAACCAGATTTCGGAAGCCCGCGCCAAGCTCGAGGATTTCTACCATCTCGAGGACTCGGCGGCCGACGCCGCCGAACCGGACGGGCTGCGCGATCTCACTAACGTCACCGGCCATGTCCGTTTCGAGAATGTCGGCTTCGAATTCGCCAATTCGGGGCAGGGCATCCACGACGTCTCCTTCGAGGTCCAGGCGGGCCAGACCGTAGCCATCGTTGGGCCGACCGGCGCCGGCAAGACCACGCTCATCAATCTGTTGCAGCGCGTCTTCTCGCCGTCCACCGGCCGTATCCTGATCGACGGCATCGACACCCGCACCGTGACCCGCAAGTCGTTGCGCCATTCGATCGCCACCGTGTTCCAGGATGCGGGCCTGCTCAACCGCTCGATCGAGGACAACATCCGCGTCGGCCGCTCCGATGCGACCAACGACGAGATCCATGCCGCCGCCGACGCGGCTGCCGCACAGGACTTCATCCTGGCCAAGAGCAATGGCTACGACACGGTGGTCGGCGAACGCGGCGGCCAGTTGTCCGGCGGCGAGCGCCAGCGCATCGCCATTGCCCGCGCCGTGTTGAAGGATGCTCCGATCCTGGTGCTGGATGAGGCGACCAGCGCGCTCGACGTCGAGACAGAAGACCGCGTCAAGGAAGCGATCGACGAATTGCGCCGCGACCGCACCACCTTCATCATCGCCCACCGCCTGACCACCGTCCGCGACGCCGATCTGGTCGTGTTCATGGACAAGGGCAGGGTGGTCGAAATGGGCGGCTTCGCCGAGCTATCGCTGCGCAACGGCCGTTTCGCCAGCCTGCTGCGCGCCGGCGGCCTGCTCAACGACGAAGAGGTCCGCCGCCTCAGCCGCTCGATACAGGGCGAGGCCGCCTGAGCGGGTTCTTTTACCTCCCCCCGTGGGAGGTCGGACCGAAGGTCCGGTCGGGGAGCGCCGCCGTCCTCACCCCGCTGCTTCGCAGCAACCCCCCAAGGGGAGGTGACAAGGCCTGCGACACTCCCTCGATTGCCCCAGACGCATAGCCGGGCTATTTAAAGCGGCATGAGCGACAGCACTTCACGCCTGAGCGGCTGGACCGATCTTGCCAACCCGACACGGTTCGTGGCGCTTGCCGACCGGGTGGTGCCGTGGCTGGCGACGATTGCGGCGCTGACCCTTGCCGCCGGCCTCTATATGAGCTTCACCGCGCCCGAGGACTTCCAGCAAGGCATCACCGTCCGCATCATGTACATCCATGTGCCTTTCGCCTGGTTGGCCATGATGTGCTACACGCTGATGGCGCTCTCGGCGCTCGGCACATTGGTCTGGCGCCATCCGCTGGCCGATGTCGCACTGAAATCGGCGGCCCCCATAGGTGCCGTCTTCACCGCGCTGGCGCTGGTCACCGGTTCGATCTGGGGCAAGCCGATGTGGGGCACCTGGTGGGTGTGGGACGCGCGGCTGACTTCGGTTTTCGTGCTGTTCCTGATGTATCTCGGCATCATCGCGCTGACCCGCGCGCTCGATGATGCCGGCCGCGCCGCCTGGGCCGCCGCCATCATCACGCTGGTCGGCTTCATCAACATCCCGATCATAAAATTCTCGGTCGATTGGTGGAACACGCTGCATCAGCCGGCCTCGGTGTTCCGCATGGGCGGATCGACCATCGACCCCTCGATGCTCTGGCCGCTGCTGGTGATGGCCATCGGCTTCACGGTGCTGTTCTTCGCGCTGCACCTGATGGCGATGCGTACCGAAATCCACCGGCGGCGGGTGATTGCGATGCGCAGGGTCGCGGCCCGGCAGGCTGAGCGTCAGCCGGCTTGAATCACCCGCGCCTGGCCAAAGAAGTCATCCCATCCGCCCACGTGCGGCCACCGGCAGGGTTTCCAGCACCGTCTCGCCGTCGATCAAATTGACCTCATTGAACAGGTTGGTGACGACGCAGCAATGGTCGGGCACCACGCGCACGCGCTCGCCGATGCGAAGCTTGCCATCGCCTGAGAGCGTGACCGTGCCGTGTTCCTCGCTCAGGCCCGTCACCCGCGCTCCCGCAACGCCGAGCAGCTCGCCGAAATCGGCGAGCCCCAGCGTATCGCTCGACAGCGCCTTGCTGCCGGCGTCGAGGATGGCACGCGTCCGCGTCGGATGGCTGACCACGGTCGACAGCACGCTCAGCGCGCAATCGTCGAGGCTGCCGACGCCCTTGGCGACCTGGTAGCGGTCGAGATAGATGTAGGTGCCGGGGCGGTATTCCGTGACGACGCTGTCTTCGCCCGAGCGCCACATGTCGGGCGTGCCGCCGCTGGAGATGCGCGCGCAGGCGAGACCGCAGGCGGCCAGCGCCTGCCTGGCGCCGGCGAGCCAGGCCTCGGCCTCCCCCGCACGGCCCGCGGCCGGATAGGTCATCAGCCCGCCGAAGGCGAGGCCCTTTGCCGTCTCGATCTGTCTTGCCAGGCCAACCGCTTCACCGGCCGTCTGCACGCCGCAGCGCCCCATGCCAGTGTCGCATTCGACCAGCACCGGCAGGGGATGGCCGGCATCGGTGAAGGTGGCGGCCAAGCCTTCGATCGTCTCCACGCTGTCCGCCGTCACCGATAGGGTAACGCGCCCATGCAGCGCCTTCAGCCGCTCCAGCTTGGCCCGGCCAAGGATGTTGTAGGGGAGAAAAATGTCGGTCAGCCCGGCATCGGCCATCACCTCGGCCTCGCCGATCTTCTGGCAGGTGATGCCGACCGCGCCCGCCGCCACCTGCTTCTTCGCCCAATAGGGCAGCTTATGCGTCTTGATGTGGGGCCTGAGCTTCAACCCGTGACGGTCGGCATGCGCCTGCGCGCGGGCAATATTGGCTTCGGCGCGCGCGGCGTCGATCAGGATCGATGGCGTATCGAGGTCGTGAATGGTCGGCATCATCTGTCACCCTGTGGAATCCGCAGGGGTTATGGCCCTGAAAGTGCCTTGTGTCACCCGGCCAGCCGAGCGGATCCGTGGTTCCATGCGGCCACGCCGCAAGCCGGGATCGGGCAATACGGATCGACACCGCATCGGCGTTCGGCTATGCGATTTGTCGGAAAAGTCGACACGAGGACCACGATCATGAAACGCTCCGCCATCAACGACATCATCCGCGAAGCCGACGCTTTCATCCGCTCGTTCGGTTACATCATGCCGCCCTTCGCCTATTGGTCGCCGGAAGAGATGAAGGCGCGCCAGGTCGATTCCTCTGCGATCTTCACCTCACGGCTCGGCTGGGACATCACCGACTACGGCCAGGAAAAGTTCAAGGAGCTCGGCCTGTTCCTGTTCACCGTGCGCAACGGCCGCTACGAGGACATGAAGAAGGGCATGGGCATGCTCTATGCCGAGAAGATCATGATCTCGCGCAAGGACCAGTTGTCGCCGATGCACCGCCACAACATCAAGGCCGAGGACATCATCAACCGTGGCGGCGGCAAGCTGGTGCTGGAACTGTTCATGCACGATCGCGACGGCGGCATCGATCCCAAGGCCGAGGTGTCGGTGCCTGTCGACGGCACCATCCACCGGTTGCCGGCGGGCGGGCTGCTGAAGCTTGATCCGGGCCAGAGCGTCACGCTGCTGCCCGGCGTCTGGCATGCCTTCTGGGCCGAAGGCAAGGACGTACTGATCGGCGAGGTGTCGACCGTCAATGACGATCTCACCGACAACGTTTTTCGCGAGCCGATCGGCCGCTTCTCCAACGTCGACGAGGACGTCGCCCCGCTGCACCTGCTGGTGTCCGACTATGAGAAGTGGCTGGGGTAAATCAGCCGTGAATTGAGGCACCGGGCGGCTGACGTCAAGGCTGGCAGCCTCGATGGCAGCAGCCAAGTCGAAAGTGAGTCGCTCCCGGTTGCCGCTACGGCGATCCCTGGTCGATCGATCCCACCGCTTCGCCGGTGAAGATGACCTTCGTGTCTTCGTGCACTTCGGAGGCGAGGTCTTCGGCGTCCCAATTGGTCAGCCTGATGCAGCCATGCGAGAAGGTTTTCCCGATCTTGCTCGGGTCCGGAGTCCCGTGAATGCCGTAACTTTCGATGGACAAATCAATCCACACCGATCCCACCGGATTGTTTGGCCCGGCGGCGATTTTGAAGGGGCGTTTGGTCCTGACTCCCTTGAAGGCGAAGTCGGGATCGTAGTGATAGGTGGGGTTGTGCACCACGCGTTTGACCTCTGCCTGGCCGCTCGGCGCCGGCTTCTCCTGGCTGCCGATCGAGGCGGGGTACACCGCAAGCACTTTGCCGGACGGGTCGAGCACGCGAAGCTGGCGCGCGCCCTTGTCGACCTCGACCTCAGCAACACCCGCGGGCGGATCGCCTCGGGTGACGGCAGGCACCAGCACCTTTTGCCCGGCCTTCCTGAAGCCGACGCCAGGGTTGAGCCGTTGAAGCAACTGTTGGCTGACGTGGAAGCGCTCCGCTATTTTTTCCGCCGCGTTGTGGTAGCCGAGCCTGCGCAGGCGGGCCATTTTCTCCATGCGCGCCGGAATTCGCCTGGTAAACGGTCCGCGCACATCCTTGCGCGTCAGCTCGTACGTCTCGAGCGCCGGGCTCGGGGAGGTCGCGACCAGCTTGTCCCAGGTCTGGCGGGTGAGCTTACCATCGGCGGGCAGCCCGTTGGCTGCCTGAAACGCCCGGACCGCCTTGGCGAAGTTCTCTGCTGCGCGGCCGTCGATCAGGCCCGGCGAGAAGCGCGCGCGATCCAGAAGGATCTGTGCCTTCAGCACGGTCGCACTGACGCCTTTTGCTTCGCTGTCGTCGAATTGCGCGTTGTTGACGGCTGCGACGTCCAGCTTTGCCGCCGCCGATACGTCACATGCCATGGCGAGCACGACAGCCGCGACGAGAAGGAGCCTGGTCATCGACGTCACACTCCTGCATGAGCACCTGCTTCTATGACGTTGCAGGGCCGATCTGGTTCCATTCCCCCCTGCATTTGAGCCGCGATCACCGACTGCCAGTATGAGGAATACGGATCGGGACGTCCGGCGGTCGCGCGGATGCATGTGATGATAGACTTAACGGCAAGAACTCGGCGCCGGCTGCACGCTCGTCCTGCACAGGCATGACGAGCTGATTGGTACATCCGTCTTGGCCAACCTTGCTTGCAGCGCCGGCAACGCCTCGCTTCGCCGCGCCGTGTCAGGCATTCCACCAGCCCGTGCAGCGCCTATGACAAAGCCGGGCTCACCCGCATCGGTGCCGAACGTCTTTAACTGCCAGGCCTGCCCTTGTTTTGTTTGCGGGCATAGACGACGCATGCGTCGACGGCGCTGACACACAGCCCATCGCGGCGGTTTGGAAGGTTGTTGTCGCCCGCATAGGCGACCTCAGCCACACGGCCATCGACGATGCGAACCTGTGTGTTGCAATAACCTCCCGGAGCGACATTCAACGACCCGCCGACGGAAGGGATGGGGCCCACCGCGAAGGTAGGAAGCACGACATTGACATTGCCCCGCTGCACCGCGCGCTCATAGCTCCAGATTTGCCCCGATGCTCCTTCGTCGGCGGTGGCGGTGGGGAACCCCGCGCACATTCGCAGGTCCGCTTCGCTGAGGCCGACCATTTCCTTTTGGGCGGCAGCCGTTGTGGGATCCTCTTTCGCAAGCTTGGACGTATCGTCGGGAACGACGCAGGACCAGAGCGCGCCCGTGCCGGTGAGAAGAAACAGGATAGCCGGTAGTCGAATCCCGCGAGACGCCAAAACCGCTCTCCGATCTGCTGGATTGTTCGCCCGCCCTTCACCGAGGTAAGAGGCCGCCCCGATATTTCAACCCGTGATGATCGGGCTGCCTGTTCGATCGCGAGACGGCGGATCAGGCTGGTTGGTCTGGTGCGGACGGTGGGATGCCCTTCCCGAGAGATGGGTGACAGTTCATTCCGGATAGATGGGTTACACTTTCGGCCCTTTGCAAGGAGAGCAAGGTGCCTTGGAAGGAGTGTAACGTCATGGAAGAGCGGCTGAAGTTCGTCGCCCGGCTGCTGGACGGTGAGAAGATGGCCGTGCTTTGCCGAGAGTTCGATATCTCGCGCAAGACCGGCTACAAGATCCTCGCGCGCTACAACGGTAGCGGCCTGGAGGGGCTGACGGATCGATCGCGTCGGCCCTATCGCCACGCCAATCAGCTTCCGTTTCAAATCGAGAAGCTGATTGTGCGCCTCAAGCAAGACAAGCCGACATGGGGCGCGCCGAAGATACGCGAGCGGCTGGCCCGGCTGTATCCGGATGTGCACCGGCCGGCGATCTCGACGGTGCACGCCGTGCTCGATCGCCACGGCCTGGTCGAGCACCGCAAGCGCAGGCGAAACCGGGCGACGGGGACACCGCTTTCAAACGGCTGTCGCCCCAACGATCTGTGGTGTGCCGACTACAAGGGCGAGTTCATGCTCGCCGATCGGCGCTATTGCTATCCGTTGACGATCACCGACTTTGCCAGCCGCTATCTCATCGCCTGCGAGGCGCTCTCGACCACCAAGGAAGCCTATGCCTTCACCGTGTTCGAAAGCGTTTTCAAAGAGTTCGGCCTCCCCAGCGCGATCAGGACCGACAATGGCGTTCCCTTCGCCAGCCCCAATGCGCTGTTCAACCTCAGCAAGCTGTCGGTCTGGTGGCTGCGCCTGGGCATCGACATCGAGCGCATCAAGCCGGGCTGCCCGCAGCAGAACGGGCGTCATGAGCGCATGCACCTCACCCTGAAGAAGGAAACCACCAAACCGGCTGGTGCCAATTTCCTTCAACAGCAGGCCAGGTTCGATGACTTCATCGATGAGTTCAACTCAGAACGCCCGCACCAGGCGCTCGACATGGACTACCCGGCGGAGCGCTACGCGCCCTCAACGCGTCCCTATGCCGGCCTACCAGACCTCGACTATCCGTTTCACGACAAGGCCGTCACCGTCACCACCTGCGGCCGCATCTGCTATAACAGAAAGAAGATCAACCTCAGCCTTGTCTTTGCCGGCCAGATCGTCGGCATCAAACAGGTCGAGGACCATATCTGGCTGGCTAGCTTCATGGACTACGATTTGGGATATTTCGATGATGAGACATGCAGGCTCGAACCACTCCAAAACCCCTTCGGGCCAAAAGTGTTACCCATGTCTCCGGTATAAACCGTAACCTATGTGTCCGGAACGGACCCGAGTGAAGCTGGCTGGGGAACCTGGATTCGAACCAGGACTAACGGAGTCAGAGTCCGTGGGTCTACCGTTAACCTATTCCCCAGCAGGCGAGGTCATGAACCGCGCGGGCCGAGCGGGCGAACCGCTGTGAGCGCTGCCTTGTAGCCGCCAGCAGAAAATAGTCAAGCCTGCCGGTGTTTCAATTGTGATGTTTCGGCGCGGCTTTCAATTGCCTGTCCGCCCGAACTGCGAGCGCTCGAAATAGAGCACGATGCCCAGGCCCAGAAACAGCGGGACGATGAGATAAAACAGCCGGAATACCAGCAGGGCCGCCAGCACGCCCACGGGGTCCATGTCGGAGAGCCCGGCCAGGAACACCACCTCGAACACGCCCAGCCCGCCCGGCGCGTGCGAGATCTGCGCGATCGAGAAGGAGACGAGGAACACGCCGAGCACGACGAAATAGCCGGGGTTATGGGCCTCGGGCAGGGCAAAGAAGATGATCGCGGCTGCCGCCAGGAGTTCGATCGGGCCGATCAGCAATTGCCGCGCCACGATCGGCAGGGCCGGATAATGAATCTGGAAGCTGCCGATCTTCAGCGGCCGCAGATGCAGCCAGCTGCCGAAGATATAGGCGGCGACGACGGCAAGCATGACGATGCCCGCCGCCCGCGACAGGCCGTGATGGGCAATGCCGGAGAAGCGATCGATGATCTGCGGTTCGAACACCAGCACGAGGCCGGAGGCAAGTACCGTCGACAGCACGAAGGTGATCCAGCAGATCGCCACCAGCACGCCGACGTCCTGTCCGCTCAATCCCCTCGTGCCATAGGCGCGATAACGGATGACGGCGCCCGAAAACACCGAGCCGCCGATATTGTGCGACAGCGCGTAGGTGGTGAAGGAGCACAGCGTGACGAACAGCCACGACACGCGTTTGCCGATATGCAGGAGCGCGATGTGGTCGTAGCCGGCGAGCGAGGCATAGGCGACAACCGAGCTCAGCCCCGCGAGGATCCAGCCGCGCGCCGGGATCGCCGCAATGCCGTCCCAGACATCATCCAGCGAAATGCCGCGCAATTCGTGCCAGAGCAGCAGGAGCGAGAAAATCACCGCCCCGATGCCGACGACCGGCCAGAAATAGCGTCTCCAGTTCATTGCCTGACTGCCATGCGTTGCGGGCCCGTTGCCTTCGCTGTCATCGCGGGAAAGCGGTCGGCGATTCCGATCGCTTTGCCCCCTCTATTTCAGAGATGCCTCATCGAAGCCGGCTATTCAACCGCCGGGCCTTGCCGCTATGGCAAGCCGCAATCGTTATCGTCGTCGAGAGGCGGAAAATCGACAGCCGAGCGGGAATATCGGCCCGGCCATGCGACCGTCTCCGCATGCATTTGTGCTGAAAGTCGCTGTTTACCCCCACTTTGCGTAAGACGCGGCAGCAGGCGGTTTGCGGACAGCCGGCAAAATTCGTGCCATGCGGCACTTGGTGATCCGGGCCGGCGCTGCTAGTCTGGCGCCAACTTGAAACAAAGAAGCGCCTGCTGCGTCCGTTCGCCGGTTCGCGCGGCGCCGGAAGGAACGACAGTGGAAGACCGCGACACCGGCGCCGGCGCGCCGGAGGTGGGCGCGTCCAGCGCTTCCCCGGGGCCGGCAGGCCCGGGGACCGCCAAATGGCAGCAACGCCGCCCGACGGAGCCACGCTCCGCCGACGGGCAGGCGAGCGACGCGAACCACCATCAAAAGGGCAAGGCCAAGAAAAGGCGCAAACGCCGGCGCGGGCGCAAGGTTTTTGCGCGCGACGATATCCGTCCCGCGGCGAACGGGGCGCCGACGGCACGCGCCGCTGCGGCTGGCGCGGCGCTTGCAGGCATAGCCACACCGCCCATCGCGGTGGCTCGGCCCGAATCGGGGGCTCGTCGGCCGCCGATGCCGGAATTGCCGGTCTTCGCCGCGCTCGATCTCGGCACCAACAATTGCCGGCTGCTGGTCGCCGTGCCGGCGCGTCATGGCCAGTTTCGCGTCATCGACGCCTTTTCGCGCATCGTGCGACTGGGCGAGGGGCTCACGGCCAGCGGCCGCCTCGGCCAACCGGCGATGGACCGCGCGGTCGAGGCCCTGAAGGTCTGCGGCGAGAAACTGCGCAACCGCAAGATCAGAAAGGCGCGGCTGATCGCCACCGAGGCCTGCCGCTCGGCGGCGAACGGGGTCGAATTCCTTGAGCGCGTCGAGCGCGAGGCTGGCCTCAAGCTCGAAATCATCGACCGACAGACCGAAGCCCGGCTCGCGGTGTCCGGCTGCGGTTCGCTGGTCGAGCGCGACACGCAGGGCGTCGTGCTGTTCGACATCGGCGGCGGCTCCTCCGAGATCGCGCTGATCGATCTCACCGGCCGCCGCTCGCCGCGGCTCGCCAACCATATCGTGTCATGGACGTCGTTGCCGGTCGGCGTCGTCTCGCTGGCCGAGCGTTTCGGCGGCCGCACGGTGACGCGCGAGATTTTTGGCGCCATGGTCGACGACGTCGCCGCCCGGCTCGCCGCCTTCGATGGCCGCGATCGGCTTAGCCACCTCAAGGCCAGCCCGAAATTTCATCTGCTGGGCACTTCCGGAACGGTGACGACGCTTGCCGGCGTCCATCTCGATCTCGAGCGCTACGACCGCCGCCGCGTCGACGGCCTGTGGATGGACAGGGACAGCGTCGACCGCATGGTGGAAAAACTTGTCGGCTGGGATTTCCAGCAGCGTGTCGCCAATCCCTGCATCGGCGCGGACCGCGCCGACCTGGTGCTGGCCGGCTGCGCCATCCTGGAAGCGATCCGCGCCGTGTGGCCGTCGGAGCGGCTGCGCGTTGCCGACCGCGGCCTGCGCGAGGGCATATTGAGCGAGCTGATGGCCGATGACGGCGTCTGGCGCAACGATGGGCGCGGCAGAACATGATCCCGAACCGCAGGACCGCGTCAGCGAAAAGTGGCGACCGGTTTTCGCGAACAAACGGTTCCGTTTGTCCAGAAGTCACGCTCGGGCAACCAGGCGGAAGCGTTGCTCCGGTGAACAGTCGACCCCCACTCCGTCGAGCCTCGCTCGACACCTCTCCCCCGATCGACGGGGGAGAGGAATGGCGCGAGCTAGCCAATCTTGGCGCCCTTCCTCTCCCTCCGGAGGGGGGAGAGGTGGCGCTGCGAAGCAGCGACGGAGTGGGGGAAGCCGTTTGCCAAACGCGCTGCCGCCGAAAAACGGCCACAACCCGGCAAGCGAGAAAACTTGGACAAGAAGTCAACCAATGACCAAGAAACCGGAAAAGCCGGGCTCAGCCGGCATTCGCGTGCTGAAGACGCGGATCAAGAAGAAAAGCGGGCTGAAGGAATCGTCGCGCCGCTGGCTGCAGCGCCACATCAACGATCCCTACGTCCAGCGCTCCAAGGCTGACGGCTACCGCTCGCGCGCAGCCTACAAGCTGATCGAGATCGACGACAAGCACCATCTGCTGAAACCCGGCATGAAGGTGATCGACCTCGGTGCGGCCCCCGGCGGCTGGTGCCAGGTCGCGGCCGCGCGGACCAAATCGACCGCGGAAAATCCGCATGTCGTAGGCATCGACTATCTCGAGATGGATGCGGTGCCCGGCGCGCCGGTGCTGTTGATGGATTTCCTCGATCCCGAGGCGCCGCGGAAGCTGGCCGAGGCGCTTGGCGGCGATCCCGATGTCGTGCTGTCCGACATGGCGGCGCCCACCACCGGCCACAAGCGGACCGACCACATCCGCACCATGCATCTGTGCGAGGTGGCCGCCGATTTCGCGCTGTCGGTGCTGAAGCCGGGCGGCCACTTCCTGGCCAAGACGTTCCAGGGCGGCGCCGAAAACGAGCTGCTCTCGATGCTGAAGAAGAATTTCCGGTCCGTCCACCACGTCAAGCCGCCTGCGTCGCGCGATGAGTCGGTGGAGCTGTATCTACTGGCGAAGGATTTCAAAGGGCGAGAATCCGGTCCGCCATCAGGCGGATCGGAACGTCCAGTGGATGTCTCGAAGAACTTGAGCGCACGGAGCCATGGCGAAGGGCCGGCGGACGGCGACGGCTGAACCGTCTCACTCCCCCGGCGACCTCACCGGTTCCAGCGGCTTGGGCATGGTCAGGCGGCCGTGGCCCGATACGGCGTTGCCGGCATCGGGCGCCAGCCGCATGAACGACAGCGATGCGGCGGCGGAAATTGCCGCGACGATGAAGAAGGCGGTATGGAAGTCCGGCAATGTCAACGGGCCGCCGTGGATACCCGTCGATACTTCCAGGATGCCGCCGGCAACCGCCACGCCCAGCGCGATCGACAGTTGCTGGAACACGGCGGCGATCGGTGTTGCCTTGCTTGTGTCCTCGGCTGAAACCTCGGCGTAGGCGAGGGCGTTGATGCCGGTAAAGAACATCGAGCGGATGAAGCCGCCCACCAACAGCATGGCCAGCATCAAGAGATAGGGCGTATCGGGCGTGAACAGGCCGTTGACGGCGATCGACGCGGCGGCCACCAGCGAGCCGACGATCAGCACGCGACGAAAGCCGACGACGCGGAAGATCAGCGCTGTGACGAATTTCATGCCGATGGCGCCGATCGCGGAGACGAAGGTAATCATGCCGGACTGGAACGGCGTCAGCCCGAAACCGATCTGGAACATCAGCGGCAGCAGGAACGGCACGGCGCCGATGCCGATGCGGAAAAGTCCGCCGCCAAGCACGGAGGAGCGGAATACCTGGTTGCGGAACAAGTCGAGCGCCAGCAGGGGGTTCCTGGCACGGCGCGCATGCATGAGGTAGAGAGCGCCCGACACCAGCCCGACGCCCACGGTGATGAAGCCGGTCGCCGGCGGCAGATAGGGCAAGCTGATCACTGACAGGCCGAACACGACGCCGGACGCCGCCAGCCCGCTCAGCACGAAGCCGACGAAATCGAGCGGCGGCGTCTCCATCGATTCGGTTTCCGGCAGGAAGCGGGTGGCCAGCCAGATGCCGATCAGGCCGATCGGCACATTGATCAGGAAGATCCAGTGCCAGGTGAAGTAGGTGGTGATGAAGCCGCCGATCGGCGGTCCGACCAGCGGGCCCACCAATGCCGGCACGGTCAGCCAGGACATCGCCGCGACAAGTTCGCTCTTGGGCGTGGCGCGCACCAGCACCAGGCGCCCGACCGGCGTCATCATGGCGCCGCCTATGCCTTGCAGGAAGCGCGACACCACGAAGGCCGGCAGCGAGCCCGAAACGGCGCAGGCGACCGAACCGACGATGAACACCGCGATCGCGGCGCGGAAAACGTTCTTGGCGCCGAAGCGATCCGCCATCCAGCCGCTGATGGGAATGAAGATCGCCAGCGACACAAGATAGGAGGTCAACGCCAGCTTGAGCGCGATCGGGCTGGTGTGGATGTCGAGGGCGATCGCCGGCAGCGATGTGGCGATGACGGTCGAATCCATGTTTTCCATGAAAAGAGCGACCGCCAATATGAGCGGAATGGTTCGGTTCAAAGGAACGCGTCCGGGCTTGATTCCAGATGTTGCCGACCGGGAGTTTGCCGGCAGGCAGGGCGGTTATCACGGCTGGACACCAATGTCGTGTTAAATTGCTGTCACTTTTATGCGACCGCAACCTCCGGTGGCGGCTGCGATACGCGATTGCTTGCAAAAAGCGGACACTATCCCTATTGTAGTGAAAATAACTACAGGACGTTATGATCATGGAAGAGGCCGTTTCGGCAGCCGATGCCAATCGCAGATTTTCTCGCATCCTGCGTGAGGTACGCGAGGGCCAGAGCTACGTCGTGACAAGCCATGGTCGGCCGGTGGCACGGATCGTGCCTGCGGAGAGGCACGAGGGTGTGGCCTCCCGCTCGCGCGCGGCATTGCTGTCGCGACTCGAACGGCAGCCGGTTGCCGATGCAGGACGCTGGACCCGCGATGAGCTCTACGAGGATGACCTGTGAGGGTCGCGCTCGACACCAACATTCTTGCCTACGCAGAGGGCGTTAACAACGTAGCCAAACGCGACCACGTTCTCGAACTGCTGCGCAAGGTTCCACAAGACGCTGCCATTGTTCCGGTTCAGGTGCTGGGTGAACTGTTCAATGTCCTCGTCCGCAAAGCCGGAAGGTCGCGCCAGGAGGCTCGGGATGCGCTGCTTAGCTGGCGCGACGCGTTCCCGGTTGCTGGGACGACGCCGGAGGTGATGACGATGGCTGTCGATCTTGCGGCGGACCATCGCTTCGGCATCTGGGATGCCGTCATTCTTTCGGCTGCATCCCAAACGGGTTGCCGGCTGCTTCTGTCGGAAGACCTGCAGGACGGCTTCACCTGGGGCGGTGTAACCGTCGTCAACCCCTTTGCATCGCCGCGTCACGCTTTGCTGGATGCTTTCCTTGGTTCGCAATAGAAGCTGAAGCGTCCGCAACGATCGGCTTTTCTTCCGTGCCGGGACGTGGTACCAGCCACCGCCAATCCTGAAAGGGAAGAAGAGAGTCGCGCTGTCCATCCCGGTCCAGCGCTTTTCCCGCATTCAAAGGGCTGGCCATGGCAAAAATCATCGAAACGTCCACCGGCGCGCTGGCGCTGACCTTTGACGACGTGCTTTTGCAGCCCGGCCATTCCGAAGTCATGCCCGGCCAGACCGACATCCGCACCCGGATTGCCGGCGACATCGACCTCAACGTGCCGATCCTGTCGGCGGCCATGGATACCGTCACGGAGGCAAGGCTTGCCATCGCCATGGCGCAGGCCGGCGGCATCGGCGTCATCCACCGCAATTTCTCGCCGGCCGAGCAGGCCGAGCAGGTGCGGCAGGTGAAGAAATTCGAATCCGGCATGGTGGTCAACCCGGTCACCATCGGTCCCGACGCGACGCTGGCCGACGCGTTGTCGCTGATGCGCACCTACTCGATCTCGGGTATTCCGGTGGTCGAGAATGGCGGCTCCGGCGGCCACAAGAGCGGCCGGCTGGTCGGCATCCTGACCAATCGC
The DNA here is from genome assembly GCF_006442975.2 of Mesorhizobium sp. B2-1-1. Lineage (NCBI taxonomy): Bacteria > Pseudomonadati > Pseudomonadota > Alphaproteobacteria > Hyphomicrobiales > Phyllobacteriaceae > Mesorhizobium > Mesorhizobium sp. B2-1-1. The sequence continues at coordinate 4,103,765 of NZ_CP083954.1, read as the reverse complement.
GACGTGCGCTTCGCCTCCGATCCGGCGCAGAAAGTCTATGAATTGATGACCCGTGAGAACCTGATCACCGTCAAGGAGAATGTCGACCAGGACGAGGCCAAGCGGCTTCTGCATCAGCACCGCATCGAAAAGCTCGTCGTCGTCGACAAGCAGGGCAATTGCGTGGGGCTGATCACCGTCAAGGACATCGAGAAATCGCAGCTCAACCCGCACGCCACCAAGGACGCGCAGGGGCGTCTGCGCGCAGCAGCCGCCACCAGCGTCGGCGACGACGGTTTCGAGCGCGCTGAGCGGCTGATCGAGGCAGGCGTCGACCTTCTGGTCATCGACACCGCGCATGGCCATTCGCAGCGCGTTCTTGATGCCGTCACGCGGGCGAAAAAACTGTCCAACTCGGTGCGCATCCTGGCCGGCAACGTCGCCACCGCCGAGGGCACCCAGGCGCTGATCGATGCCGGCGCCGATGCCGTCAAGGTCGGCATCGGCCCCGGCTCCATCTGCACCACCCGCATCGTCGCCGGCGTCGGCGTGCCGCAGCTGTCGGCCATCATGTCGGCGGTGGAAACTGCGCACAAATCGGGCGCCTCGGTGATCGCCGATGGCGGCATCAAATATTCCGGCGATCTGGCCAAGGCGCTTGCCGCCGGCGCCAGTGCCGCCATGATCGGCTCGCTGCTTGCCGGCACCGACGAAAGCCCAGGCGAGGTCTATCTGCACCAGGGCCGCTCCTTCAAGGCCTATCGCGGCATGGGTTCGGTCGGCGCCATGGCGCGCGGCTCGGCCGACCGATACTTCCAGGCGGAGGTTCGCGACACGCTGAAACTGGTGCCGGAAGGCATCGAGGGGCAGGTCCCCTACAAAGGACCTGTGTCTGGCGTGCTGCACCAGCTTGCAGGCGGCCTGAAAGCCGCTATGGGTTATGTTGGTGGCCGCGACCTTGCCGATTTCCGCGAACGCGCCACCTTTGTGCGCATATCCAACGCCGGACTTCGTGAAAGCCACGCCCATGACGTCACGATCACCCGCGAAAGCCCCAACTATCCCGGCGGAGCCTGATCGGCCCGACCAGTACACGTTCTGGCGCAATCTGGCCGCGACCATCTTGCGGCTATCGCGCCACGCTGCCGCCCTTTGCACCGCATCGGTGGCGGTTTTCATCGCCATGACGCTCATGGAGTTCTTCTATTTCCGCCAGTTGAGTGGCGGTTTGCCGTCGCTCGACATGCGCGTTTTTGGCTTCACGCCGGATGAAGGCATGGCTTGGCTGACGGCGCTCGGCCGGCGCGGCGGCGAGATCATCCTGGTCTGGCACTATCTGACCTTCGATCTTCTGTTCCCCGCGCTGTTGTCGGTGACGCTGGTCAGCCTGATCCTGGCAACGGGAAGGCGGTTGAGGAATTTCCGCGTGCTTCCGGGCCAGATGCAATCGATCTTCGCACTGATCCTGGTGCTGCCCTACACGATCGCCAACTACGCCCAGAACATCGCCGTGGCCCGCCTTCTGTCGGATTTCCTGTCGGCCAATCCCGATTCCCTGGGTCTCGCCTCGGCGCTGATCGTCACCAAATTCGCGCTGCTCGCAATTCCGGTGATCGTCATCGCCGTCTTCTGGCTGGCGGGTCAGAAACAGAATTGATCTGACCCGGCACCGGGCGGGGAGGGTTCATGAACCAGACATCGATTTTCTGGCCTGTTCTGGCGCACGTGTTGCTGGTCTACATCGTCTATGGCGCCATGGCCCGGCGCAAGGTATGTCGCCATCCAGTCGGGCGAAGCCAAAGTCAGCCAGTACAAGGCGCGCTCGACCGAGCCGGCCTCCTGCGTGACAGTTGCCAGCAACCTCAGCAACCAGTTCGAACTGCCGGTGCTTTTCTATGTGCTGTGCCTGATGTTGCACCTGACCAACGGCGTCAACTATCTGACCTTGGCCCTGATGTGGATCTTTGTCGCGACCCGCTATTTTCATGCCTGGGTTCACCTGACCAGCAACAATCTGCTCCTGCGCAGCCGGTCTTTCTCCCTGGGGGCAGTCATTCTGTTGCTGGGCTGGATCTGGCTCGCGCTGCACCTGCTCCGGGTGGTTTGAGCAGTACTCCCCTTCGTTGGGGCGCTCCGCCTACAAATCGAACACCGCTATTTTGCGCTTGTCGAACTTGATGCCGATCTCGCCGCGCACCAGCTTCAGCGCCGCCTCGCCGAAAACGGCGCGGCGCCAGCCCTGCAGCGCCGGCACGTCGGCGGCTTCGCCTTCGGCAGCGATGCGGTCGATGTCGTCGCTGGAAGCCAGGACCTTCGATGCGACGCCTTGCTTTTCGGCCACGATCCTGAGCAGCACCTTCAACAGCTCCGCGGCGGCGCTCGATCCCTCGGGCGGCTGAAAACTCTTTGGCAGCTTCGGCAATTGCTCCTTGGGCAGAGCTAGTGCGGTGTTGACCGCGCCAAGCAGCGCCGCCGCGGTCGAGGAGCGCTCCCAGCCCTTCGGTATCGTGCGCAGCTTGGCCAGCGCGGCCGCGTCGCGCGGCGCCTGCTGCGCCACCTCGTAGATGGCGTCGTCCTTGAGCACGCGGCCGCGGGGTACGTCGCGTTCGCGCGCCTCGCGCTCGCGCCATGCCGCCACGGCCTGCACGATCGCCAGCTCCTGCGGCTTGCGCAGCCGCATCTTCAGCCGCTTCCAGGCATCCTCGGGGTGCGGATCGTAGGTTTCGCGCGAGGTCAGGACGTCCATCTCCTCGTTCAGCCAGTGGGCGCGGTTCTCCCGCTCCAGTTCGGCGCTGAGATGCTGGTAGACCTCGATAAGATGGGTGACGTCGGCAAGCGCATAGTCGAGCTGCTTTTCGGACAGCGGCCGGTGGCGCCAGTCGGTGAAGCGCGAGGACTTGTCGAGCCGCGCGCCGGTGACGCGCTGCACGAGCTGATCGTAGGAAACGCTGTCGCCGAACCCGCAGACCATCGCCGCAACCTGGGTATCGAACACCGGATGGGGAACGAGATCGCCCAGATGGACGATGATTTCGATGTCCTGCCGCGCGGCATGGAAGACTTTGACGACAGATTCATTGGCCATCAGCCTGAAAAACGGCTTCAGGTCGATGTCTGGCGACAGCGGATCGATCAGCGCCGTTATTCCGGGCGCCGCCATCTGGATCAGGCACAGGATCGGCCAGAAGGTCGTTTCCCGGATGAATTCGGTGTCGACGGTGACGAAATCCGATTTTTCGAAAGCAGCGAGAACGGTCTCGAGTTCTTTTTGGGTGGTGATGACGTGCATCAAATCGCTTTTGGCAGGAGTAGGGTCTTCCTAGATTTCAGCCGGGAAGGCTTTCGTCAAGCGTTGGCGCTCGCATCACGGCCCGTCCGGCCCGTCCGGATCGCCGTTTCTTCTCGCCAGCCGGGCGAAAACCGTCGAGGTGCGCAACAGCGCGGTGAAGCGGCTGCGCTTGCCAGCCGGCACGCCCGATCGTGCCCGCATCCGATAGAGGATGACGGCGATGAAGATTGCATAGACCAGCGCGCTGAACACGAACAGCGCGCTTGGGCCAAAATACTGCATCGCCGTCGATGCGGCGAAAGGGCCGCCAATGGCGCCGAAGGAATAAAACAGCATCAAGGCGGCGTTGATCAGAACGAACTCGCCCGCGCCGGCGCGGTCGTTGGAGTGCGCCGCCGACAGCGAGTAGAGCGGCATGGCGAAACAGCCGAAGATGAAGATGATGAGGAAGTTGAGAAACGGGTCGGCTCCCGCCACGAACGCAAGCGCCAGCGCTGCCAGCATGGCGCAGCATGTCGTCGCCAGCAGCACCGAGCGCCGGTCCCAGCGATCGGAGAGATAGCCTAGCGGGTATTGGATGAGTGCGCCGCCGAAGATACCGACGCTGACGAAGGTGACGACATCGGCGACAGACATGCCGATCTGCTCGGCATAGACCGGCGACAGCGTGCGGAACGCGCTGTTGGTGACGCCGACGGCGATGCAGCCGAAACAGCCGAGCGGCGAGATGCGCCAGACCCGCGCCAGGTCGAGCTTGACGTCTTCCGGCGGCGTCGGGTTGGAGCGATCGCCCAGCGATACCGGCACCAGCGACAGCGTGATCATCATCGACATGATGGCGAATATGGCGAAGCCGCCTGCTCCGAAGATCGGGATGAGGAACTGCGCGCCGGTGACCGAGCCGATGTCGACCATGCGGTAGATGGCAAGCACGCGGGCGCGGTCCTTGTTGCTGACCCCGGAGTTGAGCCAGGCCTCCATCACCGTGAACAGGCCGGCGAAGCAGAAACCGCCGGCAAAACGCACCGCGCACCACATCACCGGGTCGATGACCAGAACCAGGAGCAATGTGCCGGCCGAGGCGGCCGCGGCCAGCGCCGAGAAGGTCCTGACATGGCCGACCGCCTTCAGGATGCGGGTGACGGCCAGGCAGCCGAGCAGGAAGCCGGCGAAATAGAACGTGCCCATCAGGCCGATGTCGGAAGCCGAAAAACCTTCCTGCGCGCCGCGCAGCGCGATCAGCGTGCTTTGCAGCCCATTGCCGCCGAGCAGGATGCCTGCGGCGATGAGGAGCGGGATCAGCGGACGGATGGAGGACATTAAGAGGCGATCACATGTCTGTGATCCCTTCTTGAACCATCGCTTCCGTCAATACCAGCGGCAATTCCCCGCGCCAACAGGATGTGTCCGCCTTTCTGTTCAAGGTAGTCGGCGCCTGCCTCCTCGACGTCCCACGGCGAACCGCCCGGCTGCTCCCGACGCGATGGCTATTCCCGCGAGGACAGCGATGAGCCCGATAATTAGGTTTGCATTGATTTGCTCACCGAGAAAGACGGCGCCGAAGATCGATGCCGTCACGGGGTTCACGGCAACTGAAACGGCAACCAGCGTTGGCGGCGCACGTTCAAGCGCGAACGCCCAGAGGAAGAAGATCAGGGCGCCGCAAATTACGGCCAGGTATCCGCTGGCAACCCATTGCGACGCCTCAAGCGCGGCAAGTCGCGTCAGGCCTCCAGTCAAAGTCGACAGCGCCAACAGGCAGGCCGTGCCGACGGCCATGCCAAACGCGGCGAATGATGTCGGCGCGCAGCGGGTGAGAAAAGGTCGCGACCAGACATTGTAGAGCGCCATGCAGAATGCCGCCGCGATCATCAGGAGGTCTCCGCGCCAGGCGCCCTGGGGAGCTGTCGTCAGGCTGCTGCCAAGCGCGACAGCCACTCCGGCCATCGCGACCAGGACGCCGACGATCTTGCGCGTCGTCGGCGGTTCGATCCCTAGAACCGCGCCTGCGAGCATTGTGAGCACAGGCAGCGTCGAAAGCGCCAGAGCTCCTCGCGCCGCCGTCGTGTAGACAAGGGCTCCGTTGAAGAGCACCGGGAATAGGCCGAAGAACAGCAGGCCCAATGCGGCGGCGCCCGGCCAATCGCTTTTCGCAGGCCACTTGTCCCGCCGCAGAAGCGCTACGGCGGCGAGCACTAGAAAACCACCCCCGAACCGGATCGCGCCGATGGTGAGCGGATCCAGCGAACGCGCGAGATAGCGCGTTGCACCGACAGCGGTGCCGCCAAAGGCGCTGGAGAGAATCGCCGCGAGCACGCCTCCAGTTTCCATCGCTTCCCCTCTGCCAGTTCGGAGTCCAGCGGTATCGGGCAAACCGGGTAAAAGGAATCGAATAAATGCAATGAGCTTGATAAGCTTGCGCAATGAGCAGTCGGAGTCTCGATCCGGAATTGTTGCGGACTTTCGTCGTCGTTGCCGAGCGGCTCTCTTTCACGCGAGCCGCCGAGCAGCTCAATCGAACGCAAGCCACCGTCAGCTTGCAGGTGAAGCGCCTTGAAGAGCGCCTCGACATTTCGCTGTTCCGTCGATCGACGGCCTATGTCGAGCTTACGGCCGCCGGCGAGGGGTTTCTGATCGACGCACGCCGCATTCTTGCACTTAACGAGCAGGCGATTGCCCGTGTCTCCAACCAACGGGTAGCGGGACGCATCCGGATAGGCGTCATGGAGGACTACGGCACCAAGATCCTGCCACGCCTCCTCGCCGATATCGCCGTGCGATTTCCGCTCATGCAGGTCGAAATGGAGATCGGCCTCACGGCGCGGCTGCTGAAACGGCTCGGCTCATCATTTGACGCGGTCATCGCCATGCATCCGGAAGGTGTGGCCGAGGGCGATCTGATATGCCGCGAAAGAGCGATATGGGCGGCGGCGAGGACCCACTCTGTCGAAGAACTCGATCCGCTGCCCGTCGCGTTGTCGGACCCTGATTGCTTGTTTCGCGCATGGGCGACTGACGCGCTCGACAGAGCGGGCCGGCCGTGGCGACTGGCCTATGTCAGCCCGAGCCTTGCCGCGACGGAGGCGATCGTCGAGCAGGGCCTTGCGGTTACCGTGGTCAAGGGCAGCATGCTCGCGCCCGGCCTGCGCGATGTCCATCCTGGCCCTTATGTGCCGCCGCTGCCCGGGGCGGAGATCCGCCTTCATCGGGCCACAACGTCTTCCGCAAGCGCCGCATTGGTCGTCGATCACCTCGCGCATCGCCTGCGGTTGTCAAGCCTTGGTTCATAGGGCGACCTGCGCGCCGGCGAATGCTCCGAAAGAACCCGTCAACCCGGGTTCGTTGCCCTGGCCCTCCGCCCACTCGCCTTGACAAACCGGGCCTCCCATGCGCTTTTCGCGCAAATTTTTCAGGCCGGGCCGCGATGCTTCGGCCGGCAACCCAACATCCCGGACTTTTGCCCATGACAATGCACCGTTACCGCAGCCATACCTGTGCCCAGTTGAGAAAGAGCGACGTCGGCGCTTCCGTTCGCCTGTCGGGCTGGGTGCATCGCGTGCGCGACCATGGCGGCCTGCTGTTCATCGACCTGCGCGACCACTATGGCCTGACCCAAATCGTCGCCGATCCCGATTCGCCGGCCTTCAAGATCGCCGAAACAGTGCGCGGCGAATGGGTGATCCGCGTCGACGGCGAGGTCAAGGCGCGCCTGCCTGAAACCACCAATGCCAACCTGCCGACCGGCGAGATCGAGATTTTCGCGCGCGAGATCGAAGTGCTTTCGGCGGCCAAGGAATTGCCGCTGCCGGTCTTCGGCGAGCCGGACTATCCCGAGGACATCAGGCTGAAATACCGCTTCCTCGACCTGCGCCGCGAGACGCTGCACAGGAACATCGTGGCGCGCACGAAGATCATCGCCGAGATGCGCAAGCGCATGGGCGAGGTCGGCTTCACTGAATTCTCGACGCCGATCCTCACCGCATCGTCGCCCGAAGGCGCGCGCGACTTCCTGGTGCCGTCGCGCATTCACCCCGGCACTTTCTATGCGCTGCCGCAAGCGCCGCAGCAATACAAGCAGCTGATCATGGTCTCGGGTTTCGATCGTTATTTCCAGATCGCGCCCTGCTTCCGCGACGAGGATCCGCGCGCCGACCGCCTGCCCGGCGAATTCTACCAGCTCGACCTCGAAATGAGCTTTGTCGAGCAGGATGACGTGCTTTCCACCATGGCGCCGGTGATGACATCGGTCTTCGAGGCCTTTGCCAACGGCAAGCCCGTCACGAAGGACTGGCCGCGCATTCCCTATGATGTTGCGATGCGCAAATACGGTACCGACAAGCCGGATCTGCGCAACCCGATCGAGATGCAGGCGGTCTCCGACCATTTTCGTGATTCCGGCTTCAAGGTCTTCGCCAACATCCTGGCCAACGATCCCAAGGCCGAGGTCTGGGCCATTCCGGCCAAGACCGGGGGCAGCCGTGCCTTCTGCGACCGCATGAACAGCTGGGCGCAAGGCGAGGGGCAGCCCGGATTGGGCTACATCTTCTGGCGCAAGGAAGGCGAGAAACTCGAAGGCGCGGGTCCGCTTGCCAAGAACATCGGCGAGGAGCGCACCGAGGCGATCCGCCTTCAGCTGGGCCTTGCCGATGGCGATGCCGCCTTCTTCGTCGCCGGCGATCCCAAGAAATTCGTCTCCTTCGCGGGTGCTGCGCGCACCCGCGCCGGCGAGGAACTGAACCTGGTCGACCGCGACCGTTTCGAGCTGTGCTGGATCGTCGACTTTCCGTTCTTCGAGTGGAACGAGGACGAGAAGAAGATCGATTTCGCCCACAATCCGTTTTCGATGCCGCAGGGCGGCATCGACGCCCTCAACAACCAGGAGCCGCTCGGCATCAAGGCATTCCAGTACGACGCCGTGTGCAACGGCTTCGAGATTGCCTCGGGCGGCATCCGCAACCATTTGCCCGAAACCATGGTCAGGGCCTTCGAGATGGTCGGACTGGATCGCCAGACCGTCGAGGAGCGCTTTGGCGGCCTTTACCGTGCGTTTCAGTACGGCGCCCCGCCGCACGGCGGAGCGGCATTCGGCATCGACCGCGTCGTGATGTTGCTGGTGGGCGCCAAGAACCTGCGCGAGATCACCATGTTCCCGATGAACCAGCAGGCTTACGACCTGTTGATGAATGCGCCGTCGGAAGCCACGCCGCAGCAGCTTCGCGACTTGTCGCTGCGTGTCGCACCGATCAAGAAAGAGGCATGATGGCGCTTCGGACGGCGCTTTAAAGAAGCCTCCGAAGTGACTCGTTCGATTGAGAATCGCAGACAAAAGCCCGGCATCGCTGCCGGGCTTTTCGTATCTTGAAGCAAGTCGAGGTCGCTTCGATCAGTCTTCGTTGGCCTTGACGGTGACGCCGAGCGTCTTCGGCAGGTCGGTCGGATTGGACATGGCGCCCGCCATGATCAGTGCGAACGGCACCGACGCCGGCGGCTTAGCCGAGATTTCGAGGCTCTTCGGATCGTCGAGATATTTGCCGACCGCCGCCGTTACCTGCGCCGTCAGCTCCGGATTGTTGAGCTGCGCCATGCCGAACGGCACGATCGCCTTGGCCTGGTTGGCGATATCCTTGCCCGACATGCCTTGCTGCTTGCCGACATAGTCCAGCACCTTGCCCGTCAGCGAATCGTCGTCGAAACGGATCGAGGCGCTGTTGAAGGAAAGCTGCTGCAACAGGCCGAGCATGGCCATGCCTTGCGCCGAGTTGTCGGCCCCTTCGGGCTGCGCGGCCATCTTCTTCTGCATTTCCTGCAGCGACTTGATGAAGTCGAGCGTGTAGCCGCCGAGATCGAAGGTCATGCCGAGCGTGCCGGCATTCTCGACCGAAATGTTGTATTTCGACAGCTCCATCTTGCCGTCCGTGGGCTGCCAGGTGCCGGCCATCTCGAAATTGCCCGCAATGTTCTGGTAGCCGAGTGCGTTGATGACTTCCTTCGATTTGGGATCCTCGACCAGCGTCAGGTCGGCATTGAACTTCTCGGTGGTGCCGGTGAATTTCATCGCTTGGCCGTCGGCCGGCGGCGTGATTTCGATGGCAAGCCCGTCCATCGAGAAAGCGGTCTTGTCGGCGATCTTGACCCTCATGTTCGAGAGTTCGGCGGACTTGTACATCATCAGCGAGCCCAGCGGGCCGCTGGCGCCGCTGGCCGGAACCATCATGTCGTGGATGACGAGGGGGCTTAAATTGAGGGTGACGCCGTCCTTGCTATGTTCGAATGCCGAGGTCGACACGGTTGCGATATCATAGCCGCCATTGGCTTCGGTCACGCCTTCGAGTTTGACGTCGCCGATCGCAAGGGCTTCTTTTTCCGCGCCCGGTTTGATGGATACGCCCTGCAACACCATGCTGGCGTTGTCGCCGGTCACGCCGGTCCAGGAAATATCGACGCCCTGCGCGGCAAGCGCCCTCTTCAGCCGGTCGGCGACCGCGGTGTCCTGGGCGAGCGCCGCGTTCAGCGGCAATGTGAGCAAGAAGGTCGAAAAGGCGAGTTTCCTGAGAGTCGAGCGTTTGATTGTCATCGCGAATGCCCCTGAGAGTGTCCTGAAAATTATTTTTCAATTTTTGGCGCCATCACCCTTCAGTGACGAACTGGACGGGAAAAAGGCGCATCCCGCCACAATGGTCAAAAATCGCGGCGAAAGGCAAACCCGATCCGAACATGCTGGAGACCGGGCCGCCGAGCGTCGTCGCGCTTCGCAATAGAGACGGCATGTAACGGATTGATGTTGGCTGGCGGGCTTGCCTGGGACTTCGTGTTGCAGGGCAGGGCATGCACCCACTTCAAGGCTTGCCCTCTTGCCGCGAATCACCCGCTCGGCTAGTTCCAGCCCATGGGAAAAAGGCTTTTGCCGCCTGACAATGGTGGCGGCGATCATATCGAACCGGTCGACCTGAAGAAGGCGCTGGAAGAGCGCTATCTTGCCTATGCGCTGTCGACCATCATGCACCGGGCGCTGCCCGATGTCCGCGACGGGCTGAAGCCCGTCCATCGCCGCATCATGCATGCCATGCGCCTGCTGCGCCTCAACCCCGACCAGGGCTTCGCCAAATGCGCCCGTATCGTCGGCGAGGTGATGGGCAAGTTCCACCCGCATGGCGACCAGTCGATCTACGACGCGCTGGTGCGATTGGCGCAGGATTTTTCGATGCGCTACCCCTTGGTCGACGGCCAGGGCAATTTCGGCAACATCGACGGCGATAACGCCGCCGCCATGCGCTACACCGAAGCGCGCATGACCGATGTGGCGACCGAGCTGCTCGCGGGCATCACCGAGGATGCCGTCGACTACCGGCCGACCTACAATGAGGAGGACGAGGAGCCGGTGGTGCTCCCGGGCGCCTTCCCCAACCTGCTGGCCAACGGCTCGTCCGGCATCGCGGTCGGCATGGCGACATCGATCCCACCGCACAACGCGGCCGAACTTTGTGACGCCGCCCTTCACCTGATCGAGCATCGGGACGCGCCGGTGGCCAAGCTGATGGATTTCGTCCAGGGCCCGGATTTCCCGACCGGCGGCATCATCGTCGACAGCCGAGCCTCCATCCTCGAAGCCTATGAAAGCGGCCGCGGCGGCTTTCGCGTGCGGGCAAAATGGAGCCAGGAAGACCAGGGCAGGGGCACCTGGAGCATCGTCGTCGCCGAAATCCCCTATGGCGTGCAGAAGGCGCGGCTGATCGAGAAGATCGCCGAGCTCCTGATGGCGCGCAAATTGCCGCTGCTCGAGGACATCAGGGACGAGAGCGCCGAGGACATCCGCGTCGTGCTGGTGCCCAAGAGCCGTTCCGTCGATCCCGGCATCCTGATGGAATCGCTGTTCAAGCTCACCGAGCTTGAAAGCCGTTTCCCGCTCAACATGAACGTGCTGTCGCGCGGCAAGGTGCCCAATGTCCTGTCGCTGAAGGGCGTGCTGCAGGAATGGCTCGAGCATCGCCGCGACGTGCTGATCCGCCGCTCGAAACATCGCCTCGGCGAGATCGAAAGACGGCTGGAGATCCTTGCCGGCTACCTGATCGCCTATCTCAATATCGACGAGGTGATCAAGATCATCCGCGAGGAGGATGAGCCCAAGCAGGTCATGATGGCCCGCTGGTCGCTCACCGACACCCAGGCCGAAGCCATTCTCAACATGCGCCTGCGCGCCCTGCGCAAGCTGGAAGAATTCGAGATCCGCAAGGAATTCGACGGCCTCACTGCCGAAAAGAAGCAGATCGAGGCGCTGCTTGCGTCCGAAGCCAAGCAATGGGGGACGATCAAGTGGGAGGTTGCGAGCCTGCGGGACAAATTCGGCCCCGAGACCGAGCTCGGTAAGCGCCGCACCCAGTTCGCCGATGCGCCCGAGCATGACCTGACCGACATCGCACATGCCATGATCGAGCGCGAGCCGGTCACCGTGGTGGTCTCGGAAAAGGGCTGGCTGCGTGCGATGAAGGGTCATCTGACCGATCATTCGCAGCTTGCGTTCAAGGAAGGCGACAGCCTGAAACTCGCCTTCCATGCGCAGACGACCGACAAGATCCTGGTGTTCACCACCGGCGGCAAATTTTACACCATCGGCGCCGATCGGCTGCCAGGCGGGCGCGGCCATGGCGAGCCGATCCGCATCATCGTCGACATGGACAATGACCAGGACATCGTCACCGCCTTCGTCCACGATCCGAAGCGCAAGCTGCTGCTGGTCTCGCATGACGCCAACGGTTTCATCGTGCCGGAGGAAGAGGTCGTCGCCAACACCCGCAAGGGCAAGCAGGTGATGAACGTCAAGGCGCCCGACGAAGCCAAGCGCTGCGTGCCGGTCGGCGGCGATCATCTGGCTATCGTCGGCGAGAACCGAAAGATGCTGGTGTTTCCGCTGTCCGACATTCCGGAAATGAGCCGCGGCAAGGGCGTGCGGCTGCAGAAATACAAGGATGGCGGGCTTCTTGATCTCAAGCCATTTACGCTGGAGACCGGTCTTTCCTGGCAGGATTCGGCCGACCGCACCTTTACAAGGTCGCGCGAGGAATTGGCCGAATGGATCGGCGCCCGCGCGTCGGCTGGCCGCATGGTGCCGAAGGGTTTCCCGAGGACCGGGAAATTTGGGTAATCTCCCCCCTCGAGGGGGAGATGCCGCCGAAGTCGACAGAGGGGGTCGGTTCGACTGGACGCAACCTCATTGCTTTGAACAAAGAATGCTAGCGCCTTACGCGCGGCTACCCCCTCTGGCCTGCCGGCCATCTCCCCCTCGAGGGGGAGATCCGCAGCTTCACCATCACCTTTTGAACTATCGTCACGATTGCTGCACTATGTCAGAGCATAAGCCGCGGGATGGCCGGGGAGAGACGAGCGTTTGAAGGAAGCGAAAATCCAGAAACCGGGGCAGCGCCTGTTCGGTCTGTCGACGCCGCTCAGAGCCGCCGTCATCCCACCGCTCTCGGCGGCGCGCTGGCTGCTGGTGCTGATCGTTGCCGCCGGCGTCTATTTCTTCCACGGCTTCCTGTTCCCGGTGCTGGCCGCGCTGGTCATCGCCTTCGCAAGCTGGCCGCTTTACCGGCGGCTTTTGGCCGGTGTCGGCGGCAACCGCACCATCGCCGCCACCTTCGCCATATTGTTCATCCTTGCCTTCCTGGTCATACCGATCGCGCTCGCGGGCACCTACGCCATCAACGAGGTGCGCGAATGGGTCGGCTGGGCGATCGAGACCAACCGGCACGGCGCCCCGACACCGCACTGGATCGCCACGCTGCCTATCGTAGGAGAATGGCTGAACCAGCAATGGACGACCAATCTCGGCCATCCCGGCGGCATCGGCGAACTGATCCAACTGGTCAGCGGCGCCAATATCGGCAGCATCTATCGCGGCGTCCTTGCCGCTGGCGGCAGCGCCTTCGGCCTGCTTTTGACGCTTTTGTTCATGATGATCGCGCTGTTCTTCGCCTATCGCGACGGCGAGCATTTCGCGGGCCAGGTCGATCGCCTGGGCGAGCGCATCCTGCCGACGAGGTGGGAGCGCATCTCGCGGGTCGTGCCGGCGACCATTTCCTCGACCGTGACCGGCATGACCGTCATCGCCATCGGCGAGGGATTGGTGCTCGGCATCGCCTACTGGCTGGCCGGCGTGCCGTCGCCCGTGACGCTTGGCGCGCTCACCGGGGTCATGGCGCTGATTCCCGGCGGGGCACCGCTGTCCTTCACGCTGGTTTCGATCTATCTCGCTGCCAGCGGCTCACCGGTGGCCGGCCTGGCTTTGTTCATCTGGGGGACGGTCGAACTGTTCATCGTCGACAAGACCTTGCGACCGAAGCTCGTCGGCGGGCCGATAAAACTGCCCTTCCTGCCGACCTTTTTCGGCCTGATCGGCGGCGTCAAGACGATGGGCTTTCTCGGCCTGTTCATCGGCCCGGTGCTGATGGCACTGCTGGTGGCGATCTGGCGCGAATGGCTGCGCGAGGTGGAAATGATGGACGAGATGCCTGCTTCCCCTGAACAGGAAGGCTCGCCGTCGCTGATCGAGATCGACGGCGAGGCGAAGAAGATTCAGGCCGGATGACGCACCGCAAGGGCGGCGCGGCGCCTGCGTCCGTCATGCAACTGCCACACCGAATGGACCACCAATGTGACGATCAGGATCGCGCCGCCGATCAGGCTGTTGCGTGACGGCGTTTCGGAAAAGATCAGCCATACCCACACCGGTGCCAGCACGGTCTCCAGAAGGTAGAACATCGCCACTTCCGGTCCGGAGATGTATTTGGGGCCGGCCGCCAGGCAGAAGAACGAAATCGGCATGATCACGGCGCCATTAAAGATGATCCACCAGGGCGCGCTCACATGGATGCCTTCACCTGACACCATGAAGGCCGCCAGCACGAGCGACGGAACCACCCCGACGAGCGCCGTGAAGCCCATGTCCTTGCCGCTGGCCCGCGAAATGGTGATGGCCACGGAAATGAAGAAGGCCGAACACAGCGCCATGAAATTGCCGAACAGGTGTCCGGTGCCGACAGATCCGCCGACGATTACCAGCACGCCGAGGATCATGACCAGCATCGCCGCGAGCGTCACCGCCCGCGGCTTTTCCTGGAGAAACAACCAGGACAAGAGCGCAGCGAACACCGTGTTGAAGGCCAGGATGAACACCAGGTCGGCGGTCGAGGTGTAGAAGACGGCGGTGACGAACGTGATCGAGGTCAGCCCGTAGCATATCGCGGCCGCAAGTCCCGACCAGCCTGGAATGAGCTCGGGCGCGTTTCGGCTCAGCGCCCGCCAGACAGCCCAGATGATCATTGCGGCGATGAAGGTGGCGGCCCCGCGCAAGAGCAGGATCGTCCATGCGCCGCCATCGGCGAGGCGGATCAGCGGAATGTCGAGGGTCAGCGTCAGGCCGCCAATGGCGGTTATCAGAAGGCCCTTCTGGTGGTCGCTGTGGGACGTCATTTGCAAACTTTCGTAATGAAATACAGATGGGACAGCCGATCGGCGCAATGACGCACTCTCCCGCCAAGCGGCTGAAAGACCAGCATCCCCTGCGTTGAAACAGTCAAACGTGGATCTTGGAAAAACTCAGCGTGAGACCGCTTCGTTGGTGTAGCGCTCCCAGCCCTTCGGGCCGAGATGCTCCTGCGGCATGAAGCGCATCTTATAATTCATCTTGCGCGAGCCGTTGACCCAGTATCCCAGGTAGACATGGGGCAGCCCCATCGCCCTGGCGCGAGCGATGTGATCGAGGATCATGAACGTGCCGAGAGACCGCTCCTCGAAGTCGGGATTGAAGTAGGAATACACCATCGACAGGCCGTCGGCCATCTTGTCGGTGAGCGCCACCGCGATCAGCTCGCCCTGTCCCTTGCCGGTGATGAAAGTATCGGGCCCGCGCCGGCGATATTCGATGACCTTGGTGTCGACATGGGTGTCCTCGACCATCATGGCGTAGTCCAGAACCGTCATGTCCGACATGCCGCCGCGGCGGTGGCGGGCATCGAGATAGCTGCGGAACAGCGAATATTGTTCGGTCGAGGGCTCGGCATTGTGCATGGCGCCGACGAGATCGGAATTGTGCTGCAGCACGCGCTTCATGTTGCGGCTGGCGACGAATTCCTGCGCCAGGATGCGCACGGAGACGCAGGCGCGGCAGGTTTCGCAGGCCGGCCTGTAGGCGATGTTCTGGGAGCGGCGGAACCCGCCTTGGGTCAGGAGATCATTCATCTCTGACGCCTTGTCGCCGACCAGATGCGTGAACACCTTGCGCTCGAACTGGCCGTCGAGATAGGGGCACGGCGACGGCGCGGTCAGGAAGAACTGCGGCGACTGGGTCGGGTGCTGCGTCATCGAGTCTCGGAAACACTCCTTCGAATCGCTCTACCTTTGGCGCGGAAAGCGAAAAATTCAACAGGATTGTGAAGGCGTGGCCATGCGGACGCCTTCACATTTGTGCCGACGCCGCGGCGATGCCTGCGAAAATGCGCCTCAGCGGCCGGTGCGGCTGACCACCGTGCCGAGCAGCAGGTCGTGCAGCGTGCGCTTGCGATCGGAAAACAGCGTCACCAGCAGCACCAGCGGCGACAGGATGACGTTGCCGGCCCAGAACAGCACCGAATGGACCACTGCCGTGAGCCCGTCGATCGGCCTGCCGTCGAGCCGATCGAGCCGGATGCCCATCATCTTCATGCCCGTGGTCGCCTGGTTGGCGCTGCCAAGCGTGTTCCAGATGTAGAGAATCGCGACGGCCGGGACCAGGACGCCGAACAGCATCCAGCCAAGGCCGAGGGTCAAAAGCCCGAGGAAGAACACTAATATGGCGACAGGGATGATGAGCAGCGCGACAATGACATAGTCGATCATGACCGCCAGGACACGCCGCGTGCGTACGCCTTCATAGGCCCTCACGTCGTCGAGCCTGGTATTGATGATTTCACCGTCGAGAACGCGAGCGTTCATGTAATTTCCTCGTAACAGGGGCCTGCTTAGCCTGCGCCCCACCTGCTGGGAAAATGGTAAAGGCTGATGGCGGAATCAAGATCGAGCCTTTCCCGGTGCGCAAGGCGGGGGAAGCGGCCGGCGGGCCGGTTGAATTCGCGCCTGACATGGCGTTAGCTTGTTGCGGCGCACCAAAAGCGCCAAGGGGCAGGGACGGGCAGGATGGATTACGACATGCTGGTCATTGGCAGCGGCCCTTCCGGCCGTCGTGCCGCTGTACAATCGGCCAAACTCGGCAAATCGGTACTGGTCGTCGACAGGGGGCGGCGCCTGGGCGGCGTTTCCGTGCACACGGGCACCATTCCGTCGAAGACGCTGCGCGAAACCGTGCTCAATCTCTCGGGCTGGCGTGAGCGCGGCTTCTATGGGCGCGGCTATCGGGTTAAGCAGGACATCTCGGTCGGAGACTTGGTCGAGCGCCTGCACAAGACGCTCGACCACGAGGTCGAGGTGCTGCAGCACCAGTTCATGCGCAACACGGTCAAGAGCTCCCGCGCCGCGGTGAAATTTCTCGGGCCCAACAGGGTCAGCCTGACATCGGACAATGGCGACTACAGCGAGGTCGGCTTCGCCAATGCGCTGATCGCCGTCGGCACCAGGCCGCACCGGCCGGGCGACGTGCCGTTCGACAAGAGCCGCGTGTTCGACAGTGACGAAATGCTCGAGCTCGACCGCTTGCCGCGCACGCTGACGGTCATCGGCGCCGGGGTCATCGGCGTCGAATACGCGACGATCTTTTCGGCACTCGACGTGCCGGTGACGCTGGTCGAGCCGCGCAACACGATCCTCGATTTCGTCGACCGCGAGATCGTCGACGACTTCATCCACCAGATGCGCGACCGCGGCATGACCATCCGGCTGGGAAGCGCCGTGAAGGAGATTGCCTCCAGGCCCGACCATGCAGAGGTCACGCTGGCCGACGGGCGCACCATACGTTCCGAGATCGTGCTCTACGCCGCGGGCCGCACCGGCAATGTCGGTAGCCTCGGCCTCGATGCGGTCGGCATCGAGGCTGACTCCAGGGGACGCATCAAGGTCGATCCGCACACCTTCCAGACCAGCGTGCCCAACATTTACGCCGCCGGCGACGTGATCGGCTTTCCGAGCCTGGCCTCCACCTCGATGGAGCAGGGCCGGGTAGCCGCGTGCCATGCTTTCGGCGTGACATTGCCGCCGCCGCCGGAAACCTTTCCTTATGGCATTTACGCGGTGCCCGAGATCTCCACCGTCGGCCAATCCGAGGAACAGGTGCGCGAGAGCGGCGCCGCCTACGAGGTTGGCGTGGCCCGTTTCCGCGAGACCTCGCGGGGCCACATCATGGGCGTCAACACCGGCTTCCTGAAGCTTCTGTTCTCGATCGAGACACGCCGCTTGCTCGGCGCGCATATCGTCGGCGAGGGCGCCACCGAACTGATTCACATCGGCCAGGCGGTGATCAATCTGGGTGGCACGGTCGACTTCTTTGTCAACAATACATTCAACTATCCCACGCTGGCCGAGGCCTATAAGATCGCCGGGCTGGACGCCTGGAACAGGATGGGGCAGGGATAACCCTGTCGCCGGCCACTATTATCCTCACTCCGCCGCCTCCCGTTTGGCCGTGGGCGATCCGGTTGCGAGCAGCAGGGGCAGGCAGAGGACATAGAGCGTCGCGCCCGCGACCCACACCATGCCTGGGAAGACCATTCGAGTGCGAAAATAGAGCATGGCGATGACGAGTGGTCCGAGCACCGAGACCAGGCTCGTCATGCTGGTGAGCACACCTTGCAATCGCCCCTGGTGATCTGCCGCGACACGTGACGTCAGCAACGATTGCAGCGCCGGGGCTCCGATGCCGCCGAGACAGAAAAGCGGCAACAGCGCGAACGCCATCCAGCCTTGCCAGGCCAGCGCGATCGACACATAGGCCGTGCTGTCGGCAAGGATGGCGACCATGAGCGCTCGCCTTTCGCCCCAGCGCTCGGCGATCGGTCCCGCGACGAAACCCTGGGCTCCGGCATGGAAGAGGCCGAACAATGCCAGCGAGATGCCCACAGTGAAAAGGCTCCAGCGGAATTTGTCCTGCACGTAGAGAACCCAGACGGTGCCGCCGACTTCGCCGACAAGGCCGAGCACGGCAAAGGCGCCGAGCAGCGGCAGGAGGGCCGGAAAAGTCAGGGCCCAACGCAGCGGCGCCAGCGGGTTGAACGACAGCGGCTCGCCTGTGCCGCCGACCCGCTCCGGCTCCGGCAGCAGAAGGAAGGCCAGCACCAGATTGATGCCGGTGAACCCTGTCGCCGCCAGGAACGGCGCGCGCAGCCAGACATCGCCGAGCAGGCCGCCGAGCGCCGGACCGGCGATGAACCCGACGCCAAAAGCGGCGCTCAGATGGCCGAAGGCGCGGGCGCGCCGCTCTTCGCTGCTGATGTCGACCATATAGGCGGAGGCCACCGCCATGCTGGCGCCCGTTAGGCCGGCGATCAGTCGGCCGACGAACAGCAGCGGCAGCGACGGCGCGAAGGTCATGAACAGATAATCCAGCATCGACCCGGCAAGCGACAGAAGCAGCACCGGCCGGCGGCCGTAGCGGTCGGACAACGCGCCGAGCAGGGGCGAAAACAGCACCTGCATTGCGGCATAGGCGGCGAGGAACGCGCCGAAAATCCAGCCAATGTCCTCGACATGGCCAACCTCGCGCAACAGCCCCGGCAGCACCGGCATGATCAGCCCGATGCCGGCCGCGTCCAGCGCCATTGCCGTCAGCACGACGAGATAGGCCCTTTTCATCGAGATGCTTCTTTCCTAAAGTTTATCGGTGATAAGGTAGCGTTTATCACCGATAAATTGGCTGGGCAAGCGAGGTGCATATGAAGCTGGACAAGGCGCTGATCGTGGCGCAGGCGCTCGAGCTGTTGAACGACGTCGGCATCGATGCGCTCTCGACCCGGCTGCTGGCGCAGCGGCTCAAGGTCCAGCAGCCGGCACTCTACTGGCATTTCAGGAACAAGCGCGCCCTGCTCGACGCAATGAACGAGGAGATCCTGCGGCGCGGCCATGGACATCAGGTACCGCTGCCGGGCGAGAGCTGGCAGGAATTCGTACGCAACAACGCCCGCAGCTTCCGCGGCGCCTTGATGGCCTATCGCGACGGTGCGCGCGTCCATGCCGGTACCGAGGCCGATCCGGGCGATCTCGAACATGTCGAACGGTTGCTCACTTTTCTGCGCGAGGCCGGCATGCCTTCCGTCATGGCCATGCGGTTGCTGATGATCGTCGGGCGCTACACGGTGGGCTGCGTCCTCGAGGAACAGGCAGAATATCCGGCCGGCCCGGGTCGAGGTGCAGCGCTCGATGCCAAGGCAAGCGGTTACCCGCTGCTCAGCCAGGCCCTGGCCGATTATCGTGCGGGCGGTCACGAGGCGCTGTTCGAAAGCGGCCTCGACTTGCTGATTGCCGGGGCGCAGGCCGGCATCGCTGAAGGAGGCTGAGCGCGGCGATCCGCGTCTTGCCCGTCAGGCGGCAGGAGCGGGCGGAGCAAGCCATTGCCGCACGATCGCGGCATCGGGGTCGCCGATTTCATGGCCCGAAGCGACGATACGCGCGTCGACCTCGGCGCCGCGCTGGCTGAGCAGCGTTACCAGGGCCGGCGCGAAGGGTCCGTAGGTCAGGTCGGCGGCGCCGGCGACAATCAGCGCCTTGATGCCGGTCAGATCGGTTGCCGGCGTCTCGTCCAGCACCGGCATCGGCCGCAGCAGTGCCGCCCGTCCGACAAGGCCGGGATGGAGCAGCATCAGGCTGGAAACCAGATTGGCGCCGTTGGAATAGCCGAGGAAAGCCGCGCGCTTCGGATCGATCCGGTGCCGCTTCATGGCCTCGGCCATGAAGCGTGCGAAAGCGGCCGTCTCGCGGCGGATGCTGGCCTGCTCGAAGCTGGTCGGCGTGATCCGCTCGAACCAGCGGAAGCCGTCGTCCTGGACGATGCGGCCACGCACGGCGACCAGGCAGGCATGCGGTGCGATCTGCCTCGCCAGCGGCACCAGGGTCGTCTCGTCGACACCTGATCCATGCAGCAGGAACAGGCATTCGTCGCTGGCCCCGCCGGATCCGAAGAAGCGATAGGGAAAGGCCAGATCCAGCCGCGGCAGGCTGTTTTCGACGCTTGTATCGCTCATGCCGTATCCTTTTGATTACATTTCGTTTCACTCAATTTGCCGGCTTCAAAACGCAATATTTTCATGCTCCGCGAAAGTTGATTGAACCGGGCGCATTTCAGTCCGTTTCTGCGCCGATATACTCCATCGCGGAGGAATCGAAGCGGTGCGCCGGGGGTCGCATTGCTGGGCATGAACAACCAGCTTTGAGGCCTTTTGTCGATGACCACCCCAGTTCCAACCGAGCGCGATACGCGCATCGATGTGCTGCGTGCGCTCGCGCTGCTGACGATCTTCGTCGACCATGTGCCGGGCACGGCTTTTGAGACCCTGACCTACAAGAATTTCGGCTTTTCGGATGCGGCCGAGGCTTTCGTGCTGATATCGGGCATTTCGGTCGCGCTTGCCTATGGCACGAAGTTCCGCCCGGGAGGCCGGCTGCTCGCGACGCTGAAAATGTGGCGGCGGGCAGGCGTGCTCTATATCGCCCATATCGTCACCACGATGGCGGTGATGGCATTGTTCTGTGCCGCGGCGGTGTTCGGCCGGCGGCCGGAACTGCTGAAGCTGATCAACATCGAACCGCTGATGAAGGACACGCCCGAGGTGCTGGTCGGCATCGTCACGCTCGGCCACCAACTCGGCTACAACAACATCCTGCCGGTCTACGCGGTGCTGCTTTTGCTGGCGCCGGCCTTCTTGCTGTTCATCAGCTACAGGCCGCTTGCAGCGCTGACAGTGTCCGGCTTGCTATGGCTTGTTGCCGGCATCTGGCAGATCGCCCCGCCGAACTATCCCGAGCCCGGCCTCTGGTTCCTCAACCCGCTGTCTTGGCAATTCCTGTTCAATATCGGCCTTGCCGCCATGCTGCATGTCAGGCGCGGCGGCGTCATTCCAGCCAACCGCTGGCTGATCGGTGCCGCCGCGGCCTATGTGCTGGCCGCGTTGGCATGGGTGCATAGTCCGCTTTGGGGCCAGGTGACCTGGTTCGACCTGCCGGTGGTGCTGACCGGCTTCGACAAGACATTCCTGTCGCTCCCGCGGCTGCTGCACATCCTGGCGGTCAGCTATCTGGTGGTGGCACTGCCTGCGGTCTCGAACCTGTTCCGCACCGGCCCCGACCATCCGCTGGCGATACTCGGCAAGCGTTCGCTTCCGGTGTTCATCGCCGGCACGCTGATCGCCATGGTTGCCCAGGTGATGAAACTGATCAATCCCGGCGGCCTCGCTTATGACAGCCTGTTGCTCGCCGCCGGCATTGCCATGCAGTTCGCGCTCGCTTTCTATCTCGAATGGTTGTCGACCATCGGCGGTTCGGGGAAAGCCAGGACGACGCAAAAGGACGCCAAGCCCGTCCAGCCGTCTTTCGGTATCTCGGCCGTAGCAAGAGCCAACCACTGAGGGTCAGCGAGCCCGGTTTCAGCGGCGCGGTGGAGCCGAGGAGGCGCGCACGATCAGTTCGACCGGCAGCAACTGCCGGCTGACCTTGCCGTCGCTTTCCAGGATTGCCTTGACGGCAAGCCGGCCCATCTCGGCGATCGGCTGTGCGACCGTGGTCAACGGTGGCTCGGACAACTCTGCTTCGGGAACGCCGTCGAAACCGATGACCGAAACATCATCGGGGACATTCAGCCCGCGCGCGCTCAGCCATTCAAGCGTTGCCAAGGCCATCCTGTCCGACATCGCCAGGATGGCCGTGGGTGGTTCGCCGGAAGCAAAGATCGTTTCCAGCCCCGCCTTTGTGGTGGCGGCATCGTTGGCGGTTTCGTAGACGGGCACTTTGGATGTATCGATGCCAACCCGCGAAAGCTCCCGGAAGTAGCCGGTGAGGCGATCGCGTGTCCCCGCATAGGCCGCGGCGCGAAGCTCCTCGGGCGAAATGATGCCTGTCCTGCCGTCGGCGAAAGGCAGCGCCAGCACGGCAAAGCGGCGATGCCCGAGTTCCGTCAGATGGCGCGCCGCCAGGCTGGCGCCGGCGATGTTGTCGACGCCGATCGCCGCGACGGATCCATCCTCCGAATCCAGGTCCAGCGCCACGAAGGGCAGTTTGCGCTCGCGGGCCAATTCGACAAGGCGCGAGCCGCCTTCGATACAGAAGACGATGAAGCCGTCGACCAGGGCGCTCTGGATATTCCAGGCAAGCTGTTCGTTGTTGGCGGCCGAGACTAACGAGATACCGGCCCCGGTCGCATCGCAGGCCTGCGAGATACCGGCCATCATCACGCGCGCGAAGGGATCCTCGAAGAAATAGGAAAGGGGCTCCGCGGTGGCCACGCCGATGGCGTTGACCTTGCCGGCCCGCAGCAGGCGGCCCTTGGGATCGGGGCCGGCATAGCCCATCGCCTCGGCCGCCGCACGGACCCGTTCGCGGACTTCTTCGCGCACGATCTCAGGGCGGCTGAAGACATTGGAGGCGGTACCATGCGAAACACCGGCCGCCTTGGCGATGTCGGCCAGCCGGACGGGTCGTCGATTGCCTGCGGTGAGTGACGCCATTTGCGCGTGCCTCCTGATATGCATTTAGCACGTTCCCGACTTGCATCTAGCACTTTCGTTGGATCGATTCAAATTTTGCTTGACCGGCGGCTTCCATAGGCCTATCTTTGAATCGATCCAACTAAGATCTGCCTGCTGGATTAAACCTGGATGGGAGGTGCGCCATGCATCCTGTTAACTATCTGTTCGAAGACATCTACCGCAACGACTGGAGCATCGGGTCGGCCGCCAACAAGTCCAAGCGCCGCGGCGGAACAAGCCCGTGGATTCGCGATCTGCGCTTCCTGGTGGCGCGCAAGCGGAGCTGACTGGCGTGAATTTTTTGCGTCGGCCTATTGGATCGATTCAATTCAAATCAAGAGGAGAAGAGCCATGCATCCCATGAAGCATCTGTTCGACGACATTTATCGCAATTATTGGGGCATCGGCACGGCCGCGGAGCGGCCAGAGGCGCCGCGCCGCGCGACGCTCTCGGCGCGCAACCGCGATCTTTGGATCCGACTTGAACGTCGCCGGGATTGAAACCGGCCGCGCATCTCAGGGTCGCCGACGCACCACGGCGGAGACAGCTATGGTCAGCCAGCCTGCGATGAGCAGGGTGCCTCCGATCGGCGCCGACATCGGAAACAGCCTCGATCCGAGAAAATCGCGGGCGAGAAGATCGCCCGTGAAAAGCACGAGCCCGACGAGCAGCACCAGGCTGGCTAACCGCAGCGGGCGATTCGCGTCGAGGAGACCGACGGCGAGAAACACCGGTGCGTGCATCAGCAGGAACGATGCCGCCGTACCGGTGAAGGCGCCGCCGAGATGTGCGGCGGCCGCCGACAGCGCCACGCCGGCCGCGCCCACGATGCCGGCGGCGAGCACAAGCAGACGGCTGCCGGTCGTTTCGGTCAGGTTCATGTCGACGCTCCTTCGGTTGATCGGCTGGGCAGTTCGTCAGGGCTTGCCCGCTTCCATCAACATATTCCGCGTCCGCCGCGCCTGGACAATCCAGTTGTAGACCGCGCCGAGCGCCATCAGCACCGACGTGCCGAGAAACACCGCCCGCATGCCGAAATGGCCGCCGACGAAACCGCCGGCAAGCGGTCCGGCGACCTGGCCGACATATTGGGCCGAGATCGAAAGACCGAGCACGTTGCCGCCGACGCCGTCGGGAATGTTGTGGCGGATGACGCTGGTGATGCAAGGCAGCAAACCGCCGAGCGCCAGGCCCATCAGGAAGCGCAGCCCGATCAGTTGCCAGCCGTCGGTGACGAAGGCCTGCGGAATGAGCAGCAGCGCCGACACGGCCAGCGCGCCGACGACGACGTTCCAGTGACCGACGCGGTCGGCGAGCCTGCCAAGCCATGACGCCGACAGGATTGCGCCAAGGGCGGCCGCCGACATCACCACGCCGGCAACGAGCGTCACCCGGCTCTGGTCCTCGATCAGCTGCTGCACATAGACGGTGATGATCGGCTCGATCGACATGGTGGCGAAGGCCAGCAGCATGCCGGTCGTCAGCATGGCCACGACCGGACGCTTGTCGGCAATTTGCGACCAGCCGCTCTTCGGCTTTGCCGCCGTCGCGGCTTTGCTTGCTTGCGGGCGCTGGTTCTCCTTGATCAGGAATGTCGTCGCCAGAAAGGCAAGGAAGATGACGCCGCCGGACAACAGAAAGGTCGCGCGGATGCCGATTACCGGCGGCAGCGCGCCGCCGAGCAAGGGGCCGACCAGCGAACCTGCCGTGATGCCAGCGGACAAGACACCGAGCGCCCAGCCGGAGCGGTCCTTCGGCGTCTGCATGGCCACCAATATGGTCGAGCCGGAGGAATAGCCGCCGGCAAAGCCGATCAGCAGGCGCAGCAGCACCAATTGCCAGACCGTCTCGACCATTCCGGTCAGCGACATGCAGATCGCCATGCCGAAGGAGGCGCGCACCAGCATCAGCTTGCGGCCGTAGCGGTCGCCGAGCCGTCCCCATAACGGCGCAACGAGCGCCGCCGCGAAGAAGGTCGCCCCATAGGCGATGCCCGACCATTGCACGATCGCCGCATGGCCCTCGACGCCCAGTTGCTCGACATAGAGCGGCAGGAACGGCAAGAGCAGGGTCATGGCGATGAGCGTGCTGAACGAACCCGCGAAGCAGACGGCGAGATTGCGCCGCCAGTGGATATTGTAGCCGCCCTGTTCCGTATCGTTCTGCGTCATGCCGTGCCTGCGTGTGCCAGGGATTGTTGTGGATACCATTTTGGGATACCAAGTCGGTATCCGTCATGGACCCACAGCCCGACCGCTGTCAATGCGGGCACGTGAAAAGGCAACAACGATGTCGCAGATGCACAACGTCGAACGGCAGCTCCGCGAGATGATCCTTGGACTTGAGATCGGCCCGGGTGAGAAACTCACCGAGCGCTGGATCGAAAGCCGCTTCGGCGCCTCGCGCACGCCGGTCAGGGCTGCGCTGCTGCGGCTCGAAACCGAAGGGCTGGTCGGCAGGGACGGGCGCGGCTGGACGGTCTCGCCCATCAACCTGGCCGAACTCGAGCAGATCGCGGTCTACCGCGAAGCGGTCGAGGTCGCGGCCTTGCGGCTGACATGCGGGCTTGCCGACAGAAGTGCCGTCGATGTCATCGAGGCTATGCTCGTCTCCTGCGACGACGACACTCCGCGCGAGGAATGGCATCGCGTCGGCATGGATTTCCACATCGAGCTGGCGCGACTGTCCGGCAATGAATTCCTGTTTCGGGCCGTCCGCGACGCGATGACCAGGCTTTCGCGCGCCCGTTGGCTGGAGGTACGCGATGGAGCGGCCCTTGGCCGCGCGTGGGCCGAACATCATGCCATCCTGGCCGCCGTGCGGAGCGGCGATGCACAGGAAGCCGCGCGCTTGCTCTCGCAGCATATCGTGGGCAGTCGCGACCGTCTGTTGACGTCGCTGGCCAATGATCGCCGCGGCCTTCGCGCCAGGGGATTTGCCGTCGTGGCGGCATAATGCGGCCTGCAGGGCAGGCCACTCGCCGCCGAAAAAAGGACCACCGGCCCCGAGCCCCACTTTCGGCCTCGCTTCGCGGACGCCGATGGCGTAGGACCGGGCGATGGAAAACAACCGATTTGAAGTACCCGTGACCGTCAAATCAGTCACGGCGGGAAGTACACAGCTCTTACGCTCGGCCCGCGAGGCTTCCGACTATCTCATGAACAGCTGGCCCGGCAAGCGCACCCCCAAGCATCGCGCGGCGCTGCAGGCCTGCCACGATGCGCTGGCCGGCGACAAGCCGGCCATGAACGCAAGGCGCGCCTTTATCGCGGCGGCGCGTGAAGTGGACGTCTTCGTCAGCGACAAGGCGCCGGCCTGATCCAGGCCGGATTGCCGCCGCGCGCCGTCATTCCTCTGTTTCAATCTCGGCGTCAGTCTCGGGTTTCTGACGCTCCCGCGCCGCAGCCTTGGCCGCCAGCTTTTCGGCCTTCTTGGCCGCCTTCTGGCGATCGCGTTCTTTGCGTTCCTGATCGTAATTTGGTGCTCGTGCCATAGCGGCTCCTTTTTTGCTGTTCTTGTGGGCTGACTACGCGTCGTTCGCCTTCCGATGTCTCGGAGCCGGCACCAGGGTTCCTATAAGCTGCTTCGGTCGATCACAAGGTCGGCGGCGCCGAAACGCTCCTTTGCCGTCAGCTGCTGATGCCAATAGGGATAGAGCAGGGGCGGGCGGCTGACCGCGTCGAGGCGATCACGTTCCTCGCCGGCCAGCGTCAGGCTGGCCGCCGCGATATTGTCCCTGAACTGGGCCTCATTGCGCCCGCCGATCACAAGCGAGCTGATAGCCGGCCGGCCAAGCAGCCAGGCAAGCGCCACCTGTGCGGCGGACACACCGCGGGCCTTACCGATTTCGACCAGCACATCGACGATCCGCCACAGCCGGTCCTCGTCGCGGATTGGCGGTTCGGACCAGCCGGCGACCTGGCGCGCGGTCGGGCTGTCACGGTGATACTTGCCCGACAGCAGGCCTCCCGCCAGTGGGCTCCACACCAGCACGCCCAATCCCTGGTCGACCGAGATCGGCAGCAGCTCGTATTCGGCTTCGCGTGCTTCGAGCGTGTAGTGGATCTGCTGGGTGACGAAGCGCGGCTGATGGCGGGTGTCACTGATGGAGAGCGCCTTCATCACCTGCCAGCCGGAATAGTTGGAGCAGCCGATATAGCGGATCTTCCCCTGGCCGACCAGCGTGTCGAGCGCGGCGATGGTCTCTTCGAGTGGCGTCACGCCGTCCCATTCGTGCAGGAAATAGATATCGATGACGTCGGTCTTGAGCCGCTTAAGGCTTTTCTCGCATTCGCGGATCAAATGATGGCGCGACAGGCCTTCGTCATTGGGACCGTCGCCGATGCGCATGCGCGCCTTGGAGGCGATCAGCACGTCGTTCCTGCGCTTGCCGCCGAGTGCCTCGCCGATGATCTCCTCCGACAGGCCGTCCGAATAGACATTGGCCGTGTCGATGAGATTGATGCCGGCATCAATGCACAGATCGATCATGCGCTTCGCCTCGGCGAGATCGCTGTTGCCCACAGCCGCGAACGGGCCGGCGCCGCCAAAGGTCATGGTGCCCATCGTCAGCGCCGAAACCTTCAGGCCGGAACGGCCGAGAGTGCGGTATTCCATGTCAGTCCTCGCGATTGAGAAGAATGGCCCGATCAGGTTGCTGGATTTGTAGGACAATCCGTGCGGCTTGTCGCCCTCCGGCCCCAGCACACCGATGAGCGGCCGTGGCGTGCCCCTGCAATAAAACCGTCATTGCCGGCCTATACTCAGTCGATCAGGGCGTTGCGCGCCGCCGTCAGGACGCGACGCCCGGTCGTTGCCGGAGGCGGCAGCTTGCAGATGGAGGAACACCGATGAATGAATCCATACCCAAGTCCGGCGCCCGGGACTGGCTGGAAGCCGAACTCGCCGACACGCTCGACGAGGACTATGAACTGGAGATGTCGGAACCGGCGCTGTCGCTGGAGATCGCCAGGATCTACAAGAACGCGCATCCGCCTTCTATCGACCGCATGCAGTATTTTCGCGACCTGATCGGGCTGCAATCCGAGCTGATCAAGCTGCAATCCTGGGTCGCCTACCACAAGAAGAAGCTTGTGGTGATCTTCGAAGGCCGCGATTCGGCTGGCAAGGGCGGCGTCATCAAGCGCATCACCCAGCGGCTCAACCCGCGGATCTGCCGCGTCGTGGCGCTTCCGGCACCGACCGAGCGAGAGACGTCGCAATGGTATTTCCAGCGTTATGTGCCGCACCTGCCGGCCGGCGGCGAGATCGTTCTGTTCGACCGCTCCTGGTACAACCGTTCCGGCGTCGAGCGGGTGATGGGTTTCGCTGGGCCCGATCAGGTGGAGGAATTCTTCCGTGACGTGCCGGAGTTCGAGCGCATGCTGGTCCGTTCGGGCATCACGCTGGTCAAATACTGGTTCTCGATCACCGACGAGGAACAACAGATGCGCTTCCTGATGCGCATCCACGATCCGATGAAGCAGTGGAAGCTGTCGCCGATGGACCTGCAGTCGCGGGTGCGCTGGGAACAGTACACCAAGGCCAAGGAAGAGACCTTCGCCCGTACCAACATTCCGGAGGCGCCCTGGTTCATCGTCGAGGGCAACGACAAGAAGCGCGCCCGGCTGAACTGCATCGACCACCTCTTGCAGCAGGTTCCCTATGAAGAGGTGCCGCACGAGGAGATCACGCTGCCCGAGCGGGTCTTCAATCCCGAATACGAGCGCCAGGTGCTGCCGCGCGAGCTCTACGTGCCCGAGAAGTATTGAACGAGAGTTTGTCCTTCTCCCCGTATAGTGACGGGGAGAAAGGATCTGCACCAAGGGTTGCCAATTCCCACTGTCGCAGACAACTAATTCCTAAGTCCGCTTGATGACGACATGCGTGGCAAGCGGCGTCGCTACTTGTTCGCTGCACGCGTAGCCGAGCTTCGGCATATCAATCCCGGCGAAGAGGTGCTCGCCGGAGCCGAGCAGCACCGGCGAGATCGCCAGATGCATCTCGTCGATGAGCCTCTCCTGGAGGTACTGCCGGATGGTGGCGACGCCGCCGCCGACCCGCACATCGCTGCCATTGGCCGCTGCCCTTGCCTGCTCGAGCGCCGAATGGATGCCATCCGTAATGAAGTAAAAGGTCGTGCCGCCCTCCATGACGATCGGCTCGCGCGCATGGTGGGTCAGCACGAAGACCGGCACATGATAGGGCGGGTTGTCGCCCCACCAGCCCTTCCAGTTTTCGTCAGGCCATTCGCCGCGGATCGGCCCGAACATGTTGCGGCCGAGGATCCAGGCGCCGACATTCTCGAAGCTGCGCGCCGCGAACGCCTCGTTGATATCGGTTGTGCCGCCATCGTCTCCGAGCACCATCTTGCGGAAGGTGCGGGTACCGATCATCCATTTGTGCAGGGCTTCCCCACCGACGCCGAGCGGGTTTTTCAAATCCTGGTCGGGACCGGCGCCGTAACCGTCGAGCGACAAGGTGAATGCGTTGACGCGAAGTCTGGACATGGAAAGCCTCCTCAGACCAGTTGTATTTTGCAAGCAGTTACTTTCTAGCAAACCGATTGCAAATTGCAAGTAGTATTTTCCGCGATCGAAAAGATGCATATCCGTACTTCGCCTATGCGATGTCCAGAGTGTTGCCTGATGGTTGGTGCGGATGCCAAAATGGCGGTTGCCGAGACAGCCGCTATACCGGCTCATTTGCCGGTGGGTCCATGAAGAGCATATGGTTTGAAGGCGCTGGGAGGAAACTATGCTCTCAGCATCTCCGCCACCTCAGGGGCGAAATAGGTCAAAATGCCGTCGCAGCCGGCGCGTTTGAACGCAAGAAGCGATTCCAGCATAGCCTTTTCGCCGTCGATCCAGCCATTGGCGCCCGCCGCCTTGATCATCGAATATTCGCCCGACACCTGGTAGGCGAAGGTTGGCACCGCAAATTCGTCCTTCAGCCTGCGGATGATATCGAGATAGGGCAGGCCGGGCTTGACCATCAGCATGTCGGCGCCTTCGGCCAGGTCCTGCTCGGCCTCGCGCACCGCTTCGTCTGAATTGGCGTGGTCGATGTAATAGGTCTTCTTGTCGCCCTTGAGCAGGCCGGCCGTGCCGACCGCCTCGCGGTACGGCCCGTAGAAGGCGGAGGCGAATTTCGTTGCATATGACATGATCGCCACGTCCTGGAAACCGTTTGCGTCGAGCGCGTCGCGGATGGCGCCGATGCGGCCGTCCATCATGTCGGACGGCGCGATGATGTCGGCGCCGGCCGCTGCTTGTATGACGGCCGCCGCGGTTACCTGTTCCACCGTCTCGTCATTGACGATGAGGCCGTCGCGCAGGATGCCGTCATGACCATGGCTGGTGAACGGGTCGAGCGCGGCGTCGGTGATGACGCCGATCTCAGGCACCGCGTCCTTGATCGCGCGCGTGGCGCGGTTGATGACGTTGTCGGGGTCGAGGATATGCGAGCCGGTCTGGTCGCGCAGCGAAATGTCCACATTGGGAAAGGTGGCGAGCGCGGGGATGCCGAGCTTCGCCGCGCGTTCGGCCTCCTTGACGGCAAGATCGATCGACAGGCGGAAGACGCCCGGCATGGCGGCGATCGGCTCGCGCACTTGTCTGCCGTCGACGACGAAGATCGGCCAGATCAGGTCGTCGACGGAAAGCCTGTTCTCCTGCACCAGGCGCCGCGACCAGTCGGCCTTGCGCATGCGTCGCAAGCGGCGGCTGCCGGTGATGTCGTCGACGCTGCGCGCGCCGGCAGGTTTTGCGGGGGTGAATCTGTTCATCGCCAAAACTCTCGTTTGGCCGGCTTTTATCACGCACCCGTGGTGCTGACCAATGCGACACGTTTGTGCCAGCAATCCGATCGGGTCTCTATTCGGGTTGCCCATTGCCCGAAAGGATCTGCGCCGCACCGCGCATGCCGACGCGGAACGCCTCGTCGAAGCCGACGCCGCGCACTTGCCAGGCGTAGGTCTTGCCGGCCTTCGCCAGCCGCCAGTCGGCGATCCAGCCCAACTCCTTACCGCTCCAGACGATGCTGCCGGAAAGCGCTTGGTCGGCGCCGGCCATTTTCGCAACCGTGTCCAGCTTCGCCATGTCGGCGTCGCGCATGATCCTGTCGTCCAGCCCCGCCTTCGACAGCAGCGCTGCCGTGGGGAAGGTTACCTGCATGGCGATCGGCGCGGCGGCATTGCCGAACGACTCGCGCATCAGCACGCCGCGCTCGTCATCGGCATCGAGCGCGAAATGCTTGACGCCGCGCTCGGTCGACAAGAACACCGCCAGCCGTGGCCTTTCGGTCAGCCATGGCCTGCTGCCGAGCGAAGCCAGCACCGGATCGATCATCGCCGGGCTGTACTGGCAGTAGAGATTGTGAGGCCGATCATACGTGCCCTGATCGTCATGGTTGGGAATGCCTTCCATGCGATCGCGGTAGCGAAAGGCCGTCACGAAGCTGCCGGCCTTGTCGCGCAGCGCCGCCATCTCCGGTTTCGCCGGCAGGCGCTGGTCGCCGGAAACCCGGACCAGAACCGCGTCGAGGCAACGTTTGAAGCCGGCCTGGCGGTTCTTCTCGTACCGACCGTTGACGATGGTCTGCGACTGGTAAAGATCGGCGAGGCTTGCCGCCAGGGTCGGTTGCAAAGCCAGGCAAATGACGATCAGCCCGATCGTCATCGGCACGAGGCGCGCAAATCCAGCCATGAGCAACACCCCATTGGAAACCCGCTACAGCTGCGCAGTCGCCGTGCGGTTCCCGGCGTTGCGGCGACAACGGCTCTTTTAGCACTAGGCTCCGGCACGAGCCAAGACGCGCTGCCGGCATGCCGGCATTGACGCGGCCATGGGCCACGCTTTAGCACTTCAGTCCCGGCGGAGCGGGGGAGGGATTCTTTCACGATGGATTTTGGCGGAGGCGACGAGATCCGCTTCGAACATCTGGGCCGGGCCGGCATCGTCACGTTGACGCGGCCGCGGGCACTCAATGCGGTCACGCACGGCATGGTCAATGCACTCGCCAAGGCATTGCACGCTTGGGAGCGGGACTGGAGCGTCGACGTCGTCGTCGTCAAGGCCGAGGGTAGGGCGTTTTCGGCCGGGGGCGACATTCTCCACATCTATGAGGCCGGCCGGGCCGGTAAGCCGCCTGTCGAGTTCTTCGCCGACGAGTATCGGCTGAACGCCCAGATCGCGCGTTTCAAAAAACCTTATGTGGCGCTGATCGACGGCATCGTCATGGGCGGCGGCGTCGGCATCTCCTTTCATGGATCGCACCGGGTGATGACGGAAAATGCGCAGTTCGCCATGCCGGAGGTGGGTATCGGCTTTTTCCCGGATGTCGGCGCCAGCCATCTGCTGCCCGATCTTGGCGGTTCCTTCGGCATGTACCTGGCGCTGACCGGCAATCGTATCCGCTATGGCGACGCGTTGTGGTCCGGGCTGGCCACGCATACGATCAAGGCGCAGGACCAGGCTGGCTTTCTCGACCAACTCGCCGCCACCGGCGATCCCGAATCGGTGCTGCGCGGCTTCTTCATCCCGGCGAAGCGCGAGACGGACAGGCAGGTGCTGGAGGCGATCGCCCATCACTTCGCGCAGGCGTCGCTTGCCGATATCATCGGCAGCCTGGAGCAGGCGGCAGGGAGCGATGAGTTTGCGGCAAGGACGCTGGCGACGATCCTGACGCGCTCGCCGACCAGCCTTCGTGTCGCCTGGCGCCAGATCACTGCCGGCCTGACGCTGCCGATGGATCAATGCATGAAGATGGAGTTCCGCATCCTCAACCGGATGCTCGCGGGCCACGATTTCTACGAAGGCATACGCGCCACCATCATCGAAAAGGGTTCCAAGCCGCAATGGCTGCCGGCAACCCTCGATGCGGTCGACGACGCGGATGTCGATGCCTATTTTTCCTCGCTCGGTGAACGGGAACTCGCGCTATGAGTGAGGTGACGTCCAGACGCGTCGTGCTTCAGCCTTCAGGGGTGGAGGTTATCTTCGCCTGGTTCCAGCGAATCATATCAGGATACTGCCTGCTGTTCGGTATCCTGTACTGGATCAGGCTTATCGGCTTCTATCCCGGCTCGCTGTGGCGCTTCGACCTGATGCCGGTCCACTGGCAGGTGACAGCGGTGATGCTCGCCGTGTTTTTTCCCTTTGCCGCAGCCGGCCTATGGATGCTGGCCTCCTGGGGCCCGGTGATCTGGTTCATCTGCGCCGTGACGGAGATCGTCATGTATGCCGGCTTTCCCGAACTCTTCGGCCACCGCCCGCTCATCGTCGTCTCGCATGCGGGGGTGGCGCTGCTCTATGTCGTTTTCCGCCTCGTCATCTATCTGCAGAAGCGGTCGCCCCGGACCTGAAGCCGGCACGCGCCGCCGGCGATCCGGCGGATCGGATTTCGCCCTGAAATCATTGGCTAAATCTTTAGGTTAATTATCCTTGCTCGAGTGACCGTTCGTTAAGCGTCTTGCGAAACCTATTACCGGTAAGCTCTTGTTAGCCTTGGCGTTTAAGTCGAATTTTATGAGTATTCGATAGTGTCGCGATCAAGGTGAAAAACAAAAAATCACCAGGGCGACAAACGAGAGGCAAAGACAATGATCAATTCGCGTCCGGCGGCAAAGACCGCCAACGTTTCCGACGATCGCCGCGAGGCAATCCGTTCCCTGTACATGGAATCGCTCCAACTGGTCGAGCGCCTGCACCGCCGTCTGCTCGACGTGATCAAGGACGAGTTCGACCGCAATGGCCGTTCCGACATCAACGCCATCCAGGCGCTGCTGCTCTTCAACATCGGCAATTCGGAGCTGACTGCCGGCGAGTTGCGCTCGCGGGGCTACTATCTCGGCTCGAACGTCTCCTACAATCTCAAGAAGCTTGTCGATCTCGGCTTCATCAACCACCAGCGCTCGCGCATCGACCGTCGTTCGGTCCGCGTCTCGCTGACGCCGAAGGGCAACGAGGTGGCGGACGTGGTCGCCGGTCTCTATGAGCGCCATGTCGGCTCGATCGAGCAGGTCGGCGGCATCAACACCGACGAATTCAAGCAGATGAACCGCGCCCTCCAGCGCCTCGACCGCTTCTGGAACGACACCATCGCTTACCGGATGTAAGCCACATCCCCAATCAGAAGCCGCGCCACAGAAGCGCGGCCGCAACAGCGACCTCCAGTCAGGGCCGGTGCCGAAAAGCATCGGTCTTTTCTTTTCGTTGCGCTGGCCGAAGCAAATTGCGGGCCAAGGCCACGTTGCCGCCATATTCCAATGGAACCGAAGATGGCAGTGATGCTGTGGTGAAGACCATGAGTTCACCCGCAGCCGCGTAGCCTTGCGCGTTTTCACACCGAGGTGATGCGGACCATGGTTGGCTAATTGTTAAGATTGCCAATTTTAGAGTGCGGGCGAGATCGCCCGATGATCAACGCAGCAAGTGTTCGAACTGCTACAAATGTCTGGAACGTCCATGAGAACCAGCCGCCGTTTCTTCCTTTCCGGAGCCTCCGCGCTCGCAGCCGCCGTTGTTGCCGGCCGCGCCAGCGCGCAGGATGTGATCGGGGACATCCTGAAGTCCTCGGCGCGCGGCAACTGGGACGATCAGTTCGACGCCCGCGCCAGCGCAGGCGGCAAGGTGGCCTCGACGCTGCCGATCTTCAGCCCGCAGACCGTGGCCTTCACCGAGCAGGCTGTGGCGCAGTACCAGAACATCGTCGGGCAGGGCGGCTGGGTCGAGGTTCCCGCGACCAAGAAACTGCAGCTCGGCGTCGACGATCCCGATGTCGTGCCGTTGCGCAAGCGCCTGATGGTCGCCGGCGACCTGTCGCAGAGCGCCGGCATCTCGACGGCCTTCGATTCCTATGTCGACTCGGCGGTCAAGCGCTTCCAATTGCGCCACGGCCTGCCGGCCGACGGAGCGCTGGGCAAATATACCTACGCGGCGATGAACGTTTCGGCGCAGATCCGGCTCGGCCAGTTGCAAACCAATCTCCAGCGATTGAAGGAGAAGGCGGGCACGCTTGGCAGCCGTTATGTGCTGGTCGATATTCCGGCAGCGCAGGTCGAGGCGGTCGAGAACGATCGCGTCGTGCTTCGCCATACCGCGATCGTCGGCAAGATCGATCGCCAGACACCGATCGTCAATTCCAAGATCAACGAGATCATCGTCAATCCATATTGGAACGCGCCGGTGTCGATCGTGCGCAAGGACATCATCCCATTGATGCGCAAGGACCCCGATTATCTCAAGAACAGCCATATTCGCCTGTTTGCGCCAGACGGCAGCGAAGTCGATCCGATGAATGTGGACTGGTCGACCGATGACGCGGCCAAGTACCGTTTCCGCCAGGACCCCGGTTCGGACAACGCCATGGCGTCGGTGAAGATCAATTTCCCGAGCCCGGACGGTGTCTACATGCACGATACGCCGCAGCAGAGCCTGTTCGGCAAGATGATGCGCTTCGATTCCTCGGGTTGCGTGCGCGTGCAGAACGTGCGCGACCTCGTCACCTGGATCCTGCGCGACACGCCCGGCTGGGACCGTCAGCATTTCGAGGCTGCGATCAAGACCGGCGAAAACACGCCGGTCCAGGTCACCAACCCGGTGCCGGTGCATTTCCTCTATCTCTCGGCCTGGTCGACGGGCCCCGGCGTCGTCCAGTTCCGCGACGACATATATGGCCTCGACGGAAACAACGAGCTGCAGATCACTTCGTCGCTCTAAGCGATTGATTATTCAGGGAAAAGGCCGCTCTTGAGCGGCCTTTTTCTGTCGCCGCCGCTAGGCCGTTCACACCGCCGCTGACCTCCAACTCTGCGTAGGCGCGCTCCGGCTGGACGAAGCGCGGGCGATTGCGCATGGTCGGCAAAACTGCCGGAATCGGACCATGCAAGTTGCCGTCTTCATCCTCGTCGTGCTCGTCCTAGTGGCGCTTTCCGGTGCATTGGTGCGGCTGGTGCGGGTGCCGCTGCCGGTGCTGCAGATCGCCATGGGTGCTGCGCTGGCCTGGCCGGCGCGCGGGCTGCATGTCGAGATCGATCCGGAACTGTTCCTGCTCGTATTCATTCCGCCGCTTCTGTTCGCCGATGCCTTTGCTGCGCCCAAACGCGAGCTTGTCGCCTTGCGTGGCCCTATCCTCGACCTTGCCATTGGACTGGTCTTCTTCACCATCGTCGGATTTGGCTACGCCTTGCATTGGCTCGTGCCCAGCATCCCGCTCGTCGTCGCTTTCGCGCTCGCCGCGGTGCTGTCGCCGACCGACGCGGTGGCGGTGTCTTCCATAGTCGACAGGAACATCGTTCCGGCGCGGCTGATGCACATATTGGAAGGCGAGTCGCTGCTCAACGACGCGTCGGGTCTGGTCATGTTCCGCTTTGCCGTGGTGGCGGCATTGACCGGCAGCTTTTCCTTTGCCGCGGCCTCGCTGAGCTTTCTCTATGCCGTGGCTGCCGGCATCCTCGCCGGCATGGCGGCGCTGTTCGTTGCCGCCAAGGCGCTGCAACTGCTCAACCGCATCGGCGGCGTGCCGGCGGAGGCGCAGGTTCTGGTCATGATCCTGGTGCCTTTCGTCTCCTATCTCGGCGCCGAGCATATCGGCGCCTCGGGCATCCTGGCGGCGGTCACCGCCGGCCTGTTGACCGGAGTTTCCGGCATGTTCCGCTTTCTCGGTGTCTCGGCGCGCATGCAGACGATGTCGCTGTGGTCGACGCTGTCCTTCGTCTTCAACGGCGCGCTCTTCATTCTGCTTGGCCTGCAATTTCCCGATATCATCCGTAAGGTGCCGCCGGAGTTGTCCAGCCGGCACTGGATCATCGAGCCGGTGCTGACAGTCCTGCTGCTGACCCTTTGCCTGATCGGCCTGCGTTTCCTGTGGATATGGATCGGCGACATGGCGGGCGCCATGGCGGCGCGGCTCGGCAAGCGAAAGGCCGAGCCGTTCGGCCTGCGCGTGCGGCTCGCCGGATCGGTCGCCGGCGTGCGCGGAGCGATCACGTTGGCCGGTATCCTGTCGCTGCCGCTCACCTTGCAGGACGGCTCGCCGTTCCCGGCCCGCGACGTGGTGATCTTCCTCGCCGCCGGGGTCATCATCTGCTCGCTGGCCATCGCCAGCCTCGCGCTGCCGAAGATCGCTCGCGGGCTGGTCGAACCGGGCGAGGACCCGGCAGCGGCCGAGGAGCGCCGGGCGCGGGTCGGCGCAGCCAATGCGGCGATCGCCAGGATCGAGAGCATCGCCAATGAGGCAGGCGAGGGCGGGGCCGTCGAGGCACGGCTCGCCGTTGCCGACAGCATCGTCGCCGGCTACCGGCGCCGCATCGCCGCCTCCGACGAGGCCGACGAAGCGCGTGCCGAGGCGCGTGAGGCGAGCCGTCTGGAGCTTGAACTCAGGGCGGCCGGCATAGAAGCCGAGCGCGCCGCGCTACGCGCCATGTTTCTCAGCCGCGAGATCAATGACCATACGATGCGGGCGCTGTTTTCCGAGATCACCTTGACCGAGGCTCTTCTGAAGCAGCGGCGCGACAGGAAATGACGGTTCGCCGCTCTGCTTGCCGCAATCGGGCCAGCAAATTTCGCGCCGCAAACGTGGCGAGGCGAAAACAACTGTGTTAATGGCGCGGCGAACCCAATCCTGTCACACAAAAATGTGCAGGGGTTTGGGACAACGGCATGCGCAAGACAAAACCGACCTCCGGACCTAAGGAATTCAGGCCATGGCAACAGCAGCGGCAGCGTCGAACAAATTCGAATCCTTCTTCGAAACCACGCTGGAAGATGCCGATCCGGAAATTTTCGGCGCGATCCGCAACGAACTCGGACGCCAGCGCCACGAGATCGAACTGATCGCGTCTGAGAACATCGTCTCGCGCGCCGTGCTCGAAGCGCAGGGTTCGATCATGACCAACAAATACGCCGAGGGTTATCCGGGCAAGCGCTATTATGGCGGCTGCCAGTTCGTGGATGTCGCCGAGGAGCTGGCGATCGAGCGCGCGAAAAAACTGTTCGGCTGCAACTTCGCCAATGTGCAGCCCAATTCCGGCAGCCAGATGAACCAGGCGGTGTTCCTGGCTCTCTTGCAGCCGGGGGACACCTTCATGGGCCTCGACCTCAATTCCGGCGGGCATTTGACGCACGGCTCGCCAGTCAACATGAGCGGCAAATGGTTCAAGGTCGTGTCCTACGGCGTGCGCAAGGACGACCACCTGCTCGACATGGACGCCATCGAGAAGACGGCGCATGAGACGAAGCCGAAGCTGATCCTGGCCGGCGGCACCGCCTATTCGCGCATCTGGGACTGGAAGCGCTTTCGCGAGATCGCCGATGCGGTCGGCGCCTACCTCATGGTTGATATGGCCCACATCGCCGGCCTCGTCGCCGGCGGCGTGCATCCCTCGCCGCTGCCGCATGCCCATGTGGTGACGACCACCACGCACAAGTCGCTGCGCGGCCCGCGCGGCGGCATGATCCTGTGCAACGACGAGGAGATCGCCAAGAAGATGAACTCGGCGGTGTTCCCCGGCCTGCAGGGCGGACCGCTGATGCATGTCATCGCCGCCAAGGCGGTTGCCTTCGGCGAGGCGCTGAAGCCGAGCTTCAAGCTCTATGCCGAGAGCGTCGCCGCCAACGCCAAGGCGCTGGCGTCCAGCCTACAGGAGACTGGCCTCGACATCGTGTCGGGCGGCACCGACAACCACCTGATGCTGGTCGACCTGCGCCCCAAGAATGCCACCGGCAAGCGCGCCGAAGCAGCGCTTGGGCGCGCCAACATCACTTGCAACAAGAACGGCATCCCCTTCGACCCGGAAAAGCCCTTCGTCACCTCCGGCGTGCGGCTCGGCACGCCCGCCGGCACAACGCGCGGCTTCGGCCAGGCCGAGTTCCGCGAAATAGGCAAGCTGATCGCCGAGGTGCTGGATGGCCTCAAGGCCGCCAATTCCGATGAGGGCAATGCCTCGGTCGAGGCCGCGGTCAAGGCCAAGGTCGTGGCGCTGACCGATCGATTCCCGCTCTACCCTTATCTCGGTTGACCTCGCGCCACGCGTCATCTCTTATCCGCCAGCGGCGCGCCGACCCCCGATCGGTCGACGCGCCGAACTGGAGACCAGACGATGCGTAATTTCCGTCCCGCCATCCTTGGCGCCCATGGCTTGCTGGCCGTTTCCCTGACATTGCCCGGGACTGCCCTTGCGCAGACCGCCCCTGAAGTGCCCGCCACCGCTACCTTCGGCAGATGGACAACCATCGTCGATACGCTCGACACCGGGCAGGATGCGCGCAAGACCTGCGCCGCTTCGACTGCCTTTTTCGATGCCAGCGGCAATTCGGGCACGCTGACGCTGTCGATCTCGAACGGCGACGCCATGCCGCCGGACGCCTACCCGGCCATCATGCTTATTGTCGACAACCGGAACCTGCCCACTGGCAAGAAGATCGCCGCGACTTTTGGTGATCCTGGCGTCAAGGTTTCCGCCACCGTCTATTCGAACGATGCCGTGAACGGCCGTCCCAGCTGGACGGTCGACAACCAGCCCAAGACCAGTCTCGCGCTCTTGCGAGCCATGCGCAAAGTCACCTCGCTCGATGTCGCTTTCGGCAAAGAGGCTTTCGCCAGCATTCCGATGGACGGCTTCACTAAAGCCTACCGCAACCTCGGCACATCATGCGGCTTTCCGACCAAGGACGTTGCACCCTAGCCAAGCGCGCGAAGGCGGGTGCTGGCAATCTGCCTCGCGGCTCGCTATCTCTGACGCGAAAGGGTCTGCGTGCCTTGCCATCGTGGCAAAAGGCTCTAAGCCTTTTCGCCTCACCAGATTCGTGAACCCAAGGCTCTCAATGCGCTGTCCCTATTGCCAGTCCGAAGATACGCAGGTGAAGGATTCGCGCCCCGCCGAGGATGGCGCGGCGATCCGCAGGCGTCGCGTCTGCCCCGATTGCGGCGGCCGTTTCACCACCTTCGAGCGCGTGCAGTTGCGCGACCTCGTCGTGGTCAAGAAGTCGGGGCGAAAAGTGCCTTTCGACCGCGACAAGCTCTTGCGCTCCGTCGAGATCGCGGTGCGCAAGCGCAATGTCGATCCCGAGCGCATTGATCGTGCCGTGACCGGCATCGTGCGCCAGCTGGAAAGCTCCGGCGAGACCGAAGTGGCCTCGGGCGAGGTTGGGCGGCTGGTCATGGAAGCGCTGAAGTCGCTCGACGACGTCGCCTACGTCCGCTTCGCCTCGGTCTACCGCAATTTCCGCGAGGCCAAGGATTTCCATGAGCTGCTGGGGGAATTGAAAGGCGACGAGGACAAGAGCGAAGAGGACGCTGGCTGAGCATGGCGGAACACAGCGAGGCCGGACAGGCAGCCCTTGACCGCCGTTTCATGGCAGCCGCACTCAGACTGTCGCGCAGGAATGCGGGCCGGACCTCAACCAATCCTTCCGTTGGTACACTCATCGTGCGCGACGATGGCTTGGGCCCGATGATTGTCGGCACCGGCGTCACCGCTGTCGGCGGCCGCCCGCATGCCGAGACCGAGGCGCTCGCCGAAGCGGGCGAACTGGCGCGCGGCGCCGCCGCCTACGTCACGCTGGAGCCTTGCGCGCATCACGGCCGCACGCCGCCTTGCGCTAATGCACTGGTCACTGCCGGCATCGCGCGCGTCGTTGGCGCCGCCAGCGACCCCGATCCGCGCGTGTCGGGCCAAGGCTACGCGATCCTGCGCACCGCGGGCGTCGAGGTTGTGGAGAATGTCCTGGCGGCGGAGGCCGCCGAGCAGATGGCCGGCTATCTCATTCGATCGCTTAGGAAACGGCCGGAAGTGACTCTCAAGCTAGCGCTTTCCAGCGACGGCAAGATCGGCATGGAAAGGGCTGGGCAGGTGTCGATCACAGGCGACATTGCGCGCCGTGAAGTCTATCTAATGCGCGCCGAGGCTGATGCCATCCTGATCGGCATTGGCACGGCGCTGGAGGACGACCCGGCGCTGACGGTGCGCTTGCCCGGACTGGAGAACCGGTCGCCGGCGCGCATTGTGCTCGACAGGCAGATCAGGCTGCCTGAGACTTCGAAACTGGTGTCCGGTGTCGACCGGGTGCCGCTCTACGTCGCGGCTTGCCTGGAAGCCCATCCTCTGCGGCGGGCAACGCTCGAACGCGCCGGCGTGCGTTTCATCGGCACCGAGACGCATGAAGGCGGCGTGGCGCTGCCGGAACTGCTCGAGGATCTTGCTGCGCTCGGTATGGCCAGCGTGCTGGTCGAAGGTGGAGCCAAGGTGGCCAGCGCCTTCCTGTCGGAAGGCCTGGTTGACCGCATCGTGCTGTTCCGGGGGCCGGAGGCGATTGGCAAGGGGGGCATTGCATCGCCCATCGATGCCAACCATGTCCCGGCGGGATTTCGCAAACTGCGCGAGATGCGGTTCGGCGAGGACAGCTACGCCGAGTGGATAAGAGACTTTTAGGATCAACACCGATGTTTACCGGCATTGTTACCGACATAGGCACCGTCGCGGCCGTCAAGCCGCTGCGGGAAGGCGTGGGATTGCGTATCGACACCGCCTATGATCCCGAAACCATCGCCATCGGCGCCTCGATATCATGCGGCGGCGTTTGCCTTACCGTGACGGCCTTGCCCGACAGCGGCTCGAACGCGCGCTGGTTCGAAGTCGAGGCCTGGGAGGAGGCGCTCCGGCTGACGACGGCGATGGGCTGGAAGTCAGGCACGCGCATCAATCTTGAGCGGGCGCTGAAGATCGGCGACGAGCTTGGAGGCCATATCGTGTCGGGCCATGTCGACGGCACCGCCGAGATCGTCGAGCGCAAGGATGAGGGCGACGCCGTTCGCTTCACGCTGGAAGCGCCGCGCGAACTGGCGAAGTTCATCGCGCCGAAAGGCTCCGTCGCGCTCGACGGCACCTCGCTCACCGTCAACAAGGTGGAAGGCACCCGCTTCGACGTGCTTCTGATCCACCATTCGCTGACCGTCACCACCTGGGGTGAGCGCAAGGTCGGCGACCGCGTCAATCTCGAGATCGACACCATGGCCCGCTATGCGGCGCGGCTGGCGGAAGCGGCGAAAGAGGGGCTTTGAGCATCGCCGAGCTGTTCATGAGGAATTGGCGATGATGGAAAGCAGGAATTCCCAAGGGCAGGATCGGCTGACGTCGGCGATGTAGATGCGCGCCGAGTAATGGACCCCGCCATTGTTGCCTGGACTGAAAGCCTCTCTATGGACTGCCCGATCTCGGGAACCCGCCCAGGAAGGCGATAGCCCGACACGGCTGCCGCAATCTTGTGCTTGCGATCAATCCGGCTTCGGCCTAAGTCACCGGCGATCCCGGAGACATTTATGGCTGGCACATCCCAACACGGTAAAGCGTTCATTCGCCCGAAGAAGAAGGCCCACCTTCTCGTTATCGAGGCACGCTTCCACGACGATCTTGCCGACGCGCTGCTCGAAGGCGCGACGAGCGCGCTTGACGAAGCGGGTGCGACCTACGACGTCGTCACCGTTCCAGGTTCGCTCGAAATTCCCGCCGTCATTACCTTCGCGCTGGACGGCGCGGCGGAAGGCGGCATGAACTATGACGGCTTCGTCGCGCTTGGCACCGTCGTCCGCGGGGACACCTATCACTTCGATATCGTCGCCAATGAATCCAGCCGCGCACTGATGGACCTGTCCGTGCAGGACTCGGTCTGTATCGGCAACGGCATCCTGACCACGGAAAACGACGCACAGGCCTGGACGCGAGCCAAGCGTTCGGAGGGCGACAAGGGTGGCTTTGCCGCGCGCGCGGCGCTGACCATGATCGCGCTCAAGGAACGACTGGGAGCGCGATCGTGAGCGACCCCGCTTCGCCCGGACAGCCCACGGTGCGACACGCCAACAAGCGCGGCGCGGCGCGGCTTGCCGCCGTGCAGGCCCTCTATCAGATGGATGTCGCCGGCAGCGGCGTCTTCGAGATCACTGCCGAATACGAAGCGTTTCGCCTCGGCAAGGAAGTCGATGGCGCGCTTTACCGCGAGGCGGATGCCCAATGGTTCCGCGCCATCCTCACCGGTGTCGTCGAGGACCAGAAAACCATCGATCCGGTTATCCGCCAGGCGCTGACCGATGACTGGCCGCTGTCGCGCCTCGATTCGACACTGCGCGCAATCCTGCGCGCCGGTGTCTACGAACTGATCAAGCGCGAAGACGTGCCGGTGGCGGTGATCGTTTCCGAATACGTCGATATCGCCAAGGCTTTCTACGAGGAAGACGAGCCGAAGCTGGTCAACGCCGTGCTCGATCGCGTCTCCCGTCGGGTGCGTGGCGAGGGACGCGGCAAGGACGCTTCATGACGGCGGTCGCCATCGAGGCGGCCAGGGAGGCGCGGCGCACCGCGTTGATCCTCGCCGCCTCGCAGGCGATCATCGGTTCGGCAGCGCCCATCGCCATCTCCATGGGCGCGCTTGCCGGTCAATATCTGCTCGGCCCGGACAAGTCGCTGGCGACGGCGCCGATCACCGGCTTCAATCTCGGCGTGGCACTCGGTGCGCTGCCGGCGGCGGCCATCATCCGCGCCATGGGCCAGCGCGGCGGCTTCGTGACCGGTACGATCGTCACCGCGCTTGGCGGTCTGGTCGCGACGCTGGCACTCTTCCATGGCAGTTTTTGGCTGTTTGCCTTCGGCCTGACGGTGATCGGTGTCGGTGGCGCCTTCGTCCAGCAGTTCCGCTTTGCCGCCGCCGACAATGCGCCGCCGCAGTTCAAGGCGCGCGCCATCTCCTTCGTGCTGGCGGGCGGCATCATCACCGCCATTCTCGGACCGCAGATTGTCATCTTCACCCGCGAGTTGTTCGCACCGGTGATGTTTGCCGGTTCGTTCGCATCCATCCTGGTGCTAGCCGCCGTCGGCGCGGCGATCCTGTCATTGCTGCGCCTGCCGGCGAGGGCCGCCGCCGGCGGAACGGAAATTGCCGGCAGCGATGCCCGGCCCTTGGCCGAGATCGTCACGCAGCCGCGTTTCGTCGCGGCACTCTTCTGCGCGGTCGGCAGCTATGCCCTGATGAGCTTCGTCATGACCGGCGCGCCGCTCGCCATGGTCGGCTGCGGCCTGTCGGAGGACGATGCGACGCTCGGCATTTCGTGGCATGTCATGGCAATGTTCGGGCCGAGCTTCTTCACCGGATCGCTGATCCATCGCTTCGGTGCTGAACGCATTGTCGCGGTCGGCCTCCTGCTGCTGATCGGCTGTGCGGTCGTCGCGCTGTCCGGCTTGGCGCTATGGCAATTCTGGACGGCGCTGATCCTGCTCGGCCTCGGCTGGAATTTCGGCTTCATCGGCGCCACGGCCATGGTCGCGGCAAGCTACCGGCCTTCCGAAAAGGGCAAGGTGCAGGGGTTCCACGACTTCGTCCTGTTCGGCTCCGTGGCCTGCGCCTCGCTGATGTCGGGCATGGTCTACAATGCCTGGGGCTGGACCATGCTGAACTGGATGAT
This sequence comes from Mesorhizobium sp. B2-1-1, assembly GCF_006442975.2. Lineage (NCBI taxonomy): Bacteria > Pseudomonadati > Pseudomonadota > Alphaproteobacteria > Hyphomicrobiales > Phyllobacteriaceae > Mesorhizobium > Mesorhizobium sp. B2-1-1. The sequence goes on along the minus strand of NZ_CP083954.1, from coordinate 4,059,394 downwards.
CTTTCCCGTCACCGTGCTATGCTTCGTCGCGCTCGGCGCGCTGAGGATTGCGAGCTTGCGTCTGGCTTGACGCCCAATTTGAATTTATGCGTCCGGCGGCAGAACCTGAAGCACTCGCGCTATGAACATGTGAAACTCAGCCATGTAGTTGCGCAGGAAGTCCTCAGTGGATTCGACCGTCACCTCGCCGTCGTCGGTGATCAGCCCCGGCGTGAACTGTATGTAGGCTTCAGGCGCGTTCATCTGGGGCGAATTGCAGAAACTCAGAACGCTTCGAAGGCTTTGTTGGGCGACGGCGGTCGCGATGGCGCCCGGCGATGTTCCGATGACGGCCGACGGTTTGCGCGCGAACGAATTCTTGCCGTAGGGCCGACTGGCCCAGTCGATTGCGTTCTTCAATCCACCAGGGATCGAGCGGTTGTACTCCGGGGTGACGAACAATACGGCCTGGACGGAGGCGATCGCCTTTTTGAAATCCCGGGCTGCCGGTGGGAAGTCGGCGTCATAGTCGTAGCTGTACAGTGGCAGATCCTTGAAGGCGATTTCGGTCATGTCGAGTTCGGGAGGGGCAAGTTGAACGAGCGCCTTCGCGAGCTTGCGGTTGATGGATTCCCGGGCAAGACTGCCGATGAGGTAACCGACTTTGTGTATGGCCATGACACGCTCTCCGTGTTTGCCACCCGCACCCTCACCGCATTATCCGCCAGATGGCAGCAGATCGCCAGCGTCGCGTCGCAATTGGCCTTCCGAACAAAAATATTGCGTCTGTACCACTTGTTATGAAACCGTGTGCCCCGACGAGACGTTGGAGCCGTGCTCATATGCGGCACCGAATTCCGGTTCACAGCAAGGGATTTTCACAATGTTTTCAATCAAGCTTCTGGCTGGCGCGGCGCTCGCGCTCGGTATTGCGATAGCATCGGCGAATGCTCAGGTGGTCGTCTCCTCGAAGATCGACACCGAGGGCGGCGTGCTCGGCAACATCATCCAGCTCGTCCTCAACGCCAACAACATCAAGACCACTGACCGCATCCAGCTCGGCGGCACGCCGGTGGTGCGCAAGGCGATCACCGCCGGCGAGATCGACATCTATCCCGAATACACCGGCAATGCCGCCTTCTTCTTCGAGAAGGCCGACGACCCGGTCTGGAAGGACGCCGCCAAGGCCTATGAGACGGCCAAGAAGCTCGATTACGACGCCAACAAGATCGTCTGGCTGTCGCCGTCGCCGGCCAACAACACCTGGGCGATCGCACTGCGCAAGGAGGTGGCCGAAACCAATAAGCTCGCCACCCTGTCCGACTTCGGCAAATATGTCGCCGGCGGCGGCAAGGTGGTGCTCGCGGCCTCGGCCGAGTTCGTCAATTCAGCCGCGGCCCTGCCGGCGTTCCAGACCACCTACGGCTTCACGTTGAAGCCTGACCAGTTGATCACGCTCTCCGGCGGCGACACGGCCGCGACCATCGCGGCGGCAGCCAACCAGACCAATGGCGCCAACGCTGCCATGGTCTACGGCACTGACGGCGGCATCGCGCCCTCCGGGCTGGTCGTGCTCGACGACGACAAGGGCGTGCAGCCGGTCTACCAGCCGGCGCCGGTCATCCGCGAGGCGGTGCTGAAGGAGCATCCCGAGATCGAGACGTTGTTGAAGCCGGTCTTCGCCAAGCTCGACCTCATCACGCTGCAGGAACTCAACGGCCGCGTCCAGGTCGGCGGAGAGCCGGTCAAGGGTGTGGCGGAAGACTTTTTGAAGAAGAATGGGTTCTTGAAGTAGTCAGCGCTTAGCTGACCGTGATGCTGGTGCGAGGCGCCCCCCTCTGGAAGCTGCCGATCTCCCCCCTTGCGGGGGAGATGTCCGGCAGGACAGAGGGGGGTGCTGTCCCGCCGACCTCTCAACTCGTCACAGCTGCGCGCTCGGACAGGACCGTTTTCGAACAAGCCGACGCTCGAAAGTTGGCGATCCTTCACACCCCCCTCTGGCCTGCCGGCCATCTCCCCCGCAAGGGGGGAGATCGGAAATCGCGTCGGCTTTCGCCAGTCGCCAGCCAACTGTGTACCTCGTGGCAGATTTCCCCCTTTGAGGGGCAGCCATGACCCTCCGCTTCGACAAGCTCGGCGTGGTCATCGCCGCGATCGCTGCCTATGCGGCTTTCGTAGCACCCTTCGCCACGTTCCGCGCCAATCGCATCGTGCCCGGCCAGGCGCGCTCGATCGTAGAGGCACTTCCGGCAATGGCCGGCCCGCTGCTTTTGGCCATCGTTGTCGCAGCCGCGCTTGTCGCGCTGCTGAAAACGCCGCTCGTCCTGCGCCTTGCCGCCAGCGTGATCACGCTGGCGGCTCTCGCGCTGTTGATCGGCGTCACCGGGACATTCCTGACCCCGGCAGGCAATACCTTCGCGCGCGTTTCGCCGGCCTCCGGGTTTTGGCTGCTGATCTTTGCCTTTACCCTCCTGCTGGCCGACGTGCTGACGAGAATGAACCTGTCTCCCTGGTCACGTGTCGGCGTGCTTGTCGTTGCCGCGCTCGCCATCGGGCTGCTGCTCATATCGGGATCCTGGGACAGCCTTTCGATCCTCAAGGAATATTTCAACCGTGCCGACAGTTTCTGGGCCGAGGGCGCCAAACATGTCACGCTGGCGCTTGGTTCGCTGGCGGCGGCGGTGATACTGGGCCTGCCGCTTGGCATCCTGTGCCATCGCGTCGAGCGCCTGCGCGCCGGCGTGCTCAACGTGCTCAACATCGTCCAGACCATTCCCTCGATCGCGCTGTTCGGCCTGCTGATCGCGCCGCTCGGCTGGGTGGCGGCGCATGTGCCGGGAGCGGCCGCGCTCGGTATCCGCGGCATCGGAACGGCACCTGCGTTCGTGGCGCTGTTCCTCTATTCGCTGCTGCCGGTCGTCGCCAATACCGTGGTCGGCCTTGCCGGTGTGCCGCATGCCGCCAATGACGCGGCGCGCGGCATGGGCATGACGGATCGCCAACGCCTGTTCGGCGTCGAGTTTCCGCTGGCCTTCCCAGTGATCCTCACCGGTATCCGCATCGTGCTTGTGCAGAACATCGGCCTCGCCACCATCGCCGCCCTGATCGGCGGCGGCGGCTTCGGCGTGTTCGTGTTCCAGGGCGTCGGCCAGACCGCGATGGACCTGGTGCTGCTTGGCGCCGTGCCGACGGTTGCGCTCGCCTTCGCTGCTGCCATCATTCTCGACGCGGTGATCGAAATGACCTCAACCAAGCGCAGGGCGGACCCCGCATGATCGAGATCGAACGCATTACCAAGCGCTACGATGCGACCACGGTGGTCGATGAAGTCTCGATGATCATAGAGCCCCGCACCCTTTGCGTCATCGTCGGCACCTCGGGCTCCGGCAAGACGACGCTGCTTCGCATGATCAACCGGCTGGTCGAGCCGACTTCCGGCGTCATCAAGCTCGACGGCGCCGACAACCGCTCGGTGCCCGGCTACGAGCTGCGGCGCAGCATCGGCTACGCCATCCAGGGCCATGGCCTGTTCCCGCACCGCACGGTGGCGCAGAACATCGCCACCGTGCCGGCGCTGCTTGGCTGGGACAAGGATCGCATCAAGGCCCGTGTCGACGAACTGATGACGCTCTACCAGCTCGACCCGCAGGCCTACGGGCCGCGCTATCCGCACGAGCTCTCTGGCGGCCAGCAACAGCGCGTCGGCGTCGCCCGCGCGCTCGCGGCCGAACCCAATGTGCTGTTAATGGACGAGCCGTTCGGCGCGCTTGACCCGATCATCCGCACCAAGGCGCAGGAAGATCTGCTTGCAATCCAGAGGCGCTTCGGCACCACCATCATCCTCGTCACCCACGACATGGAAGAGGCCGTGCATATGGGCGACAAGATCGCCGTCATGGATGCCGGCAAGCTGGTACAATATGCCAGGCCGGCGGAGATACTGGCGAGGCCGGCCAGCGGCTTCGTCGAGACCCTGGTCGGCGCCAGCGAAAAACCGTTCCGGCTGCTGTCGCTCGGCCGCGTGCGCGACGCAGTCGAAAAGGGCGCGGCGGAAGGTGAGGCGATTCCTGGCGACGCCAGCCAGCGCGACGCGCTGGCCGAACTTCTCTGGTCTGGCCGTCCGGCGCTGCCGGTCAAGGATGCCGACGGCAAGCCGCTCGGTCGCGTTACCATCGACGGCTTGGTGAAGCGTGCGGCGAGGCCGGCATGAAAGCCTGGCTGCCGTTGCTGCTCAGGCTTGCGCTGGTGGTGCTGCTGGTCGCTTTCGTCACCAGCCCCGGCTGGTTCGAGCCGCTGCTCAAGCCGCTGACCGAGAACGGCGCGCCGGTGATCTACAATCAGGGCAGCTTGCTGACGCTGATGCTGCTGCACCTGCGCACCGTGCTGATCGCCACGCTCGCCGCCACCATCGTGGCGGTCGCGCTCGCCATCCTGGTCACCAGGCCTGCCGGCGCCGAATTCCTGCCGCTGTCACGCAGCCTGGTCAATATCGGCCAGACTTTCCCGCCGGTGGCGGTGCTGGCGCTTGCCGTGCCGGCGGTAGGGTTCGGCGAGAAGCCGACGCTGATCGCATTGTTCCTCTATGGTCTGCTGCCGATCTTCGAGAACGCGCTGACCGGCCTGACGACGTTGCCCGGCAATGTCATGGAAGCGGCGCGCGGTGCCGGCATGACCGGTTGGCAAAGGCTGCTGAAGGTCGAATTGCCGCTCAGCGCGCCGGTCATCCTAGGCGGCATAAGGCTGTCGGTGGTTATCAGCCTGGCCACCGCCACCATTGGCTCGACGGTTGCAGCGAAGACATTGGGCGAGGTGATCATTGCCGGGCTCTTGTCCAACAATCTCGCTTTCATCTTGCAGGGCGGCCTGATCGTTGCCGCCTTGGCCGTGCTGATCTATGATGGGTTGTCGGCGGTCGAACGCTATGCCGCGCGGCGCATGGGGCGCCAGGCCGAGTAGGCTTCTGTCCCGGTGCTCCGATCTTTCAACGTCCACTTGAACGGGCAGGGTGGTCGAGCGTCAGTTCGAGTTCGATGCCTTGCTCTTTGCAGATCCAGCGGCGGCAGATGACGGCAAAGTCGTGTTGTGTGCCGGCTTTCACGAGCGAGACAAGATCACCCACGGCGCAATCGCTGCCGAGCTGGAGCGCCTCGATGGGTTCGGCGATGACTTGCTTGCCGGCATAATGTCTTGCGCTGGCCGTGAGCGTAATCAACACCCGCCTGCCAGTTGCGCGATCTTCGGGACTCGGCGATTGCTTGGGCCGATGCCCCGATCCTTCAGCAGGAGTTCTTGCCATGACCTTGCGCTTCTCCAAGATCGTCATGTGTCTCTGTCTGGCGGCTTTCGCCTTTCTTGTCGCTTTCGGCAACGTCACCGATTACGGCTCAAACTTCGCCTTTGTCCAGCACGTGCTGAGCATGGACACGACCTTTCCCGGCAACGCGCTGATGTATCGCTCGATCACCAACCCCTCGCTATGGACGACGGGCTACTGGCTCATCATCGCCGGCGAGGCGCTGACCTGTCTGCTCTACCTGATCGCGGCCTGGAACCTGTGGCAAGCGCGCAATGCCAGCGGAGAGGTTTTCAACGATGCCAAGAAATTCGCCGTTATCGCCGCGACGATGGGATTCCTGATCTGGTATCTTGGATTTATGGTGGTGGGCGGCGAGTGGTTCGCCATGTGGCAATCGAGCATCTGGAACGGCCAGCAGAAGGCATTCGTGTTCTACATGACCATGCTGGCGGTGCTGATCTTCGTCGTCCAGCCAGACGGTGATCTGCGCCAAACCTGAGTGCTGATCCGTGATTTCAATCGATATAAAGCAGCAGCGGCATGGCGACACCTGCCGCCGTCTGGCTCTTTTGGGCGAAAGCCGGGCAAAAACCGAACAATATCTTGACGTTCGCGGCCCTGTTTCGCATACACCGCTGCGAAGAGGGGGATTCCGCGCACGGGATTCCGTCTTTGTCTCAACGGCCCAGGGAGGGGTTCTTTTGGGCCAGCAATCGAGGAAAACCCGGCATGACCATAATTTCCGCCGTCATCGCCTGCGGCCTGCTTTCTGTCCTTTACGCCATCTGGGCGACACGTTCGGTCCTCGCGTCGGACCAGGGCAATGCACGCATGCAGGAAATCTCCGCCGCCATCCGTGAGGGCGCGCAAGCCTATCTGGCGCGCCAGTACACCACCATCGCCATCGTCGGCGTGGTCGTGCTGCTGCTCGCCTGGTGGCTGCTGTCCATCACCGCCGCGATCGGCTTCCTGATCGGGGCCGTGCTTTCGGGCGCGGCCGGCTTCATCGGCATGCATGTTTCGGTGCGGGCCAATGTTCGCACGGCACAGGCCGCTTCCAACAGCCTTGCCGCCGGCCTCGACATCGCATTCAAGTCGGGCGCCATCACCGGCATGCTTGTTGCGGGCCTTGCCCTGCTTGGCGTGTCGATCTACTACCTGATCCTCACCCATTTCATGGGGCTTCAGCCCAATGACCGTATCGTCATCGACTCGCTGGTTTCGCTCGGCTTCGGCGCCTCGCTGATCTCGATCTTCGCCCGTCTCGGCGGCGGCATCTTCACCAAGGGTGCCGATGTCGGCGGCGATCTGGTCGGCAAGGTCGAAGCTGGTATTCCCGAGGATGATCCGCGCAACCCCGCCACCATTGCCGACAATGTCGGCGACAATGTCGGCGACTGCGCCGGTATGGCGGCCGACCTGTTCGAGACCTATGCGGTGACAGTCGTCGCCACCATGGTGCTGGGCGCCATCTTCTTTGGCGGCACCGCGGTTCTGAGTGCCGCGATGCTCTATCCGCTCGCTATCTGCGGCGCCTGCATCCTGACCTCGATCGTCGGTACTTTCTTCGTCAAGCTCGGCTCCAACGGTTCGATCATGGGCGCGCTCTACAAGGGGCTGATCGTCACCGGCCTGTTGTCCATCGTGGGCTTGGGCGTCGCCACCTCGGCCACGCTTGGCTGGGGCGAGGTCGGCACTGTCGCCGGCATGGTCATCACCGGCAAGAACCTGTTCATCTGCGGCCTGATCGGCCTCGTGGTGACCGGTCTCATCGTCGTGATCACCGAGTACTACACCGGCACCAACAAGCGTCCGGTCAACTCGATCGCCCAGGCGTCGGTGACCGGGCACGGCACCAACGTCATCCAGGGCCTTGCGGTCTCTCTGGAATCGACGGCACTGCCGGCCATCGTCATCGTCGGCGGCATCATCTCGACCTATCAGCTCGCCGGCCTTTACGGCACGGCGATCGCCGTCACCACCATGCTCGGCCTTGCCGGCATGATCGTCGCGCTCGATGCCTTTGGCCCGGTCACCGACAATGCCGGCGGCATCGCCGAAATGGCCGGCCTGCCCAAGGAAGTGCGCCACTCCACCGACGCGCTCGACGCGGTCGGCAACACCACCAAGGCGGTGACCAAGGGCTATGCCATCGGTTCGGCGGGCCTCGGCGCACTGGTGCTGTTCGCGGCCTATTCGAACGACCTGAAATTCTTTGCCGCCAATGGCGACAAATATCCCTACTTCCAGGGCATGGGCGAGGTCTCCTTCGATCTTTCCAACCCCTACGTCGTCGCCGGCCTGATCTTCGGCGGCTTGATCCCGTATCTGTTCGGTGGCATCGCCATGACGGCCGTCGGCCGCGCGGCGGGCGCCATCGTCGAGGAGGTGCGCAAGCAGTTCCGTGACGACCCGGGCATCATGGCCGGCACGTCCAAGCCGAACTATGCGCGCGCGGTAGATCTTCTGACCAAGGCGGCGATCCGGGAAATGATCATCCCGTCGCTGCTGCCGGTGTTGGCGCCGCTCGTCGTCTATTTCGGCGTGCTGCTGATCTCGGGCTCGAAAGCGTCGGCCTTTGCGGCTCTCGGCGCCTCTCTGCTCGGCGTCATCGTCAACGGCTTGTTCGTCGCCATCTCGATGACTTCGGGCGGCGGCGCCTGGGACAACGCCAAGAAGTCGTTCGAGGACGGATTCACCGACAAGGACGGCATCAAGCACCTGAAGGGTTCCGAGGCGCACAAGGCCTCGGTGACCGGCGATACGGTCGGCGATCCCTACAAGGACACGGCCGGCCCGGCGGTCAACCCGGCGATCAAGATCACCAATATCGTGGCGCTCCTGCTGCTGGCGGTGCTGGCGCACGGCTGAGCGGCAAAGCTCGACAATGAAAACCCGCGGGGAGCAATCCTCGCGGGTTTTTATTTGACGGCGGTTTTGGAACGCGGAAAACGAATTTCAACGGCTGCGTCCGCGTCCTGCCGTCGCTGTCTGCCCATCGCCGACGAGCCGGCCTCTCCCGCCCCATGATAACAAAAACCCGTGGGATCGCTCCCACGGGTTTTTGGTCGCCTGAGATGGTGCTGCCATCCCCAAGGGGAGGCGGGTCTGAGATCAGGGAGTGCCGCCGCCGGGAATGCCGGGCGCCAGCTTGCTGGCGCCGTTGATGATCTGGCTGAGGAAGTTCTGGTCCTTGCCGCCAGTCGGCGTGGTGCGCGAGATGAAGTCGAAGATCTTGCCGTCCTTCAGGCCGTAATTGGCGATCTGGGTGACCCGCCCATCGGCCCCGAAATAAACCGCCAGCACATGCTGATCGATCAGCCGGGGCTTGTCGAAGGCGACATAGCGCTTGCGAGTCTGCGAGATGTAGTAAAAGGCTTCATTGTCGAAGGTCGCCGTCGTCGAGGGCGTGCCGAGCGCGAGCAGCACCTGCTCGCGGCTTGAGCCGACCGGCACCGAATCGATCGCCTGCTGATCGATGACATACCCCTGCGTCAGCGTTTCGCTGGGGTTCAGATCACCGATCATCTTGGAACTGTTGCAGGCCGAAAGCGCCGCAATGATGGCCAGCAGCGAGATCGCGCCAGCGGGCCTGGAAGAGAAGGTCGACTTGAAATTCAGCGCGCGCAACAACAATTCTCCATTATATCGCCGCAACTTGCGCTGGGCCGCAAAACCGGTAAACCAGCTTGCTTGCCGATGCAACAAGGCCAATTCAACAAACGGTCCCCGGAGACCATCCCCATGTTCCAGCGCCTTTTTGGTCGCGAACGCCACGCCAACCGCGCCATCACCGACGCGCTTTACGCACAAATCGTGGCGGCCGCGCGGCAGACCGTATTTTATTCCCACTGGAATGTGCCGGACACGCCGCTTGGGCGTTTCGAAATGCTGTCGCTGCACATGTTCCTGGTCCAGCACCGGCTGCGTGGGGAAGACGGCGTGGCGCAGGAGATCGCGCAGGTGCTGATCGACGAGTTTTTTCTCGACGTCGACCATTCGCTGCGGGAACTCGGCATTGGCGATGTCGGAGTGCCCAAGCGCATGAAAAAGCTGGCGAAGATGTTTTATGGCCGCACCGCCGCCTATGACGACGCATTGGAGCGCAATGATCATGATGGGCTCACCGCCGCCCTTGCACGCAATGTCCGGCCCGACGCCGCGGCCTGGGCGGAAGCGTCACGACTGTCCGACTATGTCGCCGATGCCCGCAACCGGCTGGCCACGCAGCCGTGCCGGGCGATCGTCTCCGGCACGGTGACCTTTCCGCTCGCCCAGGAGGCAGATCGATGAAGCACGCCGATCCGCAAAGTCCGGTATCGTTTTTTGCCAACGTCGCCCGCCTGCCGCAGAAGGGCTTGCCGGTGGTCATCGAGGCCGACGCCACCCAGCGCGCGACACTCGCCGAAGAGCACAGCTTGCTCTCGGTCGAAGCCTACCGTGCCGAATTCCTGGTGACGCCGTGGAAACGCAATGGCGTGAAGGTCAGCGGCCGGGTCGAGGCCGACATCACCCAGGCCTGTATCGTCACGCTCGATCCGGTCGGGGCGCATATCGACGAATCATTCGAGGCTCTGTTCCTGCCCGAGGATTCCAAGCTTGGACGACAGGGATTCGAAGGCGGCGGCGAGATCCTGCTCGACGCGGATGGACCTGACAGTCCCGAAACATTTTCAGGCGACACGATCGATGTCGGGGCACTCGCCGAGCAGTTCTTCGGACTGGCCATCGATCCTTATCCGCGCAAGCCGGGTGCGTCGCTTGATGCCGGCCGCGAGGCCGAACCGGTGGAGAATGAATTTCAGCAGAAACTGCGGTCGCTGTTGGGAAAATCCTGAAAACCTCACCCGCGACGGAAAAGTCGGTTGTGCGAATGTCCAAAACCGCTATTTTCGCCGAACCTTCGCGATCACTAAAACGATCCGCCGCCTAAGCAAAACCGTGAGATGAATACCGCGTGATCAGGATTTCCATCGATGCCATGGGCGGCGATCACGGACCAGCCGTGGTCATTCCGGCGCTCATGACGGTCGCGACCCGCCGTCCCGACGTCCGCTTCGTCATCTACGGGCGGGAGGAGGCCGTACGACCCGAACTGGCCAAATTTCCCAAGCTGGCCGGTGTGAGCGAATTCTTCCACTGCGAGGTGGCCGTCAGGATGGACGACAAGCCGAGCCAGGCACTGCGCCATGGCCGCTGGAAATCGTCGATGTGGAAGGCTGTCGAGGCGGTCAAGTCGGGTACGGCGGACGCCTGCGTCTCGGCCGGCAACACCGGCGCGCTGATGGCGATGTCGAAATTCTGCCTGCGCACCATGGCCACCATCGACCGCCCGGCGATCGCGGCACTTTGGCCGACGCTGCGCGGCGAAAGCGTGGTCCTCGACGTCGGCGCCACCATTGGCGCGGATGCGCACCAGCTCATTGATTTTGCCATCCTTGGAACCGGCATGGCCCGATCGGTCTTCGGCGTCTCGCGGCCCAGTGTCGGCCTGCTCAATGTCGGCGTCGAGGAGATCAAGGGCCAGGAAGAGGTCAAGGAGGCTGGGCGCATGCTGCGTGAAGCCAATATGGCCTCGATGAACTATCACGGTTTCGTCGAGGGCGACGATATCGGCAAGGGCGTGGTCGACGTCGTCGTCACCGAAGGCTTCGCCGGCAACATCGCCCTGAAGACGGCGGAAGGCACGGTGCGCCAGATTGGCGGCTACCTGCGGGCGGCGATGAGCCGTACGCTGATGGCCAGGATCGGCTATATCTTCGCCAAGGGCGCGTTCGATCGCCTGCGCGAAAAGATGGATGTCGGCCGCTCCAATGGCGGCGTTTTCCTGGGGCTGAACGGCATTGTGGTGAAAAGCCACGGCGGCGCCGATTCGGATGGTTTCGCCGCCGCCATCGAACTCGGCTACGATATGGTGCGCAACAATCTGCTCGACCGCATCGAGGCCGACCTGGACTTGTTCCATGCGCGCAATCCGCATGCCCAGACATCTAGGAAATCCGACGTCGTCAGCGACGCAAAGGAATAGGAAAGAACTTTGATCAGATCAGTCGTGCGCGGCATGGGCGCCGCGCTGCCCCGCCGCATCATGAAGAATGCCGACTTTGAAGGCATGGTCGAAACCTCGGACGAGTGGATCGCCCAGCGCACCGGCATCCGCCAGCGCCATATCGCGGCCGACGACGAGACCACCGCTTCGCTGGGTGAGGCGGCGGCGCGCGCAGCGCTCGCCGATGCCGGCCTGACACCCGGAGACATCGACCTGATCGTGCTGGCGACCTCGACACCCAACAATACTTTTCCGGCCACGGCCGTCGAAATCCAGAACCGGCTCGGCATGCATCACGGCTTTGCCTTCGACCTGCAGGCGGTATGCTCGGGCTTCGTCTATGCGGTAACCACGGCCGACCTCTATATTCGCGGCGGCTTGGCCAAGCGCGTGCTGGTGATCGGCTCGGAGACCTTCTCGCGCATCCTCGACTGGACCGATCGCTCGACCTGCGTACTGTTCGGCGATGGCGCCGGCGCCCTGGTTCTTCAAGCCGGCGAAGGGGGCGGCAGTATTGCCGACCGCGGTGTGCTAGCGATGAGCCTGCGCTCCGACGGCGCGCACAAGGACAAGCTCTTTGTCGACGGCGGGCCTTCGACGACGGGAACGGTCGGCTATCTCAGGATGGAAGGCCGCGAGGTCTTCAAGCATGCGGTGGGCATGATCACCGACGTCATCGAGGCGACGTTTTCGCAGGCCGGCATCACCGCCGACGACCTGGACTGGTTCGTGCCGCATCAGGCCAATAAACGGATCATTGACGCTTCCGCCAGGAAGCTCGGGATAGCTGAGGAAAAGGTGGTGGTGACGGTCAATCTGCACGGTAACACCTCGGCTGCTTCCGTGCCGCTGGCGCTTTCCGTGGCTGTTGCCGATGGCCGCATCAAAAAGGGCGACCTTGTGCTTCTGGAAGCGATGGGCGGCGGCTTCACCTGGGGCGCGGTTCTGCTTCGCTGGTAAGTGCCGAACGGTCCGGTTCGGTCCTTGACCTTGCCGGATCAATTACTTAGGCTCTGCCGCTGTTGTATCGATTTTATGTTTGAGCTGATGGGACGGTCGCATGGGGGGAAAGACACTTACGCGCGCCGACCTTGCCGAAGCCGTTTACCGCAAGGTAGGTTTGTCGCGCACTGAATCGGCCGAACTCGTCGAGGCGGTGCTGGACGAGATCTGCGAGGCGATCGTCCGTGGCGAGACGGTGAAACTGTCGTCTTTCGCGACGTTCCACGTCCGCTCCAAGAACGAGCGCATCGGGCGCAATCCCAAGACCGGCGAAGAGGTGCCGATCCTGCCGCGCCGGGTGATGACCTTCAAGTCGTCGAACGTGCTGAAGAACCGCATCTTGCGCTCCCACCAGAGTGGCAAGGCAAAGGGCGGCAAGTAGGCTCGCTGCAAATGCACGGTTGAAAACAGGCCTTGCGATGATGCCGGGCTTGAATATTGCCTCACAAACCGCTGAAATGAGACCCGATTCGGCAACATGGCCGGATTGGTGTTCCGCGTGATCGTTACGCGCAGCCGGAATGAGCTCCCCTCCTGTCGAGGGAATCTCGTTCGAACGCCGGTTCCCATGTCCCGGGATCATGCTCCAGTGTGAGGATTTCGCCCATGGACAAGAGCCCTGACGCCTTTCGCACCATCAGCGAGGTCGCCGAAGACCTCGATCTGCCGCAGCACGTGCTGCGCTTCTGGGAAACGCGTTTCAACCAGATCAAGCCGATGAAACGCGGCGGCGGCCGCCGCTACTACCGGCCGCAGGATGTCGAACTGATCAAGGGCATTCGCCATATGCTCTACGACCAGGGCTACACCATCAAGGGCGTGCAGAAGCTGTTGCGCGAAAATGGCAACCATTTCCTGGTTGCCATCGGCAATGGCGATATGGCCGCCGTCGAGGCGATCTCGCAACGAAAGCAGGCCGACCAGGTGCCGTTGACGGCGGCAGCGCAGCCGCGCGGCGGAGATGACGAACTGGTTGGCCAGCCGAGGGTCAAGCCCAGCCGCCGTTTCTTCGGTCTTGGCAAGAGCGACGAGGAAGGCCCGGTCCAGCCGGACGCTTCGAAACTGTCGCGGGACAATCGCGCGCTGTTGCAGGAAGCGTTGTTCGACCTCCTCGAATGCAAGCGCCTCCTCGACCAAGTGCGCTGACGGGCAACCGGCCGGCGCCTGAAGAACGGGAACCCGCCTTTGGGTGATGCGTTACGTTTTCTTGAGCAAGACAAGGCTTGAGCAGACAAGGAAACGCATCATGGCATTATTCTCGACCCTCTCGGACGTCGATCTCGACAGGCGGGTCGCTGCACTCTCCAGGGAATTGGCGGCCCTGAAGAAGGCTGCGTCCAGGCGGGGCGGCGCCTATTACGAAGACGGTCGCGACGCGGCGCTTGACACGTATTCCGACCTTGCGGAACGTCTGCACGATGCGTTGCCGGCGATCCGCGAGCGGGGCAGGGCGATCGAGAAATCCGCCCGCGAGCATCCGGCGACGGCCGCGGCGATCGGCTTTGTGGTGCTTGGTCTGGTCGCCAGTCTGCTGTTCAGCCGGCGCTGACCTTTATTTATTCCTCGGTTCCGCTGGATCGGTGCGCGGGCGATTCATGTTGCCCGAAAGTGCACCCGGTTTAGGACAGCGGCACCTGTGGGTGCCACGAAAAAAGGGCCATAGCCCCAGCTTGTCGGTCTGCAGCACGAACAGGGGTTTTTTCGTCAGAGCAGGCGCTCGTTGTAGCGCTGCGAGATCGCGCTGATACGGCGCGTATCCGGAGGAAACCAGGAGAAGACCGGCTTCGAACAAGAAGCCAAAGCCGGTCTTCTCATTGGCAGTCGGTTAAGCTCAGGCCTTCTTGCCCATAACCTTGTGGTGGTGATGATGGTAGTGGTGGCTGCGATGGTGCTTGCGATGATGACGATGATGCTTGTGCATCGGCGCGGCATCAGCGCTGGTCGCGCCGAGGATTGGCATGGTGAATGCAAGTGCAACTGCAAGCCCGAGGGCCGAGAGGAGGGACTTCTTCATGGATATCTTCCTTTTTTCGCAGGCAATCTGAATCAGGCCAACAGCCTGTTCGCCGCGAGCGGGATTACGCTCCCGATTTTTTTCGTCAGTATTTCCCGAATATAGAATTTTGTTTCTGGAATGTGTCTGGCGGCGCAGGCTGTGGGCTCCGCCGACAGGCTGAGCCCACAGCGCCGATGAGCGGGAGAAATTTCGATACGGGGCCGCAGACGCAACCGGCTTACATGGGCGGGACCACGCCATTGTTGCCGACCACGACGCGGTTGGCACTCAGCGTGCCGTCGGCGCCGCGCGTCGCGGTGACCACGACGGGCGCGCCGGGCTTGAGATCGCCCGGCGTGGCCGGCGCGAAGGTGACGACCGGCGTCTTGTCGGGGATTGAGATCTTCTTTGTCTGGCCGTTGTCATAGGTCAGCGTCACCGCGCGGCCATTCACGTCGGTCACGTCGGCGACGGTGCCGTTGGTCATGCGGCTGTTGGGCTTGAGGTCCCAGGCGCGGTCGCCTTCGCCCGTGCCTTTCAAGGCTGCGGGAAACACCACGACCTCAAGCGCGCCGCTGCCGCCATCGGCCTTCGACAGGGATGCTATGCCGAGGAAATCGCCGAGCTTGATGTCCTTTACCGACGCGCCCGCGACGCCCGATATCTTCCATCCGGCAGCGAGCTTGATCTTATCCATGCCACCCTGGCGGTTTTTCACCGTCAGCTGGGATTGGTCGGAACTGGCCACGACGCCGCGCACCCGCACCGTGTCTGCCGCCGGCGCGCTGGTTGCAGCAAGGCCAAGGCTGGAAAGCGTGCCGAGCACGATCATGATTGTCCGCAATTTCATCGCATCGATCCTTTCAGGAAAATGACAGCCGCGCCGGCAACGTCTTGGGTTTCGCGCCGGCGCAATTGAACCAACGAACGGGGTCGTAAAAATCATCGAGGGACGAGGTGATCAGGTGTTCAAAAGAACTTGATCGAGAGCGGTTGCGAGCGGCGTCCGCCAGGCATGGTTCACGATGCTGTGACGGCCAGTTTGTGACTTGGCAAATCACCCGCAAGCGGGCATGTTCTCGCCGTCTCAGGCAACACCATTTTCATCAAACTCTTTCAGCCAACGGAGTTGCCAATGCCATACAGTGCAAAGCGCGAACCCCTCCCGGAACTGGTTGCCAGCGAAGCCGGGCAAGGCCATAGCGCCCTCAGAACGATTCGGGAAACCAAGGGATACAGTGTCGAGGAGCTTTCCCTGACAACCGGTCTGTCGGTCGACGAAATCGAGGATATCGAGAACGGCAGGACGGCCGATCCGTCGCAACTGCGCCGTATTGCGTCGGCGCTTCGGCTTCCTCAGGAGGCGCTGCTCGGCACGGCCGTGCAGGCGCGGGCCGCGCAAGACCGCCCCGCGCTGTAGCGCCAGTGCCATGCATGTTCGAAAACCCGCCGGGGACCTTGGCGGGTTTTCTGTTTGCCGTGACTGAAGGCTTCGGCACGTGTTTATGGACGCGCCGGCCTAGCTTGCTGCTTCGTCATTTCGATCCGCGGGGTTTCGATGAGCTTGGAATCCGTTCGTGCCTTCTTTGCCAGCAAGGCGCCTGACATCGACGTGATCGTGACTGACGCGAGTTCGGCAACCGTAGCATTGGCTGCGCAGGCGCACGGCGTGTTGCCGGCACAGATCGCAAAGACGATCTGCCTTCGCGTCGGCGAACGCACCATGCTGGTCGTGACCAGCGGCACCGCCAGGCTGGACAATCGCAAGTTCAAGGATCGGTTCGGCAGCAAGCCGCGCATGCTGGAGGCCGCTGAGGTTATCGAGGCAACCAGCCATCCGGTCGGCGGTGTCTGCCCGTTCGGCCTGCCGGCGCCGCTGCCGGTCTATTGCGACGTGTCGCTGCGCGGTTTCGAAGAGGTGGTGCCCGCCGCCGGCGCCACCAACGCGGCGGTGCGCATCGCACCGCAACGCATGGCTGATCTCACCGGCGCCGAATGGGTCGATGTGTGCCAGGGGTAGATGGCGATAGATGAGACGGACTTTGGGGGTAAGTCCTTGTTTAAAATGGTCGGAGTGGCCGGATTCGAACCGACGACCCCTTGACCCCCAGTCAAGTGCGCTACCGGGCTGCGCTACACTCCGGACCGCGCAAAGCCATATATATTCGAGGCTTGGCGCGCAAGCGCTAAAACCGCCTCCGGAAGCAGAACCAACCATCGCCGATAAATCGCGTCAAACCTGACCGGAAGTCCCACGGGCGTTCGCGGGTCGCTCCGTGGACCATGCCATGAGCAAGGCTTCCTTCAGGGTAAATGCCTCCACCTGTCGGGGCTCTCTTGGCCGGGAATTGCTTTCCAAACGTGGCGTCGCCGTTCGAGGCGGGGAAGATGTCGCCCTGCATTCAGAGATGACGGGCCCGGCGATGGCTCAATCCGGTGGCGGAAATAAATTCCCTTTCGCCAACTCCCGCCTTGGAACAAACCGCCCCCGGTCCGGTTTGGCAACCGTCCGGGGAACTTAGGAGGGACGAAATGACCGGCAAACTCCATATCGGCCTTCCGTGCGCGATCATCGTCGCGGCGGCCAGCATCAGTGCGTTCTCGGATCCGCTGCCTCCTGACATCACCTATCGGCCATTGCCGAGCCAGCCCTTTTCCGCGGTGAAAGCCGATGACGAGGCGCAGAAGCCTGGCGTGATGGAGCGTCAGAAGAAGCTTTTGGAGCAACGTTATGATCTGGCTGACCGTCCGATACCGGGCGTGATGATGACCAACGGCAAGAAGCCGGTCCAGGGTGGCGTCAGGGTCAAGCTGGCGGGTGGCTCGACCTGGGACAGGCTAAGCTCGATGAGCCCCGGCGATATTCGTGACCAGGGTCTTCTGCCGGCTGGCTTCCTGCCGCTACCTCATGTCAAGCAGGCTGCCGGAGGCCAAGTGTTTCCCGAGAAGGAAATCCGCGAGATCGGCCGCCAGGAAGGCCGTGATCTGCGCCGCTTCGACGTCGATTTCGATCTTCCCGATCACCTGACGCCCGAATTCCCGCCACCGATTTTCCTGACCACCCACCCTGAACTCGGCGATGTCTCGCGCGGCGAACTGCTTACCATCCGCAATTACTACGAGATCATGAACGGCATCATCACCCCAGTACAGATGGAAGGTTTGCGGCTTCTGCTGACGCCATTCCCGCAGGAAGAGTTCAATCAGACCGAGGACCGCAAGGTCGCTGGCCAGAGCATGGGTGTCGCCTGCCTTGATTGCCATTCCAATTTCAACACTAACGCCGCCTTCCATCAGACACCCGACATCAGGCCGCAGGCGGCGCGCTTCCGTCTCGACACCACCAGTCTGCGCGGCCTCTTCAACCAGCAGATACATGGATCGAAGCGCTCATTGCGGTCCGTGGAGGATTTCACCGAATTCGAGCAGCGCACCGCGTATTTCAATGGCGATCATGTCAGTGCCACCCGCAAGGGCGTCAACCTGCCTGACCGCCCGAACCAGGTGGCGATGATGGCACAGATGCAAAACATCATCGATTTCCCGCCGGCGCCTAAGCTCGATCCGTTTGGCCGCCTCGATCCGGCACTGGCGTCAGCAGAGGAATTGAAAGGGGAAGCGGTGTTCATGGGCAAGGGCCGCTGCTCCCAATGCCACAATCCCCAGACGTCCTTCATGGACAACAACATGCACGATCTGAAGCTCGATCGTTTCTACAAGCCAGGACAGACCGTCAACGACATGGTCGAGCTTCCCGACGGTCCGATCAAGACGTTCACGCTGCGCGGCATCAAGGACACGCCGCCCTATTTGCATGACGGCCGCCTGATGACGCTCGCCGACACGGTCGAGTTCTTCAATCTGGTGCTGGGCACCAAACTCGACCAATCGGAAAAGGACGCGCTGGTCGCCTATCTGCTCGTGCTCTGAGAAAGCTTCCCGAGGAGGTTCGCATGCGTCTACTCGCAACTGTCGTGGGGCTTGCGCTTCTGCCTGCCGCCACCGCCTTCGCCCAGTTCGGCAATCCGGCTGGCATGGCGCCGGACACGATGAAGGAATCTCCCGGCAAGCCAATGCCTCACCAAACCAACTATCAGGACCGGCTGTTCGCGCAGCTTACCGCTGCTGGCGGTCTGGCCGAGGTCCGCTTCGGCGAGCTTGCCGGAAAATCCGAAAATGCCGCGGTGAAAGACTTTGCCCGCAGGATGGTTGACGACCACCAGAGGGCGAACGACAGGCTGAAGTCGCTCGCCGAAGCGGCCAAGATGCCGCTTCCGCCTGGGCTGGATGCCGAGCACGAGGAGATGCGTACCAGGCTGGAAAAGCTTACAGGCGTCGAATTCGATCTGGCTTACATCAGCGGCCAGATTGTCGAGCATCAGAAGACTGTGCAACTCCTTGAATGGGAGATCGGCTCCGGCCAGGATCCGGATGTCCAGCATTTCGCCTCGGATATCCTGCCGGCCGTACTTGAGCATCTGCGAATGGCGCGGGATATCCGCAGCAAGCTGGTGAACCCGGCATTGGCCGATGCCTCGGGCCAGAGCAAGAAGTGACCGTCGCGTCGGCGGCCAATCCGCGCGTCGACAGCCCTCTGGCCGAGCCTGCCATAGCCCGGGCGGAGCCATCCTCTCCGCTCGCGGTTTGGGCGAGCAACCCAAAGGGAGAGCTTCATGACACAATCGCGCGACTGGTTGATACAGTGGCTGAGAGACGCTCACGCCATGGAGGAGCAGGCCGAGACGATGCTCTCCGGGCAACTGTCACGCCTCGAAAGCTATCCGGAACTCGGCGACCGCATCCGTCAGCATCTCGACGAGACGCGGCAGCAGGCCTCGCGCCTCAAAAGCTGTCTTGACCGGATCGGAGAGGGATCCTCCGCGATGAAAGACGCAGGCGGCAAGCTCACCGCCATGGCCCAGTCGATCAGCGGCGTGTTTGCCGGCGACGAGGTGATGAAGGGCTCGCTCGCCAGCTATACTTTCGAGCATATGGAGATTGCCTCCTACACGATGCTCATCGCCGCGGCCAACGCCGAAGGGGAGGCCGAGGTGGCGCGTGTGTCTGAGCAGAATCTGCGCGAAGAGGAGGCGATGGCGGATTGGCTCAAGAGCCATCTCGCCGAGACGACGCAGATGTTCCTGTCTCGCGCCGCGGCCGACAGCGATGCCGCAAAACGATAATCGGGCCTGTCATCGCGTCGAATTTCGCCGGCCATGATCGTGCGACAGCGGCAGCGCGCGCTGCCTGTCGGCGGCGGCGACTATCGAGCCGATAGCGCTCCGCGGTCACGTGAAGCTTTCGGCATCGCCAGCCGTAATTGCCGCTGATGACGGTGTTCCAGCGCGATCGCGCCCCAGACCAATCCGAGCAGCAGATAGACGTGGCGCCAATGGTCGATGTCGATGAAGGTGCCGAGCCCGACATTGCCGATGAAGGCGACATAGGCGCACAGGAGATAGGGCTGCCATGGCCGGTCGCGCAGCAGGATGCGGAATCCGGCACATATCGTCCAGAGGACAAGCGTCAGGAACGATACGAAGCCGAGCCAGCCATAATCCATCAGCATCTTCAGCCAGATGTCGTGGGTGTCCTCGCCGAAGATGGTGCCGAACACCAGAGGCCCGATGCCGAACGGGTGCTCCATCGCCATTTGGAAGCCGATTGCATAGCGGGCGAAGCGGCCGAGGCGGGCGGTGTCGTAGCTCTGTTCGAGATGGGCACGGTTGGAGAACATTTCCGCCACGCCCGGCAGCTGCAGGATGACGATCATGGCGATCGTCAGCAGCGACAATGCCGCGATGGTCATCACCACCACGCGCAGCCGGAACATGCCGCTGTTGCTCTGCAGGAACAGGCAGCCGGTAAGCAGAACGGCAGAGACGGCAAACATGCCCCAGGCGCCGCGCGAGAAGGAGAAGAAGATGCCTGATGTGATGATGAGCAGCGGCACCGCCAGCAGCGGCATGCGCGAGACCGGCCCGGTCAGCAGCAGATAGAGCAGATAGATGCCGGGCAGAACCAGGAACGGCCCGAACACGTTCGGGTCCTGGAAGGCGCCTGCGGCGCGGTCGTATTTGGTGAACATCTCCGCGCCCGGGAAGGCATGGAAATAGCCTGCTATGCCGAGCAGCGAAGTCATCACCGCGGATACGACATAGGCAATGAAGATCAGCCGGTAGAGGCTCGGCTGCGTGGCGGTGACCGATGCGAAGAAGACCGCGCTGAAGGCGAGAAACAGCGACACTGCAAGGTAGAGCGGCGTGTTGGCGAGGTCTGACATCTGCGTCATGGCGATCATGCCGCCAATATTCATCGTCACCAGAAGCACCAGCAGCGGCGCGGCCGCGCGCGAAATCCTCAAACCGAAAAGCGCCCAGATGGCGATCAGGCCGGCCATGTAGATTTCGTAAGGAGCCGGCTCGCTGATAACGAAGCCGGAAAGCAGGATGCCGAGCCCGACCGCGCCCGAGGAAATCAGTGCGATCAGCTTGGCATTGACCGCCGCGCGCGGCAGGTCATGGGTGACCGCGCTCAATAGGCGTTTTCCGTGTTGAGCAGCCGGATCGGCGTCAGGAACAGGATCCGCAGGTCGAACAGCATCGACCAGTTCTCGATATAATAGAGGTCGTATTCCGTCCGCATGCGGATCTTCTCGTTGGTGTCCATCTCGCCGCGCCAGCCATTGATCTGCGCCCAGCCGGTGACGCCGGGCTTGACCTTGTGGCGCGCGAAATAGCCGTCGACCACTTCGTTGTAGAGCAGGTTGTGCGACTGCGCGGCAATCGCGTGCGGCCGCGGGCCGACCAGCGACAGCGAACCCAAGAGCGAATTGAAGAACTGCGGCAGCTCGTCGATCGAGGTCTTGCGGATGAAGCGGCCGACGCGGGTGACGCGCGGGTCGTTCTTGGTGACCGTCTGTCTGGCGGTCGGGTCCGACCGGTCGGCATACATCGAGCGGAATTTGTAGACTTCGATCACCTCATTGTTGAAACCATGCCGCTTCTGGCGAAACAGCACCGGTCCCTTGCTGTCGAGCTTGATGGCGATAGCGGTCGCCAGCATCACCGGTGAGAACACGACGATGCCGATCAGGCTGAAAACGATGTCGAAGGCGCGCTTGGCCACCGAATCCCAGTCGTTGATCGGCTTGTCGAAGATGTCGAGCATCGGCACCGAGCCGATGTAGGAATAGGCGCGTGGACGAAACTGCAGCGCGTTCGAATGCGCCGACAGCCGGATGTCGACCGGCAGCACCCACAGTTTCTTCAGCAATTGCAGCACGCGCGATTCGGCGGTCAGCGGCAGCGACACGATCAGCATGTCGATGCGGGCGATGCGGGCGAATTCGATCAGCTCCGAGATTGTGCCGAGCTTAGGATAGCCGGCGACGATAGGCGGCGAGCGTTTGTCGCTGCGATCGTCGAAAATGCCGCAAATGCGGATGTCGTTGTAGGGCTGCCTCTCGACCGAGCGGATCAGGACCTCCGCTGCCTTGCCGCCGCCGACGATGACGGCGCGCCGCTCCATGTGGCCGTCGCGCGCCCAGCGCCGGATCAGCTTCGACATCACCAGCCGCAGGCCGAAGATGAGAATGAAACCGACGGCGAACCAAGTGCCGAACAGCAATCGTGAATAGTTTTCAGATATCTTCATCACGAATGCCGTCAGCGCCATGAGGGCGAACGTGCCGGCCCAGACCAGCAGCAAACGGCCAAAATTGGCGATCGGCCGCATGAGTGAGACGATCTGGTAGCAATCGGTGACGTCGAGCAGCACCACTGCAAGGAACGACGCGGCGGCGATCGTCAGCGGATATTGCCAGGCGAAATAGTTGAAGAAGCCGACAAAGTAGAAATAGACGCCGAGGCCGGAAAGGAACAGCACTGCGAACTCGACCATCCGCAGGACGCCGCTCACCATGATCGGCGACATCGTATCGCGCCGGTATTGCGAGGCGACCTGACGGGCGACATCATTCATGCCGCCCGGCATGCCGCCATCGGTCGGGGTGTCGAGTTTGCGCACAGCCTCTGCCGAAAAGCGGTGCACGGGATCGATCTCGTTCATGGGATTTCCGCAAGCTTCCCCCAGGCAATAGCAAAAGAGAGCTAAGAAACCCTTGAAACAACGCGTGGCTTTGGAAGGGCTTGGGCTTGTGGTTTATTTGGCCAGCGCCGCGAAATACGCTTTCTCGATCTCGGCGGCCATGACATCGGCTCCGAAGCGTGCCTCCAGATCGGCGCGATCGGGCATCAGTTTTCGATAGGCGGCGGGATCGGCCAGCGCTTCGGCCATCTTGTCGGAAAGCTGCAGCGGATCAGGCCTGATCAGGGCAGGGGAATCGGCACCGAAGATCTCCGGTATGCCGCCAACGGCCGTGGCGATCATCGGTTTTCCCGCAGCCAGCGTCTCCAGCACGACATAGGGCAATGCTTCGGCGCGCGAGGGAACGACGACCAGCGCGGCCAGCGCAAAGGCATCCCTGGCAGGCATCGGCGGCAGGAAACGCACGTTGCCGTCGAGCCCGAGCCGCTTCACTTGCGCGCGATAGCGAGGCAGGTTGTCGCCGTCGCCCACCATGACGGCGCCCAGCGGGCGTCCGAGCCGTGTCCCGGCAAGGGCCAGCGCGTCGATGAAGATGTCGGGTCCCTTGAGGTCACGCATCATGCCGATGTAGAGCAGGTCCACCATTCCGGGCTTCTCCGGAACAGGATCGAACTCGGCCGCGCGCAGGCCATTGTAGACCAGCGCGTTCGGAATGGGCGCCTCGCCGATCTTCCTGCGATAGGTGCGTCGCTCATAGTCCGAGACGAACAGCAGACAGTCGGTGAAGTGAGCCATGGATCGCTCGAGCGCGAAGAACAGCTTTCCCGTGAACGTGCTCTCGTCATAGTGGAGAGAACCGCCATGCGGCGAATAAAGGCGGGCTACGCGAGACCTTGATACCCGCAACAATGAGCCGAACAGACGGGCATAGGCGCCACCCTTGGCGCCGTGCCCGTGCAGCACGTCCGGCCGCAATTCCTTGATGATTCCGTAGGTGCGCCAGGCCGAGGCGAGATCCCCCAGTCCGACATGGCGCTGCATCGGCGTGCGATGGATGCCGAGCGCCAGCATGGCCTTCATCCGCTCGAACAGGCGCTCCTCGTATTCCCCGCCTGTGGTCGAATCGCACACGATGCCGACCGAATGGCCGGCGGCGACCTGAGCTTCCGCGAGGTCCCGCACATGCCGAAAGATCCCGCCGACAGGTGAACGAAAGCAATGGACGATCCTGAGTTTGTCCGCCACGTGTGTTCGTCAGAACAGACGTTCACGCACATAGACAGTATCTCCGGGCAGCAGCGGGTCTGACGTGACAACCCGGCCGGTCATCACCTTGCCGTTGATATCTCGGGTGATGTCGACGCTTTCCTGGTTGGCGCGCGGCGTGAAGCCGCCGGCAATGGCGACGGCTTTCTGAACGGTGAGGCCGGGCACATAGGAATACTGGCCGGCGGCGCCCACTTCGCCCATGACGAAGATAGGCCTGTAGCGGTCGATCTCGACGGAAACATCGGGATCGCGCAGATAGCCTTGGCGCAGTTTGTCGGCGATTTCCTTTTCCATCTGCTGGGCGGTGTGGCCGCGCGCCGGCACGGCACCGACCAGCGGGAAGGAGAGATATCCGGACTGGTCGACACTATAGGTGTTGGTCAGCCCGTCCTGCTCGAACACGGTGACGCGGACGCGGTCACCGGCGCCCAGGCGATAGGGTTGATCGAGCACCTCGTGGAAGGCGGCCGGCGTCGGCCGGTAGCTGGAGCAGCCAGCAAGCATCGACACGGCAAGCAGCGCGCGAAAGAGGGAAGCAGTGCTTTTCATGACAGGACACATACCTTCGACTGGCCGCTGCGGCGTCGCAGCAAACATCTGAGAGCGCGTCCGTTATCGTCCTGTTAGGGTTAATGGCCGGTAAAGGGCGCGATCGATACGGCATCGATCGGCAGGAGTTTTATAACTTTGACGGTTTTGCTTGGCGCCTGCCAGTAAGTCCTGACGGAAGCTTCCTGTGATCTTAACGGCTGAGTTACCATAGTTGTTTACGGTGCATGCGATCCGTATCGGAGTAGGATGCATGTCCGTTCAGTCCACGGCCGCAGACGTTGACGTCGATCTCAGGCAGCTCTTCGCCAGCCTGGCGAGGAACTGGCTGCGAATATTGGTCGTCTCCCTGGTGGTTACCGGGTTGGCGTTTGCGCTCGCTTCGCTGGCAACCAAGCACTACAAGGCCCAGACGCAGGTTCAGATCGATACGCGTGAATCCGTCTACACGCGCCCGGCCGGCAGCAATGACAGCGACAAGCCTATCCTCGATGAGCAAGGCGTCGCCACCCAGGTCCAGATCATTTCGTCCAACGAAATCCTCAAGCAGGTAGCGCAGAAGCTTGATCTGTCGCGATTGCACGAATTCGACGAAACTGTCGATATGTCGCCTCTCAACCGCCTGCTGATCCTGGTGGGGTTGAAGAACGATCCCATGGATATTCCGGTCGACGAACGCGTCCTGAAGAAGATGCGCGAGAAGCTCAACGTCTATGGCGTCGAAAAGACGCGCATCATCGCCATCGAGTTCTCCTCGGAAGATCCCAAGCTCGCGGCTGCTATCCCCGATGCCATTGCCGCCGCCTACATTGCCGGGCAGGGCGCGGCCAAGCTCGAATCCAACACCGCCGCGGCGGACTTCCTGGCTCCCGAGATCGCCGATCTGCAGAAGCAGGTCAGGGATGCCGAGGCCAAGGTCGCCGCCTATCGCGCCCAGTCGGACCTTCTGGTGGGCGGCAACAATTCTGTGCTCGCCACCCAACAACTGGCCGAACTGTCGACCGAATTGTCGCGGGTGCGGGCCAACCGCGCCGCCGCCGAGGGCACCGCCGACAGCGTGCGCAAGGCGCTGCAGAATGGCGGCTCGCTGGATTCGCTGCCCGAGGTGCTGTCATCCGATCTGATCCAGCGCTTGCGCGAACGGCAGGTCGAACTGCGCGCTAACATCGCCGACCTGTCGACGACGCTGCTCGACAATCATCCGCGCATTCGCGCGGCAAAATCACAGCTGGCCGATCTCGACGCGCAGATCCGCAGTGAAGCTCAAAAGGTGATGAAGGGGCTGGCTATGCAGGCCGATGCCGCCAAGTCACGCGAGAGCCAGCTCGTCGCCGACGTCAACACGCTGAAGGCGGCTTCCGCGGAGGCAGGCGAACAGCAGGTCGGTCTCGATGCGCTGCAGCGTGACGCTGCCGCCAAGCGCCAGCAGCTCGAACTTTACCTGACCAACTACCGCGAGGCGGCTTCGCGCCAGGATCGCAATTACGTGCCGGTCGACGCGCGTGTCATCTCGAAGGCCGTAGTGCCTTCCGAGGCCTACTTCCCCAAGATCGGGCCGATCGTCGGTGCTGCTTTTGCCGCCTCGCTTTTGCTCATGTCGGTGTTCACGCTGCTGCGCGAACTCTTTTCCGGCCGCGCCATGCGCCCGGCCAGCGGCGCTCGCTTCGAGCCGATCGACGAGGTGGCGATGCCGGTCGCGGCCAGGGAAACGACGATCATTCCAGAGTCCGGGCCTGAGCACCACGCTGAGAAAGCGGTGAAACCGGAGATGATGGTGGAACCGGATCTGCCCTCGCCGGCGGAATCTGTCATAGAGGTCGAACCCGCCGCCGGCGCACCGGTCGCCGAAACCGTCCCTGTTGCCGAGGCCGTCCCGGTCGCCAAAACCAGGCCGCGTTCGGTGCTGGGCGAGATCGACGTTGAAAAAGCGGCGGAAAAGCTGATCGCAAGCGGCGCCGCGCGCGCCATCTTCGTGTCGCCCGAAGGTGACGAGGCGGCCGCGTCCGCGATCCTGGTAGCGCGTGAGGTCTCCGACGCCGGCCTGCGCGTGCTGCTGCTCGACCTCACGGCTTCCGGCGCCGCCTCGCGACCGATGCTCGACAGCGGACTGTTCCCGGGCATCACCAATCTGCTCGCGTCGCAGGCGCAGTTCAGCGAAGTCATCCACCCCGACCTCTATTCCGACTGCCATGTCATTCCTGTCGGCACCGCCGATCCGGTTCGCGCCATGCGCGCCGCCGACCGGCTGCCGATCATCATGCAATCGCTGACCACCGCCTATGACCTGGTGGTGGTCGAATGCGGTCCCGCCGACGCCCAAGGCATCAGCCGTCTGGGTGGCGATGCGACCGAGGTGTTCCTCTCCATGCTGGAGCCGGATGATGAGGTGACGCAGGCCGCCGTCAAGCTTATCGAGAATGGCTATCCGGAGTTGACGCTGGTGACCCCGCTCGGCCACGAACCGCCGGGCACCCCGGTGCCGGGAAGGCGCTCGGCGGCTTGAGTCCGATGAGCGGCGCTTGTGGTCATCACGTTGGAAGGTCGGCGGGTTAGCTACCGTCCTCGGCGGGCGCCGGCGCCTGGCCAGCGGCCTTGCGACGCAGCAGCTTGGTCAGCTTCCAGATCGTCGGACTGTTCTTGACGACGGCTTTCAGCCTGGCGCTTTGCCGCAGCCCCAGCGCCAGTGCCCGGCCTTTCGACGTCAGCGGAACCAGCACCTCGAAGTGCTGCGTTTCGATATCGCACCATAAACGCTTGTACGGCTCGTCGCCGACCGAGAAATCATAGACGTCGAAACCCGCCTCGCAGGCTTCCTGGATATTGTCGAAGAACAGGAAGTCGCCGGGGCTGGTGTGGGCGAGGTCATCCTCGGCGATCGCGCCGAACTCGCAGATCAGCCGTTTGCCCGAGCGGCTCGATCCGGTCACGGCGCGAAGCTTGCCGGCGACCTCGAGCCCGTGCAGCACGAAGGAGGGCTTATCCTCGGCAAGCGCCTCGGTGAACAGAGCACGGAAGAACGCGCGCACTTGATTGTCGCCGAAGACGTTGGCGATGCCCATCCTGCGGAAGCGGGATTCCTTCATCTCGAAAAAGCCGTCGAGCAGCCGGCCGACCTCGTCCACGGTCCGCGCCTCGATGCGCCGATGGCTGCCGATGGCCTCGAACTTGCGCGTCTGCGAGCGGTGCTTCTTGCGTTTGCGCTTTCCGTTTGCCCGAGAGAGCAGTGCATCGAAACCGCCGACCAGGTCGACGGCGAGCGACAGGTTCGGGCTGTCGAAATAATCGAACGAGGCGAGTGGGTTGGCTACGCCATCGAGGTCGGGCAGCAGGCGTTCGAAGGCGACGAGATCGATGTCGGGGCGAGCCTCGGCTATGGCCGTCAGGGTCGAACGAATAGCCGCACTGTCCGCCCTGGCAAGCCATTGCGGGTCGGCGGCGACGAAATTGCCATTGGCGTGGCGGCCACCCATGAAGCGGGCAACACGGAATGGCCCATGGCCGACGACCTCCAGCGCCAGTGCGAAAACCGGTCTGCCTTCGCAATTCAGCATCGCCACGACCGGGTCCGGCTCGACCTGCGCGGCCCAGTTGCGGATCCAAACCGCGCTCTGCGCCGGCGCGAACACGGCGGAGCGGCAGAACGCGGCATAGGCCGCGAGCCCATCGGCGGAAGCGGTGGAAACCGACAGCCCAGCCGGCTCTATCGGCGGCACACTGGGCGGGGCTTCGATTGCCGCCAGGCGATTGCCGTCAAATGACGCGGCCGCGTCAACCATACCTCAATCCTTAGGGCGTATTGCTGCCGATTTGGGGGCGCTCAGGCGTATCCGTGCTTGGTTCAGCCTAGGCGCAAAAGGTGAAGGAATGATCGACGGCGGGGAGGCAATCCGAAAGCTGGCGCTCAACGTCGCCCGCTATACCGGCCTCGCACCGCTGGCCAAACCGCTGGTCGGCGGTATTGGCGCCATCCTCATGCTGCACCGCGTTACGGCAAAGCCCGAAAAGCCCGACAGCGTCAACCGTCATCTCAACATTGCGCCCGGCTTCCTCGACGCCATGATCGCCGGCCTGAAGGCGGATGGCTACGCCTTCGTCTCGATGGACGAGGCGGTGGAGCGTATCGCGGCGCGCGGCAAGGGCGGCCAGTTCGCCGCCATCACCGCCGACGACGCCTATCGCGACAACATGACCGAGGCCTTGCCGGTGCTGGAAAAGCACGGCGCGCCGATCACCATCTATGTGGCTCCGGGGCTTATCAACGGCACTGCGGATCTGTGGTGGGACGTGGTCGAGGATCTCGTCAACGCGGGCGATCGCCTGACCCTGACGACGTCCGAAGGGAAAACGACGATCGACTGCACCAGCCCGGCCAAAAAGCTCCAGGCCATCGCACGGCTGCACACCTATCTCACCAGCGAGGTTCGCGAGGAGGACCTGCGCGCCGTGCTGCGCGAACTGGCGCATGCGAACGGCGTCGACGCCGGCCGGCCGCGCGTCGACACGCTGATGACTTGGTCGGAGATCCGCGCGATCGCAGCGCATCCGCTCGTAACGATCGGTGCTCATACGATCAACCACAGCAATCTGAAGCGGCTTTCAGAAGCCGACGCGCGGCACGAAATCGTCGGGGTGAAGTCCATCCTGCGAGCCGAGCTGGGCGAGGAGCCGCGCCATTTCGCCTATCCCTACGGCTATGCCAGCGCCGTCGGCTGCCGCGAAGTGGGCTTTGTCCGCGATGCCGGCTACACCTCGGCCGTGACCACCCGTCATGGCGTGCTGCGCGCCGAACACGCCGGCTTCCTGCACGCATTGCCGCGCATCTCGGTCAACGGCCGTTATCAGAACCTCGCCCACATCCGCACCATGCTGTCTGGCGTGACGACGCCGCTCGCCAATGCCGGAAAGATGGTGGTCACCATCTGAGGCCGGCCGGCAACGGTTCAGCGCTTGGGCCGAGGCTCCAGCATCAGCCATTTGATGATGCCCATCGCCGGCAGCACCCAGAGCAGACCGCTTAGCAGGAAGAACAGGAAATGCGTCCACGGGCCCGCCTCGGACAGCCGGGCGACCGCGAAGATCGATGCGACCAGCGCATAGATGATGACAAGCGCCACCAGCAGGAACATTCCGATCAGCTTTTTCAGGCGCACGGGCATGGTTGGCCTCCAGGAGCCGGGGTAAAGTGCGGCCCAGCTCAATGTGTCGGCTTCGCCATAGGCCTTGACGCGAAGCTGTGCAACCCGACAGACGCGGCGCGACGGCGTGCCGCGCCGCCCGGTCTTGCATGCGGGAATGCGATGGTCCACCAATCCGCGACTTCAACCTGCCGGGATAAATCCATGGCCGCCATTACTGCCGCGCCTTACGAGGCGCGTGACCGCGATCTGCACAACCGCGCGCTGGTGCGCGGCTGGCTCTACGTCGTGCTTCTGGTGCTGTTCGCGCTGGTGCTGGTCGGCGGCGCCACAAGGCTCACCGAGTCCGGCCTGTCGATCACCGAGTGGCAGCCGATCCACGGCGTCATCCCGCCGCTCAACGACGCCGAATGGCAAGAGGAATTCCAGCGTTATCAGCAGATCCCGCAATATGCCGAGCTCAACAAGGGCATGAGCATCGAGGCATTCAAGTCGATCTTCTGGTGGGAGTGGGCGCATCGTCTCCTGGCGCGCAGCGTCGGCCTGGTCTTCGCCTTGCCGCTGCTGTTCTTCTGGGCGGCGCGCCGCATCGAGCGCGGACTGGGGCCGAAGCTGGTCGGCATCCTGCTTCTCGGCGGTCTGCAGGGCGCTATCGGCTGGTGGATGGTTGCCTCCGGTCTGGTCGACCGCGTCTCGGTCAGCCAGTACCGGCTCGCCACCCATTTGACGCTTGCCGCGCTGATCTTCACGGCGACCATGGTCGTCGCGCGCGGCTTGGCGCCGCATTCGGAACCTGCGGCCGATCGTTCGACCCAGAAACTGGCTGGTCTCGTAGTGCTTCTGGCGCTGATCCAGATCTATCTCGGCGGTCTGGTCGCCGGGCTCCACGCCGGCCTGAGCTACAACACCTGGCCGCTGATGGACGGAAAGATCATTCCCGGCGATCTGCTGATCCTGGAGCCGGCATGGCGCAATTTCTTCGAAAGCCCCAAGACGGTGCAGTTCGTGCACAGGATCGGCGCCTATACGGTGTTCGTCGTCGCCTTGTGGCACATGATCGCCGCGCGTCGCCGTCTGCCCGGTTCAACGCATGCTCGTCGCGCGACGCTGTTGTTTGCCCTGGTGCTGGTGCAGGCCTCCGTCGGCATCGGCACGCTGTTGATGCATGTGCCGCTGCACATGGCGCTGACCCACCAGGGATTCGCGTTGGTCCTGCTGGGGTTCGCCGCCGCGCATTGGCGCGGCACCAAGGGAGCATATCCCTTGCCCCACGAGATCGCCCTCGGACGCTGAGTCTCTCCGGTCACATCCAGAACGTTCGACTACGCCATCGTCTTGTCGCCGTCGAATTCCGCCTGACGCAAGGCGGCACGGATCAGAAGCCGAGCCGTACCGTTCGGATCGCTGCTGCGACCGACAGTTCGCGGTTCTCCTCGATCGCGTTGTCGTCCTCATGGTGCCAGGAAGCCGACAGGCAGCCATAGGCGATGGCGTGATCCAGTATTGCCGCCGGCGTCTGGCTCAGCGTTCGCGCAAAGACTTCAGCCATCCCGGCAATCCGTGGGGGATCGAGACAAAGGTCGTCGCGATCAAGAGGATTGTAGAACATGTTCGCGGCATCGAATCCCGGGTCGCCGAGAACGCCCTTCGGATCTACCGCCAGCCAGCCGCGTGCTCCGTGCATGATGTTGTCGTGATGGAGGTCGCCATGCAGCGGCCTGACATCATGCGGACCACCCAGCAGCCGGTCGGCGATTTCCGCCGCTTCGACATAAAGGCTGTTCCGGCCAACGACACGGTCGGCCTCCGCTTTCTTGAACAGGCTGGAAAATCGTTCCCGAAGCGGCTGCAGGTCGGGCGGAGCGGGGTGATCCGATGGCGAAAACAGCTTTGCCATCACCTCCGCCGCGATTTCCGTGGCGGCCAAATCTCCCTGCTCGGCAAGAACATGCGACAGCATGGTCTCCCCGGCATATTCGAGCAACATGGAATGCCCGTCGCGGCCCAGCAGCCGCACGGCGCCTTCGCCGCGCCGCCAGGCAAGGAAATGCTCGCCGCGCAACTCGTCTGCGACGTCATCGAATGGCTTCAGCGCCTTGACGATCGCCGGCGAGCCGTCCTCGCGCCGCACCTTCCAGATGCGGCTCGAAAAGGTCTCGGCGATGAGCTCGGGCGCGCTGATCTTCCAACGGTCCGGAAATGCCGGTGCCGCCATCAGAGGCCGAGCATCAGGTCCATGTTCTGTACGGCAGCCCCCGATGCCCCTTTGCCGAGATTGTCGTAAACGGCGAGCAGCAGGGCCTGCGCGCGCTTGTCATTGGCAAAGACGTAGAGCTTCATTCGGTTGGTGCCATTGTAGATTTCCGGATCGATCTCCGGAATGCGCTCCACATGCGCATAGGGCGCCACTTCGACCACGCCGCCCTTGATGGCGGCGAAATGGTCGGCGATGGCTGCATGGAGTTCCGCACCGGTCGGCACATGGTCGAGGCCACCGAGCTGCAGCGGCACCACCGTGATCATGCCTTGCGCGAAATTGCCCACCGCTGGCTGCATGATCGGATCGTGCGACAGTTTCGCATAGGCCCTGAGCTCCGGCACGTGCTTGTGCTGGAGGGTGAGCCCGTAGGGCAGGAATTCAGAGGCGTCCTCGCCCTTGGCGACATAGTCCTCGATCATCGGGCGGCCGCCGCCCGAATAACCCGAGATGCCGTTGACTGTGACCGGGAAATCCGCAGGCAGCAGGCCGGCGGCGACCAGCGGCCGCAGCGTCGCGATCGGTCCCTGCGGCCAGCAGCCGGGATTGGCGACGCGTTTCGCCGCCCCGATCTTCTTCGCCTGCTCCTTGTCCATCTCGGCAAAGCCATATTCCCAGCCTTGCGCTACGCGATGCGCGGTCGAAGCATCGATGACCCTGGTGGTCTCGTTGGAGATCAGCGACACGCTCTCCTTCGCCGCATCGTCCGGCAGGCACAGGATCGCAACGTCGGCGGCATTGAGGAATTCGGCTCGCGCCGCCGTTTCCTTGCGGCGCTCGGCGGGAATTGAAATGATCTCCAGGTCGCCGCGCTCGGCAAGCAGCGCCCGGATCTGGAGACCGGTGGTGCCGTGCTCGCCGTCGATGAAGATTTTCGGTTTCATTGGCTGATCAAATTCCCTGATATCGAAAAACTATATGCCGTTGCCTTGGTTCACCGCGGCGCCGTTGTGGCTGCCGTTGTTCAGCTCTTCGAGCCGTGCTTTCCGCTCGGCCAGCAGGCCAAGATACTGCATGGCGATCATCGAGCCGGCAATCGCCGTTATATCGGCGTGATCGTAGGCCGGCGCAACCTCCACGACATCGGCCCCGACAATATCGATCTGATTGAGCTGGCGCAGCGTCGACAGGATCTTTGCAGAGGACGGCCCGCCGGCGACCGGCGTGCCAGTGCCGGGTGCATAGGCAGGATCAAGGCAGTCGATATCAAAGGTGAGATAGGTCTTCTTGCCGCCCGTCCTGTCGACGATGGCGTAGGCGATGTCGGATGCACGCATCTCCTCGATCTCGTGACCGTAGAGGATCTTGATGCCGAACGTGTCGGGCGCGTGGGTGCGGATGCCGATCTGGATCGAGCGGTCGGGATCGATAATGCCTTCCTTGACCGCGCGGCCGACGAAGGATCCGTGGTCGATGCGTTTGCCGTCATCCTCCCAGGTATCCTGGTGCGCATCGAACTGCACCAGAGCGAGCGGGCCATGGATTGCGGCATGTGCCTTGAGCAGGGGCCAGGTGACGAAATGGTCGCCGCCCAGCGACAGCAGGAAAGCACCTGTCTTCAGGATCTTGGTCGCCTCGCGTTCGATCGTCCCCGGCGTCTTCTGGTGGTTGCCGGTATCAAGCAGACAATCGCCATAGTCGACCACCGCGAGGTGCTCGAACAGATCGCGCGAAAAGGGATATTGCGGATCGTTGTCGAGGATTGCCGAGGCGCGGCGGATCGCCTGCGGCCCGAAACGCGCGCCGGGCCGATTGGTGACGGCGGCATCGAAAGGGATGCCCCAAACCACAGCGTCCGCGCCTTTCACATCCTTCGTGTATCTGCGTCGCATGAACGACAGCGCGCCGGCATAGGTCGGCTCCAGCGAAGCGCCCGTCTTTGAGCGGGCTGTGAAGGCATGGTCGATGTTCTTGTTCGCCATTACGGATCCTTGGTTTTCATCGGGGTGCAACAACTACAGAACCGGCACGCAACATGCCAGTCACAGCTTGGGGAAACGAAACGGCGCGGGCGCGGTGCCGCCGCGAGACAGGATTGTATCATCATGGCGCAGACCGCGTTTCTTGATTCTCCCCATGGCGCGGCGTCGATCCAGTCCGGCACGGTGGCGGGTGAGCGGTTCCTGGTTCTCGATTCGTGGCGCGGCATCTGCGCCCTGCTGGTGGCGCTGTTCCACTTCCCGACCGCTTCGACGATCTCGCAAAGCGCCTTTGTCGGTTCGTCCTATCTGTTTGTCGACTTCTTCTTCGTTCTCTCCGGTTTCGTCATCGCCAGCTCCTATGGCTGGCGGCTGAACCAGCCGCGGGAGGTCGCACGCTTTGCGGTGGTGCGCTTCGGCCGCATCTATCCGCTGCATTTTCTCATGCTCGCCGCCTTTGCCGGATTCGAGCTGCTGCGGCTGATGCTGCCGCAGGTGCATGGCGCCGGTGCCGCTCCCTTCACCGGCGGCTTCAGCCTCCAGAGCCTGCTTGCCAACCTGCTGCTGCTCCAGGGGGTCGGCTTCGAGAACCAATTGACTTGGAATGCGCCAAGCTGGAGCATTTCGGCGGAGTTCTTCGCCTACCTGTTGTTCGCGGGAGTGGTCTTCACCGCCGGGGCACGCGCCTGGGTGTGGTTCGTCGCCGCCGCCATCACCGCGCCGCTGTTTCTGCTTGGCTTCTCGACCCACCATATGGATGTGTCCTTCGATTTCGGCTTCATACGCTGCCTGTACGGCTTCTCGCTCGGCGCCTTGCTTGCCTGGTTCCAGCATGATTCCATTGCAGGCGCGCGACAGGCGCTTGCCCGGACCGGCCCGTTGCTGAGCTGGACCCTTGCCGAAATCGTCATGGCGGCTGTCATTGTGCTTTTCGTCGCACTGGCGGGCGACAATGATGCCGGGATCGCAGCACCGCTGGTGTTTGCACTGGCATTGTTTCTCTTTGCTCATGAGGGGGGCTGGATCAGTGTCTTTCTGAGAACCCCACTCATTCTGACGCTCGGCGCGCTGTCCTACTCGATCTACATGGTCCACATCTTCGTCCAGGCGCGCATGATCAATGTCGCCGGCCTGGTCGAGCGCAAGCTCGGCCTCGGTCTTGTCGGCGACATCGTCTTGCGCGGAGAGCCGGCGACCGGCTTCGGCGCCGGCTGGGCGGGGGACGTTGCGATCCTCGTCATGCTTCTTGTCACGATAGGTGTCTCCTGGATCACCTGGCGTTGTGTCGAGATGCCTGCGATGGCCTGGTTCCGCCGACTGTCGAAACGCATCTGAGGCGACATATCGCGGCAACCGCTAGCCGGCTTCGTTCACCTAGATGTCACGGGCATCGCCTATTCCCGGTTTGATCCGGAATGGAGC
Source organism: Mesorhizobium sp. B2-1-1 (assembly GCF_006442975.2). NCBI lineage: Bacteria > Pseudomonadati > Pseudomonadota > Alphaproteobacteria > Hyphomicrobiales > Phyllobacteriaceae > Mesorhizobium > Mesorhizobium sp. B2-1-1. The sequence goes on along the minus strand of NZ_CP083954.1, from coordinate 4,024,472 downwards.
GATTCTCGATGCGGACCTTCTGGCCGAGCCTTCTGCTTTCCGTCACGCTGGCGGCTTCCGCCAGCCAGTCAATGGCGGGCGAAACCCGCGCCAGGCAGATCCTCGACCGCTTCGAACATGCCAACCATTGGCGCGACCACGTCATGGTGGCCGCGCATCGCGCCGGCAGCATGCAGACCGGCAAGAGGCTGTATGCGGAAAATTCGCTCGCCGCCGTCGAAGGCTCGATCGCGATTGGCGCCGAGATCGTCGAGGTCGACATCCGGCGCTCGAAGGACGGCGAGTTTGTCGTCATGCATGACAGCTGGCTTGATCGCACCACGACCTGCAAGGGTGAGGTGGTTAAGTACACGCTGGCCGAACTGAAGAGCTGCCGGCTGGTGATCGAAGGCACGGGCGCCGTCACCGACGAGACAGTCTCGACGCTGCGCGAGATGCTGCTGGCGACCCGGGACAAGATCCTCATCAATCTCGACAACAAGCTCGAGGTTGGGGACCTGTCGGGTATGGTCGCGGTGGCGCGAGATCTCGGCATGGCCGACCAGGTCATCGTCAAGGAAAACCTGTGGAGCCAGACCAGGATCGCTACGGTGAAGGCTGCCATGGAAGCGGTCGGCAGCGGCTTCCAGTTCATGCCGATCATCGCCGACGACGCAGTGCATGACGCCGGTTTCGTCGCGACGGTCGACCATGCTTTTGCGCCGCGCGCGATCGAGTTGATCAACTGGCGCGCCGGCGCGGAGACGTTGACCGAGACTGGCGGAGCGCTGTTCAGCACGCGCATGCGCGCGGCCGCGGTGAGGGGCGACTGGCACATCTGGGCCGACACCTACGCCATCGTCAACAAGCCGGGCGGCTTCCTTGCCGGCGGCCGGGGCGATGAACTGGCGGTTCAGGCCAGCCTGCCGCGTGAAGCCTGGGGCTTCTGGGCCGATCGCGGCGCCACCATCATCCAGACCGATGAGCCGAAGGCGGCGATAGGCTGGCTGGCGGCAAATGGGTTTCGCGTGCCCTATGCGGGGACGGGCGAACGCGTCGAACCTGCCGCGACCGCCAGCATCAATTGATTTGCCGCGGCTGAAGTTCCGGCCTGGTGTCGCAGGCCGGCGCCTGCTGACGCAACGGTGTCAGGGAAAACCCGTTATCCATGGGCATGCCCGATACCATCGTTATCAAGCGCCCTGCCGCCTATGCCGCCACCGTTGCTGCGACCAGCCTCGGCTTCGTGGTCGTGCAGCTCGATGTCTCCATCGTCAACGTCGCGCTGAACAGGATCGGTACTGGGCTGTCGATGGGGGTCGGCGGCCTGCAATGGGTCGTCGACGCCTACACGCTTGCCTTCGCCTCGCTGCTGCTCGCCGGCGGCGCCCTCGGCGACAGGGTCGGCGCTCGCCGCGTTTTCGTTGGCGGCATGGCGCTGTTCAGCATTGCTTCGCTGGCTTGCGGCTTGGCTCAGAGTGCCTGGTTGCTAATTGCGGCGCGCGCTGCACAAGGCGCGGGTGCCGCCTTGCTGATGCCGTGTTCGCTGGCACTCCTCAATCGCGCCTACGCATCCGACAAGGCGCGCCGGGCACGCGCCGTTGGGCTGTGGACGGCGGCGGGCGGCATCGCGCTGTCGGCAGGGCCGGTGCTCGGCGGCTTCATGGTCGCGTCGCTTGGCTGGGCCAGCATCTTTCTGGTCAACCTGCCCATTGGCGCTCTCGCCATCTGGATGGCTTATCGGTTTCTGCAGGAAACGCCGCTCAAGGCCGAGCGGCCGCCGATCGACTGGGTGGGGCAGGGACTTGTCGTGCTGGCGCTGTTTTCGCTGACCGGCGCCTTTATCGAAACCGGTTCATCGGGCTGGACCTCAATGCCGGTCATCGGCGGACTGGTATTGGCGGCGGTGGCCGCAAGCCTGTTCCTGCTGGTCGAGAGCCGGACGAGGGCGCCGATGTTTCCGCTCGGTCTCTTTGCCAGCCGCGTGCCGGCTGTGACTAGCCTCGTGGGACTGGCCGTCAACCTGACGCTCTATGGCACGATCTTCATGCTCAGCCTGTATTTCCAGCAGGAAAGGCATTTTTCTCCCGAAATGACAGGGCTGGCCTTCCTGCCGTTCATGGCGGCAGTCACCCTGTCGAACATTGCCGCCGGGCGCATTGCCGCAAATCATGGCCCACGATCGCCCATGGCGATTGGCCTGTTCGTCGGGGCAGCCGGTTTCGGACTGATGGCGCTGATCCAGGCCGATACGTCCTACCTGTCGCTGCTGTGGCGCCTGCTGTTCCTGCCGGTCGGCATTGGTCTTGCCGTACCGGCCATGACCACCGCGCTGTTGTCTTCCGTGCCGGCGGAGATGTCGGGAACGGCATCGGGCGTGCTCAACACCGTGCGCCAGTCGGGTGGCGCGATCGGGGTGGCGCTGTTCGGATCCGCCTTGGCGCTGGGCACGATCGAGGGCATGCAACTGGCATTCCTGGCCTCGGCGCTCGCGGTGGCCGGCTCGGCACTTTGCGCGTTCCTGTTCATCCGCGACGCCGACCATTCCGCTCAATAGTAATGCGCAACGCAAAAAGGCCGCCCGGAGGCGGCCTTTCGGTTGTGAAGCTGCGATGCGCTTAGCGCTTCGAGAACTGGAACGAACGACGGGCCTTCGCCTTGCCGTACTTCTTGCGCTCGACGACGCGGCTGTCGCGGGTCAGGAAGCCGCCCTTTTTGAGCACGGCACGCAGCGCCGGCTCGTAATAGGTCAGCGCCTTGGAGATGCCGTGACGCACAGCGCCGGCCTGGCCCGAAAGGCCGCCGCCGATGACGGTGGCGACGATGTCGTACTGGCCCGAGCGGTTGGCGGCGATGATCGGCTGGTTGAGGATCATCTGTAGGACCGGACGCGCGAAATAGGTCGCGAATTCCTTGTCGTTGACGACGATCTTGCCCGAACCTGGCTTCACCCAAACACGCGCGATGGCGTTCTTGCGCTTGCCGGTAGCATAGGCGCGGCCCGACTTGTCGAGCTTCTGGACATGGACGGGTGCCGCGGCCTGCGTATTGGTGTTGCCGGTAGCGGCGCCCAGTTCTGCGAGCGAGGAAAGCTCAGCCATCTTATGCGACCTTCTTGTTCTTGGAATTCAGCTTGGCCACGTCGAGCACTTCTGGCTGCTGGGCGACATGCGGATGCTCGGCACCTGCATAGACGCGCAGGTTCTTCATCTGGCGACGGCCGAGCGGGCCACGCGGCACCATGCGCTCGACGGCCTTCTCGACGACACGCTCGGGGAAACGGCCTTCAAGCAGTTGGCGCGCGGTGCGCTCCTTGATGCCGCCGGGGTGCCCGGTGTGCCAGTAATAGACCTTGTCGGTGAACTTCTTGCCGGTGAACACCACCTTGTCGGCATTGATGACGATGACATTGTCGCCGTCGTCGACATGCGGGGTGAAGGTCGGCTTGTGCTTGCCGCGAAGATGATTGGCGATAACGGTGGCGAGACGGCCGACGACGAGACCTTCGGCGTCGATCAGGATCCACTTTTTCACCACATCCGCAGGCTTCTGCGAAAAGGTTGTCATGTTTTCTGCTTTCGGTTCGGACCTTCCCCAATCCACAAACGATAAGGAAGGCGTTTCTTGTTGCTTGGATTGGCGAAAAGCGCTTGCCCGCCGCCAATAACAAAACGGCGGCCTTTGCGGGCCGCTGCTTCGTGAGGGCTTATAGGGGAGAAGGGTAGCCCTCGTCAAGCATCATTGGGATTCAACGAAAACGAAAAACCGTTAAATTTCAAGGGCTAAACTATGTGGTATTATTTTACAACACGGCCTACCGCCAAAACGGCTGGTATTTCGCTCACCGCCGGCCACTCGTCACTGCAAGCAGGAGTCTGATGCCGACGGCGACCATAATGGCTCCGGCTAGCCTTCCCTGCCACACGACGAAGCTGCTTCGGCGCGACAGCCAGCCGCCGACCGCGCCGGAGGTCAGCGCGATGGCGCCGAGGACAACCATTCCCATCATCTTCATAGTCGTGCCGAGAATGACGAACTGCAACGCCGCTGGACCGGCCCAAGGGTGAACGAATTGCGGCAGCATCGCTAACATGAAGGCAAGCGTCGTCGGATTGGTGAGATTGCAGATCATGCCCTGCCGGAAAGCGGCAGCAGTGCCACCGGTGTTGGCAAAGGCAGAGGTACGACTTTCATCCTGCCGGCGCGCCAACAGGAATTTGACCCCGATGGCGATCAGATAGATGGCGCCGACGATTTGGAGAAAGCTGTAAAGAGGCGGCGAGGATGTGATCAGCGTGGCAAGTCCCATCGCAAGTAATGGAATTTGTACGACGCCGGCCGATACGCAGCCTGTCGCGGCCGCCAGCGCGTGGCGCCAGCCCTGTCCGACGCCGCGACTGATCACAAGCATCATATCGGGCCCGACGCCGGAAAGCTGGTAGGCAAGCACGGCGCCGAGAAAGGCAAGGTATGTGGCCAGATCGGGCATGCCGCAAAACGGACGTGTCGATCGGGAGTTCCGGCCAGGATGCCGGATCGGCCTTCTCCGTGTCAGCGTTTCGGCGGGATCGAATAGGTTCCGGTGGCGTGCGCCACTGTCTGCCCTCCGGGCCGGCGACGATGTCGATGTCGAAGACCATCAGGTTCTTTCCGAGCTTCAGGATGCGGCAATGGCCATCGATCGGTCCCGCTTCCGCCTTGCGGACGAAATTGATGTTGAGATTGGTGGTGACCGAGAGCGCATCCGGCCCGGCATGGCTGAGCACGCAGACATAGCCGCCAATGTCGGCCAGCGTGAACAAGGCGGGGCCGGACACCGTACCGCCGGGACGCAAATGCCGTTCGCCGGCATTAAGCCGCACGGTGCAGCCGCCGGGAAACACGTCGGTTGCCTCAAAGGCCGCGCCCTTTTCGTTGAGCTGCGGAAACACGGTCTCCATCAGCGCATTGACCTGGGCTGCTGTCAGCACCGGCTCGAGCTTGGTCTGGGCGGGCATTTCGGTCCTCATTCTGCGCCAAGCCTGTATGGGCGAAGCGGCGCGTTTCTGGCAACACCTTCATCCTACTGGCGCAAGCGATACGGTGTTGATGAAACCCCAGCCGATATTAGATACGCTGCCAGCGGAATGGAATCGCGGAGACCTTAGCCATGGCCGAAATCCTTGCCATCAAGCCTGTCGCAGTTGAAGGGCCGGTTGCGGCTAGCCGCGACGAGGGCGTGCTGCGCCTGACGCTTGCCAATCCCCCCGCGAACGCGCTTTCCCTGGCGGTGATGGCGGCGCTGACGGAGGAACTGGACCGTGCCAGGGCCGACAAGGCCGTTCGCGTCATAGTGCTGTCGGCGGCCGGAAAGGTATTCTGCGCCGGCCACGATCTCAAGGAGATGACAGCGCGCCGCGCCGACGCCGATCGCGGCAAGGCCTTCTTCGAAGAGACGTTTGCCGCCTGCGCTACGCTGATGCAGGCGATCGTGCGCCACCCCAAGCCGGTGATCGCCGAAGTGGATGGCCTTGCCACCGCCGCCGGCCTGCAGCTTGTCGCCAGTTGCGACCTCGCCATCGCCTCGCATGAGGCGACCTTCTGCACGCCGGGCGTCAACATCGGCCTGTTCTGCTCGACGCCGATGGTGGCGTTGTCTCGCAACGTCTCGCGCAAGCACGCCATGGAAATGCTCCTGACTGGCGAAACCATCGATGCCGCGACCGCCAAGGAGTTCGGCCTGGTCAACCGCGTCGTGCCGCGCGAGTACCTGAATCAGATTGTCAACAAATACGCCCAAACCATTGCTTCAAAATCATCTTCGGTGCTGAAGACCGGCAAGGAAGCGTTTTATGAGCAGGCCGAGATGGGGCTGGCGGATGCCTATGCCTATACCGGCCGGGTCATGGTCGAGAACATGCTGGCGCGTGACGCCCAGGAGGGCATCGGCGCCTTTATCGGCAAACGCAAGCCGGAATGGACCGACGAATAAGGACGAAAGTCATGGAGCCGCGCATCTCCATCATCACCATCGCCACCGACGATCTCGATCGTGCGGTGCGCTTCTACGAGACGATGGGCCTGAAGCGTCATGCCGGCATCACCGATGGCGTCGCCTTCTTCCAGATGGGTGGTGTTATACTCGGCCTGTTCCCGCGCGTCAGCGCCGAGGAGGATTCCGGCATCACCTTCGCCAAGGCGCCTTCCGCCGTCTATCTCGCCTACAACACCCGCTCCGATGCCGAAGTCGACGCGGTGCTTGCGATGGCTGAAGAGGCCGGCGGCCGCATCGTCAAGCCGGCAGGCCGTGCCTTCTGGGGCGGCTGGTACGGCTATTTCGCCGATGCCGACGGACATGTCTGGGAAGTGGCGCACAACCCGGCCTTTCCGATCGCGGAAGACGGTACGATCTCGCTGCCCGATTGATGGCTCACCGCAGGCAGTTGACGCGGCTCAAGGCGCCCTATCTCAAGCGCATTCTGCTCGATTCCGAGCGGGTGACCGATTGGGAAAAATACCCGTGGAACCTGCCGCTGTTTCGCGGTCACGCCTTCGAACTCGAATTCACCACACCAATTACCATCATCGTCGGTGAGAACGGCACCGGCAAATCGACATTGCTCGAGGCGATCGGCGCGCTCGCCGGTTACGACGAAGCCGGAGGCGGCAAGGGCTACCGGCCTGTCGACCATTCCGGCGCCATCGACAGGAGTGGTGCCGCGCTGGCAGATACCTTCCGTGGCCATTGGTTGCCAAAAGTCACCGCCGGCTGGTTCTTTCGCGCCGAATCCTTCTACTCGGTGGCTCGCTATCTTGACCAGGTGGCCCTGGAAGATCCGTTCAAGCCACCTCCGCCCGACTTTCTGTCCTGGTCGCATGGCGAAGGGTTCATCCGCTTCTTCGAGGAACGTTGCCGCAGGCAAGGCATCTACATCCTCGACGAGCCCGAAAGTGCGCTGTCTCCATCGCGCCAGATCGAACTTCTCAAGATGCTGCGGCGCATGGATCGGTCGGGCACTGCGCAAGTGATCATGGCGACGCATTCGCCGCTACTGATGGCCTGTCCAGGCGCGCGGCTGTTCCGCATCAGCCGGTTCGGGCTAGATTCGACCGATTTTCGTGATACGGACCACTTCCGCATGATGCGCGATTTCAGCAGTGATCCTGATGGCTTTCTCGCCGAGGCGTTGTATGAGGACGAGCCATGAATCACGATAGCTATGACAACGCCTACATCGCCGGCATCCTCAATTCGGTGAAGACCATCGCCATGGTCGGCGCGTCCGCCAACGACGTTCGTCCAAGCTATTTCGTGTTGAAATACCTGCTGGCCAAGGGGTTTGAGGTGTTCCCCATCAATCCGGGCCATGCTGGCAAGGAGATACTCGGCCGTACGGTCTATGGCAGCCTTGCCGAGATTGCCCAGCCCATCGACATGGTCGACATCTTTCGCGCCTCGGCGGCGGTGGCCGGCGTTGTCGACCAGGTGCTGAAGCTCGATCCCCTGCCGAAAGTGATCTGGATGCAACTCGGCGTGCGCCACGACGAAGCCGCCGCACGCGCCGAAGCCGCCGGCGTCAAGGTGGTGATGAACCGCTGCCCCAAGATCGAATATGGCAAGCTGTCCGGCGAGATCGGCTGGACCGGGGTCAATTCCGGTGTGCTGTCGTCGAAGAAGCCGCTGATGCGGTCGGGATTCCAGAGTTTCGGCGTGCGGCAAAAATAGACAAGGGGAAGGCGCAAAATTATTCCGGCAGGAGCCGTATTTTCCTGCTGCCTGGTCGAAGATGACACGCCGAAGGGTATTTTCTTCTTTGCATTCGTGGTCGAGCTTGGCCAAGAATGGCCGGCGAATTTCAGAAGTTTTTTTCGAGGGAGGTTTCAGTGACCCGCACGCCCGGTTTCAACACGCTCGCCGTCCATGCCGGTGCCAAGCCCGATCCGGCCACCGGCGCACGCGCCACGCCGATCTACCAGACGACCTCCTTTGTTTTCGACGACGCCGATCATGCCGCCTCGCTGTTCGGGCTGAAGGCCTTCGGCAACATCTACACCCGCATCATGAACCCGACGCAGGCGGTGCTCGAAGAACGCATAGCGGCGCTCGAGGGCGGCACGGCCGCCCTTGCGGTGGCGTCCGGCCACGCCGCCCAGGTAATCGTGTTCCACAATCTGTTGCAGCCGAGCGACAATTTCGTCGCCGCCAACAAGCTCTATGGCGGTTCGATCAACCAGTTCGGCCATGCCTTCAAGAACTTTGGCTGGGAGGTGCGCTGGGCCGAAGCGAACGATCCGTCAACCTTCGAGAGCCAGATCGATGACAAGACCAAGGCGATCTTCATCGAGAGTCTGGCCAATCCCGGCGGCACCTTCGTCGACATCGAGAAGATCGGCGACATCGCGCGCAAGCATGGCCTGCCGCTGATCGTCGACAACACCCTGGCCTCGCCCTACCTGATCCGGCCGATCGAGCACGGCGCCGACATTGTAGTCCATTCGCTGACCAAGTTCATTGGCGGTCACGGCAACTCGATCGGCGGCGCCATCGTTGATGGCGGCACGTTCGACTGGTCGAAATCAGGGAAGTACCCGATGCTGTCGGAACCGCGCCCCGAATATGGCGGCCTGGTGCTGCACGAAACCTTCGGCAATTTCGCCTTCGCCATCGCCGCGCGCGTGCTTGGCCTGCGCGATCTCGGCCCGGCGATTTCGCCGTTCAACGCCTTTCTCATTTTGACAGGCCTCGAAACCTTGCCGCTGCGCATGCAGCGCCATTGCGACAATGCGATCACCGTCGCGGGCTGGCTGTCCAACCATCCCAAGGTGGCCTGGGTCAACTATCCCGGCCTTCCCAGCGACAAGAACAACGCCCTGCAAAAGAAATACTCGCCGCAAGGCGCCGGCGCGGTCTTCACCTTCGGCCTCAAGGGCGGTTACGAGGCCGGCGTCAAATTCGTCGAAGCGTTGGAGTTGTTCTCGCACTTGGCCAATGTCGGCGACACCAAGTCCTTGGTCATCCATCCGGCGTCGACCACGCACCGACAGCTGTCCGACGAGCAGAAGGTCAAGGCGGGTGCGGGACCGGACACGGTGCGGCTGTCCATCGGCATCGAGGACGTCACCGACATCGTCGCCGATCTCGAACAGGCACTCGCCAAAGTTTGATCTAGCCTCCCCCTCGTAGGAGGGTCGGCGCAAAACGCCGGGGTAAGGCGAGCCGGCCCGAGGCCGGTTCTCATGGAGGCAAATCCTGTCCGAGCATTACCTGACGATATCGACGGATTCTGTCGACGCCGAAGAAGGCGCGCCGGCGCCCGATCGCCTGATCTCAGGCGATCCGAAATTCCGCACCTGGAACGTCGAGGAGCGCGAAGGCGGTCTTTATGCCGGTATCTGGGAATCGACTCCGGGCAAGTGGCGCATCGTCTACGACGAATGGGAATTCTGTCACATCCTTTCCGGCGTTTCGGTGATCGAAGAGGAGGGTGGCGAAGCGCGCACCGTCAGGGCCGGCGACAGCTTCGTGCTGCGACCTGGCTTCAAGGGAAGCTGGGAAGTGCTTGAAACCACCCGCAAGGAGTATGTGATCAGGCTGTGAGCTGCGCGCAGCTCACAGCTCAGGCCTGCGCTCCTTCAGAAGCCGACGGTGAGCGCTTCCAGCCCATGGAAATGATACGTGTCACGGAAGCTTGGGCTTTGGGCAAGACGGAGCTTTGGGTGCCGCTCGAACAAGGTTTTCAGCGACACCTGCAATTCGAGCCTGGCCAGGGGCGCGCCGATGCAGAAATGGATGCCGGCGCCGAACGACACGTTCTTCTGGTCGGCACGATCCGGCCGGAAGGCCCGCGGCTCGGCAAAGGCATGAGGGTCATGGTTGGCCATGCCAAGCAGCAGACCGATCGTCTGGCCGGGCTGCACGACGATCCCGGGAGCGATTTCGATCTCCTGGTAGGCGTAGCGGGTGAACATGTGCAACGGCGCGTCGAAGCGCAGGCATTCCTCGACAGCGGCCGCCGTTGCCTCGGCTGAGGTGAAGAAACGGCGCGGGTCGCCGCCTTGCGCCAAGATCGAGCGCACCGCATTGCCGGTCTGGTGCACGGTCGCTTCGTGGCCGGCATTGAGCAGCAGGATCGCCGAGGACACCATTTCGTCTTCCGACAATTTTTGGCCGCCCTCCTGCGCCGAGATCAGCAGCGACAGCAGGTCGTCGCCGGGATTTTTGCGCCGTTCGGCGATGGTGCCGCGCAGGAAATCGGCGAAATCCTGCGCCGCGCGATTGGCCGTCTCCTCGATCTCGCGAGTGCGGCCATGCACGTACATGGCGACCATTCGATGTGACCAGTCGAGCAGTTGCGGTCCCATTTCGACCGGCACGCCGAGCATCTCGGCGATGATGGTGATGGGCAGGGGAGAAGCGAAGGCGGGCAGCAGGTCGACTTGCTTGCCCGGCTCGAAACGATCGATCAGTTCGTTGGCGAGTGCCTCCACACGCGGCCGCAGCCGCTCGACCTGGCGCGAGACGAAGGCGCGGTTTACCAGTGTTCGAAGCCGCGTGTGCACCGGCGGCTCCAGTTCCAGCATGGAATTGGCTTCGATGCCGTCGAATGCCTTGAGATGTGTTCTATCCCGGCCGATGCCACGACTGTCGGGAATGCCCGCCGGGTTCTGGCGGCCGAAGCGGCGGTCGCGCAACAGCTTGTTGACATCATCGAAGCCGCCAAAGCACCAGAACCCGAATTCTTCCCAGAAAAAGACGTTCGATGCATCGTGCAGGAACGCATAGGCCACGTACGGATCCTGGAAGAAAGCCCACTCGTGCGGGTCAAGCCTCAGGTGACGGGTCGCTGGATCAAAGGCGAGGTAGGATGGCGTCGATTTGGTCATGCCAGACCAATAGCGCGGCTTGCCAGCCTGGTTCCAGACCGTATGTTGGCGCCCGCAATCCAATGCGTTGAGCCAGCCGCAACGGCTGCGGAAAGTCTGATTTGATGAATGTGATCGTTGTCGGCGCGGGCATCGCCGGTCTCTCCACCGCATGGGCGCTGGTCAAGGCCGGCCAGAGCGTTTCCATCGTCGAGCAGGGGCCGATCCCCAATCCGCTGGCGGCATCCGGCGACCATCACCGCATCATTCGCCGTGCCTACCGGGCCGGGACCGGCTACGGCCGGCTGATCAGCGAGGCCTATGAAGCCTGGGACGAGATGTGGGCCGACCTCGGGGAGAACCATCTCGATTCCAGGGGCTTTCTCTGCGTCTCGCGCGAGCCGGGCGACGAAGCCGAGGAATACCGGGACGGGCTGGAGGAGGGAAACTATCCGTTCGACCTGCTGGAACCTGATGCCGCGGTCGAACGCTGGCCTTTCCTGGAGCCGGGCTCGTTCCGCTACGCCTATTTTTCGCCGGAAGGCGGCGCGCTGCATTGCCGCAAGATCGCGTCCGGCCTGGCCAAGTGGCTGCGCGCCAACGGCGCCAACGTCTACGAGAACAGCAAGGTGACGGCGGTCGACCCCGAGGCAGGGCATATCGTGCTCGCGTCCGGCGAGACGATGCAGGCCGACCGCATCGTCGTCGCTGCGGGCGCCTGGGTGCTGAAACTGTTCCCCGAACTCGGCGGCGAACTGAAGACGTACCGAACCGCGCTCGCCTATGTCGAACCGCCGGCGGACCTCAAGGCCGTCTGGGAAGTTGCGCCCGTGGTCCTCGATGTAGGTGGCAAGACCGACGGCTACATGATTCCGCTGACCCGAGGTGCCGGCATGAAATTCGGTTCAGGCCTGCACAGGGTGCCGACCAGCGACGCCGACTGGAACCGGCAGCCGGTGCCGGGCGAGGGCGAGGCGATCCGCAACCTGTTTTCACCGCCGATCGCCCGCATCGAGGAGTATGAGGTGACCGAAGTGGTCACCTGCGCCTATACATTCACGGACGATGAGAAATTCCTGGCGCATGAGACGGGCAAATGCCTGATCGTCTCGGCCTGCTCGGGCCATGGCTACAAGTTCGGCGCGGCGGTCGGCCGGCGCGTGGCGGCGGCTGTCGATGATGGCGATATTGCCGGCCTGAAACGTTGGTTGCGAGCCGAAATCGCCTGAATTCAATCCTGGCAATGCCTGGGAATATGCACGCGCCGCCAGCCGGATGAGCCTTCGCGCACCAGCACGCGCCGCGCGACGGTCTGGTAGGCGGCGGGAATGTCGACGACGCGCCTTTGCTCCGGTCGCACCAGCACCTCCTCGGCGATCCTGTCATATTGCGCCGGGATGACGGTGCGCCTCGTGCGCTCCGGCCGGATCACCACCGTTTCGGCGACGCGTTCATAGCGCGCCCCGTGCCGGACCTTGCACAGCACCTTGCGGCCGTGGATGACGCGCCATTCCCAGGAATAGCCGCCATCGTCGACCTTGACTGTGTGGTAGACGGTGCGGGTGATTGCGGGCACCACCTCATAGGTCACCTGTGCCGGAACCGTCATCACCACGCGCTCGCGCGTGCCGTAGATCGGCGCTTCATAATCGACCTGCTGGCTGGGCGGACTGATCATCACGTCCTCATACACGGTATCATAGACATCAGGCGTGCGGACCGGCTCATAGCATTCGACGGCGCGGCCGCCCGCGGCCGTCTGCGAAATCGAGCCAAGCATGGTCAGCCCGGCCATGGCGAAGCATGCGGTTTTCCTGGACATGACATTCCCCCTGTTGAACCGTGGACACAAGTTCAACGTTGAATTGTAGGGGAAGCGGTCCGCGAGAAAAGCAGTTTCGGCGCATTTCGTTAAGTGATGCGTTAAGAAACTGCTACCTGTCTTCGGCCGCAGGTGCCGTCGCGAGCCTGCGGAAGCGCCCGCCGCTGCGAATCTCGCCTGGAAAGCTTGATTCGACTTACCCAGATGGCTAGGAGGGGGCGGCCTTGCACAAGGATGAGCCGGCATCCTATTTACACAATAACGATCCAGAACCGATTCTGCCCGAGTTGCCAGCATGTCCGGCGCCGGAATCCCACCGCGAGACAAGAGATAACGAATGAAGAACCCCGTCGAAACCTACATGAACCTCGTTCCGATGGTGGTCGAACAGACCAATCGCGGCGAGCGGGCCTACGACATTTTCTCGCGCCTCCTCAAGGAGCGCATCATTTTCATCACCGGTCCGGTCGAGGACGGCATGGCGACGCTGGTCTGCGCGCAGCTTCTGTTCCTGGAAGCCGAGAATCCGAAGAAGGAAATCAACCTCTACATCAATTCGCCCGGTGGCGTCGTCACCTCGGGCATGGCCATCTACGACACCATGCAATTCATCAAGCCGGCCGTGTCGACGCTGTGCATCGGCCAGGCGGCCTCCATGGGCTCGCTGCTCCTGACCGCCGGCCACAAGGACATGCGCTTCGCCACGCCGAACGCCCGCATCATGGTTCACCAGCCGTCCGGCGGCTTCCAGGGCCAGGCGTCCGACATCGAGCGTCATGCCCAGGACATCATCAAACTGAAGCGCCGCCTCAACGAGGTGTACGTCAAGCACACCGGCAAGAGCTACGACGAGATTGAAAAGACGCTCGACCGTGACCATTTCATGACCGCGGACGAGGCCAAGGACTTCGGCCTGATCGACAAGGTCATTTCGTCGCGCGAAGCGGCCGAAGGGGCGCTGGCATAACGGCATATTGGCAGTTGGATGGCGGCATCACGCGCTTTTGGCGCGTCTTGCGGCATTTCGGCCACAATTGGCTGTTCCCTCGACGATCGGGATTGCCTACGTTAAGGCTATGTTGATTTTCGACGGCTTAGCTTTGTGTGGGGTTGCTGCGAATCATTGCCACGTTTTCTGATTTGTGTTTCGTACGGAATACGTTGCGGGAGCCGGGATACTGGCGGCGGCGGATTCCCGCGATAAATAGAGTATGCGCCCTTTCAGCCAGACCATCGGCGGGCGGCCATGAAAGGACATGAAAATGAGCAAAGTCGGCAACAACAGCGGCGATTCCAAGAACACGCTTTATTGCTCGTTTTGCGGCAAAAGCCAGCATGAGGTGCGCAAGCTGATCGCCGGCCCGACGGTCTTCATCTGCGACGAATGCGTCGAGCTGTGCATGGACATCATCCGCGAGGAGAACAAGACCTCGATGGTGAAGTCGCGCGAGGGTGTGCCGACCCCGCAGGAGATCCTCAAGGTTCTCGACGACTACGTTATCGGCCAGCCGTACGCCAAGCGCGTGCTTTCGGTGGCCGTCCACAATCACTACAAGCGCCTCGCCCATGCCGGCAAGAACAACGATGTCGAACTGGCCAAGTCCAACATCCTGTTGATCGGCCCGACCGGTTGCGGCAAGACGCTGCTGGCGCAGACGCTGGCCCGCATCATCGACGTGCCCTTCACCATGGCCGATGCCACGACGCTGACCGAGGCCGGCTATGTCGGCGAGGACGTCGAGAACATCATCCTGAAGCTGTTGCAGTCGGCCGACTACAATGTCGAACGCGCCCAGCGCGGCATCGTCTACATCGACGAGATCGACAAGATCTCGCGCAAGTCCGATAACCCCTCCATCACCCGCGACGTGTCGGGCGAGGGCGTGCAGCAGGCGCTGTTGAAGATCATGGAAGGCACTGTCGCCTCGGTACCGCCACAGGGCGGCAGGAAACATCCACAACAGGAGTTCCTGCAGGTCGACACCGCCAACATCCTGTTTATCTGCGGCGGCGCCTTCGCCGGGTTGGACAAAATCATATCGGATCGTGGCCGCAAGACCTCGATCGGCTTCGGCGCCACCGTGGCATCGCCCGAGGATCGCCGCACCGGCGATGTCTTCCGCCTTGTGGAGCCAGAGGATCTCTTGAAGTTCGGCCTCATTCCCGAGTTTGTCGGCCGTCTGCCGGTCCTGGCGACGCTGGAAGACCTCGACGAGCCGGCGCTGATCCAGATCCTGACCGAACCGAAGAACGCACTGGTCAAGCAATACCAGCGGCTGTTCGAGATGGAGAATGTCGACCTGACCTTCCACGAGAACGCATTGTCTGCGATCGCCAAGCGCGCCATCGAGCGCAAGACCGGCGCGCGTGGCCTGCGCTCCATCATGGAAGCGATCCTGCTCGACACCATGTTCGAACTGCCGGCGCTCGAAGGCGTGCGCGAAGTGGTGATTTCGGAAGAAGTGGTGACCGGCAGCGCCCGGCCGCTCTACATCTATTCCGAACAGAAGGAAAAGAAGGGCAATGTCAGCGCCTGACATGCCACTTGAGCCCATATTTTTGTGGAACGGCGCCCTCGGGGCGCCGTTTTGCCATGAGGGGCGTGCGACCTTCGTGATGGAATGGAAAGCCGGCGATGTTAACTCTTGATCTTTGGCCCTCCTGCATCCACCTAACATGGGAAGGCCGAGGTGCCCGATTTCTGTGCTGTAAAACTCCCGTCACAACGGTGGTAGGCGGAACGATCCCCGGTCGTTAATATAAGATTCGCGGTTGGCCGATTGGCGGCCGCGACATGAAAGGTTGGACAATGGCCAAAATAACCAAGGCTCCCAGCGACGGCGTCTTCGCAGTCCTCCCACTGCGCGACATCGTGGTGTTCCCGCACATGATCGTTCCGCTCTTTGTCGGGCGTGAAAAGTCGATCAAGGCGCTGGAAGAGGTGATGGGTCAGGAAAAGCAGATCCTGCTCGCCACCCAGATGAATGCCGCCGATGACGATCCGGAGCCCGATGCCATCTTTGATATCGGCACGCTCGCCAACGTGCTGCAATTGCTGAAGCTGCCCGACGGCACCGTCAAGGTGCTGGTCGAAGGCGCCTCGCGCGCGAAAATCACCGCGTTCACCGACCGTCCCGACTTCCATGAGGCCCGCGCCACCGCGCTGGTCGAGCCGGAAGAGGAAGAGGTTGAGGTCGAGGCGCTGGCTCGTTCGGTCGTCACCGACTTCGAGAACTACGTAAAGCTCAACAAGAAGATCTCGCCCGAGGTGGTTGGTGCCGCCAGCCAGATCGACGACTATTCCAAGCTCGCCGACACGGTCGCTTCGCACCTCGCCATCAAGATCCCCGAAAAGCAGGAGATGCTGGCCACGCTCTCGGTCAAGGAGCGGCTGGAAAAGGCGATGGGCTTCATGGAAGCCGAGATATCCGTCCTGCAGGTGGAGAAGCGCATCCGCTCGCGCGTCAAGCGCCAGATGGAGAAGACGCAGCGCGAATACTACCTCAACGAGCAGATGAAGGCGATCCAGAAGGAGCTCGGCGAAGGCGAGGACGGCCGCGACGAGGCCGCCGAGATCGAGGCCCGCATCAAGAAGACCAAGCTCTCCAAGGAGGCCCGCGAAAAGGCGGAAGCCGAATTGAAGAAGCTGAGGACGATGTCGCCTATGTCGGCGGAATCCACCGTGGTGCGCAATTATCTCGACTGGATCCTGTCGATCCCGTGGGGCAAGAACTCCAAGGTCAAGCAGGACCTGGCGTTCGCGCAGAACGTGCTCGACACCGACCATTTCGGTCTCGACAAGGTCAAGGACCGTATCGTCGAGTATCTCGCCGTGCAAAGCCGCCAGAAGAAGCTCAAGGGGCCCATCCTGTGCCTCGTCGGCCCTCCCGGCGTCGGCAAGACCTCGCTCGGCAAGTCGATCGCCAAGGCGACCGGCCGCGAGTTCATCCGCATGGCGCTGGGCGGCGTGCGTGACGAGGCCGAGATCCGCGGTCACCGCCGCACCTATATCGGCTCGATGCCCGGCAAGGTCATCCAGTCGATGAAGAAGGCGAAGAAATCCAATCCGCTCTTCCTGCTCGACGAGATCGACAAGATGGGCCAGGATTTCCGCGGCGATCCGTCGTCGGCGCTACTCGAGGTGCTCGATCCCGAGCAGAACTCGACGTTCATGGATCACTACCTGGAGGTCGAGTACGACCTGTCGAGTGTGATGTTCGTGACGACGGCGAACACGCTGAACATCCCTGCGCCCTTGATGGACCGCATGGAAATCATCCGTATCGCCGGCTACACCGAGGACGAGAAGATCGAGATCGCCAAGCGGCATTTGCTGCCCAAGGTGGTGCGCGATCACGCGCTACAGCCGAAGGAGTTCTCCGTCAGTGAGGACGCGATCCGCGCCATCATCCAGACCTACACCCGTGAAGCGGGCGTCAGGAGCCTGGAGCGCGAGCTGATGAAGCTCGGACGCAAGGCGGTGACCGAGATCCTGAAGACGAAGAAGAAGACTGTGAACATCACGGCGGACAATCTCGCCGATTATCTCGGTGTTCCGCGCTTCCGCTTCGGTCAGGTCGAGGCAGACGACCAGGTCGGCGTCATCACCGGACTTGCCTGGACGGAAGTCGGCGGCGAGCTGCTGACGGTTGAAGGCGTCATGATGCCCGGCAAGGGCCGCATGACGGTGACCGGCAATCTGCGCGACGTGATGAAGGAATCGATTTCGGCGGCGGCCTCCTATGTCCGCTCGCGCGCTCTCGATTTCGGCATCGAGCCGCCGCTGTTCGACAAGCGCGACATCCACGTCCACGTGCCGGAGGGTGCCACGCCCAAGGACGGGCCGTCGGCCGGTGTGGCGATGGCGACCGCGATCGTCTCCGTGCTGACCGGCATTCCGGTCAGGGCCGATGTCGCCATGACCGGCGAGATCACGCTGCGCGGCAGGGTGCTGCCGATCGGCGGTCTGAAGGAGAAGTTGCTTGCCGCACTGCGCGGCGGCATCAAGAAGGTGCTGATCCCGGAAGACAACGCCAAGGATCTGGCGGATATTCCTGACAACGTGAAGAACGGTATGGAAATCATCCCGGTCTCGCGGGTCGGCGAGGCATTGCGCCACGCGCTGGTGCGTATGCCGGAGCCAATCGAATGGGTCGAACCGGTCAATCCTCCTGCCGCGACGGACACTGCGGATGACGCCGGAAAGTCGCTTGCGCATTAGTTCTTGCTAAAGTTGCAGCGCAAAAACAGAAAGCCGGGCCTCGCGCCCGGCTTTTTCATGTGAAAAACCCCGGAATTCCGGGCTTTTTTCCATCCTTTCCCGGCTTTTCGACTTGGTTGCGGGAGCGCTTCTTTCTAAAGTCCGTTTCCTGCCGGATGAGTCGAGAGTTCCGGTGTTCTCATGGAAGGGAATTTTTATGAACAAGAACGAACTGGTGTCCGCTGTCGCCGACGCCGCGAGCATTTCGAAGGGTGACGCGCAGTCGGCTGTCGATGCGGTATTCTCCGTCATCACCGGCGAACTGAAGAAGGGCGGCGATGTCCGGCTTGTCGGCTTTGGCAATTTCACCGTGTCAAAGCGCGCAGCCTCGACCGGCCGCAACCCTCAGACCGGCGCCGAAGTGAAGATCCCGGCGCGCACCGTGCCGAAGTTCTCGGCCGGCAAGGGTCTCAAGGACGCCGTCAATTAAGCGCCTTTTTTAAATTTCAAATATCAGAAAAGCCGGGCAAGCCCCGGCTTTTCTTTTGCGCTCGTACTGGGATAGGTTCGCGATTGCGAGCTACCCGGTCGGCGCGTCCGCCCGCATCAGGCCGTCCTTCTTCAGGTCGGCCCAGAGTGCCGCCGGCAGTTTCGCATCGAGCAGTGACCGATTGCTTTCGACCTCGCTTGGCCGCTGGCCACCGGGGATCACCGACACGACGGACGGATGCAGCAACGGAAACTGCAACGCTGCCTCGATCAGGCGCACGTCATGCCGCCGGCAGACCGCCTCGATGCGCGCCACCCGGTCGAGCACGTCCCGCGGCGCTTCGGTGTAGTTGTAGAAGGCACCCGGCTTCGGCCCCGTGGCCAGGATCCCGGAATTGTAGGGGCCGCCCAAAACGATGCCGATGCCGCGCTTCTGGCAGAGTGGCAGGAAGGATGTCAGCGCCTCCTGCTCGAGCAGCGTATAGCGGCCGGCAAGCAGGAACAGATCGAAATCACCGCGCTCGGCCAATGTCTGGGCAACCTGCCATTCGTTGATGCCGCCGCCGAAGGCCTTGATGACGCCCTGGTCGCGCAAGGCAAGCAGTCCGTAATAGCCGGAGCGCATAAACTCCTCTATGCGCTGGTCGGACGCTTCCTTGCTGCCATGGGTGAAGATGTCGACATCGTGCACGAACAGAATGTCGATGCGGTCGACGCCGAGCCGTTCCAGGGACGCTTCGAAGGAGCGCATCACGCCGTCATAGCTGTAGTCGTAGACCTCCTTGCGCGACGGCGTGTCGAAGAACTTGCCGATGCCGGTGCGCTCTTGCGGCGGACAGGCGCGCATGATGCGGCCGACCTTGCTCGACAGCACGTAGTCGTCGCGTTTCTTGCCGCGCAGGAAGGGGTTGAGCCGCGTCTCCGACAGGCCAAGCCCATAGAGCGGCGCGGTGTCGTAATAGCGGCAGCCGGTCGCCCATGCAGCCTCCAGCGTCGCATTGGCGTCCTCGTCGGAGACGGCGCGGTAGAGGTTGCCGAGCGGCGCCGTGCCGAAGCCGAGTTCGGTGAAGCTGATGCGGCCATTGCCGATGCGGTCGAAATGCCGTGTCTTCATATCCTGCCGTTTGCCTCATTGATTTGTCTGAAATGACACTATCACGCTCGTGGCACAGCAAAAGCGCGCAGGGGCGTTGGACACGGATTTTGGCGGTGATAGCATGAATAAAAACAAGCTGTTCGGGGAGAGACGTGACCGGGAATTTCCACTCTTCTTCGACCTCGGATCGTTGGACGGCACCGTCGTGAGCGATGGGGGCTCGCAGATGTTCAGGACCGCTCTGGACGAGCTCGGCACTGTGCTGGCGCGCGTCGACGACGGCCGGATCGATGCCGCCTGCGAGATGCTTGCAGGAGCACGGCAGATCGTCGTCTATGGCTGCGGCCGCGAGGCCTTGCAGGTCAAGGGCTTCGCCATGCGGCTCCATCATCTGGGCCTGCCGGTGTCGGTGGTCGGCGACATGACCACGCCGCCCGTGGCGCAGGGCGATGTCTTCCTGGTCACTTCCGGGCCTGGAGAAACCGCGACCGTGCTGACCCTGATGCAGGTGGCGCGCCAGGCCGGCGCGACGGTTCTGCTTCTGACCGCCCAGCCCGGCGGCAGTGCAGCGCGCTTGGCCGACTTCACGCTGCTCGTGCCGGCGCAGACCATGGCCGACGACCAGGGCCCGCAAAAAACATCGGTCCTGCCGATGGGATCGGTGTTCGAAGGCGCGCTGTTCCTGCTGTTCGAGGTCATGGTGCTGAAGCTCAGGGGGTTGACCGCGGCCTCGCCGGAGGCGATGCGGGCCCGTCACACCAACATGGAGTAGTGCGATGCGCTACGAGCTGATGCTGCCGCACCAGATCCGCAAGGCGATCGCCCAGAACTGGCCGGTCGCGCTGCCGCTCGGCGTGCTCGAATACCATGGCGAGCACATGGCGGTCGGCATGGACACGCTGGCGGTCGTCAAGACGCTGGAGCTGTTTGAGAAGGAGCGGGAGATCGTCATCCTGCCGCCCTTCTACTACGGCGCGGCGAGCTACGCCGTGGCGCCGCCGGAGGGCACAGGCTCGGTGCAGGTTGGCGGCAATCAGCTGGCGCCCTTCGCGGAGGAACTGTTCTACAGCCTTCTGCGCATCGGTTTTCGCAACATCCACGCCATTATCCACCACCAGACCGAGAATTTCGCCGCCGGCATGCCGACCGATCTCGCCTTCAAGGCCGCCGGACGTCAGGCGATCTTCCGTTTCCTTGAGAAGGAACGAGGTGAAGGCTGGTGGGGCTCCGAGGCGATGGCCGCCTACTATGCCGAGCATGCCGAGGGCAGCAATTTTTTCAACTGGGTGCAGGTGCATCCGCTGATGCCGGCCGAGATGAACGGCAAGTACCCGTTCGACCATGCTGGGATCGGCGAGACCTCGCTGATGCTGGCGCTATGCCCTGAGGCTGTCGATGCCGGCCATTTCGCCGACAATACGAGCTGGTATACGGCCAGCGCTCCGGATGCCTCGGCTGCGCTCGGAGCAGAGGGCGTTGCCATGATCATGGATCACCTGCGCACGATCCTGAGGGGCTAGCGCGGTTCTCCTTCTCCCTTGTGGAGAAGGTAAGGACGGCGCCGCCTATTTCACCGCTCCCGCGGTCATACCCATGATCAGGTAGCGCTCCAGCGCGATGCCGATGACGGCCAGGGGCGCGATTGCCGCCGTGGCAAGCGCTGCCATCGACCACCAGTTGATGCCTTGCGAACCGGTCTGGCTCGCCACCATGACCGGAATCGTCTTGGCGTCGGTCGAGGTCAAAAGGGCGGCGAAGAAATACTCGTTCCAGCACAGCACCATCGCCAGGATGAAAGCCGCGACCATGCCGGGCAGGGCAATCGGCATGACGATGCGAAAGAACGCGCCCCAGATCGACAACCCGTCGACGAGGGCCGCTTCCTCGAGCTCGACCGGGATGGAATTGAACTGGTCGCGCATGATCCAGATGACGATCGGCAGCACCATCAGCGTGTAGAGCAGGATCAGCCCGATGCGCGTGTCGAGCAGTCCGACTTCGCGGTAAAGCACCAGGAACGGCAGTGCGAGCACGACCGGCGGCAGGATGAGCTGCGACAGGAAGAAGAAGGAAATGTCCTCGTTCTTGAACCAGGCGAAGTGATAGCGGTAGCGCGTGAGGCCGTAGGCGGCGAGGCTGCCGATGACGATGGCGAGGCTCGACGCGCCGACCGAAGTGATGACCGAATTCATGAAGCGCTTGAAGAATTCGTCGCGGACGGTCGACGTCTGGAAGATCGAATCCGGCGACAGGCCAAGCGATCGCCAGCCCTTCCAGTCCGGCTGGAAGTCGACGAAGGGGATCAGATGCCCCTGGGTCACGTCTACCGCCGACTTGAACGAGGTCGTGATCGTCCAGTAGATCGGAAACAGGCAGATGAAGGCCCAGAACACCAGCGCGCCGTATATGAAGACGCGGCTGGTGATGAAGCTCGCCGGCGAGCGGATTTCGGAGACGGTATAGTCGGTGGTCTGAACGCTCATGATCCCGGCCGCTCTAATTCACATTGCGCACGAAGCGGTTGGCGACCTTCAACAGCCAGGTCACGAACACCACGATGATGACGAGATAGGCCATCGCCAGCATCGTGCCGTAGCCGACATTGGAACGGTCCCGGTACTCGCGATAGATAAAGCTCGACACGGAATCGGTGGCGCCGCCCGGACCACCCGAGGTGACCGTGATGATGATGTCTGCCAGTTTCAGCTTGAAGATGATGCGCAGCACGACCGCGGTCACCGACACCGGCAGCATCAGCGGGAAAGTGACCTGCCAGAAGGTCTGCCAGGCCGTGGCGCCGTCGACCCGCGCGGCCTCCAGCACCTCGCGCGACATCGCCTGCAGGCCGGCAAGCAGCATGATCATCATGAAGGGGATGAAGGTCCAGGCGTCGAGCATCATGATCGAGATGCGGGCGGTGATCGGGTTGGAGAAGAAGGCTGGATTGTCCCAACCGAGGTGGCGGGCCAGTGTCGCCGCCGGCCCGAACCGGTACTCCATCAGCGATTTGCCGATCATCCACGAGACCGCGACCGGTGACAGCATCAGCGGCATCAGGAAGACGACGCGGAAGAATTTGCGCGCCCGGATCTGCGCGTTGAGCAGCAGCGCCAGGCCGAAGGCGATGACATATTCGACCAGCACCGCCAGCACATAGAGCACCATGTTGAACAGCGCGTTGCGATAATAGGGATCGCCGAGCATCTGCCAGAAATTGTCGAGCCCGTTGAACTTGCGGCCCGAGAATGAACTCAGGTTCCAGTCGGTCAGCGCGATGTAGAAGCCGAACAGGGTCGGGAAGATCACCATGGCGATGGTGAACAGCAGCGCCGGCAGCAGGAACAGCGCACGCTGGCCGTCTTCGCCGCGCGTCAGCACCTGGCCGACGCCGAGCGCCACGCCCCACAGCACATAGGCGTAGACCACGGGCCGCCATGTCTCGAAGCCGATCGTGTCGACCTCGCTCTTGTAGAGGATTTGCACCAGGATCGTTGCCAGAAGGCCGAGCGTCGCGACGGCCATCAGGGCCCAACCAAGCCGTTTGCGGCCGGGCGGGATCAGATCGGTCGGCACGGAATTTGCCGGCCACGCATTCGTGGTCGAAGTCTGGTCAGCCACGCCTCTTGCCTCTTTTGCGCAAATGACCGGCCGAAGCCGGCCGAGATACGGCCCGGCGAACAGGTTCCGCCGGGCCATAACGCCTGCCTACAGACCGAGCGAGGCCTTGTAGAGCTTGATCTGGTTGTCACGGCCGATCTGGTCGGTCAGCTTCTCCCAGGCCGCGGCAATGGCGTCTGCGCCCTCCTGGGCCTTCATCTTGCCGGCGAAGGTGTTAGCCAGAATGTCCTCGGCGGCTGAATAGTATTGGAAGATGCCGGGAATGCGTGGCTCGATCGCCGCGTTCGGGTGGTTGTAGCTGTCCGATTCCGACTTGAGATAGGAGGTGATGAAGGCTTCGTCATAGCCCGCCGCCACCCACTCCGGAATGTCGAAATGTGAGTTGCGGTAGGGCTGGAAGCCGGACGGGTACATCGCCGTCCAGATCGACAGGTCCTTGCCGCCGAGATGGGCGGCGGCGGACCATGCCGCCTTCTTCTTCTTCTCGTCGCTATCGACGCGGGCCATGACGTATACGCCCCAGCCGAGATAGGCGCAGTTCGGCGCATAGTTCGGTCCGCTGGCGAGTTTGTCCCACTGCCCGGTCTTGGAGTTGTAGACATCGTCGGAGCCGGGCAGGATCGAGAAGCCGGTGACGTCGCCCACGACGGAGGAGTCGTTGGTCTTGACGTTCGAGCCGACATCGCCCCACCAGGTGACCATCGAGCCGGTGCCGGCCAGGAACTGCTGGAAGGCGGTGGTGTTTGGATCGGCGTTGATCTGGTCGGCAGGCTCCGAAGGCAGCGCGTCGATCACGTCCTGTATGGCGCGCACCCAGGCCGGATTGTTGATGCGCGGCTTCATCGTGTCGGCGTCGAACAGCCAGGCCTTGTCGTCGGGGTGCTTGGCGTACGCGGTGGCGCGGCTGCCGAGGAAATAGAAGCCGAATCCGCCCCAGGGTTTCGGCGCGTCGAGATAGCCGTAGACGTCCTGACCCTTGACCTGCTTGCCCTTGAGGAACTTGGTGACCGCCTGGACCTGCTGCCAGGTCTTCGGCACGCCCCATTCACCGCCGCCGCCGCCGTCCTTCCAGGCCTTGGCGAGGTCGGCATCGGAAAACACATCGGTGCGGTAATTGAAATTATGCGCGTCGCCGTCGACGGTCACGCGGTACTGCTTGCCGTTCCAGGTGCCGACAGGCGGCTTCAGATAGTTGACGAGGTCATCGAAATCGATCTGGGTCTTGACCCAGTCGGGCATCTCGGACGTGAGGCCCTTGCCGCAGACGTCGCCCTCGAACGGCGCGCCCATCTCGATGATGTCGAAGTCGACCGTGCCGGTGGCGATCGACTGCTGCAGGCGGGCATTGTAGTCGGCCTGCGCCAGATCGATCCAGTTGATCTTGGCGCCGGTATAGGTTTCCCAGGGCTTCAGGAAGCCGCGGAATAGCACATTGTGCAGGTTCTGGTTGTTGAGACCCATGAAGGTAAGCTCGACGCCGGCGAATTCGCCTTCCTTGACATTGGCCTTGGTCGCCTCGAGACAGAGCTCGCCGACCTTCTGGAAGTCGGCGTCGGTCGGCTGACCCTTGCCCACGCCGGGGATCTGCAGGATTTTCGAGCGCAGCTCACTGGCGGCGGAGGCCGGGCGCGTGAGGGCGCCGAGCCCGGCGCCGGATGCGGCAGCGATCGCGGCCATCGAGGCCGCGCCCTTCAATATGTCGCGTCGGGTTGCCCCCGCGCGGACCAGCGTTTCGTAGAGACCTGTTTTCATCGATGTTCCTCCCAGAATATCTGTTGTGAATGCGGCCAAATTTCTCAGGCGCTGGAGCGCCAAACGATTCTCCCGGTTCGGAAACGAACGATGCAGGACCCCACCTGCTCGATTGAAGTTCCGTTTTTTTGGTTCGGGCGACCGGTATTCGGACCAGCGCCCGTCACTATTCTCGCAACCAAACGCCGTGTCAACGAGACCGGGTTTTTGTCGGGAAGAGACCGGCTTGCCCTGGCAGGTCGCGTTGGTTAGCTTCTGCGCATACGGCAATGGAGCCGATGGGGGAGATATGGCTCAAGTCGCGATCAGCAAAGTGGCCAAGGCGTTTGGAACCGTCAAGGTTCTGCACGAAGTCAGCGTCGATATATCTGACGGCCAATTCGTGGTGCTGGTCGGTCCTTCGGGTTGCGGCAAGTCCACGCTGCTGAGAATGGTGGCGGGGCTGGAGACCGTCTCCGGCGGCACGATCGCCATCGGCGACCGTGTGGTCAACCACTTGCCGCCGGCCAAGCGCGACATCGCGATGGTGTTCCAGAACTATGCGCTCTATCCGCACAAGACAGTCGAGCAGAACATGGCCTTTGCGCTCAAGCTGCGCAAAACCGATCCAGCCGTGGTTGCCGAGCGGGTCAAGCGCGCCGCCGACATCCTCGACCTCAACCCTTATCTGAAACGCTATCCCCGGCAGCTTTCCGGCGGCCAGCGCCAGCGCGTCGCCATGGGCCGCGCCATCGTGCGCAACCCGCAGGTGTTCCTGTTTGACGAGCCGCTCTCAAATCTCGACGCCAAGCTGCGCGTGCAGATGCGCACCGAGATCAAGGAATTGCACCAGCGGCTGAAGACCACCACCATCTATGTCACGCATGATCAGATCGAAGCCATGACCATGGCCGACAAGATCGTGGTGATGCGGGACGGCCGCATTGAACAGGTCGGCGCACCGCTGGAACTGTTCGACCGGCCTGCCAACTTGTTTGTCGCCGGCTTCATTGGCTCTCCGTCGATGAACCTGCTCAAGGGCGTCGCGCGCAAGGGCGGTGTTGACATCGCCGGCGCTCTGTTCCCGGTCGCGCCCGGCAACGCCGTGGAGGAAGGGCGCGCCGTCGTCTATGGCGTGCGGCCGGAGCATCTCGAGATTCATGCCGATGGCGTGCCTGCCAAGATTTCGGTGGTCGAGCCGACTGGCTCGGAAACCCTGGTCTTCCTGCGTTTCGGGGACGGCGAGATGGTGGCGCTGTTCCGCGAACGCCACGACTTCAAGCCCGGCGATACGCTCAAGCTCAGGCCGCGGCTCGACCACATCCATCTGTTCGATGCCGAGACCGGCAAGCGTCTCTGATCTCAAACTCATTTCACGAGGAATATCATGCTCAAAGGGATCAATCCGCTCCTCAATGCCGACGTGCTCCAGGCATTGCGGGCGATGGGACACGGCGACGACCTGATTGTCGCCGACACCAACTTCCCCTCCGATTCGGTGGCGCGCCAGACGGCGCTCGGGCGGCTGCTGCGCATCGACGCGCCGGCGGCGCAAGTCGTGAAGGCGGTGCTGTCGCTCTACCCGCTGGATACGTTCGTCGACGATTCGGCCGCGCGCATGGAGATCGTCGGCAAGCCGGACGAGATCCCGCCCGTCCAGCAGGAAGTGCAAAAGGAGATCGACGCCGCCGAGGGCAAGCCATGGCCGATGCTGCCGGTCGAGCGCTACGCTTTCTACGAGCGCGCCAAGCAGGCTTACTGCGTCATCCAGACCGGCGAGCGCCGTTTCTACGGCTGTTTTGCCTTCCGCAAGGGCGTGGTCCCGCCGGATGCGGAGTAGCGGCATGCTGGCCGGCAAGCCGATCGTCATCCTCGGAGTCTTTGTCGCCGACACGGCCTATCGCGCCGCGCGGCAGCCGCGCATGGGCGAGACGATCCTCGGAACGTCCTTCACCCTCGGTCCCGGCGGCAAGGGTTCGAACCAGGCGGTTGCGGCCGGTAAGCTCGGCGCCGATGCAACCTTCCTCACGCGCCTCGGCGTCGATGCCTTCGCCGACATGGCCAAGCGCACCTGGAAGG
Organism: Mesorhizobium sp. B2-1-1; assembly: GCF_006442975.2. Lineage (NCBI taxonomy): Bacteria > Pseudomonadati > Pseudomonadota > Alphaproteobacteria > Hyphomicrobiales > Phyllobacteriaceae > Mesorhizobium > Mesorhizobium sp. B2-1-1. The sequence continues at coordinate 3,997,616 of NZ_CP083954.1, read as the reverse complement.
ACGCCGGCGTGAAGAATGCCGTGATCGACACGCCCGACAGCTATACGGGCGCTGCCTATATTTTCGTCGAGGAGGGCACCGGCAACAACGCCATCATCGTCAGCCCCGGCGCGGCGATGCTGATCTCGCCCGACGACATCGAGGCCAATGCCGCCCTGATTCGTGGTGCCGGCGTCTTCGTGACGCAACTCGAACAGCCCATCGAGGCGGCGCTGCGGGCGTTGGAGATCGCGCGCGGGGCAGGGGTGACGACCATCCTCAACCCGGCTCCGGCGGCCAGGCTCCCCGACCGCATCTATTCGCTCTGCGACTACCTCACGCCCAACGAGACCGAGACGGAGGAGTTGACCGGCATGAAGGTCGCCTCGGTCGATGACGCCCGCGCAGCCGCCGGCAAGCTGCTCGAAAAGGGCGCCGGCGCCGTCATCGTCACGTTGGGAGAGAAAGGCGCATTGCTGCACACGAGGGATCGGTCCGAACATGTCGCCGCCGTCAGCGCCGGCCCGGTGGTCGAGACCACGGGAGCCGGCGATGCCTTCAATGGCGGCCTGGCCGCCGCGCTGTCGCGTGGGATGGAGCCCCTGCAAGCCGTACGCTTTGCTTGCGCCGTTGCGGGCATTTCGGTGACGAGGCCAGGCACCGCGCCGTCCATGCCGGACTTGCACGAGGTCGAGGCGCTGCTGGCGAGGGGCTGAGGCGTTTGAATGAAAGGCGCCTGAATGGTGGGCGATGACGGGCTCGAACCGCCGACATCTTCGGTGTAAACGAAGCGCTCTACCAACTGAGCTAATCGCCCGCTCCGGGCCGGACCTTTAAGCGGTCGGGGCCAGCTTCGCAAGGCCAAATGAGCGTGGGACGCCGTCGTTGCGGGCCGTATTTGCGAACAACACGCCGGCTGTCAAAAAACCTTCTCCAGTTTGATGTTATGATGGTTTCGTGCGCTTGACACCCGGTGGCGAACCCCTTATCCAGCGCCCAACGACGAACACGGCTGACACGTGCTCGTCAATGCGCGGGTGTAGCTCAGTTGGTTAGAGTGCCGGCCTGTCACGCCGGAGGTCGCGGGTTCGAGCCCCGTCACTCGCGCCATTAGTTTCAAGGGGTTAGCTACCGCCCCTTGAAAAAGTTTCAACTCTCATTTTCCGGAGAGTTTCAACTTTTCGTATTCATTCCGTTCCTGGCCGAGCAGTTTCCTGCCCCTACGTCGGGCTGCGCAGACGGCTACCAGATTGACCGGCATGTACGTCTTCTGGAGCGCCTTGTTCTGGTCGATTGAATTGGCCATCTTGGCCGAGATCGCCTCGATCGAAGCGCCGCTGGCGCGGCGTTGGCCTCGACCGCACCGGAACGCCCAACGTCCATGAACCGGGCGGGCCGAGGGGGGACGCATCGCGATATTCAAGCGGTTCAACCGCTACGGCACCGGTATAGTCTCGGTTTGTGTGAAGACTGCATGTCCGGCCGTGAACACTACGGTATTGGCTAGCAGCGGAGAAATGCCCCCATCGTGCGGATAGACAAAGAATTTTTGCGGGCGCACGCGGATGCTTTCACAGGATCCTGTTAGGCAGGGCAACAAACTCAGACCATCGTGAGGTCGGTTAGGCTGGTGCCCGATCGCGTCCATTATTGTGGGATAGACGTCGATCAACTGCGATTCTCCGTCAGATACCGCAAAATCAGAGTCCGATTGAGAGGGCTTAATCATGAGGGTTGCCATCGACCTGCTTTCAAATGCTGCGGTGGTGCCTCCAAATGCGGTGATGCCGGAGTGATACGGCGGACTCATCTCTGAGCCACCGAGTCCATTCAAAAAGCCTGCCCACCCGGACCCGTGGTCAGATTGTATGACGATAATGGCGTCGTCATAGCGGTCCAGTCGCTTGAGCTCTTGCAAGAACTCCACAACAAGCTTCATGGCGCAACTGGCCTGAGACCTATAGGCAGCCTGGACCCCGACCGCCGCACGTTCGGGATCGACCATGCAATTTGCATCGAGCACGTAGGGGCCATGAGGAAGGATCGCTTGGAACAATGTGTATCTACCGCGTGCGGCAAACCGCTGTTCATTCGCGATCAGATATTTCATCCCCACAACAGCCTGAAATGGATGGACGCCTTGTTCTACGGTCTTCGGGATGTAGCTTTCCGCTTTGCGCTCAAATACTGCGCTAATCCGCTCGCCGGCCGAGTGTCCCCACCCCAAGGCCTCATTTGTCAAGAAATTTGGAAACAATTTTGCAAACAATAATCCAGAAAATTCGACAATTTGCGGGTGTTTGAGCGAGTATTGGTACTTGGTGATCTGCTCTGGCGTGAAAAATACATCTGCAACATTTGTCTGCAATATCTCCGGAAGCCCCACAACATCAACTGCGTAACCATCCGTCCGAAGATCTTTCAGCAATCCTTGATCGAAGGCCGCCCTCCAGGCGGGAAAGCTTCCATTCCGAAATATGGTGCCGGTCAGATAGCTCGCAACCGACGACAACGTATAAGGATAATTTGAAATATTCCGGCGCATAAACGTAAACCCGCGAAAAATGCTCCGGTCATTCATCTCTTCGATCGCGGCAAGTGCAAAATCTGACTGCATCTCATCGAGATGAAAGTGATATATATTTGGAAGGTCCGAGCGGCCATTTATAGACAAGCCGGATTTAGGAGAGTTTTCGGTTTCAGCCGGTGGCACCGGCAGGCCCGCAGCGACAGTGGCCAATCCGGCAATTAACGCGATCGACAGGATGGCAAAAACCCGAACCAGCGTGCCTAGAGTCGTAACTGCACCCACCGCCAACAGCGCGACCAAGATAGCAACTTCTACCGCAGTGATGGAGATGGGCTCCGGGCTTGTGAATGCTGCGCCATCTAAGCGACTCAGCTGAACGGGGGCAAAAACGTCGGCGAGTAATACGAAGGCCCCTAGAAGCAAATACGCCTTTTTTATGAAATCCCGAATTCCGAACAAGGTTAGAGCGCATACAAATATCAAGATAAATGCGCCGCCATAAAAGAAAATAGTGGGGAGCCAAATATCATACCCCAATTCCTTGGCGTTTTTCGCATAAAGCTCCAACGGAAAAAAAACGAAAAGGACTAATATTGGAAACAGTAAGGCAAGAAATGCCGTCGAAATTCTAACAATGCGATTGGCGTTAATACTCATTCGAAAATACCCGATAAAGTACCATCTCTTTTTATTTCATCGCCTATCGAATTGATAAAGTGTACGGCCGGTGGCCGACACTGTTTGTTTCTTCGCAATGCGGGAAACGGACGTAAGTGCGCATTCGAACGAAGAAGGGCTATAATCGGGGAAGATATCCTCTCGAAGAGCAAGCATCTGTCGAATTGTTGGATCATCCTTGGGGACGAACTCGATTATGCCGGTGGGAGCAACGTCAACAATCCATTTGACGGCCTGGTGCAAAGGCACGTTTCTGCCAATGGCAAGATGGTGCTCAAAAGCGAGAGCAAGAACCGCATCAGCTCTGAATCTCGACGAGAAACCCTTTCGTTCCTTCTGAGCCCATCCTTGATCAGGGCTGGGGTTCGCAGCATCCAGCCACAACGGAAGAAAGTTCATTTTAGCTGACGCGGCCCGCAAAAATCCGATGTCGACTGCGGTCTGATCGAAATCGAAGCCAACTACCGCTTTCGCGCCACCCTCCAAAGCGGCGACCGAAAAGTCGCCAGTATTGCAGCCCAGATCGATTGCGGTGGCGACTTGGCCGGATGCCGCGAAATCGTGGATCATTTGCCGCTTTGTCGAGGCCTCTTGACTGGAGTAGGTGTTCATACTCGCGTATGCGCCCCACACAGTCTTGCCGGTGTCGGCCGGCTCTAGACGTGCGATCCACCGGCGCAATTGGGATAAAATGCCGTGATACCCCGCCCGCGGTAGCTTTCTGCTTCGGCTAACCCTTTTGACAGCGTTGCTGGGATCATTCACGGAGCTCTGTTCAAGGCGACTTTGCAGCGTGACGTGGGTCAACATGTTCCACGAAAATCGCTCAGAAAATGTCAGCAAGCGAGCAAAATCGCGGGTGGAAATGCCCTCCAGCGCACCCCTGAACCATGAATTGTGGGCGATTCCCTTCACAGCTCGGAGAAGCAGCGGATTAAGAAACTGCTCGCAGAATTGTCTGTGACCCGTCCAATACTCCCCGTCCCGATATGGCCTAACAGAGAGGATATCGATGAAGATGGGCTTGGAGCCAACGAACTGCACATTGTAGGCGCTTGCGTCAGAAAGGACAAAATTCTCGGTCAATAGTTGTATTTGCAGGTCAAGATGATGCAGGGCTGCTGCCTTCAACGCACCGAAAGACCATTCGTAGGGATAGCTCACGAATGGTATCGCTCCGTGTTCCAACACGTAAGCTGGTTTTCCTACGACCTCGGGCCAATCTGCGGGGGCGACCTCACTGGTCCGGACTATTTTATCCAGCTCGGCGTAACGTAGCAGGATGCCCGCATCCCGGGCGGCCTCATAGCTCGCTTTGCCCTGGTCGGTCACTGTGCGGAAAACCCGGCCATCGGAAACAAAGACCGACCCGGAAGGATCTCGGAACGATCCATCCTCAAAAACTAGTCCTGAACCTTTCATTTCCGGTCTGTACGATTCTTACCGAAAATGCGCGCCAACAGCAGTTTGAGGCGATTGTAATAGATGGTTAACACGGTGGTGCCCGCCGCGACACCTGCAATCAAGCCCTGCAGCAGCATGCTCCCGGTGCCCGGGTCGAGATATGCGTGAGCCGACACCGTCAGACTCAATAAATATAGCATCCCAAGTGAAGCTGTCAGTCTCATCTTGTACAAAGGCCCATACTCCCCATCGGCTCTGCGCGCGGTTGCTGTTTAATGCGCCTTTAATGCGATCCAACGCGTTTGACCAGACATTTGTCACAAATCTTTCACACTTCGAGAAACTTGTGGTGACGGAAATGGCCGCGACAGCGTGTCGCTAGTGAGCCACTCCGTCGCCCGTGCGGCGCCAAACATCTCGGATTTTTGCGATCGGGTTTGGGATCGAACAGGTCTCCGCCAAAATGGCCAAGGAACGCCTTCGTCGCGGCGGGGTTGGCGAAGCAGTGAAGGCGATAGTCCTCATATTTGCCGCTCGACCATATCGCCGGCACGTGCCCGTTCGATGAATGATGCCGCCGGGGGGACACGATTGCGTTTGGCATCAGTGGGAGATCGGCTTCTCGGTTGCTGCCGCTAGGGCGTCGATTGCGTCGCTCCTTGACCTGTAACATCATAGCGTGGGGCTGCTTGAACAACGATGTACTTGGCGCCGTGCCGAGCCGAGGTGGCCGGCGCCCTTTTTTGGGGGCGGGTGGGGTAAACCCGACTTGCAGGACGCCGGCCAGGCGGGTTGGGGTCCGCCAGGAACTATAGTGCCAGAAAACCTTATGGTTCGATATTCCGCGATAACGGAACATCTGCGCCACATGGGCGAGTTCCAGCCGATCTCAAGGGCCTATGATCCGGCTGTTCATCCACCGGCGTTGGTGGCGCATATCGGCTTGCTGGCCGCAGATCTTGCAGGTGTAGACGTTGTGCCTTTTTGCGCGCCGGAGCGCCATTATGCCGATGACCGGGAAGGGCGGAGAGAGCCCGCCGACCGCTGGCATAACGGCTCTCGGCAAAGACGCCTCCCCTGGCAGCTCTGCTATCTACCAGCCCTGCCGACTATACCAGTCGTCGACGTCCCGGCGTACGCGATCCTTCTCGATGCCGTAGCGTTCCTGGATAATGCCCTCAAGCTGATCGCGTTTGCCGGCGATGCGGTCGAGATCATCATCAGTGAGCTTCCCCCACTGCTCCTTGACTTTACCCTTGACCTGCTTCCAGTTTCCTTCGACGCGGTTCCAATCCATTGTGGCTATCTCCTGAATCACACATGGAAGAACGGGTGTATCGCCATGAGGTTCCGGTGGGCCAAATCCCCGTCGATCACCGCCAGCGGGAACGCTGCGGTTGCGCTTGGCATCAGTGATGATGTGCGCTGGCTTTCTTGTTCCCCTCACGCGTTGTTCACGGCGGCGCCAGCCTGAAGTCGCTCCCCTCCGGCAGCAATTGCCCGCCATCGACGACAATCGTGGTGCCGGTGATGTAGCTGGCATCGTCGGAGGCCAGGAACAGGAAGGCATTGGCGACGTCGCGCGGGCTGCCCAGCCGGCCGAGCGGAATGGCGTCTTCCATGTTCTTGATGAAGGCAGCACCCCGGTGAAGCTCCATTCCCTCGGTGAGAATGTTGCCGGGTTCGACGCCGTTGACGGTTATGCCGTAGCCGGCGAATTCGAGCGCCGCCGAACGGATCAGCCCGTTTATGCCTGCCTTGGTCGCGGAATAGTGGCCGTGGCCGGGACTGGTGACGTGCGGTCCGGTGATCGAGGAGGTGAACAGCATGCGCCCGCGGCGCTGCGCCTTCATCGGCACCAGTGCGGCGCGAGCGGCATTGAAACTGCCGCGCAGATTGACCGCCATGACGCGATCCCAGTCGTCCGGGCTGGTGTTCTCCAGCAATTGCCAGGGATAAATGCCGGCGTTCTGGACGATGATGTCGAGGCGGCCATGGTGCGCGAGCGCCAGCGCGACGGCGGCCTCGACATCGGCCAAAAGCGAGATGTCCGTGCCGATGAAGGCGGCGTCAAGTTCACTGGCGGTCGCTCGCCCCACCTCGATCTCGGTGTCGGCAAGCACAAGCCTGGCGCCTTCTTCGGCGAAACGTTGGGCGATGCCCTTGCCGATGCCGCGCGCGGCGCCGACGATCAGCGCTACTTTGCCCGACAGTCTTCCGGTCTCTGGCCGTACGGTCATGCGAGCCTCTGGCGAATGGTTTGCTTGAAGGCGTCGAGCAGAACCGCCGCCAGCACCAGCAGGCCGTGAATGACCTGGGTGAAGTTGGCGGGCAGGCCCATCAGATTGATCGCCGTGTTGATTGCCGACAAAAGCAGCACGCCGGCATAGACGCCGGGTAAGGTGCCGACGCCGCCCTTCAGGCTGACGCCGCCGATGACGACGGCGGCAAAGGCGTTGAACAGCAGGCCGACGCCGAGATTGGCGGTGGCGCCCGATGTGCGGATGGCGAGCAGCCAGCCGGCAAGGCCGGCTATGGCGCCGGCAAGCACGAAGGCGATGATCAGGTTGCGGTTGACGCGAATGCCGGCGCGGAAGGTCGCTGTCTCGTTGCCGCCGATCATCACCAGATGCCTGCCGAAAGGCGTCTTGGCCATGATCAGCGAGAAGACGACGAAGCAGGCGATCGCGATCCAGGCGGTGAGCGGCAGGCCGATCAGCCGCTGGATGCCGAACCAGCGGATGGCAGGCGCCAGATCCTGCGCCGAGCGGCCGCCCGAAATGACCAGCACCAGGCCGCGCACCCAGATGTAGGAGGCCAGCGTGATGATGAAGGCGCTCATCTTGACCTTGACGACCAGGAATCCGTTGAAGGCGCCGATGACGCCGCCGACGGCAAGCGCCAGCAGCAGCGAGACCGGCACCATCAGCCAGTCCGGATGCAACTGCACGCCGATGCCGATGCCCGAAGAGCAGAACAGGATGCCGACCGCCATGGCGCTGAGCGCGGCCACCGATTCGACCGACAGGTCCATGTGCCCGGCGATGATGACCAGCGCCAGGCCGATCGACATCACGCCCAGCACGCTGGAGGCTTCGATGATGTTGGCGAAAATACCGAGCTGGAAATAGTTGGGAATGAAAAGGGAGAACACCACCAGCACGAAGACCAGCATGAACCAGACGAGATTATCGAGGACGAACTCGAGGATTTGACGGGTGCGGGGGCTCATGGGCTGATCCGGTTTGGGTTCGAATGCCGCGGCGGCTCTATGCCGGGCAATTCTGCCGGGCAGGGCGGCTCCGGGCGGGTGGCCCGGAGCCGTTCTGGGGAAGGTTTATTCGACGGGCTTAACGGTGTCCGTCGGCGGCTTCTGGTTGCCCCAGAAGGCTGGATTGTCGACGTTCTCCTTGGTGATCGCGGCACCCGGGATCTTGATGTTGGGGCCCCAGGCCTCCTTGGTCACCACTGATTTCAGCCCAAGCACGTCATAGTCGCCGGGCTTGATTTCCTGCTTGTTGACGACCTTGTCCATGAACATGGCGACGGCCGCGGCCTGCGCGTAGAGCGGCTGTTCGACTTCGACGTTGAGCCAGCCCTTGCGGATCAGGTCGAGGCCGACCGGCGCGCCGTTCGAACTCATCAGCATGACGTCGCCCGGCTTCTTGCCGGCGGCCTCGAGCGAGGCGACGGCGGCGACCGAAAGATGCGCGGCGTGGCTGAAGATCAGGTCGATGTCGGGGTTGGCAAGCATCTGGTCGGCGACGATGGTGCCGGCGTTGCTGGCCTCCCATTGCATGGCCGGCAGCGAGATAATCTTGACGTCCGGGAACGCCTTCATCTTCTCTTCAAAGCCTTTCTGGATGTCCAGCGTGTAGGGATCGCCGGGGTCGCCGAGCACCTGCAGGATCTTGCCCTTCACAGCGCCGTTCTTGGCCTTCAGCAGCGCTTCGGCCTGTTCGGCGGCGACGTGGCCGATCTCGACAGTGCCGGCTACCGAGGTGAAGTCGGACGGAGTGGAGGTGATCTGGCGATCGAATTCCACGACAGGTATGCCGGCCGCGCGCGCGGCCTCGATCGACGGCTTCAGCGCGTTGAAGTCGACGGCGGCCAGGATGATCGCCTTCGGTTTCAGCGCGATGACGTCGTTCATCTGCGATTGCTGGGCGTCGGTCTTGTTGTCGGCGTTCAGCGTCTTCATCTCGTAGCCGACCTGTTTCAGGAACAGTTCCAGCGCGCTCACCGAGCCGGTCTGGAACTCATCGAGCAAGGTCGGCACCATGTAGTAGACGGTACCCTTGGACTGGGCGAATGCCGGCGTGAGCGTGGCAACTGCCAGTGCCAGGATACCTAGGACAGAAAGAAGTATTCGTTTCATGTCGTTGGCTCCTCTAGTGCCGGACCCCTCTTTTGTCCCTCAGCCCGCCGGTCCGGCACCGGCAAGCGTCTCCCCGGTGATCATGTTGATCACCGCATCGGGACTTGTTTTGTTGCGTGCGACATCGCCGGCCACGACGCCTTGCCGGATCACCACGATCCGGTCTGCGACCTGGAAGGCCTGCTGCATGATGTGGGTGATGATGACGACGCCGATGCCCTGGTTCGCCACTTGGCGGATCATGTCGAGGCCGCGCCGCGTCTGTTCGACGCCAAGCGCTGCGAACGGCTCGTCGAGCAGCACAAGCTTGCCGCCCCAGTGCACGAAGCGGTTGAGCTCGATGGCTTGCCGCTGGCCGCCCGAGAGATGCTCGACATTGGTGCGCAATGACGGAATACGGGTGCCGGCGCTGGCAAGCGCCTTGCCGACCACGGCCTCCATCGCCCGCTCGTCGAGCACTGGAATGCCGAGCACCTTGCGCGTGATCTCACGGCCCATGAAGAAATTGGCCACCACGTCGACATTGGTGCACAGCGACAGGTCCTGATAGACGGTCTCGATGCCCGCCGCCTTGGCCTCGGCGGGGGATTTGGCAAGGAACTCCTTACCTTCGAACAGCATGCGGCCGGAGGTGGGCTCCAGGCCGCCGGCGATGATCTTGACCAGCGTCGACTTCCCGGCGCCGTTATCGCCCAGCAACGCGACCACCTCGCCCTTGCCGATCGAGAAGCTGATACCCTTCAGCGCCTGGATCGCGCCGTAGTTCTTGGTGACGTTGTCGAGCACCAGCAAGGGTTCGCTCATCAGGCAACCTCCCTGGCTGTCAGAATATCGCGGCCGCGTTCGCGCTCGGCGGTGAACATCTGGCCGAAGCGTGGCGACAACACGCCAGAGACGGCCAATGCGGCCGCGCCGCGCAGCACGGCTTGCTGGCCGCCGCCGGCGACGACGATGCGTGGCGTCTTGCGATCCTTGCGGGCCGAAACCGAATTGTGCAGAGGCGCAGCCGATCTCGCCAGGCGTTCGAGCAGGTCCGGGGCCGCCAGCCCGCCGAGCACGACCGTCTCGGGGTCGAAAAGGTTCTCGATGATGGCAATGGCGTTGCGGAAGATCGGGCCGACCTCGGCGACCCAATCGGCATCGCTGCCCTTCCAGCGCCCTCGCGCTTCGAGCGAGACATAACGTTCGAGGCAACCGCGATTGCCGCACGGGCAAAGCTCGCCATTGGGAACGACGGGAATATGGCCGATCTCGCCGGCATTGCCCCAGGCGCCGCGCAGCACGCTGCCGTCATGCATCATGGCGCTGCCAAGTCCGACGCCGAAATAGAGATAGTAATATTCGGAATGCTGGGCGCCGATGCCGTAGAGGCGCTCGCCCATGGCGGCCGCAGCCATGTCGCCGTCGAAAAAGGCCGGCAATCCCGTCGCCGCCGTCAGCCGCTCGCGCAGCGCCACGTCCTTCCAGCCGGCCATTGTGGTCGGCCCGATGAAGCTCATCGTGTCCACGCCGAACGGGCCGGGAAGCGCCATGCCGATGCCGATGACGCGGCCCGCGGCGCGCGTTCCGGTCAGGTCGCGGACCATGGCGCGGACCTGGTCGAACGCATGATCGGGCGTCGCGTTGGGGGCCTCGCGGTGCAAGCTGTCGATCACGTCACCGCTGAGATTGATCAGCGCCGCGTCGATCCCCAGCGGCGTCAGGTGGATGCCGACGGCATAGCCGCCCTCGGGATTGATGCGCAGCGTCGCCGGTGGCAGGCCACGGCCCTTCGGCTCCTCGCGTACGGACAGGACGTAACCCTGCTCCTCCAGTTCGCGAACGATGGTCGATACGGTTTGAACGGTGAGGCCGACGTGCCTGGCGATATCGCCTCTGGCGATGGGGCCGTACCGGCGGATCGATTCGAGCACGATGCGCCGGTTGTACGGCCGCCCGAACTCCTGATTGGTCCCTCGCAATGCCATGCCTTGCGTCCCCGGTTGAGGCAAGGTTGGCACCAAATATTTATTCAGTCAAATGGAATTCAAAAATGCGCCGCATTTGAGGGCGCGCCCGCTACGGCGGAAAAGCCGGCCGGTGTCCGGCTGATCACCGCGCCCTAGATAGCGGGACATGGATAAGATTTATGTCTTGCTGATTTTCGCCGCGGCCATTGCCATCATCTGCCTGGGCGGCAGATGGAACACATCTGATACCGACCACTATATGGGCTTCGACAATTTGCGGTCGCCTCGAAAGGGAAAAGCCCTGAACGGCGACAAGGATGCGAAAAAGCAATGAGGACGGCGCGGGATGGCGGCGGCCTGGGCCCGTGCGTTAGAGATACTGCGCGACCTTCTTGCCGACCGTGAGGAAACGCAAAGGATCGATCGCTTCGCCATTGTGGCGGACTTCGTAATGCAGATGCGGGCCGGTCGAGCGACCGCTGCTGCCGGTCTTGCCGATGACAGCGCCGGCATCCACTTTTTCGCCCACGGTCACGTTGATTTCGCTGAGATGTCCATAGCGCGTGGCAAATCCATTGCCGTGATCGATTTCGACCATGCGGCCATAGCCGCCATTCCAGCCCGCCTTGATGACCACGCCTGGCGCGGTGACCTTGGCCGCCATGCCGATCGGCGCCCTGAAGTCCATTCCCGAATGCAGGGCGGCCGTGCCGAGGATCGGGTCGGTGCGCACCCCGAACGGGCTGGTGACGGAATGACCGGGTGCGGGATTCGCGAGCGGCAGCCGGCGTGCTTCCTTCTTGAGCTGGTCGAGCGTGTCCAGCGCCTCGTCCAGTTCCTTGACCTTGCTGTCGAAAAACATCGAGCTGTCAAGCGGGATCAGCGGTCCGCCGACATCGCTTTCGTTCTTGCCGAAGTCGCTGTCGACCGGCAGCCCGGCCGCCTCGAGCGCCTGGGTTATGGCGTCGGCATTCTTGTAGGCGTTGTCAGCAAGTATGCTGATGCGCGTGAGCTGGTCATTCTCGATGGATTTCAACGACTTGTTGATCGAAATGAACAGCTTGTCGGCACGATCGGCGGCTGAATCGTTCGGCAGCGGATCGGAGCGGGTCGCCCACAGGGAGAACGGCCTGGTGTCGGCGGCGCCAGGGGCGGCGCCGAGGCTGGCCAGCGCGTAGCTTTGAGCAGGCTGGTGGATGCTGCCGGTCACTTCGGCGTGTTTGTCAGGCTTTGCCGGCACTGCCGGATCTTCGGCCGTCGCTGCGCCGACTTCATTTTCGGCGCGGTCGAGCAGCGGGCCGAGGCGGCCGTGGCGCTGGCTGAGTTGCGTCTGGCGCTCCAAAAGCTCGCTCACCTTGGTTTCCATCAATTGCTGGTCAAGCAACTGCCGGCTGGTGATGCGGTCGACCTGGGCGCGAAGCGCCGAGATGCGGTCTTCGTAAGCCTGCTGCATGCGCGCCTGGCGCGCGGTGGTGGCGCCGATCAGGTCGTCGCGCAGCACGAGATAGGAGGTGGCCAGCAGGTAACCGATGGCGATCGCCGCCAGCGCCGAACCGAGAAATACAACCAGCCAGGGCCGGATCGTGAAGTGCCTGATCTCGCTGCCGCGGGCGATGATGACTGTATGCGGTTCCTTGCGCCTGCCAAAGATCGCGGACTGACCGGTTGCGTTCACGGGACCAAGCTTTCGTTTACGACACCACGACAGCCCGACTACACATTATTAAGGTTAACAAAGCTTTGCCGAAGCAAGACGCCGGCAAGAATTGCCCGCAAAGCGAGCATGGGGTTGCTTCGCGTCGCTTTCTGAAAACAAGGGCGCGGAGGCGCCCCCTCAAATCGCCCGCACAGCTTCCAGCACCTCCTCGGCATGGCCCTTGACGCGGACCTTGCGCCAGATCCTGGCGATGCGCCCGTCGCGGCCGATCAGGAACGTCGCGCGCTCGACACCCATGTATTTGCGGCCATACATCGATTTTTCGACCCAAAGGTGGTAGGCCTCGATCACCTTGCGCTCCTCGTCGGAGGCAAGGTCGATGGTAAGATCGTATTTCGACTTGAACTTGTCGTGCTTCCTGGCGCTGTCGGGCGACAGGCCGATCACGACGGCGCCGGCCTTCTCGAACTCCGGCTTCAGCTGCGAAAAGCTGATCGCTTCGGCGGTGCAGCCGGTGGTGTCGTCCTGTGGGTAGAAGTAGAGGACGACAGGTCTGCCGGCAAAGCCGGCCAGGCTGAGCGAACCACCGCCGTCCCGCGGCAACTCGAATTGCGGCGCGGGATCGCCCACATTGAGGTCAGCCATATCCATGCCCTTGTTTGAGGTTACGCGCGAAGCCACACCGATATAGTGTCGAGCGGGGATTCGTCCACGAGCGAGTTCGTAGAACGGAAAATTGCGTGGATCAGGAGCAACCGCAGCACGAGAAGATCAGGTTCAGGCGGGATGAAATCACCGACCTGGGCGCCTTGCCATCGGCTTGCCGCGTTCCGCCGCTCGGCCAGGCGGCGATCGGCCGCGGCTTTCGTATCCTATCGCGGCTGTTTGCCGGCGCCGTTGCGCTGGTGCTGCTGGCGGGGGTGGCTGTCTATCTCATCGGTGTCTCCGGAATAGGGGCCGACCGGCTGCGCGTCGAGGCGGAGGCCGCCATCGAGAAGCTAGCGGGTGTCGATGTCGATGTTGCGGTCGGGCCGGCCCGCATCACCCTCGACAGTTCGAGCTTCGTCGCGCTCCAGGTGAGCGACGTCAGCCTGAAGGCCAGCGACGGTAAACCCATGGCCGATGCGGGCAGGGTGCGTTTCGGCATCCGCCTGCTGCCGCTGCTTCGAGGCGAGGTGCGGCTGACCAGCGCCAGGATTTCCGATGCGCGCATCGTTACCGCGGCGATGCCGTCGGGCGGCGACTGGACGGCCGAGCTGCGCAATCGGGACGGGCTGATCGATCCCGAAAAATTGTCCGATGCGCTCTTTGCCAACATCAATCACGCTCTCGATGCGGTGCGCGAGGAATCGCTGCACCGTATCGATCTTCACAATGTGGCATTCGTCTTGCCCGACACCGAGGCGGTCAGGTTGATCACCGTCGCCGACGCGGTCGTCCTGCAGTCGGGGACAGGCGGCATGGAGTTCTCCTCGCAGGCAAATGTCGACGGCAAGGCGGTGACCGTCGCCGCATCCGCCAGCCGCGATGCCGAGACCCGGCGCGTGATGTCGCTGGATGCCACCGTCGGCATCGCCGAAGACGGCGGCGAAAGCGGCGCAATGGCGTCCGGCGGCAAGTTGGGGGCGCTCAGCGTGACGCTCAAAGGGTCGCAGGGGGCCGACGACACCGCGTCGCGGCTGACGGCTGCCCTGTCGTCCAGGGGATCGGTGCTTGATCTCGGCACGCGTGGCCTGCTGTCGGCCGATGTCGATCTCGGCGCCACGCTCGTCCGCGGCAGCAACAAGATCCAGGTGGACAGGCTGTTGCTGAAGACCGGCCGCTCGACCTTCGATTTCGCCGGCTCGATCGGGCCCAGACCCGCGACCGGCGCCGCCGGAGAGGAGCCGGCCTACCGATACGATCTGACCAGTGACGGCTCGACACTGGCGCCTTCGGAATCGCCGGAGCCAGCGCTCACCTTCCTTGCCCGCATCGCCGGCGTCTACCAGACAAAAAGCCATAAATTGGTAGCCGATCAGATCGCAGTCCGGTCGGCCGCTTCCAGCGAGGTCCTTGGAACCGCGGCCGTGGAGTTCGTTGACGGCAAGGCTCCCGGCATCAATCTGGCGCTCAACGTGCACGACATGCCGGTCTCGCACGTCAAGCAGCTTTGGCCATGGTTTTCGGCGCGCAATGCACGGCTCTGGGTATTGGACAATCTGTTCGGCGGCCGCGTCGTCGATGCCAATCTTCAATTCCAGGTGGTGCCTGATCGCCTCGGCAATGGCGTGCCGCTTTCCGCCGACGAGGTGTTCGGCCGCTTCCAGATCGAAGGATCGCGTTTCGACACGGCTGGCCGCATTCCGCCGATACGCGATGCCGTCGGTGTCGTCGCCTTCCACGGCAATGACGTCGATATCTCCCTGTCCTCTGGCACCGTCTTCATGCCCAGCGGCCGCACCGTGGCGGCCAGCAACGGCACGCTGACCGTCAAGGCGGCCAACCGCCCGCCGGTCGTCGGCGCGCTCGACATCGACGTTGCCGGCGAAGCGTCCGCGGTCGCTGAACTTGCCTCCTACGAGCCGATCAATGCCATGCGCCATGTCGGCTTCCTGCCCGAAGACCTGTCCGGCAGCGTCACCGGCCATGTCAGGGCCGATATTCCGCTGCAATCCGGCGTCGACAGCTCGAAGCTCGATTGGCTGGTATCGCTCGACTACAGCGGGCTTTCCTTGGCCAAGCCGTTCGAAGGCCAGACCGTGACGGATGCCGATGGTTCCGTCACGGTCGACCCTGAAAAGGCTGTCATTTCCGCCAAGGCATCCCTGAACGGCATTCCGGCCGAACTCGACCTGATCGAGCCGCTGGAGGATGGCGGACCGGCACGCAGCCGCAAGGTGGCCCTGGTGCTCGACGACAAGATCCGCGCCGCCGCCATGCCGGGGCTGGCCCCGTTGCTGGGCGGAACAGTGAAGGTAGCGATCGACAAAAGCGGGGAGGGCAACCAGAACGTCTCGGCCGACCTGACCAATGCCAGGCTCGACATTCCCTGGGCCGGATGGAGCAAGGGGGCAGGGGTCCCCGCAAGTGCCACATTCGTCATGACCACGTCCGGCGACACCACGACGCTGTCCGACTTCGACCTCGACGGCAAGACATTCTCCGTCGACGGCAACATCGTGCTGGTCAACGGGGCCCTGTCCTCGGCAAAGTTCAGCAAAGTCGCCCTGAACCGGGGCGACGACGTGGCGGTGTCCGTCAAGCGATCGGGCAGGGGCTATGCAGTCAACGTCAGCGGCAATGCCCTGGATGCCCGCTCGCTGATCAAGCAGTTCACCTCCGACGTCGACACCGCGACCAAGACGACGGGCGCCGACGCGATTTCCGTCAGCGCCGACGTCGATCGGCTGACCGGTTTCCACGACGAGCAACTGTCCAACCTCAAGCTCGACTACAGCGCGGCCGGTTCGAAGGTGAACGGGCTGAAGGTCAGCGCCACTGCAAGTTCGGGAGCCGCCATAGCCATCAGCAACACGAGCAGCGCCGGCCGGCGCTCGCTTAACGTACAGTCGGCGGACGCCGGTGCGATACTGAGATTCCTCAACATCTACGAGCACATGGAAGGTGGGGCGATTGCCCTGGCCTTGTCAGGAGCGGGCGACGGGCCGATGAAGGGCAAGGTGGACACGACGAACTTCTTCGTCGTCAACGAACCGAAGCTCGCATCCATCGTCTCGACCACACCCGCAGGCGACAGCCGCAGCCTTAATCAGGCGGTCAAGGGCAAGCTCGACACCTCGCGGGTACAGTTCGAACGCGGCTACGCCGAGATCGAGAAGGGCAGCGGCTATCTCAGGCTGGCCAACGGCGTGCTGCGCGGTCCCCGCATCGGCACGACGTTCCAGGGCACGCTCTATGACCAGAACAACAATATGGACATGACCGGCACCTTCATGCCGGTATACGGCCTCAACCGCATCTTCGGTGAACTGCCCATCGTCGGCGCGCTTTTGGGCAATGGCCGCGACCGCGGCCTGATCGGCGTGACCTACCGGCTCAAGGGCAACGCCAACAAGCCGCTGCTCGACATCAACCCGCTCTCGGTGATCGCGCCGGGGATATTCAGGTCGATCTTCGAGTACCGGTGAAGGGGCCTCAGATCGGCCGCACCAAAGTGTGTTTTTTCCTGCCCAGTGAAAGCTTTACGACGTTTTCCGGACTCAAATCCTGAAGCGTGACCGTGCGACGGTCATCGCTGACAGGCTGATCATTGAGCCGCACCGCACCGCCTTGCACATGCCGCCGCGCTTCGCCGTTGGACGCCGCCAGCCCGGCGGTCACCAGCAGCGCCAGGATGCCGACGCCGGCTTCGAGCTTGGCGTTTTCAACCTCGACGCTCGGCAGCGTCTCGGCGAGGGCACCTTCCTCGAAGGTCTTGCGTGCGGTTTCGCTGGCCTGTTCGGCGGCGCCGCGACCATGGAGCAACGCGGTGATCTCCGTGGCGAGGATCTTTTTCGCCTCGTTGATCTCGGACCCACCGAGCTTCTCCAGGCGCGCCACCTCGTCCAACGGCAGCGTCGTGTAGAGCTTCAGGAAACGGCCGACATCGGCGTCCTCCGTGTTGCGCCAATACTGCCAGAATTCGTAAGGCGAGAGCATCTCGGCATCGAGCCAGACCGCGCCCGCGGCGGACTTGCCCATCTTGGCGCCCGACGAGGTGGTGAGCAGCGGCGTCGTCAGCGCATAAAGCTGCGCGTCCTCCATGCGGCGACCGAGATCGATGCCGTTGATGATGTTGCCCCACTGGTCGGAGCCGCCCATCTGCAGACGGCAGCCGAGGCGCTTGTAGAGCTCGACGAAGTCGTAGGCCTGCAGGAGCATGTAGTTGAATTCGAGGAAGGACAACGACTGCTCGCGGTCGAGCCGCAGCTTGACGGAATCGAACGCCAGCATGCGGTTGACCGAAAAGTGACGGCCGACGTCGCGCAGGAAATTGACGTAGTTGATCTCCATCAGCCAGTCGGCGTTGTTGACCATGATCGCGTCATTCGGGCCGCTGCCGAATTTGAGATACGGCATGAAATTGCGGCGGATGCCGGCGAGATTGTCATCGATGTCGCGCGGTGTCAGAAGCTTGCGCGCCTCGTCCTTGAAGGAAGGGTCGCCGATCATCGAGGTGCCGCCGCCCATCAGGGCGATCGGCCGATGGCCGGTCTGCTGCAGCCAGTGCAACATCATGATCTGGATCAGCGAGCCGGCGTGCAGGCTCTTGGCGGTCGCGTCGAAGCCGATATAGGCCGTCACCGTCTCCTTGGCGAAGAGATCGTCCAGCCCGGCATCATCCGAGGTCTGGTGGATGAAGCCGCGCTCGCTCATCGTGCGCAGGAAATCGGATTTGAAGGCAGGCATCTTTTCTTTCCCGAAAGCGTCCGCCCGTCCGGCGCGGGCGTATGTGAAAGCGCGCGTTTAGCACCCAAGCGCGATCAGCAAAAGTGGATTCCGGTTTTGCGCCCGATCGTGCTTCGACCAGGGGCTTGGCAATCACTTGTTGTTGAAACGCCGCAAGCCGCCTCTCGGCGCGGATGCTTGCTTCATTGTTTGTGCTGGCGTAATGAGGCGCGCGCCAAAAGGTCCTTGCAGCCCACGACCTCAAGCGGCACCGCACGGCATCCACCCAATGCCATATCCGACGACAGAGCCCCACGCGACATGCCGGACGCATTGATATCCATCGTCATTCCTTGCAGGAACGAGGCGGCAAACCTGCCGCTGCTGATCGATGAAATCGAGGCGGCGATGACCGGGCGCGACTTCGAACTGATCATCGTCAACGACGGCTCGACCGACGAAACCGCAGCCGTTCTCGCCAGGCAGGCAGCACTTCGCCCGTTTCCCGTCAGGGAATTGCGGCACGAGAAATCCGCCGGCCAGAGCCTCTCGGTACGCTCCGGCGCCTGGGCGGCGCGCGGAAGCATCGTCGCCACGATCGACGGCGATGGCCAGAACGATCCTCAGTACATTCCCATGCTGGTCGACGCCTTGCGGCGGGCCGGGCCCGACTACGGCGCCGCGCAAGGGCAACGCCTGAAGCGCCGCGACAGCAAGGTCAAGCAACTGGCATCGCGGTTCGCCAACTGGCTGAGAAACGCCATCCTGCATGACGAGACGCGCGACACAGGCTGCGGCCTGAAGGCGGTCCACACCGAGATCCTGCGCAAGCTGCCGTTCTTCGACGGCACCCATCGTTTCGTTCCGGCGCTGGTCATCCAGGAAGGATACCATGTCGCGCATTGCGACGTCGTCGACCGCTCCCGCCGCCACGGCAAGTCGAACTACGGAATTTTCGACCGTGGCCTGCAGGGCGTGCTCGATCTCTGCGGCGTCTGGTGGCTGCGCCGCAGGCGTCGCCGGATGCCAAAAGTAGAGGAAATCACGCATGGTTAACGTGCTTCAGGAACTGGTGACCTGGATCCACCGGGTCTTCATCGAACAGTTCAACGCGTGGATCCTGCTCGGCTTCGTCGCCCAGTTCTTTTTCACCATGCGCTTCGTCGTGCAGTGGCTCGCATCGGAAAAGGCCAAGCGAAGCGTCGTGCCGATCGCCTTCTGGTTCTTCTCGCTGTTCGGCGGAGGTCTGTTGCTGATTTATGCGATCAAGCGGCAGGACCCGGTGTTCATCGCCGGCCAGGGCATGGGCTTGTTCATCTACATCAGAAATCTCTGGCTGATCGCCAATGAACGCAAGGCGGCGATGACGAAGGTCGATTGAGCGGCTTTGCGCATCAGGGAAGAATGGTCGGAGAGGCTGGAATATGGCGCTGAACAGGAACTACATCCTTCTTTTCCTGTTCAGCCTGGTGATGACGGTGTCGGGACTTGCGTCCATGCCGCCGCTGGACCGTGACGAGCCGCGCTTCGTCCAGGCCACCAAGCAGATGGTCGAGAGCGGCGATTATGTCGACATCCGCTTTCAGGACGCTTCGCGCTACCAGAAGCCGATCGGCATCTATTGGCTGCAATCCGCGGCCGTGGCTCTGAGCGGCAAGGGCGCCGCCGCACCAATATGGGTCTACCGCCTGGTGTCGACGCTGGGCATCGCCTTGGCCGTTCTCGGCATCGCCTGGACGGGCACCAGGCTTTTCGGAGCCAGTGCCGGCATCGCCGCCGGCCTGGTGATGGCGGCGATCTTCGCCACCGCCTTCGAGGGCCGCGACGCCAAGACCGATGCGATGCTGCTGGCCTGCTGCGTGGCGGCGCAGGGCGCGC
The DNA here is from genome assembly GCF_006442975.2 of Mesorhizobium sp. B2-1-1. Lineage (NCBI taxonomy): Bacteria > Pseudomonadati > Pseudomonadota > Alphaproteobacteria > Hyphomicrobiales > Phyllobacteriaceae > Mesorhizobium > Mesorhizobium sp. B2-1-1. Next base: position 3,977,793 of record NZ_CP083954.1, on the reverse strand, counting down.
TGGCGCAGATTTACCTGGCATCGCGCCGCAACGAGCCCGTCGCCGGCCATCTGTGGTGGATATTCTGGCTGGCGCAAGGGGCCGCGATCCTCATCAAGGGGCCGATCGCCCCACTGCTGTCGGCGCTCACCATCGCTGTCTTGTTTGCATTCGAACGCGACGGGCGCTGGCTGTCGAAGCTCAAGGTGGGGCGCGGCCTGCTGCTCGTCGTGCTGATCGTGTTGCCCTGGCTCGCCCTGATCACCTGGAAAAGCCACGGCGCCTTCCTCCAGCAGGCCGTCGGCAAGGATATGCTCGGCAAGGTCGCCCAGGGCGAGGAATCGCACGGCCTGCCGCCCGGCTTCTACATGTTGACCTATTCGCTGTTCATGTGGCCGTTCGGCCTGATCGCCGTCGGCGCCGGCCTGCAAGCCCTCAACCGGCTGCGCGACGATGTCAGGCTGCGCTTCTGCCTCGCCTGGTACATCCCCTTCTGGCTGGTATTCGAACTGATTCCGACCAAGCTGCCGCACTACGTGCTGCCGGCCTATCCCGGCATGGCGCTGCTGATCGGCTGGCTTTTGACATTGCAGCCGCAGGAAGCCAATGCGCCGCTCCGGCGCTGGCAGCAATGGTTGTGGTGGTCGACTGCATTCGGCCTGGTCGTGGTCAGCCTCGGCCTGGCTGCGGTCTGCGTGGGCGCCCCGATCTATCTCACCCATACTTTCTCGTGGTGGAGCATTCCGGCCGCCGCGTCGGCGCTCGGCGCCGGCTACCTGGCCTTCTCGCGACAGTTGCAAGTGCCGCTTGCCCGTATCGGCGCCGTCGCCGCCTGTGCGGGCATCGCCTACGGGTTGCTGTTTGGTATCATCGCCCCGTCCTTGAAGCCGATATGGCTGAGCCCGGCGATCAACCAGGCTGTGCGCGTCTACAAGCCTTGCGACACCTCGGTGCTGGCGTCGGCGCGGTATCACGAGCCGAGCCTTGTGTTCCTGGTGGGCACGAAAACGATACTGACCGACATCGATGGCGTGGCAAAGCATCTGCTTGCCGACCCCGCCTGCGCGCTGGGGCTGGCGCCGGTCGAGGATGAGCAGAAACTCAATGGATTGCTGGCGGGGCAAGGCAAGGCGGCGAGCCATCTTACGACGATCGACGGGCTCAACTTTTCATCGGGAGACAAAATGTCGCTCGGCCTCTTCCGTATCGCCCAATGAGTTCGACAATGGGATCGGGTTTTCAATGCTGGTGAAACCGCGCCCTTCCGTATCCGTTGCGCCCGCTGCGGTGGTGCGTCGGTCCGTTGGCAATTTCCGCGACACGCTGCGGATCGTGAGAGGGCGCTTCGCCGCTCGTTCCGCCTCGTATCCCAAGGTCCTATGGCCGCTCTGGATCTCGGCCTGGATTTTGCTCACGGCAGCGGCGTTCGTCGGCCTCGACACGCCGGCGGGACTGCTGCACGGCCGGTGGTCGGCGGGCTTCGGCCGGCTCGCCGAGTTCCTGACACAGTTCGGCCTGGGCGGCTGGTATCTCATCCCGCCGGCACTCTTGCTCATAGGGGCCAATCTGACGGACTGGCGAAGCCTGTCGCGGCGGTCATTGATGCTCGTCTACAACTGGACCTGCCTGGCGTTCCTTGCACTGAGCGCCGTCGGTCTGTCCGGCCTGCTGGTCAATGTCCTGAAATATGCGGTCGGCCGGGCGCGTCCGCTCTATTTTCAGGATCTCGGCGTGCTCTCGCTGCGTCCCTTCGCCTTCGATGCGCGCTTTGCCGGTTTCCCGTCCGGTCACGCCACGACCATGGGGGCCGTGTTCGGCATCCTGCTGCTTTTGTTCCCGCGGCGCTGGTACATCGCCTTGCCGATCACGGCCTGCATCGCCTCGACGCGGGTCTTCGTCGGCGCGCATTATCCGAGTGATACCGTCGCCGGCTTTGGTCTTGGCTTTGCCTTCGCGCTGGTTTGCGGACTGGTCTTTGCCCGGCTCGGCTTCATCTTCAGCCCGACACGATCGGGATTGCCGGTGCGCAAGCAGACGTTTCGGCTGATCGGTCGAACAAGCCGAACGGCCGTCTGATCCATCGAGCCTGGGATTTAGTCGCCGTTCAGTCCGCCATAGGACCTTACCAGGTTCACCATGTCGGACGAATTTGCCGTCTCGCTTTCAAGCCCGTGCGCAACGCCTGCGCGATCCGCGACGGGACGGTTCTGGCTGACCTTCCATTTGCCATGGATTTCGGCGATCTCGATCTCCAGCCCGATGATGCCCTTGATCTGCGACTGGATGAACGGGGCAGGCGCATCCGTTACCGCCCATGGCGCCTCACGCGTGCCTTCCTGCGATGCCGTCAGGTCGGCGATCTGCCGCGCCAGCCAGTCCTGATCATCGATCACCTTCGCGGTGCCGCGTACCTGCACGATGGCATAGTTCCAGGTCGGCACCACCTTGCCGGTCTCGCGCTTGGTCTCGTACCAGGACGGCGTCACATAGGCGTCGCTGCCCTGGAAGACGATCAGCACCGTCGAGGCCGGATTGTCGGCGATAAGCCGCCATTGCGGATTGGCTTTGGCCAGATGTGCGCGCAACCTGCCATTTGGCCCGACATCGGCGTCGATCAGGAACGGAATGGCGTCGGCGACCGGCCCTTCGGGTCCGCTGGAAACCAAGAGGCCGAGCGGATGTGCCCGGATCAGCCCGTGCAGCACCTCCGGCCGTGTTTCCTGGAAATGAGGAGGCTGGTACATCGCGATCATCCGTCCTTTAGCGCAGCCGCTTCGGGCGCGGATCCGACAATTCGCCGGCCAGCCGGCGATCGAGATAATCCGCGCATTCCTCGATCAGCAGTTCGGCATCGTTGGCGAAGAAATGATTGGCGCCGGGCAATGTCTTCTGCGTGATGGTGATGCCCTTTTGCGTGTGCAGCTTGTCGACCAGGCCTTGCACGTCCTTCGGCGGCGCCACCTTGTCAGCGTCGCCATGGATGATGAGCCCCGAGGAGGGGCAGGGGGCCAGGAAGGAAAAGTCGTAGGTGTTGGGTTGCGGCGCGACCGAGATGAAGCCTTCGATCTCGGGCCGGCGCATCAAAAGCTGCATGCCGATCCACGAGCCGAACGAATAGCCGGCAACCCAGCAACTCTTGGAATCCGGATGCAGCGACTGCACCCAGTCGAGTGCGGCGGCCGCATCCGACAATTCGCCGGTACCGTGATCGAATTCGCCTTGGCTGCGCCCGATGCCGCGGAAATTGAAGCGCAGCGTGGTGAAGTCGCGCTTCTGGAACATGTAGAAGAGGTCGTAGACGATTTTGTTGTTCATCGTCCCGCCGAATTGCGGGTGCGGATGCAAGACAATGGCAATCGGCGCGCTCTTTTCCTTCGAGGGCTGGTATCGACCCTCCAGACGGCCGGCCGGACCGGTGAAAATGACCTCAGGCATGAAATACTCCAACTTGGGTAATAAGAATGCGCGGCGCCCGGAGAACCTTCCTCTGGCCTTGACGCAGGGCGAGCGTCTTCATAGAAGCTAGTTTAGAATTGTTCAAAACTGGGTGGCCGGAACGCAATCGTCCGGCTGCCCGCGCCGCAAGCCGCGTAAATAGGACGGCTTGCCTTGGAATTTCAAGGAAATAACGCGATATCTCGGTGGAATGGCTTCTGACGGGACCAACTGGAAGAAAATGGCCGGAATGCGCGCCTATCTCGACTACAATGCCAGTGCGCCCCTGCTTGCAGCGGCACGCGAGGCTATGGTCGCGGCGCTCGATGTGGCCGCCAACCCATCATCGGTCCATGCCGAAGGGCGTGCGGCGCGTCGCCTGATCGAAACTGCAAGGCGTGATGTGGCGGAATTGGTGAAGGCCAAGGCTGGGCATGTCGTGTTCACGTCAGGCGCCACGGAAGCCGCCTCGACGCTGCTGACGCCCGATTGGCGGATGGGGCGCGGGACCATCCGCATGAGCCATCTCTATGTCTGCGAAGCCGACCACCCCTGCCTGTTGAACGGCGGGTCCTTCCCGGCCTCGCAGGTGACGCGGATCGGCGTCGACGCCAATGGAATTGTCGACCTCGAAGCAATGGCAAACGCGCTTGCCGCGCACGATAAGGCCGCCGGCCTGCCGCTGGTGGCAATCCATGCCGCCAACAATGAGACTGGTGTCATCCAGCCGGTCGATCGTATCGCCGAAATCGTAAAGGCGGTCGACGGTGTCCTCGTCGTAGACGCGGTTCAGGCGGCAGGGCGCATTTCGATCGACATTTCGGCGGGTTACGCCGACTATCTGATACTGTCGTCGCACAAGATTGGCGGCCCCAAGGGCGTCGGCGCCATCGTCGCCGCTGCCGATCTGATGATGCCGAAGCCGCTCATCAACGGCGGTGGCCAGGAAAAGGGCCATCGCGGCGGCACCGAGAACCTGCCCGGCATTGCGGGATTTGGCGCGGCGGCGCGGGAGGCTCTCATCGGATTGGAGGCCATCGACGCCCTGCGTCGGTGCCGCGACGAGATCGAGGCCATCGTTAAAATGTTGATACCGGACGTGGAAATCTTCGGAACCGGCGCACCGAGGCTTGCCAACACGACATTCTTCGCTATTCCCGGCGCCAAGGCCGAAACGGTACAGATCGCCTTCGACCTGGCCGGTGTGGCGCTGTCGGCGGGTTCCGCCTGCTCGTCGGGTAAAGTCGGTCCGAGCCATGTGCTGAAGGCCATGGGTCAAGGTGACAGTCCGGGTGCGTTGCGCTTGTCGATCGGCGCGGCGACCGGCGCGCAGGACATCGAGGCGTTCCGCCTGGCGTTGGCAGAAATCGCCGCACGTCGGGTGGGCAAGGAGAAGGCCGCGTAGCGGTTGGACGAATTTGGGCCTTTCGGCCTGGTAGAGCCGTGCGTTTCATGCTGGCCGGGTGAATTTCCGGCCGAGGCGCACTATATGAAACTTACGCCGCCGCGGGTGCTCCTTGGGTGCTTATCCGGCGGTGCCATAGTTTGAAAACTGTCGGGCCTTGACCCCGGCGTGGATGGAGAACGCATATGCCTGCTGTGCAGGACACGATCGATCGGGTCCGAAAGATCGACGTCGACCAATACAAATACGGGTTCCAGACCGAAATCGCTGTCGACAAGGCCCCCAAGGGCCTGAGCGAAGACATCATCCGTTTCATTTCAGCGAAGAAGGACGAACCGTCCTGGATGCTGGAATGGCGTCTGGAAGCCTATCGGCGCTGGCTGACGCTGGAAGAGCCGACCTGGGCGCGCGTCAACTATCCCAAGATCGATTTCCAGGACATCTATTACTACGCGGCGCCGAAGAGCACGCCCGGACCGAGCTCGCTCAGCGACGTCGATCCGGAGATCTTGAAGGTCTACGAGAAACTCGGCATTCCGCTGAAGGAGCAGGAGATCCTGGCCGGCGTGCAGAAGACCGATGCGTCCGAGCTCGAGGAAGCCAGCGACAACGTCTACAAGTCCGGCCGCGTCGCCGTCGACGCCGTGTTCGATTCGGTATCCGTCGTCACCACGTTCAAGAAGGAACTGGCGCAGGCGGGCGTCATCTTCTGCTCGATCTCGGAAGCCATCCGCGAGCATCCGGAACTGGTGAAGAAATATCTCGGCTCGGTCGTGCCGACGTCGGATAATTTTTATGCGACGCTGAATTCGGCCGTCTTCACCGACGGCTCGTTTGTCTTCGTGCCCAAGGGCGTTCGCTGCCCGATGGAACTGTCGACCTATTTCCGCATGAACGAGAAGAACACCGGCCAGTTCGAGCGCACGCTGATCATCGCCGAGGAGGGGGCCTACGTCTCCTATCTCGAAGGCTGCACGGCGCCGCAGCGCGACGAGAACCAGCTCCATGCCGCAGTCGTCGAACTGGTGGCGCTCGATGACGCCGAAATCAAATATTCCACCGTGCAGAACTGGTATCCCGGCGACGCCGAGGGCAAGGGCGGCATCTATAATTTCGTTACCAAGCGCGGCGATTGCCGTGGCCACCGCTCGAAGATCTCGTGGACGCAGGTCGAGACCGGCTCGGCGATCACGTGGAAATACCCGAGCTGCATCCTGCGCGGCGACGATTCCAGCGGCGAGTTCTATTCGATCGCCGTGTCGAACGGCTACCAACAGGTCGACAGCGGCACCAAGATGATCCATCTCGGCAAGAACACGTCGAGCCGCATCATCTCCAAGGGCATCGCCGCCGGTTTTTCGCAGAACACTTATCGCGGCCAGGTTTCGGCGCATCGCAAGGCGACCAATGCGCGCAACTTCACCAATTGCGACTCGCTGCTGATCGGCGACCAGTGCGGCGCACATACCGTGCCCTACATGGAAGCCAAGAACGCGACCGCGCAGTTCGAACACGAAGCGACGACGTCGAAGATTTCCGAGGACCAGAAGTTCTACGTCATGCAGCGCGGCATTCCGGAGGAGGAAGCGATCGCGCTCATCGTGAACGGCTTCGTCAAGGACGTCATCCAGCAGCTGCCGATGGAATTTGCCGTCGAGGCACAGAAGCTGATCGGGATCTCGCTCGAGGGCTCGGTCGGCTGACCAGACAGATATTCAGGAAACAAAAGAATGCTTGAGATCAAGAACCTGCATGCCCGCATCGTCGATGACGGCACCGAAATCATTCGCGGCCTGAACCTCTCGGTGAAAGCCGGCGAGGTCGCCGCGATCATGGGGCCGAATGGCTCGGGCAAGTCGACGCTGTCCTACATCCTCGCCGGCCGCGAGGACTACGAGGTCACCGAGGGCGATATCCTCTACAACGGCCAGTCGATCCTCGAAATGGATCCGGCCGAGCGCGCGACTTCGGGCATTTTCCTGGCCTTCCAGTATCCGATGGAGATACCGGGCGTGGCGACCATGGAATTCCTGAAGGTTGCCATGAACGAGCAGCGCAAGGCGCGCGGCGAGGAGCCGCTGAAGATCCCCGAATTCCTGAAGCGGGTGAAGGATGCCGCAGCCTCGCTCAACATGGACATGGCAATGCTGAAGCGGCCGCTCAATGTCGGCTTCTCCGGCGGCGAGAAGAAGCGCGCCGAGATCCTGCAGATGAAGCTTTTGGAACCAAAGCTCTGCGTGCTTGACGAGACCGATTCCGGGCTCGACATCGATGCGCTCAAGATCGTCTCCGATGGCGTCAACGCGCTGCGCTCGCCCGAGCGCGCCATTGTCGTCATCACGCACTATCAGCGGCTGCTCGAACACATCGTGCCCGACACCGTGCACGTGCTCTACAAGGGCCAGGTCATCAAGTCCGGCGACAAGTCGCTGGCGCTCGACCTCGAGGCCAATGGCTATGCCGGCGTGATCGGTGAAGCCGCGTGAGATGCCAGAAGGCAAGGTCAAACTGATGAACATGCACACACAACCCCAGCGGACACCGGCCGAAACAGCGTTGATCGACGCTTTCGGCGAACGGTTGTCGCTGCTGCCGGGCGACGGCGCGGTGATGTTGAAGCGCGACGACGCCATCGAGGCGGTGAAGCACGGACTGCCGACCCGGCGTATCGAATCCTGGCACTACACCGACCTGCGCCGGCTGCTGAATGCGGTGCCGGACTTCGACCCGACGGCCGTGGCCAAAGCCATCGCGCCAGTCGTTGAAGGTTCCACCGTGTTGCCGCTTCTCAACGGCGTGTCGAGCGCCAAAACGCCCGCAATCGAAGGCGTCAGCGTCCAGTGCCTGTCGGAGAAACTGACCGACGGCAGCATCGCGCCTGGGCTCGAGCCCTACGGCAGCGACGATGCCATCGGGGCGTTGAACACGGCTTTCGTCGCCGACGGTTATTTCGTCGACATCGCCGATGGCATCCAAGTGGAAAAGCCGATCGAATTGCAAAACCTGCAGGCCGGCGGCCAGACGCATGTACGCCTGGCCGTGCGCGCCGGCGCCGACGCCAAGGCTGTGATCGTCGAACGCCAGGCCGGCGAGGGCGCGGCCCTTGTCAGCTCGGTCAGCCAGCTCGTGCTCGGCGAAGGCGCCGAGGTGACGTGGCTGATCATCCAGGAGCAGCCGGACACGGCAACGCATCTGGCGCAGTTCAAGGCTCATATCGGCAAGAATGCGAAGCTGACGCTGTTCGTCATGAACGCCGGCGGCAAGCTCGTGCGCCAGGAGGTCGTGGTGAAGACGACGGGCGAGGGCGCTGACTTCCAATTGCGCGGCATCAACCTGCTGGCCGGCGACGCCCACACGGACACCACCATGGTGCTCGATCATGCGGTGCCGCACACCACGTCGACCGAAGTGATCCGCAATGTCGTGACCGGCAAGGCGCGTGGCGTCTTCCAGGGCCGCATCAACGTCCATCAATACGCGCAGAAGACCAACGCCAAAATGGCTTGCAACACGCTGCTTCTGTCGGACGACGGCGAGTTCTCGACCAAGCCGGAACTCGAAATCTTCGCCGACGACGTGGTCTGCGGTCATGGCGCCACCGTCACCGAGATCGACCACAACCATCTATTTTACCTGATGGCGCGCGGCATCGACGAGAAGAGCGCCCGTGGTCTGCTGGTGAAGGCCTTCATCGCCGAGGTGATCGAGGAACTGGACGACGAGGTGATCGTCGAGGCCCTGGAGACCAGGCTCGACGGCTGGTTTGCGGCGCATGGATGAGTGGATAGGGCTCGCTCCGGCGAACACCCCTGATCCGGCCGCTTCGCGGCCACCTTCTCCCACAAGGGGAGAAGGAAGAGCGCCTGACCTTCTCCCCTTGTGGGAGAAGGTGGATTGGCGCGAAGCGCCGAGACGGATGAGGGGCGTTGCACGGAATGAGGCGGTGCCTCAAGAGAGCTTATGATGGACCAGAAAGTCGAAACCTACGACGTCGAGGCGATCCGCCGCGATTTCCCGATTCTGTCACGCGAAGTCTACGGCAAACCTCTCGTCTATCTCGACAATGGCGCCTCGGCGCAGAAGCCGCAGGCGGTGCTCGACGCGGTCCAGCACGCCTATGCCCAGGAATACGCCAACGTCCATCGCGGCCTGCACTTCCTGTCCAATGCAGCGACCGACGCCTATGAGAAGGCGCGGGAGACGGTTCGCCGCTTCCTCAATGCGCCGAGCACCGACAATATCGTCTTCACCTCGAACACGACATCGGCGATCAACACGGTCGCCTATGGCTATGGCATGCCCAATATCGGCGAGGGCGACGAGATCGTGCTGTCGATCATGGAGCACCACTCCAACATCGTGCCATGGCATTTCATCCGCGAGCGGCAGGGCGCCAAACTGGTCTGGGTGCCGGTCGACGATCTCGGCGTCTTCCACATCGAGGAATTCGAGAAGCGGCTGACAGACCGGACGAAGCTGGTCGCTATCACGCAGATGTCGAACGCGCTGGGCACGGTGACGCCGATCAAGGAGATCGTGCGCATCGCGCATTCGCGCGGCATTCCCGTGCTCGTCGACGGCAGCCAGAGCGCTGTCCATATGCCCATCGACGTGCAGGACCTCGACTGCGATTTCTTCGTCTTCACCGGCCACAAGGTCTACGGTCCCTCCGGCATCGGTGTGCTCTATGGCAAGAAGGACATCTTGCAGCGCATGCGTCCGTTCATGGGTGGCGGCGAGATGATCGAGGAGGTGACCGAAGACATCGTCACCTACAACGACCCGCCGCACCGCTTCGAGGCCGGTACGCCGCCGATCGTCCAGGCGATCGGGCTCGGCGCCGCGCTCGATTACATGGAAAAGATCGGCCGCGAGCGCATCGCCGCGCACGAGGCCGATTTGAAGGACTATGCGCACGAGCGGCTGCGCGCCATCAACTCGCTGCGCATCTTCGGCGACGCGCCCGGCAAGGGCGCCATCATCTCGTTCGAGCTGCAAGGCATTCATGCCCATGACGTGTCGATGGTGATCGACCGGCAAGGCGTGGCTGTGCGCGCGGGCACCCATTGCGCCCAGCCCCTGTTGAAACGCTTCGGCGTAACCTCCACATGCAGGGCGTCGTTCGGCATGTATAATACGCGAGCCGAAGTCGATGCTTTGGCTGATGCGTTGGAAAAAGCGCGCAAGTTTTTCGGGTGACGATAATGGAAGATGCCAGCACAGCCACCGATGCTGTTCCCGACGCGGCCGCCAATGCGGTGGTTTCCGCGTCCGCCATTCCCGCCGACGAACTGGCGCGGCTGACCGACGACATCGTTTCGGCGCTGAAGACGGTCTACGACCCGGAAATCCCGGCCGATATCTACGAGCTTGGCCTCGTCTACAAGATCGACATCGAGGACGACCGCTCAGTCAAGATCGACATGACGCTGACCGCGCCCGGCTGCCCGGTGGCCGGCGAGATGCCGGGCTGGGTTGAGAACGCCGTCGGCGCCGTCGAAGGCGTGTCGGGCGTCGAGGTCAACATGACATTCGACCCGCCCTGGTCGCCCGATCGCATGTCGGAAGAGGCGCAGGTGGCGGTGGGCTGGTACTGACGTCGAGTCCGGCACACTTGCGCCAGTGGTAAAACTTCACCATTTTAGGTGAGGAATCATTCGGCAGGCCTTGAACCTGCATGGAATGGAGAAGGAAAAAGATGGGACGCTTTGCCGTCATCACGATGACCGAAAAGGCCGCCGACCGGGTGCGCGAGATCGTTGCCACGCGTGAGAATGCGCATGGCATTCGCCTCGGTATCAAGAAGGGCGGTTGCGCCGGCATGGAATACACGGTTGACCTGGTGACCGAACCCAATACCAAGGACGACCACATCGAGCGCGACGGCGCCCATGTCTATGTCGCGCCGGAAGCAGCACTTTTCCTGTTCGGCACCGAGATGGATTTCGAGCAGACGACGCTGCGCACCGGCTTCACCTTCCGCAACCCGAACCAGAGCTCGGCCTGCGGCTGCGGCGAATCCGTCGAACTGAAGCCGGCCGACCTCAAGGCGCTGGCAGAAGCACGCGCCTCCGCCTGACCTTCCTTCGTCCCGTTTACGGGGAGAAGGTGTCCCCCAGGGCCGGATGAGGGGCAGCGATAGCCCCGCTGCCGGCGTTCGTCATTCGAAAAGCCGCGCAATTGGCTTCCCGCCTGCTGCGCAGACCACTCCTCACCTCCCTTAGAACGCAGCGAAGACACTCACTCCACCCACGTCCCGGTCCGCTTATGCCAGGCGGCGATCGATTCCTCGGGATAGACGTCGAACACCTTGTCGCTCGGCCCGACATCGGGCTCGACCCAGTTGGCCTTGTATTTCAGCATCAGATGCACCTTGCTTGGCGGTTTCGGCAGGTCGCTGTCGATCGCCGAGGCGAAGGGATGGACGAGTTCCGGCCAGGTCGGGTCGTAGAGCCACAGCGCCGATCCGCATTTGCGGCAGAAATTGCGCTCTCCGGTCGAGATTTCGCAATGCGGATGTTCGTCGTCCTCGATCTCGGCCCGATAGACGCCGAGGCTGCTCTTGCCGCGGATGGTCATCGTCTCGTAGTCGGCGCCGAGATTGATGGCAAAACCGCCGCCGCCCTGCTGCTTGCGGCAGATCGAGCAGTAGCACAGCATGAACGGCACGGGCGTGTGGCTTTCCACCTCGAAACGAACGGCATTGCAGCGGCAGGAGCCTTTGAGCAGGACAGGCATGACGGGAAACTCCGGTCGATCCCCTTTCAACCTGTCAGCATGGTTTTGGTTGCGGCGATGACAAGGCCGGATCGCGGTGACATGATCCGCGCATGGACAATGAACGCATAGAAGAACTCTTCCAGAGCCTGGGCCCGGTCAGCATCCGCAAACTGTTCGGCGGCAAGGGCATCTATGCCGACGGCGTCATCGTCGCCATCGTGTTGCGCGGCGAATTGATGCTGAAAGCGGACGAGCAAAGCGCGCCCGACTTCGAGGCCGCCGGCTGCACGCAGTGGACCTACACCGGGTCCCGGCACGGCAAGCTGGTGGCGATGCCCTATTGGAGCATTCCCGACAGTGCCTTCGACGACCCCGACGAGATGGCGGTCTGGGCGCGGCGGGCCTATGAGGCGGGGCGAAGGGCGGGGAAGTGAAGCGCAGCCGTCGAGTTCCTTCACACCCCCCTCTGGCCTGCCGGCCATCTCCCCCGCAAGGGGGGAGATTGCCAGTTTCACTGGCGGCCTGTTTCTTCAACGTTGAAAATTGGCGAAAGCCGGTGTGACGTCTGATCTCCTCCTTGCGGGGGAGATGTCCGGCAGGACAGAGGGGGGGTGCCGTCCCGCCCACATCGGCCTACAGCGCCCTGGCAATCCGCGCCGCCAGCCGAGCATTGTTTTCCACCAGCGCGATGTTGGTCTTCAGGCTCCGGCCGCCGGTGAGTTCGAGGATTTTGGAGAGCAGGAATGGCGTCACCGCCTTGCCGGTGACGTTGAGCGCCTCGGCGGCCTTCTGGGCGGCCTCGATGTAGCCGGCCATCTCGCCGGCCGGGATTTCGTGATCCTCCGGCACCGGATTGGCGATCAGCATGCCGCCGCTCAGGCCCAGCGCCTGTCGCGTCTTGTAGAAATGCGCGATCTCTTCCGGCGCGTGCAAGGTCAGCGGCGCGCGGAACGGCGACTGCCGCGACCAGAAGGCCGGCATGGTCTCGCAGCCATGGCCGATCACGGGCACGCCGCGGGTCTCCAGCACCTCCAGCGTCTTTTCGATGTCGAGGATGGCCTTGGCCCCAGCCGAGACGACGATGACGGGCGTGCGCGCCAGCTCATCGAGATCAGCCGAAATGTCGAAGCTTTTTTCGGCGCCCTTGTGCACGCCGCCGATGCCGCCGGTGGCGAACACCCTTATCCCAACCATATGCGCGGCGATCATTGTGGCGGCAACCGTGGTGCCGCCGGTGCGCCCTTGCGCGACGGCGAAGCCGAGATCGGCGCGAGAGAGCTTCATGGCGTCGCCGGTCATGGCGAGCGATTCGCGTTCTCCGTCGGAGAGGCCGATCTTGATGCGGCCCGCCACCACGGCGATCGTCGCCGGCACCGCGCCGCCGTTCGCAATGATCCTTTCCACGTCGGCCGCCATGGCGCCATTGTCGGGGTAGGGCATGCCATGGGTTATGATGGTGCTTTCCAGCGCAACCACGGGCTTCCCGGCGGCCAAGGCTTGCGCCACCGGCGCGTGGACATCGATGAAGGGGCGGGCGGTGTCTGGGGTCATCTGGATCTCCAATCCGAAGTGCGGCGCATCCTTTCGGATGCCGGTCTCATGCCATTTCCTGCTCTTCGGGCACAAGAGCCAGCGCTTGCGCGAAAGTCGCCGTGGTGAAATCGGGAACGGCGCCCGCGCTTTCAATAGCCAGCGTCGCGGCGGCGACGCCCTCGCGCAGCGCCGCGCGCAAGGGCATGCCGCGCAGTAGGGCGGCGACCGTCGCGCCGGCAAGCGCATCGCCGGCGCCGGTGACGTCCACGACCTTTCTTGGAGGGGGCGGGACGACGGCAAAGCTGCCGTCGCGGTCGAAGCCCAGCACCGGGCCGCCGCCCGCCGTGACCACCGCGCTGTCGAGGCCGGCGCTTCTCAGCCCGTCGAGGACAGTTTTTTGAGAGGCGGCATCGTCAAGCCCGGCAAGCGCCACCGCCTCGCGCCTGTTCATGAAGGCGACGGCCAGGCCGCCGAGCACTGGTGTCAAGCGCACGACCTTGGCCGGTGAAATGGCAATGGCGAACACGGGCTTGCCGGCGGCAAGCGATACCAGCCGCTCCAGAGCCGCCGATGGCAGATTGACGTCGCACAGGACGGCATCTGCGGCGGCGATCTCCTCCCTCACCCTGGAGCGGCGGATCTGCTTTGCAAATGCCAGCTCATAAAGCGCCATGTCGGCAAAGCCGACGAGCAGTTCGCCCTCGCGGTCGATCAGCGCCGTATAGCTCGGCGTCGTGCGGTCGAGGAACACCGCGGACAGGTCGGCAATGCCTGCTTCGGCGATGGCGCGCGAAACCGTGTCGGCGGCGGCATCGCCGCCGCGCACCGACAGCAACGAGCCCGAGACGCCTCGCCGCACCGTGCTGCGCAATGCGTTGAAGACGCCGCCGCCAACGTCCTCGCGCATCGTGCCCGGGTTGGAGGCAGCCGGCACGTAAGCGCCGGACACCTGGCCGCGCCTGTCGATATGGGCGCCGCCCACCGCCAGGACTCTTGGAGATCTCACCATGCGCCGATATGACCTTTGTTGGCGGTCACGCACAAGCGCCATGCTGTGCGACGGAGCTTCGCAGGCAACAACCAGCGATTCGTGAGGCCGGCACGGCGAACCAGCCTGGCCTAATATTCGGGTCATGCTGGAGCCGAATCGTGAGACAAAAAAAGAACAAATCAGGATGTTGCTTATTTTTCAAATGCTTGATCCCTCTTGCCAAATGAGAACAAAAAAGGTACAAATAACCAAGGATTACGGATTGTCCGGCCTTCATTGACGACTACGGGGTGATGTATCATGGCTCAGAACAGCTTGCGGCTTGTAGAGGATAAGGCAGTGGACAAATCAAAGGCTCTGGATGCGGCGCTGTCGCAAATCGAGCGGGCTTTCGGCAAGGGCTCGATCATGCGGCTCGGCGCGAACGAGCAGGTCGTCGAGATCGAAACCGTGCCGACCGGCTCGCTCGGCCTCGACATCGCGCTTGGCGTCGGCGGCCTGCCGCGCGGCCGCATCATCGAGATCTACGGGCCGGAAAGCTCGGGTAAGACGACGCTGGCGCTGCACACGGTGGCGGAAGCCCAGAAGAAGGGCGGCATCTGCGCCTTCGTCGATGCCGAGCATGCGCTCGATCCGGTCTATGCCCGCAAGCTCGGCGTCGATCTCGAAAACCTCCTGATCTCGCAGCCTGACACTGGCGAGCAGGCGCTTGAGATCTGCGATACGCTGGTGCGCTCCGGCGCCATCGATGTGCTGGTGGTCGATTCGGTCGCGGCGCTGACGCCGCGCGCCGAAATCGAGGGCGAGATGGGCGATTCGCTGCCCGGCCTGCAGGCCCGCCTGATGAGCCAGGCGCTGCGCAAGCTGACCGCCTCGATCTCGCGCTCCAACACCATGGTCATCTTCATCAACCAGATCCGCATGAAGATCGGCGTCATGTTCGGCTCGCCCGAAACCACCACCGGCGGCAATGCGCTGAAATTTTACGCCTCGGTGCGTCTCGATATCCGCCGCATCGGCTCGGTCAAGGACCGCGACGAGGTCGTCGGCAACCAGACCCGCGTCAAGGTGGTCAAGAACAAGCTGGCGCCGCCCTTCAAGGTGGTCGAGTTCGA
Organism: Mesorhizobium sp. B2-1-1; assembly: GCF_006442975.2. Classification (NCBI taxonomy): domain Bacteria; kingdom Pseudomonadati; phylum Pseudomonadota; class Alphaproteobacteria; order Hyphomicrobiales; family Phyllobacteriaceae; genus Mesorhizobium; species Mesorhizobium sp. B2-1-1. Next base: position 3,962,615 of record NZ_CP083954.1, on the reverse strand, counting down.
CATCATGTACGGCGAAGGCGTGTCGAAGACAGGCGAGCTGGTCGATCTCGGCGTCAAGGCCGGCGTGGTCGAGAAGTCGGGCGCCTGGTTCTCCTACAATTCGCAGCGTCTCGGCCAGGGCCGCGAGAACGCGAAGCTGTTCCTGCGCGACAATCCCGATACGGCGCGCGAGATCGAACTTGCGCTCAGGCAGAACGCCGGACTGATCGCCGAGAAATTCCTTGAGAATGGCGGCTCCGAAGGTGGCGATGATGGGTTCGAGGATGAAGCCGGCGCGATGTAAGCGTTCGCCGGCGCAATTCAAGCGTTCGCCGGCGCGATCTAGCGTTCGGTTTATGGCCCGAGTTCGGCCATAATCCCGGTTCATCAATTTGAGCTTATGTAATCGAGTTCTGTAGTATTGCGTTTCGAACCGCCGGCCCCGTGCCGGCGGTTTGCGTTTTGGGTGGCTGGTGAACCGCGAATTGGCCGGCTTGCGTGTTTCTGGACAGGGTGCCAAGCGGCGGCTAAAAGGCCAGCTCCATCTTCTAAAGCAGAGCCCATTTTCCGCCGGTCCGGCCGGCGGCTCTCTCGAAAAGGCAGCATTCATGAGTGGCGTGAACGAGATCCGGTCGACATTTCTCGACTATTTCCGCAAGGAGGGTCACGAGGTCGTGGCGTCGAGCCCGCTTGTACCGCGCAACGATCCGACGCTGATGTTCACCAATGCCGGCATGGTGCAGTTCAAGAACGTCTTCACCGGCCTGGAGAAGCGGCCCTATTCGCGTGCCACGACCGCCCAGAAAAGCGTTCGCGCCGGCGGCAAGCACAACGACCTCGACAATGTCGGCTACACCGCGCGCCACCTGACCTTCTTCGAGATGCTCGGCAATTTCTCCTTCGGCGACTATTTCAAGGAGCGCGCCATCGAGTTGGCCTGGAACCTCATTACCAGGGAGTTCGGGCTTAAGAAGGACAAGCTGCTCGTCACCGTCTACCACACCGACGACGAGGCGGCCGGCTTCTGGAAGAAGATCGCCGGCTTTTCCGATGATCGCATCATCCGCATCCCAACCTCCGACAATTTCTGGGCGATGGGCGACACCGGGCCGTGCGGGCCATGCTCGGAAATTTTCATCGATCGCGGCGAGCACATCTGGGGCGGTCCGCCCGGCACCCCGGAGGAGGATGGCGACCGGTTCCTGGAATTCTGGAACCTGGTGTTCATGCAGTACGAGCAAGTGACGAAGGACGAGCGCATTGACCTGCCGCGCCCGTCGATCGACACCGGCATGGGGCTGGAGCGCATGGCCTCCATCCTGCAAGGCGTGGAAAGCGTGTTTGAGACCGACCTGTTCCGCCATCTGATCGATGCGGCGTCGTCCGCGCTCGGTCGCGGTCCCGACGCCGAGACCGTCGCATCCTATCGCGTCATAGCCGATCACCTGCGCTCGTCGTCGTTCCTGGTCGCAGACGGCGTGCTGCCATCGAATGAAGGCCGCGGCTATGTGCTGCGCCGCATCATGCGCCGCGCCATGCGCCATGCACAGCTGCTCGGTGCGAACGAGCCGCTGGTGTGGAAGCTGGTGCCGGCGCTGGTTCGCGAGATGGGTCAGGCCTATCCGGAACTGGTGCGCGGCGAACAGCTGATCACCGAGACGCTGAAGCTTGAAGAGACCAGGTTCCGCAAGACACTGGTGCGTGGCCTCGGTTTGCTGTCGGAGGCGACGGAAAAGCTCGGCGCCGGCGACATGCTGGACGGCGAGACGGCCTTCAAGCTTTACGACACCTATGGCTTCCCGCTCGACCTGACGCAGGATGCGCTGCGCCAGCGCAACATCTCGGTCGATCTTGCCGGCTTCACCAATGCGATGGAGCAGCAGAAGGCAGAGGCGCGTAAGCACTGGGCGGGCTCCGGCGAGGCGGCGACCGAAGCGGTCTGGTTCCCGGTGCGCGAAAAATCCGGCGCTACCGAATTCCTCGGCTACGAGACCGAGCAGGCGGAAGGCATTATCCAGGCGCTTGTCCGCGACGGCAAGACCGTCGACAGCGCCGGCAAGGGCGAAGCGGTAGCCGTAGTCGTCAACCAGACGCCGTTCTATGCCGAATCCGGCGGCCAGATGGGCGACACCGGAACCATTTCAGGCGAAGGCTTCTCGATCGAGATTTCCGATACGCAGAAGAAGGCCGACGGGCTGTTCGTGCATCTCGGCAAGGTGGTCAGCGGCACTGCCAGGACGGGTGCCGCCGTCGAGCTGAAGGTTGACCATGCGAGGCGCTCCAGGCTCCGCGCGAACCATTCCGCGACGCATCTGATCCATGAGGCGCTGCGCGAGGTGCTGGGCACCCATGTCGCACAGAAGGGTTCGCTGGTCGCGCCCGAGCGCCTGCGCTTCGACATCTCGCACAACAAGCCCATCTCGCCCTCGGAACTCGAGGAGGTCGAGCGCATGGCCAATGAGATCGTGGTGCAGAACAGCCCGGTGATCACGCGCCTGATGTCGGTCGACGATGCCATTGCCGAAGGCGCCATGGCGCTGTTCGGCGAGAAATACGGCGATGAGGTGCGCGTCGTGTCTATGGGCACGGGCCTACATGGCGCCAAGGCCAACCGCCCCTATTCGGTCGAGCTTTGCGGCGGCACGCATGTCAGGGCAACCGGTGACATCGGCCTGGTGCGCGTCGTGTCCGACAGCGCCGTCGCCGCAGGCGTGCGCCGCATCGAGGCGCTGACGGGCGAGGCCGCGCGCAAGCATCTCGACGAACAGGACCGGCGGCTGAAGGCGGCCGCGGCAACACTGAAAATCTCGCCGGCCGACGTGCCGGCGCGTGTTGAAGCCCTGCTCGAAGAGCGCAAGAAGCTCGAGAAGGAGCTCGCCGAAGCGCGCAAGAAGCTGGCGCTGGGCGGCGGGTCGCCCGCTGACGCGCCGGCCGCCAACGAGACCGTCGCGGGCGTCGGCTTCCTCGGCAAGTCGGTTTCCGGTGTCTCGCCGAAGGATCTGAAGCCGCTCGCCGATGCCGGCAAAAGCTCGCTCGGCTCCGGCGTGGTCGTGTTTGTCGGTGCGGGCGAGGACAACAAGGCGAGCGTCGTGGTCGCTGTCACCGATGATCTCGTCGGCCGCTTCAGCGCCGTCGACCTGGTGCGCGTCGCCTCCGCGGTACTCGGCGGGCAGGGCGGCGGCGGCCGGCCCGACATGGCGCAGGCCGGTGGCCCCGATGCCTCGAAGGCCGACGACGCGATTGCTGCGGTGAGGGCGGCGCTGGAGGCGGCGTGATTCATTGCAGAATTGGGGGGCAACGCTCCAGGCCGGTTGCTTCCCTTCGAGGTCGCGCGGCCCCTCATGATGGGCGGCGCGACATCAATGATCGGCTGTCCGCGAAATCGTTGACCTGAATCGAATATCGCTGCGCTGCGCTGTCGCAGATCAGCCGGCCTTTTCAGTCCTGGCAAAGCTTGCCTGTTTAGCAATACAATCCCACCAGTCCTGTATGTCGGCAAAGCGAGCCAGCAGTTTGCGCCCTTCCGCCACCTTGACGAAATAGCCGATGATCGGTGCCGCATGCAGGTCGGCGAGCGTCAGTTGATTGCCGAGCAACCACGGCCCCGGGGATCTCAATGATGAGAGCGCCTGAAGGACCGTTCCTGCTTGTCGTAATCCGCTGACAATCAGCGCTTCGTCAGGCGACGCCTTCTCCAGCCGCTCCACGGCGACGTCCCAGACCATGGCCCGATAGCCATAAGCGTCGAGCATGCCGATGATCTGGTTCATCCGCGCGCGGCCGCGCGGATCGTTCGGCTGCAAGGGCGGTCCGTCGAAAGCTTCATCGACATAGCGCGTGATCGCGCTGGCCTCGAACAGGCGAAAACCGTCATGCTCGAAGGCCGGGATGCGGCCGAACGGGTGGTGCTCGAAATACCAGCCGGGGATGCCCTCGGCGGCAAAGACATCGACCGGCACAAGCTCATAGTCGACGCCCTTCTCCTCCAGCGCCATGCGCGCTATGCGCACGTAAACGCTGTAGTCCGCGCCGTAGAGGACCGGTTTGGCCATGTTGCCAGTCCTTTGCTTTCGATTTTCGTTGGCCCAAAAAAGCGAAGGCTCCTTCCGGAGCCTTCGGCGTGTTGAACCCGCGGGTGCCTACGCCATCGCCTTCTGCAAATTCTCGTCGATCTTGTCGAGAAATCCGGTGGTCGACAGCCAAGGCTGGTCGGGGCCGATCAGCAGCGACAGGTCCTTGGTCATGAAGCCGGATTCGACCGTCTGGATGCAGACCTTTTCCAGCGTTTCGGCAAAACGCTTCAATTCGGCATTGTCGTCGAGCTTGGCGCGGTGGGCCAGCCCCCGGGTCCAGGCGAAGATCGAGGCGATCGAATTGGTGGAGGTTTCCTCGCCCTTCTGGTGCTGGCGATAGTGGCGCGTGACGGTGCCGTGCGCGGCTTCCGCTTCCACCGTCTTGCCGTCCGGCGTCATCAGCACCGAGGTCATCAGGCCAAGCGAGCCGAAACCCTGCGCCACCGTGTCGGACTGTACGTCGCCGTCATAGTTCTTGCAGGCCCAGACATAGCCGCCCGACCATTTCAGGCTGGAGGCCACCATGTCGTCGATCAGGCGGTGCTCGTACCACAGCTTCTTGGACTTGAACTCGGCCTCGAACTCAGCCTCGTAGACCTCCTGGAAAATATCCTTGAAGCGGCCGTCATAGGCCTTGAGGATGGTGTTCTTGGTCGAGAGATAGACCGGGTAGTTGCGCAGCAGGCCGTAGTTCAGCGAAGCGCGGGCGAATTCGCGGATCGACTCGTCGAGATTGTACATGGCCATGGCGACGCCGGCGCCGGGCGCGTCGAACACGTCGTGCTCGATCACCTGGCCATCCTCGCCGACGAACTTGATCGTCAGCTTGCCCTTGCCGGGAAAACGGAAATCGGTGGCGCGGTACTGGTCGCCATAGGCGTGGCGGCCGACGATGATCGGCTTGGTCCAGCCGGGCACCAGCCGCGGCACGTTCTTCATGATGATCGGCTCGCGGAAGATGGTGCCGCCGAGAATGTTGCGGATGGTGCCGTTCGGCGACTTCCACATCTTCTTCAGCTTGAATTCCTCGACGCGCTGCTCGTCGGGCGTGATGGTCGCGCATTTCACGCCGACGCCGTATTTTTTGATGGCGTTGGCCGAATCGACGGTCACCTGGTCGTTGGTGGCGTCGCGATGCTCGATGCCGAGGTCGTAATATTCAAGCTTGAGGTCGAGATAAGGGTGGATCAGCTTGTCCTTGATGAACTGCCAGATGATGCGGGTCATCTCGTCGCCGTCGAGTTCGACGACCGGGTTCGCCACCTTGATCTTCGCCATGGAAAGAATGCCTCGTTGCTGGGAAATGGGACGGCCTTGCCCGCGTGGCGTTCGGCCGGGGATGCGCCCCTATATCAAAGCGTTTTTGGCCGCGCAAACGACGATCGGTCACGAAAGCGAAGCGATCGCCCCGCCATTTGCGAATGGTTCATTTTCGCGGCCGAATATGGCAGGGGACGCTGAAATGCCGCAAACAGCAGTTCATTGACAATCATGCCCGTCACCAAAGATTCCGATACCGCTTCAGTCGCCAGCCCCGCCATCATCCTCGTGGAGCCGCAGCTCGGCGAGAATATCGGCATGGTTGCGCGCGCCATGGCCAATTTCGGCCTGGTCGAACTTCGCCTCGTCAACCCGCGCGACGGCTGGCCGAACGAGAAGGCGCGGGCGGCGGCCAGCCGCGCCGACCATGTCATCGACGCCGTCAAGGTTTTCGACGATCTCGCCACGGCGATGGCCGACCTGAATTTCGTTTTCGCGACCACCGCAAGGCAACGCGACGGCTTCAAGCCCGTGCGCGGGCCGGTCGAGGCGGGCAGGGTGCTCCGGGCTCGCCATGGCATGGGTCAGCGAACCGGCATCCTGTTCGGCCGCGAGCGTTTCGGCCTCTATAATGACGAGGTTGGCCTCGCCGACGAGATCGTCACTTTTCCGGTCGATCCCGATTTTTCCTCGCTCAACATCGCCCAGGCCGCGCTTCTCATGTCCTACGAGTGGATGAAATCCGGCCTCGAGGACGAGACCAAGACCAACTTTACGGGTCCGGACATGAAGCCGGCCAGCAAGGAAGAACTGCACGGCCTGTTCGCCTATCTCGAAGGCGCACTCGAAGCGCGCGGCTATTTCCGGCCGGCGCCGAAGAAGCCGAAGATGGTTGACAATCTGCGCGCCGTATTGACCCGGGCGGGATTTGCCGAGCCGGAGCTCAAGGTGCTGCGCGGCATCATCTCGTCGCTGGACAGGTTCTCGCCGGCGATGCCGCGCGGCGACGGCTCTCCGGGAGATGATCCAAGGCGGCTTCCGGCAGCGGCGCGCGCCGGCGGTCCCGGCCGCAAGACCAATGCGGATCGTCAGGTGGCCGATGACGACGACAACGCCGCGCCGCCGCTCGGCGGCAAGGGAACCGACAATGACTGATCAGCCGATCCTGATGTTCGATTCCGGCATTGGCGGGCTGACTGTGCTGCGCGAGGCGCGCGTGCTGATGCCCGACCGCCGCTTCGTCTACATCGCCGACGATGCCGCCTTCCCCTTTGGCGCCTGGGAGGAACCGGCGCTGCGGGTCCATATTCTCGACCTGTTCGGCAAATTGCTCGACCGGTTCGCCCCGGCCATCTCGGTCATCGCCTGCAACACCGCCTCGACGCTGGTGATCGATGCGTTGCGCGAGAGATTTCCCGGCCATCCCTTTGTCGGCACCGTGCCTGCGATCAAGCCGGCGGCGGAGCGTACCCGCTCCGGCCTCGTCTCCGTGCTGGCGACGCCGGGCACGGTGAAACGGCAATACACGCGCGACCTGATCAGCAAATGGGCGCAGAAGTGCCATGTCCGGCTGGTCGGTAGCGACCGCCTGGCGGGGCTGGCCGAAGCCTATATGCGCGAAGGGTTCGTCGACGAGGAAGCCGTGCGCGCCGAGATCTCCCCGTGTTTCATCGAGCGCGACGGCATGCGCACCGACATCGCCGTGCTCGCCTGTACGCACTATCCTTTTCTGGTCAACCGCATGCGCAAGACCGCACCCTGGCCGGTCGACTGGATCGATCCTGCCGAAGCGATCGCCCGGCGGGCGATGTCGCTGCTGTCGCCGGTCAATGGACCGTTGCCGCATGGTGAGCCGGACATCGCGGTCTTCACGTCCGGCAAGGCGGATTTTGCCACCAGCCGTTTGATGCAGGGCTTTGGACTGGCGGTCGCCTGATTTCCGGAACATTGGCGAGGCCGTTTCGTTTTCTCCCAGGCAATGAAGGGAGAAAAACCATGCCTGCCACCTCGAAAGCCCAGCAGAAGGCCGCCGGCGCCGCATTGTCGGCCAAGCGCGGCGAGACCAAGAAGAGCGAGCTCAAAGGCGCTTCCAAAGGGATGTACGAATCCATGAGCGAAAAGCAGCTCGAGGAATTCGCCGAAACCAAGCGCAAGGATCTGCCGGAGAAAAAGAAGCACTGAGGGAAGCGCTATTTGGCAACGCCCTTTGTGAAGGGCTCGTCCAATGGCAAGAAATAGGCCCGCGACGGGGTCGCAGGCCTTGATGTTATTGTCTGGTCAATGGCCGACGTAATCAGCGCCAGTGGCGGCTGTTAGCGCCAGTGGCAGCTGTTAGCGCCGGTGGCAGCTGTTAGCGCCAGTGGCAACGTCGCACTTTTTGGCGAATGACATGGCGGTGACCATGGCTCCAGACGACGCGCTTCCTGACCACAATCCGGCATACCTGATGAGGCCGGTGGCCTTGCCAATGCCTTGCCATCGCCGGCTCAGGAGTAATGACGGCCATCGATCCGGCCAACACCGTCGCACCAGTCAGGCTTAGAAAGAACTTCTTCATCCGAATTCAGGCTCCTCTGCTCAAGTCCCTTCCTGGAGCGGTTCAGCTTCGGGGAATCGCCGCCCCGCTCCGGTTTTTTTACACAATCCCGGGTAGAAACCGCTAGCGCTTTCCGGGAATTGTTCTAATACCGCGGGCGCGACAACCTCCCGCCGGATGCGACACCGCATTGAACAACAACACTGAAAATCGTAGATGGTCGCGGGGCGGCGCCAGTTGGAACCTTGACAGCGGTTAAATCTCTGTTTAACAGCGCTCCCAACACCGGGCCGCAACGCCCGGTGGTTTGTTTTGCATGCGCAAGACCTCGACGGAAGCCAGTCTGTTTTCCAAGGTCTTGTTTGAACTGACGTGTCCCGTGGGTTTTTCGCCGCGTTGCGTGGAAAAACCCTGTCAGGTCTCGAAAACGGAGGCCAGAGGAGGGCGCGTTTCCTTCACCCGGACCATGAGGCTCCGGGTTATGTTGTTTTGAAAGGGAATGCGATGAGCAAGCGCGAATCCGCGAAGTACAAGATCGACCGCCGTCTCGGCGAAAACATCTGGGGCCGCCCGAAGTCCCCGGTCAACAAGCGTGAATACGGCCCCGGCCAGCACGGCCAGCGCCGCAAGGGCAAGCTTTCCGATTTCGGCCTGCAGCTGCGCGCCAAGCAGAAGCTGAAAGGCCACTATGGCGACGTTTCGGAAAAGCAGTTCCGCAAGGTCTATGAAGAGGCCGATCGCCGCAAGGGCGACACCTCGGAGAACCTGATCGGCCTGCTCGAGTCGCGTCTGGACGCGGTCGTCTATCGCGCCAAGTTCGTTCCGACCATTTTCGCCGCCCGCCAGTTCGTCAACCACGGCCACGTCAACGTCAACGGCAAGCGCGTCAACATCGGCTCGTACCGCTGCAAGCCGGGCGACGTCGTCGAAGTGCGTGAAAAGTCGAAGCAGCTGGTGATCGTCCTGGAATCGGTCGGCCTCGCCGAGCGCGACGTGCCGGACTACATCGAAGCCGATCACAACAAGATGACCGCGACCTTCTTGCGCATCCCGGGCCTGGCGGACGTTCCGTTCGCCGTCCAGATGGAACCGAACCTCGTCGTCGAATTCTATTCGCGTTAAGCGAAGGCTTTTTGCGAGACCGGAAGGGGCCGCCCATCGAGGCGGCCTTTTCTTTGTCGGCCATGTCCGCTAATCCGGGCGGCAACGAAGCTCCGAACGTTCGTTGCTCCAGGATTTGGAACCGACGCCATGAACATGCTGCCAGACGCTCAATCGCTTGAGCAGGCCGCCGACATCGAAGGCGGTTTTCACCCGCTGTTCGCCGATGTGCCGTCTTCGGTCGAGTTCAACAAATTGCGCAAGCGGCTGCTGCGGCTGACCCGCCAGGCGATCGAGGATTTTTCGATGGTCAGGCCAGGCGAGCGCTGGCTGGTGGCCCTGTCGGGCGGCAAGGATTCCTACGGCCTGCTTGCCATGCTGCTGGACCTCAAATGGCGCGGCCTGCTGCCGGTGGAGCTGCTGGCCTGCAATCTCGACCAGGGCCAGCCGAACTTTCCCAAGCACATCCTGCCCGATTACCTCAATGCCCACGGCATTGCACACCGCATCGAATACCAGGACACCTACTCCGTCGTCACCGACAAGCTGCCGCAGGGCAGCACCTATTGCTCGCTCTGTTCACGCCTGCGGCGCGGTCATCTCTATCGCGTAGCCCGAGAGGAGGGGTGCTCGGCGCTGGTGCTCGGCCATCATCGCGAGGACATTCTCGAAACCTTCTTCATGAACCTGTTCCACGGCGGCCGTCTCGCCGCCATGCCGCCAAAGCTGCTCAACGACGAGGGCGACGTCATGGTGCTGCGGCCGCTGAGCTATTGCGCCGAAATCGATCTGGAAAAGCTCGCCGCGGCGATGCGGTTCCCGATCATCCCTTGCGATCTCTGCGGCAGCCAGGAAGGTCTCCAGCGCAACGCCATGAAGGCCATGCTCGACGATATCGAAAAGCGCATGCCCGGGCGCAAGGACACGATGCTGCGTGCGTTGTCCAACACCAGGCCGTCGCATCTGCTCGACAGGAAACTGTTCGATTTCGCCGCACTCGATGAAACGCTCTCCAGCAGGCAAGACATTTCCGATGACATTTGACGATACCGCGATCGACTGGCTGGCCAGCACCCTGGCCGAAGCAGCCGAAGCCGAAATCATGCCGCGCTTTCGCCGGTTGGGCGGCGGCGACGTCCGCCAGAAGACGTCGGCCGCCGACCTGGTGACGGAAGCCGACGTCAGTGCCGAGCGGCTGATCACCGCCAAGCTGCGTGAGCGCTACCCAACGGCCATGATTGTCGGCGAGGAAGCCTGTTCCGACAATCCGGCGCTGCTCGACGGTCTTGGCGATGCCGATCTGGCTTTCACCATCGACCCGGTGGACGGCACTTTCAATTTCGCTTCCGGCGTGCCGTTGTTCGGCGTCATGCTGGGTGTCGTGGTCCGGGGTGAGACCGTCGCAGGCATCATCCACGATCCGGTCGGCAAGGACTGGCTGATCGGCGCCAGGGGCGCCGGCAGCCATATCAGGCACGCGCATGGCAACCTGGAAAAAGTGCGTGTCGCGGCGCCCGTGCCGATCTCGGGAATGACCGGCTCCGTCTCCTGGCAGTACATGGCCGAACCAGAGCGGTCGCGGCTGGCGCGCAACCAGACGAAAATCCTGTCGCAATTCGCCTATCGCTGCGCCGCGCATGAATATCGCCTGCTGGCCAGCGGCCATGCCCATTTCGTCGTTTACAACAAGCTGATGCCGTGGGACCATCTGCCCGGTGTCCTGATTCATGCCGAGGCCGGCGGCCACGCCGCGCGTTTCGACGCCAGTGCCTACCTACCGTCGCATGTCGGCGGCGGCCTGCTTGTCGCACCCGACCGGGAAAGCTGGCGCGAGTTGCGCAGCGAACTCTGGGCGCAATAGCCGGCTGCCAATTCGATTACCCAGCCGAGCGCCGCAAAGGCGACAATTCAATGCAGATCGGCAATGTGCCCCGAGACGGGTTGATTCTGCGGCTGGAACATCTTGCCGCGTTCGGCGATGAAGATCATCAGCAGGGCTGCGACCGAGACGCTGCAGAAGCCGGCGGCCAATGGCGTCACCGTGCCGTTGAAAGCCTGGCCGATCAGCGTGCCGAGAATGCCGCCGAGAAACGTCTGCATGAAGCCCAGGATGGACGAGGCCGTGCCGGCCAGCTGACCAAGCGGCTCCATAGCCAAGGCATTGAAATTCGCGCCGAGCGCACCGAAAGGGAGCATGGCGCAGGCAAAGAAGGTGACGAACAGCCAGAGCGGCATCTTCATTTCCAGCGAAACGACCAGCCAGGCCAGGCTGATGACCAGAAACAACAGCAGCGCGCTCTGCGACAGGCGGCGCATGCCGATGCGGCCGACAAGACGCGAGTTCAGATAGTTGGAGAAGGCGAGCACGCCGGCAACGCCGGCAAAGATGACCGGAAACAATTCGCCGACATTGAATATGTCGACATAAATCTGCTGCGCCGAGGCGATGAAGCCGAACATGGCGCCGAAGATGAACGTACTGGCGAAGGCATAGCAGATCGCGACGCGGTTGGTCAGCACGATGCGGAACCCGCCGACAATGGCATTGACGGTCAATGGCCGGCGATATTCCGGATGTAGCGTCTCGGGCAGGCGCAGCAGCGACCAGGCCGAGACGACAAGCGCGCCGACGGCCATGGTGACGAAGATCAAATGCCAGGTCGCGAACAGCATGATGAACTGGCCGATGCCGGGAGCAATCACCGGGATCGCCATGAACACCATGAAGATCAGCGACATCACCTCGGCCATGCGCCGGCCATCGAACGTGTCGCGCACGATCGAGACGGCGATGACGCGGGTCGCGGCCGCACCGATGCCTTGCACGGCCCGGCAAAGTAGAAGCGTTTCAAAGCTTGGCGATATGGCGGCCGCGGCGGCCGCCGCCACATAAATGATCAGGCCGGCGACAAGCGGCGCACGGCGCCCGAATCGGTCCGAGAGCGGTCCGAAAAACAGCTGTCCGCCGCCAAAACCCAGAATATAGGCGGTGATGACATATTGCCGGTGGTTTTCGTTCTCGACGCCAAGCGAGGCGCCGATCTGCTGCAGCGCCGGCAGCATGATGTCGATGGCCAGTGAATTGAGCGCCATCAGCGCCGCGCACAGCGCGATGAACTCCCAGCGCGGAATGGGCAATTTGCTTGCCGATTGCGGTGCTGACGTCTGCTGGTCCACGGCAAGTCCGATCTCTCAAACGAAAACGCGCCGGTGGCCCGGCGCATTGGCTCGTCCTGGTCCGGGTCCCGGACGCAAAATTGCCGAGGCGGGGCTGCCCCGGTGCTCAGGGCATGTCGACGGCGACATGCCCAACCGAAATCAGGCGGCGCCTTTGACGCTCACGCCCTTCTCGACAAGGAATGTCTGCAACTCGCCCGCCTGGAACATTTCGCGCACGATGTCGCAGCCACCGACGAATTCGCCCTTTACATAGAGCTGAGGGATCGTCGGCCAGTTGGAGTACTCCTTGATGCCCTGGCGCAGTTCGGCCGAATCCAGCACGTTCACGCCTTTGTAGTCGGCGCCGATATAGTCGAGGATCTGGACAACCTGGCCGGAAAATCCGCACTGCGGGAAACCGGGCGTGCCCTTCATGAAAAGCACGACGTCGTTGCCCTTCACTTCGTTGTCGATGTAGTCGTTGATGCCGCTCATGGAATATCCTTTCCCGCCTGTGGGAGTCAGGCTCGAAGCTTTTCCATCAGATAAACCCATAGGTTGCCCGAAACAAGACTTTAGCCGCGTGGTGGCGTGAATGGCGCAAAAGATGCGGCGTTTTGGGCCAAGCGACTTTGGCGTTGGAAGCCCTAGTCCGGCACGCTGGTCTGCAGCGCCAGCGCGTGCAGCACGCCGCCCATATTGCCCTTCAGCGCGTCATAGACCATCTGGTGCTGCTGCACGCGGCTTTTTCCGCGAAAGCTCTCGGCGACCACTTCGGCCGCATAGTGATCGCCGTCGCCGGCAAGGTCACGGATGGTCACCCTGGCGTCCGGGATCCCCTCCTTGATCAGTTTTTCAATGTCGCGGGCATCCATTGCCATGGCAAATTCCTGTTTTTAGGGCGGGCTGCGGCGTGGCTGCCCGTGCGATGAGAGTCGGGGTGAACCTAAAGCCTTTCCGGCTGGGATTGAAGCCGTTCCGTCCAGCCCCAGCGCGATGGTGACTCACGACGCGTTCTCGCTCTGACCGCCGGCGTCGTCTGCGGGCTCGTCCTCGGGCGTCGAGAAGGTCCGCCCAAGGCTGAAGGTCAGCACATAGAGGGGAAGGTTGATCGCCAGGTTGGCAATCGGCAGGTAGGCGGTCATCCGCCAGACGGGCGAGAAGAACGGCTGGCCGTAGCCATCGCAGGCCAGCGAGGAGCCATACTCCCACAGTGCCCCCAATGCGGCCGCGACGGCGAAAAGTTTTATGCAGGTGAAGATGTGCCTTGTCCGTGCCCGGTCCGGCAGAAGCCGGCTCCAAAGCACCAGGCAGACAAGCGGAACTGCATAGAAAAGGTTTTGCAGGCCAAGCATCGGAAGCGTGTCGTTGGCCGCGGCGAGGAACTCCGCGCGTGTATCCAACCGGACGCAGACCTCGCTCGATGTCGTCGACAGCAGGAAAAAGACGAACGGGCCGAGAAACCAGAAGAAGAACAGCGATGGCCAGAAGACGACTGCAAGCAGTGCCCGGACGGCCAGTTTCCTGTGGTTGAGCATGATTTTTCCGAAAAAATCGTTTCCCACTTTTCGGGATCACGCTCTGCTCAAATGGTCTGATCCATGAAGCGCGGGAACCAGCCTTCGTGCGCGGCGGTCAATTCGCCGAGCGGGATCGCCCGTGCCTCGCCGAGTTTCAGCGTGTTGCCGCCGGTCGAGCCGATCCAGGGCGCGAAAATACCGAGTTCGCCTTGCTGTTTGCGGATCGCGTCCCAGTCCTCACTGTCTGGATCGATTGACAGCGTGAGGAGATAGCGGCCCTGGTCCTCGCCGAACCAGACCGGAATAGGATCGGTGCCGGCCAGTCCGGGGACCGTCGCGCCGATGCCTGATGCCATCGCCATCTCGGCCAGCGCGACCGCAATGCCGCCGTCGGAAACGTCGTGAGCCGCGGTGACGATGCCGGACGCGATGAGGGCGCGCACATGGTCGCCGACACGCTTTTCATGGTCGAGGTCGACCGGCGGCGGCGGGCCGTCGCTGCGGCCGTGGATGTCGCGCAAGTAGACCGATTGGCCGAGATGCGTGCCCCATGAGGCCGGCGCGCCGACCAGCAGGATCATCTGGCCTTGCGCAGCGAAGCCGGCCCGCACCATCTTCGACCAGTCGGCGATCAGCCCGACGCCGCCGATGGTCGGCGTCGGCAGGATGCCCTGGCCATTGGTTTCGTTGTAGAGCGAGACATTGCCGGAAACGATCGGGAAGCCGAGCGCGCGGCAGGCATCGCCAATGCCCTTCACCGCGCCGACCAACTGACCCATGATCTCCGGCCGTTCCGGATTGCCGAAATTGAGATTGTCGGTGGCGGCCAGCGGCAGCGCGCCGGTGGCGGTCAGATTGCGCCAGCATTCGGCCACCGCCTGCTTGCCGCCCTCATAGGGATCGGCCTCGCAATAGCGCGGCGTCACGTCCGACGAGAAAGCCAGCGCTTTGGTCGGATGGCCTTCGACCCGCACCACGCCGGCATCGCCACCGGGAAGCTGCAGCGAATTGCCCTGGATCAGCGTGTCGTACTGTTCCCACACCCAGCGGCGCGACGACAGGTCAGGGCCGCCGAGCAGCTTCAGCAGTGCGTCGGCGACATCGGCCTGCGGAATGTCATTGGCCGCAAGCGGCGCCGGCTTCTTCGGCTCGACCCACGGACGGTCATATTCCGGTGCCTTGTCGCCGAGATCCTTGATCGGCAGGTCCGCAACCTGATCACCCTGATGCAGGACGCGAAAGCGCAGATCGTCGGTCGTCTTGCCGACAATGGCGAAGTCGAGCCCCCATTTGTGGAAGATCGCCTCGGCCTCCTTTTCCTTTTCGGGGCGCAGCACCATCAGCATGCGCTCCTGGCTTTCCGACAGCATCATCTCGTAGGCGCTCATGCGCTCCTCGCGCACCGGAACCTTGTCGAGCTCGAGCTCGATGCCGAGATCCCCCTTGGCGCCCATCTCGACCGCCGAGCAGGTAAGGCCGGCAGCACCCATGTCCTGGATAGCGATGACCGCACCGGATGCCATCAGTTCGAGACATGCTTCAAGCAGGCACTTTTCGGTGAAGGGATCGCCGACCTGCACGGTCGGGCGCTTCTCGTCGATCTTGTCGTCGAATTCGGCCGAGGCCATGGTGGCGCCGCCTACGCCGTCGCGACCGGTCTTGGCGCCGAGATAGACGACCGGCAGGCCGACGCCCTTGGCCTCCGACAGGAAAATCGCGTCCGTCTTGGCAAGACCCGCGGCAAAAGCGTTGACCAGGATATTGCCATTGTAGCGGGCGTCGAAATTGACCTCGCCGCCGACCGTCGGCACGCCGAAGGAATTGCCGTAGCCGCCGACGCCGGAAACCACTCCCGCCACCAGGTGCCTGGTCTTGGGATGATCGGGAGCACCGAAGCGCAAGGCGTTCATCGCCGCGATCGGCCGCGCGCCCATGGTGAAGACGTCGCGCAATATGCCGCCGACGCCTGTCGCCGCCCCTTGGTAGGGTTCGATAAAGGAGGGGTGGTTGTGGCTCTCCATCTTGAAGACGACGCAGTCGCCGTCGCCGATATCGACCACGCCGGCATTCTCGCCGGGCCCCTGGATGACCCGCGGACCGGTCGTCGGCAGCGTGCGTAGCCATTTCTTCGAGGATTTATACGAGCAATGCTCGTTCCACATCGCCGAGAAGATGCCAAGTTCGGTGAAGCTCGGCTCGCGCCCGACGAGGTCGAGGATGCGCTGGTATTCGTCTGGCTTCAGCCCGTGCGCGGCAATGAGCTCGGGCGTGATCGGCACGGAATTGGAAATGGTCATGGGCAGCGGTTTTTATCCGTGGGAGCTTGGGATTTTGAGTCTCCTCTTATCGCAAGCTTTGCGGCCGATACACCCACGGACTGACGAAAAGTGGCTGAATCCGGAGAAAGCCGCGGCGCCTTGAACGCGCGTCCCACCGGACCGGACTCAACCGATGCGCCTCGGTCTTGCCTGGAGGCATGCCGTCGTCCTGAACCGCCGGCGCTCCAAGGCGATGCGGATCAGGAAAAACTGTCGTAGCCGGCGCGGCCTTCGTCGAGGAGCCTCCGGATCGCCGCAACGCCGTCCGCGATGTCCTTGCGCTGCCTGGGCTGCGAAATGCCGAAGCGCACGGCGTGGAAGACCTGCTCGGAACGGCCCGCCTTGAACTCGTCTTCGTCGTCGATCAGCACGCCGTGCTCGAGGCAGGCGTTCTTGAACGTGCCGGAAAGCCAGGGGTCGGGCAAGGTCAGCCAGACAAAGGGTATATTGTCCCGCGACTTGAACTCGAAGCCGGCCAAAGTCTCGCGCACGATGGCGGTGCGGGCGTTGATTTCGGCGATGGCGCGTTTGCGTATGTCCGCGGCCTGGCCCGACAGCACCAGCCGGGCATTCACCTCGGCCAGCAGGAAAGGCATGCCGCCGGTCATCATCTTGTGGGCAACACGGATGCGATGGCGATAAGCAGGCGGGCAGGAAAGCCAGCCGCCGCGAACGCCAGCCGCTACCGATTTCGACAGGCCGCCTGCGACGATGGTGCGCTCGGGTGCATAGTCGGCCAGCATTGGCGTCGGATCTTCGGTCAGGCCGCCGTAAAGATCGTCCTCGATAATGACGACATTGTATTCACGCGCGATCCGCGCGATTGCCTCACGTCGCGCTGCCGGCAGGATCGCCAGCGTCGGATTCTGCACCGTAGGCATCAGAAAGATCATCTTCGGGTGCTTTTGCGCGCAGACGCGCTCGAAATCGTCGGCGTTGAGACCCTGATGGTCCGATGCCACCAGCGCCGTGCGACGACCGATCAGGCCGGCGCTGCGCGAAATCTGCGAATAGGTCAGGTGCTCGAAGGCGACGTAATCGCCGGGCGTGGTCAGTGCGGCGATCGCCGCCATGACAGCGGCATGGGTGCCGAGCGTCGGCACGATCGTATCGGCGCTCGGTCGAAACGAGTTGCGCGACAGCCAACTGGCGCCGGCCTCGAACCAGCGCTCGGGAAAATCCCGCGTGTAGCTCGAAATCTCATGCGCATGATCCGAAGCCGTGCGCGACAGCACTTCGGTGACGATGGCGCCCTGGCCGACATCGGGCGCCGCGGTGCTGTCGAAGCGCAGCTTGCCGCGCGGCGCATCGATGTCGCGCGTGCCTTGCGCGTCCGGCGCTATGAAGTCGGGCTTCGCGTTCTGCCGGCCGAGGACATAGGTGCCGCGCCCGACCTCGCCGCTGACCAGCCCGCGCTCGCGCAACAATTGATAGGCCCTGCCGACCGTGCCGACGGTTGCGCCGATGTCATAGGCGAGATCCCGCTGCGGTGGCAGCTTTGCCCCGGCGTCGATCACGCCGCGGTCGATATCTGACTCAATGCTGTCAGCAAGGCGCTGATAAAGCGGGCCGGAGCTGGCGGTGAGGTCGGGAAGCCAATTTGTCATGGTGACAATTTTGTATATTGCGTCGAACGACGAGTCAATTCACATGCATTGTGTGGAATAAAAGAGTGCAATTTGCAGCTTTGGTAGAGCGAAGATGGATACAATCGAGACAATCAGCCAGACAGCCGCAGGATTGTTCGCCGCGCGACCTGTGGGCCGCGGCGGCTTTGTCAGCCGCATCGTGCGTATGGTCAAATCGCTGGGGCGCTGGATCGACGGCCTGCTGGAGCGCAGGCGCAGCCGGCTCGCCTTGCTGGACATGACCGACGATCAGTTGAAGGACATCGGCATTTCCCGCTGCGACGCCCATCGCGAAGGGATCAGGCCATTCTGGGAATGAACAGGCGCGATGCTGTGTTCAATCCTGCTTGCGTGGCTGCACAACTGGCGCCCTGATCCGCGACAGGCCGCGGTCCGCAAGCACGGCGCCAACGCATAGCGCCAGGAAAAGGGCGGTGATGGCCAGCGAGGCGATGGCGACGCTGGCGATGCCGTTCCTGGCGGCATCGAGGAACGGGTAGGGCACTTCGCCTGTTATGGACGCCCGCGCCAGCGCATAGGCCAGATAGGCGAGCGGATAAAGCATCCACCAGGAAACGTCTTGCCATCGCGTCTTGCCGTCGGCACCGGCGGCCAGCCACCACAGCACGAACAGTGCAGGCGTCACATAGTGCAGCAGCACGTCGCACAGCAGGAACAGGCCCTGCGGCTGCCAGAGGCGTGCCAGCACGGTGGCGTAGACCATGAAGACCACGGTGATGGCGACGGCGACGCCTGCCCGCATCCGCGCTCCGGCAAAGGCCGGAAACCAGGCATGGCCGGCGGGCGACAGCAGCGACGCATGGACGAGCACCGCACCGATGTTGGTCAGGATGGTAAAGAAGCTGAAGTAGAAGACGACCGAACCGATCAGGCCGCGGCCGGCTTCCATCGAGGCCGGAACGGTGATCGAGAACTGCAGGAAAAGACCGGCCAGCCCTGCGACCAGACCCGCGACCTGCAGCAGCCGGCCCATCTTACGCGGCGGCGGCGCAGGCCGGATTGCCGGCCTGCCAGCGGGCGATGTCGGAGCCGATGCGCGCGCCGAGCGGCTCGGCCATCAGCGGACCGAACACGTCTACACGGCTCGAATTGCCTTGCGCCTGCACCACCAGCAGCGGCTTGCCGCCATAATGCTTGGCCGGCACCAGCAGGAAGCGCGGCGTGCCGCTGAACGAATTCAGCTCATTGGCCATCTGGTAGGATTTGAAGGCCGGGTCCTTGCTGGCGATCCAGCATTTGTGGGCGGAGATCGCCACCTGTTCCATGGCCAGCAGCGCCGCGCTCTTGCCGGAAGGCGGCGGAGCGCTCTTCGGACCCGACTGGCAGGATGCCAGCGCAAGGCCGGCGGCAGCCAGGAGAGCAAAGCGAGCAATCGTCAGTCTCATCGTCAGGCCGCCCCCAGGTTCTGAAAGAATTTCGGAAGATATCAGGCGGCGATGCCGAGCGCGCCTTCGAACAACGCCCGCCCGTCATTGCCGCCATGTGCCGCTTCGATCAGGTTCTCGGGATGCGGCATCAGGCCCAGCACGTTGCCCTGGCTGCTGATGATGCCAGCGATGTCGTTGATCGAGCCGTTGGGATTGGTGCCGTCCGCATAGCGGAACACCACCTGGCCTTCGCCTTCCAGGCGTGCAAGCGTCTCGGCATCGGCGAAGTAGTTGCCGTCGTGATGCGCCACCGGCGAGCGGATGATCTGGCCCGGCTGGTAGCGGCGGGTGAACATGGTGTTGGCGTTGGCGATCTCGAGCTTCACCTGCCGGCAGACGAATTTGAGCGAGGAGTTGCGCATGAGCGCTCCCGGCAGCAGGCCGGCCTCGACCAGGATCTGGAAACCGTTGCAGACGCCGATGACCATGACGCCCTTGGCCGCCTTTTCAGCGACCGCCCGCATCACCGGCATGCGCGCCGCGATCGCGCCGCAGCGCAGATAGTCGCCGAAGGAGAAGCCGCCGGGAATGGCGATCAGGTCGACATCCGGGATTTCGGTGTCGGTTTGCCAGACCGTGGCTGGCGCCTTGCCGGAAATCTTGGTCAGCGCCGCGATCATATCGCGGTCGCGGTTAAGGCCAGGCAGGAGGACGACGGCTGATTTCATTTTGGTTCGTAAGGCCTCTGGGTTTCGGCAAGTTGGGGCATCCGTGCCTCCGGCACAACCTCAGGTAAGCGTCACACTATAGTTCTCAATCACCGTGTTCGCCAGCAGTCTGTCGCACATGGCCTTGAGATCGGCCTCGGCCTTGGCCTTGTCGGTCCCGGCGAGCTCGACGTCGAACACCTTGCCTTGCCGCACCGAGCCGATGCCCTCAAAACCTAGCCCCGACAGCGCATGCTCGATCGCCTTGCCTTGCGGGTCCAGCACGCCGTCTTTGAGGGTTACGGTGATACGGGCTTTCATCGATGCTCCTGAATGATCGGTATCGGTCTGCGCCGGACCTGCCGTTTCCGGCAAGCCCGTTGCTGGCAATTAGTGCTTCATGCCCTTCGGCGGCTCGCTCGACGCGACGAGCACCGGTCCGGTTGGACGCGGCGGCTCGTTCTCGTTCATGATACCGAGACGGCGGGCGACTTCCTGGTAGGCCTCCACGAGGCCGCCCATGTCGCGGCGGAAACGGTCCTTGTCGAGCTTGTCCTGCGTCGCCACGTCCCACAGCCGGCAGGAATCGGGCGAGATCTCGTCGGCGACGACGATGCGCATCATGTCGCCCTCGAACAGGCGTCCGCATTCGATCTTGAAATCGACGAGCTGGATGCCGACGCCCATGAACAGGCCGGACAGGAAGTCGTTGACGCGAATGGCCAGCGCCATGACGTCGTCGATTTCCTGCGGGCTCGCCCAGCCGAAGGCAGTGATGTGCTCTTCAGAGACCATCGGGTCGTCGAGCGCATCGGCCTTGTAATAGAATTCGATGATCGAGCGGGGCAGGACCGTGCCCTCCTCGATGCCAAGGCGCTTGGACAGCGAACCGGCGGCGACATTGCGCACCACCACTTCGAGCGGGATGATCTCGACCTCCTTGATCAGCTGCTCGCGCATGTTGAGCCGGCGGATGAAGTGGGTCGGAATGCCCATCCGGTTGAGATGATTGAAGATGTGCTCGGAAATGCGATTGTTAAGCACGCCCTTGCCATCGACGACTTCGTGTTTTTTCTTGTTGAACGCGGTGGCGTCATCCTTGAAGAACTGGATCAGCGTCCCGGGCTCAGGGCCTTCATAAAGTATCTTGGCCTTGCCTTCATAAATGCGGCGGCGATTTTTCATTTGATTTTTCTCTGGATTTGCGGGCAGGCGGCAAGCGACCAGTTCCTGTCCGTCTGCCTAAATTAGTGTGGCGACGGTGGCGTTCAATGCCGGTGTCTATCGTAATCGCCTTGTTTGCTCAATCGGCAAATCCTTTCAATCAACTGCTTTCGGGACCGAAATGCCGCAGCGCAGCAAGCCACGAAGCGTATTGACCGGCCGCCAGCCTTTTGGTTTGTGCTTCGCCATCACATATTCATCAATGCCAGCGAATCGATTTCCATCGGAGGGACGCCATGAGCAACATGAAGGATCGCGAAGAGGGTTTTGAGCGCAAATTCGTGTTCGACGAGGAGCTTCGGTTCAAGGCGTCGGCGCGCCGCAACAAGGCTCTCGGCCTGTGGGCCGCGGAAAAGCTCGGGAAATCCGGCGCCGAGGCCGATGCCTACGCCAAGGAAGTGGTTGTTTCCGATATCGAGGAAGCCGGCGATCACGACGTCTTCCGCAAGATCCGCAAGGATTTCGACGCTGCCGGCGTCAGCCAGTCGGACCATCAGATCCGCCGCACCATGGACGAATTGATGGCGCAGGCCATCGAGCAGATCAAGAACACCTGATCCGGCCGAAGCAGGTTCCGCAAAAATGTCCCACAATTTTGCGACGGAACCTGCGGCAAAAGAATGACTGGACCAATCGACCGCCCGGCCCAGCCGGGCGGTTTTTCTTTGCGTTTCCCGTCGTTTCCGGCTGAAACTGCGATCCTTAGCGAGGAAAGAGCCGATGTCCCTGAAATCCCGCCTTGCGGCCGATGAAACGCTGGTCACCGCATGGTCAGGCGTGCCGGACGCGCTGACCGTCGAAATCCTTGCCAGGCAGGGCTTCGATGCGGTCACGCTCGACATGCAGCATGGCGGCCATCATGAAGACAGCGTGTTGCGCGGCCTGGCGCCCGTGCTTGCCACCGGCAAGCCGGCATTGGTGCGTATTCCCGTCGGCCGTTTCGACATGGCCAGCCGGGCGCTCGATTTCGGCGCCGAGGCGGTGATCGCGCCGATGGTCAACTCGGTGGCGGATGCAAAACTGTTCGCTGCGGCGATGAAATACCCGCCGGTGGGCGAGCGCTCCTGGGGCCCCACCTATGCCTTCCCACGCCATGGCAAGGGTGATCATGCCGAATGGCTGCGCGACAGCAACCAGCGCACCATGGCCTTCGCCATGGTCGAGACGCGGGCGGCGCTCGATGCGCTGGACGGCATCCTCGATACACCCGGTATCGACGGCATTTTCCTGGGGCCATCGGACTTCTCGATTGCCTGGTCGAACGGCACGACCGTCAATTCGACGCTCGAAAGCATGATGGAAACGGTGGGTTCGATCGCCGAGCGTACCCGCAAGGCCGGCAAACATGCGGCGATCTACGTCATCGAACCGGCCATCGCCGGCCGCGTCGTGGCGATGGGCTACCGCCTGCTGGCCACAGGGTCCGAGCACGCGCTGATTTCACTAGGGGCGAAGACGCTGTTGAAAGGCATCAAGGATTCGATCGGCGGCTGAGAGCCGCGATCCGGTCGGGGTCGTCAGGCCTTCAGTTCGGTGAGAAATTTGGCGAAGGTCATCGAACCTTCGGGCCATGGGCCGAAGCCTGAATCGGTGTTGAGGTGACCGGCTTCACCGGCATCGATGAACAGAGATCCCCAGGCGCCGGCAATGTCCTCGGCGACGTGGAAGGCGCAGAACGGATCGTTGCGGCTGGCAATCACCATGGACGGGAAGGGCAACGGCTCGCGCGAGTAGGGGCCGAACGTCATCAGGTGCCTTGGCCGTACCTTCGGATTGGCGACATCGGGCGGCGCCACGAAGAATGCGCCGGCGACCGGCTTGCGAAACTGCGGGACGGCTTGCACCGCCGCGGCAACGCCAAGGGAATGCGCGACGAGGACGACGGGCTTCTCGGCTTCATTGACCGCTTTTGCCACGCCCGCCGTCCAGTCATCGCGCACGGGCTTCGACCATTCCGCCTGCTCGACGCGCCGCGCGGTCGACAGCTTTGACTGCCAGCGGGTCTGCCAGTGCTCGGGTCCGGAGTTGGTGTAGCCCGGGATGATGAGAATATCTGCGTCTTTGACTTTCATGGCGCTGAGATAGCGAGCGTGATTGCCTCATGCAACCGTCGATGGACACGCTCCTGCTTGCAATGGTGAACACCATGTTCGCTTTTCGCTGTCTTGTGTGAACGATCACGATCGCCGATTTGTCCTCTGGAAAGAAACAGCCGTGAAGGACCGCATTTGGTGCTGACACGATGTACAATGATCGCCGGCGCCGGGCTCCTGACCTCGGGGTTTATGCCAAAGCGTCGCCGCAACGGAGACAATCATGAGCGAACTGCCCTTTGCCGCCACCACGCCGGTGAGCGTTGCCCGGGTCGGGCTGAAGGCGCGCGACGCCGAAAGCCTAGCGGCCTACTATCGCGCTGTTGTCGGCTTGCAGGAATTAAGCCGCGCCGATGGCGCGATCACCCTGGGCGCCGCCAACCGTCCGCTGTTGGTGCTGGAGCCGGACGCCTCGGCCAAGCCTGACGATCCGCGCAGCGCCGGCCTGTTCCACACGGCTTTCCTGCTGCCCAGCCGTGCCGATCTCGGCCGCTGGATCAACCACGCCATATCAGACAAGATCGCCATAGAGGGCGCTTCGGACCATCTGGTCAGCGAAGCGCTGTACCTCACCGATCCCGAGGGCAACGGGATCGAGATCTATGCCGATCGCCGTCCGCAGGACTGGACGTGGAACGGCGACAAGATCGCGATGGCGACCGAACGGCTGAACATTCCTTCGGTCGTCGCCGAAGTGCCGGCGGGCGACGCGGGCTGGCAGGGAGCGCCTGAAAACAGCATTGTCGGCCACGTCCACCTGCGCGTCGGCCGGCCGGAAGAGGCGGAAGCCTGGTGGAAACAGGAATTCGGCTTCGACACGGTGGCGAAGTATGGCGGCCAGGCTGTGTTCCTGTCGTCAGGCCACTACCATCATCATATAGGCGCCAATGCGTGGCAGAGCGCCGGCGCCGGCCGCCGCGACCCGGCCCGGTCGGGCCTTGCCTGGGTCGAGATGCGTTCCGACAACGTGGCCAGTGAAACGACCCGCGAAGATCCGTGGGGCACGGTGATCAGGACCATTCCCGGCAAAGCGTGATCGGCAGTTACGTCCTGCGGTACCTTCTCCTCGTATAGCGACGGGGAGAAGGAAAGCCCCTCACGCCTCTCCGAACACCCGCCGGAAGATCGTGTCGACATGCTTGGTGTGGTAGCCCAGGTCGAATTTCTCGCGGATCTCGGCTTCCGGCAAGACGGCGGTGACGTCATTGTCGGCCAGTAGTTCTTCAAGAAAATCAGCGCCTTGCTCCCACACCTTCATGGCATTGCGCTGCACCAGCCGGTAGGCATCCTCACGGGAGACG
Source organism: Mesorhizobium sp. B2-1-1 (assembly GCF_006442975.2). NCBI lineage: Bacteria > Pseudomonadati > Pseudomonadota > Alphaproteobacteria > Hyphomicrobiales > Phyllobacteriaceae > Mesorhizobium > Mesorhizobium sp. B2-1-1. The sequence goes on along the minus strand of NZ_CP083954.1, from coordinate 3,938,328 downwards.
CCGGCTTGCGTCAATGCCAGCAGCACGCGCTGTGAATGCACCAGGCCGCGGAATTTGTTCATGTTCTTCAGCATGTTGTCGGGATAGACGAGCAGTTTGTCGATGACGCTGGTCAGCCGCGCCAGCGCGAAATCCAGCGTCACCGTCGCATCCGGCCCGATCATGCGCTCGACGGAGGAATGCGAAATGTCGCGCTCGTGCCAGAGCGCCACATTCTCCATCGCCGGCAGCGCGAAGGAGCGCACCATGCGGGCAAGGCCGGTTAGGTTCTCGGTCAACACCGGGTTGCGCTTGTGCGGCATCGCCGACGAACCTTTCTGGCCAGGCGAAAAATACTCTTCGGCTTCCAGCACCTCGGTGCGCTGCAGATGCCGGATCTCGATCGCCAGCCGCTCCACCGACGATGCGATGACGCCGAGCGTGGCAAAGAACATGGCATGGCGGTCGCGCGGGATCACCTGCGTCGATACCGGCTCCGGCTTCAACCCGAGCTTTGCCGCGACATGCTCTTCGACATAAGGCTCGATATTGGCGAAGGTGCCGACCGCTCCCGAAATGGCGCAGGTGGCTATGTCCTCGCGAGCATGCACGAGCCGCTCGCGGCAGCGCGAAAATTCGGCATAGGCTTGCGCCAGCTTGACGCCGAAAGTGGTCGGCTCGGCATGGATGCCGTGGCTGCGGCCGATGGTGACGGTATCCTTGTGCTCGAAGGCGCGGCGCTTCAGCGCCGCAAGCAGCGCGTCGATGTCGGCCAGCAGCATGTCGCTGGCACGCGTGAGCTGCACCGCGAAACACGTGTCGAGAACGTCCGAGGATGTCATGCCCTGATGGATGAAGCGGGCGTCGGGTCCGACGAATTCGGCGAGATGGGTGAGAAAAGCGATGACGTCGTGCTTGGTGACGCGCTCGATCTCGTCGATCGCATCGACGTCGAACTTCGCGGCATTGCCTTTTTCCCAGATGGTCTTCGCCGCCTGTTTCGGGATGACGCCGAGTTCGGCCAGCGCGTCGCAGGCATGAGCCTCGATCTCGAACCAGATGCGGAACCGGGTTTCGGGCGACCATATGGCCACCATTTCCGGCCGGGAGTAGCGAGGGATCATCGGTCAGTCCTGACGTGTCGAGAAATTTGCCCGCGTCCTAACAGAGGCGGACAAAATGCTCAACGCCGCCGCCGCGCAAACCAGAGGCTGGCGGCAAACAAGGCGAGGAACCCGATCGGGAAATAGAGCCTGATGCCCAGCACCACGAACTGGTAGAGCGCCACCGCCATCGTGAAGACGAACTGAAGCCCCCAGGTGAGGGTGAAGGTGGGTGCATGCCATGCGGCATAGTAGGACCGGTATTGCAAGGCATACAGCCCGGCGGTCAGGCCGATCGTCGCGGCGGCGAGACCCACGAATGCCGCCGCGAAGGCGACTTCCCAGCTCCTTCCGCGCGAGACCAGCCGTGCCGCGAACAGGCCAACAGGAAAGGCCAGAGCGCCGCCGCCTGCAAACAGCAGCGTCACGGTGCGGATTTTATCTGGCGTCACCCAACTTTCCAGCAACAGGTTGAGGAGCGCGCTGGCGCCCATCGTGGCGGCCCAAAGCAGCGCGCCGAGCAGCGCCGTGCCCGGCGTTGGTATGGCGCCGCGGAGGCGGCCCAGGGCGCGATGACGCCTGGCGGGGTGGACGAGCGGTGTCACAGGCGGCCGGTCACCGCGATCCAGCGATAGTCCGGGCCTTCGAAGCCATATTGGCGCACCGCGATCAGCACCGCATAGGCGCTGGGATTGTCCATCGAAAATGTCTGCACGGCTCCGATGCGGTAGCCGTTCGGGCAACCCCGGCTCTTGGGGATCGATTTGTCCTCGTGCAACAGCTTCGTCGTACCGCCGGCTTGCGCCTCGACGCGCAGCAGCCGAAAGCCATTGATCTCACCCTGGCTCTCGCAGCCCTTAGTCTCGTTCATGCCGATCTCGTCCAGCCGGAACTCGAGCGGCTGGTCGACTGGCGAGAAGATCGGACGCGGATTGACCGCCATCCGATGCGGGTCGGCGGACATCTCCGTTACCGGGTTGAAGCCTGCGGTGATGCCCTTGTTCGCGGCCAACTCCGCCTGGCTGACGACCGCTTCGCCCTTCTCGCGGGCCTGAATACGAGCCGCCGTCAACGTGGCGTTCTCGTCGTCGAGCCGGACGCGAATAGGCGTTCCCTGGAGAAAGCTGTCGTTGCTGGTGTCGATATAATAGCGATTGGCGTAGGGAAATCCCGATCCATCCTGCACGCCATATTCTTCGAACGCGAAGATGCCGCCGTCCTTGGTGAAGCCCAGGATTTCAAGCTCGGCGACATCCCCGGCCCGGGCGGCGACGACTGCGCAAAACTGCGCAAGCAGGCAAACGGCAAACAGAAGAAGGTTTTGCATGAGGTTTTCCGCCGGCCAACGATATCGCCATTCCCTATCACGACAAGATACCGGCGTCGCGCTGCCCGATAAAGCAAGCGCCATGCATCCAATCGCGGCCTCGTCTGTTATTGTCGGCAGTCCCAATGGAGAACCACCATGACCGACACCAGCAAAATTCGTGAGCATATGGAAGTGATCGGTGCCGATGGCGTTCATGTCGGCACGGTCGACAAAGTCGAGGGGCAGCGGATCAAGCTGACCAAGTCCGACAGCGGCATGGGCACGCATAAGGGGCACCATCATTTCATTCCCCTGAGCCTTGTTGCGGAGGTCGAGGGAAAGAAGGTCTGGCTGTCGGCGAATTCCGACGTCGCGGTCACTTTCGAGGAAGAAAAGTCCGACCCCACCTGATCGCGTATAAGTCAGCGCGACGACCAGACCGGAAACCGATCGCCCTCGGCGGGCGTCGCGGCGAAAACGCCGCGCGTGATGGCGCGCGCCATCGTGGCGCCTGCCGCGGCATAAAGGTCGATTGCCGCGTCGGCTTCGAGCCGGATACCGCTCCTGCCGGTCGCCAGCGCGAAGACCAGATCGCCATCGGCCGGCGTGTGCGTCGGCCATATGGCCCGCACGAAACCGTCATGCGCTGACATGGCCAGGCGCTTTGCGGCGGCCTTTGTGAGAACGGCATCGGTGGCGATAACGGCGATGGTGGTGTTGCCGCCGGCATCCGCCTTGCCCGTGAACGTCTTGTCGCGAAACTTCAAGAGGATGCTTTTGGCGTCGTCCGGCATTGGCGAGGGATAGCCAAGCGCGCCGAATTCATCGCCGATCTCGAACGGAGCCGCCCAGAAATGGCGGCTTCGGCTGATGGTCACCGAGCCGATCGGATTGACCGCCGCCAGCGCGCCGATGGTGACGCCATTGTCAAGCAGCGTCGAAGCCGAGCCAAGCCCGCTCTTGAGATCGGAGGTCAGCGCGCCGGTGCCGGCGCCGGTCGTGCCGATCTGGAAATCCGAACCGGCGGCCTGCACCGTCTCGTAGCCGAGGTCGCGGTATGGCGGATAGCGGCCCCAGTCCTTGTCGCCGCCATTGCGCAGGTCGAACAGGATCGCCGCCGGCACGATCGGCACGCGAAAGCCGCCGACCTCGAAACCGATGCCACGTTCGCGCAGTGCTGCCTGTACGCCGGACGCTGCGTCGAGGCCGAAAGCCGACCCGCCCGACAGCACCACGGCATGGACCGTCTCAACCGAATTGTGGGGTTCGAGCAGGTCCGTCTCGCGGGTACCCGGCGCACCGCCCAGGATCTGGACGCCGGCTACAGCCGGTTCGTCGCAAAGGACTGTCGTCACGCCGGATTTCAGTCGGGCATCGGAGGCATTGCCGACGCTGAGACCGGCGACATCGGTGATCAGGTTGCGCGGGCCGGTGCGAAACATCAGTTGCTTTCCAGCGGTACGAAGCGGGCGCCATCGAAACGGAAGACGCGGTACGGATTCCGGCTGAGGTCGCCCTTCGCATCAAAGCGCACCGGCCCGATCGCCGTGGTGAAATCATGCCCGATGAGCGCTTCCGCAAGGGGCCTGCCGGAGCTTGCCGCTTCCGCCATCGCCGCCTTGGCGGTTTCTACCGCCGCATAAGCCGGCAGCGTGTAGCCGTCCGGCACGATCTTTTGCGAGGCGAACGCCTTGAACACCTTGGGATCGGCGACATCGGCCCATTCGGGGGGAGCGATCATCAGTGTTCCCGTGGCATAGGGCACCGCTCCGGGCGGCGTGCGCAGGTTCTCGCCGCCGGCGAATACGATGCCGGCGTCGAGTTGCGCGGCGTCGCGACCCATGATGGCGATGTCGTCGCCGTCGCCACCGGCAAAGACATGGGTTGCGCCGGCCTTCTTTAGCCGGCCAATCAGACCGATCTGGTTGTCGAGCTGCGGCCGGAACGTATCGACGAACACCGGCTTCAGCGCCGCCTGTTCGGCCGCCGCCCGCAACGTCTCGGCGATCTCACGGCCGTAGATGGTGCCGTCATCGATGACGGCGAACAGTTCGTTCTGCCAAAGCCGGGTAAGGGTGTTGGCGACGGCATTGCGCTCGTCGTCGCCCCTCGGTCCGAGCCGGTAGACCGGCCAGCCGGTCTTGGGACGACGGTCAGTCAGGCTTTCGGTTCGCACGCCAACGGTGATGACGGCGATGCCTGCGTCCTTCAAGATCGGCATCGCCGCCTCGATCGCTTCCGTACAGAGAAATCCCACGACGACATTGACCTTGGCGGTCGCGAATTCCCGGGCTGCCGCGGCCCCCCCATCGGCCGTGCAGGCATCGTCGATGGTCTTGAGCTCGATGCCGTTCGCCTGGGCCGCTACTTCGGCGCCGGCTTCGATCTGCCTGCCAAGGATCGCCGAGGATCCGGAGAGCGGCGCGGCAACGCCGACGAGCAGCGTCTGGGCGTTGGCGGCGCCGGTTAGCAGCAGCCAGGCCAGCGCGGCAGATATCGTTGCCCCGGGTCGCATCCTGTCGAAGACTTCCTCCAAGCGAGCCCGGATGGTCCCGGCGCCACTCCCGCCAAGACCTAAAGGCTGCCCGGTCTTGGCGCAACACGCGAATTTCGGGATATGGGCCAAGCACTTCGCTTGTGGCATGTCATATCTAGCCATATATAGCGGTAGGGTTCAGGCTATGGAAAATCTCCGGTGTTGAAGAAGAACGACATAGGACCGCAGGCCTATCGCGACGCGATGAGCCATTTTGCCGGCCACGTCCATGTGGTGACCACCGACGGGCCGGCCGGCAAGCGTGGCGCGACGGTCATCGCCGCCTGTTCGGTTTCCGATACGCCGCCGACCATTTTGGTCTGCCTGAACCGTGAAAATCCCAAGAACGAGCCGTTCGTGAAAAACGGCAGGTTTGCCTTGAACACGCTTGCCTCGCACCAGGAGCCGCTGTCGATCGGCTTTTCCGGCATCACCGGCCTGCCGGTCGAGGAACGTTTCGCGCTCGGCGAGTGGGATGTGATCTCCACCGGCGCGCCGACCTTGAAGGGCGCGCTCGCCGTGTTCGACTGCGAACTGATCGACACCAAGGACCTGGCCACCCATCGTGTGCTTTTTGGCAAGGTGACAGGCCTGCGCATGGGCGATAATTTGCGGCCGCTGATCTATCACGCCCGCGGCTACCACGTTCTGGAAAGCGGGGCAGAGGCGTCCACGGAGAAGGAATGACCGAGCTAAAACCGCGCCCCGTGCCGCGGACGATCGACGAGACGCTCGATCTCTTGACCGGCGCGGACTATGTGGCGGACCGGTCGTTGGCCACCGTGCTTTTCCTGTCGCTGCGCATGAAGCGGCCGCTGTTCCTCGAGGGCGAGGCCGGCGTCGGCAAAACCGAGATCGCCAAGGTGTTGGCAGAGGCGCTCGGCCGCCGGCTGATCCGTCTGCAATGCTATGAGGGTCTCGACGTCTCGTCCGCCGTCTATGAGTGGAATTATGCCGCGCAGATGATCGAGATCCGCATGGAGGAGGCGGCCGGCAAGGTTGACCGCTCCGACATGGAGCGCAACGTTTTCTCGGAAAAATACCTGATACGCCGTCCGGTGCTCGATGCGCTGACCGGCAAGGCCGGCGCCGCCCCGGTTTTCCTGATTGACGAGCTCGACCGTACCGACGAGGCGTTCGAGGCGTTCCTGCTCGAGATCCTTTCCGATTTCCAGGTGACGGTGCCCGAACTCGGCACGATCAGGGCGGAGGAGCCGCCGATCGTCATCATCACCACCAACCGCACCCGCGAAATCCATGACGCGCTGAAGCGGCGCTGCCTCTATCACTGGGTCGATTATCCCAGCGCCGAGCGGGAGTTGGAGATCGTGCGCCGCAAGGTGCCGCAGGCGAACAGCCGGCTTTCGGCCGAGGTGGTCTCCTTCATTCAGAAGCTCCGCCAGATCGAATTGTTCAAGATGCCGGGCGTTGCCGAGACCATCGACTGGGCCGGCGCGTTGACCGAACTCGACAAGGTCGCGCTCGACCCGGAAACCGTCTCCGACACGATCGGCGTGCTGCTGAAATACCAGGACGACATTGCCCGCATCGGCGAGGGCGAAGGCCGGCGTATCCTCGACGAGGTGAAGGCCGAGCTTTCGGCGGCGGAGTAGGGCTCATGGCCATGCCTCGCGCGGAACCCAGGGAGGCGACTGTCGACGGTCACATCGCCGACAACATCGTCTATTTCGCCCGTGTCTTGCGCAAATCAGGCATGCGCGTCGGTCCGGCCTCGGTCAAGGATGCCATCGAGGCGGTACTTGCCACCGGCATCGGCGCGCGCGACGATTTCTACTGGACGCTGCATGCCGTGCTGGTGTCGCGGCATGAGGACCATGCCATCTTTGACGAGGCCTTCCGGCTATTCTGGAAGTCGCGTGAGCTGATCGAAAAGATGCTGGCGATGCTTTCGCCGGTGGCGCCCGATACCAGGGAGAAGCAGAAGCCACGCGCGGCCGAAAGCCGTGTCAGCCAGGCCATGTTCGCAGGCCACAGCAGGAACCAGCCGGCGCAGGAAATCCCCGAGATCGAGGTCGACGCGCGCTTTACTTTCTCCGGCAACGAGGTGCTGAGGGCCAAGGATTTCGCTCAGATGAATGCCGCCGAGATGGCCGACGCCAGGAAAGCGATCGCCGAACTGCGGTTGCCCTTCGATATGGTGCGGACGCGCCGTTTCAAGGCCGATTCGCACGGTCGCCGCATCGATCCGCGTGCCATGATGCGCTCGGCCGCACGCACTGGGGGCGAACTGATCCTGCCGAAATTCCGCTCGCTCCGCGAAGTGTATCCGCCGTTGGTCGTGCTTGCCGACATTTCCGGTTCGATGAGCCAGTACACGCGCATCTTCCTGCATTTCCTGCATGCTCTGACGGAAAAGCGCCGGCGCGTGCACACTTTCGTTTTCGGCACCAGGCTCACCAATCTGAGCCGACAGATGCGCCATCGCGATCCCGACGCCGCCCTGGCCGACTGTTCCACCGCGGTCAAGGACTGGTCGGGCGGCACGCGCATCGGCGACACGCTGGCCGAGTTCAACCTGATATGGTCGCGGCGCGTGCTAGGACAGGGCGCGGTGGTGCTTTTGATCACCGACGGGCTGGAGCGAGACGAGGTCGACGGCCTGTCGGAGGAAATGGAGCGTCTGCACAAATCCTGCCGGCGGCTGATCTGGCTGAACCCCTTGCTGCGCTTCGACGGTTTCCAGGCGCGCGCCCGCGGCGTCAGGGCGATGCTGCCGCATGTCGATGAATTCCGTGCCGTGCACAATCTCGACGCGCTTGCCGATCTCTGCGCTTCGCTGGACCGGAAGCCTGGATATGCCGTCGATCCGCGGCGATGGATGGAGGGTGGCGCGAGGCGCGCCGCGTAGCCATATGCTGCTGAAGACACATATTTCCGGGAAAAACAGACCCTGAGAGAAGCAACGATGAGCGACAGCATTTATCTCGACGAGGCCCGTGACCCGCTGATCATCGCGGAAGGCTGGATGAAGGACGGCAAGGATGTCGCCATCGCGACCGTTGTCGAGACCTGGGGTTCCGCGCCACGCCCGGCCGGCAGCCATCTGGTCATCGACGCCGACGGCAATTTCCACGGCTCGGTTTCGGGCGGCTGTGTCGAAGGCGCCGTGGTGACGGATGCCATGGACGTCATCGGCACCGGCAAGCCCAGAATGCTGGAATTCGGCGTCGCCGACGAGACCGCCTGGCAGGTGGGCCTTTCCTGCGGCGGCCGCATCAAAGTGTATGTGGAAAGGCTAGGCTGATCTTCGATGGATCCCTATGCGCTGAAAACACTCAACGCCGAGCGCCGCGCGCGCCGCGCCGCGATCCTGGTCACCGATCTTGGTGACGGCCGCGACCGTGTCGTGCGCGAGGGCGATCCGGTCGCCGGCGATCTCGGTGCCGCGATCAGCAAGGCGTTCCGCACCGGGAATTCCGGCTCCGTCGAAGCGGAAGGGCGGACCTTTTTTCTCAACGCGCATCTGCCGCATCCTCGCCTGGTGGTGATCGGTGCCGTGCATATCAGCCAGGCGCTGGCGCCAATGGCCAGGATCGCCGGCTATCCAGTCGAGATCATCGATCCGCGCACGGCTTTTGCCACGTCGGACCGCTTTCCCGATGTCGCTTTGCACGCCGAATGGCCTGAGGAGGTCCTGCAACGACAGCCACTCGACAGCTACACGGCAGTCGCTGCCATCACCCACGATCCCAAGATCGACGATTTCGCGCTGAAGGCGGCGCTCGACGCCAGGTGCTTCTATGTCGGGGCACTCGGCAGCAGGAAAACCCATGCCAAGCGTGTCGAGCGCCTGTTGGCGCTGGGCGCCAGTTCCGAGCAGATCGGTCGCATCCAGGCGCCGATCGGTCTCGATATCGGCGCGGCCAGCCCCGCCGAGATCGCCGTCGCCGTGCTGGCGCAGGTCATTCACGCGTTTCGCTCGCGCGGCCTTGAAGCCAGGGAAGCCGCAGCGTGAAATTCGGCCCGGTTCCTATCGAACAGGCCGAAGGCGCCGTGCTTGCGCACGCGACGACGGTCGGCGAGCGACGTTTCCGCAAAGCGCATCGGCTGAGTGCAGAGGATGTCGGGGTGCTGAAAGCGGCGGGCATCAGCGAAGTCGTCGCGGCCGTGCTTTCTCCCGGCGATCTGGGCGAAGACGCCGCCGCCGAACGGATCGCGACCGGTATGCGCCACCGCAATGTCGCGGCCAAGCCTGCCGCGACGGGGCGGGTCAACCTCCATGCCGAAGCCGCTGGCGTCTTCACCGTCAACAGCGCGATGATCGACGCCATCAATGCCGTCGATCCAACCATCACCATCGCCACGCTTGGCCAGCATGCGCCGGTCGAAAAGGGCCAGATGGTGGCAACCGTGAAGATCATTCCCTTCGCCGTTGGGTCGGCGCTGGTCGATGCGGTCATGGAAATCTGCGCCGGCGGCGAGATCTTTGCCGTCAATGCCTATCGGCCCATTCGTGTCGGTGTTATCCAGACCGTCTTGCCGGGCGTCAAGCCGAGCGTGCTCGACAAGACGCTGCGCGTCACCGAGGCACGGCTGGCGCGTTCGGGCGGGCGGCTGACGGCCGAGCGCCGCACGCCGCACGAGGTTGCGCCGGTTGCCGAGGCGGCCGCCTCGCTGGCGCGCGATAACGACATGGTCGTGATCTTCGGCGCTTCGGCCATGAGCGATTTCGCCGACGTCGTTCCGGCCGCGATCGAGGAAGCGGGCGGTACTGTCATCCGCGCCGGCATGCCGGTCGACCCCGGCAATCTACTGGTGCTCGGCAGGCTCGCCGGCAAGCAGATCATCGGCGCGCCGGGCTGCGCCCGCAGCCCCAAGGAGAACGGCTTCGACTGGGTGCTCGACCGGCTGATCGCCGGCCTCGACGTAACGGCGACCGACATCGCCGGCATGGGCGTCGGCGGCCTGCTGATGGAAATCCCGACACGCCCGCAGCCGCGCGAACCGCTGCCGGCCGTAAGCCGGCTCAAGGTCGGGATCGTGCTTTTGGCGGCAGGCCGTTCGAGCCGCATGGGCGGGCCGAACAAACTTATGGCGCTTTTCGACGGCCAACCGTTGGTCCGCCGTACAGCAGAGCGTGCGCTCGCCTCGAAAGCTTCGGGCACGATCGTCGTTACCGGCCACCAGCGTGAGCGGGTGCGCGGCGCGTTATCGGGCCTGGACGTGACTTTCGCCGACAATCCCGATTTTGCCGATGGGCTCTCCACCTCCCTGAAAGCCGGTATGGCCTATCTGCCGGGAGATGCCGCCGGTGCGATGATCGTTCTCGGAGACATGCCGGGTGTCTCGACCGGCGATCTCGACCGGCTGATCGATGCGTTTCGCGGGGCGGGAGGCAATTTGGTCGTCCGCGCCTCGCACCTTGGCAAACGCGGCAACCCGGTACTTCTGCCGCGCTCGCTGTTCCCGGCTGTCGCCCATCTCGAAGGTGATACCGGCGCACGCCATCTGGTCGAGGCCGGAGGACTTGACGTCGTCGATGTAGAGATCGGCGAGGGCGCGTCCGTCGATGTCGACACTCGCGAGGCGCTGGAAGGCGCCGGCGGCGTGCTGCAGGATTGACAAACCCGGGCCGAATTACGCAAGCCTGCGGTATGGCTTCCGGTTTCATTTCGTTAATGTCAACGCTTCTACCCCCCTCTGGCCTGCCGGCCATCTCCCCCTCAAGGGGGGAGATTGGCAGTTTCGGCGGGGGCGCCCTTCTGCCGGCCGTCGAGATTGGCGAAAGCCGAAATGATGTCCAATCTCCCCCCTTGAGGGGGAGATGGCCGGCAGGCCAGAGGGGGGTGCTCACGCTCCCTGCCTTTCTGATTTCGATATTCTTCCTGTTTTCTGCTGCCCAGGCCTCTGCTCTCCAACTAAAACCCTTCAAGGACGATCTGTTCGCCTATCCCGCTACGCTCTCGTCAGACACCAACGGTGACTACACGGTGATCGACTACCGCGAGATGCGCGACATCAACCAGCGCGACGAGGTGCCGGAAAAGCGCGTGCATGCGCAGTATACCGATACCGGTGTGCGCAAGGTGCAGCAGGATCTGCTGTTGAAAACCGATGCCGGCGACGTCCGGCACATCGCCGTAGGCAAGACGCAAGGGGCTTCCGTCATCGTGCTCTACCTGCACGGGCAGGGCGGCAGCCGCAAGCAAGGTATCGATGACTTCACCTTCGGCGGCAATTTCAACCGCATCAAAAACCTGATGGCAGGCAATGGCGGCCTTTATCTCAGCCCTGACTTCCCAGATTTCGGCGACAAGGGGGCGGCACAGGTCGCGGCGCTGATCGATCACTATGCGCAACAGTCGCCGGGCGCGAAGATCTTCGTCGCCTGCGGCTCGATGGGCGGCGCATTGTGCTGGAAGCTTGCCGCCCGCACGGACACGGGCGGGCAAATCGACGGGCTTCTGCTGCTTGGCTCGCTTTGGGACGAGAGTTTCTTGTCCAGCCCAGCCTTCAGGCGCCACGTGCCGGTTTTCTTCGGTCAGGGCAGCCATGACGTGGTCTTTCCCGTGGCAAACCAGGAATCCTTCTTCCGGTCCATCATCGCCAAATCGAAAGCCTATCCGACCCGCTTCGTGCGCTTCGAGACGGGCACGCACGGCACCCCCATCCGCATGGTCGACTGGCGCGGCGCGTTGAACTGGATGCTGTCGAAGGCGCCCTGATCGGACGCCGCACGGCTCAGGGAGCGGTGTTGTAGTCGACAACCGTCTGCGGGTTTTCCTCGCCGTCATAGGAGGCGTCGACGTCGTACTGGACGAGCGAAAAATCGCCGTTGCGGAACAGATAGGTGCCTGCTGACGAGGCATCGCCGGCGCCGCGCCACTTGTTGAAGGTGGTTATCGTGTGGGCGTCCTGGTCGTAGCTGGAATTGGTCGCCCAGCCGGTGGTCCGGAAGCCGACGATGTGCATGGATTCGACCTTGCCTTCGCTGTCGTTGTTCACGTAGCGGATGTCCATCTCCGGTTCGGTGAACTGCAATTGCCTGACGCCATTCGCCTCGTCGGTCATGTAGTAGATCGAGCTTTCATTGTAGGCGGCCGCCGAGCAGGAAAAATGGAACAGGCGCGTTTCCTTGTCGGGATCGCCGGCCGCCGCATCCTTGTCCCTGTATTTGATGGAAAAAATCTCCGGCTCCTTGGCCGCGAGATCCTTGTCGCATTGGTCGCTATAGCTGGCCAGGAAAGCCTTCTTGGCCTGCTCCAGCGCTGCATCCTTTTTCGGAGGTGGCGGGCCGTCGCCACAGCTAGCGGGCACAGCCTCCTCGAAATCCGCGCTCGACGGCTTCAGCGCCCCGCTGTCGATGAAGATCGGCTGGAATGGCGGCGCCTGAATCTGGGCATTGACCTGGCGCAGCGTGTAGCAGCCGGCAAAGACCTTCGCCTCGCCCTTCTTGTCGGTTGCCTGGATGGCGACCGGCACGCTGTAGTAGATGCTGCCTGCCGCGCCCTCGTTGGATACGGCGCCGGTCCTGACATCCACCTTGTCGGTACCGTCATAGCCCTTGACGAAGCTGTCGAAGTCCTTGGCCGGCTTGGTATCGCCATAATAACCCCAGGCACGTGCGAATTCATGCCGGTTGATGGCACTGTAGAGCGAGCGGACAACTGCCTCGGCGCTCGACCTGTCATCGACGTAGGGCGCCTCGTCGGCAGGTGCCGACTGGGCGATCGAGGCAAGGGAGAACAAGGCAGTCGCTGCGAGAAAAGCGTGTCTCATCGGGAATCTCCACGCAGTAACGGAGATTCTACCACGGTGATTGCGGCGACGTGGTGACGCCTTGCGGGTATCGCTTGAAGAATCGCCCGGGAAGGCGCTAGTTCGCGCTCGCGGCGCTTCAACTGCCCCGGGAGATAATTGCGTGACCCTATCCATGTATGAAGTATCGGTGGCTGTGTTTTCGGCCCGGTTGAAAGCGCTGTCCAGCGTGCTGTCCACGGCCGAACAAAACGCCGGCGAGCGCAAGATCGACCCGCAGGTGTTCCTGACGGCGCGGCTGGCGCCCGACATGTTCGCCTTGACCAGGCAGGTGCAGATCGCCACCGACCATGCCAAGGGAGCCCCATCGCGGCTCGCCGGCCGGGAGATTCCCAAATACGAGGACAATGAGGCGAGCTTTGCCGAATTGCAGGCGCGCATCGCCAAGACGCTTGACCATCTGGCGACGTTCTCCGCGGCCGATCTGGAAGGTTCGGACGAGCAGATTGTCGAGGTCAGGCTCGGCGGGCGCGAGGTCTCGATGGCCGGTTTGCGGTATCTCCTGCATGTGGCCATGCCCAACTTCTATTTCCACCTCACCACCGCCTACGACATTCTTCGCCACAATGGCGTGCCGCTGGGCAAGGCAACGTTCCTGGGCTCACGTTGACGGATCACGCCATCAAGGCGTTGTCCGTCCGGAGCCGGAATATCCCTGGCTGGCCGAACTAGCGAACGGACATTTCGCGGGCGATGCGCGGGAAATCGGCGGGCTTGATGCCGATGTCGGCGCGGTCCGCATTGCTCATGGAATGCAGCAGCGCGAGCGCGGCACGATAACGCAGATGTTCCTGCGGCCGTGGCCGCGCAAACATTTCAGTGAAGAACCCCATAATCCAGGCCCCTGTTGGACCTCCCAGCGTCCGAATATAGGGGATTCGTGACAATTGTGCAGTGCAGCATTTGCATGCCTGCCATGCTCTGCAAAATTTTTTCTGCCATGATCCTGCGTCGCCTGAAACTTTCGCAGATCACGAATCGTATCCCTCTTGCTGGCACATGGCCGGTTTTTCCTCGCCGCTTCTGGCGAATTCCGGACTGCACCAACCGCAGTCCGGCTTTTTGTGACTGACCGGGCGTGGTCCAGCCCCGTAAACCTTCAATTGTTTAAATCGGCGGCATGCATTTTTAACGAGCGGACCCTAAGGTGGATGTCTCGGACACACCGTGAGACTGGGGAGGCTGACATCGTTACCAGCGCCAAGCGGGATTTCGCTTCGTTGCTCGATGATCTCTTCGTCGCCTCCGACAAGGACGGGGGAGGCGAAGAGGCCGCCACTCGCCCGTCGATTCCGTTTGACTATCTTTCCGTCGCCGACGAGCTCCATTCGGGCCGCATCAAGGTTTCTGGCAGCGGATTTGCCACGGAATATCGCGAGGCAGGCGCGGATCTCGCCGCAGAATTCGCGGCTCTGCTCGATCATGCGAAGCTGGCACTTGCGGGCGAAGAGACAAGGCCCGAAGAAAAACTGCCTCCGATCGATCCCGAATCGATTGCCGTGGAATTGGGATTGGACACGCCTAAGGCTGTCGCCGACTTTGGTCGCATGCGCCGCAGTTTCGCCTTTTCCAACCATCCCGATCGCGTCGCGCCGCACCTGCGCCAGCGCGCCATGATCCGCATGCAGGTGGCCAACATGCTGATCGACGAGGCCAAGCGGCGCGCCCTGGCAGGGGCTCGCCGCTAGCGCAGTCTGGTTCACGCAAAAGTCGGCTTGCCGAGGCTTGGAGAGCGCCTCTGCTTTCTTGTAGGATGAAACTTCCTTCCCCGCGCAGCCGCGCAAACTTTTCCCGCCGGAGCACACTTCCATGCACAAACGCCGTCTCGGTCGGACCGATCTTCTTGTCACCCAGATCTGCCTCGGTTCGATGACTTGGGGCCAGCAGAACACCGAAGCCGACGGCCACGCTCAGATGGACCTGGCCTTTTCGCGCGGGGTGAATTTCATCGACACTGCCGAGCTCTACCCGATCCCGCCCAAGGCGGAGACGCAAGGGCGGACCGAGAAGATCATCGGCAGCTGGATGAAGGCAAAGGGCAACCGCGACAAGGTGATACTCGCCTCCAAGGTCGTCGGCCGCACCGCAAACAACTGGTTTCGCGGCGACAGGCCGTCGCAGCTTGTGCGCGCCGATATCTTCGATGCCGTCGACAAATCGCTGATCAGGCTCGGCACGGATTATATCGACCTCTACCAGATCCACTGGCCGGAGCGGGACATACCCTGGGGCGCCAATCCGACGCGCGTCGGCGCCGTGGCGCGCCGCGCTGATTCCGTCGGGGCGCCGACCGGTGAAACGCCGATCGCGGAGACGCTTGCCGTTTTTGATGAACTGATGAAGGCCGGAAAGATCCGGCATTTCGGTCTCTCCAACGAGAGCTCCTGGGGCGTCATGCGCTTCATTGCAGAGGCTGACAAAGCTATTGGTCCACGGGTCGCCTCGATTCAGAACGCCTATAATCTGGTCAACCGGACCTTCGAGGTGAACCTCGCCGAAGTCTGCGATCGGGAAGAGGTCTCGCTGCTTGCCTATTCGCCGCTCGCGCAGGGCTATCTCTCGGGCAAATACGATCACGGCGCGCGCCCGCAGGGATCGCGCTCGCAGCTCTTCAACCGCGGCCAGCGTTACGAGACCCCCAATGCCGCAGAGGCGCAGCTTGAATACAACGAGCTGGCGCGCTCCTTCGGCCTGGAGCCGGCGCTGTTCGCCAACGCCTATGTATCGAGCCGGCCCTTTGTCACGTCGAACATCATTGGCGCGACGACCATTTCGCAGTTGGAAATGGCGCTGTCTTCAGTGGAGGTTGTCTGGACCGAAGAGATGCAGAAGGCAGTGGACGCCATTCATCAGCGGGTCGGCAATCCCTGTCCTTGATCGACTCGGAAGTTGAATTATCTGGGAATAACAGCGCGATGGAGACGATGGTGGATTTTCCGATCGAAACATTGCGTGGAAAATTTCCCGCTCTCGCTCTGACCGATGGAGGTCTCAGGCGCAGCTCGACCTGTCAGCGTGCCTTGGTGCCGAACCCGGTCAGGAAAGCGGTGAGGTTGTCACAGAGTTCGTCGCAGAGATAGCCGCCTTCCTGGACGATTGTCGTCGGCAGGCCGAGCTTGGCGATGGCTTCGCCGATGCGCGAGAAACCTGGCGTCGTCACCGAAAGCCCGCCGAACGGATCACCCTCGAACGCGTCGAGCCCGAGCGCCACGACCAGCGCGTCGGGCGCGAAGGCGCGGATGCGCTGGAACGCCACCTGAAGCGCTTCCAGAAACGCCGCGTCGGCGGATTTGCGTGGCAGCGGCAGGTTGAAATTATAACCGAGGCCGGGGCCTTCGCCGCGCTCGTCAGCATGGCCCCAGAAGAACGGATAAAACCGCACCGGATCGGCATGCAGCGAGACGGTGAGCACGTCGGGCCGCCCATAGAAAATGCCTTGCGTGCCGTTGCCGTGATGCAGGTCAACGTCAAGGATCGCCACGCGTGCCGCCTGTTTGCGCAGTACCTGCGCCGCCACAGCCGAATTGTTGATGAAGCAGAAGCCGCCGGCGACATCGGCGAACGCATGGTGACCGGGCGGGCGGCAAAGCGCATAGGCGGCCGGCGCGCCCGCCATCACCGCTTCCGCCGCTTCGACCGCGCTCCAGGCGCTCCACAGCGCGCTTTGCCAGGTCTCGCCAGAGATCGGGCAGGCCGTGTCGGCCATGTGGTATCCAGCCTGGCCGACCGCGGAGGCCGGATAGGAGCCGTTGCGCACGATCGGGTGAATGTTGGGGATCACTTCCGCCGAGGCACCCTCGATGCGTTGCCAACGCGTGTAGATATGCTCCAGGAAATCGAGATATTCGGGCGTGTGCACCGCCGCGACCGGACCAAGTCCGTGATTGCGCGGCCGCTCGATCGTGCAGCCGGCCGATTTTGCGCCTGCTAACAATCTCTCGACGCGCTCCGGCTTTTCCGGATTGGGCTGCGGGGCGCCGCTGGAAAGGAAAGCCTTGGGGTCGTGGCGCTTCTGCTCCTGCGCGTAGAAGGCTTTCATTCTTTTTTCTCCGGCGCGTCGGCAAAGGCGAAGAAGGCGTCGCCGATGATCTTCTGCGTCTGCTCGTAGCTCGACCAGGCGATGCCCAGCCGTTCATAAAAGGCCTTTGCGCTCTCATTGTCGGTATCGACGGACAATCTGAGATAAGCGCCGCCTTGCTTGCGGCACTCGGCCGCGACGCGCCGCAGCAGGCGCTCGCCGATCCTGCGACCGCGAAACCGGTCCTCGACATAGAGGTCCTGCACATAGACGCCGGGCCGCCCCATCCAGGTCGAGAAGATCGGGAAATAGAGGCACAGTCCGGCGAATTCGCCATCGACTTCGGCGATCAGGGTCGAGAAGGCAGGTCTTTCGCCAAAGCCCCAGGTCCTGAGATCGTCTGGCGTTGAGACGATTTCTTCGGGCGCGCCGATATGGGTGCCGAGCTTCAGAATTGCGGCATGGATGGTTTCGACGTCTTCGATTCGTCCGGGGCGGAGGAGGATTTTTTCCGGACTTGTCATGGCAAGCAGGGAGCCAAGGTGTGACGGAGCACTATCATCTCAGCCAGTCGCATTAAAACGCTACCCTGTCGCCACCCTTCAGCGCCAGCATGTCGCGTGCTTCGGCCGGGGTGGCAACCTCCAGCGACAGTCCATCGAGAATGCCACGGATACGGCGCACCTGATCGGCATTGGATTTCGCCAGCTGGCGGCCGTCGTAGAGACTGTCTTCGAGCCCGACACGGACATTGCCGCCCATGGCCGCGGCGATAGAGATCAGCGGCATCTGGTGGCGGCCCGCGGCCAGCACCGAGAACTGGTAGCTGTCGCCGAACAGCTTGTCGGCGATGCGCTTCATGTGGATGAGATTGTCCGGATCGGCGCCAATGCCGCCAAGAATACCCAGCACGAACTGGATGAACAGCGGCCCCGACACCAGCCCACGGTCGCGGAAATGCGCCAGCGAATAGAGATGGCCGACATCGTAGCACTCGAATTCGAAACGCGTGCCGCAGCCCTTGCCCAGTCTCTCGAGAACGCCCTCCATATCCGCGAAGGTATTCTTGAAGATTGTGTCGCGTGTGGCTTCCAGCAGCTTCGGTTCCCATTCGTGTTGCCATTCCCTTGGCTTGTCGAGCATCGGGAACAGCGCGAAATTCATCGAGCCCATGTTGAGCGAACACATTTCGGGCTCGGCCCGCAAAGGTGCCGCCAGCCGCTGGTCCAGCGTCATCAGGGAGGAGCCGCCGGTTGTGATGTTGATCACCGCCGACGTCGCCTGCTTGATGCGCGGCAGGAACTGCATGAACACGTCCGGATCGGCCGTAGGCCGTCCGTCTTTTGGGTCGCGGGCATGCAAGTGCAGGATCGAGGCGCCGGCCTCGGCCGCGGCGATGGCATCCGCCGCGATCTGTTCCGGCGTTACCGGCAGATAAGGCGACATGGACGGTGTATGCACCGAGCCGGTGACGGCGCAGGTGATGATGACCTTTCTCGGCGCCATTGTTTTATCCCCGGCCTTCGACCGGAAGGTCGAGTTCGGCAGCCAGGACTTCGAGCGAGTCGCCGATGATGGAGATGATCTCGCCGACCTGCTCGCTGGTGACGATCATCGGTGGTGCGACCATGAAATTGTCGCCGTCGACACCGCCCTTGACCTTGCGGCCGTAGATGATCAGCCCGCGCTCATAGGCGAGGTCGAGCAGGCGCTGCGTCGCCTTCCTGCTCTGGTCGATCGGCCGCAGCGTTTCGGGATCGGCAAGCATCTCGGCGCCGGTGAGCAGGCCCTTGCCGCGCACGTCGGCGATGAACGGGAAGCGCTCGGCTAGCTCTCGCAATCCGTCCATCAGCACATCGCCCATGGCGGCGGCATTGGCGATCAGGTCGAGGCGGTCCATTTCGCCGAGCACGGCCAGCCCTGCGGCGCAGGCGAGCGGATTGCCGGCATAGGTATGGCCGTGCTGGAAGCCGCCGGAGGCGAGCAGCGGCTGCACCAGCCGCATCGGCGCCGCCAGCGCGCCGAGCGGCGCGTAACCCGATCCCAGGCCTTTTGATAGCGCGACGATGTCCGGCTTGCAGTTCCAATGGTCGCCGCCGAGGAATTTTCCCGTGCGGCCGGCGCCGCTCATCACTTCGTCATGGATGAGCAGGATGCCGTAGCGGTCGCAGATTTCGCGGATGCGCCCATAATAACTGTCCGGCGCGACAAGCGCCGCTGTCGCCGCGCCGCCGATCGGTTCCATGATGAAGGCGACCACGCTCTCCGGCCCCTCGGCCAGGATCTTCTCCTCCAGCATGTCGGCATAGCGGAGACCGCGCTGTTCCATCGAGAGATTGTCGCGGTCGCGCCAGGCCGCCGGTGCCGGCACGGTCGGCATCACCCGCATCATTGGCGTGAAGGTCTCGGCCAGCGCGTAGTCGCCGGTGATCGACAGTGAACCCAGCGTGCCGCCGTGATAGGAGGGGAAGCGCGTGATCACCTTCCAGCGGCTGGCCTGGCCGGTGGCCACCGCCCACTGCCGCGCCAGCTTGATGCAGGATTCGGTCGCTTCCGAGCCGCCTGAGACGAAGAAGATGCGATCCATGCCTTCGGGCAGCTTGCCGGCCAGCTCACGCGCCAGCTCTTCTGCCGGTTCGTTCTCGAAATGCAGCCGGTAGGCGAAGGTGGCGCGGTCCATCTGCCGCTTCATGGCGTCGAGCACATTGCGGTTGGAATGACCGATATTGGCGACCATCGGGCCGCTTGATCCGTCGATGAAGCGGCGGCCGTCCTGCGTCCACATATAGATGCCCTCGGCACGGTCGATCAGCGGCCGGCGCAGGCTGGAGAGATAGAACAGATGCGATTGGCGCCGGGCTTCGGTGTCCGGGGCGGCGGTCTGGGCTTTCGACATGTCAGGACTTTCCGAGATAACGATCGAGGACATTTTGGGTAACGCGTTCGACCATCGGGTCCTGCCTCAGCAGGCCGGCGACCCATTCGCAGCTTCCGGCGTGGAAGACCTCGCCCTTGCCGCGCGGGAAATTGACGATCATGCCGTTGCCGCGTTTGACTTTTTCCAGATTGGCGTCGCTCCGATCGCCGAACAGCGTCTCGGCGCTGAAGCGACCATCCTCGTCGGTGAGAAACTGATCCTCGATCGGGATATCGGCGCTTTCCTCGACCTGGCTGGCCATGCCGACGGCGAGAACCTGCAAGCCGTCCGGTGCGCCGCTGGTCGCGGTCGGGTAGGGAAGGCCGCCGCGGATTTCGAAATCCAGCCCGTCGACCTCATAGCCATAGACATGGCTGTCGGCGCCAAGCAGGTCGCCATAGTAGATGCCGGTTCCGGCAAAGGCCCAGTGCTCGGGCCGATACACGGGAAAGCCGCGCACGCCGCGTGGCGCGCAGCCGCCCCATCCGGCATAGAGGCCGCGTGTGGCGTTGAGCCCGAAGGTCGCCGAACCCGGCCGGCCGATCTCGGGCGCCTCCCAGGAATTGGTGGCGCGGGTGACGTCGCCGCCGCGATAGGCGGGGTCCTCGGCTCGGGCGCGGTATTTGTAGCAGACCTGCCGCCGGCCTTCATCCTCCAGCCGCGTCTGCCACATGAAGTTGCCGGCGAAGCGCGCCGCATGGCCGCCACGTTCGACGTAGCTGTCGACCGCATCGCGCATTTCCCAGGTCCAGTACTCGTCATGGCCGACAAAGACGGCGCAGTCGTAGCCATCGAGAATGTCGGGCGAGAAATGCAGATCGTGCTGGCTGGCGAGATCGACGGCGTAGCCCGCCCGTTCGGCGAAGCGGAAGAAGTGGCTGTCATAGCTCGCCCAGCCCGACGATGCGTATTTCTTCGAATGGCCGGTGGCGAGCGCCCATTCCATGTGTGGATAGCGCGGCACTGTCTTCGGCGGCACCGCGACTTCCAACGGCACACGCGGCGCCTCCTTGGGCAGCACGACGAAGCCGCGGCACCAGGGGCGCTGCGTCGAGACGATCGGAGAATATTCGTTACGGTCCGGCCCGGTGATGCCCTGGTAGTGATTGGAGCCGCCCCAGGTGTTGTAGGCGAGCCAGGTGCCTGTCGCCGCCACCTGCAGCACACGGCCTGGCTTCTTGCCGGGCAGGGGCGCGACGATGAAAAGATGATGGGATTGGATCGGCTTGCCGTCGCGGCCTTCAGCAGTCAGCGTCACCCGGTAAGCGCCGGACGGCCAGTCGCTGCCGACGCTGAATTCGAACGAGGCTTCCCAGCCGCAGCCTTCGGCCGAGCACTGGTCTGGACTTTCCTGCCAACGCGCCGCAATGCCGGACTTCTCGAACACCTTTGTCTCGGTGCCGCCGTCGCGGACGATCGTCATGCTGAAGGACGGAGCCGTCGAACTGACATGCAGCGTCACTGTCTCGCCGGCGCGGTAGGAAAAGCGGTCGCTGTAGCACCAGATTTCGCCGCGCTCGCCATCCATGCCCGGCCACTCATAATAGTGGCCGCGCACTGCGTGCCGGCGCTGCTCCGGCGTCAGTCCGAAATCGGGGAATTCAGTGGTCAATCTGGTCATCGTCGTACTCAGGCGGAAAGGTATTTCTTGAGGAAGGTGCGGGTGCGTTCTTTTTGCGGGGCGCGGAAGATGTCGCCCGGCGGGCCTTCTTCCACCACCACGCCGCCATCCATGAACAGCACCCTGTCGGCCACTTCGCCGGCAAAGCGCATTTCGTGCGTTACGATGAGCATGGTCATGTGCTCGGCGGCAAGCTGCTTCATCACCGCGTTGACCTCGTCGACCAGCTCCGGATCGAGCGCCGAGGTGGCCTCGTCGAACAGCATCACCTTGGGCTGCATGGCCAGCGCGCGGGCAATCGCGACGCGCTGCTTCTGCCCGCCCGAAAGACGCGAGGGATAGGCGTCGATCTTGTCGGAGAGCCCGACCTTGGACAAAAGACCAAGCGCCAGCGCACGAGCTTCGGCTTTCGGCATGCTTTTCAGGATCACCGGCCCCATCGTGATGTTCTCGATCACGGTCAAATGCGGGAACAGGTTAAAGTGCTGGAACACCATGCCCATCTGCTGGCGCACCTTGTTGATGTGCCTTTCGAACGCCTGGCCATGCAGCTTCTGGTTGACCTGCAGGCCGTCCAGCCAGACCTCACCGCTGTTCAAACCCTCGAGATGGTTGATGGAACGCAGCAGCGTGCTCTTGCCGGAGCCGCTCGGGCCGATGATTGCGACGATCTGCCCACGTTCGACCGATAGGTCGATACCTCTGAGGACCTCGACGGCGCCAAACGATTTGCGTGCGCCGCGGACCTCGACCATCGGCCGCTGCGTGCTCATCGGGAAACCTCCACATGTCTTTCGAACCTATGCAGGGCCGCTTCGAGTGCGAGGTTGAGAATGTAGTAGAGCGCGGCGGCAGTGATGTAGAATTCGAAAGGGCGAAACGTTTCGCTGATCGCCAGTTGCGCCGAGTGAACCAGCTCGGCAATGCCGATGACCGAGACGATGGAGGATTCCTTCAACAGCGCGATCAAATTGCTGCCGATCGGCGGCGCCGTGTTGCGGATGGCCTGCGGTATCACGACATGGCGCAGCGTCTGCCACTTGCCGAAGCCGATGCTGCGTGCACCTTCCGTCTGGCCGACATCGACGGCCACGATGCCCGCGCGGATGACATCGGCATTGTAGACGGCAAAATGCAGTCCAAGGCCGACAATGCCGGCCACGAGGGCAGGGATGTCGATGCCGACCTGCACCAGGCCAAAATAGATCAGGAAGAGCTGCAACAGCAGCGGCGTGCCCATGAACACCCACATGAAGGCGCGCACGGGGTAGGCCAGGATTGCCGGCGCGTAGAGTACGACAACCGCAAAGAAGATGCCGCCGGCGAAGCTAAGCGCTCCCGCCGAGACCGTCAGCACTGATGTCCACCAGGCGCCGGTCAGCAGAAGATCCCAGTAGGGCGCGATGACTGTGAAATCCAGGCCTTGCATCGTGTTCTGCCTCAGACGATCGCGAAGCGTTTGTCGAGCATGTCGACTATGCGGGCGACGGCATAGACCATGATCATGTAGAGCAGGGCCGCGACGCCGAAGATTTCGAACGGCTTGTAGGTGGAGCCGATGAAGCGCTGCGCGGTGTAGGTCAATTCCACGACCGAGATGGTGGACACCAGGGCCGAGCCTTTCAGCAGCGCAACCGTGTTGACGCCGAGCGGGCGGATCATCAGCCTGGCGGCTTGCGGCAGCACCACCTTGCGCAAGGTCTGGAACCGGCCGAATCCGATCGTGCGGGCTGCCTCCGTCTGGCCGCGGTCGACCGCCACCACCGCGCCCCGGATTGATTCCGCCATATACGCGCCGATATTGAGGCCGAGGCCGATCACGCCGGCCGCGAACGGATCCAGATTGATGCCGATCTGCGGGCCGCCGAAATAGAGCACGAAGAGCTGGATCAGGCACGGTGTGCCGCGAAACAGGCTCACATAGAGCGTGCCGACGGCCCGCAGGATCGTCGATCTCGACATTCTTGCGGTCGCGGCAAGTGCTGCCACGGCCAGCCCCAGAACCAGGGCCAGCGCTGTCAGTTCCAGCGTCACCAAGGCGGCTTCCACGAAGAACGGGAAGACGCGCTGCATCAAGGAGAAATCCATGGAATGGCCCGGCGCAGTGGCTTTCGGCTTCAGGCGGCCTGGACCGCCGAAGCCTGGCGAAGTTAGCGGATGTCGCTGCCGACCCAGTGCATCGATATCTTCTCGTAGGTACCATCGGCCATCATGCCGTCCAGCGCCTTCTGCATGGCGGCCTTGAGCTCGGGATTGTCCTTGCGGATGGCGATGCCGATGGCGACGCTGCCGCCTTCGATACCCGGCGTGTCGAGCTTGCGTACCTTCTCGCCGGTCTCCTTGACGGCGACCATGACCGGAATGTTGTCGACGACGATGGCGTCGACGCGGCCCGCCTTCAATTCCAGCAGCAATTCCGGCAGCCCCTTATAGGTGCGGATGTCCCAGCCGCCCTGTTGGCGCGCCCATTTCTCATGCGTTTCGCCGAGCGTCACGCCAAGGGTCTTGCCCTTGAGTTCGTCGAGGCTCTGCACCTTGGAATCCTGGTTGACGAAAACCGCACGGCCGGCGTGATAGTAGGGGCCGACGAAATCGACCACCTTCTCACGCTCCGGCGTGATCGTCATCGAGCCGACCACGGTGTCGTATTTGTTGGCGAGCAGGCCGGCGATGATGCCGTCCCAGGCGGTCGTGATGATGGTGCCCTTGACACCGATACGCTCGGCGATGGCCTTGCCGATATCGGCGTCGAAGCCGACGACCTCGTTCTGGTCGTTGACGAAGTTGAAGGGGGGATACTGCCCGCTCATGGAAATCTTCAATTCGCCCGCCGCCTTGACCTTCTCGAGGTCATCGGCCCTGGCCGAGACGTTAGCGAAGGAAGACGCAAACAGCAGCGCCGCGACGGCAATGCCGGAAAATACCTTGTTCATTTGAAACCTGTCCTCTGGATGGAGCGCGAAGGCTTGTTCTTGGGAGGCGTTGGGGCGCACTCCTGACGGCAATGATTGCCTTTGCGGTAGCATTGCGCAAATAGATAATGGAAATAGGGAGCATAGATATCAGGAATGGCATTGCCGCGCCCCGAACGGCTGGTCTGGGATCTGGACTGGAACCTTTTGCGGACATTCGTCGTCATCGCGGAGGTGAAGAGCATCACGCGTGCCGCCGAGAGGCTGAACCTCAAGCAGCCAAGCGTCAGCAATGCGCTGCGGCGGCTGGAAGACCGGGTCGGCCGGCGGCTGGTCGAACGCGATGCGACGCGCTTCGAGCTCACCGAGGTTGGACGGCTTCTCTACGAGCAGAGCATCGAGGTGTTCGGCACCATATCGCAGCTGCCGCTCTTGATGCGCGGCATCAGCGACGATGTCACCGGCCACGTCATGATCGCGACCGCCAGCCATGTGGTCTCGCCGCTGTTCGATCGGGCGCTGTCGGAATTCCACCGCAACTATCCGCGCGCCAGCATCACCATTTCGGTCGCGGCAAGCACCGAAGTGGCCAAGCAGGTGAGGGAGCGCCGTGCTTCGTTTGGCGTCTGCCTGGTCAGCCAGCGCGATCCGGCGCTGCAATACGACATGGTCTATCGCGAGTTCTTCGGCTTCTTTTGCGGGCCGCGGCACAGGCTCTATGGGCAAACCGGACTGACACTCGCCGATCTCCGCGACGAGCCGTCAGTATCGTTCCAGACCGACCATATTTCGGATGCGCTGCGGCCGGTCGCACTGTTGCGTAGCGAAGCACGGCTGAACGCCGATGTCGTGGGCGTTTCGTCGAGCCTGGAGGAGGTGCGGCGCATGATCGTCGCCGGGCTCGGCATCGGCCCGCTGCCGCTGCATGTGGCGCGGCGCGATGTGGCCGACGGCGCGCTGTGGCGGCTGCCGCCCTATGATGCGCCGCCGGCCATCGATATCTTCCTGCTGGTCAATCCGGACAAGGCGATGAACCGCGCCGAGAAGGCGTTGCTGTCAGGGCTGCAGGCGCTGATTGCCGAGACGCCGCTCGAGGACCGTATCTACAAAGGCTGATACGCAATATCGACTGCGCGGCGGCAGACAAACACGGTTGCCTCCGCCCTATTCGTCGCCACGCCCTTGGCCCTCGTCAACAAAGCGACTATCTCAGGACAAGGCGGCGTTCCGCTCGGGGGGTCGACATGCTCAGAGTGCAGAAGGTCAAGGTCGACGACATCTACGTGCCGACGGCGCGTAAGAAGACGCTGCATCCCGAGACGGTCCGTCATCTCGCCGAGGACATTCTGGAAAATGGCATGAAGATGCCGATCCAGGTCCGTCACGACGGCAAGCGTCATATCCTGGTAGAAGGCCTGCATCGGCTGGAAGCGGCCAAGTGGCTCGGCGAGACCGAGATCGATGCCTATCTGGTGCAAGCCAAGCGCCACTGACGCGTCCTCGATTTCGCCGTTGATCCCCATCCACGGGAAAGCCCCGGAATTTCTCCTTGATGATGTCGGTTTGCATTTCGCTGGTTCGTCCTTGGGACGGAAGCCGGGTCAGACCAATATTCTCGATCGGTTTTCGCCCAGGTTGGGGCCGATGCACCAGCCAGCTCAAGAACGCACCGACACACGGACAGACTGGAGGAGATCGATATGTCCAAAGCCCTGCTTTTCGCCATTCTTGCTTCGGCCGCGGCGCTTCTCGCCTGTCCGGGCATCGCCAACGCAAACGAGGTAAAATCTGCCATGACGACCGAAGCGAAGACACCGCCGAAGCCTGAAAAATCCGGCCTGCTGCCGATCAACGGCCTGAATTACTATTATGCCGTCCACGGCAAAGGCGAGCCGCTGCTTCTGCTGCATGGCGGTCTCGGCACAGCGGACATGTTCGCCCCCATTCTGCCGAAGCTTGCCGAACATCGCACTGTCATCACCGTCGACCTGCAAGGCCATGGCCGCACCGCGCTTGGCGACCGGCCGTTCACGCTGGAGGCGATGGGCGACGACATGGCTGATATCGTCAAACGGCTTGGTTACGGCGAGGTCGACGTCATGGGTTATTCTCTGGGCGGCGGTGTCGCCTTCCGGATGGCCGTCCAGCACCCCGAAGCGGTGCGCCGGCTTGTGCTGGTCTCGACCGGCTATGCCGCCGACGGTTTCTATGACGAGATGCGTCCCCAGCAGGCGCAGGTGAGCGCGGCAGCGGCCGATTTCATGAAGGACACGCCGATGTACAAATCCTACGTCGCCGTGGCGCCGCATCCCGAGGAGTTCCCGAAGCTGCTCGACACGCTCGGCAACTTCATGCGCCAGAACTACGACTACTCGGCCGATGTTCCCAAGCTGAAGATGCCGGTCATGCTGGCCTACGGCGACAGCGACATGTACAAGCCCGAGCACGAGATCAAGTTCTACCAGATGCTCGGCGGCGGTTTGAAGGACGCCGGCTGGATGCGTGAAAACCTGTCGCGGAACCGCCTGGCGATCCTGCCCAACCGGACCCACTACGACGTCTTCTTCGCTCCAGAGCTGACGGCCGCCGCGCTGCCGTTCCTCAACGGTGAGACCAAGGTGAAGAGCTGGGATGAGGTGGTCGGCGAAACCGAATAGCTTGCCCGGCACTGGCTGCCGGCGGTCTCCTTCGAGGCGGCCGGCAGTTTTTGTCGCCGCAGCCATCGCAGCCGTCGATGGGATCGCATCAATGCTATTGAATTGACCCGATGTCGGGCGTCGATAGTCTCGCATCAAATCTTCTCAGGAACGGACGCGGCAATGGCTAACTATCAGGGCGGATGCCTGTGCGGGGCGGTGCGTTATCGCGCCGACGTCGAGCCCGTCAAGGAACGCATCTGCCATTGTCGGCTTTGTCAAAAGGCGATCGGCGCCGCCTTCAATGCGCGTGTGCTGTTTCGCATCGACGATGTGACGGTCGAAGGGCCGTTGGCGACCGCGAACAGCTCGCCGGATATTAAACGCGGGTTTTGCCCAAGCTGCGGTACGACGATGTTTTCGCGGCGCGATGCCGCCGGCATTATAGGCGTCACCACCGGGTCACTCGACGATCCATCCGTCTTCAAACCGCAGATGCACATCTGGACCGCCTCCAAGCAGCCCTGGGTGGCGCTCGATGACGGCTTGCCGCAGCACGAAGGCGCGCCGCCTGCCTGAGGTCTCCGGCCTCCCTTCCCGCCTTATGAAAGAAGGTGGATCGGCGCTTGAGCGCCGAAACCGATGAGCTGTGCCGGATGAAGCGGGCCAACAGAAGGGTGAAATTACGTGACCGTGACAAAAATTAATCGAAACAGTCACGAAATAACCGAAACAGTCACGCGAAAGCCGGCAAAGCGTCATTGGCGAGCCATCATTGTCTCCCTATTTAACCGGTGCGGGCCGGCATTCGAGGAGACGACGGATGAACGACAGCATCAGTACCCTGGACGAGCTTTTGAGCGATCCGATGGTCCTGCTTGTGATGGAGCGCGATCGTGTGCGCCCGGAACAGGTGCGCATGCTGCTCGAACGGGCGCGTCGGCCTTCCGTCGAGGAGCCGGTTGTGCCGCCGGCGCACGTGATCGCCAGGGCGTGCCAGAAACTCTGGCTGTGCCCCTGATCGCATCGTGATTTCCTCCAGTTTTTGCAGGCCGACCCGCCGGGCCGGTCTGGCCACTGCCTGGTGCTGCCAACGCGCCGAGGCGGCGCGGTGTTGATATTCGAACGCGCCTTCCGCACTCGCTGACGCCCATTCCCGGGTGCCAGTTCACAAATCCGTAAATTGATTTTCCGTCCCATGGCGGTATGGCTTGCCCAGGGGCCGATCGCCCCAGTCGTTCCCCGCGCAACTCCGATCTCTCTGACATGGAATTCGACATGGCCGACAGCTGCATGCAAGGCATGGACATGGGCTTTGTCGGCCTGGGCTACGCCAAGGTCGCATTTCTCGGCTTGGTGCAAGGCATCACCGAACTGCTGCCAATTTCCTCGACCGCCCACATGCGCGTCGTCCCGGCGATGCTGGGCTGGCAGGATCCCGGCTCCGCTTTCTCCGCCGCCATGCAGCTTGCGGCCCTCGCCGCGGTGATCAGCTACTTCTGGAACGATGTCAGGGACATCCTGTCCGGTTCGGTCAGTGCCTTGAAACGGCGCGATTTGGCCGACCGACATTTCCGGCTGGCGCTCTGGATCGTGCTGGCGACGATCCCGATCGTCATCGCCGGCGTGGCTCTGTCTGGCCTTCTCAACGCCTGCAATTCGCCGCTGCGCGGCCTCGGGGTCATCGGCTGGGCCTGCATCGTCATGGCACTCCTGCTGGCGCTGGCCGAACTCCGTGCCCGCCATGCGCGCACCATGGGCCAGGCCTCCATGGCCGATGCGCTGCTCGTCGGCATCGCCCAAATCGGCGCATTGATCCCGGGCGTCTCGCGGTCCGGTTCGACCTTGACGGCAGCACTGGGGCTCGGCTTTAAGCGGGAAGAAGCGGCGCGCTTTTCATTCCTGCTGGGGCTGCCGGCCATCGCACTCGCCGGTCTCAAGGAGCTCTGGGAACTGCACAAGGCCCATCTCGATGCCCATGGCTGGTCGATCCTCGCGGTCGGCCTGGTCGTCGCCTCGCTATCCGCCTTCTTCGCCATATGGGGCCTGATGCGCGTGCTGGAACGCTTCTCAGCCTGGCCTTTCGTCATTTATCGCGGCGTGCTCGGCATCGCCTTGCTGCTGGGCCTGGCGATGGGATGGCTTGCCTGAAGCAATGCCGGAAAGCGCGCAGCGGTTTTCCGCGGCGTCAAACAAGGGACTAAAAGGCAACTCCAGGAATGTGCGAGCCGGTGTTGCTTCGGCGCAACCCCGGTCGGGCATGCGTCGATCGCCAAAGATGTGATCGGCCGCCTTCATTGACTCCAGGCAAAATCCATCTTTAACGTTCTGTTAACAAAAATAGATGGGTGGGGCCGTATGGCATCCTCGGTGGGTTGGCGCCGCAAGGCGAGGGGTTTGGGGTTTGCGTTGGCGCTGACGGCTTTTTGTTCGGCCGCGGGTTTGGCGAATGCGGGACCGCTTTCCATGACTATCGGCGGGCAAACCTCCCAGCCGATCGGGCACTATGATTTTTGCAAGGTCCATTCTGCCGAATGCTCCATCCGCTCGCCCGCCAACGCTCCGGAGAGCATGACCGGCCAGCTGTTGCGGGAAATTTCCGCCGTAAATCTCTCGGTCAACACCCGCGTCAAGCCGATGAGCGACATGGACAACTACGGCAAGGATGAGTGGTGGGCCTACCCCGATAACGGGTTTGGCGACTGCGAAGACTACGCGCTTGAAAAGCAGCGCGAGCTCCAGGCCGCCGGCATTGCAATCGCCAATCTGCTGATGACGGTGGTGCGCAAGCCGGACGGCGAAGGCCACGCCGTGCTTACGGTGCGCACCGACAAGGGCGATTTCGTCCTCGACAATCTCAGCGACAAGGTTCGCCTCTGGAACCAGACAGGCTATCGCTACCTGAAGAGACAGGCGAGCGACAACAGCGGTCGCTGGGTTTCCATCCTTGGCGGCGACGAGCGGCTCGTCAGCTCTGTTCAATGATGTCGCCGATGTCTTGCGTCGGCAGCCGCACTTCGACCTTGGCCGTTTGATCCATTCCCGCTTGGGACCGTTCTTGCGTCGTGCCGGCGAATGCTGGCGGCGGCTCGTTGGAACCGGCAATCCGGTGCGCGCATGGATCTTTTGACTGTCCTCCAATCCGCGCCATTACTGCTCGCGCTGATCAAGACCGCGCTGCCGTCGGCGGCGGCGATCGGCATGGGAGTCGGCCAATGGTTCGCCTCGTTGCCGCCGTGCCGCGATTTCGTCTTCGAGGTCACCAGCTACCTGGTCTGCGAGGTCGATCCCAGGCAATATCGGATCGAATTGTTCTGGAAGGATCCGGCCGGCAAGCCCTATCAATCGCTGCACAATCTCGACGATGCCCAGCGGCGGGCCGGGCGCACGATGCTGTTCGCCATCAATGCCGGAATGTACCATCCAAACCTCGCGCCGGTCGGCCTGTATGTCGAGCGCGGGCAGGAACTGGCCTCGGCGAAGGTCGGGTCGGGAAGCGGCAATTTTTCGCTCCAGCCCAATGCTATTTTCTACATCAGCGACGGCAAGGCCGCGGTCCGCGCGACAAGGGATTTCTTAGAGAAGCGTCCGCCCACCGATTATGCCACGCAGTCCGGGCCGATGCTGGTGATCAACGGCAAGTTGCACCAGAAATTCCGGGCCGACAGCACCTCGCGCAAGACGCGCGACGGTGTCGGGGTGCGAAAGGACGGCGTCGTCGTCTTCGCCATTTCGAATGGCACGGTGACATTCCATGCATTCGCACGCCTGTTTCGCGACGGGCTCGGCTGCGACAATGCGCTGTTCCTCGACGGGTCGATATCGAGCCTGCTCGCGCCGGCCATCGGCCGCAATGACGACTACTGGAACCTGGGGCCGATGATCGGCGTCTTCAGGCGATAGGATCGGCAGGCCTAGATTGCGCTTGTCACCGCGCACGGCCGACACTCGGAACCGTGCCCAACATGCTTAAAAACTTGATTCAATCTTTATTGGTAATTTCTCGTTCATAACTAGACCTGGTTTGTCCGTCGGCCGTTGCCTTCGGTCTGTTGTGTTTGAGTACAGGTCCAGATGCGGTTACCAGGCGCCGTCAGTTTCGTGATCGCAACGCTGTGCCTTGCCGGCTGCTCGTCGACATCCGGCATGGACGCGCTGGACATCCAGAAGCCGTCGAACGAGATCACCAACTCGGTGGTGCGACCAAGCGCGCCGATCGCATCCGCCCCAGTGACCAAGGCCGAACGGAGAATGGCAGCCGAACGCAGGATGGCGGAAGCCATGCCGGTGGACGAGAATGTCCGACCTTACGGCCTGGCGGAGGAAGAGACGGTGGCGTTTCCGGCGCCCGACCTGCCGGACAGCGTCGAGCCGCCGGTCGTCGAGCCGGCGGCGCTTGTATCGCCGCCGAAGCTCTTGTCACGGGCGGCACCGCCGATGCTGGCCGGGCCTGTCACGCGCTACGGCTTTCGCGATGCCAAGCCGATCAATTTCGGCCGCTCTTCGCCGCGACACCTTGCCGTGCATGGCGTCGACGTGTCGCGCTGGCAAGGCAACGTCAACTGGGAGAAGCTGCGCGCCCAGGGCGCCAATTTCGCCTATATTAAAGCGACCGACGGCGGCGACCATCTCGATCCGATGTTCACCAGGAATTGGCGCAACGCCGACGCCGCAGGGCTGAAGCGCGGCGCCTATCACTTCTTCTACTGGTGCCGCACCGCCGGCGAGCAGGCCGACTGGTTCATCCGCAACGTGCCCAGGGTCGAGGGCGCCTTGCCGCCGGTGATCGATGTCGAATGGAATGGCGAATCCAGCTGCAAGCGGCGGCCGTCGCGCGAAAAGGTGCTGGAGAAGATGCAGGTGTTCATGGACAAGCTTGAACGCCATTACGGCCAGCGGCCCATCATCTACACCGCGCCCGATTTCTACCGCGACAATCTTCGCGGCGAATTCCTCGATTATTCGTTCTGGCTGCGCGCCGTGGCGCAGCACCCCTCAAAGGTCTATCCCGGCCGCAAATGGCTGTTCTGGCAATATTCCGGCTCCGGCCTATCGCATGGCGTCACCGGCCGCATCGACCTCAACGTCTTCCACGGCGACGAGCGCCAATGGCGCGCCTGGGCCGGCGGCCGGCAGATGGTGGCCGACGCGGATTGAAACAAGCCATCAGGCTTGGCGTGCTTCGCTCTCCCAGGTCTCCGCCGGTTTGGCCAGCAAATGGGAGACGATGATGAGCATCCGCGGAGGCTTCGGCCGTTTCAGCGAATAAGCAAGACATTGCCGTCGTCATGATGTCTATGTGCGGGCTCCTGAACTCCGGGGGAGATGAGTTGGAACTCAAATTTCTGTTGGTCGGCTTTGCCTGCGCGGTCGCCGGCGGGCTGTCGATCGTCACTTTCCTGAAATGGCGAGAGGTCAAAGCGGTCAGCCGCTGGTTGCCGGCGCCGGGAAAGATCATCTCCTCGCGCGTCGAAGCGCGCGAGGTCCGAAGCTCCGGCTCCGGGTCTGACAGCAGCGATTCCACCGAGATCCGCAATTTTCCGGCGATCACCTTCGAGTACAAGGTGGATAAGAAGACATTTCAGAGTTCGCACTACAGCGTGCAGGAAAATCTGGGGAATTTCGAAGTCGCCGAAACCCTTGCGCGATTTCCCCGCGGCGCAGCCGTGACCGTCTTCTATAACCCTGTCGATCCGGCCAAGGCCGTGATCGAGCGCACCATGCCGGAGGGCGCCTTCAAATTCATGGTGCAGCTTTCCGCCGGGCTGGTGGTCGGCGCCCTGGTGTTGGTGTTTTCCGTCGGCGGTGTCCTGGAGGCGATCGGCCCGTATTTGCCCAAGCCGCAGTATGTCGGTGCGGCGGCTCTGTTGCTGTTCATGGGCCTGTTTGTCCTGCGCATGGGCTTCGTCCAGAAATCGATGGCCGAGCAGGCGGCAAAATGGCCGGTCGCCGTCGGCCGCATCGACGCGTCGGGCCTGCAGGCGATCAAAACCCGCGAGCGGACCGGGAGCTATCGGCCCTGGCGTACTGTTTTCAAATCCCGCATCGTCTACAGCTATGGCGTCGCCGGCCAGCGATACAGTGCCGATCGCGTCGCTTTCGGCGCCAGCGTGACGGCTTCGTTGCCAGGCCTCGTCGGGGCTCAGGCGCGGTGCTATGTCGAGGGCACCAAGGTGGACGTGCACTATGACCCCGCCAACCCTGCTTCGGCGGTGCTCGAATGCAGGGTGCTCGGATTGTGGGTGCTGTGGGTCTGTTCGGTTGGCTTTCTCGGCAGCGCTGCTTTTCTGGTCGGGCTGGTCTGACGCGAACGCCTCAGCAATGCACAAGAAGTCCGCTGTCGAAGCCAGGCCAGGTGAACCGCATCGTGGCGCCATGCCTCTCGATATGGATGACACGAGTGAAGGGCTCCTCCAGTGACGGGTACGATCCGTAGCACCGGCTAGCATGTACCACCCAGCCGGTCGGCGACTTGCGAAATGACGCGTGCTCGCAGCCGAACTCGGGCAGCGACAGGGCCGCTCGGTCTACGGAGTAGACGGTCTGGCGTTGGATGTCGGCGGCCGCGTGGCAGTTCAGTCGGTCGCTGGACCAAGTCCCGACATAGGGCGACGCCGCCAGCGCAGCACCAGTCGCGAATGCGGACATTGCCATCGTAATCACCAAACGTCGCATCACCACCCCTCGATCAGTGCGCTCGACCATACAGGCTGTTGGGTTGCGAGAGATAAGTTTTCGTCCAAGGAGCCGACAATGCAGCCGTTCCGGATTTCGCTTATGCTTTTGCGTGGATGATGCGACTGTGCGGGACGGTATGCGGCCAGCATTTGGCTTTCACAACGCTTTCCCAGGGACATTTGATGATCACCCGTAAACTGGCCTTCGTCTTCGCGGGTCTGCTCAGTTCGATGCAGGTGGCGAACGCCGGGGAATGCTTGCTGAGCCATGCCACCTATCGGGAGCAGCGCTCCGGTGCGGTCATGCAATTCCGGCCGCTCGCCAATGAGCCGGCGGCACTGACGGCGCAGGTGTTTTCGCTGGCCGTGCCCAAGACCGATATCCGCCTCCCGGCCGATATCACCTGGACCAACGGCAGGAATTCGTTGCCGCTCGGCACCATCCGCCATCCCTGCACCGACGATGACCGCGAAGCGGGGCTGCAGGACGGCAGCGGCCTGTGCAGGATATGGGAGGGCCAAGTCTATGCCTTGACCGGAGGCGGCGCCGAGCAGTTGAACTCGCGCGAAGCGACGCCGGCGCCGAAAGGGCTGCTGCTGCCGGATTTCGGCGTGGCTTTCACCGATTGGGTCGACTTCGCCAACGCCAACCCCGGTGGCTCGGCGTGGGATGTCTTCACTTTGACAGGATGCAGCGATGAATAGCGCCATGATATCGATCGTCTGGGGCAGCGCCCTGTTTGCGTCCGTGGCAATATCGGCCGTGGCACGAGCGGATGAACCGGCGCCGTCGCGCCCGCCCATCGACAAATGCGCCTGGGAAAGGCTGACCGACAAAACCGTCGGGCTCGCCGCCTGGGTGCAGCGCTGCGATTTCGGTTTCCGCCAGATCCACTTTGAGTTCGCAGGCGAGGCGCTCGCCGTCAAATACAGCGATGGCGGCGCGGCCGATCCTCTGGTTGAGGTATTCGACATCAAGCCCGGCGAAACTGCCGAAGCCGCGTTGCAGCGGCTGTTCCTGGAAAAGACCGACAACGCCGTCGGCGCACGCTGCGTGCTCGCCCCCTACACGGAAGGAACCGTGCCCGCCGGTGTCAAACGCTATACATTCAGCCCCGACGCCGCCTACGCGAAAGAGCTGAAGGCACTTGCCGACCCCAACGAGGTCCCCGAACCGCCCTGCGGCGACTGGGGCGAGATGCCCGATGGCATCCAGTATTTCGAGATACCGGCGGGTGCGGCGCAAAAGCTGCTGTTTGTCCGGATTGGCCAGGACGAGCCGCTGTTTGATGAGCAGACGCTGCGAGTGTTGCCGGCGGAATAGGTGCTGAGGTCAGAGGCTGATCTGGATTGGAAGGATCGCAGCGGCGCCTTCTATGCCTCTACATATTCTGCCAGGCTGACACTTTCGGGCACATCCAACCCATCGGCACGCAAGCCCTCGATATGAAAGCGTATTGCGTCGCGAATCTCGGTTTCCACCTCAGGCACCGTCGCGCCGGTCGCGATACAGCCGGGCAGGTCCGGCACATAAGCAGAAAAATTATCTCCTGCTTTTTCAATCACCACAGCGTAACGCATGTCGTCACTCCTTTAACCCGGACTGCTTGAGGATGCTGTTCAATGTCCCTGGTGCAACCTCTTCAGACGACTTGCCGGCCACGGTGACGCGGCCGGCTTTTATCTTGTGCTTATATTGGCGATGGCTGCCCTTGGTTGCAACCAGATACCAGCCATCGGTCTCCAGCAAGCGAATGACTTCGCGGACTGTAAGCCGAGGCGGCATCAGCTCTCAGCTGCACCCGCTCGTGCTTCCACACGTATCGCACTTCTCGCAGGTGCCGTTCCGCACCATGGTGAAGTTGTGGCATTCCGAGCATTCGTTGCCGGTGTAGCCCTGCATCAGCGATTGCTGGCGCCGGGTGGCGGCGAGCGCCTTGGCTTCCGCGGCTTCGTGCGCGGCGGCGTTGGAGAACAGCCCCTCGGCACCCGAAGCCTCGGCTTCCTCCTCGGCGATGTCCTCGACCAGTTCCCTGGCGCGTTCCTCATAGTCGCGCTTGTAGGCGATGGCCTCGTCGCTCGCCGGCTTCAGCGCCAGCACGTTGGAGCCAGAGAAGGCCGTCGGCGCCACGCGGGCAGGGGCCGTGGCCGGGCCAGACCCGCCAAATCCCTTAGGCTCGGCGCCCGACACCAGCTTGACCGGCGAGGCACCGCGATAAAGGCCCTTGGAGAACGGCGTGGCCTTGCCTTCGGTGATGCCGCGGCCAAGTGCCGTCTTGTCAAAATCCGACTGGTCGACATGGGCGAGGTCGTGGCGGTTGAGATAAGAGACCGCAAGTTCGCGGAACACGTAGTCGAGGATCGACGTCGCGTTCTTGATCGCGTCATTGCCCTGCACCATGCCGGCCGGCTCGAACTTGGTGAAGGTGAAGGCTTCGACAAATTCCTCCAGCGGCACGCCATATTGCAGGCCGAGCGAGATGGCGATGGCAAAATTGTTCATCATCGCCCGGAAGGCAGCGCCTTCCTTGTGCATGTCGATGAAGATCTCGCCGAGACGCCCGTCGTCGAACTCGCCGGTGCGCAGGTAGACCTTGTGGCCGCCGACGACCGCCTTCTGCGTATACCCCTTGCGGCGGTTCGGCAGTTTTTCGCGGTCGCGGTAGAGACGCTCCACGACGCGCTCGACGATCTTTTCGGTGACCTGCACCGCACGCTGCGCGGCAGGCGCGGCGACCAACTGTTCGATCGCCTCGTCCTCGTCCTCCTCGCCATCGGCGAGCAGCGAGGCATTGAGCGGCTGCGAGAGCTTCGAGCCGTCGCGGTAGAGCGCGTTGGCCTTCAGCGCCAGCTTCCACGACAGCATGTAGGCGTTCTTGGCGTCCTCCACCGTGGCGTCATTCGGCATGTTGATGGTCTTGGAAATGGCGCCGGAAATGAAAGGCTGTGCCGCCGCCATCATCTGGATGTGGCTGTTGATCGACAGCGAGCGCTTGCCGATCTTGCCGCAGGGGCTGGCGCAGTCGAACACGGGAAGGTGTTCGGCTTTGAGGAAGGGCGCTCCCTCGAGCGTCATCGCACCGCAGACATGGATGTTGGCGGCTTCGATGTCCTTCCTGGAGAAGCCCAGCGCCGGCAGCATCTCGAACGAGAAGTCGTTGAGCTGCTCGTCGGTGAAGCCAAAGGTCTCCTTCACCCAGTCGGCGCCCAGCGTCCACTGGTTGAAGACGAACTTGATGTCGAAGGCCGACTTCAGCGCGGCATTCAGCGCCGCGATCTTGTCGTCGGTGAAGCCCTTGGCCTTGAGCGAGCCGGGGTTGATGCCGGGCGCCTGGTTGAGATTGCCATGGCCGACGGCGTAAGCCTCGATCTCGGCGATCTGGCTTTCCGAATAGCCCAGCGTGCGCAGCGCTTCCGGCACGGCGCGGTTGATGATCTTGAAATAGCCGCCGCCGGCGAGCTTCTTGAACTTCACCAGCGCGAAGTCGGGTTCGATGCCTGTTGTGTCGCAATCCATGACCAGCCCGATCGTGCCGGTCGGCGCGATGACGGTCGCCTGCGCGTTGCGATAGCCGTGCTCCTCGCCGAGTTCGATGGCGCGGTCCCAAGCAGCCTTGGCGTGCGTCGCCAACTCCTGCTGCTTGAGGTCGGAAGCGACCAGCGGCACCGGGTTGACGGCCAGCTTCTCGTAGCCGTCCTTGTCGCCATAGGCGGCGCGGCGATGATTGCGCATGACGCGCAGCATGTTCTGCGCATTGCGGTCGTAATCGGGGAAGGCGCCGAGCTCGGACGCCATCTCCGCCGAGGTGGCGTAGGCGGTGCCGGTCATGACGGCGGTGAGCGCGGCGCAGATGGCGCGGCCCTCATCGGAATCGTAGGGAATGCCCGAGGTCATCAACAGGCCGCCAATATTGGCATAGCCGAGGCCCAGCGTGCGGTAGTCGTAGGAGAGCTTGGCGATCTCCTTCGACGGGAACTGCGCCATCATGACCGAGATTTCCAGCACGATGGTCCATAGCCGCACCGTATGCTCATAGGCAGCGATGTCGATCGTGCCGTCGGCATTGCGGTAGGGGAGCAGATTGATCGAGGCGAGATTGCAGGCCGTGTCGTCGAGGAACATGTATTCCGAGCACGGGTTGGATGCCCGGATCGCACCGGCGGATGCGCAGGTGTGCCAGTCGTTCATCGTCGTGTTGAAGTGCAGGCCCGGATCGGCGGATGCCCAAGCGGCGTAGCCGATCTTTTCCCAGAGATCCCTGGCCTTCAGCGTCTTCAGCACCTTGCCGTCCTTGCGGGCGGTGAGATGCCAGTCGGCATCATCCTCGACGGCGCGCAGGAAATTGTCCTTCAGCGACACCGAATTGTTGGAGTTCTGGCCCGACACGGTGAGGTAGGCGTCGGAATCCCAGTCGGTGTCGTAGGTCTTGAACGACATCGAGATGTAGCCCTGCTTGGCGAACTGGATGACGCGGTAGATATAGTTCTCCGGCACCGCGTCCTTTTTGGCCGCCTTGATCTCGCGCTTCAGTGCGGTGTTGACGGCGGGGTCGAAGCAGTCGTCGTCATGGCCTTCGCAGTTGACGCAGGCCTTCATGATCGCTTCGAGATGCTTCTTGACGATCTTGGAGCCGGTCACCAGCGAGGCGACCTTCTGCTCTTCATTGACCTTCCAGTCGATGAATTCCTCGATGTCGGGGTGATCGGCGTCGACGATGACCATCTTGGCGGCGCGGCGCGTCGTGCCGCCCGACTTGATGGCGCCCGCGGCGCGGTCGCCGATCTTGAGGAAGCTCATCAGGCCGGACGAACGGCCGCCGCCGGACAGCTTTTCGCCCTCGCCGCGCAGCAGCGAGAAATTGGAGCCGGTGCCCGAGCCGTATTTGAACAGGCGCGCCTCGCGCACCCACAGATCCATGATGCCGCCCTCATTGACGAGGTCGTCCTGCACGCCCTGGATGAAGCAGGCATGCGGCTGCGGGTGCTCGTAGGAGGATTTCGACTTCGTCAGCTTGCCGGTGAACGGGTCGACATAGAAGTGGCCCTGGCTCGGGCCGTCTATGCCATAGGCCCAGTGCAGGCCGGTGTTGAACCATTGCGGCGAGTTCGGCGCCACGCGCTGGGTGGCCAGCATATAGGCAAGCTCGTCGCGGAAGGCGCGCGCGTCTTCCTCCGACTTGAAATAGCCGCCCTTCCAGCCCCAATAGGTCCAGGTGCCGGCCAACCGGTCGAAGACCTGGCGGGCGTCGATCTCGGACCCGTAGCGCTCGGCTTCCGGCAACTTGGCAAGTTCGGCCTCGTCGGCGACTGAGCGCCACAGGAAGGAGGGAACATCGTTCTCCTCGACCTTCTTCAGCCGCGCGGGGACGCCGGCCTTGCGGAAATATTTCTGCGCCAGGATGTCGGCGGCGACCTGGGAGAATTGCGCCGGCACGTCGATATTGTCCAAGCGGAACACCACCGAGCCATCCGGATTCTTGATCTCGGAGAGCGCCTTGCGGAATTCGATCTCCGCGTAAGCCGATTGTCCCTGTCTGGTGAAACGACGCTCGATGCGCATTGGTCCGGTCCCTTTTGTCTATATATAGCGCTTTCGTCAGGAGATTTCTGCTCCCAATGCGAAACGCGCATGTCCGCCGTCTGCCGGCGTTCGAAAACGGCCGGCTCTCCATTTTCGCGGTCTTCGTCCGCCTTGCTGGTCAAACTTCTTGCGAAGCGCCTGTCCAACTCACCGACGAACCCGCGGGTCCCTCAAAACTGATTTTTTCCGATTCCCTCACTCGAGGGAAATTCACATTATCTAGCGTCGAACCTGCCTGCAAACACTAAATATAGTGTTAACAGACAATTTATTCCAGTCCGACAATTCTCCCTTTTATCGCCCACGCCCCACAATCCCAACGCTTCCGCCAGCCTCGTAAACAGGCGGAAATGTGGGGAAAAACGCACATAATCCGGGAAAAAGACCGGGCTCAGAACTTTCCGGTCGCGCTCTCAACAGGAGCGCATGGCCTATAAAAGGCGACTCGTTTTGCGCCGTCAAGGATTCGTTTGCGTAGCTTTTGTGACCTCAACATCTTGTGTGTCACACATGTGGATAACGGGGATAGAATGGAGCTGCCGCGGTAGCCCCCGGCCGAGGGGACAAAGACGCGCTTGTCAGGCTTCGCGACGGCTCCGGGGCGTGATCCAGGCACAGACCATCTGGCGCATCCGACGTCGCGGATCAGCCGTAATGCGTCCTGGGCTTCGGCTCGGTTCCGGTGAAGTGCACCCCGATCCGGCCGTTGCGGCGCCAGCGGACCTCGCATCGATAGCCGATGCCGTCGACGGGCACATAGAGAAGGAAATGATCCGGAATCGTTGCTTCGGGCGGAACCTTGAGTTCGGCGCCACCTTCATTTTGATTGCGCAGCGTGCAGCCAACTTCCGAATTCGAGATGCCCGTGATGATCGTGCCGCCCTTGAGCACGCGCTGGCGATGCTCGCGCTTGTGCTCGTCGGATCTCTCTGGATTGGGATTTGCGGGATTTGTCATCGGTAAAACGCCAGGATCGGATCAGATCCTATTACGTCTTCATTAGAAAAGCATTCACGCCGCAGGCGCCCCCGTCCGAGCTGCTTGGTGGCGCGGCCGGTCCCGGTTCAGGCAAACCGACGCGGGTCGGCGCAGAAATAGGCGATGATCTGGCAAAGATCCGGTTCGTTGACCATGCGCACCGCTTCGCTCGAACTGACCCATTTGCGGGTGCGGGAGCGTTTTTCCTTCCAATGGTCGGCGACCTTGTCGACATGCAGCGGGAACACCAATACCTCGCATGGCACTTCCTCGCCGGAGGCCAGGGCCTTGGCGTAGAAGTAGCGGCCGGCCTCGAGATGCGAGATCGTCCCGCGCAGTCCGGCTTCCTCGACAGCCTCGCGCGCCGCGGCTTCGCAAAGCGGCTCCCTGGCTTCAGGCCAGCCCTTCGGAAGCACCCAGCGGCCGGTATCGCGGCTGGTAATCAGCATGATCTCGACGCTGTTTCCGGTTTCGCGCCAGGGCAGGGCGGCTACCTGCAGACGGCACGGCGCGGTGCCGAAGAGTCGCCGGACCCTTTCGGCCAGATGGTTGTGCGTCGTTGGCCTCGTCAGCATCGGAGAAGCTAGCCCCAGCCTCCAGAATCGTTTGCCGTCTCACGAATCTTACGGCCAATTGTCGGCAATAAAAGTAAAAACTTTCATCAGGATGGCCGATTTTCGCCAATAGACGCCGATTTCCGCGCGCCAGCCAGCCTCGCGAGACCCTTTGCCTAGTGGATGAGACTTCCCTGCGGCTCGATTTGCAGCAGGTTGCTTGCCGCGAATCAGCCGGCGTGATCGTCGGCGATCGGCTTCTGGTAGGTGAAGCCCATGTCCCAGGGAAAATAGATCCAGGTATCCTGACTGACCTCGGTGACGAAAGTATCGACCAGCGGCCGCCCCTTCGGTTTGGCGTAGACGGTGGCGAAATGCGCCTTCGGCATCATGGCGCGCACGATGCCAGCCGTCTTGCCGGTGTCGGTCAGGTCGTCGATAATCAGCACGCCCGCGCCGTCGTCGGCAAGCAGGGCCGGCGTGACCTCCTTCAGCACCTGCAGCTGACCCTGGCTGCTGTAGTCATGATAGGAGGCGACGCAGACCGTCTCGATAACGCGTATGCCAAGCTCCCGCGAGATGATCGCCGCCGGCACGAGGCCGCCGCGCGTGATGCAGACGATCGCTTTCCATTGCGCCTTGTTGGTGCCGGCAAGCCGCCAGGCGAGCGCGCGCGCATCGCGGTGGAACTGGTCCCAGGAGACGGGAAAGGCTTTTTCGGGAAGGGACATCTTTCGCGCACTCCGCAGCACGCGCGGTCGCGCGCAGAAAACAGGGGAATGCGCGCGGAAGTAACTGGAAAACCTCGCGCTTGGCAAGAGCGGCCGCAAACGACACTGTGAACTTACCGCGACAGGAAAGCCGCCACCGGCGCGGTGCGCAGCACGGAGCGCGTCACTCCGCCGAACAGGAGCTGGCGCAGCCACGAGTGGCTGTAGGCGCCAAGCACCAGCAAATCGGCGCCGGTCTCCGCGATCCTGGTCTGGATCACCTCGTCGACCGAGGTGCCGCCCGATCTCTGCACCGAGACACTCACGCTGGCGCCATGACGCGACAAGGCGGAAGCGATTTCCGCTCCGGCGGCCTCGGGGCGTTCATCGAGCGTGTCCGGCGGATCGATGACCAGAATGTCGGTTTTGTCGGCCTCGATGATGAAGGGCAGCGCATCGAAGGCGGCGCGTGCGGCCTCCTTGCTGCCGTTCCAGGCAAGCAGCACACGCTTGAAGGTGGTGATCAGTGGACCCAGGTGCGGCACTACCAGCACCGGCCGTCCGGCGTCGTAGACCAGTGTGTCGACGTCGGCGCTCGCATCGCCGCCCGTCTCGCGCTGCGCGGCGATGATCAGGTCGGCGGCACGCACGCTTGAAATGCCGGTCAGGGCGCTGTCGCCGGAAAAACTCTCCAGGCTGTGCCATTCGAAGGACAGGCCGGAATTCTCGATATGCCTGAGAAACGCGGCCCGCAGCTTTTCGGCCCGTTCGCGGTTCATGTCGGCCGAAACCTGCAGGAACTCGGTGTCGGGAAAGCCGGTGGCCGACGTGTAGGGCACCGGAAGCGCTTCGGCGTGGATGCCGATCAGATGGCTCTGGAAGCGGCCGGCAAGCGGAATGGCGAAGTCGAGCACGCGCTCCGCGTCCTGCTCGTTCTGCAGAATGGCGACGATGGTCTTGAAGCGCATGGTGATCCCCTCATTTTGCGAGCGATCCGCCCGCGGCAAGGAAACGTCGCCGCGTTGTGCTTGGTTCCGGCCTGGACCGGATCAGCTCGCGCTGCTGGCAAAGCCGGCCACCATCGCCTCGACATCGGCGCGCGCAGCGTCCAGGGCCTGCTGGCTGCGGGCACGGACCACCAGTTCGGTCCAGAACTTGCCGTCGCCGTATTTCGGATAGGAGCCGATGATCGTGTCCGGATGCGCTTTCTGGATCTCGCCCAGCGGCCCGCCGACGAGACCTTCGCCGAACGGGCAATGCACCGCTGCCGACAGCATTTTCGTGCCGGCTTTCAGCGTCGGCACGACATTGTCGAGCATGGCCTGGAAGATCGAGGGCACGCCCGCCATCACGTGGACATTTCCGATGCGGAATCCGGGCGCGACCGACACCGGATTGTCGATATGGTCGGCGCCGCGCGGCATTCGGGCCATGCGCTTGCGGGCCTCGGTGTATTCGATGCCGCGAGCGGCATAGCTTGCTTCCAGCAGGGCATAGGCCTTGGCATCGTATTCGCACGGCACGCCGAAGGCCTTGGCAATCGAATCGGCTGTGATGTCGTCATGGGTCGGGCCGATGCCGCCGGTTGTGAACACATAGGTATAGCGAGCCCGCACCG
The DNA here is from genome assembly GCF_006442975.2 of Mesorhizobium sp. B2-1-1. Taxonomy (NCBI): domain Bacteria; kingdom Pseudomonadati; phylum Pseudomonadota; class Alphaproteobacteria; order Hyphomicrobiales; family Phyllobacteriaceae; genus Mesorhizobium; species Mesorhizobium sp. B2-1-1. Next base: position 3,895,400 of record NZ_CP083954.1, on the reverse strand, counting down.
CATTTACCGCGGCGACAATCTCGTCTTCCTCATCGGGAACGATGCGCACCTCCTTCAGGTCGATGCCGATGGCCGTCATGATGTCAGCCAGATGGCCGATATTCCTGTCCTTGGTGCGGCCGGACAGGATCTCATCGCCGATGACGAGCATGGCGGCGGTAACGATTTCGGGCATCGATGGCTCCGGCAAAAACGGGTCGCCTGAAATAGCGCGGCACGCGGCCAGCGGCAATGCCATCCGACCGGTGAACAAACTGTGCCCGCATACGCGGTATTCCCCGAATATTGGCGCCCTAAGTACCCTGGCGTGGCTGGGGCGGGCGAGGATCATCACGTCAAGGAGACGCAAATGGCCAAAGTACTTGTTCTCTACTATTCGAGCTGGGGTCACATGGAGCAGATGGCCAAGGCCGCAGCCGAAGGCGCTCGCGAAGCCGGTGCCGAGGTGACCATCAAGCGCGTCGCCGAACTCGTGCCCGAAGCGGTCGCCAAGGCCGCCCACTACAAGCTCGACCAGGAAGCGGCGATCGCCAGCCCGCTGGAACTGAGCGACTATGACGCGATCATCGTCGGCGCCTCGACGCGTTACGGAATGATGTGCGCGCAACTGAAGAACTTCTTCGACCAGACCGGCCCGCTATGGGTCAAGGGCGCGCTGATCAACAAGATCGGCTCGGTGATGTCTTCGACCGCGACCCAGCACGGCGGCGCGGAACTGGCGCTGATCAGCACCCAGGCCATGCTTCAGCACCACGGCATGATCATCGTTCCCCTGTCCTATGCCTATCAGGCTCAGATGGGCAACGATGTCGTGCGTGGGGGAGCGCCCTACGGCATGACCACCACAAGCGACAGCGACGGTTCGCGCCAGCCTTCGGCGCAGGAACTCGAAGGCGCGAAGTTCCAGGGCGGGCGCGTCGCCGAAATCGCCGCGAAGCTGCACGGCTGATCGTTGTGCCGCCGGTGCCTGCCGGCGTTGCTCCTGCTGGCGATGCTTGTGGTCCACGCCGTGGATCGTCGCTTCACCGACGCTTCACAACGAATTCAAGGAACCATTCGGCTGATGACTGGTTTGCCCCGTGTCGCACCCAAGGCGACGAAGACAAAACGGAGTGATCCAATGTACAAAAAACTTTTCGCGGCATTCGTTCTGACGGCCGGTCTTGCCACATCGGCGATGGCGCAGTCGACTGACGGCAGGTATTACAACCATGACAGTTGGTGGAACAATTGGTCGCTGTTCGGCAATGAGGATTCATCAGCCATCGACCAGAGCACCACCGGGAGCATCAACGTATACGGCTCCGGGTTGAGCACCCAAGGCAATACCGGTGGGATGGGCCCATGTGCTCACAACACTCCAGGTCCGGACGCCAATGCTCAAGGCAACGTCAATGACCAGTACTGCGGCAAATAATCAGCCGTAAGCTCCCTGCTGACCGTAGGACGTTTTCTCTCCCGACGTCCGCGGTCGGCGCTCCGGGGCGGCCGGCCTTTGGGGCGATCGGGCTTTGGGCTGAAAGATCAGTCGGAAACCTCGGTCTGCGGCCGGTCGCGTCCATCAGCCAGTTCCTCATGCCATTTGCCGTCGGCATCCTCGTACTGGATGCCGTCCGTCGACCCCGCGACCTGCTGCTCGGCTGAAGCGATCTCGGCGGCCCGCAACGCGTCCTGATGCGTGGGAAACGTCTCCGAGAAGGTCGCTCCGACCTTGTAGGCCCAGCCGCCGTCATGCTCGACTATCTTGTAAGTCAGCTTCGCCATCAAAAACCTCCGGTTTAAAGGTCCGTCCGCTCAATGCAGGCGGTCGTCGGACAGCTTGTCGTCTGGCACCAGCACTTCCGATTCCCTGGCGGCTTCGATAAGGGCCCGGCGCGCATCCGCTGTCGAACGATAACCTTCCAGCACTTTGAGGCAAGTGTCGAGAGCATCACGATGACGGGGGCCGCGATTGAGCGGCCAAACCGTCATCAGGCACTCCGCCGCCTCTTGGGTACTGCGGATGTGGCGATATTTGCCGACATGGCCGAGTTCGACCACGACCGGTGTTTCAAAAGGCTTGTTGTCCATCATGGCCGCAACGCAAAGCAGTCAATTTGGTTGCAACCGTGTCCTCAGCCTGCGCCCAAACGTCCCAGACCTCCTTGGAAGCTCCATTGCGCGGTCGTTCGACGACGCGTTCCGCCCTTCTCGGAAGGGTCGCTCAGCCCGCCGCCTTCATCCAGTGCTGCATCGTCGTCACCGAGCGCGCGAGCTGCGGCGCGGGATGGATCGTCTCGCTGAACGTGGCGGCCGCTCGCCACCCCCAGCGCGGGTCGGCGAGGAAGGCGCGCGCCAGCGCAACCATGTCGGCGCGGCCTTCGGCGATGATCGCCTCTGCCTGCTTGGGATCGTCGATCAGACCGACCGCGCGGGTAGGGATGCCGGCGCCCCTGCGCACGGCTTCCGCCAGATGCACCTGATAGCCGGGGCCGGAGGGCAGTTTCTGCAAGGGCGAATTGCCGCCGCTCGAGCAACAGAGATAAGCGACGCCTTCGGCCTTCAGCGCTTTCGCCACTTCGATCGCATCCTCGACGTCGAAACCGCCATCGACCCAATCCTTGACCGACAGCCGGGCGCCCAGCATCAGGTTTGGCGCTGCCTTTTTTACCGCCTTGGCGATCTCGACGACAAGACGCATGCGGTTTTCCAGCGAGCCGCCCCAGCGGTCCGTGCGTTGGTTGGAGAGCGGCGACAGGAACTGGAAGATCAGATAGCCGTGCGCCGCGTGCAGCTCGATGAAGTCGAAGCCCGCGCGTTCGGCCCGCCTCGCCGCCTCGGCGAACCGCTCGATGAGCTGGAGGATCTCCTCTTCCTCCAGCGCTCGCGGCACGTTCCAGCCGGTATCGTAGGCGATTGCCGAGGCCGAGACGGTCTGCCAAGGATCCTCGTTCGGCTGCAGCGGTCCGCCCCCCTCCCAAGGCTTGCGGTTCGAGGCCTTGCGGCCGGCATGGGCAAGCTGAGTGCCGAATTTGGTGCCGGGTGCGGCCACGCGCCTTGCTGCGTCCAGGGCGCGGCGCGCAGCGGCTTCATTGTCTTCGGAATAGAGGCCGAGGCAGCCATGGCTGATGCGGCCACGCCGCTCGACATCGGTCATCTCGACCGTGACCATGCCGGCGCCGGACATTGCCAGGTTCATCCAGTGGTGGAGATGCCAGTCGCTCGCCGAGCCGTCCTCGGCCGAATACTGGCACATCGGCGCGACGGCGATGCGGTTGGGAAAGCTCAAGCCATCGAGCGTGATCGGCTGGAAAAGCGATGTGGTCATGAACGAAACTCCGGGAATAGGATGCGCTATTTAGGCGATCGATCGCCGCCATGCCACACACGAGAGAGTGAAATGCTTACTGGACCAACCGCTGCCCCGATTGCGTGAACGCCGATTCGCGGCTACGCCTCCCGGGCAACGTGGAGGCAGCCGATGGAAGATCGTATCCGCATCCGTTCTGAAGAAATCCTATCCGACGACTGGGCGATTCTGAAGAAGACCGTCCTCGACTACCGTCGCCGCGACGGACAATGGGAGACACAAATCCGCCAGACTTACGATCGCGGCGATGGCGCGGTGATCCTGCCCTATGATCCCCAGCGTTCAACCGTGCTCCTGGTGCGCCAGTTCCGCTATCCCGCCTATGTCACCGGCCACCGCGAACCGCTGGTCGAGGCCTGCGCGGGACTGCTCGACGAAAACGATCCGGAGACCTGCATCCGCAAGGAGGCGGAGGAAGAGCTCGGCTATCGGCTGAACCATGTGGAGCGGCTGTTTTCGCCCTATATGAGCCCGGGCAGCGTCACCGAGCGGCTCTGGTTCTTCACCGCCCTCTATTCGCCCGCCGACCGCATTTCGGCCGGTGGCGGCGCAGCGGACGAAGGCGAGGACATCGAGGTGCTGGAAATGCCGCTCGACGAGGCTCTGGCCGGCATTGCCGATGGCCGCATCATCGACGCCAAGACCATCATCCTGATCCAGCATCTGAAGCTCCATCCGATCGCTGTTTGACCGATACCGGTCGCCCCTGCGGGACGAAGAATCGGTGCGGGGCGAATGAAAACGAAGTGTTTTGCACAACGCTTTTTTGGGACTGCATGGGCCCCGATTGACGAGATCGCCTAGGTAGTTGAAACGAAAGGCGCGCGGACGTGGCGGAATTGGTAGACGCAAGGGACTTAAAATCCCTCGATCTCTGATCGTACGGGTTCGATTCCCGTCGTCCGCACCACCTTAACTCTACTTCAATGCTCTGCAGAGCCTAGCCGCCACCAACGGGTGCCACCCGGGTCTCTTAGCGGCGGCTCGGCGACCGTGCGCCGAGGCGCGCCGTCGGCTATGGGCCCTCGGCGAACGTTGCCACGATCCGCCGACCTGAAACGACGGATCGTGGCGTTCAAGCGCTCACTGGATAATCTTTACGATCTTGCGTGTGCCGGGATCCACGACGACGGTGTGATTGTCCACGACGACGTAGCGATATTTGACGTTGGGAATTTCATGAAGCTCGACCGTGTCGGGCAGGGCGGTCCCGACGTTGAGCTCGACGCCGGGAATCTTGACTGAGGCCAGAGGCTGTTTCTTTACGTATTCTTGTATGACGGTTTCGTCCTGCGGCTGAATGACCACATCCTGTGCGGCGGCGGCACCGATGCCGGCAAGCAGCAGGAATCCCGCTACGACGGTTGTAAGATCGGTTCTCATTGTTGCTTCCTTTCTCTCTCGTTGGGCTTGACGCGAAGCGCGGTGGCGCCCGAAGGATTGCCAGGGTTGGCAAGGGCTCCCAATGCTGGCCATCGATCAGGGGAACCATCGTTCGATGGCCTGTCAGGCAATCGCTCTTAGACGCGTGAGTTCCAAACAACCGTGGGTTTGGGCCTTTTGCGCGCCACGATCTGACTTTGGTCGCATGTTCAATAGGACCCAAGCCCTAGCAGTGGAACCGCCGGTAGGAAGCGTGCGTTGCGTTTGCTAATGATCTTCAACTGGAGGCCGATCATGGCAGCCGGGCCCGCTGTGGTAAATTCTGGCGGCAGCGCTGCCGTGGCCATTGTTCTGGCAGCGGAAAAAATATTCGGCGTCAAGATTGACGCTCCCAAAGCCAAAGTGCCGTCCGCATCGGCGAATCCGGCAGCTCCGTCGAACGGTGGCTGATGTCAATCCGACGCTTTGTGAGGCAAAGCATGAACCCTGGTTCCATCAAAACTGATGGCCGTGACCGTGTCACAATCCCCGACAACGACAATCACATGGCTGGCGTCGACAACAAGCCGCTCTTGAAAAGTATCCAGAGCGACGATTTTGCTGACGCGCTTTGCGCGAGAGCCGAGCGGTTCGCGACCAAGGTGGTCGTGGCAATGGCGATTTGTTTGACATCGACACTGGTCGCCGGCGTTTATTTTTTACTGGCGCCCTCTTGAGGGACCAGAAGCTCAAGCTGGAGAGCACGACCGGCCTCTCATACCCGGGCTGCGATTAAGCACTCATTTTCAACAGGGAAGACCCGCCTGGCTTCCTCCACTTCCCTTGTTGTCAGTCCGCCGCTCGCGGGCACGGCCCGGCAGGGTTGGCGATCAGCCGGGCCGGATTGCACAATATTAGTCGTTGCTGTCGTAGATCACCACTGGGTGATGCCGGTGGTGACGGCGTTCAGTTGAGCCCGTTATGACGACGGTGTCGCGGCGATGATGCCGGCGACCTTGGTCATAGAAGGCCACCGTGCCATGGCGCCGATGATGGAGGCGCTGGCCCTGATCGTTGATCACTGCCAGGTGACGGTGATGATGGCGATGGGTTTTGATGACGACGTCGGCTTCTGCCGCCGAAGCGACAACCGGCATTGCAACGAAAACGAGCGCCATGGCACTTGTCAGAAAAATCGCTTTCATAAGTGTTTCTCCATTCCAGATCCCTCGGGGGTAGTTTCACGACAGCTCAAGCCGCACGAGATCTCGATTTGAGCTTTCTGCCTGCGAACTGAGCAGGGGGTTGAGGGTGCAAATGATTGTAACCCTGCTCTCGTGGGCACATGAAGGACCATTGCTGCACCCGTTCAACAAATGGAAGGAATGCGAGTACGTTCCTTGCAGGAGAGCTGATCGGACCTCTGCTGTAGGTATTCGGACCAAGGTCTTGCTGATGTTCTTGGACCTTCGTCCGCACTTGCGGTTCGATGGCTCTTTTCTCGATGCAATTCTTTGAGTGTTCACTGCGCGATCGGGCGCGGGTACTGCGATGGCGGACGCGCGCCTGCGTGCGAGGGCAGGATCATAAACGGCACGCGGCATCAAGTGCTGCGCCGGTGACGTTCAGACAAGCGGGCATGGTGATACTGGTGCGATCACGCAATTCCGCGCGCCGCAGGCAATGATACGGTGTCTGCGCGGCGGATCTGATCCGTCGAGGCCGGCGTCTACCAGGCCCAACCCATCCCCCCGCCCACTGGGGGACGCCGGCCCCTCAGTCCTTGGAATTGCCGTAGAATTGCCGTCGCGGACCATGCGAGATCGAGCATGATTCTGCCCGGTGACCGGGCGCGGCGATGGGGCTCAGAACTTGTAGCTCAGATTGATGCCGACCGTATTCAGCTTCACATTCTGGTCGCGATCGAGAAAATCGTCCGGCGCATCAAAATGCTCCTTGCTGAAATCATAGTAGCGATACTGCGCCCCGACGACGAACCTGTCGGTCAGCGCATAGTCGACGCCGGCCCCAACCGTCCAGCCTATGCTGGTTCGAGTGTCGTCGAACGAGGTACCGGCATCTTGGGAGGTTTCGATGCCGGCAAAGGCGACGCCGCCGATGCCGTAGATCAGGAACCGATCCATCGCATAGCCGCCCTTGGCATTGATGGAACCGAACCACTTGACATCCGTGCCGAGCAGATTTCCCGCACCCAGTTCTTCGGCGCCCTTTGCCGAGGAATAGTTAAGCTCTGCTTCGGCGCCGAGCACAGCCTGGTCGAATTGCCACAGACCGGCGACATGGCCACCGACGAAACCGCCGTCGAGGTCTGGCGAGGCGGCAAACGGCTCGCCCTCGGTTCCCGAAATGTCGGAACTGCCCCAGCCATAACCGCCTTGCAGGCCGGCATAGTAGCCGGTCCAGTCGAAACCGGGGGCGGTCATCGGCACATCGGCCACAGGTTCGGCTGCGAAAGCCGGTGCGGCCAGAGCGGCAAGAAAACCGACACTTGCAAGCATTAGGCGACGCATCGAACTCCCCGAACGAAGAGCTGGAAGATCCTGGCAGGCACGGTAACCCGATTTGCGGCAAAACGGAATCGCATTTCTGTGCGGCTGATTTACGCCCCCCGTCGGTCTTGGAACGATCGGGAGAAAGTGTGAGGCTGGTCAAAACCGTGGCGGCTTGGCACAGTCGGGCAAACAGGAGTCGCTTCATGGCGAACACGCCGTCGGGCAATAAGCCCAGACCTTGGACTGAAATGGCGACACATCTGGTCGATGTCGCCATGGGCAGGAAACCCGCGGATCTCGTCATCCGCAACGGGCGCTGGGTCAATGTCCACTCCGGCGAGATCGTAGCCGGCACCGACATCGCCATTGTCGGCGGCCGCTTCGCCTATTGCGGCCCGAATGCCGGCCATGCCATCGGGCAGGGCACCAAGGTGGTCGATGCCGGCGGGCGCTATCTGGTGCCCGGTCTTTGCGACGCGCACATGCATGTCGAGAGCGGCATGGTGACGGTGACCGAATTCTGCCGCGCGGTGATCCCGCACGGCACGACTTCGATGTTCATCGATCCGCACGAGATCGCCAATGTGCTCGGCCTGCCCGGCGTGCGGCTGATGCATGACGAGGCCGTCGCCATGCCGATCAACGTGCATGTCCAGATGCCGTCCTGCGTGCCCTCGGCCCCCGGGCTCGAACATGCCGGTGCCGAACTGACGGTCGCCGACGTCGCCGAGGCGATGGGCTGGGAAAACATCATCGGGCTGGGCGAGGTGATGAATTTCCCTGGCGTCGCCGCCAACGATCCTGTGATGTCGGGCGAGATCGCCGCGACCGTGAAAGCCGGCAAGACCGTCGGCGGGCACTATGCCTCGCGCGATCTCGGCTTGCCGTTCCATGGCTATGTCGCCGGCGGCCCGGAGGATGACCATGAGGGCACGCGCGCCGAAGATGCCATCGCCCGCGTGCGCCAGGGTATGAAGGCGATGCTTCGGCTAGGCTCGGCCTGGTACGACGTCGCCTCGCAGATCAAGGCGGTTACCGAGGGCGGCATCGATCCGCGCAATTTCATCCTGTGCACCGACGACAGCCATTCCGGCACCTTGGTTCACCAAGGGCATATGGACCGCGTGGTCCGCCACGCCATCAGCCAGGGCTTGAAACCGGTGACAGCGATCCAGATGGCGACGCTCAACACCGCTCAGCATTTCCGGCTGGAGCGCGAGATCGGATCGATCGCGCCGGGGCGGCTGGCTGACCTTTTGATCGTCTCGGATCTCGCCGAAATGACCATCGACGAGGTCTATGCGCGTGGCGTCAGGCTGGCCAGGGCCGGCAAGCTCGACATCGACATTCCGGTCTACGACTATCCCAAGGCGGCGAAGAACACCGTCAAGCTCGGCAAGAAGCTGAAGGCCAACGATTTCGATATCACGGCACCCAATGGCGCGAACGAGGTTCGGGTTCGGGTCATCGGGGTCATCGAAAATCAGGCACCGACGCGGGCGCTGGAAGCGGATCTCGCCGTCGAGGACGGGCTGGTCGCCATGGATCGCCGCAACGACGTCTGCCAGATCGCGCTGGTCGAGCGCCACAGGGGTACCGGCGGCGTCACCAATGCCTTTGTCTCCGGCTTCGGCTACATCGGCGATTGCGCGATGGCGTCGAGCGTGGCGCATGATGCCCACCACATCATCGTCGTCGGCACCAACAAGCGGGATATGGCGCTTGCGGTCAACCGACTGGGCGAGGTCGGCGGCGGCGTCGTGCTGTTTTCCAAGGGTAAGGAACTTGCACTGGTCGAAATGCCGATCGCCGGGCTGATGTCGGACGAGCGGGCCGAAATCGTAGCGGCCAAGGCCGACAAACTGACCGAGGCCATGCGCCAGATGGGCTGCTCGCTGAACAACGCCTACATGCAGCACTCGCTGCTGGCGCTGGTCGTCATTCCGGAGCTCAGGATTTCCGATGTCGGCCTGATCGACGTGACGACCTTCCAGAAGGTCGACCTCTTCGTATAAGAGCAGTTGCGGTCGCTTCGCTCATCCGCCGGTGGCGATCGTCAGCACCTTGAACGGCGTGGTGATGACGATCTCGGCGACCGAGCCGACGGCCTTGCCGAGGCCTTGGCCGAGATTGTTGAGCTGCACTGGAGGTTCGTCCGACGCCAGGCCGGCCGGGGCCCGCAGCCGGTCGCCGAGCAACTGAACCAGGATCGGATTGTCGGCGAATTTGGCGTGGTTCAGCCGGTCGCCACCCTTGGTCTGGCTGAGATCGACCACAGACACGCCATAGCTGGCCAGATCGGCCGCGTCGCCATAGTCGCCGACGCGGGGCTTGTCGCCCGAAATCAGGGAAGACAGTTTGAGCGCCCGGTCGTCCGCGGAAAGCAGGATGGCGAACGGTTTGTCCGGCTTGCCGTAGCGGATCATCTGTTTCTTGAACACGTCGACGTCGATGTCGGGCGAGGCCAGGATGACATAACCAAGCTTGCCGTCGAGATCGCGGTCGCCGGTGATGGCAAGCTGGCGCAGCGCCTCCATGGTCACCCATGTTCCCATCGAATGGGCGACGATGTCGATGCTCTTAGCCCGCGTCTTGGCCAGCATCCTGAGCGTTGCCTCGAGGTCGTCACGCGCCGCGTTGGCGCTCTCCTTGTCGTAGATGTAGCCCGTCGCCTTGCCGCTCGAGGCCCAGGAGAACAGCACCGGCGTGCCCGGATATTTCGTGTCGTGCGCGATCTGCGTCAGCCGGTAGATGCCGTCGTCGAAACCATTGTTGAACCCGTGCACGAAAACCAGCGCACGGTCGCCGCGCATGGCGATGTCGGCACCGACCGCCTTGGCGAATTGCGGCGCATCCGCATAGAACGCGACATCCTTGGCGGTGAAATCCTTGGCTGGATTGCTGTTGGCAGACCCCCGGACACGCTCGATCATGCCGACCTTGTGACTTTTCGGCACGGTGACGTCGACCCGGGCGAAGCTGGTGGTCAAGGAGCGATCGCCGTCGAATACCTGCCGCGGGTCCTTGGTCGCCTTCTGGCGGGTGGTGGCGACGAATATCTCGTGGGTGGCCGCGATGTCGGACGCGGGTACGGCAACCGTCGTCCTGTTCAGCAGATCGTGCGTGTTTCGGCCGGCGCAGCCTGCGACCAGCAGCGTGAACGCAATGACGACGAAACTCTTCGAATGCACCGTCACACGCCGGCTCCCGCAAAGGAGGACGTCAAACGCGTGACGTCGCTGGATATTTCGATAAGGCCAGAGGCCGGCGCGGTCCAGTTCAAAGTTGGTCGAGTCTGTCGCAAGGCCGAGCGGGCCACGCGAACCCGCGGCGATGCATCTATTGGCCGAGCAGGCTGATGCGGTCGGTCACGTCGCGGTCGCTGGCAAATCCATCGTCTTCGCGCAGCCGTTGGCCGATCATCTTCACCAGCGCGGGATTGTCGGCGAATTTCGTATGGTTGAAACTGTCCGCTCCCTTGATCTTGGAGAGGTCGACGACCGTTACGCCGTAGGATGCAAGGTCGGCGGCGTCCTTGTAGTCGCCGACGCGCGGCCGCGCGCCGGCAATCAGACCGGAGAGCCGGAGCGCGCGGTCATCATCGGACAACAACAGGATGAACGGCTTGTTGGGTTTGCCATAGCGGCGCATCTGGCTCTTGAACACGTCGACATCGATGTCGGGCGATGCGAGCACGACGTCGCCGAGCTTGCCGCCGAGATCACGGTCGCCGGTGATGGCGAGCTGGCGCAGCGTCTCCATGGTCACCCAGGTTCCCATCGAATGGGCGACGATATCGATGCGCCGCGCGCCGGTCTGCGCCAGCATGCGCAACGTCACTTCGAGCTGGTCGCGCGCAGCGCTGGCGCTTTCCTTGTCGTAGACATAGTCGGTGGTCTTGGCGCCGGATGCCCAGGAAAACAGCACGGGCGTGCCGGGATAGCCGGAATCGTGGACGATCTGGGTCAGGCGGTAAACGGCGTCGTCAAAGCCGGTGTTGTAGCCATGGACGAAGACCATGACGCGGTCGCCGCGCGCCGCGATGTCAGCACTTAGCGCATTGGCGAATTTCGGCTGGGTGTCGTAGCCGACGACCTCGGAGGCCATGAAATACTTGGCCGGATCGTTCGACTTGCCGCGCGAGCGGCGTTCGATCTGCCCGGTCTGGTGGATGCCGGGCACGGTGACGTTGACGCGGGCGTAGTTCAGCGTGGCCGATCGCTCGCCGTCGAAGACCTTGTTCGGATCGTCGGATTTCTTGCGCGTGGTGGCGATGAAGATGCTGTGATTGCCGGCGATCTCGGTCACCGGCGCTGCCACGATGGCGCTGCCGAGCAGTTCCTGGGTCTGCTGTCCCGCGCAGCCCGCGACAAGCAAGGCTAGGCCAATGGCAAAAATCGTCTTCAACGGCACGTCTGAAATTCCACTCCGGCCCGAAAAGGCCAATCGCCTCCGCAAGTCTCCCCCGACAGCGCAAGTGCGGCGGAAGTAAGTCGTGCCCAGCCGAAAAGCGGTCGGCGTCTCGCGACCGCCGCCGCAGTGTTGCACGAAAGCCAGACTGCATCAGGGCGGGCCCTTTCGGGGCTTGGCACCCGCATGAATTTCAAGAATTACATTAACAATCGCCTCCAACTAACGGCAAATGCGTCACTAAATGCCGACCGCTTGGGAACATGAGTGACGGGGCAATGGTTTCACGGGGTCGCCTGTGCAATAGACGGAATCGGGTTGCTTGGCGGCAAGGCTCGCGACAAAAGGGCGTTCCGCAGCCAATCGATGATAGACGTTTTCAAACGACATGCGTTCAAGGTGGCTTTCCGATGACCAGCTTCTCTTCCCGTGTTGCCACCGCTGCTTCCGCGATCCGCCGGATCTTTCCGGAAACGCCGCTGCAGGAGAACGACTATCTGTCGAAGAAGACCGGCGCGCGGGTGCTTTTGAAGCGCGAGGACCTGAGCCCGGTGCGCTCCTACAAGATCCGCGGCGCCTTCAACTTCTTCCGCAAGGCACTTGGCGAAGGCAATCAGGCCGAACTGTTCGTCTGCGCTTCCGCCGGCAATCATGCGCAGGGTTTCGCCTTCGTCTGCCGTCATTTCGGTAAAAAGGGCGTTGTATTCATGCCGGTGACGACGCCGCAGCAGAAGATCGACAAGACGCGGCTGTTCGGCGGCGACTTCGTCGAGATCAGGCTCGTCGGCGATTTCTTCGACGATTGCTATCGCGCCGCCATCGAATTCACCGAAAGCGCCGGCGCTCATATGGTGCCGCCCTTCGACCACAAGGACATCATCGAGGGACAGGCGACGGTCGCCTATGAGATCGCCCACCAGATGCCCGGCGCGGGCATGCCCGACATCGTCATGCTGCCGGTCGGCGGCGGAGGTCTGGCCGCAGGGGTGACGCACTACTTCGCCGATCAGGGGCGTGAGGCGCGCTTCGTCTTTTGCGAACCGGCAGGGGCGCCAAGCCTGCGCGAGAGCCTTGCGGCGGGAAAACGGCTCAAACTCGCCAAGGTCGATAATTTCGTCGACGGCGCGGCGGTCGCCGAGATCGGCCGTGAGCCCCTGCGTCACCTCAAGGACTTCGCCGCCGACACGGTGCGGTTGATCCCGGAAAACCGGCTCTGCGCGACCATGATCGAGATGCTCAATGTCGAGGGCGTGGTGCTGGAGCCGGCCGGCGCGCTGGCTATCGATGCGCTGAAGGATTTTTCCAGGAAGGAAATCCGCGGCAAGACCATCGTGGCGGTGGTTTCGGGCGGCAATTTCGATTTCGAACGGCTGCCGGACGTCAAGGAACGGGCACTGCGCTTCGAGGGCCTGAAGAAATACTTCATCATCCGCTTTCCGCAGCGGCCGGGCGCGCTGCGCGACTTCCTTGAAATGCTGGGGCCGGACGACGACATCGCCCGGTTCGAATATCTGAAGAAGTCGGCACGCAATTTCGGCTCGGTTCTGATCGGCATCGAAACCAAGGATCGCCGCAATTTCGACCTGCTGAAAGCGAATTTCGAGGCCGAAGGCGTCCAGTATCAGGATATCACCGACAACGAGACATTGGCCGGGTTCATCATATGAGCGGAAACGTCTTCATCGCCCTGTTTTCAGGCATCAATGTCGGCGGCAACCGCATCGTCAGGATGGCCGAGTTGCGGGCGTTCTTGGAGGATCTCGGGTTTTGCGATGTCGCTACCTACGTGCAGAGCGGCAACGCGGTGTTCCGGGCGAAGGAGGGAGACGCCGCCACGCTGACCAAACAGATCGAAGCGGCTTTCGAGGAGAAATGGGGTTTTCATTCGCGCATCATGGTGCGCGATCTCGGCTGGGTCGAACGGCTGGTCAGGGAAAATCCCTATCCGGAGATTGCCGAGGAGCCGACAAAGCTGCACGCGTATGCGCTGGAGCGCGCGCCTACCGCCGAGGAGGCGGCACGGCTGGCCGAAAGATGTACGGGTCCGGAGCGGTTCGAGATCAAGGGCGACGTGCTTTACCTGCATGCACCCGACGGACTGGGCAAATCGGTGTTTGCCAATCTCATTCCACGCGTACTGAAGGTACCGGGCACTGCGCGCAACTGGCGGTCGGTGCTGGCGCTGCTGGAGATGGCCGGCAAGCCCGGCGGCGGCTGATTAATGCCTGCCGTAATGCGCAGACAAGAGCCTACGCCGCCTCGGCGCGTTTCCAGTCGAACGTCAGCTCCTCGCGAAACGCAAAGCGTTTGATGTGGTCGGCGACGACGCTTTCGAGGCGTTCGATAGAGCCGGGGTCGTCGCTCGATACGGTGATGTGCAGCGCAGCTCCATCGGCATCCATGATGGTGCGGCCGAGCGAAAGGTCGATGGCGCCATGATTGGGATCGAATTCAACGGGGAATTTGTGCGCCCAATGTTTGCACAATTGCTGCAGATAACGGCTTGCATGTGCGGTGGTGACATCGGCATGGCTGATCGTCATGAAGGGATCTCCGAGGGTGAAACGCACGAAACGGTGCCCGCTTTCGAGGCGGGCGCTATCGCCGCATAGATAGGCGCAAGCTCGCCCGCCGCCATAGGCCGGCTGCGGACCGCTCGAAAAGGTGATCGATCACCAGCTTCCGGTGTTCGGCATCGACGCCCACGGTTCGGCCTTTGCCTTCGCCGGACCTTTCTGCAGAAGTTCGATCGAGATTCCGTCCGGCGACTTGACGAAAGCCATGTTGCCGTCGCGCGGCGGCCGGTTGATGGTGACACCGCTGTCCATCAGCCGCTGGCAGGTGGCGTATATGTCGTCGACTTCATAGGCGAGGTGGCCGAAATTGCGGCCGCCCTTGTAGTCTTCCGGGTCCCAATTGTAGGTGAGCTCGACCAGCGGTGCTTTCTCGTCGATGCCGCTTTGCTCGTCTTCCGGCGCGGCCAGGAAGATCAGCGTATAGCGGCCCTGCTCGTTCTCGTAGCGGCGCACTTCCTTCAGGCCGAGCTTGTTGCAGTAGAAATCGAGCGAAGCATCGATGTCGGCGACGCGAACCATGGTGTGCAGATAGCGCATGTGATTTCCTCGATTTGTTGGGTTGCGGCGCAACATAGGGGTGGGCCGTCCAAAGGGCAAATCCCAGGCGGCTGCCGGCGCCGCCAAAGAACAAATCCGGTATTCGCATAATGAACCGTGAAAAAAGGCACGTCAGGTCTTGCACTCACCGGAAGCCGCAGTGTTAATCTGGTGTCAAGAATCAGTTGCGGTGTTCTTGAAAAAAGGGGGCATTCTTATGGGGGAAAAAGCCTCTTTGACGGGGCGGTCCGAAACCCTTGGCGACGCCATGAAGCGCGACGAAGGCGGCGATGCCGTCGATCTGACCGAAATATCCGGCGCCATCAAGTGGTTCGATGTAGCCAAGGGCTATGGCTTCATCCTCCCGGATGACGGCGTTTCAGGCGACATCCTCCTCCATGTGACATGCCTTAGACGGGATGGTTTCCAGACTGCTCTGGAGGGAGCGCGCGTTGTCTGCCTCGTCAAGCAGGGCGAGCGTGGATTGCAGGCTTTCCGGGTTCTCTCGATGGATGTCACCACAGCGGTCCATCCCGCGGAAATGCAGGAACAGCGCACCCATGTCTCGGTGACACCCGAAAGCGGGCTGGAACGTGCCTTGGTGAAGTGGTTCAACCGCACCAAGGGGTTTGGTTTCCTGACCCGGGGCGAGGGCACCGAGGACATCTTCGTCCATATGGAAACCTTGCGTCGCTACGGCATCACCGAGCTTCGGCCGGGGCAGGTCGTGCTTGTCCGCTTCGGGCGCGGCGACAAAGGCCTTATGGCTGCCGAAATCCACCCCGATATGGGAACCTTGCCGGTCGCGCATTAGGGCGGTTGCCGAGGATTTTCGCATGACACATAGGAACTGGCTGACGGCGGGCGCAATGTGCGTCCTGGCTGCCGTCATCGTCGCCGCGGGCGCCTATTTCTATTTGCCTGCACCGACGGCGGCCGACAGCCGGGTGATGACCCTGCCGGTGGACCCGACGCCGCTGGTCGTGGCGACGAAAGGCGGAGATCGCTCCTTTTCCATCGAAATCGCCGACACCGATGCTGAACGCGAGGCCGGCTTGATGTATCGCCAGGACATGGCGGACGATCACGGCATGTTGTTCGTCTTCGACATGCAGCAGCAGGTCAACTTCTGGATGCAGAACACGCCGATGCCGCTTGACCTGGTTTTTATCGGCCAGGATGGCAAGATCCGGGCGGTCAAGCACGGCGAGCCGCAATCCCAGGCGCTGATTTCGCCCGGCGTGCCGGTGCGCTTCGTGCTTGAGCTCAAGGCGGGCACCGCCGCCAGGAACGGTATCGATTATGGCGACCTGGTGCGCCATCCGGCCGTTGGCACCATATCAGGCCCCGAGGTGCCGCCATCGGACAATGGCGATGCGCCGAACGGCGGTGGCGGTTGAGGACGCGGGCAGTATAGCCGATGCAGTTTTTTTCCCATGACGGGTTCGATATCGCCTTCCTCGACCGCCAGCCGGAATCGGGCCGGGGCGATCCTGTGCTGATGATCCATGGCTTTGCCTCCAGCCATTACGTCAACTGGGTTTCGCCCGGCTGGTTCAAGACGCTGAACGATGACGGCTACCGCGCCATTGCGCTGGACAATCGCGGCCACGGCTCGTCATCGAAAAGCTACGAAGAGGCAGATTACACCTCGGCCCGGATGGCCTCGGACGCGGCTGCTTTGCTCGATCATCTCGGCATCGGGCGCGCCCATGTCATGGGCTATTCGATGGGCGCGAGGATAGCGGCATTCCTGGCGCTGTCGGATCCCGACAAGGTGGCGACGCTGGTCTTCGGCGGTCTCGGCATCGGCATGATCGACGGCGTCGGCGATTGGGATCCGATCGCGGCAGCCCTTCTTGCCGACGATCCGGCCAAGACCACTCATCCCCGCGGCCGTTCGTTTCGCGCCTTCGCCGACCAGACTCGCAGCGACCGCCGGGCGCTCGCGGCCTGCATCGCCACCTCCCGCGAGTTGCTGAGCGAGGATGAAATTGCCCGGATCGCCCAGCCGACGCTGATCGCCGTCGGCACCACCGATGACATTGGCGGCTCGCCCGACGAACTTGCCGCACTGATGCCCAACGCCAAGGCTTTCCACATCGAAGGCCGTGACCATATGCTGGCCGTCGGCGACAAGACCTTCAAGCGGCGTGTGCTGGAATTCTACGCCGAAAATCCGCTTTGACCCGGCGTAAGAGCCCGATAAACCGAAAGGCACAAGCCCGATATCACGCCGGTTTTTGCAGCGCTTCGAGCGACCGGGTGACATTCAGCCTGGCCTGCTGCTCGAAGCGCCGGCGGAATTCCTCGCTGTGGAAGATGTGCGGGCGTGTCAGGAAGCTGTTCAGCACCGCGCCACGTCCGGCCCGCCATATCGGCTCCTCCACCCATTGATATTCGGCGCGGATCGCGCGCTCATAGGCATCGAATGCATCCGGCGCTGCGCCGAGGATCGACAGGTCCATGTCCAGGAAAAGAGCGGCGTCACGCACCGCGGCCGTGTCTTCGAAGCCCGGCAACTGGTGTGTTGCGGTGGCAAGGATCATGGCGCAGATGCGGCCGAGGCGCTGGGCGTCGATGCGGCCCGCGAGCTTCTTTTCCGCGAGCGCTGCGCTTTGCGCCTCATTGTCCTTGGCCCGGCTGTCATAGACGGCGTCGTGGAACCAGATCGCCGCCTCGACGGCCTCGGGATCGCCGAGCAGCTTCCGGTACTCGCCGGCGAGCGCCAGCATCGCCTCGATATGGGCAAGGTTGTGGTAGTGGCGATCCCGTCCCTCATAGAGGGCGGAAAGCTCGCGTTTGAGGGCATTGTCGAGCAAGAGTTCATTTTCCATGCCGGCTTGAATTCCCGCGAACCAAATCCATTTGACAGAGCACTAAGGAAAATTGAGTTCAATCGTGCTATGATCTGGCTTATATGTGCGGCCCGATATTAGGCAAGGCGGCAGGACGACGTCGATGAACAGCATCAGCATTTCCCGACACAGCGCGTTGCAGCCGGTCGATCCGATCTGGCGCTCGATCCGGGACGAAGCGATGGACGCGGTCAATCGCGACCCGCTGCTCGCCGCCTTCCTCTATTCGACCATCCTCAACCAGGAGAGCCTGGAGGAGGCGGTCATCCACCGGCTGGCCGAGCGGTTGGCGCACCAGGACATTGGCTCCGATCTCATCCGCCAGACCTTCAAATCGATGCTGGCCGACGACAAGGATTGGCCGACCACCGTGCGTGTCGATATCCAGGCCTATTACGACCGCGATCCGGCCTGCGACCGCTTCATCATGCCGGTTCTCTACTTCAAGGGATTTCACGCCATCCAGACCCACAGGCTGGCGCATTGGCTGTGGAACCAGGGGCGCAAGGATTTCGCGCTCTATCTGCAAAGCCGTTCGTCCTCGGTCTTCCAGACCGATATCAATCCGGCGGCCCGCATCGGCAAGGGCATCTTCATCGACCACGCCACCGGTCTGGTCGTCGGCGAGACAGCGGTCGTCGAGGACGACGTGTCGATCCTGCACGGTGTCACGCTCGGCGGCACCGGCAAGGCCGGCGGAGATCGCCACCCCAAAATTCGTCGTGGCGTCTTGATCGGTGCCGGCGCCAAGATTCTCGGCAACATCGAAATCGGCCATTGCTCTAAGATCGCCGCCGGTTCGGTGGTGCTGTCGCCGGTGCCGCATAACAAGACGGTCGCAGGCGTGCCGGCTCGCGTCGTCGGCGAGACCGGCTGCGACCAGCCGTCGCGCCAGATGGACCAGCTTCTGCCGTCGCAGACGATGGACCAGGTCGTCAGCTTCGACATCTAGTTTTACTGAGGGGCGTCGCGGAGTTTCGCACTGCTCGCGCCGGCGGCTTCGATTGCCGTGCAATACGGCGAGCTTGCCTTTACATGGCCATCGTCGACGTGTCAGAAGCGCCGTTCAAACGAGCAAGCCCGACGATTGGAGAAGACTGTTGAAGCCTGACGAAATCAGAAAGCTGGACGCCTATTTCAAGCGCGTCTTCCAGAACCCCAAGCTCGAGGTCAAGGCACGGCCGCGCAAGGAGGATTCGGCCGAAGTCTATGTCGGCGACGAATTCCTCGGCATCGTCTTCAAGGACGAGGATGACGGCGACTACAATTTCTCGATGGCGATCCTCGACATCGATCTGGGCTGATCCTTGCATCCCATGGCGATGCCGGACGCAAACGCGACCGGCCTTTCCCGTCAACGTCCGGCCTTTAGGGCACGCCCGGCCTCGGCGGTGATTGCCGCGTCAAGCGCCTGCCAACCCCCCAGAAATTCCTTCGGGAAGCGATAGGTGAGGCTGAGATCCTCGCCGACATGGATGTCGCGCTCGCAAGGCGCCAGCGATTGTTCTGCTGCCGGCCCGCTCAGGCAGCGGGCCACGAATGGGTCCTTGCCGGGCCGGTTGCCGACAACGAGCACCTCGTTGAGGTAACCTGATTTCGCGTTGAAACCGTAAATCGTCGTGCCGCCCGGACCTGCCGTGCCGGGCTGCACGATCAGCGCGCTGTAGATCGGCCCAAAACGTCCGCTCATGTCGCGAGACATCATCTGCTGTTCGAAGGACAGGAAGACGATGCTTTTGGCTGGCCCCGTGTGGTTGAAATCGCCGCGGGCGGCCTCGCTGTAGCCATCCATCTGGGGATAGCGCAGATAGAGGTCGAGCCGCGAGGCGATGCCGTCGCGCCGCGCCTGTTCGAAACGGATAAAATTGGCAGGCACGGCGATGACATTGTTGCCGACCACCACCTTGCGCATCGTCGCATCATCCGTGTAGCCGGCCATGGCGATCGAATGGCCGAACCATTTGCCGCCCAGGCTGATTGCGACCGACAGCAGGGCGAGTGCTGCGAAGGCGTAGAACACCCGCTTCATCAGCGTGGAATCGACCACGGTGAATTGGGGGTCGTCGGCGATCGCTGCCTGCTTCATCTCTGTCCCCGGATTCCTGTCCCGTGACGGCACGCATCGCACGGCACGGCTCTTGCAGTCCTTCCAGCGACTGTGCGATTTCATGGTAAACGGAAGGTAAAGATGGGCCCGGTTGAGCTAACTGCGTTCGCTTTTCTTGTCGGGTTGACGGCTTGCGGGCTGGTCGGATCGGCGATGGAGTTGGTTGCCGGGCGCAAGGTCGCGTTCACCGAGCCTTATGTGTCCTCCGCGCACGTACTGCGTTCGCTCGCCGCCACGGCGTGCGCCGGGCCGTTCATGCTGGTCAACGATGCCTTGGACGCCCGCCGCGAGGGTCGCATTTCGTCGGTGGCGCTGATTTCCTGTGGCTGCACGGCGGTCGCCTGGACGCTGGCGCTCGGCATCGTTCTTGTGGCCGTTGCGTGTTGGGAGGTGTCAACCTAGGGTCGTTCGACTTCCAGGCTTGAGACGAATCGGAGACCAGAAATGCCGCTTTATGCGATCGATGGCACCGAACCGAACTTCGCGGATGCGGGCTCAAACTGGATCGCGCCCGATGCGACGCTGATCGGCGACATCAGCATCGGCCGCAATGCCGGCTTCTGGTTCGGCGTCGTCATCCGCGGCGACAATGAACCTGTCGTGATCGGCGCCGACACCAACGTGCAGGAGCACACGGTCATGCACACCGATCCCGGCTTCCCGCTGACCATTGGCGAAGGCTGCACGATCGGCCACCGCGCCATGCTGCATGGCTGCACCATCGGCGATAACAGCCTGATCGGCATGGGCGCAATCGTGCTCAACGGCGCCAGGATCGGCAAGAATTCGCTGGTCGGCGCCGGCGCGCTGGTCACCGAAGGCAAGGAATTCCCGGACAATTCGCTGATCGTCGGCTCGCCGGCCAAGGCGATCAGGGTGCTGGACGAGACGGCGATCGCGAGGCTGCGAGCCTCGGCCGCGCACTATGTCGCCAACGGCAAGCGCTTCAAGGCGGGGTTGAAGAAGGTCTAGGCCAGAAATGGCGGAGCCGGCCCGGGGACGGGGCCGGCTCCTTAGACCCGGTCGTTGGGACGGGGAGGGTGGGGACTCGACCGGGTTTCTCCTTAGGCGCATCGCCTTGATGCGTAGCGCCTGGTCTCTGGTTCACGCGTGCCGGTCCCCTAACGCTGCGCGTTGATCGCCATGGATCGACGCCTTCAGCGGACGCTGGCGACCGCGTCGGCGCGGCCGTCGTTGATCGTCACCCAGACGCCGGAATTGGTATCCGACTGTCGCTTGAGGTAGGTGTAGTCGGTGTCCGTCCAGGACAGGACCTTGGTTTCCAGATTGTCGAGGATGAATTCGCCGAGGCTGGTGCGCACGGTCAGCACCGCGTGGCCGTCACCGTTCGGCTGACGCGCGACCGTCATCAACAGGTTGCCGGCCGGAACGCCGGCGTCCATCAGCTCGCGGCGCTTTTCCAGCGCGTAGTCCTCGCAATCGCCATAGCCATTGTCGGGATAGGCCCAATATTCCTCGACGCCGTTGTTTTCCATGTCGGTGCGCGGCTTGACGCGGGTATTGACCGAATTGTTGATGCTGAGGATCGTCGCCCACAGCTTGCGGGTCAGTTCGACCGGCGCCCCCTTGGGTGTCCGCTCGCTGCATTCGCCCGGTATGCGCTGGCAGAATTCATAGTGTCCGACAGGCTGTGTGGTGCGGCCGCCGGTGTGCATATAGGCCGGTCCCGCGGCATATGCTGATCCCCAAGCGGAAAGCTGCATCGCCATTGCCATCAGCAACAGCTTGCCTCTCGTTTTCTTCATTGTTTTTGTCTCCCCGTTCGAGGGAGACATTGCCACAGGTGGATTTATTCGACGCAAAAGCGCGCAGTAGATATTGAGTAAAACGTCCCTAGAATAGGTATCAAATTTGAAACTTTTGAGTGGTCAATCGTTGTCGTGAAATACAAAAAAACCGGCCGCGAAGGCCGGTTTTGATCTTAACGCTGTTCGGCCTTCAGGCGCGCGGCGTGTTGAATTCCGAATCGAGCGTCTCAGGCCGCTGGATGACGGCGAATTCGATGGCGACGCCATCCTCGAAATGACGCACGATCTGTCCGCGCATGGTGCCGAGCATGACCTGGACGCCGATCGCCGGCTTGACGTCGATCTCGATCGCGGCGCCGGAGAGCGACAGGTCGATGATGCGGCACTGGTACTGACGGCCGTCGGTGAGCTGCAGGATGCTGGTCGGGTTGCGGGGGGCGACGCGCTCGTGGCGGCGGTCTTCCGGCAGATCGAGCTCGTGCTTGTTGGCGAGCCACGTCAATTGCGCGGCGAGCTTGTCCTTCTTGCGGTCCGACGCAATAACCGTCATTGCGAAACCGTCCTGCAAGGTGCGGGTGACGACGCCTTCTATGCGGCCGATATGGTCGACATAGGCGATGACCTTTTCACCGGGCATGCCGATGCGGTCCGTGCGAAACGCGACGTTACCCGGCGACATATCGACGACCTGGCAAGGATGTTCGGTGCGGTCTTCCAGCATGAAGCGCCCGTATATCTTGACCCGGACGCGCTGAAAGTTACGTCTCTCAGCTTGGGACGGCGCGTAGTCGACCGCCGCTGACCTCATGACTGCCTACACCCCGTTTGGCATCCCCGCGCGCCGATGCCAGGGACTTCATCCCAGAACTACAGCAAAGCGGGTTAACAAAGGGGAAAAACGGGCAGGCGGGGCTGTAGGATCGTCAACTATTCCTCGCGCCCGCCATCGAAGACGACGAGGTGGCGGATGCGGCGCGCTCGGCCGAGCGCGGAGATGGTTTCGGGCGCCTCCAGTTCGGCGGGAACAAGCGAGGGAACGTCGATCGCCGGCCGGCTCGCCAGCAACTCTTTTTCGGGATCGATGACACGGATCGAATCGATCAACGCGTCCGTGAGCGGGTCGGCGCCCAGCCAGAACGGCTTCTCCACAGCGCTGATCACGCCAAGGCAACGCGGGTTTTCGACGCCGCCATCCAGCGGCAAGGCAAGCAGTTCGAACTTGTTGGAACGGCCGTTGCGGCTGAAGCCCTCGAACATGATCAGCACGACGGATTTCTGGTCGAACACGCCATGGATCAGCTTCGAGACCAGCCGCTGGTCCTTCTCGCGCCATAGCGAGGGAAAGGAGAACCCCTTGAGTTCGCGGCCATAGGAGGCGCAGAGCCTTGTGCCGGCCAGCCGGAACACCGCTTGCCCACGCGTGTCCCTTTCCAGGATGAAGGTGTCGGCCAGCAGCGACTTGATATCGGCCGGCTCCACTTCCGAGCGCTTCGGGGCAGGGCGTCCATCACGCAAGCGGTTCCAATACTGGAACAGCGTGATCGATCCGTTCTGGTTCATGCTAAGCAGCTCCGCGCATTCTGTCGTCTGATGTCCCATCGGTGAACAGAAGGGCGCCCTCCGATGACCTACATGCGTTGGGGAGCAGGAAGCGTGCCAGCGTCGTTAACACTTGTTCACGGGTCGGGGCCGTTAAGGTTAACAAGTGGTTTACGTTGCGCCCGGTCGAGCCGCGTGGCACACAAAAACCACTCCAGAAGCGGTCGTTTCGCGACGATCGGCAGCACTTCAGTCAAGAGTTCGGGGGAACAGGGGACTCGACAGCCGTTCAAGGGAAACCTTGGACGGCTTTCTTTTGATTCGGCACTTTTGATTCGCGCTCGGCGATTCGCCCTTTGTGGTCCGGCGGGCAGTGGTCTAGATGCTCGCAACGACGAATCCTGGACCGAGTGCTAGTGCGCATGAGTGAACCTGTAAGCCCACCGGAAATAGAACAGGCGGATCGCGAGCCCGAGCCGCGTCGCGAGCCGATCTTCAACCTGCCGCCGATCGTGCTGGCGGTGATCGCCATTTGCGTGGCCATCTACCTGTTGCAGCAATACGTGCTGAGTGATGCTCAGCAAATGACACTGCTTTACGATGGGGCCTTCATCCCTGTCCTCTACACCGGCCAATACGGCTTCGACTGGTTCCTGTTCACGCGGCCCTTCACCTATGCCTTCATGCATGGTGGATTTGCGCATATCGCCATCAATATGGTCTGGCTCGCTGCCTTTGGCTCGCCGTTGGCCAATCGGCTCGGAGCGTTCTGGTTCGCGTTGTTCTTCGCCGCGACGGGACTGGCTTCAGTGGCGCTTTTCTGGGCCATGCATCCATATGGCGAAGCGCCGCTGGTCGGGGCTTCCGGTGCGATATCGGGCATGATGGGAGCGGCGGCACGCTTTGGCTTCCGTACGGATCGTTCGGCGGGCAAAGCCGCTTTCGCCGGCCCCGTGCTGCCGATCGCAATGGTGCTGCGCTCGCGTGGCGTGATGATCTTCCTTGCCGTTTGGATGATGATCAATCTTGTCACCGGCCTTGTCGGCTTCGCCCCCGGCGTCGACAGCCAGATCGCCTGGGAGGCTCATATTGGCGGCTTTGTCGCCGGCTTCTTCGGCTTGCGCTGGTTCGACAGGCGTTGGCAGCCGCTCGATTGGGAGACGACCGACCACCGCACTTGAAATGCAACCGATCGCGGCGCACGATGTTCACTCTTACGTGAAAGCCGGTCAGGGCAGGAACCGGTTGGCAAAGTAGAGGAGGACGCCATGACGGTTAAGGCCATTCTCGAGCAAAAAGGCCACGACGTGTTGACGCTCGGGCCGAACGAAAAACTGAGCGAAGCCATCCGCATCCTTGCCGAACACAGGATCGGGGCGTTGGTCATCACCAATGGAGACCGCAAGATCGTCGGCATCCTGTCCGAGCGCGACATCGTGCGCGTCGTCGCCAGGGAAGGCGCTGCCGCGCTCGACATAGCCGTTCGTTCCGCGATGACGCCGAAAGTAAAGATCTGCAACGAGAATCACACCGTCAACGAGGTGATGGAGATCATGACCCGGGGCCGCTTCCGCCATCTTCCGGTGGAAAAGGACGGCATGCTCGACGGCATCGTTTCGATCGGCGACGTGGTCAAGCGTCGTATCGAGGATGTCGAGCGCGAGGCTGAGGAAATCCGCGCCTATATTGCTACCGCCTGAGCGGCAAGCAACCGCCGGCCGCGCAAACGGCCGGCGGGCGATAGGCTACCTGTTGTCGAGTTCGGAGCGGACGAGTTGGAGCCCGCGCCGCGTGATGCGGTAGGGGCCGCCGTCCGACGACGAAACCGCCTTCTTGCGCTTCAGCTTCCGAAACAGGTCGAGATCGACGCCGGGGTAGTGCCAGCCGTCGCGGGTCAGGCATTTGACGGACGCGATCCGCTTCTTCTCACTTTTTTCGATCTCGATGCGTCCGCCCTGCGCGAGCAGGTGCAGAACGCGTTGTTCAATACGCGAAATATCCATGGGAGAGTTTCCGGGAAAACAACAAAAGCCGCCGCCGCGAAGCTTCGCGGCACGGGGTTTCAGGTTTTCTGCCCTGCCTCGCTGCGAGGTCAGGGCCTTACCGGGACTGAGCGTAAGTGGACATCCACTCTCCATTGGGATGGATGGCCTATAGGCGAAAGCGGCGGAAAAGGCCAGCGAGCGGCTTTACGCTTGTCTCGCGAGGCGGTTTGCACTAGCGAAGTTGCAAATCAGGATGTGCAAAACGCACGTTTCCATCGTTCTACTACGCAGGCCACCATGAGCATCATCGATACCCGCACGCCCGACGCGAAACGCCTGATCCCCGGCGCCACCGGCGACTGGGAAATCATCATCGGGCTCGAGGTCCACGCGCAGGTGACATCGGAAGCAAAACTCTTTTCCGGCGCTTCGACGTCGTTCGGCGCTGCCCCCAACGCCAATGTCAGCCTGGTCGATGCGGCAATGCCCGGCATGCTCCCCGTCATCAATGAGGAATGCGTCAAGCAGGCGATCCGTACCGGCCTCGGCTTGAAGGCGCAGATCAACCACAAGTCCGTCTTCGACCGGAAGAACTATTTCTACCCGGACCTGCCGCAGGGCTACCAGATCTCGCAGTTCAAGCAGCCGATCGTCGGCGAGGGCACGGTGATCGTCTCCGTCGGGCCGGACCGCCAGGGCGAGTTCGAGGACATCGAGGTCGGCATCGAGCGCCTGCATCTGGAGCAGGACGCCGGCAAGTCGATGCACGACCAGCATCCGACCATGTCCTATGTCGATCTCAACCGCTCCGGCGTGGCGCTGATGGAAATCGTGTCGAAACCGGACATGCGTTCGGCCGACGAAGCCAAGGCCTATGTCACCAAGCTGCGCACCATCGTGCGCTATCTCGGCACCTGCGACGGCAACATGGACGAAGGCTCCATGCGCGCGGACGTCAACGTTTCGGTGCGCCGGCCGGGCGGCGAATTCGGCACGCGCTGCGAGATCAAGAACGTCAATTCGATCCGCTTCATAGGCCAGGCGATCGATTTCGAGGCGCGCCGGCAGATCGCTATCATCGAGGATGGCGGCACGATTGACCAGGAAACGCGGCTGTTCGACGCCGTCAAGGGCGAAACCCGTTCGATGCGCACCAAGGAAGAGGCGCACGACTACCGCTATTTTCCAGATCCCGACCTGTTGCCGCTGGAATTCGACCAGGCCTATGTCGAAGCGCTGGCCAAGGAACTGCCGGAACTGCCCGACGACAAGAAGGCGCGATTGATCTCCTCGCTCGGCCTCTCGACTTACGATGCCTCGATCCTGGTGTCGGAAAAGCCGATCGCCGACTATTTCGAGAAGGTGGCCGCCGGCCGCGACGGCAAGCTCGCCGCCAACTGGGTCATCAACGACCTGCTCGGACAATTGAACAAAGCTGGCAAGGACATTGAAAACGCTCCGGTTTCGCCAGACCAGCTCGGCGCTATCATCGACCTGATCAAGGATGGCACCATCTCCGGCAAGATTGCCAAGGACCTGTTCGAGATCGTCTGGAACGAGGGCGGCGACCCGCGCCAACTGGTCGAGAGCCGCGGCATGAAACAGGTTACCGACACCGGCGCTATCGAAAAAGCGGTGGACGAGGTGATCGCGGCCAACCCGGACAAGGTCGAGCAGGCGCGCGCCAAGCCGACCATGGCCGGCTGGTTCGTCGGCCAGGTGATGAAGGCGACCGGCGGCAAGGCCAACCCACAGGCCGTCAATGACCTGGTCAAGGCCAAGCTGGGCATCGAGTAGGCTATGTTCGTGCGCACCGCCGGGGATCGCGACCTCGCCGCCATCCGGGCGCTGCTGGTCGAGACTTGGCATGCGACTTACGACGCCATCTATGGCGCCGAATGGGTGACAGAGATCACCGATGCGTGGCATTCGATCGCCTCGCTCAAGGCGCGGCTGGCGAAGCCAAACAGCGAGTTCCTCGTCGCCGACGATGGCCAGCGCATTGGCGGCATGGCATTTGCCGAAGCGCTCGATGGCGGCGGCGTGGTCATGCTGAAGCAGCTTTACGTGCAGCCCGGCCTGCAGGGCCGGGGCATCGGCGGCATGCTTCTCGACGAGATCATCGAAAGCTTCCCTGAGGCCCGCGCCATCCGGCTGGAAGTGGAAGAGAAGAACACGCGCGCAATTGCCTTCTACCAGGCGAACGGCTTCGTCCAGACCGGCCGCACCGACAATTGCGGTTCGGCCCAATCCGCTATCCCGGCGCTCGTCTATGAAAGGCCGCTTGCCGCATAGCGGCGGACCTTTCGGGTGCGCAATCCGGCGGTCGAATTCAGCGATCGAGCCGCAGTCTAACTGGTGGAGACGTCCACATTGTCGATCAGCCTGGTCTTGCCCAGCCAGGCGGCGGCGAGCAGGCGGCCCTCGTGCCCGCGGCGCCACGGCGTCAGCGTCCGGCTCTCGCGAGCTTCGACATAATCGATCTTGTGGAAGCCGGCCGCGAGTAGGGCGCGGCTGGCTTCGCCTGTCGCGCCGTTCTGGTCGGCGCCGGCCGCCAGCGCCGCGGCTGCCTTGCGCAGGATCACGTTGAGCCGGCGGGCGATCTGGAGTTCGGCCTCACCGAGATAGGCGTTACGCGATGACATGGCGAGGCCATGCGCGTCGCGGATCGTCGGCGCGCCGATGATTTCGACGGGCAGGTCGAGGTCGCGGCAGAGCTGCCTGACGACGCACAATTGCTGATAATCCTTTTCGCCAAAGACCGCGACGTCGGGCGACGCCTGCAGGAGCAGCTTCGCCACGACGGTGGCGACGCCTTCGAAAAAAGTCGGTCGAAAATCCGATTCGAGCCCGGCGGAGGGACCGCCGACCGAGATTTTGGTGGCAAAGCCGGCAGGATACATCTCACCAACCCCAGGCGTGTAGGCAAGATCGGCTCCGGCCAAAGCCAGCTGGTCGAGATCGCGGGCGAGCTGACGTGGATATTTGTCGAGATCCTCGCTCGGCGCGAACTGCGTCGGGTTGACAAAGATCGAGACGATGCAGCGCTCGGCTCTTTCAAGCGCGATCCTGACCAGCGATAGGTGCCCTTCGTGCAAGGCGCCCATTGTCGGCACCATGGCGACGCGAAGGCCGTCGCGCCGCCAGTCGCGGATCCGCGCGCGAAGGCCGGCGACCGTGTCGACGACGAGGGGCCGGCTCATCGGTTGTCCTTGCCCAAGGTGGCCGAAAACACATTTTCGGAACCGGGGAATGTCCGGTCTCGTACCTCGCTGGCGTAACGTGCGGCCGCCTGCGAGACCACGCTGCGCAAATCGGCGTACTCCTTGACGAATTTCGGCACGCGGTCGACGGTGAGCCCGACCATGTCGTCTATGACCAGGATCTGGCCGTCGCAAACGCCACTCGCGCCGATGCCGATAGTCGGAATGGCGATGCGGCGGGTGATTTCGGCCGCGACCGCTTCGACCGTGCCCTCGATGACCATCGAAAAGGCGCCGGCTTCTTCGACGGCGCGCGCATCGGCAAACAGCGCTGCCGCATTCTCGTCGGTCCGGCCCTTGATCCTGTAGCCGCCATCCTTCTCGACGGATTGCGGCAGCAGGCCGATATGGCCCATGACCGCGATGCCGGCATCGACGACCGCGGCGATCTGCCGGGCCATACCGACGCCGCCCTCGAGTTTCACAGCCTGGCAGCCGGTTTCGCCAACGATACGCCGCGCCGAGGCAACCGCTTGGGCAGCCGAATCCTCATAGCTGCCGGCTGGCATGTCGACGACCACGCAAGCCCTGGCCGAGCCGCGCATCACCGCTTGCCCATGCGCGATCATCATCTCCAGCGAGGCGCCCAGCGTCGTTTTGTGGCCATGCAGGACCATTGCGACGCTGTCGCCGACGAGGAGCAGATCGACATGCTCGTCGAGCAGGCGGGCGATGGGGTAGGTATAGGCGGTGAGACAGACGATTGGCACGCCACGCTTGCGGCGGCGAATGGCATCGGCGCCGATGCGAATGTCGGCGGTCGGCGATTCCCTGGCCAATCGTCACCTCCTTCGGCCAAGGGTCGGCCGGATACCCGCACGGGGCGCGCGCGCAGAGCTTTAGAAAGGCTGAGGGTGGTTGGCAAGCACCATACGGCGCCGGCAATGCATCACCGGCTTGTGTCGCCTTACCGGCGCGCCATTTGCGCCCTCTTGGCGGCAAGCCCCTTGCCTTCACGAAGGGCTGACGCCATAAGCAGGAAACGGACGCCATCGGCGCGAGGGTTTGAAGATGAAGACTTTCCTTAAGCAGTTTTTCACCTGGTGGAACGGCCAGACGCTTGGCACGCGCCTGCACACCTGGCGGCACGGCAGGAAGGTCGGGCAGGACGAGGTGGGCAACGTCTACTACGAAGGCGGTGTCGATTCCGAAGGACGCACGCGCCGCTGGGTCATCTATCGCGATTATTCCGAGGCTTCTTCTATCCCGCCCGGCTGGCACGGCTGGATTCATCACCGCGTCGACGTCGCGCCGCCGAGCGACGATTACAAGCCGCGCGACTGGCAGAAACCGCATCAACCGAACCTGACCGGCTCGCCCTCAGCCTATCGTCCGAAGGGCTCGGTGCTGACCAACCAGCACCGCCCGCAGGTCACCGGCGACTACGACGCCTGGACGCCCGGATCATAAGCGGGCGTCGATCCTTTATCGCCACAATTGGTGTTTAGCTGCTTGCTGATCAGAAAACGGCGACTAGCCTTTGTGATAGAGAATCACCCGGGCGCTAACCACCGGTATCCCTGCATGAGCATTTCCAGCCTGACATCGATGGGCGCACTGATGGTAGCCGCCGGGCTCAGCGTTGGCACAGCGGCACTTGCCGCTTCGCCAACGCCGGCCGCACCCGCGCCAGCGCCGGGGTCGGATCGAATCACCAACCCGGTCGCCGAATTCGCCGGCATCGACAAGATCACCGGCCGCATCATCACCTTCGACGTCTATATCGACGAGACGGTGCAGTTCGGTGCTTTGCAGGTGACGCCGCGCGTCTGCTACTCTCGGCCGCAGAACGAGGAGCCGAAGACCGATTCCTTTGTCGAAGTCGACGAGATCACGCTCGACCGCAAGATCCGCCGCATCTTCACCGGCTGGATGTTTGCCGAAAGCCCTGGTCTCAATGCCGTCGAGCATGCCGTCTATGACGTCTGGCTGAAGGCCTGCAAGCAGAAGTCGGATGTGCCAGCGCCCGATGCGGCCAAGACCGAGGCGGCCAAGTCCGATACCGCCCAGCCGAATGCCACGACCGCTCCGGCTGCGACCGAGCCGGAAGCCACGGAACCGCCTACGACCAACGCCAACTGATCCTTCGGAACCGCCCTGACGACAACGCGTTGGGGCCCTGACGGCCATACGATGCGCGCCGGGAGGATTTTCCGATGTCTGCCAGAAAGCGGATCACCGCCAGCATCAAGGAACTGCTTGAGCTCGAAAAGGGCTTCTGGACAGGCGATTCGGCATTTTTCGCGGCCAATGCCGACACCGAGTGCCTCGTGGCATTTCCGCAGATGGCCCAGACCATGAGCAATGCCGATCTCGCCGAAACCGCCGCCGATCCCAAGCGATGGCGTGATCTCGAGATCGATCTCAAGGGCGTAGTCGAACCAGGCAGCGACATCGTCATCCTGGCCTATGAGGCGCATGCCGTGAAGGGCAATGGCGAAGCCTACGCGGCGCTGGTCAGCACCGGCTATGTCCATCGCGTCAACGGCTGGAAGATGATGTTCCATTCGCAGGCTCCGCTGGAAACGAAGGTCCGCTGACGGGCTGGATCATCAGGGGAAAAACACCGCTTCACCCTTCAGCGCGTCGGCCAGCATCTTCTCGTATTTGCCGCGCGGCACGTCGATTGCGCCGAAGCGCTTGAGGTGTTCGGTGGTGAACTGCGTGTCGAGCAGTGCGAAACCGCGCGCCTGCAGGCGTTCGACGAGATGCACAAGGCAGATCTTCGAAGCATCCGTTTCCCGGGAAAACATGCTTTCGCCGAAGAACACCCTCCCCAGGGAGACTCCGTAGAGGCCGCCGACCAGCCGCTCCTCGCGCCAGGCCTCGACAGAATGGCAATGGCCGATGCGATGCAACTGCACATAGGCCTCCCGGATCGGCGCGTTGATCCAGGTGGAACGGCGCTCCTCGCGCCTTTCGGCGCAGCCATCGATCGTCGCCTCGAAATCGAAGTCGAAACGGATGTCGAAGAGGTTTCGCCGAAGCGCCTTCTTCAGACTTTTCGGCGTGTGGAAGCGGTCGAGCGGAATGATGCCGCGCGTCTCCGGCCGCACCCAGAACACTTCCGGATCGGCGGCGCTTTCGGCCATCGGGAAGACGCCCGAGGCGTAGGCCTTGAGCAGAAGGTCGGTCGGGATACGATAGCCTGGCGCGTAGGGGCGAGTCATCGCTTCATTATAGCGGCAAGTCCGGGGCTATTCGCCTTTGGCCAGATATTTTTCCAGCCAGTGGATGTCATAGTCGCCATTGGCGATGTCGGCGTTGCCGACGAGGTCGCGAAACAGCGGCAACGTCGTCTTGATTCCGTCGACGACGAATTCGTCCAGCGCCCGGCGCAGCCGCATCATGCATTCGACGCGGTTGCGCCCGTGCACGATCAGCTTGCCGATCAGGCTGTCGTAGTAAGGCGGGATCTTGTACCCTGAATAGACGCCGGAATCGACACGGATGCCAAGGCCGCCTGGCGTGTGGAAATGGGTGATCGTGCCGGGCGAGGGCGTGAAGGTGCGCGGATCCTCTGCATTGATGCGGCACTCGATGGCATGGCCCTGGAAGCGGATGTCTTCCTGCTTGACCGAAAGACCGCCGCCCGAGGCGACACGGATCTGCTCATGCACCAGATCGATGCCAGTGATAGCCTCCGTCACCGGATGCTCGACTTGCAGGCGCGTGTTCATCTCGATGAAATAGAACTCGCCATTCTCGTAGAGGAACTCGATCGTGCCGGCGCCGGAATAGCCGAGGTCGGCGATGGCGTTGGCGCAGATATCGCCGATGCGCGAGCGTTCCTCGGCGTTGAGGGCGGGTGAGTTGGCCTCTTCCCAGACTTTCTGGTGGCGACGCTGCAAGGAGCAGTCGCGCTCGCCGAAATGCACGCCCCGGCCAAAGCCGTCGCCGAACACCTGAACCTCGATATGACGCGGTTTTTGCAGGTACTTTTCAATATAGACGGCGTCATCGCCGAAGGCCGCGCCCGCTTCCGAGCGGGCCGTCTGCAAGGCGACTTCGAGGTCGGCCTCGGTATGCGCCACTTTCATGCCGCGTCCGCCGCCGCCGGCCGACGCCTTGATGATCACGGGATAGCCGATCTCTGCGGCGATGCGCTTGGCCTCCTTTTCCTCGGTCACCGCACCGTCGGAGCCGGGAACCACCGGGATGCCGAGTCGCTTGGCGGTGCGCTTGGCTTCGATCTTGTCGCCCATGATGCGGATATGGTCGCCGGTCGGACCGATAAAGGTAATGTTATGCGCGGCCAATATGTCGGAAAACTTGGCGTTCTCCGACAGGAAACCGTAGCCGGGATGCACGGCGTCGGCGCCGGTGATCTCGCAGGCGGCGACGATCTGGTGGATATTGAGGTAGCTGTCGCGCGATGGCGGTGGCCCGATGCATACGCTCTCGTCGGCGAGCCGAACATGCATGGCGTCGGCGTCGGCGGTCGAGTGCACCACCACCGTCTGGATGCCAAGCTCCTTGCAGGCACGCAGCACCCGAAGCGCGATTTCGCCGCGATTGGCGATGAGAATCTTCTGGAACATTAGGGCCGCTCTACTCGATCACGACGAGCGGCATGCCGTATTCGACCGGCTGTGCGTCCTCGAACAGGATCGCCGTCACCGTGCCGGCGCGTGGCGAGGGGATCTGGTTCATCGTCTTCATCGCTTCGATGATCAGCAGCGTCTGCCCTTCCTTGACGTTCTGGCCGATCTCGATGAACGGCTTGGCATCCGGCGAGGGCGCCAGGTAGGCGGTGCCGACCATGGGGGAGGCCACGGCGTTTTTCGACACGTCGGCCGCGGCCGGAACGGCTGCGGTGGCAGGTTGGGCCGCCGGCGCCGGCGCAAAGGCCGGCTGCGGCGCGGCTATCGCGTGAACCGCCGGCGCCTGCCGCGATACGCGCACCTTCAGGTCACCCAGCTCGACTTCGATCTCCGTGAGATTGGTGTCGTTCAGTATGCCCGCGAGGTCGCGGATCAGCTGCTGGTCAACACCGGTCTTCTTTATCGACATTTTCGAGCCTTCTGTTTGTTGGCCGGTCATAGGCGTGCGGCCAGCGCCTGCAGCGCCAGCGTGTAGCCGAGCGGCCCAAAGCCACAGATCATGCCGACAGCGACCGGCGCGACCATGGAGACGTGGCGGAATGGTTCCCGCGCATGGATATTGGAAAGATGGACCTCGGCGACCGGCAGCGGCGCCACGGAACGGATGGCGTCGTGAATCGCGATCGAGGTGTGGCTATAGGCGCCGGGATTGATGA
Organism: Mesorhizobium sp. B2-1-1; assembly: GCF_006442975.2. Taxonomy (NCBI): domain Bacteria; kingdom Pseudomonadati; phylum Pseudomonadota; class Alphaproteobacteria; order Hyphomicrobiales; family Phyllobacteriaceae; genus Mesorhizobium; species Mesorhizobium sp. B2-1-1. The sequence goes on along the minus strand of NZ_CP083954.1, from coordinate 3,861,872 downwards.
CGATGCCGACGGCCTTGTCGCCGGCTTCCTGGATCCAGTCGACGAGGTCGCCCTCGTGGTTCGACTGGCGGAAATCGATTTCGAGCCCGAGCGCCGCGCCCGCCTCTCTGCAGTCCTCCGCGATGGCGGCAAGCGTCTTGCCGCCATAGATGCCTGGCTCGCGCTTGCCGAGCGCGTTGAGATTGGGACCGTTCAGGACGAAAACCGTTTTCAAAAAATGCCGACCTTTTCCGGCACCGGCGTCAAACCGGCGCTGGGCCCTCTATAATGGGCATAGACGCCCGCGGAAAGAGCGCAAGTGCGTTCTTTCACTGTCCACAACAGGCGGAAATGCGCCCGTGAAGAAAACCCGCGGCCGATCAAAGCGCGGCTTTCGCCGCCTCGATCTTCTCCGCCAGGACTTCCTGTCCGAGCGCCCCGAACACGACCTCGTTGCCGACGACATAGGACGGCGTTCCGGTGATCGCCAGCTTGTTGGCGAGATCGTAGGTCTTGGAGAAGGCTTCGGTGATGGACGGGTCCTTCATCTTTTCACGCAGCGTCGCTTCATCGGCGCCGAGCGAAAGCGCGACCTTGATCGCCGCCGCCTCGGTGGCGCGACCCTGGCCGCCGAGCAGCGCATTGTGGAACTCGCCGTACTTCTGCGGCATCATCAGGTGGAAGGCCATCGAAACGACGCTGGCCTTCTGCGAATCCGGGCCGAGGATCGGGAACTCCTTGAGCACGAAACGCAGGTCCGGATCGGCCTTGGTCAGCGCCTGCATGTCTTCGATGGCGCGTTTGCAGAAGCCGCAATTGTAGTCGTAGAACTCGACGATCGTGACCTTGCCGTTCGGGTTCCCGACCACGCCGTCGAAGGAGGAGTTGAAGATCTGCTCCTTGGCGCCCTTGATGACGCCGAGATGGGCAATGCGCTGCTCTTCCTTCTGCTTGGCCTCGAGCGCATCCTGGACTTCCAGCAGCACTTCCGGATTCTTCAGGAGATAATCGCGGATGATGCCTTCGACCTCGGTGCGGTCGATCTTGGTATCGTCCGCTGCCGTCTGAAGCGGTTGCGCCGCACCGGCTTCCGCGATTTGCGGGCTGCCGGCCACGAAACCGAACGCCAGCATGGCAAGGGCTATCGCAACTCCCGTGGTGCCCAGCAGCAGTGCCTTTTTCATCGTTCCGTTCCTTTGCCTGTTTTCCGGCCTGGCTGCGTCGCAGCGCACGGCCGGAAGGTTCACTATACCTTGCCCGACGGCTTGTAGTTTATGATGTCCTGGGCGCGTATCCATCGCGGCTCGCCGCGTTTGAGTTGCTGCTGCGCTCGCATGGCGAAGATCTTCGCATCCTTGTAGTTACCGGAATAGAAATGACCCTCGGCCGTGGCGAGCTCGGCGCCCGGTATGTCTCCCAATTCGCCATAGGCCTGCGCCAGATAGCGGTATCCCACGGAATTTTCCTTGTCGCGTCGCAAGCCGTTGTTGATCTGCACCACGGCCTTTTTCAGAGCGTCTGGGGTGCCCGTCGCCATCAACGCCTGGCCGAGCGAAACCGGCAGCAATCCAGATCGCGCCTTGTCGAGGCTGACTGCCTTGGCGTAGGCATCGGCAGCTTCCTTGGGCTTGTTCGCCTTCATCAATATATCGCCGCGCAATTCCTGGAAATAGGCGTTGCCGGGCTGGGCTTTGATCAAGGCGTTGGTCTTGGCGAGTGCGGTGGCGATGTTGCCGAAAAGATAGGCCGATTGGGCCTCGCCATACTGCGCGGCAAGGCTGCCCTGCATCTTTCGCATCAGCCGCGACGCGGCGGCCTGGCCTTCCATGTAGACAGCGATCTTCACCCGCATCATGTCGTGGCGCAATTGCAGTGCCGGCGCATCGACCTTGTCGAGATAGGGGCTCTGCTTGACCAGCACTTCGAGGTTGGAGATTCGATCGCGCGGCATTGGATGGCTGATCCGGTAGGGATCGACCTGCGCGCCCGACAGCGACAAGGCCGTCTGGAAACGCTGAAACGTCTTCAGCATGCCCATGCCGGACTGGCCGGTGGCGTTGAGATAGGTGATCGCCGAGCGGTCGGCCGTCATCTCCTCGGTGCGCTGATAGGCGAGAATGCTGCGCTGCGCCATCTCGCCGCCGCCAGCCGCCACGCCCACGCCGGCGCCGGCAAGTCCGCGGCTGTTGGTGGTCGCCCCGGCGACCATGGCGCCAGCGCCCAGCAAGGTTGCGATGATGGCCATCGTCTTGGCGCGCTCGAGCTGGTCACGCAGTTTCTGCTGGTGGCCGCCGGCGATGTGGCCGGCCTCGTGGGCGATGACGCCGATGATCTCGTTGGGCGTTTCGGCTTCCATCAAGGCGCCCGTGTTGATGAACAGCCGGCGTCCGGTGACGAACGCGTTGAAGCTCTGGTCGTTGACCAGGACGATGTCGATGCCGTCATTCGCCAGACCGGCGGCCTTGAAGATCGGGCGGGCGTAGTCGCGCACCAGCGCCTCGATCTCGGCATCGCGCACCACCGGCACGTTCTGGGCGAAGGCGCTGATGGAACCAGACACCGCGACGGCGACGCCAAGCGAAAGCGTCGCAACGACGCGCGCTGCCCGGGCAACCATCGATTTGGGTCGGCTCAACATGACGTGTCCACTGGTAGACGAGCGGGCGAAAGATGAAAAGTCGGCACCGGAAAAACTTCCTCAACTTGTGATCCTCACACCAATCGGGCATTTGTGCGGCGCATGCGCCAGGACGTGGTGCGCTCAATCGTCGGATCGAGGTCAAAATGGTCGTTTCGCTCTCACGCCGTGGCAATGTCGAACCCTTCCACGCCATGGATGTGCTGGCCGAGGCGAACCGGCTGAGAGCGACGGGCGCGCCGGTCATTTCCATGGCCGTCGGCCAGCCGTCCGATCCGGCTCCGGCCCGCGTTCGTGCCGCGGCGGCCAGGGCTTTGCAGGACGGGCGCATTGGCTATACCGATGCGCTGGGCCTGGCTGGATTGCGCAAGGCGATCGCGGAACACTATGGGGATCACTATGGGCTTGATGTCGCGCCCGACCGGATCGCGGTCACGACGGGATCCTCGGCCGCCTTCAATCTCGCCTTCCTGGCAATGTTCGATCCTGGTGACCGGGTCGCCATCGCAGCGCCGGGCTACCCCGCCTATCGCAACATCATGGCGGCGCTCGGCATCGAAGTGATCGAGATAGAGCTCGGCGACGCGGCCTATCTTCATGCCGCTCACCTGGAGACCGCGCATCGCGAAAAACCGCTGAAGGGCGTGCTGTTCGCAAGTCCCGCCAACCCGACCGGCGCGGTCATTCCGGCCGATGATCTCGCGGACCTGGTCCGGACGGCGGAGGCGCTCGGCATTGCCGTCATCTCCGACGAGATCTACCACCGGCTGGCCTATGCGGCGCCCGACACCACGGCACTCGCCTTTGGCACCGGTGTCACGGCGATCAACTCCTTCTCGAAATACTATTGCATGACCGGCTGGCGCATCGGCTGGATGGTGCTGCCGGAAGCGCTGGTGCGGCCCATCGAGCGCATTGCGCAGAGCCTCTACATCTCGCCGCCGGAACTGTCGCAGGTCGCCGCAATCGAGGCCTTTGCCGCTACCGAGGAGCTAGAAGCGGTCAAGGGTCGCTATGCCTGGAACCGCGAGCTCCTGATGAAGCGTCTGCCGGAGCTCGGTTTTCCGCTCACAGCACCGATGGATGGCGCCTTCTATGCCTTTTGCGACGTCACCAGGCACAGCAATGACAGCATGGCTTTCGCCCGCAAGATGCTGGCCGAAGCGCATGTCGCGGCCACGCCCGGCCGTGATTTCGACACCCAGGCCGGGCACCGCACCATGCGTTTCTCCTATGCCGGCAGCCATGACGACATGGTCGAGGCATTGGCGCGCATCGAACGCTGGCTGAGGTAGATCCATGCCGGAACTCGAGCAGGCCCTGGCCGAAGTCGCGGTCGAAATGGCCGAACGCACCGATCGCGGCGAGGTCGCCACCTATATCCCGCAACTCGGCAAGGTTGATCCCAAGAAATTCGGCATCGCAGCCGTCACCAATGACGGCCGTGTGCTGATGGCGGGCGACGCCGACCAGCCCTTTTCGATCCAGAGCATCTCGAAAGTGTTCACCTTGACGCTGGCGCTGGGCAATGTCGGCGACGCGCTGTGGAAGCGGGTAGGGCGCGAGCCTTCGGGCAATCCGTTCAACTCGATCGTGCAGCTCGAGCATGAGAACGGCATTCCGCGCAATCCCTTCATCAATGCCGGCGCCATTGTCATCTCCGACATCCTGCTTGCCGGCCACCAGCCGCGCGAGGCGATCGGCGAGATCCTGCGCTTCATCCAGTTCCTCGCCGACGACGAGACCATCATCATCGACCGCGAGGTGGCAGCGTCGGAGCGCGCCACCGGCTATCGCAACTTCGCGCTCGCCAACTACATGAAATCCTTCGGGAATCTTCATCATGCGCCGGAGCTGGCGCTCGGCGTCTATTTCCACCATTGCGCCATCGCCATGAGCTGCCGGCAGCTGGCGATGGCCGGCCGGTTCCTCGCCAATGGCGGCAAAAATCCGGCGACCGGACATTCCGTGGTGTCGGTCGAGCGGGCACGCCGCATCGGCGCCATGATGCTGACCTGCGGCCACTATGACGGCTCCGGTGATTTTGCCTTCCGCGTCGGCATTCCGGGCAAGAGCGGCGTCGGCGGCGGCATATTGGGCATCGTGCCCGGCGTCGCCTCGCTCGCCGTCTGGTCGCCCGGCCTCAACGCCAACGGCAATTCCAAGCTGGGCTCGATCGCCCTGGAAAAGCTTGCCAGGATGATGAACTGGTCGATCTTCGCGCCGTAACGTTCCGGCAAACCGGATATGAAAATCCCGCGCCGTCTTTCGACCGGCGCGGGATTTTTTTTATTCAGGAAGTCAGTTCAAAGGGCTGAAATCTCAGAAGAAACCTTTCCGCTGCCACCAGCCGGCGCGCTTCGGCTTCTCTTCGGTCTTGGTTTCCGGCTCTTCGGCGACGGTCGAGGAAACCACCGGCACGATCGGCGCATCGATGGCCGCCGGCTTGCGTCGTGACGGACGGGCCTTCGGTGTTTCCTCGGCGGTCGCTGCCGCCGCCTCGTCCGATGCCGTGGCTGGCGTCTCGGCGGGTGCCGGAACGGCCAGTTCAGCGATCGGCTCCTCGGCGACAGCCTCGGCGGCTGCCTTCTTCGGCTTGGCTGCGCGCCGCGGCTTCTTGGGCTTCTCGGCGGTCGTCGCCTCGTCGCTCACTGGAGCCACCGGCTCTTCCGCAGCCACGACGGTTACCGGCTCGATCGCAGGCTCGCTTTCGGAAGCATCGACCCCGGAAGGTTCGGTCGCTTCATCGGCGCTTGCCTCGGCCTCGCCTTCGCCGTCCTCGCGCCGGTTGCGTTTGCCGCCGCGCTTGCCGCGGCGACGCTTCTTGCCCTGGCCCTCGTCGGATGCTTCCGCCGTTTCGGCAGTTCCGGCCGCGGGGACCGGAGCCTCGTCGCCGGCTTCCGCCTCGTCACGGCTCACCGGGCTTTCCGATGTGGACAACTCGTCGGCCTGCGCCGACACGGAAGCACCGTCGGTGTGGCCATGTTCTCGATCGCGATCCTTGCCGCCGCGGCGTCTGCGACGCTTGCGGCGCTTGCGGTCGCGGCCTTCGCCCTCTTCGCCGGGCCTCTGCTGGTGCTGACCTTGCTGCGGCTGACGCGGCTGTTCGGCCTGGGCCGGTGCTTCGTTTTCCTCCTCGACGATGGTCTCATCCTCGGGCTCTTCCGGTTCGACATAGGCCGGCAGGGTGCGTGCCTCGACGAAGCCTTCAGGCTTTTCGGCCAGCGCGCCGCGGAAGATCGCATAATGCTGCGAACCGACCGTGTCGTCGGCCTCGAGCGTGATGGTCAGGCCGAAGCGGCTTTCCAGTTCCACCAGCGTGCCGCGCTTGTGGTTGAGCACATAGAGCGCGGTCGCCGCGGGCGTGCGAACCGTGATGTGGCTGCGCGAATCCTTGAGCAGGAACTCCTCGATCGCCCTGACCACCATCAGCGCGACAGACGAATCGGAGCGCACATGGCCGGTGCCGCCGCAATGCGGGCAAGGCTTCATGGTCGATTCCAGCACGCTGGCGCGGATGCGCTGGCGCGACATCTCCATCAGGCCGAAATGCGAGATGCGGCCGACCTGGATGCGCGCGCGGTCGTTCTTGAGATGATCCTTCAACCGCTTCTCGACGGCACGGTTGTTGCGGTTCTCCTCCATGTCGATGAAGTCGATGACGATCAGGCCGGCAAGGTCGCGCAGCCTGAGCTGGCGGGCGACTTCCTCCGCCGCTTCCAGATTGGTGTGGAGCGCGGTGTCCTCGATCGAGTGCTCCTTGGTCGAGCGGCCCGAATTGACGTCGATGGCGACCAGCGCCTCGGTCTGGTTGATGATGATGTAGCCGCCGCTCTTCAGCGTCACTTGCGGCTGCAGCATGCGGTCAAGCTGCGCCTCGATGCCATTGCGCACGAAGATCGGCGTCGTATCGCGGAACGGCTGAACCACCTTCGCGTGGCTCGGCATCAGCATGCGCATGAAGTCCTTGGCCTCGCGGTAGCCCTCTTCGCCGGAGACGAGGATCTCGTCGATGTCCTTGTTATAGAGGTCGCGCACCGAACGCTTGATCAGGCTGCCTTCCTCGTAGACGAGGGCAGGGGCCGTGGACTGGAGCGTGAGATTGCGCACGTTCTCCCAAAGCCGCATCAGATATTCGTAATCGCGCTTGATCTCGGCCTTGGTGCGGCTCTCGCCTGCGGTGCGCAGGATGACGCCCATGCCTTGCGGCACTTCGAGATCGGCGACCACTTCCTTGAGGCGCTTGCGGTCCACAGCACTGGTGATCTTGCGCGAAATTCCGCCGCCGCGCGCCGTGTTCGGCATCAGCACGGAATAGCGGCCGGCAAGCGACAGATAGGTGGTGAGCGCTGCGCCCTTGTTGCCGCGCTCTTCCTTGACAACCTGCACCAGCAGGATCTGGCGGCGCTTGATCACTTCCTGGATCTTGTACTGGCGGCGCATCGGCTTACGGCGGTTGCGCGCTTCCTCCAGGGCATCCTCGGCGCCGACCGATTCGACCTCGTGATCGTCCGGATGCGAAGACTGAACCTCTTCCAGCATGCCGCGATCATCGTCGCTGGATTCACTGCCCTGTTCCGTCAGCGGGACGGGTTCGGAAATCACGTCGGCGTCGACGGAGGCGGCGATCGACGTCGGGCCGCCCTCGCGGGTCTCGCCTTCGTCCTGTCCGGACGATTCGTCGCTCTGCTCGGGGGAGGCTTCGCCATGATTGGATGCATCCGCGGCCTGTTCCGGGATATCGGCCGCATGTTCGATGGTTTCCGAACCGTGGGAAGTGTTCTCCGAGACGGCGTCATTGCCATTGTCGGCGTCGCCTGCCTCGCCGGCCGTTTCGGTTGCCTCGTCGGCATCGGCCCCGCTCGCATCGCGCTTGTGTTCTGCGCGGTCGCGGCCCTTGCCGCCGCGCCGGCGCCCGCGCCGGCCGCGATCGCGGCTCTGGCGGTCGTCGCCTTCGCCGTCCTCATCGTCCTCGTCCTCGGCTTCCTGCGCTTCGGCGCGCAGCAGCGCCTGACGGTCGGCGACGGGGATCTGGTAGTAGTCGGGGTGTATTTCACTGAAGGCGAGGAAACCGTGACGGTTGCCGCCATATTCGACAAAGGCTGCCTGAAGGGAGGGTTCGACGCGCGTTACGCGGGCGAGATAGATGTTTCCTTTGAGCTGCTTCTTGTCCTGTGATTCAAAGTCGAATTCTTCGATACGATTACCGCGTACGACGACAACGCGTGTTTCCTCCGGGTGGGAGGCGTCTATCAGCATTTTGTTGGGCATTATTTCGTTTCCCCCCGGCAGCCGTCAGCCGCAGCTTGCGGCGCAAGGGCCGCTGCTGTGTGTCTGGATGAATGTGGGTGCCGGATGTCTGAATGTCCGCCGGACGGTGCCTGCGCGCCATGGCGGTGCCGCCCGCAGCCATATTGGCGCGGTTTGATGCGGACCTTTCCATGATTGCGCTTGAAGCCATCGTCACCAGCAGAACCTTTTGAACCAAAGCCCGGAAACCGGACCAGCTTGTTTGCTCATACAGAGCCGGCGCGGGACAAACCCGGCCGTTTTCCTCACGCAGGCGATTCCCCCGCCACGGGCGCACACCTGCGAAATTCGTCGCGATCACCTGAACCCTTCTCGCATGGAGCGAAAGGAGCCGCCTTTCGTCTCACCTGTAGCGGGAAGCTGCGGAGGAGGGCGGTTCCAGGATTGCAGTGATCCACTATCGCTTTTATGATTTGGCGGGTTGGAAGGCAACCCCGTTTTCCGACGCCGGCAAAAGCGGTTCCGCCACGTAAGCACGGGTCCGGGCCTCGCGTGAAAAGGCTTGGTTAACCTTCTCTGGATACCAATCGTTAATCGAGTTCGCGGCCTAACCGGCACTTCGACTACATGACCGGGCGCCTTGGCGCCAAACCGGGAGCGACTGCAAAGAGATGGGACTGGCAGGCTTCACAGACAAGGGCAGTCGTGCCGGCGGCCGTTTGCTCGCGATCTTCTGCCTCCTGCTGTCGATGACCATTTCGTTGGTCGCCAACGCCGCCGATGCCCCGCTCACGGCAACCGGTTACAAGATGGCGGGCGATGCCACCAAGATGCGCATCGTCATGGATTTCGACCGCGAGCCCGACGTCAAATGGTTCCTTTTGCGCGGGCCCAATCGTCTGGTCATCGATCTGGCGAATACGAAGTTAGCCATCGATGCCAAGGATTTGAAGCCTCGCGGGCTGGTCAAGGGCGTGCGCCTGGGTGAGTTGGAGGCAGGCGTGTCGCGGCTGGTTCTCACCGGGAAGGGGCCGTTCGCGGTCGACAAGCTCGATGTTCTCAAGAACGAGGACGGCGCGGGCTACCGCATCGCCATCGACATGTCGGCGGCCTCCGAACGCGAGTTCGACACTGCCCTTGCCAATCAGGCGCTGACCACCGGTTCCACGGTTTCGACCGACAAGGGCGGGCGGGTCGGCACCGGGCCGGTCTCCAATCCGGGCCATCGCTTCACCGTCGTCATCGATCCGGGCCATGGCGGCGTCGATGGCGGTGCCGAGGGCCTGAACGGCACCGTCGAAAAGAACGTCACGCTGGCTTTCGCCACGGAACTGCGCGACAAGCTCGCCGCCGTCGGCAGATACGATGTCTTCATGACGCGCGACACCGACGAATATTTGCGGCTGGACGACCGCGTGCGCATCGCTCGCCAGCATGAGGCCGACCTGCTCATCTCCATTCATGCCGACACCATCAGCCTCAAGGGCATCCGTGGCGCGACCGTCTATACCGTTTCCGACAAGGCTTCGGATCCGGAAGCGCAGGCGCTTGCCGACCGTGAAAATCTCTCGGACCAGTTCGCCGGCATGGTGATCAAGGACGACAACAAGGAAGTCACCGATATCCTGATCGACCTGATCCGCCGCGAGACCCACACCTTTTCGATGAGTTTCGCCCACACGCTGGTCGGCCAGTTGTCGACCAGCGTCGGCCTCATCAACAATCCGCAGCGTTCCGCGGGATTCAAGGTGCTGAAAGCGCCTGACGTCCCCTCCGTGCTGGTCGAACTAGGCTATCTCTCGAATGCCAAGGACGAGGCGCAACTGCTCGACGCCGACTGGCGCGGCAAGGCGGCGCAAAGCATCACCAACGCCGTCGCGCTGTTCGCTTCCGCGCGTGCCGGAACGGGAACCGGGGGCTGAAATGCCTGACGACGCCTGCAACCACAGGCAGCGTTGCGCGGCGACAACACCCGACGCTTTTATTTCCGACTCACGGCCGCGAAATCCGGCCTTGCCGTATTTTGCCCACATGGTAGCGACATGGGTTTTCGATTACGGGTTGGGACCGGCTCGAATGCTTGCGCGGAAGGCGGCTTCGTTTAGGAAATTCCCGAACCAAGGACTGGAGCGGGCATGATTCGTCTCATTGGCTATTTCTTCGGTATCGGCACGACGCTGGCCCTGCTGGTCGCGGCGGGGGTTGCCATCTATATCGGGCATTTGTCCAAGGATCTGCCCGACTATGAGGTGCTGGCCAAGTACGAGCCGCCGGTGACCACCCGAATCCATGCCTCGGACGGCGCGCTGATGGCCGAGTACGCGCGCGAACGGCGCCTGTATTTGCCGATCCAGGCCATCCCCGACCGCGTCAAGGCGGCCTTCCTGTCGGCCGAGGACAAGAATTTCTACAACCACCCCGGCATTGACGTGACCGGCCTGGGCCGCGCTATCATCGTCAACCTGCAGAATTTCGGCTCGGGCAGGCGTCAGGTTGGCGCCTCGACGATTACCCAGCAGGTGGCGAAGAATTTTCTGCTGACCTCGGACCAGACCTACGAGCGCAAGATCAAGGAAATGATCCTCGCCTTCCGCATCGAGCAGGCCTATTCCAAGGACCGCATTCTCGAACTCTACCTCAACGAAATCTTCTTCGGTTTCGGCGCCTATGGCGTGGCGGGTGCCGCGCTCACTTATTTCGACAAGTCGGTGAACGAACTGACCGTGGCCGAGGCCGCCTATCTGGCCTCGCTGCCCAAGGGGCCGAACAATTATCACCCCTTCAAGCATGCCGACCGCGCGCTTGAGCGCCGCAACTGGGTCATCGACCAGATGGTCGAGAACGGCTACGTTACGCGCGAGGAAGGCGACAAGGCCAAGGCGGAGCCCCTCGGCGTCACACCGCGCCGCAACGGCACCTATCTGTTCGCCGGCGAATACTTCACCGAGGAGGTGCGCCGCCAGATCATCGCCCGCTACGGCGAGAACGCGCTCTATGAAGGCGGCCTGTCCGTCCGCACCACGCTCGACCCGAAGATCCAGCTCATCGCCCGCAAGGCGATGCAGAACGGCTTGATCAAATACGACACGCTGCGCGGCTACCGCGGGCCGCTAAAGACGATCGACGTGTCCGGCGACTGGGGTGTGCCGCTGGGCAATGTGAAGGGACTGGAAGACGTTCCCGAATGGAAGCTCGCAGTCGTGCTCGACAGTTCGGCATCCGGCCTGTCGATTGGCTTGCAGCCGGCACGCCAGGCGTCGGGCGACATCGTCAAGGAGCGCGTCGAAGGCACCGTCAGCAAGGAAGACATGGGCTTTGCCATGCGCCATGTGGTCGGCGGCAAGACGGTCAGGGCCAAGTCGCCGGCCGATGTGCTGAAGCCGGGCGACGTCGTCTTCGTCCAGAAGAACGAAGGCTCCGACGACGCCTACAGCCTGCGCCAGGTCCCCGAAGTGGAAGGCGGCCTGATCGCCATGGATCCACACACCGGCCGCGTGCTGGCCATGGTCGGCGGCTTCTCCTACGCGCAGTCGGAGTTCAACCGCGCCACCCAGGCCATGCGCCAGCCCGGCTCTTCGTTCAAGCCGATCGTCTATTCCGCGGCGCTCGACAATGGCTATACGCCGGCGTCGGTGATCATGGACGGGCCGATTACCATCCAGAGCGGCAACACGACCTGGACGCCGAAGAACTACGACGGCACGGTCGCCGGTCCGGCGACCCTGCGCTCCGGCATCGAAAAGTCGCGCAATCTGATGACTGTGCGCCTCGCCAACGACATGGGCATGAAGCTGGTCGTCGAATACGCCGAGCGCTTCGGCGTCTATGACCATCTGGCGCCGTATTTGCCGATGGCGCTGGGCTCCGGCGAGACGACGGTGATGCGCATGGTTTCGGCCTATTCGATCATGGCCAATGGCGGCAAGTCGATCAAGCCGACATTGATCGACCGTATCCAGGACCGCTACGGCAAGACCGTCTTCAAGCAGGACGAACGCGGCTGCGAAGGCTGCAACGCGGCCGAATGGCAGAACCAGCCCGAACCTGAGCTTGTCGATAATTCCGAACAGGTTCTCGATCCGATGACCGCCTACCAGATCACCTCGATGATGGAAGGCGTCGTCCAGCGCGGCACCGGCGCCACCATCGCCGAGCTCGGACGCCACATCGCCGGCAAGACCGGCACCACCAACGACGAAAAGGACGCCTGGTTCATCGGTTACACGCCAAACCTCGTCGTCGGCCTCTATATGGGCTACGACACGCCGCGCGGCCTTGGCCATGGCGCCACCGGCGGCGGCCTCGCCGCTCCTATCTTCAAGGATTTCATGCGCGTGGCGCTGGATGGCACGCCCAATGTCGACTTCAAGGTTCCCGAAGGCATGAATCTGGTCGCCATCAACCGCAAGACCGGCATGCGGGCCAATTCGGGCGATCCCGGCACCATCATCGAGGCCTTCAAGCCGGGCACCGGGCCAGCCGACAGCTATTGGGTGATCGGCATGGGCGCCGTCGGGTCCAATGCCTCCGGCGGCGCGCTGTCGCCTCAGGCCAACCAGGCCATCCAGTCGGGCGGCGGCGGCCTCTACTGACGGGTATGCATGCAGGATTGGGCCGGCCCTGGGCCGGTCCAATTTGCTTTACAGGCGGCGGCGCCGTCCCTATGTATCGCGCCGACCAGGCGTCACTTTCAGCAACAGGATAAAACACCAGGCCATGCGCGCGGAAACGCAGAATATTGTCGACGAGATCAGGCAGGCGATTACCCTGCTGAGGAGGCATCTTTGACTGGGATCAGGCCATAAAGCGGCTTGAATATCTCAACGTCCGCGCCGAGGACGCCAGCCTCTGGAACGAACCGCTGGAAGCGCAGAAGCTGATGCGCGAGCGCCAGGGCCTCGAGGAAGGCATCGCGGCGGTCAGGGGCCTGACCCAGGCGCTGGAAGACAATATCGGCCTGATCGAACTCGGCGAGGAAGAGGGCGACGAGAGCGTCGTTGCCGAGGCTGAGGCAGCGATCCGCTCGATGCAAGGCGAGGCGAAGGCCCGCCAGGTCGAGACGCTGCTGTCGGGCGAAGCCGACGCCAACGACACCTATCTCGAAATCCACGCAGGCGCCGGCGGCACCGAAAGCCAGGATTGGGCCTCGATGTTGCTGCGCATGTACACGCGCTGGGCCGAGCGCCGCCGCTTCAAGGTAGAGGTGCTGGAAGTGCATGACGGCGAAGAAGCCGGCATCAAGTCCGCGACGCTGCTGATCAAGGGCCACAATGCCTATGGCTGGCTGAAGACGGAGTCCGGCGTCCACCGGCTGGTGCGCATTTCACCTTATGACAGCAACGCGCGCCGGCACACGTCCTTCGCCAGCGTCTGGGTCTATCCCGTCATCGACGATACGATCGAGATCGACGTTTCCGAATCCGACGTGCGCATCGACACCTATCGTTCGTCCGGTTCAGGCGGCCAGCACGTCAACACCACCGATTCGGCGGTGCGCATTACCCATCTCGCCACCGGTATAGCGGTCGCCTGCCAGGCCGAACGTTCGCAGCACAAAAATCGGGCAAAGGCCTGGGAGATGCTGCGCTCGCGGCTTTACGAGGAAGAGCTGAAGAAGCGCGAAGCCGTCGCCAACGCCACCGAAGCATCGAAGAGCGACATTGGCTGGGGTCACCAGATCCGCTCCTACGTGCTGCAGCCCTATCAGCTGGTGAAGGATCTGCGTACTGGCGTCGAAAGCACCAGCCCGTCGAGCGTGCTCGATGGCGACCTCGATGACTTCATGGAAGCCTCGCTGTCGCAACGCATCGAGGGTGGTGCTGGGGAAGCGGTGGCGGACCTGGATTAGGGCCGGCGCCTACAGTGCCACACATTTGGATTGGATGATGGCTCGCAAGCTTGTTGGAAAGTGCTTCTGCGGCGCGGTGCACTATGCGGTCGCTGACGAGTTCCTGTACGCGGCGAATTGCCATTGCTCGAACTGCCGGCGCACGACAGGTTCGGCTTTCAAGCCCTTCGCGGGCATCGAACGCGCCAAGTTTGTCCTGACCAAGGGCCACGACATGTTGCTGGTCTTCGGCGACGACAACGGCCATGACGCGCACTGCAAGCGGTGCGGTTCGCTGCTCTATTCGGTCGTGCGCCAGGGCGCCTTCGTCCATGTCGCGATGGGAACGCTCGTCGACAACCCGAGCATCCGCCCGACCGAGCATATCTTCGTCGGTTCCAAGGCGCCGTGGTACACGATCAGCGACGGCCTGCCGCAGTATGACGAACACGTGATCACAGGACCTGCTGGCGAATAGGCCGGAACTTCTCTCGCTGAATCTCGTTATCTGCGATCCCGTCTGCTGGGCATGGTTGTGCCTGCCTATCCAATCGAGAGACGGCGCCTGTTTTCTGTTGCCGATGCGCGGCATTCAGCCTGCGACATCGGCATGCAGTGGTTTCTTGCGCCGACTCACAAATCGGCCCACCATCCATGGTCGAGGGGAGACAAAAGCATCTATGGCCGGGCGCGGCAGAAATGCCTGCTGACGATCCGGCCGCTGGGAAGACACGCTTCAGGAACGGGCAAGCGAAACGCTTGATGCTCGTCGAAAGGAGCGCTTCCATGTCTGCTGCCCCATCAAAATCGGCTCGGGCCGCGGTGGGCCGACTCATGCTCTGCCTGCTTGCAATCGCAGCGATTGCGTTGCCGATGGCGCCTGCCTTCGCCCACGACGCCAAGCCTACAGCGGCGAAGCCGCTGGGTTGGAGCTATCCATTCGCATGCTGCGCTAACTACGATTGCCGCACGGCCCATACTGGCGAGGTTTTGGAAAAACCCGAGGGTTATGTGATCGCCGGCACGGGGGAAGTTGTCCCGATGACCGACAAGCGTGTGAAGGACAGCCCGGACGGCGAATTCCACTGGTGCGCGCATCAAGCGGGTCTAGACGCCGGTAAGACGATCTGCCTGTTCGTGCCGCCGCGCTCCTACTAGGCCCGGGAAGCGCAGCGGCGACCGGCCCGGACCGCGATGGGCGGGGGCCTGCTGACGGACGGTTGCCAGGACCGCTCCTTTGTGTTGCGTTGCCTGCGGGCGGCGGACAAGGGAGAGGTGACGTCCATGACCATCAAGGGAAGCTGCCACTGCAAGGCGACGATATTCGAGGTTTCGCAAGCGCCGCAGACGCTGACGCAGTGCACTTGTTCGTTCTGCTCGAAACGCGGCTCGCTTTGGGCCTACTACACTCCTGCGCAGTTCAAGCTCCTCACGCCGCAGAAGAATGTTTCCTTCTATCAGTGGGGATCGAAGACCGTTAAGCACGGTTTTTGCGACACCTGCGGCTGCGGGACCTTCACCGAAACACCGGACTGGTCGAGCGGAGAGCCGGATTTCGACAATCCCAAGATCAGCGTCAACTCGCGGTTGTTCGACGATTTCGACCTGGACAAGGTCGAAGTGGTGGCCATCGACGGCAAGAATCTCTGGTAGATTCCTGGACGCCCAATCGGGAAAATCGTGCCCCGGGGAAAAGCCGTTGCCGGTGTTTTCCCGTTCCGCTTTTCGCCGCATTTCATGGTACAAGTCGCGCGAAGGGCTGATTTGGCGCCATCGCAAGGCGTGACTTGGAGAGGGACAATCCTATGAAGAAGACCGTGCTCGTCGTCGTGGCGACGGCTGTGCTGGTGAGCGCCTGCACCACCACCGATCCGTATACCGGCGACCAGAAAATTTCCAACACGGCGGCCGGTGCCGGCCTCGGCGCCTTGGCCGGCGCCAGCCTTGGCCTGCTTGCGGGCGGCAATGATCGTCGCAACGCGCTGATCGGCGCCGGCATCGGGGCGCTGGCCGGCGGCGCCATCGGCGCCACCATGGACCAGAACGAAGCCGAACTGCGCCGGCAGTTGGAGGGCACAGGCGTCAGCGTCACCCGCTCCGGCGACCAGATCATCCTTAATATGCCGTCCGATATCACCTTCAACGTCGATCAGGATGCGGTGAAGCCCGGCTTTTACCAGGTGCTGAATTCGGTCGCGCTGGTGCTGAAGAAGTTCAAGCAGACCACGGTCGACGTGTTCGGCCATACCGATTCGACCGGCGGCGACCAGCATAATTTCGATCTGTCGCAGCGCCGCGCGCTGGCGGTCGCCAACTACCTGGCTGGCCAGGGCGTCGATTCGCGCCGCTTCGCCGTTACGGGATTCGGCAAGACCCGTCCGGTAGCGTCCAATGCCACCGCCGAGGGTCGCGCTCAAAACCGTCGCGTCGAGATCCAGCTTTCGCCGCTCACCTGAGCAGCATCGATCAGAATGCAAAAACGGCCTCGCAAGGGGCCGTTTTTGTTTGCAAAATGCGACCGACGGCCAGGCCTGCGGCCCCCGGGTTCTTCCATGATGTTACGGTGAGGTCGGCTTATCGACCGTCGCTCGTTGGGTCAGGCGCTGCCGCCGGACGACATGGGCAACGATCAGTCCATGAATGAGCAGCCCGACCGTAAGTCCAAGGATATGGAAGCCCGTTCCCGAACCGGAAAGCGTCAGGATCGACCAGATGGATGCGGGTACGAACAAGACAACTGCGGTGATGAGCCCGGGGTTGTAGCTGCGCATCCTGATGGCCTGCGCGACGTGAACCAAAGCGTTGATCAGGGTGGTGTAGGCGGCGATCAGCCCTATCCCGGCATTGACCGTGACAGCGAGGGTGAAAACCAGGGAATAGATGCCCCATACACCCGGTACGTTGATCACAAAGACATCGAAGCGGGTAAGCAGCGGCGCCCCACCGCCGAGCATCTTGTTGACGAAAAGCCGGAACCGGTCCTCGGCATGCTCCTCGTATTGGTGGAGCATGTAAATCGGGATCAGCAGGAAGACGGCGAGCTCGGCTGTCTCCAATCGAGCAGCCAGCCCGATCGCCACCACGCACAGAGTGAGGCCGGCGAGCACGCCACCATAGACCCAATCTTCCACCAGACGCTTCATCACGCCATCTTCGGCGAGGCCGTGCGTCCTTGCAACACACGACGATATCAGACCTTGGCGACAATGCGTATGAATGCCGGTGTGTCGTCGCCGAAGCCAACGGTGGCGTCGCTCGGCGATGACGGCAACAGCTTCACCGGCCGCGACCCGCCGCTCTCAGATTGAGATTGGCGCGCCAGAGAATTAGCCAGTCCTAAATAACCGCTTTCCCGCAGCCATGGAAAGGAATAGCATCGTCGCTGTTCCGGAGGGGATGAGGCGGTACACCTGGCCGCGCAATAAGCATTTCTTTTTCAGCCTCGGTCTTGCACGGCCAGATCAAAAAAATCTGGGAGGAATGCATGACAAGAACAGCTAGCCTCGGGCGCTGCGGCGTCCTCGTTTTAACAGGTCTTGTAAGCGCATGGTTGGGCGTCGCGGCGGCTCGGGCCGAGGATGCCAACAAAGCTGACATCGGCGCCTTGAAAAAGTCGCTCGCCAAATATGAGGACTACACTGCGGCCGTCCGCGACCTTTATCTGTCGACGGTCGGCTGCGTCTACTATAGCGGAGAAAAGATATCCGGAGCGATGTACTACCCGAAAGGCGCCATGGGCATCCATTTCGTCAACGTCCCAAGTGTCGGCCAAAAACTCGACCCGATGCGCCCCAATGTGCTGATCTACGAGCCGACGAAAAACGGTCTGCGCCTGGTCGGGGCGGAATGGCTTGTGCCGCTGACGCCGGACGTCAAAGAGCCACCGAAGCTGTTTGGCCAAACCTTCATGGGTCCGATGGAGGGACACTATCCGCTCATCCCGAGGGAGTTCGTCCACTACGATCTTCACGCCTGGCTGGGTGATAATCCCAACGGCATGTTCAGTCCGACGAACCCGAACGTGAAATGCAACAAGGCCGAGTTTCCGATGTTGGAGAAACCGACCAAGATGATGCCCGGGCCGATGTAACGGCGACCCCAGCCAGGAGCTTGCCGGGAGGGCAAGCCGGATGGCCGTCTTGTCTTGGAACCACTCGTCGGTCAGCCCTTGGCGACGATGCGCATGAAGGCGGGCATGTCGTCGCCGAAGCCAACGGTGGCGTCGTTTTCGTCTTCTCGGTTGCGGGCAGGGCGACGGTCATCGCGCTGGGGCCTGGTGTCGCCACGTTCCGGTGCACGTCGCTCGCTGCGCGCCGCGGAGCTCTTGCGCTCGGAATTTTCCGAGCGGATAGCGTCCTTGCGCGTGCGCCGCTCACCAGTGTCGGCGACCGTTTCCTCGGCCGCGACCGGCTGTTCCTCGCGCACGGTTTCCGGTGCCGCGTCTTCGCCATGCTTGGCCTGGCGTCCGCCTCTCTTGCGCTCGCCCCTGTCCTTGCGGTCGTCGTCCTTGCGGCCGGCACGACGCGGTGCACCGCGGCCACGGCGCGGAGCTTCGTCCTCGCCTTCGCTGGCCACCACCGTCGACAGGTCACCGTCATGCCACTCGATCTTGGTGCCGATCAGCCGTTCGATGGCGTCGATATACTTGGTGTCGGACTTGGTCGCGATGGTGAAGGATTTTCCGGAGCGCCCGGCGCGGCCGGTACGGCCGATTCGGTGGACGTAATCCTCGGCGTGGATCGGCACGTCATAGTTGAAGACGTGGCTGACATCGGGAATATCGAGGCCGCGCGCCGCCACGTCGGAGGCGACCAGATACCGAAGCTTGCCGTCCCGGAAATTTGCCAGCATCTGCATGCGTGCGCGCTGGTCCATGTCGCCATGCAGCGCGCCGGCGTCGAAATCATATTTCAGCAGCGAGCGGAACAGCTCCGACACCTCGATCTTGCGATTGCAGAAGATGATGGCGTTCTTCAGCTCCGCATCCTCGGCTTTGATCAGGTTGCGCAGCGTCTCGCGCTTGTCCCAGGGTTTGGAACCGGACTTCACCAGCCGCTGGATGATGTTGGTCGCGGCGGAGGCGGCCTTTGAAACCTCGACGCGCACCGGCGCGTGCAGGAACTTTTCGGTCAGCTTGGTGATCTCGGGCGGCATCGTCGCCGAGAAGAACAGCGTCTGCCGGGTGAAGGGGATCATCTCGCAGATACGCTCGATATCGGGAATGAAGCCCATGTCGAGCATGCGATCGGCTTCGTCGATGACGAGGATCTCGACGCCGTTGAGCAAGAGCTTGCCGCGCTCGCGGTGGTCGAGCATGCGGCCGGGCGTCGCGATGAGCACGTCGGCGCCACGCTCCAGTTTCTTGTCCTGTTCGTCGAACGACACGCCGCCGATCAGCAGTGCGATGTTGAGCTTGTGGTTCTTGCCGTATTTGATGAAGTTTTCCTCGACCTGCGCCGCAAGCTCGCGGGTCGGCTCCAGGATCAGCGTGCGGGGCATGCGGGCGCGGGCGCGGCCCTTTTCCAGTCGTGTCAGCATCGGCAGCACGAAGGAGGCGGTCTTGCCGGTACCGGTCTGTGCTATGCCAAGCACATCCTTGCCCAGAAGCGCGTGCGGAATGGCGCCGGCCTGGATCGGCGTCGGCTTGAGGTAGCCGGCGTCGGTGACTGCGGAAAGGACCTTCGGCGATAGGCCGAGGTCCGCGAAAGTCAACGCTTCTTGAGCGGTCTGGGTGTCTGAGGACAAGTTCTGGCTGTCTTTGGCTGTTCGGGGAAGCGCAACGGCATCCGTCGCGGCAGGCGCCGCGCGCCCGCAAGATCATCACTGCAACTAGGCGCAAGCCCGCGATTTGTCAACACAAACGGCCGGCAATGGCTCGATTGTGAAGTCGTAACCTTAATTACTATGTCTGATCCGGCCGCTTATCCGCGCGCCGGCTCAATATCGGCTCAATAACGGAACTGTTCCGCCAGTATGCGTTCGTTCCAGGAGTGATTGGGATCGAACAGCAAAGTTGCGGTCGCCGTCGCAGATTCCCTCACCGTCACGGAAGCTACGGCCTTGACCTCCGTATGGTCGGCGGCGGCGTTCACCGGCCGCTTTTCCGCCTCTAGTATATCGAAGCGCACGGTTGCCTTGTTGGAAAGCAAAGCGCCGCGCCAGCGGCGGGGGCGAAACGGGCTGACGGGGGTAAGCGCCAGCAGCGGCGCGTCGAGCGGCAGGATGGGCCCATGCGCCGAAAGGTTGTAGGCGGTGGAGCCGGCCGGCGTGGCGATCATCACGCCGTCGCAATTCAGTTCCTCGAGCCGTACCTGGTCATCTATGGTGATGCGGATCTTGGCCGTCTGATAGGACTGGCGCCATAACGCCACTTCGTTGATGGCCAGCGCCGAGACGGTTTCGCCATCCGAGGTAACGGCCTGCATCTCCAGCGGACGGATCGTTTCGGCGACCGCGGCCGCGATGCGCTCGGCGAGACCTCCGGAACGGTATTCGTTCATCAGGAAGCCGATTGTGCCACGGTTCATGCCGTAGACCTTTTTGCCGGTCCCCATCGTATCGCGCAAAGTTTGCAGCAGGAAACCGTCGCCGCCCAGGGCCACGACGACCTCGGCTTCCGCGACCGAATGCTGGCCATAGCGCGCCGACAGGCTTTCCAGCGCCGCTTTGGCGTCAGGCGTGCCGGACGAGACGAAGGCGATGCTGTTGGCGGCTTTGCTCATGGCTCCCCGACGGTGACCGGTTGGCGGCTGGGCCGGGGTAGCATGGGCGGGCCTGTGTGCAAAGAGAGCCCGCAGACGTGCGGTTCGAACCGGCAGTCGCGAATCATATCAGGGAACGAGCCAATGTGATGGTTAAGGCCGGGCTTAAACTCTCGTAAAGCCGCATCGATCATGTTAGCCGGCATGGTGGCGTGGGGGCGCCCACAGCGATCTTATGCCTTTCAGGATACGAAAGACGCTGTGGCACTTTTGATCGTGCGTGAATCCTTCGAGAGTCGAGCCCGATTCCGGGGACACGCGCCAGCCGGGACCAACATATTGCTGGTAACACGCCTGATCATCATCTCCGTCGTGCTGGGAAGCTTCGCGCTTGTCTTCGCCGAACTGGTGCGCCGCTCGGAAGAAACAAGCCTCAGGCCCTTGCCCACGGCCTCGCGCTGCGGCAACGCCGCCGGTATGCCTTGTCCGCAAAGGGCGCTGTAGGTCAAAACAAGCTGACTGCTAGGAGCCTGGTTGCAGATGGCAGCCGGCCTGGCGTTTCTGTGCCAGATACTCGTCGATCAGCTGGCGATAGCGCACCTTGCCGAAACTCGGGAAATGGCCGCCATGCACGACCGAGACGTCGAGGCCGCGCATGCCAAACATCGTCCCCAAATAATCACCGATATCGGAATGGTAGACGTCGTCGATCAGCGGGCCGTCATAGATGATGTCGCCGGAAAGCAGGATGCCGGTCTTCTTTTCGTACAGCGCGATGCCGCCTGGCGAATGGCCGGGCGTGTGGATCACCTCGAAGGCGCGATCGCCGAGGTCGACGATGTCGCCATGTTCGAGCAGGCGGTCCGCCGGGGCGGGCATGATGCGATAGCGCGCCGTGTCCCAACCTTCCGGCTGGCGATCGAACATCTCTTCATTGGCGTAGCGGTCAGCCACCGTCCATTCGTTGCGCGGATCGGCGAGGATTTCAGCCTCGGCCGCATGCACGCAACGTTCGGGAAATTCATGGTGGCAGCCTATATGATCGAAATGCGTGTGGCTGGCGACGCAGGTGAGCTTGCGCTCGCTGACCAGCGGCACATGGCGCCTGAGGCTGAAATGGCCAAGCCCGGTATCGAACAGCAGGTCGCGGTCGCGGCCGCGCACATGCCACATATTGCAGCGGAAGAACGGTTTGATCCATGGCTCGTGGATTAGCGTGACACCGTCGCCCATGCCGATGGTTTCGTACCAGTCAGGTGCGTCGACGACCGCAAGCATGCCCATGTTCAATCCGTCAGCAGGATGATCTTGTCTGTATCGCAGGAAACCGAGACCGTGTCGCCCGGCTGCACGACGGACGTCGCGGGCAGTTTGGCGATGAATTGCAGCGTGGCGTCTTCAGCGGAGACCGCGAGCACGCGCTTGAAGCTGCCCTGGAAAACGACATCGCTGACCTGCGCCTTGCCCAGCTTTGTGGCGCCTGAGGTCGCGCCCAGGGCAAGGTGCTCCGGCCGGATGGCCAAGGCAACCGCCGATCCCACCGGCAACGCTCCGGACGCCGAGACCGGCCCGACCTGTGTCGCGACAGTGCTTGTCCTGTCCATCATCTCCGCCACCGTTCCGCGAAGAATGGTGCTCTCGCCCATGAAAGTCGCCGAAAAGCGTGTCTTTGGGCGCGCATAGACGCGTTCGGGCGGCCCTTCGTCCTCGATGCGGCCGTCACTCATCACCACGCAGTGGTCGGCCAGCGCCATCGCTTCTTCCTGGTCGTGGGTGACATGGATGAAGGCGGTGCCGACGCGCTTTTGGATCGCTTTCAATTCGTCCTGCATCTGCCGGCGCAGTTTGAGGTCGAGCGCGCCGAGCGGCTCGTCGAGCAGCAGCACGGCGGGCTCGATCACCAGTGCGCGCGCCAGCGCTACGCGCTGCCGCTGGCCGCCGGAGAGCTGGTGCGGCTTCTTGTCGAAGGCGGCATCCAGCCCGACCAGCGCCAGCGTCTCACGCGCCCGCGCGGCGCGTGTCGCGCCATCGACGCCTTGCATGCGCAGGCCAAAACCGACATTGCCGCCGACGCTCATATGCGGAAACAGCGCATAATCCTGGAACACCGTCGTTGTCGGGCGCTTTGCCGGCGGAACGGCGGTGCAGTCCTCGCCTCGGATGAACACCTTGCCTTCGCTCGGTGTGACGAAGCCGCCCAAAATCGACAAAAGCGTCGTCTTGCCGGAGCCCGACGGTCCGAGCAGGATGGTGTAGCTACCGGGCTCGATCCGCAGCGATACGTCTTTCAGCACCGCCAGCTGGCCGAAACGGTGCGAGACCCCGCGGATGTCGACCAGGGGCGCGCTCATGCCGGCTTCCTCCGCAGCAATGTCAATTCGAACAGCACCACCAGCACGATGGAGACGGCGAACACCAGCGAGCCGATTGCGTTGGTCTTGGGGTTGAGGCCGGAGCGTAAGAGGTTCCAGATTTCGACCGGCAGCGTGGTTTCGAAGCGTGTCAGCAGGAAGGAGATCACGAATTCGTCCCAGGAAAAGGTCATCGACAGGAAGAAGCCGGCGAAGATGGCCGGCGCCATGACAGGCACAGTAATCAAGAGCAGCACTTTCCATTCCGGCGCGCCGAGATCGCGCGCGGCGCGCTCGATGTTGATCTGGTGGTCGCCCATCTGGCTGTAGACGATGGCGAAGCAGAGCGGCAGGTTGATCACGACATGGCCGATGCCCGCGGCCATCAGCGATTTCGGCACGCCGGCCCAGTTGAACAGCACCAGCAGCCCCATGCCGATGATGAGATAGCTGACGGTAAGCGGTAGCGTGATCAACCCTCGCAGCAGGGCCGAACCCGGCAGCACGAAGCGCGCGAACGCCCAGGCGCTGAGGAAGCCGAGCGTGACGGCCGCGAGCGACGAAAGGACGGCCACCAGCAGCGAGTTCACCAGCGCCGAGGTCAGCCGCGTATCGGACAGGACGGCCTGGTACCAGCGCAGCGACGGGCCGGTGAAGGGCGGGATGGGGAAGGAGGTTGCCTGCAGCGAGAACAGCACGAGCACGACCACCGGCAGGAAAATGAAGGAATAGATGGCGATCGCGTAGAGACCGGAAGCGGTTCGGACGATCAGGCGCATCTCAGGCCCGCTCGATCTTCAGCCAGCGGGTGCAGGCGAGATAGGCGATGGTCACGACCGCCATCAGGATAATCGACAGGGCGGAGGCCAGCGGAAAATCGCCGCGCCGGCCGATCTGCATCATCACCAGCTGCGGCATGACCAGCTCGTTGTTGCCGCCGAGGATCTGCGGCGTGATGTAGTCGCCGATGCACAGCACGAAGGTCAGGAAGGCGCCGACCATGATGCCGGGCAAGGTCAGCGGCAGGATGACATGCAGGAAGGTGCGCACCGGCCCGGCGCCGAGATCAGCGGCGGCCTTGCGGTAGCTCGGACTGAGCTGCTTCAAATTGGCGAAGATCGTCAGCGTCAAAAGCATGACGAAGAAATGCACGAAGCCGGTCACGGTGGCGAAGCGCGTATTGGCGAGCTGCAGCGGTTCGCTGGTCAAGCCGATGCCGGTCAGCGTCCGGTTGATGACGCCGTTCTGCGCCAGCACCAGAAGCCAGGAATAGGAGCGCACGACATAGGACGTCCAGAACGGCAGCACGGCCAGCATCAGCGCCAGCCGCTGCCAGCGTTCCGGCACCTGTTCGGCCAGGATCCAGGCAAAAGGATAGGCGAGCAGCACCGAGACCACGGTGACGATTGCCGTCACCTGAAGCGAGTTCACCATCGCTTGCCAATAGGCAGGATTGGTGAAGAACTGGCTGTAATTGGCCGATGTGAAGCCGCCGCCCTCATGCGACGTCAGGCTGGAAAACCCCATGGCGATGAAAGGCAAAACGAAGAACAGCAAGGTCCAGCCGAGCGCCGGCGTAACCAGCGCCCAGGGCAGGGCCTTGTTCGCGGTGCTGCTCACGACGGCCGTCTACTGCGCCTGCAGCATCTCGGTCCACATGTCCTGCATCTTCTTGTCGAGATCGGCATTCGGCGCCGGATAGGCCTGGGCGCGGGCAAGGAATTCGGGCTGCTCGTCGAAGCGCAGGATCTTCTTCTGGTCGTCGGTGAGTGCCGCCTTGCTGTTCGCCGGCATGCCCCAATAGCAGGACGAGGTGGCAAGCCGCGCCTGGCCTTCCGGGCTCATGATGTACTGGATGAATTTCAGCGCCATATCCTTGTTCTTGGAATCCCTGAACATGGCGAGCGACTGCGACCACAGCACCGCTCCCTCCTTGGGGATCGAGAAGTCCAGCGCCGGGTTCTCCTTGGCCAGGCCCGCCGTCACCCATTCGCCGCCGCCGACCAGAATGTCGACCTCACCAGTGGCGAGCGCTGTCTGGCTGGCGGTCACCTCGCCGACCAGCTTGGCGTTGGCCTTCATCTTGAGCAGTTCGGCCTTGAGGGCGGGAAGATCGGCCTCGGTGAGTTCAGCCGTTTTCTTGCCGATGGCGAGTGCCGCCATGCCGATGACCGGCAGGTAATAATCGTAAATGGCGACCTTGCCCTTGTACTTGTCGCTTGTCAACGACGCCAAGGATTGCATGTCGGCCGGGTCGACCTTGGTCTTGTTGAAGCCGATCGTGTTGTAGCCGAACTTTTCGGTGATGCCGTAGCGCTTGCCGCCGACCACGGTAGAGTTGTCCATCTTCACCTGCGGGAAGAGGTCACCCAACGGCAGCTTGTCCTCCGGCAGCGGCTCGAACAGGCCCTTTTCCACGCCGCGCGGCACGTCGATGCTGTCGATCACCATCACGTCCCAGTCGCCGGGTTGCGACTGTTCGACGATGGCGAGCCCCGCGCCGGTGCCCTCGAATTCCTTGACGTTGACCTTGACGTTGTTGGCCTCTTCGAAGGGCTGCAGCAGCGCCGGGTCGGCATGATCGCACCATATCAGGGCGTTGAGATCGGCGGCCTGGCTGGCGCCGGCTGCTGAGAGCACCAGCGCCGTGGCGCCGCAAGCGGCGCCCAGATGTCTCTTCAGGATTGAAAGCGGATTGTTGGCTGCGGATCGTGCGGACATCGAGTGTTCTCCCTTGCCTTTGTGGCTTCTTGCAAAAAGTTGAACCAATTCTAAAATTGAGTCAATTCTGTTTTTGTGGCAGACAGCCGGTATGAGTGGATTGAGGGCAAGGCAAAAGGCCGACCGGCACCGCCGCATCATCGAGGCGGCGGCCGAGCTTTTCCGCGAGGCCGGCTATGAAGGCGCCAAGATCGAGGTGATCGCGGCCCAGGCCGAAGTGTCGATCGGGACGATTTACAATTACTACCAGAACAAGGGCGACATCCTCGGCGCCATCGTCTCCATGGAGGTCAACGAGGTGCTGAATGCCGGGCGAGGCGTGGTGGACAGCCCACCGGCCAATGTCGGCGATGCGCTGGACACGCTGATCGGCATCTATGTCGAGCACTCCTTGCACTATCTCAGCAAGGAGATGTGGCGCCAGGCGATGGCGATCTCGACGCAACTGCCCGACAGCCCGTTCGGCCAGGCCTACACGGCGCTCGACCGCGCTCTGACGCAACAGATCCGCGCCCTGATCGCAAGGCTGCAGGAGATCGGCCTGGTGCGGCGCGACATCGACGGGCAGGCGGTGGGTGAGCTGGTCTTCAACAACATGAACATGATGTTCATCGAGTTCGTGAAGCGCGACGAGGCAAGGATAGCGGAACTGCGCGCGGCGATCCGACGGCAGAACCGGATCCTGGTGGCGGCGATCGGGATGTGAGGATGGAAGCGACCGCGGCATGAAACCAGCTTCCGCTGCCAGTGTGACTGACGATGAGTGCCAACGGCGGCGCCCGTCTACACCGCCGGGCCCCGCGCACAGGGTGGCCCTGCGGCTTGAGGTTACGGGGACTTGGCAGCGTAGCCGCTGGGCCTAACCAGCGATCCCTTCGAAGCATCGACCGAAAGGAAAGACGCGGCCGCAGTGTCGCAGGTAAAAATCAGTGATCGGTCGGATCGATCTTCGTCAGGCGCTCTCGCGCTTCGGTGACGCGCCGCTGCGCGGACCTTATCCTGCTGCAAAGCGCGAGATTGATGCCGACGCCACAGTCTCCGTCCAACATTTCTTCCGCCCGCTTGAGGGCGAGTTCCGCTCGGCCAATTCGCTGCCTGGCTTGGGCCAGTTCCATATCCAAGAGTTCGATCATTGTTCCGCTACAGAGTTTGCGGTCCCTTCGGTCGTTAACCCTCCCCGGCCGGGTTTGGTTCCGGGTTACGGGCTCGAGAGCCAGGAACAGGCAGGAGAAAGTCGCCGCTTCGGCATCGGCCTCATTTTACGCGAAGTCGCCTCTTGAGTTGAATTTGAAATCTGCTACAACTTATAGGGGTAGGCGAAGGGGAGAGATGGTAAATGGGGACGTTTTCAATCTGGCATTGGGCGATCGTACTGCTGATCATCGGCGTGCCTGTTTTCTTTGCGGTTCGCTCAGCCGTGAAGCCGTCACAGGGCCCGGCGGCTCTTGTAGGATTCGGTGGCTGGCTTATGCTACTGGCGATCGGCCAGGTGTTGTCGCCGCTGCGCACGCTCGCCGACTTGGCCAATTCGGCCGAGGGTTACCGGCAACTCTTGCCCCTGCCAAATGGGCTGCTTGCGGTGTATAGCGAGGTTGCCCTCAATCTGGCATTTCTGGCGCTTCAACTGGTTGTGCTCATTTCGATGCTGCGGCGAAGCCGACGCTTTCCACAATTGTTTCTGGTTCAGTGGATTGCGATACCGGTTGTGTTCGTCCTGGACACGATCTTGATCTCATCAACTCTAGGCGTCCCGGTGAGCCAGATCCTTGCTGGAGATGCGCTGATGACACCCATTCTGTCGTTCGTTTTCACCGGAGCCTGGGTCGCCTACGTCCACAAGTCTGTCAGGGTGAAGAACACGTTCGGCGGCGAAGTGGCAGCCGGCCAGGTCGCGACGGCCTCCTAGCGAGAGTCCGCCAGGCTCTCTTCCCATGAGCAGTCCTCTTTCGTCGAAGGCTTCGGAGGACTCCTCAGTCTAGTGGGCGCTGGTTGGCCTACCATCCGGGCGGGCCGCGCGCCGGTTGCGCTGGGCTAAATCGCCTGCAGCGCCGCGCCCGAACTTATCCGCAGTGCAGTATGTTTTCGCCAGATCAAGGGTTGGGTAATTTCGTTTGCCTATGATCACCTGGCAAGCAGGATGGATCGCAAGGCACATCATGGCCAGTTTGGATGTATGCCATCGGATCAGGATGAGGCTGCTAATCGGTATGCCTCTCGTTGTTGGTGGCGTACTTCTTCGGCACTACAGTTTTCACGCCTTCGAGCTTGTCATATTCGGGTTCTCGATTGCTCTGACCCTTTTCTCGATCTGGCTTGTCTATGTCAGCTGGCCCGGCCGAGAGCAAAGGCTGAAAGATAAGACCAGCGCCGCCTATGCGCGGCCGATCATGGCCTCATTCCTTCTCATTGTGTCTCTCTAGGGCAACTATATCGTTCTGCCTGTCGTGACCGGGTAAGAAAATTGTCCCGGAAGGGGAAACTTACAAGGGCCATACTGGACTCAAGGGAGCTCTAAGGTGGCCTGCCACCCGAAGCTCGAAGAATGAGCGACCCGAGACATAGGTGACGTTTTGTACCGGACACATGGGTAACACTTTTGGCTTTTGGCCGGAGGTGTTGATGCCGTGGAGAGAGTGTTCGGTGATGGAGGAACGTCTACGCTTCGTGGCCCGTCTTCTGGACGGGGAAGGCATGAGCGATGTGTGCCGGGAGTTCGGCATCTCGCGCAAGACGGGCTACAAGATCTTCAATCGCTACAAGGATGAGGGCCTTGAGGCACTGACGGACCGCTCTCGGCGGCCGGTGCGCTATGCCAACCAACTGCCGGTCCAGATCGAGCGGATGATTGTGGAAAACAAGCAAGAGAAGCCGCACTGGGGCGCCAGGAAGATCAGGGAGTTGCTGATCAGGAAACTGGCCGGCGACGTGCGCATTCCGGCCAAGAGCACGGTTCATGCCGTGCTCGACCGCCACGGCCTTGTGAGCCAGGCCCGCAAGAGGAACCGGGCGAACAAGGCCGCGGGCACGCAACTGTCACAGGCGATGCGGCCCAACGATCTCTGGTGCGCCGATTTCAAGGGCGAGTTCAAGCTCGGCAACGGCCGCTACTGTTACCCCCTGACCGTCACCGACCAGGCTTCACGCTATCTGCTGGCCTGCGAAGCCCTTGAAGCGACAAAAGGAGGTTCCAGTCATCGAGGCTTTCGTCCGGCTGTTCAAGGAACGTGGCCTGCCGGAAGCGATTAGAAGCGACAATGGCCTTCCCTTCGCAAGCCCCAACGGCCTCTACAATCTATCGAGGCTGTCGGTGTTCTGGCTGAGGCTCGGCATCGCCATCGAGCGCATCCGGCCTGGCAACCCGCACGAGAACGCTCGCCATGAGCGCATGCACCGCACGCTCAAGGCCGAAACGACCCGGCCGCCGGGCATGAACACCCTCCAGCAGCAGGCCAGGTTCGATGCTTTCATGAGCGAATTCAATGACGAGAGGCCCCACGAGGCCATCGGCATGAAGGTGCCAGCCGAGCTCTACAGAGGCTCTTCAAGAGCCTATCAAGGTCTACCCGAGCTGGAATATCCCTTCCATGACAAGGACATCCTCGTCACCGCCTGCGGCCGCATCTGCATGCACAGGAAGAAGATAAACATCTCCACCGTGCTCGCCGGCCAAAGGCTCGGCATCAGCGAAGTCGACGACGGCATTTGGCTCGTCTCCTTCATGCACTATGATCTGGGGTATATCGACTTGGAACAGAGGACCTTGCAGACCATCGACAACCCGTTCGGCACGAGGTTGTCACCCATGTCTTAGGTACATTCTGTTACCTATGTCTCCGGGCCGTACAGAACGAAGGGTGGTGCCCCCGGCAGGAATCGAACCCGCGACCTTCGGTTTACAAAACCGCTGCTCTACCAGCTGAGCTACAAGGGCATGCGGCACCGGTTAGCCATATTTGCGGCGCCAGTAAAGACAAATGTCGGTTTTGAGGCGCTCATGAACGCTGCCGGGCAACAGGCACGGCATCCTGAAAACGGCCAATTCGCTTCCTATATCTACGGCAGGTGCAATCGCTTGGGCGAGGCTGCCGCATGATCAGATTTGTCATCATCCTGCCGATCGTCGTCATAGCCTGGATGCTTCTGGTGAAGCTTATCAGGAGCGTCAAGAACGCCAATATCGACTGGACCGGCGTCACCACCATCATCGGCTTCATCGCGCTCGCCTTCTGGCTGCGCCATGTCACGGGCATGGGGTGGTGAATAGTAGTCAGTAGTCGGTAGTCAGTAGTCAGTAGTCAGTAGTCGGTAGTCAGTAGTCAGTAGTCAGTAGTCAGCCTGCTGCTCATAGCCTACTACTCACTACTCACTACTCACTACTCACGATTCATCCCGTCTCCGGCCTTGCCGAAAAAAATCTCCTCCACCTTTCGAACCTTTTCCCGCGCCGCCCCGACTGATGGTCAGAGGCGAATGGGTCGCCTCGATCAAAAGATCCAGGAGATCATCATGTTCAAGCGCACTCTCGTCTCAGGCCTCGTTGCCATCTTCGTCGCCACCGGCGCGCTCGTCGGCACCGTCGGCACGTCGTCAGCCCACGGCATGCACGGCCATCATCATCACCACCACAACCATCACAAGAAGCACTTCAAGAAGTTCTGGTGGAAGCACCACAACCATCATCACCACAAGCACGGCAAGGTGATCATCTTTCTTTGATGGAGGGACCCAATTCTCCCGAAAGGGCGGCTTCGGCCGCCCTTTTTCGTTGGGCGAAATGGGACGGTCATCAATGTCTAGCCAGGCCCTTGCAGGCCGCCGTCAGCATGACCTCCTTGGTTCACGTTCAAAAAAGATTTGAACCTTTTTCTTGTGCCGAACGACAGATGATCAAGAGGCGGATGGGTCGCCTCTCCAAACGAAGCAAGGAGATCGTCATGTTCAAGCGCGCACTCGTTTCCGGCCTCATCGCCACCGCTGTCGCCGCCACCGCACTGGTCGGCACCGTCCAGCCCTCGGCGGCTCATTCGCATCACCACCACCATGGCATCGGCATCGGCATCGCCGCTGGCGTCGGCGGTTTTGTCCTGGGCAGCCTGCTTGCCCAGCCCCGCACCGTCTACGTCGACGAGGGCGGCGGCTCGTGGCACGTCCGCCGCTGCTTCGATCGCTATTCGAGCTACGATCCGGACTCCGACACCTACATCGGTTACGACGGCTATCGCCATTACTGCCGTCTCTGAGAGGAGGAGCACCGTTCAGCACCAGAAGAGGGGCTCAGGCGAGCCTCTTTTCTATTGCTTGGACAGCGGCACGCCTGTTGGATAGCCGACTTTCAATGAGATGCCTGAAAGTCCTCGGTTTTGTCGATGCGATCGGCAATGTACAGGCATTTCCCGAAGGCCTAATCTGCTTTGGCGATGATCTGCGGGCGATATGGGGAGGGTGATCCTTGGACGAGCAGGACCCGAAAGAGGAACAGGTCGAAATCATTTTCCGCAACGGCACGGTCACGGCCGTCGGCATCCTGCTGGCGTTTTCCCTGGGCTTCATCACGCATTGGGCCGCCAATCCGATCCCGTGGCAGACCTATCATCTCGTCGCCGTGCTGCCCATCCTGGCCGGCATCGCCTTGCAGATGCGGGCACTGTCGCTTCTGCTCGACACAAAGTGCCTGCGGCTGAGCGCCTATGAACGCGCCAACCGGATCTTCATCACCGGCCTTGTCTTCACCGCCTGCGGTGTCGGCATGGCGATCCTGCTCGATTTCTTCGATCTTGCGAGCAGAAGCGCGTTGCCCGGAGCAGGTTGATCATCCGGTTTGCACGCCGCCGATCATCTTGGTCACCTCGGCCGCGGCGCTGTGCACCAGCGGGCCGATCTCGGCCAGCCGTTCAGGCGTCACCCGAACCGTCGGGCCCGACACCGAGACTCCGCCGATCGGCTCGCCGAATTCGTTGAAGATGGCTGATGCCACGCAGCGCATGCCTGGATGCCGTTCCTCGTCATCGACCGACCAGCCGCGCAGCTTGATCGTCGCGAGATCGTGCGCGAGAGCAGGGATGTCGGACAGCGTCCTGTCGGTGAAGCGCTGCAGGCCGGCCTTGCGCAGGATGGCTCCGACGCGCTCCGGCTCGAGATGGGCCAGCACCGCCTTGCCGATGCCGGATGCGTGAAAAGGGCTCCGCGTGCCCGGTCGGAAGAAGGCGCGAATTGCCTGGTGCGTCTCGACCTGGCTGACGAACACCACGCAATCGTCCTCGGCGACGCCGAGATTGGCGGTCTCGCCGGTTTTCTCCATCAGCTCCTGCATGACGATGCGCGCGCGGTCGACCAGCTTGCGGCGGCGCAGGAACGCCGCGCCCATCCGATAGGTCTCGACGCCGATCGACCAAAGCTGGTCCGAACTGTCGAACTCGACCATGCCGTGGTTTTCGAGCGTCGTCAGCATACGGTAGGCGGTGGAGGCAGCCAGGCCGCTGTGAGCCGATATCTCGCTCAGCGACAGCCCGCTGCCTTCGGCAACGATGGCCAGAATGCGCAAGGCCCGGTCCAACGACTGCACCGAAGCCGCTTCCGACGGGCCGTTGAAGGCGCGCGGCCGGCCGCGCTGGCGTTTTTCAGCGGTTTCCATTTACGCCATCATGCCCGATTTTCCCGAACGGACAATGAAAAAGTTTTTCACGCGTTCTGCATTGCCACTATTTGGAAAACAAAAAGAGAAAGGAAATCAAATGACAACGGCAGTTTCTTAGAAATGAAAAAATATTCTGAAAAAATTGAAAAATAGCGGGCTTGCTGACATTCTCGGTTATCCAACAATCACAACCCTGTGGAGGGTCGGAACAATGGCCAGGATGCGCGCTGTCGATGCTGCGGTTCTCGTTCTCGAAAAGGAAGGCATCGCCTGCGCCTTCGGCGTGCCGGGCGCGGCGATCAATCCGCTCTACTCGGCCCTGAAGGCGAGGGGCACGATCCGCCATGTGCTGGCCCGTCATGTCGAGGGCGCGTCGCACATGGCCGAAGGCTTCACCAGGGCCAAGGCAGGCAATATCGGGCTCTGCATCGGCACGTCCGGCCCGGCCGGCACCGACATGATCACCGGGCTCTACTCGGCCGCAGCCGATTCCATCCCGATCCTCTGCATCACCGGCCAGGCGCCGCGGGCGCGGCTGAACAAGGAGGATTTCCAGGCCGTCGACATCGCCGCCATCGCGTCGCCCGTCGCCAAATGGGCGGTCACCGTCATGGAGCCTTATCTCGTGCCGATGGCGCTTCAGAAGGCATTTCACCTGATGAGGTCTTCGCGCCCGGGACCGGTGCTGATCGACCTGCCGGTCGACGTCCAATTGGCCGAGATCGAGTTCGACATCGACGCCTATGAGCCGCTCGCGCCGTTCAAGCCGGCGATGACGCGCGCCCAGGCCGAGAAGGCTCTGGCGATGCTCAACGCCGCCGAAAAGCCGCTGATCGTCGCCGGCGGCGGCATCATCAATGCCGATGCGTCGGACCTGCTGATAGAATTCGCCGAGATTACCGGCGTGCCCGTCATCCCGACGCTGATGGGCTGGGGCGCGATCCCCGACGACCATCGGCTGATGGCCGGCATGTGCGGCCTGCAGACCTCGCACCGCTATGGCAACGCGACGATGCTGGAAGCCGACTTCGTCTTCGGCATCGGCAACCGCTGGGCCAACCGCCACACCGGTTCGGTCGATGTCTACACCAAGGGAAAAAAGTTCATCCATGTCGACATCGAGCCGACGCAGATCGGCCGTGTGTTTGCCCCGGATCTCGGCGTCGTCTCGGATGCGGGCGCTGCGCTGAAGATGCTGCTCGACGTCGCCACCGAATGGAAAACGGCCGGAAGACTGCGCGACTGGTCGGGCTGGGCGAAGGAATGCCAGGGCCGCAAGAAGACCATGAAGCGCAAGACGCATTTCGACCAGGTGCCGCTGAAGCCGCAGCGCGTCTATGAGGAGATGAACAAGGCGTTCGGGCGCGACGTCACCTACGTCACCACGATCGGCCTGTCGCAGATCGCCGGCGCGCAGTTCCTGCATGTCTACAAGCCGCGCAACTGGATCAATTGCGGCCAGGCCGGCCCGCTCGGCTGGACACTGCCGGCAGCCCTTGGCGTGCGCGCCGCCGATCCCGACCGCACCATCGTGGCGCTGTCGGGCGACTATGACTTCCAGTTCATGATCGAGGAACTGGCGGTCGGCGCGCAGCACAGGCTGCCCTACATCCACGTCGTCGTGAACAATGCCTATCTCGGCCTGATCCGCCAGGCGCAGCGCGGCTTCTCGATGGATTACGAGGTTAGCCTTGCTTTTGAGAACATCAACCGATCGGACGGTCCCGAGGCCGGCTACGGCGTCGACCACGTCGCTGTTGCCGAGGCGATGGGCTGCAAGGCGGTCAGGGTGCGCAAACCGGAAGAATTCGCCGGTGCCTTCAAGGAGGCGCAGCGGCTGATGAAGGAGCATCAGGTTCCCGTAGTGCTCGAATTCATCCTCGAACGCGTCACCAATATCTCGATGGGCACCGAGATCGACAAGATCACCGAATTCGAAGACCTTGCCGAACATCAAGAGGATGCCCCGACAGCGATCGTGATGCTCGACTAGGACGGAAGAAGGACAAAAAGAATGCCGCGTTTTTCAGCCAATCTTTCGATGCTCTTTGGCGAGCATGACTTCCTCGAACGTTTTGACGCAGCTGCCCGCGCGGGCTTCAAAGGCGTTGAATATATAGGCCCCTACGACCATGCGCCCGAGGTGGTGGCCGCGCGGCTGAAGAAGAACGGCCTGACACAGGTGCTGTTCAACCTGCCGGCGGGCGACTGGGGCAAGGGCGAGCGCGGTATCGCCGTTTTGCCGGACCGAGTGCCGGAATTCCGCCAGGGCATCGCCAAGGCGATCGCCTACGCGCAGGCGCTCGGCTGCTCACAGGTCAATTGCCTGGCAGGCATCGCGCCCGCCGGCGTCGACCGCAAGGTGCTCGAGGATGTGTTTGCCGAGAACCTCGCCTTCGCGGCGGAGAAACTGGAGCAGGCCGGTATCAAATTGCTGATCGAGCCGATCAACACGCGCGACATTCCAGGCTTCTTCCTCAATTATTCCGACCAGGCGCTGGCGCTGATCGACCGCGTCGGCTCGAAGAACCTGTTCCTGCAATACGACATCTACCACATGCAGATCATGGAGGGGGATCTCGCCCGTACCATCGAGGCAAACCTCGGCCGCATCGCGCATATCCAGCTTGCGGACAATCCCGGCCGTCACGAGCCGGGGACGGGCGAGATCAACTATCCCTTCCTGTACGAGCATATCGACCGCATTGGTTATTCCGGCTGGGTCGGCGCGGAATACAAGCCGAAGGCCGGAACTGAGCAAGGGTTGGGGTGGTTCCGGGAACTGGCCGGGCAGGGAAGCGCGGCGGCTTAGCTGTCGAAATCGAACTCGCGTTCCTTCACGCCCTCCTCTGGCCTGTCGGCCATCTCCCCCACCAAGGGCGGAGGTTGGATGTCACCGGCGGCTTCGCCAAATTTTGAACCGGGAAAGTTGGGGCCAGCGCCGAAACTGCCAATCTCCCCACCTGTGGGGGAGATGGCCGGCAGGCCAGAGGGGGGCGTGAAGGAACGCAACCTCAACAAGACGGAGAACCACAATGGAAACCATCGGCTTCATCGGCCTTGGCATCATGGGCGCGCCGATGGCGGGACATTTGCTGGACGCCGGCTACACGGTGATCGCCAGCGACCACCGCTCCAGGCCACAGGCCGAACTGGTGGCCAAGGGACTGAAAACTGTCACCGGCCATGCCGCCGTGGCGAAGGCCGCCGATATCATCATCACCATGGTGCCCGACACACCGCAGGTGGCCGAGGTGCTGTTCGGCGACAACGGCGTCGCATCAGGTCTTTCCAAAGGCAAATTGGCCATCGACATGAGCTCGATCTCACCGATCGAGACCAAGGTCTTCGCCAAAAAAATCAACGAACTGGGCTGCGACTATCTCGATGCGCCGGTCTCGGGCGGCGAGGTGGGAGCCAAGGCCGCATCGCTGACCATCATGGTCGGCGGCGAGGAGAAGGCCTTCGAGCGCGCCAGGCCCGTTTTCGAGAAGATGGGCAAGAACATCACCCTGGTCGGACCGAACGGCGTCGGCCAGACCACCAAGGTCGCCAACCAGATCGTCGTCGCGCTGACCATTGAAGCCGTCGCCGAAGCGCTTGTTTTTGCTTCGAAAGCCGGCGCCGACCCCGCCAAGGTCAGGCAGGCGCTGATGGGCGGGTTGGCCGCCTCGCGCATCCTCGAAGTCCATGGTGAGCGCATGGTCAGGCGCACCTTCGCGCCGGGTTTCCGCATCGAACTGCACCAGAAGGATCTCAACCTTGCGCTGGAAGGGGCAAGGGCGCTCGGCGTCTCCCTGCCCAACACGTCGACCACCCAGCAACTGTTCAACTCCTGCGCCGCCAATGGCGGCGCCAAGGAGGATCACTCGGCCCTGGTCAGGGCGCTGGAGCGGATGGCCGGGCATGAGGTAGGGCAGTAGGGGCAGTAGGGCAGTGGGAGCCGCCCGTTCCGGGCGGATTGGAAACCCTACTGCCTTATTGCCGTACTGCCCTACTGCCTCAGGAATTTCCGTGCCGCATAAAGGCTTACCGCCGCCGCGTTCGACACGTTGAGCGAGCGGATCGCGCCGGGCATGTCGAGGCGGGCCAGTGTCGTCACCGTCTCGCGCGTCTTCTGGCGCAAGCCCTTGCCTTCCGCGCCCAGCACCAGGGCAAGCTTGTCGCCGGCAAAGCTCGTTTCGAGTTCGGCCGGGCCGTCCGAATCGAGACCGATTGTCTGGAAGCCGGCCTCGTGCAGTTGCGCGAGCGCGTCGGCCAGGTTCTTGACCTCGATCTGGTCGATATGTTCGAGCGCGCCCGAGGCTGATTTCGCCAGCACGCCCGATTCCTGCGGGCTGTGGCGCGCCGTGGTGATCAGCGCGCCGGCATCGAAGGCGACCGCCGAGCGCAGGATGGCGCCGACATTGTGCGGATCGGTGATCTGGTCGAGCACCAGCACCAGCTTTGTATCGCCGAGAGCGTCGAGTCGCTTGGGCTTCAGCGGCTCGGCCTCGATCAACGCGCCTTGGTGCACGGCATCCGAACCCGTGATCTTGTCGATGTCCCTGGGTTCGACCAGTTCCGCCTTGAAGGGAAGAGCCGCGAGGTCGGCCAGTCCCAGCCGCTCGGCGGCATTGCGCGTCACCAGCATTTTCCGGATCTTGCGGCGCGGATTGTCGAGTGCCGCGCGCACCGTATGCAGGCCATAGAGCCGCACCAGCCCGTCGGCTGCGTTCTCGCCCGGCGGCATGGGCTGGCGCGGCCGGAATGCCGGCGCGCCGCCGCTCTTTTCGTCGCGGTGTGCACGACGCAGCTTGGCGTAGTGGGTGTCTTTCGGGGTGCCGGTCTTGTTGCTCATGGCCGGCTTCTATAGCGGTCTCCGGCGGCCAGGGATATGGCCCGTCGCCGCAGCCGGCGAACAACATCGAAAAACCCTTCCCACGCGGTTGACACCCACTGGCCTTGCCGCCATAAGGCGCTTCGCTGATTTCGGAGAAGTGATACTCGGGTCCGGATCGGCAAGAATGCCTCGTTGCATGGCTCCGGCGGCAGACTGGAGAGGTGCCCGAGTGGTTAAAGGGGACGGACTGTAAATCCGTTGGCTTAGCCTACGTTGGTTCGAATCCAACCCTCTCCACCACTGCCGGCCCGGAAGCCCTGAAACGTGAAAGCATCGGAGGCGAAAAGCGCATGGCGCTTTTCCGCGGAATCCGATACTTCAGGGCACGGCGCGGGTATAGCTCAGTGGTAGAGCAGCAGCCTTCCAAGCTGAATATGCGGGTTCGATTCCCGCTACCCGCTCCAGATTTCCAACCCATGCCATCGGCAAGCTGAAACGCTGCGCGGCCAAGTCGCGCAGCGCTCCAGAGGATGGCTGTCCACTGGCTTCAGCTGTTGAAGGCCGACGCGACCTGATGTTGCTGCGGCACCTGGCCGTTCGGCGTCAGCTTGTCGACGATGCCAGGCAAGGCTGCGGACAATTGCTTGAGCAGTTCCTGCTCGTCGAGCCCCGTCCGTTGCGCGATCTCGCGGATGACCTGCGGTCCGATCGCGTTGCCCAGGTCGTTGGCGTTGATCGGTTGGTTCTGGCCGGTGCCGACCCAGGAATCGGCGACGTTGCCGTGGCCGGAGTTCTTCAATTTGTCGAGCAGGCCGCCCAGTCCGCCAAGCAGGCCGCCATCGCCGGCCGTGGTTTCACCGGGCTCGGCCGGTACGGGAGCTTGGGGTTGCTCCGGCTGTTCGGCACTCCTGCCGCTGAGCATCTTTCCGACCAACAGCGCGCCGAGCGCGATCATCAGGGGTTTGGTGATGTTGCCGCCCGGAACGGCATTGTCAAACAGTCCCATCGTGGATCTCCTTGTCAACCAAGCCCGTCCCATCCTCACAATGACGCAATCGGGCGGAATTTCAAGCTGGCTTGAGCTTTTGACAATCATATGAAAATGATGGACGCGGCGGGGGATTGGAGAGGAAAAATGTCAATCATCAGCTGGATTATTCTGGGCGTCATCGCCGGCTTTCTTGGCAGCAAGATCGTCAACAAGAGCGGCCAGGGCATGATCATGGATATCGTGCTCGGCATTGTCGGCGCCATTGTCGGCGGCCTGATCTTCAGCGCTTTCGGCGCGTCGGGCGTGACCGGTCTCAACATATACAGCCTGATCGTCGCGGTGGTGGGCGCCGTGGTCGTGTTGTGGGCCTACCACCAGTTCGCCGGCAAGCGGCCGATTTAGCACCAGTCCCATTCCGATAGTTCGGGATGGGATTTCTACCTGTCCGCTCGTGCATGAGCTTCCCCGAAACCGGATCCCGCACTCGGGTCATGCGCCCGTCCTGTCCTTCATCGGCGGTGTTTGCCACCGCGGAGCGCCGTCTGGCGCGTCTTATCTGACCCTCTTGAGGATATCGCGGACAGCGTGTTGAGCTTGCGGCGAGACCCCCGGCGATAATCGGCCGCAACTGGAGCCGACTTAGGCGACGACAGTCAGCCGGCGCCTGCGCTGGTCGAGCGAGACGATGGCCAGTCCGCTGCCGACAACCAGAAGGATGCCGCAGATCGCCAGCGCGTTCGGGAATTGTCCGAACACCAGCAGGCCCGAAATCATCGCCCAGACGGTGAAGCAGTAGTAGAACGGCGCCACCGCGCTGGTCGGCCCGACGCGATAGGCCATGAAGATGAAGAAATGGCCGAAGATCAGGAAAAACCCGGCTCCGGCCATGAGCAGCAAATGATGTGCTCCGGGCATGATCCAGCGCTCTGAAACCAGGTGTGCCGCACCGGCGCCGATCAGCACCACGACGACGGCGGAGATCGCCACGATCATTCCCGGCACCTCGGCCGGAACCCGCCTGCCGGTGAGATCGCGCGCGGCCGACAATGCCGCATTGCCAAGCGCCAGCAAGGCGTAGACCGAGATGCCCTGCATGGTCGGTTGCGCCACCATCAGCGCGCCGATGAAGCCGAGACCGATCAGCGCCATGCGCTGGCCGCCGATCCGCTCGCCGAACAGGATGGAGGAGCCGACCAGCATCAAGAGCGGCGTGACCTGTCCGAGGGCGGTGGAATCGGCGATCTGCATGTTGGCGAGCGCCACGACGTAACAAAGGATGGCGGCCAGTTCGAGCAGGTTGCGGTGCAGCACGCGCTTGTCGAAGATCAGCGGGATCTGTTTGCCATAACCAAGCGCAAGCAGCAGCGGAAAGCCCCAGAGCGCTGCCGCTGCGCCGCGCAGGAACAGCACTTCATAGGACGGCAGGCCCGCCGTGGCGAGCTTCATCATCGTATCGTTGATGAGATACGACCCGGTCGAGACGATCATGAACAGGGGGCCGCGAACGGCTGTCGGGATGAAATGCATCGGTGCAGGAAATCAGAGCGGGAACACCGCCGCAATGGGCCATGAAGCGCCGACAAATCCGACAGCGACCGACGAGCGGGGCGCGGGAGGCCGGCGCGATTGCGCAGGGGTTTAGGCCATTCCATTTCACGCGACACGTTCCTATATCAGCGCCATATCCCCGCAATCGGATCACGGGTTCGGGCCGAGTGAGAAGGCGCCCGGGCAAAAGACGCTTGTGTTTTTTGGCCTTTGTCGCTAATCGCCCCGCATTCGACTGAACTGAAGGTCCAGGCCGTCCAAGGAAAGAGACTATGGCAAAAGGTAAATTCGAGCGCACCAAGCCGCATGTGAACATCGGCACGATTGGCCACGTTGATCATGGCAAGACGTCTTTGACGGCAGCGATCACCAAGTATTTTGGCGAATACAAGCGCTATGACCAGATTGACGCGGCGCCGGAAGAGAAGGCGCGCGGCATCACGATTTCGACGGCTCACGTTGAGTACGAGACGGAGAACCGCCACTACGCCCACGTCGACTGCCCCGGCCACGCCGACTATGTGAAGAACATGATCACAGGTGCGGCGCAGATGGACGGCGCGATCCTGGTTGTGTCGGCCGCCGACGGCCCGATGCCGCAGACCCGCGAGCACATCCTTTTGGCCCGCCAGGTCGGCGTGCCGTCGATCGTGGTGTTCTTGAACAAGGTCGACCAGGTCGACGATGCCGAGCTGCTTGAGCTGGTCGAGCTCGAGGTTCGCGAATTGCTGACCAAGAACGAGTTCCCCGGCGACGACATTCCGATCGTCAAGGGTTCGGCGCTGGCGGCTCTGGAAGATTCGGACAAGAAGATCGGCGAGGACGCGATCCGCGAGCTGATGGCTCAGGTCGACGCCTACATCCCGACGCCGGTTCGTCCGCTCGACAAGCCGTTCCTGATGCCGATCGAGGACGTGTTCTCGATCTCGGGCCGCGGCACGGTCGTGACCGGTCGCGTCGAGCGCGGCGTGGTCAAGGTCGGCGAGGAGCTGGAGATCATCGGCATTCGTCCGACCACCAAGACGACCTGCACGGGCGTCGAGATGTTCCGCAAGCTGCTCGACCAGGGCCAGGCCGGCGACAACATCGGCGCGCTGCTGCGCGGCGTCGACCGTGAAGGTGTCGAGCGCGGCCAGGTTCTGGCCAAGCCCGGTTCGGTGAAGCCGCACAAGAAGTTCGTGGCCGAAGCCTACATCCTGACCAAGGACGAGGGTGGCCGTCACACGCCGTTCTTCACCAACTACCGTCCGCAGTTCTACTTCCGCACCACCGACGTGACCGGCATCGTGTCGCTGCCGGCCGGCACCGAGATGGTGATGCCCGGCGACAACATCACGGTCGACGTCGAGCTGATCGTGCCGATCGCCATGGAAGAGAAGCTGCGCTTCGCCATCCGTGAAGGCGGCCGCACCGTCGGTGCCGGCATCGTCGTCACCATCAAAGAGTAATCGACACCGGCATCAGCCGGATCGAGAAGGAAGGGCGGTCCTCGGGCCGCCCTTTTTGTCGGCGACCGAAGGTCAGCGTTGGCATGCCGGGGCCGACACGCGGTCGAACGGTAGCCGCGTTCATCGAACTGGCCATCGAGGCAGGTTGAGGCTTGCTCGATTTTTCCGCTATCGTCGCTGCAGGCGGCGCTGGGCGGAGGTCAAGTATGAGCCAGGATGTTCCCACACTCTACGAATGGGCCGGCGGCAGCGAAGCGCTCAACCGGCTGACGCAGACCTTCTATGACAAGGTGGCGCAGGATCCGGTCGTCGGGCCGGTGTTCAAGCATATGTCGCCCGACCACCCCGCTCATGTCGCGGCCTTTATCGGCGAGGTTTTCGGCGGGCCGAAAACCTACAGCGAAAAATTCGGCGGCCACCGCGAGATGGTCATGCATCATCTCGGCAGGCATTTGACGGAAGAGCAGCGCCGCCGCTGGATCAACCTGCTGGCCGATGCCGCGGATGCCGTCGGGCTGCCTGACGATCCGGAGTTCCGTTCCGCCTTCATGGGCTATGTCGAGTGGGGATCGCGGCTCGCCAAGATGAATTCCAATCT
Source organism: Mesorhizobium sp. B2-1-1 (assembly GCF_006442975.2). Lineage (NCBI taxonomy): Bacteria > Pseudomonadati > Pseudomonadota > Alphaproteobacteria > Hyphomicrobiales > Phyllobacteriaceae > Mesorhizobium > Mesorhizobium sp. B2-1-1. Next base: position 3,820,364 of record NZ_CP083954.1, on the reverse strand, counting down.
CGGCGAAACGTGCGACCCGGAGACCGAGCCGATGCCGGCCTGGGGCTGGGGCGTGCCCGGCGGGCCTTACCGGGTCCCGGACACCAAATAGCGTCCAACGGATACACGGGCCGGCAGGCAAGATCTCCGCGAACAGCATGCCGGCGCACTCGAGCATGAAACCGGAGATCGATGGCGGCGGGCTGGTCGTCGACCATCCCGATTTCCGGGAAAGGGGATGAAGGCGCGTTTGCTTGCAAACCGCTCTTTACAGAGCGCGCGGAAGCTTTTAGGAAGCCCCTGCTGCGCCGAGGCGCACGTGTACGGGCATAGCTCAGTTGGTAGAGCGGCGGTCTCCAAAACCGCAGGTCGTAGGTTCGAGCCCTGCTGCCCGTGCCATTTTCCCTCAGGGGAACAGGTACCTAGAAAACGCCTTGCGTGGCGCGGAGCCCGAAAGTAGCCTTGCCTGGATGCGAATTTAGGTATTGTTCATTTTTTGTTCACTGGTCCGCTTGCATATGATAGCTTACGTAAGTCACTAAAGAACGTGCTCGGAGGATTCTCCACATGAGAGACATCATCATTATTTAATTCCGCGTGCAGATGCGATAAGAAGCCCCTGGGGATTCCCCGGGGGCTTTTCGTTATGGGCGAGTTTCTCGGCTACCTAATCGGGCTTGGGAAGAATACATCGATCACGCAGATCCCAGACGGCTACGCTGTCCTTCTCACGGGTATTCTGGTGATCCTCGGCTGGTACATCTCGGCCCGTCAGGCCACGAACGCGTTTCGGCGGGAAAAGGCCAACAAGTACCTGCTTGCCGATTCCCATCCGGTCTATCCGATCCTGAGAAGGCTCTCTAATCCTTACTTGCAGAACCGGACCCCATTTCCGACCTATGGGGAGCTTCAAGCAGATGCAGCTCAGCAGAATTTGCAGAAGGATATCCGGGAAGCGCTCGTCTATTTTGAATTCGCGGCAGCGGACATCATGCACGGGCTCGTTTCGGAGCGATACCTGTATGTCTCCCAGCGCAGCTTGACGATGAACGTTTTCGAACAGTCGCGGCGCTACATCGTTAGCGTCCGGGAACTGCACAAGCAGCCTTCGGCGTTCGAAGTCTTCGAGACCCATTATATCCGCTTTGCATACCCAAGCTTGAGCTACGGGGCCAAGATCCTTGAATTCGCAATGCACCGGCCACTCTACAAGCCCTACCGCTTCATCTTCCTGTGTCATTATTGGTTCGGATCGCAGGGGATGAGCTATCCCTCCGATCCCATGCAAGCGGACCTGAAAGAGATTTCCGAGGCTTTGAGGCGCAGTTGCCAGCTTGTAGGCCTAGGACGGCTGATGGCTTTGCTAGTGGTCGCTTTGCTGGTGGGGAACTGGCTTCGAACTTGAGATCGTTTTTCACTCGGTGCTCAAGATCGCAGCCGGCGGCCGGTCGCAAGGTCTTCCGAGTTCGGTCGGTGCGTGGGCTGACGCCGCTCGGCAGAAAAGCTCGATTCTGGTTATACAAAATGTTGCACGTCATTTGAAAATCGGCGACCGGCTTGCCATATTAGGCTGATTGAGGCATAAGGGCGCCATAGCCGGGACGGAACGACTGGATGGTTCCGAGGCGGCGTTTGGTCATAAAGCGGACACTTGCCACTTGCGTGGATCAAGAATCGGTTTTATGTAGACGAGACAGACACGCGACGCGTGGAGCTGGGAAGCCGGCTTTACGCGTCTGATTTGCATGGGCGAAATGATTGCGCTGATTCGGCGCGAAAATGGACCCAGGCGGCACGTCCCGGCCAGCGGGATCATCCAGGAGACCCGGCCAACGGGTCTTGAAGACAGAGCGGCATATGGCTTCGAAAACCACAAATCCTTTCGTCTTTCTCCAGCAGGTTCGCGCGGAGACCGCCAAGGTGACTTGGCCGTCGCGACGCGAAACGATGATCTCGACGGTGATGGTTCTGGCTTTCGCTGTGATCGCGATGATCTTTTTCTTCACCGCCGATCAGCTCATGGGCCTCGCGGTCGAACAGATTCTGGGCATTGGACGCTAAGTCCGGCGATTACGGAGAAGTCGTGAAATGACTACGCGCTGGTACATCGTCCACGCCTATTCGAACTTTGAGAAGAAGGTCGCCGAGGACATCGAGCACAAGGCCAAGCAGAAGGGCCTGTCCGCCGATATCGAGCAGATCGTCGTGCCGACCGAGAAGGTCGTCGAGGTTCGTCGCGGCCGCAAGGTCGACGCCGAGCGCAAGTTCTTTCCGGGCTATGTGCTCCTGAAGGCCAACTTGACCGACGCCGTGTTCTCGCTGGTCAAGAACACGCCGAAGGTCACCGGGTTTTTGGGCGACTCCAAGCCGGTGCCGATCACCGAGGCCGAGGCGCAGCGCATCCTGAACCAGGTGCAGGAAGGCGTCGAGCGGCCGAAGCCCTCGGTTACCTTCGAGATCGGCGAGGCGATCCGCGTCTCGGATGGCCCCTTCGCGTCCTTCAACGGCTTCGTCCAGGAAGTGGACGAGGAGCGGGCGCGGCTCAAGGTGGAAGTTTCGATCTTCGGGCGCGCCGTGCCTGTCGATCTGGAATTCGGACAAGTCGAAAAAGGCTGATCCGAAATCCCTGGCGCCGTTCCGGTGGTCAGGGGAGGCGGCGCGGCAACGCGCGGCCTGAGAACGGTGGGAGGCGAATGCGGCTTTAGCCGGCCGCAGGAACCGCACCACCAGACTGCAACAGCCGGCGTTTTCCCAGATCGAGGGGCCGGCATAGACAAAGGCAGGAATAGAGATGGCTAAGAAAATTGCAGGCCAGCTCAAGCTCCAGGTTGCCGCGGGCTCGGCTACGCCGTCGCCCCCGATCGGCCCGGCGCTTGGTCAGCGCGGCATCAACATCATGGAGTTCTGCAAGGCGTTCAACGCGCAGACCCAGGAAATGGAAAAGGGATCGCCGATTCCGGTCGTCATCACCTACTATCAGGACAAGTCGTTCACCTTCGTCATGAAGACGCCGCCGGTGAGCTACTTCCTGAAGAAGGCCGCTAACCTGAAGTCGGGCTCCAAGGAGCCGGGCAAGGTCAAGGCCGGCACGATCGGCCGCGACAAGGTCCGCGCCATCGCCGAGCAGAAGATGAAGGATCTGAACGCAAACGACGTCGAGGCGGCCATGCGCATGGTCGAGGGCTCCGCCCGCTCGATGGGTCTGGAAGTGGTGGGCTGAGATCATGGCAAAGATTGCAAAGCGTGTATCGAAGACCCGCGAAGGCATCGATCCCAACAAGGCTTATACCTTGGGTGACGCGCTGAAGCTGCTCAAGGATCGCTCGACGGTTAAGTTTGACGAGACGATCGAAGTCGCGATGAATCTCGGCGTTGATCCTCGCCATGCCGACCAGATGGTCCGCGGCGTGGTCAACCTGCCGAACGGCACCGGCCGCTCGGTCCGCGTCGCCGTGTTCGCCCGTGGCGACAAGGCCGAGGAAGCCAAGGCCGCCGGCGCCGACATCGTCGGCGCGGAGGACCTGGTCGACATCGTCCAGAAGGGCACGATCGATTTCGATCGCTGCATCGCCACGCCGGACATGATGCCGCTCGTCGGCCGTCTGGGCAAAGTGCTCGGCCCGCGCGGCATGATGCCGAACCCGAAGGTCGGTACCGTCACCACCGACGTCGCGGCCGCCGTCAAGGCATCGAAGGGCGGCGCTGTCGAGTTCCGCGTCGAGAAAGCCGGCATCGTTCACGCCGGCGTCGGCAAGGTCTCGTTCGACGTCAAGGCGCTGGAAGAAAACGTCCGCGCCTTCGCCGATGCGGTGACCAAGGCAAAGCCGGCTGGCGCCAAGGGCAACTACGTCAAGAAGGTGTCCGTCACCTCGACGATGGGCCCGGGCCTCAAGCTCGACGTCTCGACGCTCGCGGCGTCCTGATTAACCGTTTGGATCGGCCGCTGAACGGGCCGATCCGTAAGTGAATTCCGGGCCTGGATCGTTCTGGGCCCGGTACCGGGAGCCGAAAGGTTTCCGGACATCCTGTCCGAGATTGCAGGCGGCCCGGCCTTGATTGAAAAGGGGGGCCTTAATTCATGTGGGCCTGCATGAGACGGGTGAAGACCTGACAACGGAGCAAGCGCTCCAATGAAAGGTTCGAACCGTGTTTGCCTTTTGTCTGCGCATCGTCCGGCTTGCCGGCGATGTGGCGAAAGGGGGCAGGATCCTCGAGCGCTGTTCGGGAGATCCGTTACTGGATGGCCCGGCCGGCAAAAGGCAACCCGACGCCTGTCCTCGTGAATGGGAATGTTCCCGTTAGCAGGGTGGGGGTCAACTGGAGATAGGCAGTGGACAGAGCGGAAAAACGCGAACTCGTCACGGGCCTGAACGATGCGTTCTCGAACGCGGGTTCAGTGGTCGTGGCCCACTATGCCGGTATCACCGTCGCGCAAATGAACGACCTCCGGTCGAAAATGCGCGCTGCCGGTGGCACCGTTAAAGTCGCGAAGAACCGTCTCGCCAAAATCGCTCTTCAGGGCACGGACTCCGCATCGATCATCGATCTGTTCAAGGGACAGACGCTGGTCGCCTATTCGGAGGATCCGATTGCGGCGCCGAAGGTCGCGTCCGATTTCGCCAAGGGGAATGACAAGCTCGTCATTCTCGGCGGCGCAATGGGCACCACCTCGCTCAACGCCGACGGTGTGAAGGCACTCGCCACACTTCCGTCGCTCGACGAGCTGCGCGCCAGGCTGGTTGGCATGATCGCCACGCCGGCAACCCGGATCGCCCAGATCGTCAATGCGCCCGCGGCTTCGGTCGCGCGTGTCATCGGCGCTTACGCCCGGAAGGACGAGGCGGCATGAGGCCGTTCCTCGCTATCACAAACACACGTTCGAACCTTATGAAGGAATACAACAATGGCTGATCTCGCAAAGATCGTAGACGACCTTTCGAAGCTGACCGTCCTTGAGGCGGCTGAGCTGTCGAAGCTTCTGGAAGAAAAGTGGGGCGTTTCGGCTGCTGCTCCGGTGGCTGTTGCCGCTGCCGGCGGCGCTGCCGCTGCCGCTGCTCCGGTCGAGGAAAAGACGGAATTCGACGTCGTCCTCACCGATGCCGGCGCTCAGAAGATCAACGTCATCAAGGAAGTCCGCGCCATCACCGGCCTTGGCCTCAAGGAAGCCAAGGACCTGGTCGAAGCGGCTCCGAAGCCGGTCAAGGAAGCCGTTTCCAAGGCCGACGCCGACAAGTTCAAGGCCCAGCTGGAAGCAGCCGGCGCCAAGGTCGAGCTGAAGTAAGCGTAACAATCTGCGGACGGCCTCGCGCCGTCCGCCACTCCCTCGGGTGACCTGGGGAGGCTGCGTAGCGCGAGATGCACGAAAACCTCTTTCCTGAGGGCCGAAAACCGGCTCTCAGGAAACGGGTTTTCTCCCGTTTTAGCCGGCCGCCGCCAAGTAGTTTGGTAATGGGGCCGGAGAACAGACAGAGAGCCGCTGCCCAGGCGGTTCGGATGCAAGGCGAGCCGCGGCGAGGCTCGCCCCGAGTTTAGAGCTAAGGAGCGACGATGGCCCAGACCCAGACTTTCAATGGCCGCAGACGCGTACGCAAGTTCTTCGGAAAGATCCCGGAAGTTGCGGAGATGCCGAACCTCATCGAGGTTCAGAAGGCGTCCTATGACCAGTTCCTGATGGTGGACGAGCCCAAGGGCGGACGTCCGGACGAGGGACTGCAGGCTGTTTTCAAGTCGGTCTTCCCGATCTCCGATTTTTCCGGCTCCTCGATGCTGGAGTTCGTGAAGTACGAGTTCGAAGGACCGAAATTCGACGTTGACGAATGCCGTCAGCGCGACCTCACCTATGCCGCACCGCTGAAGGTGACGCTGCGCCTGATCGTGTTCGATATCGACGAGGATACCGGCGCGAAGTCGATCAAGGACATCAAGGAGCAGGACGTCTACATGGGCGACATGCCGCTCATGACCTCGAACGGCACCTTCATCGTCAACGGCACCGAGCGCGTCATCGTCTCGCAGATGCACCGCTCGCCGGGCGTCTTCTTCGACCATGACAAGGGCAAGTCGCACTCGTCGGGCAAGCTTCTGTTTGCCGCGCGCGTCATCCCCTATCGCGGTTCGTGGCTCGACATCGAGTTCGATTCCAAGGACGTCGTGCACGCCCGCATCGACCGTCGCCGGAAGATTCCGGTGACGTCGCTGCTGATGGCGCTCGGCATGGACGGCGAAGAGATCCTGTCGACCTTCTACAACAAGATCACCTACAAGCGCGCCGGCGATCACTGGCGCATTCCGTTCAACGTCGATCGTTTCCGCGGCCTGAAGGCCGTCGGCGACCTGGTTGATGCCGACACGGGTGAGGTCGTTGTCGAGGCCGGCAAGAAGATCACCGCCCGCCAGGCCCGCCAGCTCGGGGAAAAGGGCCTGAAGGCGATCAAGGCGACCGACGAGGACCTGCTCGGCAACTATCTCGCCGAGGACATCGTCAATTACGCCACCGGCGAGATCTTCCTCGAGGCCGGCGACGAGATCGATGACAAGACGCTGAAGGTGCTGCTTGGCACCGGCGAGGACGAGATCCAGATACTCGACATCGATCACGTCAATGTCGGCGCCTACATCCGCAACACGCTCGCCGTCGACAAGAACGAGAGCCGCCAGGACGCGCTGTTCGACATCTATCGTGTCATGCGCCCCGGCGAGCCGCCGACGCTCGAAACCGCCGAAGCCATGTTCAACTCGCTGTTCTTCGACAGCGAGCGCTACGACCTGTCCGCCGTCGGCCGCGTCAAGATGAACATGCGCCTCGAACTCAAGGCCGAGGACACCGTGCGCGTGCTGCGCAAGGACGACATCCTGGCCGTGGTCAAGACGCTGGTCGAACTGCGTGACGGCAAGGGCGAGATCGACGACATCGACAACCTCGGCAACCGCCGCGTGCGTTCGGTCGGCGAGCTGATGGAAAACCAGTACCGCGTCGGCCTGCTGCGCATGGAGCGCGCGATCAAGGAGCGTATGTCCTCGATCGAGATCGACACGGTCATGCCGCAGGACCTGATCAACGCCAAGCCGGCGGCTGCCGCCGTGCGCGAGTTCTTCGGTTCCTCGCAGCTGTCGCAGTTCATGGACCAGACCAACCCGCTGTCGGAGATCACCCACAAGCGCCGTCTCTCCGCGCTTGGACCGGGCGGTCTGACCCGCGAGCGCGCCGGCTTCGAGGTGCGCGACGTGCACCCGACGCATTACGGCCGCATCTGCCCGATCGAGACGCCGGAAGGCCCGAATATCGGCCTGATCAACTCGCTCGCCACCTTCGCGCGCGTCAACAAGTACGGCTTCATCGAGAGCCCGTACCGCAAGATCGTCGACGGCAAGCTGACCAATGACGTCGTCTATCTGTCGGCGATGGAAGAGGCCAAGCACCATGTCGCGCAGGCCAATGCCGAGCTCGACAAGGATGGCCGCTTTGTCGACGAATTCGTCATTTGCCGCAGTGCCGGCGAGGTGATGATGGCGCCCCGCGAAAACGTCGACCTGATGGACGTTTCGCCCAAGCAGATGGTGTCGGTGGCCGCGGCCCTGATCCCGTTCCTTGAGAACGACGACGCCAACCGCGCGCTGATGGGCTCGAACATGCAGCGCCAGGCCGTGCCGCTGGTGCGCGCCGAAGCGCCGTTCGTCGGCACCGGCATGGAGCCGATCGTCGCCCGTGATTCGGGCGCCGCCATCGGCGCCCGCCGCGGCGGCATCGTCGACCAGGTGGACGCGACGCGTATCGTCATCCGCGCCACGGAAGACCTCGATCCGGGCAAGTCCGGCGTCGACATCTACCGGCTGATGAAGTTCCAGCGTTCGAACCAGAACACCTGCATCAACCAGCGTCCGCTGGTGCGCATGGGCGACCGGGTCAACAAGGGCGACATCATCGCGGACGGTCCTTCGACCGAGCTCGGCGATCTGGCTCTCGGCCGCAACGTGCTGGTCGCGTTCATGCCGTGGAACGGCTACAACTACGAGGACTCGATCCTCCTGTCCGAGCGCATCGTCGCCGACGACGTCTTCACCTCGATCCACATCGAGGAGTTCGAGGTCATGGCGCGCGACACCAAGCTCGGACCGGAGGAAATCACGCGCGACATTCCGAACGTCTCGGAAGAAGCGCTGAAGAACCTCGATGAAGCCGGCATCGTCTATATCGGTGCCGAAGTTCAGCCGGGCGATATCCTGGTCGGCAAGATCACGCCGAAGGGCGAAAGCCCGATGACGCCGGAAGAAAAGCTTCTGCGCGCCATCTTCGGCGAAAAGGCATCCGATGTGCGCGACACCTCGATGCGCATGCCTCCGGGTACCTTCGGCACCGTCGTCGAGGTGCGCGTGTTCAATCGCCACGGTGTGGAGAAGGACGAGCGCGCCATGGCGATCGAGCGCGAGGAGATCGAACGCCTCGCCAAGGACCGTGACGACGAGCAGGCGATCCTGGATCGCAACGTCTACGCGCGCCTTTCCGACGTGCTCGTCGGCAAGGAAGCGATCGCCGGACCGAAGGGCTTCAAGAAGGGCTCGACGCTGTCGAAGGATACGCTCGACGAGTATCCGCGTTCGCAGTGGTGGCAGTTCGCCGTGGAGAACGAAAAGCTCCAGAGCGAACTGGAAGCCCTGCGCGGCCAGTACGACGATTCCAAGAAGGCACTCGAACAGCGCTTCATGGACAAGGTCGAGAAGGTGCAGCGCGGCGACGAAATGCCTCCGGGCGTCATGAAGATGGTCAAGGTCTTCGTGGCGGTGAAGCGCAAGATGCAGCCGGGCGACAAGATGGCCGGCCGTCACGGCAACAAGGGTGTCGTGTCGCGCATCGTTCCGGTCGAGGACATGCCTTTCCTCGAGGACGGCACGCATGCCGATATCGTGCTCAACCCGCTGGGTGTGCCGAGCCGCATGAATGTCGGCCAGATCCTGGAAACGCATCTGGGCTGGGCTTGCGCCGGAATGGGCAGGAAGATCGGCGAGATGATCGACGCCTACAAGTCTGCCGGCGACATCAAGCCGCTGCGCAAGACGCTGGAGAGCTTCATGCCCGCCAACGACCGCAACGAGCCGGTCCGCGAGTATGACGACGAGAGCATCGTTCGCCTGAGCGAGCAGATGCGCCGCGGCGTCTCGATCGCGACCCCGGTGTTCGACGGCGCGCACGAGGCCGACATCAACGTCATGCTGGAGCAGGCGGGCCTGCACACCAGCGGTCAGTCGCAGCTCTATGACGGACGCACCGGCGAGCCGTTCGATCGCAAGGTGACGATGGGCTACATCTACATGCTCAAGCTTCACCACCTCGTGGATGACAAGATCCACGCGCGTTCGATAGGTCCGTACTCGCTCGTCACCCAGCAGCCGCTGGGCGGCAAGGCGCAGTTCGGCGGCCAGCGCTTCGGCGAAATGGAGGTCTGGGCGCTGGAAGCCTACGGCGCCGCCTATACGCTGCAGGAAATGCTGACGGTGAAGTCGGACGACGTCGCCGGCCGCACCAAGGTCTACGAGGCGATCGTCCGCGGCGACGACACCTTCGAGGCCGGCATTCCCGAGAGCTTCAACGTTCTCGTCAAGGAGATGCGGTCGCTCGGCCTCAACGTCGAATTGGAGAACACCAAGCTCGACGAAGCCCCGGTTCGGCTGCCCGACGCAGCGGAATAAACAAGACACCCGGTCGCGGGAGAGGCTCCCGCGACCGGGTGCACCAAATTCTTCGGCCGGTGGGCCGACCACTCAGCGGGCATTTGCCCCGCATCAGATGCAAGGGGTTTTCGAGGACCCCGAAAGGAGAACGGCATGAACCAAGAGGTCATGAATCTCTTCAATCCCCAGGCGCCGGCGCAGGTGTTCGATTCCATCCGGATATCGCTCGCCAGCCCTGAGAAGATTCTGTCCTGGTCGTTCGGCGAGATCAAGAAGCCGGAGACCATCAACTACCGCACCTTCAAGCCGGAGCGTGACGGTCTGTTCTGCGCGCGCATTTTTGGCCCGATCAAGGACTACGAGTGCCTGTGCGGCAAGTACAAGCGCATGAAGTACAAGGGCGTCATCTGCGAAAAGTGCGGTGTCGAGGTCACGCTGTCGCGCGTTCGCCGCGAGCGCATGGGCCATATCGAGCTGGCGGCACCCGTCGCCCATATCTGGTTCCTGAAGTCGCTGCCCTCGCGCATCGGCACGCTGCTCGACATGACCCTGAAGGACATCGAGCGCGTCCTCTACTTCGAGAACTACATCGTCACCGAACCCGGCCTCACCGCGCTGAAGGAGCACCAGCTGCTCAGCGAGGAAGAGTACATGATCGCCGTCGACGAATATGGCGAGGATAGCTTCACCGCCATGATCGGCGCCGAGGCCATTCATGACCTTCTGGCCGGCATGGACCTGGAGAAGATCGCCGGCGACCTGCGTTCGGAGCTGGCTTCGACCACATCCGAGCTGAAGCAGAAGAAGTATCTCAAGCGGCTCAAGGTCGTCGAGAACTTCATGGAGTCCGGCAACCGTCCGGAATGGATGATCATGAAGGTGGTTCCGGTGATCCCGCCGGACCTGCGCCCGCTCGTCCCGCTGGACGGCGGACGTTTCGCGACGTCGGACCTCAACGATCTCTATCGCCGCGTCATCAACCGCAACAACCGTCTGAAGCGGCTGATCGAGTTGCGTGCCCCCGGCATCATCGTGCGCAATGAAAAGCGCATGCTGCAGGAGGCCGTCGACGCGCTGTTCGACAACGGCCGCCGTGGCCGCGTCATCACCGGCGCCAACAAGCGTCCGCTGAAGTCGCTGTCGGATATGCTCAAGGGCAAGCAGGGCCGGTTCCGCCAGAACCTGCTCGGCAAGCGCGTCGACTATTCCGGCCGTTCGGTCATCGTCACCGGTCCGGAGCTCAAGCTGCACCAGTGCGGCCTGCCCAAGAAGATGGCGCTCGAACTGTTCAAGCCCTTCATCTACGCCCGCCTCGACGCGAAGGGTTACTCCTCGACCGTCAAGCAGGCGAAGAAGCTGGTCGAGAAGGAGCGTCCGGAAGTCTGGGATATCCTCGACGAGGTCATCCGCGAGCATCCGGTGCTCTTGAACCGCGCGCCGACGCTGCACCGCCTCGGCATCCAGGCGTTCGAGCCGATCCTGATCGAAGGCAAGGCGATCCAGCTGCATCCGCTGGTCTGCACGGCCTTCAACGCCGACTTCGACGGCGACCAGATGGCGGTCCACGTGCCGCTGTCGCTGGAAGCGCAGTTGGAAGCCCGCGTGCTGATGATGTCAACCAACAACATCCTGCACCCGGCTTCCGGCGCGCCGATCATCGTGCCGTCGCAGGACATGGTTCTGGGTCTCTACTACCTCTCGATCGTCAACCAGAACGAGCCGGGCGAGGGCATGGTGTTTGCCGACATGGGCGAACTCCAGCACGCGCTCGAGACCAAGGCGGTGACCCTGCACGCCAAGATCAAGGGCCGCTTCCGCTCGGTCGACGCCGAGGGCAAGGTCGTGTCGAAGATCTACGACACCACGCCTGGCCGCATGATCATCGGCGAGCTTCTGCCGAAGAACGTCAACGTGCCTTACGAGACCGCCAACCAGGAGATGACCAAGAAGAACATCTCCAAGATGATCGACACCGTCTACCGCCATTGCGGTCAGAAGGAGACGGTCATTTTCTGCGATCGCATCATGGCGCTCGGTTTCGCCCATGCCTGCCGCGCCGGCATTTCGTTCGGCAAGGACGACATGCTGATCCCGGATACCAAGATCAAGCTGGTGTCGGACACCGAGGCCTTGGCCAAGGAATACGAGCAGCAGTACAATGACGGCCTGATCACGCAGGGCGAAAAGTACAACAAGGTCGTCGACGCCTGGGCCAAGTGCTCGGAAAAGGTCGCCGACGAAATGATGGCCCGCATCAAGGCGGTCGAGTTCGAGGACAATGGTCGTCAGAAGCCGATGAACTCGATCTACATGATGTCGCACTCCGGTGCGCGCGGCTCGCCCACCCAGATGCGCCAGCTCGCCGGCATGCGCGGCCTGATGGCCAAGCCATCGGGTGAAATCATCGAGACGCCGATCATCTCGAACTTCAAGGAAGGCCTGACCGTGCTCGAGTACTTCAACTCGACCCACGGCGCCCGCAAGGGTCTGGCGGACACCGCCTTGAAGACGGCGAACTCGGGCTATCTCACCCGTCGTCTGGTCGACGTGGCGCAGGACTGCATCGTCAACTCCGTGGACTGCGGCACCGACAAGGGCCTCACCATGCAGCCGATCGTCGATGCCGGTCAGGTCGTCGCTTCGGTCGGCCAGCGCGTGCTGGGCCGCACCGCGCTCGACGACATCAACCATCCGGTGACCGGCGAATTGCTGGTCAAGGCCGGAACGCTGATGGACGAGCGCGACGTGGAGCAGATCGAGAAGGCCGGCGTGCAGTCGGTCCGGATCCGCTCGGCGCTGACTTGCGAAGTCAGGGTCGGCGTCTGCGCGGTCTGCTACGGACGCGATCTGGCCCGGGGCACCCCGGTCAACCAGGGCGAGGCCGTCGGCGTCATCGCGGCGCAGTCGATCGGTGAGCCGGGCACCCAGCTCACCATGCGTACCTTCCACATGGGCGGTACGGCGCAGGTGGTGGATAGCTCGTTCCTTGAAGCCTCCTATGAGGGCAAGGTCGAGATCCGCAACCGCAACGTGGTGCGCAACTCGGACGGCCAGCAGATGGTCATGGGCCGCAACATGGCGGTGCTGATCCTCGACGAAGCCGGCAAGGAGCGCGCCACGCACCGCGTCACCTATGGTTCGCGCATCTTCGTGGATGATGGCGACAAGGTGAAGCGCGGCCAGCGCATCGCCGAGTGGGATCCTTACACCCGCCCGATCCTCACCGAAATCGAGGGCAAGGTGGCGTTCGAGGATCTGGTCGACGGCATTTCCGTCCAGGAAACGGCCGACGAGTCGACCGGCATCACCAAGCGCGAGGTCATCGACTGGCGTTCGACGCCGCGCGGCAACGACCTGAAGCCGGCGATCGTCGTTCAGGACGCCAAGGGCAAGGTCGGCAAGCTGTCGAAGGGCGGCGATGCCCGCTTCCTGCTCTCGGTCGAGGCCATTCTCTCGGTCGAGCCGGGTGCTCAGGTTCGCCCTGGCGACGTCCTGGCGCGTATCCCGATGGAAAGCGCCAAGACCAAGGACATCACCGGCGGTCTGCCGCGTGTTGCCGAGCTGTTCGAGGCCCGTCGTCCGAAGGATCACGCCATCATCGCAGAGATCGATGGTACGATCCGCTTCGGCCGCGACTACAAGAACAAGCGCCGCATCATCATCGAGCCGCATGACTCGACGCTTGAGCCTGTCGAATACCTGATCCCGAAGGGCAAGCCGTTCCATCTCCAAGACGGCGACGTCATCGAGAAGGGCGACTACATCCTCGACGGCAATCCGGCGCCGCACGACATCCTGGCGATCAAGGGCGTGGAGGCGCTTGCGTCCTACCTCGTCAACGAGATCCAGGAGGTCTACCGTCTGCAGGGCGTGTCGATCAACGACAAGCACATCGAGGTGATCGTTCGGCAGATGCTGCAGAAGGTCGAGATCACCACGCAGGGCGACTCGACCTATATTCCGGGCGACCACGTCGACGTGATCGAACTGGAAGAGGTCAACGAGCGCCTGATCGAGGACGGCAAGAAGCCGGCCGAAGGCCAGCCGGTGCTGCTCGGCATCACCAAGGCTTCGCTGCAGACGCCGTCCTTCATCTCGGCCGCCTCCTTCCAGGAGACGACCAGGGTGCTGACGGAAGCCGCGGTTGCCGGCAAGACCGACATGCTGCAGGGCTTGAAGGAAAACGTCATCGTCGGCCGGCTGATCCCGGCCGGTACCGGCGGCACGATGAGCCAGATCCGCCGCATCGCCACCTCGCGCGACGAACTGATCATCGACGAGCGCCGCAAGGCCTCCGGTGTCGAAGTCGCCGAGCCGATGCTGGCCGACATGACAACCGCCGCGCAATAAGCGCGGCGGCAAGAGATCTCAGGCAACAAGGCCGCCGGGGCAACCCGGCGGCCTTTTCGTTTCAACGAACAATCGAGGAAGGCAGATGAGCACGAAAACCTGGACGGCTGTCGATAACTACATCGTTTCCTCGCTCTTCGAGGCGGATCCCGTTCTCGACGCGGTCCTGGCGGCCAACCGCGACGGTGGCTTGCCGGCGATCGACGTCTCGGCGGCGCAAGGAAAGCTGCTCTCGCTGCTGGTGCGCATTCGCGGCGCGAAAAAGGTGCTCGAGATTGGTACGCTGGGCGGTTATTCCACCATTTGGATGGCGCGGGGATTGCCGGCCGGCGGCAAGATCGTGACGCTCGAACTCGATCCGCACCACGCCAAGGTCGCGCGTTCGAATTTCGACCGGGCAGGGGTTTCCGAACGGATCGATCTGCGAGTCGGGCCGGCGCTGCAGTCGCTCGCTGCGCTGGGCGCCGAAAATGCCGGGCCGTTCGACCTCGTTTTCATCGACGCCGACAAGCCTAACAACCCCAACTATCTCTCCTGGGCCATGCGGCTCTCGCGCTCGGGAACGGTCATCGTCTGCGACAACGTCATCCGTGACGGCGCGGTGCTCGACGAGGACGGTCGCGACGCCAACATCGAAGGTGCACGCGCGGCGTTCTCTTTCATCGGCGGCGACAAGCGCCTGGACGGCACCGCGATCCAGACTGTCGGCGCCAAGGGCTATGACGGGTTTGCCATAGCGATTGTCGATTGAGTTGTTGCGATAGGCGGACCGGATCGCGGATCCGGTCTACGGCCGCTGTTCAGTCGAAGAACGCCTCGACCACATTGCGCTTGCCGAGCATGAAGGCGTCGGCGACATGCTGGAGGGGCGCGAGATCGACATCGGAAGTGCCGGCGCGCACGATTTCGGCGAAACGCCTGTAGAGTTCAGGATATTCCGCTTCCGGTTCTTCATGGACGACGCGGCCGTCGATGGCGAGTTTCGAGCCACCGCCCGAGAGCACCATCTTGCCGGCATCGGTATCGGCGAGAATGTCCCAGCTCTGCGGCCCGGTCTGGAGCCAATCGAGATCCATCGTCACCGCCGACCCGTTCGCCGCGCGGAAGGCGACCTGGGCGGCGATCGGCGCGTCGCGGTTCTCCGGGAAGTCGAGCGCGGCCGAGGTGATGTACATGGCGGGCAGGATGTAGGTCGCGATCGACAGCGCGTTGATGCCTGGATCGAAGACGCCGAAGCCGCCTGGCTGCCAGATCCAGTCCTGGTTCGGGTGCCAGCGGCGCACGTCTTCCTTCCAGACGATTGCCGCTGATTTGATTTGCGTCGCGGCCAAAAAAGTCCGCGCCGCTTCAACCGCCGGCGCATAGCGCGAATGCCAACTGGCGAACAGCGACACGCCCTGTTTCGTCGCCAGCGCCTTCAGGTCCTCGACCTCGCTGACCGTGGCGCCGGGCGGCTTTTCCAGGAACACGTGCTTCTTCGCCTCGAGCGCGGTGCGCGCCGCAGCGTAGCGGAATTGCGGCGGCATGCAGAGTGAGACGGCGTCGAGTTCGGGAACAGCGCCAAGCATCGTCTCGATATCGGGAAAATTATGGATGTCTTCAACCTTGCCATGCCGGCTGGCAGCGGCGATCAGCCGGTAGTCCCGGTCCTTGGCGAGCGCCGGAAGGTGTTGGTCGCGGACGATCTTGCCGACACCGACAATGCCTATCTTGATGGGCTGGGACACTGCCGCTCCGTCTGTTGGATAATGGTGAGCGCTTCTTATCAGAACACTTGCCCCGGGCAAGCCGAAGCCGAAAGGTCAACTCCGTCTTTGCCGGAGCTGCAGCGCCGGCCTTTCACTCGTTGGAAGGCTCCAGCGCCGATTCGAACGGCGAGGGCCGGCACGCTTTCAGATCGGCACATCGAAGGTCACGATCGACACTTCGCCTTCGAGCGCGCCCTGGAAGGCCGAAAGATGCGGCTCCTCGTCGGGCTCGCCCTCCATGTCGCCGATCTGGTCGAGCTCGGCTTCGGCGTAACCTTCCGCCGCCAACGATTCGAGCGCACGGCGCACCGCCGAATCGTCATCAGGCGCAACCAGCATGACGTGCACGCCTTCCGGCTTGCCGCCTTTTCTCTTCCACACCCGGCCGATGATGATAGTGACCGGGCGTTCCTCGTTGTCGTTCACGGGCCGATTCCTTCGCGGCAAGGGGCTTTGACTGTTCATGCGGCTTTTTCGCATGAAGCCGCGCCGCGCAACAGCCAAAAGCCATTCACTTTGCTAAAGGCTTGGCACTTTCTTCCTCGCCCTTGCAAAATTACGAAAGAAAATTACATGCGGTTTACGCATGGCTGCCAAGCCCCGGCTTCAATGCAATATTTGCCGCTCCGGGGTTGACGGTACGCGGGCTTGCGAGTAGAAGCCGCCCAGTCAGAACCGATGTGAGGCTCTCCCTTCCGAAGCGACACGCTTTGGAGTTTGCCTCAAACAGGGTTCGTTTTACGAGCGAAAAGACATTTCCGGCGTGCACGAAGCGGTATCCGCTTCCTCTGCGATTTGTTCGGGCAAGACCGCAAGGCGCGGTTTGTGGCCCGAATTTGCGTATGGAAATGACGCTTTGAGCGAGCCTTGACCGGCACGAGACACGGAATTGAGAGACAAGAGGGTTTAATGCCTACCGTCAACCAGCTGATCCGCAAGCCGCGCATTGCGCCGGTGAAGCGCAACAAGGTCCCGGCCATGCAGCAGAACCCGCAGAAGCGGGGCGTCTGCACGCGCGTCTACACAACGACGCCGAAGAAGCCGAACTCGGCGCTGCGCAAGGTGGCCAAGATCCGCCTGACCAATGGTTTCGAGGTGATCGGTTACATCCCCGGCGAAGGTCACAACCTTCAGGAGCACTCCGTGGTCATGATCCGCGGCGGCCGCGTCAAGGACCTTCCGGGTGTCCGTTACCACATCATCCGCGGCGTGCTCGACACGCAGGGTGTGAAGAACCGCAAGCAGCGCCGTTCGAAATACGGTGCCAAGCGTCCGAAGTAAGGTTTTCCGGCTTCGGCGCTTTTTTGACTGCGCCGGGCTATGAGAGATTGAGAGACAAAAGCCATGTCCCGTCGTCACAGTGCAGAAAAGCGTGAGATCAATCCGGACCCCAAGTTCGGCGATCTGATCGTCACCAAGTTCATGAACGCCGTCATGTATGACGGCAAGAAGTCGGTTGCCGAGACCATCGTCTACGGCGCGCTCGACCAGGTCCAGTCGAAGACCAAACAGGAGCCGGTCACCGTCTTCCATCAGGCGCTCGACAATGTCGCGCCGCATGTGGAAGTGCGTTCGCGTCGCGTCGGCGGCGCCACCTACCAGGTTCCGGTCGACGTGCGCCCCGAGCGCCGTCAGGCGCTGGCCATTCGTTGGCTGATCGCCGCGGCCCGCAACCGCAACGAGACCACCATGGTCGACCGCCTTTCCGGCGAGCTGATGGACGCGGCCAACAACCGCGGCACCGCCGTGAAGAAGCGTGAAGACACCCACAAGATGGCTGAAGCCAACCGCGCCTTCGCGCACTACCGCTGGTAAAGCGCGAAAGAGACTGAGAGGCAGTTACGATGGCTCGCGAATATAAAATCGAAGACTACCGCAATTTCGGTATCATGGCGCATATCGACGCCGGCAAGACGACGACCACCGAGCGCGTCCTCTATTACACGGGCAAGTCGCACAAGATCGGCGAAGTGCACGACGGCGCCGCGACCATGGACTGGATGGAGCAGGAGCAGGAACGCGGCATCACGATCACGTCGGCCGCGACCACGACCTTCTGGAAGGGCCGTGACGGCAAGATGCACCGCTTCAACATCATCGACACGCCCGGACACGTCGACTTCACCATCGAGGTCGAGCGTTCGCTGCGCGTGCTTGACGGTGCCATCGCGCTGCTCGACGCCAATGCCGGTGTGGAGCCGCAGACGGAAACCGTCTGGCGCCAGGCCGACAAGTACCGCGTGCCGCGCATGATCTTCTGCAACAAGATGGACAAGACCGGCGCCGACTTCTACCGCTCGGTCGAGATGATCGGCTCGCGCCTTGGTGCGCAGGCTGTCGTCATGCAGCTGCCGATCGGCGCCGAGACCGAATTCAAGGGCGTTGTCGACCTGGTCGAGATGAACGCGCTGGTCTGGCGCGACGAGACGCTGGGCGCTGCCTGGGATGTCGTCGAGATCCCGGCCGACCTCAAGGCCCGCGCCGAGGAATACCGCGAGAAGATGATCGAGGCCGCCGTCGAGATGGACGAGACGGCTCTTGAAAACTACCTCGAAGGCAAGATGCCGTCGAATGACGAGATCCGCGCGCTGATCCGCAAGGGCACCATCGCGGTCAAGTTCTTCCCGATGTTCTGCGGCTCGGCATTCAAGAACAAGGGCGTGCAGCCTCTGCTCGACGCGGTCGTGGAATACCTGCCGTCGCCGGCCGATGTGCCCGCGATCAAGGGTGTCGATGCCAAGACCGACGCCGAGATCGAGCGTCACGCCGTCGACGACGAGCCGCTGTCGATGCTGGCGTTCAAGATTATGAACGACCCGTTCGTCGGTTCGCTGACCTTTGCCCGCATCTATTCGGGCAAGCTCACCAAGGGCATCTCGGTCGACAACACCGTGAAGGGCAAGAAAGAGCGCATCGGCCGCATGCTGCAGATGCATGCGAATTCCCGTGCCGACGTTGAAGAGGCCTATGCCGGCGACATCGTCGCTCTCGCAGGTCTCAAGGACACGACCACCGGCGACACGCTGTGCGATCCGCTTCATCCGGTCATCCTCGAGCGTATGGAATTCCCCGATCCGGTCATCCAGATCGCCATCGAGCCGAAGACCAAGAACGACCAGGAAAAGATGGGCCTCGCTCTGCATCGCCTGGCTGCCGAGGATCCGTCCTTCCGCGTCAAGACCGACGAGGAAAGCGGCCAGACCATCATTTCCGGCATGGGCGAGCTGCACCTCGACATCATCGTCGACCGCATGCGCCGCGAGTTCAAGGTCGAGGCCAATGTTGGTGCGCCGCAGGTGGCTTATCGCGAGACGATCACCCGCAGGCACGAGCAGGACTACACGCACAAGAAGCAGACCGGTGGTACCGGGCAGTTCGCCCGCGTGAAGATCGTGTTCGAGCCGAACCCCGATGGCGAGGATTTCGTGTTCGAATCCAAGATCGTCGGCGGCGCTGTGCCGAAGGAATACATCCCGGGTGTCGAGAAGGGCCTGCTGAGCAAGATGGGTTCCGGCCCGTTTGCCGGGTTCCCGATGATCGGCGTCAAGGCTACCTTGATCGACGGCGCTTTCCACGACGTCGACTCTTCGGTGCTCGCATTCGAAATCGCTTCCCGCGCTTGCTTTATGGAAGCTTCGCCGAAGCTCGGCGTGCAGCTGCTCGAGCCGATCATGAAGGTCGAGGTCGTGACGCCGGAAGATTATGTCGGCGGTGTCATCGGCGACCTCAACGGCCGTCGTGGCCAGATCCAGGGCCAGGAAGCCCGCGGCGTGGCAGTCGTCATCAACGCGATGGTGCCGCTCGCCAACATGTTCAAGTACGTCGACAATCTGCGCTCGATGAGCCAGGGCCGTGCGGCATACACGATGCAGTTCGACCATTACGAGCCGGTCCCGACCGCGGTCGCCCAGGAAGTCCAGAAGAAATACGCGTAACCCGGCAGGGTGCTGCGGCAACTTAATTAAGAGCCCGTACGGGCGAGCAGGAATGGAGACATCACATGGCAAAAGGTAAATTCGAGCGCACCAAGCCGCATGTGAACATCGGCACGATTGGCCACGTTGATCATGGCAAGACGTCTTTGACGGCAGCGATCACCAAGTATTTTGGCGAATACAAGCGCTATGACCAGATTGACGCGGCGCCGGAAGAGAAGGCGCGCGGCATCACCATTTCGACGGCTCACGTCGAGTACGAGACGGAGAACCGCCACTACGCCCATGTCGACTGCCCCGGCCACGCCGACTATGTGAAGAACATGATCACGGGTGCCGCGCAGATGGACGGCGCGATCCTGGTTGTGTCGGCCGCCGACGGCCCGATGCCGCAGACCCGCGAGCACATCCTTTTGGCCCGCCAGGTCGGCGTGCCGTCGATCGTGGTGTTCTTGAACAAGGTCGACCAGGTTGACGATGCCGAGCTGCTTGAGCTGGTCGAGCTCGAGGTTCGCGAATTGCTGACCAAGAACGAGTTCCCCGGCGACGACATTCCGATCGTCAAGGGTTCGGCGCTGGCGGCGCTGGAAGATTCGGACAAGAAGATCGGCGAGGACGCGATCCGCGAGCTGATGGCTCAGGTCGACGCCTACATCCCGACGCCGGTTCGTCCGCTCGACAAGCCGTTCCTGATGCCGATCGAGGACGTGTTCTCGATCTCGGGCCGCGGCACGGTCGTGACCGGTCGCGTCGAGCGCGGCGTGGTCAAGGTCGGCGAGGAGCTGGAGATCATCGGCATTCGTCCGACCACCAAGACGACCTGCACGGGCGTCGAGATGTTCCGCAAGCTGCTCGACCAGGGCCAGGCCGGCGACAACATCGGCGCGCTGCTGCGCGGTGTCGACCGTGAAGGTGTCGAGCGCGGCCAGGTTCTGGCCAAGCCCGGTTCGGTGAAGCCGCACAAGAAGTTCGTGGCCGAAGCCTACATCCTGACCAAGGACGAGGGCGGCCGTCACACGCCGTTCTTCACCAACTACCGTCCGCAGTTCTACTTCCGCACCACCGACGTGACCGGCATCGTGTCGCTGCCGGCCGGCACCGAGATGGTGATGCCTGGCGACAACATCACGGTCGACGTCGAGCTGATCGTGCCGATCGCCATGGAAGAGAAGCTGCGCTTCGCCATCCGTGAAGGCGGCCGCACCGTCGGTGCCGGCATCGTCGTCACCATCAAAGAGTAATTTGGACTTAAACCGATCTGTCGCGGGCGCGGGTGCCCGCGCCGCGCCAGAACAAGGAAGTGACGCATGAACGGACAGAATATCCGCATCCGCCTGAAGGCGTTTGATCACCGGGTGCTCGACGCCTCGACGCGCGAAATCGTGTCGACGGCCAAGCGCACCGGTGCCAACGTCCGCGGCCCCATTCCGCTGCCGACGCGGATCGAAAAGTTCACGGTCAACCGGTCGCCTCACGTCGACAAGAAGAGCCGCGAGCAGTTCGAGATGCGCACGCACAAGCGTCTGCTCGATATCGTCGATCCGACCCCGCAGACCGTCGATGCTTTGATGAAGCTCGATCTGGCCGCCGGTGTCGACGTCGAGATCAAGCTCTAAGGGAATGAGAGCGCGGTAAGGGGCGGTGCCCCTGGCCCGGAACTCTAAAGGAATTGAACCGATGCGTTCAGGTGTGATTGCAAAGAAGGTGGGAATGACCCGCATCTACAACGATGCCGGGGAACATGTTCCCGTCACCGTTCTCCAGATGGAGAACTGCCAGGTCGTGGCGCAGCGCACGCAGGAGAAGAATGGCTACACCGCCGTTCAGCTCGGCGTTGGCCTTGCCAAGGTGAAGAACACGTCGAAGGCGATGCGCGGCCATTTCGCGACCGCTTCCGTCGAGCCGAAGGCCAAGCTTGCCGAGTTCCGCGTCTCCGCCGACAACATGATCGATGTCGGCGCCGAGATCACCGTCGAGCATTTCGTCGCCGGCCAGAAGGTCGACGTCACCGGCACGACGATCGGCAAGGGTTTCCAGGGCGTCATCAAGCGCCACCACATGGGTGGTGGCCGCGCGACCCACGGTAACTCGGTCTCGCACCGGACGCACGGCTCGACCGGCCAGCGCCAGGACCCCGGCAAGGTGTTCAAGGGCAAGAAGATGGCCGGCCACATGGGCGACACGCGCGTCACCACGCAGAACGTCGAGATCGTCTCGACCGATGCCGACCGCGGCCTGATCCTGATCCGCGGCGCGGTTCCCGGGTCGAAGGGTGCGTGGATCCTGGTTCGCGACGCCGCCAAGGTGGCGCTTCCGGCCAATGCGCCGAAGCCCGCCGCGATCCGCCCAGTTGCTGCCGGTATGGGCACGAAGAATGAGGCTCCGGCCACAGAGGGAGCGGAATAATGGATCTCAAGATCACAACGCTGGGCGGCAAGGACGCCGGCAAGGTGAAACTCTCCGAGGAGATTTTCGGCCTTGATCCGCGCGAGGACATTTTGCAGCGCGTCGTGCGCTGGCAGCTCGCCAAGAAGCAGCAGGGCACGCACAAGGCCAAGGGCCGCGCCGAGATCGCGCGCACCGGCGCCAAGATGTACAAACAGAAGGGTACGGGCCGCGCCCGTCACCATTCGGCACGCGCTCCGCAGTTCCGCGGCGGCGGCAAGGCTCACGGCCCGGTCGTTCGCAGCCACGAGCACGAGCTGCCGAAGAAGGTCCGCGCGCTCGGCCTCAAGCATGCTCTCTCGGCCAAGGCCAAGAGCGCGTCGATCATCGTCATCGACGAGCTGAAGCTGACCGAGGCAAAGACCAAGGCGCTGATCGCGAATTTCGCGACGCTGGGCCTGACGAACGCCCTGGTGATTGGTGGCGCCGAGCTCGACCGGAACTTCAAGCTGGCCGCGACCAACATCCCGAACATCGACGTGCTGCCCATCCAGGGCATCAACGTCTACGACATTCTGCGCCGCGGCACGCTGGTCCTTTCGAAGGCCGCCGTCGAGGCTCTCGAGGAGCGCTTTAAATGACCGACCTTCGTCACTACGACGTAATCGTCAGCCCGGCGATCACCGAAAAGTCGACCATGGCTTCCGAGCAGAACCAGGTCGTCTTCAACGTCGCCAAGAAGGCGTCGAAGCCGGAAATCAAGGCCGCCGTCGAAGCGCTGTTCGGCGTCAAGGTGATGGCCGTGAACACGCTTGTCCGCAAGGGCAAGATCAAGCGCTTCCGCGGCACGATCGGCCGCCAGAGCGACGTCAAGAAGGCGGTAGTGACGCTGGCAGATGGCCAGTCGATCGACGTCGCGACGGGTCTCTGAGCAAGGCCGCGAGGACAGGACAATGGCACTTAAAAAATTCAACCCGATAACGCCGAGCACCCGTCAGCTGGTCATCGTCGACCGCTCGGGCCTCTACAAGGGCAAGCCCGTCAAGGGTCTGACCGAGGGCCTGACCAAGTCGGGCGGCCGTAACAATTACGGCCGCATCACTGCACGCTTCATCGGCGGCGGTCACAAGCGTTCGTACCGCATCATCGATTTCAAGCGCCGCAAGTTCGACGTCGTCGGCACGGTCGAGCGCATTGAATACGATCCGAACCGCACCGCCTTCATCGCGCTGATCAAGTATGACGATGGCGAGCTGTCCTACATCATCGCTCCGCAGCGCCTTGCCGCAGGCGACAAGATCGTGGCTGGCGAAGCGGTCGACGTGAAGCCGGGCAATGCGATGCCGCTGGCCTCGATGCCGGTCGGCACGATCGTCCACAACATCGAGCTGAAGCCGGGCAAGGGCGCCCAGGTCGCCCGTTCGGCTGGCGGTTACGCCCAGCTCGTCGGCCGCGACCAGGGCATGGCGATCCTGCGCCTCAACTCGGGCGAGCAGCGTGTCGTTCACGGCTCCTGCATGGCTACCGTCGGTGCCGTGTCCAACCCGGACCACGGCAACATCAACGACGGCAAGGCCGGCCGCACGGTTTGGCGTGGCAAGCGCCCGCACAATCGCGGCGTGACCATGAACCCGGTCGACCACCCGCATGGCGGTGGTGAAGGCCGCACCTCCGGTGGCCGCCATCCGGTCTCGCCGTGGGGCAAGCCGACCAAGGGCAAGAAGACGCGGTCCAACAAGGCGACCGACAAGTTCATCCTGCGCTCGCGCCATCAGCGCAAGAGCTAAGAAGAGGTAACGCCAAGTGACTCGTTCTATTTGGAAAGGCCCCTTCATCGACGGCTACCTTCTCAAGAAGGTGGACAAGGTTCGTGAAGGTGGTCGCAATGAGGTGATCAAGATGTGGAGCCGTCGCTCCACCATCCTGCCGCAGTTCGTCGGCTTCACCTTCGGTGTCTACAACGGCCAGAAGCATGTTCCCGTCTCGGTGAACGAGGACATGGTCGGTCACAAGTTCGGTGAATTCGCTCCGACGCGGACCTATTACGGTCACGGCGCGGATAAGAAGGCGAAGAGGAAATAATCATGGGCAAGGCCAAAGCTCCGCGCAGGCTTGCTGACAACGAAGCGCGCGCCGTACTGCGCACGATCCGTATCAGCCCGCAGAAGCTGAACCTGGTTGCCGCGCTGATCCGCGGCAAGAAGGTCGCGACAGCGCTTTCCGACCTGGAATTCTCGGCCAAGCGGATTTCCGGCACGGTCAAGAAGACGCTGGAATCGGCGATCGCCAACGCGGAAAACAATCACGACCTCGACGTCGATGCGCTGATCGTGGCGGAAGCCTATGTCGGCAAGTCGATCGTCATGAAGCGGTTCCATGCCCGGGGCCGTGGTCGCGCCAGCCGTATCGAGAAGCCGTTCTCGCACCTCACGATCGTCGTTCGTGAAGTCGAAGAAAAAGGGGAGGCCGCATAATGGGCCAGAAAGTCAATCCGATCGGTCTTCGCCTCGGCATCAACCGCACCTGGGATTCGCGCTGGTTCGCGAACACCGGCGAGTACGGCAAGCTGCTGCATGAGGACATCAAGATCCGCAAGTACCTCGAGAAGGAGCTCAAGCAGGCTGCCATCTCGAAGGTCGTGATCGAGCGTCCGCACAAAAAGTGCCGCGTCACCATCCATGCCGCGCGCCCGGGTCTGATCATCGGCAAGAAGGGCGCCGACATCGAGAAGCTTCGCAAGAAGCTGATGGAGATGACCAAGTCCGAGACGCACCTCAACATCGTCGAAGTGCGCAAGCCGGAAATCGACGCGACCCTGGTCGCCCAGTCGATCGCCCAGCAGCTCGAGCGCCGCATCGCGTTCCGCCGCGCCATGAAGCGTGCCGTGCAGTCGGCGATGCGCCTCGGTGCCGAAGGCATCCGCATCAACTGCTCGGGCCGTCTCGGCGGCGCTGAAATCGCGCGCATGGAATGGTACCGTGAAGGCCGCGTGCCGCTGCACACGCTGCGTGCCGATGTCGACTACGGCACGGCCGAGGCGAATACGGCGTACGGCATCTGCGGCGTCAAGGTGTGGGTGTTCAAGGGCGAGATCCTCGAGCACGACCCGATGGCTTCGGAGCGCCGCGCGACCGAGGGCGATCATGCGCATGGCGGTGGTGGTGGTGATCGCGAACGCGGTCGTCGTCGCGAAAACGCCTGAGACATTTAGGAATTTGGAGTTAGAACGATGCTGCAGCCAAAGCGCACAAAGTTCCGCAAGCAGTTCAAGGGCCGCATCCACGGTACCGCCAAGGGCGGCACCAACCTGGATTTCGGTGGTTTCGGGCTGAAGGCGCTTGAGCCGAACCGCGTCACCGCGCGCGAGATCGAAGCGGCCCGCCGCGCGATCACCCGCGAGATGAAGCGCGCCGGCCGTGTCTGGATCCGTATTTTCCCGGATCTGCCGGTCACCTCGAAGCCGACCGAAGTCCGCATGGGCAAGGGCAAGGGCGCGGTCGACTACTGGGCGGCGCGCGTCAAGCCGGGCCGGATCATGTTCGAGATCGACGGCGTCAATGAAGAAACCGCCCGTGAGGCACTGCGTCTCGGCGCGGCCAAGCTCTCGGTCAGGACGCGCTTCGTACAGCGCATCGCAGAATAAGGACGGGCTGATCATGAAAGCCGAAGACATCCGGACCAAGACCCAGGACCAGCTGACCGACGACCTGGCCAGCCTGAAGAAGGAGCAGTTCAACCTGCGCTTCCAGAAGGCGACCGGCCAGCTCGAAAAGACCGCGCGCGTGAGGCAGGTCCGCAAGGACATTGCGCGTATCAAGACCATCGCTGCGGAAAAGTCCGCGGCTAAGAAGGCTTAAGGACGAAAACCATGCCAAAGCGCATTCTGCAGGGCACCGTCGTCAGCGACAAGAACGAGAAGACGGTTGTCGTCAAGGTCGAACGGCGCTTCACGCATCCCGTGATGAAGAAGACCGTGCGCATGACCAAGAAGTACAAGGCGCACGACGAGAACAACGCCCACAAGGTTGGCGATCAGGTGTTCATCCAGGAATCGAAGCCGATTTCCAAGGACAAGCGCTGGATTGTCGTGTCTTCGGACCAAGCCTGATCTCTGGGCGTAAACAAACGAATTTTGGACAGACCGGGGAGGGGTGAAGAACCCGTCCCGTTAGAAAAGAAGAAGGCGGCCAGTCATGATTCAGATGCAAACAAACCTCGACGTCGCGGATAATTCCGGCGCCCGTCGTGTCATGTGCATCAAGGTGCTGGGCGGCTCGAAGCGGAAATACGCTTCCGTAGGCGACATCATCGTGGTGTCGATCAAGGAAGCCATCCCGCGCGGCCGCGTGAAGAAGGGCGATGTGATGAAGGCGGTCGTGGTTCGCACGGCCAAGGACATCCGCCGCCCGGACGGCAGCGTGATCCGTTTCGACAAGAACGCGGCCGTTCTCGTCGACAACAAGAAAGAGCCGATCGGCACGCGTATCTTCGGACCGGTTCCGCGCGAACTCCGCGCCAAGAACCACATGAAGATCATCTCGCTCGCGCCTGAAGTGCT
The DNA here is from genome assembly GCF_006442975.2 of Mesorhizobium sp. B2-1-1. Taxonomy (NCBI): domain Bacteria; kingdom Pseudomonadati; phylum Pseudomonadota; class Alphaproteobacteria; order Hyphomicrobiales; family Phyllobacteriaceae; genus Mesorhizobium; species Mesorhizobium sp. B2-1-1. Next base: position 3,793,743 of record NZ_CP083954.1, on the reverse strand, counting down.
GTAAGGAGCCGGACCAATGCAGAAGATTAGAAAAGGCGACAAGGTCGTCGTGCTGGCTGGCAAGGACAAGGGCCGTTCGGGCGAAGTCCTGTCGGTTCAGCCGAAGGACGACACCGCGCTGGTGCGCGGCGTCAACATGATCCGTCGTCACCAGAAGCAGTCCCAGTCCCAAGAGGGCGGGATCATCACCAAGGAAGCGCCGATCCAGCTGTCGAACATCGCGCTGGCCGACCCCAAGGATGGCAAGCCGACCCGCGTCGGCTTCATCTTCCAGAAGGACGGCAAGAAGGTGCGCGTCGCCAAGCGCTCGGGAGAAGTCATCAATGGCTAAGGCTCAAACCAAGCAGGCGACTGCCCAGAACACGCCGCGCCTCAAGCAGGTCTACAACGATACCATCCGCAAGGCCTTGCAGGAGCAGTTCGGTTACGACAACGAGATGCAGGTTCCGCGCATCGACAAGATCGTGCTGAACATGGGCGTTGGCGAAGCGACCGGCGATTCGAAGAAGCCTTCGATCGCGGCCGAGGATCTGGCGATGATCGCCGGCCAGAAGGCCGTCGTCACCCGCGCCCGCAATTCGATCGCGGGCTTCAAGGTCCGCGAGAAGATGCCGATCGGCGCCAAGGTCACGCTGCGCAAGGAACGCATGTACGAGTTCCTTGACCGCCTCGTGAACATCGCGCTGCCGCGCGTCCGCGACTTCCGCGGACTGAATCCGAAGAGCTTCGATGGCCGTGGCAACTACGCCATGGGCATCAAGGAACACATCGTGTTCCCGGAGATCAACTACGACAAGGTTGATCAGATCTGGGGCATGGACGTCATCGTTTGTACGACTGCGAAGACGGACGACGAAGCCAGGGCACTGCTCAAGGCCTTCAACTTCCCCTTCCGCCAGTAACGGCAGCGAGAAAAGGAAAAATCTGAAATGGCAAAGACCAGCTCAGTCGAGAAGAACAACAGGCGCCGCAAGCTTGCCGACCAGTACGGTCCCAAGCGCGCTGCCCTGAAGGCGATCATCATGGACCAGTCCAAGCCGATGGAGGAGCGCTTCCGCGCTCAGCTCAAGCTTGCCGCCATGCCGCGCAACTCGGCCAAGATCCGCATCCGCAACCGCTGCGAAGTCACCGGCCGTCCGCGTGCCTACTATCGCAAGCTCAAAGTATCGCGCATCGCGCTTCGTGATCTCGGCAATAACGGCCAGATCCCGGGCCTGGTCAAGTCGAGCTGGTAAGGAGGACATAACATGTCATTGAGCGATCCTCTCGGCGATATGCTGACCCGCATCCGCAACGCCTATGGCCGCAAGAAGTCGAGCGTGTCGACGCCGGCCTCGCGTCTGCGCACCCGCGTCCTCGACGTGCTGAAGGCTGAAGGCTATATCCGCGACTACAGCCAGACCGATTTCGACAACGGCAAGTCCGAAATCGAGATTGAGCTGAAGTATTTCGACGGAGCGCCGGTGGTGCGCGAAATCGCCCGCGTCTCGAAGCCGGGCCGCCGCGTTTACGTTTCGGCCAAGTCGATCCCGCATGTCGCCAACGGCCTCGGTATCGCCATCCTTTCGACGCCGAAGGGCGTGATGGCCGACCACGAAGCGCGCGAACAGAATGTCGGTGGCGAGATCCTCTGCCAGATCTTCTGATCCGGCAGCGTGATCCCGAAAAAATGGAATCCGGTCTTCGGATCGTTCCGAAGACAGAGACCTGAAACAAGAGAAGTGACGAGGACAACAAAATGTCTCGTATTGGAAAGAAACCCGTTTCGCTGCCGCAGGGCGTGACCGCGACCGTCAACGGCCAGACCGTGACGGCGAAGGGCCCCAAGGGCGAGCTGAAGTTCGTGGTCAACGACGAAGTGCTGGTCAAGATGGAAGGCAGCGAGATAGCTGTCGAGCCGCGCGACCAGTCCAAGACCGCCCGCTCCAAGTGGGGCATGTCGCGCACGCAGATCGTCAACATCCTGCAGGGCGTCAAGGACGGCTTCGAGAAGAAGCTCGAGATCACCGGCGTCGGCTATCGCGCCGCCTTGCAGGGCAAGAACCTGCAGCTGGCGCTCGGCTTCAGCCACGATGTCGTCTACGAGACGCCGCAAGGCATCACCATCACCGTGCCGAAGCCGACCGAAATCACCGTGGCCGGTATCGACAAGCAGCAGGTCGGCCAGGTGGCCGCGGAAATCCGCGAATACCGTGGTCCCGAGCCCTACAAGGGCAAGGGCGTCCGCTATGCAGGCGAGAAGATTGTCCGCAAGGAAGGCAAGAAGAAGTAGTGGGTTTGGCCCCGGGAAGGTGCAGACTTTTCGGAAGGGGCCAAGCCAGGAAGTGTAACGCCGCGGGGAGCGGTCGCGGGAGGCGCTTTCGCCTACCGCACAGGGCGGCCCCCGTTTTCTGAAGGCAAGGAAGACCATCATGGGTACCAAGGAAGCCACTCAGCGCCGCGCGCAGCGCGTCCGCCGCCAGATCAAGAAGGTCGCCGGCGAGCGTCCGCGCCTGTCGGTTCACCGCACGTCGAAGAACATCTACGTCCAGGTCATCGACGACGCCAAGGGCCACACCATCGCTGCCGCCTCGACCCTCGAGAAGGACCTCAAGGGTTCGCTCAAGACCGGTGCAGATACCGCTGCCGCTGCCGCGATTGGCAAGCTGATCGCCGAGCGTGCCGCCAAGGCGGGAGTCAAGGAAGTCGTCTTCGACCGCGGCCCGTACATCTATCACGGCCGCGTCAAGGCGCTGGCCGAGGCGGCTCGTGAAGGCGGCTTGAGCTTCTAAGCCTGATCCGGACCGAAAGTCGGCAGAAAGTTGCAGACTTTTCGAAACGGATCATGCAAGGGAGTGATGATTTTCACCGTCGGCGACCCGCAATGAGGCGTCGGCATTCAGCAACCCGTGCTTCCGGAAAAGAACAAGGAACAGGATATGGCACAGGAACGTAGGGATGGCGGCCGCGGCCGCGATCGTGAAGAACGCGATGACGGCATGGTCGACAAGCTCGTCCACATCAACCGTGTCGCCAAGGTCGTCAAGGGCGGCCGCCGCTTCGGTTTTGCAGCACTCGTCGTCGTCGGCGACCAGAAGGGCCGCGTCGGCTTCGGTCACGGCAAGGCGCGCGAAGTGCCGGAAGCCATCCGCAAGGCAACCGAATCGGCCAAGCGCGACATGATCTTCGTGCCGCTGCGCTCGGGCCGCACGCTGCACCACGACGTCGAGGGACGCTGGGGCGCCGGCCGTGTTCTCCTGCGCGCCGCCAAGCAAGGTACCGGCATCATCGCCGGCGGCCCGATGCGTGCCGTCTTCGAGACGCTCGGCATGCATGACGTGGTCGCCAAGTCGATGGGGTCGTCGAACCCTTACAACATGGTTCGCGCCACTTTCGACGCGCTGAAGAGCCAGATGCATCCCAAGGATGTGGCTGCCGCGCGCGGCATCAAGTATTCGACCCTTCAGGCCCGCCGCGGCACCGCCGTCGCGGCTGAAGAATAGTCGATCTGACCAGGGATTTTGACCATGGCCAAGAAAGCAACCAAGACCATCACCGTTGAGCAGATCGGTTCGCCGATCCGCCGCCCGAAGGAACAGCGCGCGACGCTGGTCGGCCTCGGCCTCAACAAGATGCACAAGCAGCGCACGCTGGAAGATACGCCTTCCGTGCGCGGCATGATCGCTGCCGTCCAGCATCTCGTCCGCGTCGTGGACGAGGGCTGAGCACAGGCGCAGGAGAAGCAAGATGAAACTCAACGATCTGCGTGACAAGGACGGCGCGACGCATTCGAAGAAGCGTCTCGGCCGCGGCATCGGCTCCGGTTCCGGCAAGACTGCCGGTCGCGGCGTCAAGGGCCAGAAGGCGCGCTCCGGCGTCGCCGTCAACGGCTTCGAGGGTGGCCAGATGCCGCTCTATCGGCGCCTGCCGAAGCGTGGCTTCAACAACATCTTCGCCAAGAGCTTCACCGTCGTCTCGCTGGCCCGTATCCAGGCCGCTGTAGACGCCAAGAAGCTCGATGCGAAGGCGACCGTGACGGCCGAGGCGCTGGTCGCCGCCGGCGTCATCCGTCGCGTGAAGGACGGCGTGCGCGTGCTGTCGGACGGCGATATCAAGGCGAAGCTCGCCTTTGACGTCGCCGGGGCCTCCAAGGCCGCGATCGAGAAGATCGAAAAGGCCGGCGGTTCGGTCAAGCTGCCGCAAGAGGCGGCCGCCGAGTAACAGCAATTTGAAGCGCGCTCGGCAAGGCCGGATCCGGTTTTGCTTTCGATCGCGCTTCGACCTGTTCAATATGGCGGCCGCGTCAACGCGGCCGCTTGCATGTTTACAGTCCGGAGCTTATCTCGTGAGCTTCGGTGACACGCGCCGCCTGACCTTAGGGCCATCAAGCGTGACCAAGCGGAGAATCGGGCATGGCTTCGGCTGCTGAACAACTAGCCTCGAATCTGAATTTCTCAGCCTTCGCCAAAGCGGAGGACCTGAAGAAACGAATCTGGTTCACCGTCGGCGCGCTGCTCGTCTACCGTCTCGGCACCTACATCCCGCTTCCCGGCATCAATCCCGATGCCTTCGCGCAGGCCTTCTCTTCGCAGAGCAAGGGCGTGCTGGGCATGTTCAACATGTTCGCCGGCGGCGCCGTGCAACGCATGGCGATCTTCGCGCTCGGCATCATGCCTTACATTTCCGCTTCCATCATCATGCAGCTGATGACCTCGGTCATCCCGTCGCTGGAAGCGCTGAAGAAGGAAGGCGAGCAGGGCCGCAAGGTCATCAACCAGTACACGCGCTACGGCACGGTGCTCCTGGCGCTGGTGCAGGCCTATGGTATTTCGGTCGGGCTTGAAGGCGGCAACGGCATCGTCAGCGATCCCGGCATGTTCTTCCGCATCTCGACCGTCGTCACGCTGGTCGGCGGCACCATGTTCCTGATGTGGCTCGGCGAGCAGATCACCGCGCGCGGCATCGGCAACGGCATTTCGCTGATCATCTTTTCAGGCATCGTCGCCGGCCTGCCGCATGCCATCTCCGGCACGCTGGAGCTCGGCCGCACCGGAGCGCTGTCGACCGGCCTGATCCTGGCGATCATCGTGCTGGCCATCGTCGTCATCGCGCTCATCGTCTTCTTCGAGCGCGCCCAGCGGCGTCTGCTGATCCAGTATCCGAAGCGTCAGGTCGGCAATCGCATGTTCCAGGGCGACACTTCCCACCTGCCGCTCAAGCTCAACACGTCGGGCGTCATCCCGCCGATCTTCGCTTCGTCGCTGCTCTTGCTGCCGGCCACCGTCGCCGGCTTCTCGCAGACCACGAACATGCCGGCCTGGGCCAGCACCATCCTGGCCTCGCTCGGCCATGGCCAGCCGCTCTATATGTTGTTCTACGCGGCGATGATCGTGTTCTTCGCCTTCTTCTACACCGCGATCGTCTTTAACCCGAAGGACACCGCCGACCAGCTCAAGAAGCACTCCGGCTTCATCCCCGGCTACCGTCCGGGCGAGCGCACCGCCGACTATATCGACTACGTTCTTACCCGCATCACTGTCGTCGGTGCCATCTATCTGGTGCTGGTCTGTCTGCTGCCGGAGTTCCTGATCTCGGCGACTGGCGTACCATTCTACCTTGGTGGCACATCGCTTCTGATCGTGGTCAGTGTCACGCTCGACACGGTTGCGCAGATTCAGGGCCACCTGATCGCGCACCAATATGAAGGCCTGATCAAGAAGTCGAAGCTGCGCGGGGGGAAGAAAGCCAGATGAGGTTGATTTTGCTTGGGCCGCCAGGAGCGGGCAAGGGGACACAAGCACAAAGACTGGTAGAGAGACACGGCATCCCCCAGCTTTCCACGGGCGACATGCTGCGCGCCGCGGTCCAGGCCGGTACCGAAGTCGGCAAGCGCGCCAAGGCGGTCATGGATGCCGGCGAGCTGGTCTCGGATGCCATCGTCAACGCCATCGTGGCCGAGCGCATTGACCAGCCCGATTGCGCCAATGGTTTCATCCTCGACGGCTACCCGCGTACGCTGGTGCAGGCTGATGCGGTTGAATCGATGCTTGACGAACGTGGCATTGCGCTCGACACCGTCATCGAGCTTGTCGTCGACGACAAGGCGCTGGTCGGCCGTATCGTCAAGCGAGCCGATGAGGCCAAGGCAGCCGGTCAGCCGGTGCGCAAGGACGACAATCCGGCGGTGTTCGAGGAGCGCCTGCGGGAATATTACAAGAAGACCGCTCCGCTGATCGGCTATTATTATGCCAAGCGCCGGCTGAAGAGCGTGGACGGCATGGCTGGTATCGATGCCGTGACGTCGGAGATCGAAGCCGTGCTCGCGGCGACGGTGAAAGAGGCCGCCTCGGCCAAATAGCGATTGTGCTTGACTGAAGCGGTCCGCTGGGGTATGGCGGCCCGTCTTCCTGTCAGGCATGGAGTTTGCTTGCCCGCAAGGGCGGGGCAGCCGTTTTTGACCAGGAAACTCCCGCAAGGGCCGGCCTCCACCGGACGCGGGGCAACGCAGACAGCGCCGGGCCTACCTTGTTTTGAAGGTGGCCGGCCCATATGGAGATGAGAAGAACATGGCTCGTATAGCCGGCGTCAACATTCCGACCAACAAGCGCGTTGTCATCGCGCTTCAGTACATTCACGGCATCGGCAAGAAGTTCGCCCAGGAAATCGTCGACAAGGTCGGCATCCCGGCCGAGCGCCGCGTCAACCAGCTGACCGACGCGGAAGTGCTGCAGATCCGCGAGACGATCGACCGCGACTATCAGGTCGAGGGCGACCTGCGCCGCGAAGTGTCGATGAACATCAAGCGGCTCATGGACCTCGGCTGCTACCGCGGCCTGCGTCACCGTCGCTCGCTGCCGGTTCGCGGCCAGCGCACGCACACCAATGCACGCACCCGCAAGGGCCCGGCCAAGTCGATCGCCGGCAAGAAGAAGTAATTTAGGGCAGTAAGGGAGTAGGGGAGTAAGGCAGTAGGGAATGCCCGGCAATCGGGTCGCACTTTCCCTACTCCCTTACTGCCCTATTCCCCACTCCCTTACCAAGGTGGAGCCGCTGGCATTACGGCGGTGTAGAGATCAACTGAAAGGAATACCATGGCCAAGGAAGCCGCTCGTGTTCGCCGTCGCGAACGCAAGAACATCTCGTCGGGCGTTGCCCACGTCAATTCGACCTTCAACAACACCATGATCACCATTACCGACGCGCAGGGCAATTCGATCGCCTGGTCGTCGGCCGGAGCCCAGGGCTTCAAGGGTTCGCGCAAGTCGACCCCCTTCGCCGCCCAGATGGCTGCCGAGGATGTTGCCAAGAAGGCCCAGGAACACGGCATGCGCATGCTCGAGGTCGAGGTCTGCGGACCCGGCTCCGGCCGTGAATCGGCGCTGCGCGCCCTGCAGGCGGCTGGCTTCACCATCACCTCGATCCGTGATGTGACCCCGATCCCGCACAATGGCTGCCGTCCGCGCAAGAAGCGTCGCGTCTAAGGAATTACCGAACGCCGCGTGAACGCCAGAAGCGTTCCTCCGCGGTTTTCCAGGTCGCCCGCCACGATTGGATGGTGGCGGGTCAACGGAAGGAAAGCATCATGATCCAGAAAAATTGGCAGGAACTGATCAAGCCGAACAAGATCGAGTTCTCGTCGAAGAAGAAGACGCTGACCACGCTGGTGGCCGAGCCGCTCGAACGCGGCTTCGGCCTCACGCTCGGCAACGCGTTGCGTCGCGTGCTTCTGTCCTCGCTGCGCGGCGCGGCAGTCACCGCCGTACAGATCGACGGCGTCCTGCATGAATTCTCGTCCATCGCCGGCGTGCGCGAGGACGTGACCGACATCGTCCTCAACATCAAGGAAATCGCCATCCGCATGGAAGGCGACGGCCCCAAGCGCATGGTTGTGCGCAAGCAGGGCCCGGGTGCGGTTCTCGCCGGCGACATCCAGACGGTGGGCGACGTCGAGATCCTCAATCCGGATCACGTCATCTGCACGCTGGACGAGGGCGCTGAAATCCGTATGGAATTCACTGTCGATACCGGCAAGGGTTACGTGCCGGCCGACCGCAACCGCGCCGAGGATGCACCGATCGGCCTGATCCCGGTCGACAGCCTCTATTCGCCGGTCAAGAAGGTCTCCTACAAGGTCGAGAACACCCGTGAGGGCCAGGTTCTCGACTACGACAAGCTGACCATGACCATCGAGACCGACGGTTCGATCTCGGGCGAGGACGCGGTGGCTTTCGCCGCCCGCATCCTGCAGGACCAGCTTGGCCTGTTCGTCAATTTCGACGAGCCGCAGAAGGAAGTCGCCACCGAAGCCGTCACCGAGCTTGCCTTCAACCCGGCGCTGCTCAAGAAGGTCGACGAACTCGAGCTTTCGGTGCGTTCGGCCAACTGCCTGAAGAACGACAACATCGTCTATATCGGCGATCTCATCCAGAAGACCGAAGCCGAGATGCTGCGTACCCCGAACTTCGGCCGCAAGTCGCTGAACGAGATCAAGGAAGTCCTCGCGGCGATGGGCCTGCACCTCGGTATGGAAGTGCCGGACTGGCCGCCGGAAAACATCGAAGACCTCGCCAAGCGTTACGAAGATCAATATTGAGGCTCCGAGGAGCTTCTCGAACCCGGAATGAAGGAGAAGAGCCATGCGCCATGGATTTAAAGGCCGCCGGTTCGCCCGCAGCATAAGCCATCGCAAGTCGATGTTTGCCAACCTTGCCGTGTCGCTGCTCGAACACGAGCAGATCGTCACCACCTTGCCCAAGGCGAAGGACCTGCGTCCGATCGTCGAGAAGCTGGTGACGCTCGGCAAGCGCGGCGACCTGCACGCCCGCCGCCAGGTGATCGCGCAGATCGGCAATGAAGGCGTCGTCAAGCGCCTATTCGACACCATCGCGCCGCGCTACGCCACCCGCAACGGCGGCTATCTGCGCATCATGAAGGCGGGCTTCCGCCACGGTGACAATGCCGCGATGGCGGTCATCGAATTCGTAGACCGCGACACGGAGGCCAAGGGCGCCGGCGACCGCGCCCGCCTCGAAGCCGAAGGCACCGATGCGGAAGCCGCAGCCGCTTAAGGCTTCGCTTTTCAAATGATTTAAGGGGCCTGCGGGCCCCTTTTTCATATTCTGGCCGCCTCGGCTGCTCCTGCGTCAAAATAATTCGATTTAATCGCCTTAGCCTTTCATTTTGCACATTCGTCGGGACAATGCGCCCCAACTCGCACGGAGGATTCGCAATGCGCGCTAAAAGACTGTCCCTGGTTCTGCTCTGCGCCTTTATGGCGTTCGCAACCACGCCGACAGTCCGGCAGGCATTGGCCGAGGATGCCCCCAAAGCCGATCCGGGCCTCTCCGACGTGCTCACCGACCTGCTGCACGGCGTCGAGGGCGAAAACGCCACCTCGGGCCCCGACAAGCGCGTGCCGTTCGGCCGTGAGGAGGTGCAGTTGTCGTTCGCGCCATTGGTCAAGCAGACGGCGCCGGCCGTGGTCAATGTCTATGCCTCGCAAACGGCCAAGGTCGTTTCGCCCTTCGAAGGCGATCCGTTCTTCGAAGAATTCTTCGGTCGCGCGCAGCCGCGCGCGCAGTCCTCCCTGGGCTCGGGCGTGCTTGTCGATCCGAGCGGCGTCATCGTCACCAATTTCCACGTCATCAAGAATGCCGACGAGGTGAAGGTCGCGACCGCCGACGGGCGCGAATTCACCAGCAAGGTGATGCTCAAGGACGAGACGCTCGATCTTGCCGTGCTCAAGATCGAATCCGACAAGCCATTCCCGGTCATCGCCATCGGCGATTCCGATGCGCTCGAAGTCGGTGACCTGGTGCTGGCCATCGGCAATCCTTTCGGTGTCGGGCAGACCACCACGAGCGGCATCGTTTCCGCACTTGCCCGCAGCCATATAGGCGTTTCGGATTCGGGTTATTTCATCCAGACGGACGCTGCCATCAATCCCGGCAATTCCGGCGGCGCGCTGATCAACATGGGCGGCCAGCTGGTCGGCATCAACACCGCCATCTTCAGCCGCAGCGGCGGCTCGATCGGCATCGGCTTTGCCATTCCTGCCAATATGGTGCGCGCTTTCGCCGATGCCGCCAAGGCCGGTCTCGATTTCTTCGAGCGGCCTTACATCGGGGCCGAGTTCGAAGCGGTGACGCCGCAGATCGCTGAATCGCTCGGCATGGAAAAGCCTGCCGGCGCGCTGGTCTCGTCCGTTGACGCGTCCGGACCGGCCGGCAAGGCCGGATTGAAGCCTGGCGATGTCGTCCTGCAGATCAACGGCAAGCCGGTCGAGAGCATCGAGGCACTGGACTATCGCATGGCGACGCTGTCGATCGGTACAAAGGCCAATTTCGCGGTGCTGACCAAAGGCCAGCAGGCGGCGATGGACATCGCCCTGGAACGCGCGCCCGAGGGTGCAAAACCCTCGGAGGTGACGCTGCATGGCCGCAGCCCCTTCTCGGGCGCCAAGGTTGCGGAATTATCGCCGCGGCTGGCTCAGAAGCTCGGCCTGCGCACCGACATCAAGGGCGTCACCGTGGTCGACATCAATCGCGATTCGCCGGCCGCCGATTTCGGCTTCCAGCCGGGCGACATCGTGCGCGAGGTCAACGGCACGACAATCGATACGGCGGCGACGCTGGCGCAGGCTTCCCAGCAGGATACGCGCTGGTGGCGCTTTACCGTCGAGCGCGGCGGGCAGATACTGCGCCAGGTGTTGCGTTACTGAGCTCGATCGCTGAAGAGATCGCGCTCCAAACCCAAAAAGAAGTGCATGGCCGATCTGTTCAGTGTCGATGAACCGGAAAAGGCGCCGCCAGGCCGGCCGCTGGCAGACAGGCTGCGCCCGAAAAACCTTGGCGAGGTCGTCGGCCAGGAGCATCTGACCGGCCCCGATGGCGCACTGACCCGGCTGATTAATTCCGGTTCGCTCGGCTCCATGATTTTCTGGGGGCCGCCCGGCACCGGCAAGACCACGGTGGCGCGCCTGCTTGCCGGTGAAACCAGCCTTGCCTTCGAGCAGATTTCGGCGGTTTTCTCCGGCGTAGCCGAGCTGAAGAAAGTGTTCGAGGCGGCCAAGCTGCGCCGCGCCAATGGCCGCCAGACCCTGCTGTTCGTCGACGAGATCCACCGCTTCAACCGCGCCCAGCAGGACGGCTTCCTTCCAGTCATGGAAGACGGCACCGTCGTGCTCGTCGGCGCTACCACCGAAAATCCGTCCTTCGAGCTCAATGCAGCTCTGCTGTCGCGTGCGCGCGTGCTGGTTTTCCATTCGCTTGGCGAGGAAAGCATCGCAAAGCTTCTGGCCAGGGCCGAAGAGACGGAGGGCAGGGCGCTGCCGCTCGATGATGAGGCGCGAGCGATGCTCATCCGCATGAGCGACGGCGATGGCCGGGCCTCGCTGACGCTGGCGGAAGAAGTTTGGCGCGCCGCCAAACCAGGCGAAGTGTTCGGTCCCGAAGGCTTGCAGCGCATCATCCAGCGTCGGGCGCCGATCTACGACAAGGGCCAGGACGGTCATTACAATTTGATCTCGGCGCTGCACAAATCCGTGCGCGGCTCCGATCCCGATGCCGCGCTCTACTACCTCGCGCGCATGTTCGACGCTGGCGAGGATCCGCTCTATCTCGGCCGGCGGCTGGTGCGCATGGCGATGGAGGACATCGGGCTGGCCGATCCCCAGGCATTGGTTGTCGCCAACGCGGCCAAGGACGCCTACGATTATCTGGGTTCGCCCGAGGGCGAACTCGCCTTCGCCGAGGCCACCGTCTATCTCGCCACGGCGCCCAAATCCAACGCGGTCTACACCGCCTTCAAAGCCGCCACGCGTGCCGCCAAGGAGCACGGCTCGCTGCTGCCGCCCAAGCACATCCTCAACGCGCCGACAAAGTTGATGAAGGACGAAGATTACGGTGCCGGCTACCGCTATGATCATGACGAACCGGACGCGTTTTCCGGCCAGGACTATTTTCCGGAAAAGATGGGCCGCCAGACCTTCTACGACCCACCCGAACGCGGTTTCGAGCGCGATATCAGGAAACGGCTCGACTACTGGGCAAAGCTGCGCAAAGAGCGGGAATAGCAGGCTTGCGACGGCCGGTGGCGGTTGCGGTCCGAAACGAGGCTTCACCTGGGGTATTTCCACGTCGGTTCTTCTGCACGCGCTGCTCGCGGCCACGATTATATCGATGCCAATGCCGCAGCTTCCGAGCCGGCCGGAGGAAGAGCAGGTAACGGTCGACATCCTGACCCCGCGACAGTTCGAGGTCTCGGCAAGGCAGTCAGCCGGGCCACGATGCCGTGGCCGTTGTGCGGCAACCCAAAAGACCTTATCAAGGCGCACGGCCGGGCGGTGGTCGTTGTCGTGAATTTGGCACTATTCATTCGCAACAGGATCGCGCTCGGCGCGTGGAAAAATGACAAAAACCCTTCGCAAGACCCTTCGCAAATTCGCCATTGCCATCCCGCTCCTTGCCCTTGGCTTCTATTTCATTCCGATCCTCACGACGATTTTCGTGGTTTGCGGCCTGATCGACGTGCTGCGCAACGACCGCAAGAATCTGTCCCTGTTCAGCGGCTATTTCCTGGGCAATGGCCTCTTCACCTGGCTGCTTTCGCCATTCAACCTGCTGGTCGACCTCCTGTGCTACAGAAATCCGGGCGTGTGGAAGCTGGAGCAGTTCCCGCAGGATTATCAGCGCGAAGTCAACGAGGTCTTGGATGTCTTCAAGGCGCGCAAGGCCGAAATCATCGCCGACATCGACGCCAATTTCGGCGCCGGCCGGCGCGGCATGTATGTCTACCAATGGTATGGCAAGCACAGGATAGACAACGTCGCCGAGTTCAACAAGGATTTCAAATACATCAAGACGATTGCCGTCTCGGTCTTCAGCAAACGCGAATCGACCTCCTGGCACTTCGGACCGCTGCGGCTCAGCCTCCGCATCCTCTACAACCTCATTCCGGTGAAGTCAGAGATCTTCGTCGAATGCGGCAACGTCAAGAACTATTGGTACGACAATCCGCTGTTCATTTTCGACGACACGCTGCTGCATCGCTCGGTCAACGAGTATGACGGTCGTCGCTACTGCGTATTCATGGACATTATCAGGCCGTCCCCGGTCCCCAGGCTTATCGCCGGCCTTCTCGCCATCGTCTCGGTGAGTGTCGAGAGGATCAATTCGATGTTCTACAAGAACTGGAAGATGATCGGCTCGACCAAGCCGAAAAAAGCAGAAACTACCTGAGCTGGCAAGTTTTCGAACGTAGCCGGCGCGCCGGATAGGTATGAATAGTCGGGGACAGTATACGGCGATGTTCAATCTGCTTCTCGTGGCCGCCGGCGGCGGCATTGGCGCCGGCGTTCGCCATCTGACCAATATGGGCTCGCTGCGCCTTGTCGGTCCCAACTATCCCTGGGGCACGATGGCGATCAACATCGTCGGTTCGTTCGCGATGGGCCTGTTCATCGCCGCCCTGGCGCGCCGCGGCGGGTCTAACGAACTCAGGCTGTTTGTTGCCACCGGCATCTTAGGCGGCTTCACGACGTTTTCCGCCTTTTCGCTCGATTTCGCGACCTTGTGGGAGCGGGGAGCCACCTTGCCGGCGTTTGGATATGCGCTGGCCAGCGTGATTGGCGCCATCATTGCCCTGTTTTTGGGTCTTTGGCTCGCAAGAAGCCTGCCTTAATGCTATTGCCGCGCCGAGAGCAGGCTTGGGCCTGCCAGGAACCGGGTAAGCGAAAACAATATGGCAGGCGTTGAACAGATCACGGTGGAGGCCGGCGAGGCGGGCATGCGGCTCGACCGCTGGTTCAAGACCCATTTCCCGGGCCTTGGCTTTGGTCATCTGCAGAAGCTGCTTCGGTCCGGGCAGATCCGCGTCGACGGCGGCCGCGTCAAGGCCGACACCCGTGTCGAGCCTGGCCAGACGGTGCGCATTCCACCGCTGGAAGTGGACAAGAAGGGCGACAGCCCGCTGACCGGCCATTCGATCCGCAACCAGGGCGATGCCGAAGTCCTGGCAAAGATGCTGATCCATGAGGATCCGAAGGTTTTCGTCTTCAACAAGCCGGCTGGCCTTGCCGTGCAGGGCGGCTCGGGCGTCACCCGTAACGTCGACGACATGTTGGAAGCCTGGCGCAACCAGAAGGGCGAGAAGCCGCGGCTGGTGCACCGGCTCGATCGCGACACGTCTGGCGTGCTGGTCGTCGCCCGCACCCGGCTGGCGGCGATGAAGCTCTCCGAGGCGTTTCGCGCCCGCGAGACCAAGAAGACCTACTGGGCTTTGGTCAAGGGCGTGCCGCCCAAGCGCGAGGATAAGATATCGACCTGGCTGATCAAGGAAGCCACGCCGGATGGCGATCGGGTGCGCATTGCCAAGCACGGCGAAAAGGGCGCCGACCATGCCGTATCCTACTATCGCATCATCGAGCAGGCGGCGCAGGCGCTGACCTGGCTGGAGATGGAGCCCTATACCGGCCGCACCCATCAATTGCGCGTTCATGCCGCCCATATCGGTTGTCCCATCATCGGCGATCCCAAATATTTCGAGGCCGACACCAACTGGGATTTTCCGGGTGGGATGCAGAATCGCCTGCATCTGCACGCGCGCCGCATCGTCATCCCGCATCCGGACCAGGGTTTCATCGACGTCACCGCGCCTATGCCGCCGCATATGCGCCAGAGCTGGAACCTGATCGGCTTCGACGACGCCAGTGCGGAGGATTGACCATGAGCGGCGCTGCCGATGCGCTCGACCGTCGCGATGCGGTCGACATGGCGGCCGCCGCCATAATGGTCGGCCTGACGTTCTCCTGGGGCCTGAATTATGTCGCCGCCAAGATCTCCTATGCCGGCTATGATCCGGTTTTCCTGTCGATCGCGCGCTCGGTTATCGGCGGGCTCTGCGTCTTCCTCTGGTGCCGCTGGCGCGGCATTTCGCTTTTCAAGAGGGACGGGACATTGCTCGCGGGCATTGCAGTCGGCGTGCTCTTCGGCATCGAGTTCCTCTGCCTTTATGTCGGGCTGGAGCACACCACGGTCGCCCGCAACACGCTGCTGGTCAACACCATGCCGTTCTGGATGCTGCTGGGAGGGCATTTCCTGCTCGGCGAGCCGATCAGCCTGCGCAAATCCCTTGGCCTTCTGCTTGCCTTTGCCGGCCTCGCCGCGGTCTTTTCCGACAAGCTCGGCGGCAGCGGGGACATGCTGTTCGGCGATCTGCTGAGCCTTGGCTCCGGATTCGTCTGGGCCTTGACCAATATTCTCATCAAGCGCTCGAAGCTGGTCGAGACGAGCGCCGAAAAGCTGCTGCTCTATCAACTCTCCGGCGCTGCGATCGTCGGCGTCCTGGTGTTGCCTCTGGCCGGCCCCTCCGTGCGCGATCCCACGCTGTTGCCGACTTTGGCCCTGCTTTTCCAGGCGCTCTATGTCGTCGCCTTCACCTATGTGTTGTGGTTCTGGCTGCTGCGGCGCTATCCCGCCTCCAGCCTGTCGAGTTTCACGTTCCTGTCGCCGGTCTTCGGCGTGCTGTGCGGCGCCCTGTTCTTGAACGAGCCGCTGACCATACGCATTTTTCTGGCACTTGGTCTCATTGCCGCCGGTCTGGTCATCGTCAACAGGCCGCCGCGCCAGCAGACGGCCGAAGGAGGCTGACATGCGCGATATCCTCAGCGATCTCGAGGCGGGGAAACTGCTCTCCGACCCCGATCCGGTGCGCCGCGCCCAGATCCAGATGAAGAAGCCGCTGCCGAAGCGTTTTTACAAGATCGTTTCGGTCGCGCCGGCCGATGATGGCTTTGCCGTCCATCTCGACGGCAAACCGGTGCGCACGCCGGGCAAGGCGCTGCTGACGCTGCCGACCGAGAAGGCGGCATCGCTGGTCGCCGATGAATTCGCCGCCCAGGGCGAGACCATCGATCCGGTGTCGATGCCGGTGATGCGTCTCGTCAACACCGCGCTCGACGGCGTCGCCAGCGATCCGCAGGCGGTGCTGGAGGACATACTGCGCTTTGCCTCGTCGGATCTGCTCTGTTATCGCGCCGACGCACCACAAGGCTTGGTCGAGCGGCAGAACGAGCTGTGGGATCCTGTCCTCGACTGGGCGCAGGCAGCACTCGGCGCTCGCTTCAACCTTGCCGAGGGCATCATTCACGTCGATCAACCGCGCGAAACCATTGCTGTGCTGGGTGCGCATCTTGCCCAGCGCGCCGAGCCGCTGCGCCTGGCAGCGATCCACGTCATGACCTCGCTGACCGGTTCGGCGCTGCTGGCGTTGGCCGTGGATTTCGGCGAACTCGGCGGTGAGGCGGCCTGGACTGCCGGCCATGTCGACGAGGATTGGCAGATCGAGCATTGGGGACAGGATGCGGAGGCTGTCGCGCGCCGCTCCGCCCGTAAGCGCGACATGATGGCTGCCGTCGGTCTTATCGAGGCGCTCGAAGGCTGACCGGCCACCGCACCGCACCTAATACCAAAGTCATAATCCCAAAGTCATCTGCCGTTGGCAGGCGCTTTCTGTCATTTTTCCCGTGATTGCTGCCGCGAGTCTGCGTTCGGAGAGAAATGCGAACGCAGGGGCGCTGCATCGAGCACAAGGGTCTCACGGGAGGAGCATCTCAATGGCTATCGCATCGACCGCCAGCGGAAAGAGCCGCGGCATGACGCGAGAAGAGAAGAAAGTCATCTTCGCTTCTTCGCTCGGCACCGTTTTCGAATGGTACGATTTTTATCTCTACGGATCGCTCGCGGCCTTTATTGGTTCGACCTTTTTCAGCCCGACCATTCCGGAAGCGACGCGCAATATTTTCGCGCTGCTGGCTTTCGCCGCCGGCTTCCTCGTCCGTCCGTTCGGCGCTTTGCTGTTCGGCCGCATCGGCGACCTTGTCGGCCGTAAATATACCTTCCTCGTCACCATGACGATCATGGGCCTGTCGACCTTCCTGGTGGGCTTGCTGCCTGGTTATGCGAGCCTCGGCATCGCGGCTCCGGTGATCCTGATCATCCTGCGCATGCTCCAGGGCTTGGCACTGGGCGGCGAATATGGCGGCGCGGCCACCTATGTCGCCGAGCATGCGCCGGACGACCGGCGCGGCTACTATACGTCGTGGATCCAGACGACCGCCACACTCGGCCTGTTCCTGTCGCTGATCGTCATCCTGATCGTCCAGGGCTCGATGAGCAAGGAAACCTATGCCGCCTGGGGCTGGCGCGTTCCTTTCATCGTATCGTTCCTGTTGCTCGGCATTTCCATCTGGATCCGGCTGTCGCTTTCCGAATCCCCCACCTTCCAGCGCATGAAGGAAGAGGGCAAGGGTTCCAAGGCACCGCTCTCGGAAGCCTTCGGCCAGTGGAAGAACGCCAAGATCGCGCTGCTGGCACTGCTCGGCCTTACGGCTGGCCAGGCCGTGGTCTGGTATAACGGCCAGTTCTACGCCCTGTTCTTCCTCCAGAACGTGTTGAAGCTGGACGCACAGTCGGTCAACATCATGATCGCCATCGCGCTTGCGCTGGGCTCCATCTTCTTCGTCGTGTTCGGCTGGCTCTCCGACAAGATCGGCCGCAAACCGATCATCATGGCCGGGCTCGCACTGGCGATCGTCTGCACCTTCCCGCTGTTCAAGGCATTGACGTGGGCCGCCAATCCGGCCCTTGCCGAGGCACAGCAGAGCACCCGCGCGACGGTGACCGCGGCACCCGGCGACTGCAGGTTCCAGTTCAATCCGGTGGGCACCGCCAAGTTCACGACGTCTTGCGACATCGCGACCTCGTTCCTGACCAAGAACTCGGTGCCCTATGACGTCGTTTCCACGGCGGCACCCGGTACGGCTGCTTCGGTCAAGATCGGCAATGAAACGGTGGCATCCTACGATGCTGTCGCCGCGGGCGACCAGGCCAAGGCCAAGGAGGCCGCCTTCGTCAAGGCCGTCAACATGTCGCTGCAGGACGGCGGATATCCGCTGAAGCGTGCTGCGATCAAGATACCGGACCAGAAGCTCGACGCGTTTGTCGCTGCCAATCCCGAACTGAAGCTCGACGCCGCCGCCATCCGCGCCGGCGAGAAGGCGACGGTTCCTACCGATCAGGCTATCAAGGACAAGCTTTTGACCGCCGACGAGGCTGCCGGTGCGCCTGAGGTCACCGTCTACAACATACCCGGCGGCGGTGCCTTCGCCATGTTCGCCGACCCTGCGGCCGTGAACTGGCCTATGACGATCGCCATCCTGTTCGTCCTCGTCCTGTTCGTGACCATGGTCTACGGTCCGATCGCGGCCATCCTGGTCGAGATGTTCCCGACCCGCATCCGCTACACCGGCATGTCGCTGCCCTACCATATCGGCAATGGCTGGTTCGGCGGGTTGCTGCCGGCGACGGTGTTCGCGCTCAGTGCCTACAGGGGCGACATCTATTATGGCCTCTGGTATCCCGTGATAATCGCGGCGATGTCGCTCGTCATCGGCATGATCTTCGTCAAGGATACGCTGGGCACGAACCTGGAGACCAAGCAGTAACGGGTCGGATCCACATGCATGAGAAAACCCGGCGCGAGCGATCGCGCCGGGTTTTCATATCGAGGCTGAAGATGCGTTCAGCTCTTCGGCTGCTGGTTTTCTTCCTCGACAGCGGCCTCGTGATACCAGCCATCGAAATCGGCATGCGTGTTACGCAGCGAGGCAAGCTCTGCCGCGAACTTGGCCTTCGCGCCTAAATTTGAGGCAGATACGCGGCCTGCAAGCGGGAACATCAGGATCTTTGCCGACGGACGGGCGAGGGTGACTTCCATTGGCGGTCTCCTTTCTTCTCCGAGGGTCAGTTGATTCAGCTTTTCCTCAAAATAGGTTCTGCGATTCATTTAGGCAATATGCTTATGAAAAGATCAGTTATTGCCTATTATTTGCGCAATCTCTGCGTCTGATCGATCCCGGCGCATTGCTGGGGCGGTGCAGCGAATTCACGGGAATCTTACGACCATTTTGTCGCACCGGTCGATGCCAGAGTGGCATATGAATTGCTTTTTACCAGTCGGCAGGTCGGCTTGCTCCGGCCATGCGTCGACACCGCGTGCGGTGGTCAAGCACAACGAGAGGCTCTAGAATGACCAAATACAAGCTCGAGTATATCTGGCTCGACGGATACACCCCGGCCCCCAATCTTCGCGGCAAGACCCAGATCAAGGATTATGCCGAGTTCCCGAAGCTCGACCAGCTGCCGCTGTGGGGCTTCGACGGCTCGTCCACCATGCAGGCCGAGGGCCGAAGCTCCGATTGCGTGTTGAAGCCGGTCGCGCTTTATCCCGATCCGGCCCGCACCAACGGCGTTCTCGTCATGTGCGAAGTCATGATGCCCGATGGCGTCACGCCGCACGTGTCCAACAGCCGCGCGACCATTCTCGACGACGAGGATGCCTGGTTCGGTTTCGAGCAGGAGTACTTCTTCTACAAGGATGGCCGTCCGCTCGGTTTCCCCGAGAGCGGTTATCCCGCCCCGCAGGGCCCGTACTACACCGGCGTCGGCTATTCGAACGTCGGCAGCATCGCGCGCCAGATCGTCGAAGAGCATCTCGACCTCTGCCTTGCCGCGGGTATCAACCATGAAGGCATCAACGCCGAAGTGGCCAAAGGCCAGTGGGAATTCCAGATTTTCGGCAAGGGCTCCAAGAAGGCCGCCGATCAGATGTGGATGGCCCGCTACCTGCTCCAGCGCCTCACCGAAAAGTACGGCATAGATATCGAGTTCCACTGCAAGCCGCTCGGCGACACCGATTGGAACGGCTCGGGCATGCATTGCAACTTCTCGACCAAATATATGCGCGAAGTCGGCGGCAAGGGTTATTTCGAGGCCCTGATGGCGCAGTTCGAAAAGAACCTGATGGACCATATCGCCGTGTACGGCCCGGACAACGACAAGCGTCTGACCGGCAAGCACGAGACGGCGCCCTGGAACAAGTTCAGCTATGGTATCGCCGACCGCGGCGCCTCGATCCGCGTGCCGCATTCGTTCGTCAAGAATGACTACAAGGGTTATCTGGAAGACCGCCGCCCGAACTCGCAGGGCGACCCCTACCAGATCGCTTCCCAGGTCCTGAAGACGATCTCGCAGGTTTCGACCGGCGCATCGGTTTCGGCCGCTGCTTGATATTTCACGTCGGGCCTCAAGATCCCGACAACCATGACGCGAGCCCCGGCGGGAGTTGCCGGGGCTTTTTCGTGTGACGATGGCGGGCACTATCGCATGCCGCTGTTTCCGTTCTCCGCTCCTCGTCTTCCTGGCTCCTGGCTTGGCAAAGCAAATTCCCCCAAAAAAAGTCAGGTTAAAAAGGGCGGCTCAAACCCATCCCGACAAGGCGGCTTTGGGCTGACGAAAGCATACCTTGGCGCCGGGCCGCAGGCTTCGAAATCCTCGAAAAAGCCCGGAAATCCGGCCATTCCGGCAAGAATGCCTGTCGACCGATCCTTTCATAAGCCCCTGTTCATACACCAAAATCGACCGTCTCGACGCCCGGCAGGCGACATTGACAGGCTGCGGCGCAACATGCGTATTCGCAGGCATTGGGGGATACGCCAAGCGGTGCTGTTCGAACGGGGCGGGGTTTCTTGAACGACAGCATTGGCGGGGGCGCCGGACGAGCGGGCATTGCAGCCTGAGGCAGTGTGCCGCTCGCTCCTGGCTTATCCCTTTACTTGCAAAAAGCGCATGCCGGATCGCCTGGCCGCCCAGCTTGGCTGGCTCAAGCCGGTCTGTGCCTCAGCGCAATCGACACGTGTGACGTGACCAGCCGACGGAACCTCAGCAGCCGGTGCGCCTTTCCAGTCGCTGGATCGGGCAGCATCCGATCGAACGCGTCGGTGTCCGCGGATTTGGCTGAATGGAAGCCTCGATGTGTGCAAACAAAGGGGCCGGAAGAGGTTCATCTTCCGGCCCCGCATTTGCAGGCTGAATTGAAGCCGCTGGATCCGGGTTGCGCCGGGTCCAGGGAGATCAAAAATCAGACCGAATAGTACATGTCATATTCGACGGGATGCGGTGTCATTTCGAAGCGCATCACCTCGGCCATCTTCAACTCGATGTAGCTGTCGATCTGGTCGTCGTCGAAGACGCCGCCGGCCTTCAGGAAGCCGCGGTCCTTGTCGAGGCTCTGGAGCGCTTCACGCAGCGAGCCGCAGACGGTCGGGATCTTCTTCAGCTCCTTCGGCGGCAAATCGTAGAGATCCTTGTCCATCGGCTGGCCGGGATGAATCTTGTTCTTGATCCCGTCGAGGCCGGCCATCAGCATGGCGGCAAAGGCGAGATAGGGGTTCGCACCCGGATCGGGGAAGCGGACCTCGACGCGCTTCGACTTTGGCGACGAGCCGAACGGGATACGGCAGGACGCCGAGCGGTTGCGCGCCGAATAGGCGAGCAGCACCGGCGCCTCGTAGCCCGGCACCAGACGCTTGTAGGAGTTGGTCAGGGGGTTGGTGAAGGCGTTGATAGCCTTGGCGTGCTTGATGATGCCGCCGATATAGAACAGGCAGCTTTCCGAGAGACCGGCATACTCGTTGCCGGCGAAGGTCGGCTTGCCGCCTTTCCAGATCGACTGGTGGACATGCATACCCGAGCCGTTGTCGCCGAAGATCGGCTTCGGCATGAAGGTGGCGGTCTTGCCGTAGGCATTGGCGACCTGATGCACGACATATTTGTAGATCAGCATCTTGTCGGCGTTGCGGACCAGCGTGTCGAACTTGATGCCGAGTTCGTGCTGGGCCGCGGCCACTTCGTGGTGATGCTTCTCGACCCGCACGCCCATCTCGGCGAGCACGGTCAGCATCTCGGAGCGCATGTCCTGCGCCGAATCGATCGGCGGCACCGGGAAATAACCGCCCTTGACGCGCGGACGGTGGCCGAGATTGCCGGTTTCGTAGTCGGTGTCGTCATTGGACGGCAGTTCGGTGGAATCGAGCCTGAAGCCGGTGTTGTAGGGATCGGCTTTGTACTTGACGTCATCGAAGACGAAGAACTCGGCTTCCGGGCCGACATAGATGGTGTCGCCGATGCCTTCCGACTTCATGTAGGCCTCGGCCTTCTTGGCAGTGCCGCGCGGGTCGCGGTTATAGGATTCGCCCGAAACCGGATCGAGGATGTCGCACAGGATGACCATGGTCGACTGAGCGAAAAACGGATCCATATGGACCGTTTCAGGATCGGGCATCAGCACCATGTCGGACTCGTTGATCGCCTTCCAGCCGGCGATCGAAGAACCATCGAACATCACGCCATCGGCGAACATGTCTTCCTCGACCTCGATGACATCCATCGTCACGTGCTGCAGCTTGCCCTTCGGGTCGGTGAAGCGCAGGTCAACGAATTTCACATCGTTGTCCTTGATCTGCTTCATGATGTCTTTGGCTGTCGTCATGTCATGTATCCCTGTGTGACGTTTTTTAATAATGACGTTTCGGAAGATGGGCGAGGCGTCAGACGGCATCCATGCCGGTTTCGCCGGTGCGGATGCGCACGACTTCCTCGATGTTGGAGACGAAGATCTTGCCGTCGCCGATGCGCCCGGTCTGGGCCGCCTTGCGGATGGCTTCGATGGCGCCTTCGACCGCATCGTCGCCGAGCACGACTTCGATCTTCACCTTGGGCAGGAAGTCGACGACATATTCGGCGCCGCGATAAAGCTCGGTGTGGCCCTTCTGGCGTCCAAAACCCTTGGCCTCCGTCACGGTGATGCCTTGCAGTCCGGCCTCCTGAAGCGCTTCCTTCACTTCGTCCAGCTTGAATGGCTTGATGATCGCTTCGATCTTTTTCATGTAAAAAGTGGCCTCCACTGCCAAAAAAACGGGTTGTGAGCCCCCGCTTGCGCCTCCATCAAGCACGAATTGTGCCAATTGGCGGGATTTCAAGCGGTGTCATTCGATTCCAGAACCATGCCGCACGAAGATGCAAATTCGCATCGTTCACTGCATCCAGCGCGCGACGGATGGCTGCAAACCTACGCGGCGTCGGTGTTTATGTCTGCCCGATATTTAGGCGTATTGTTTATTTGGTAGGCATTGCTCAGCTTGGCTGGGACCGCGCCAACTCCTCTGCGTTTGCGTCGAGCCGAAAACTGGACAATGCTTGATCGAATGCGGATCGGCAATCCATGAGCAACGAACTTCTTTCTCCCGAGGAGATGAGCGAGGCGGATCGGTTGACGATTGCCGCCGGCGCAATCGACGGCATCGGCCTGATGCGCCGTGCAGGCGAAGCCGTCGCGGCCGAAATTTTCAGGCGCTATCCGGCGGCGAAGCGGGTCCATGTGCTTTGCGGTCCCGGCAACAATGGCGGCGATGGCTATGTCGTGGCCCGCTGCCTGGCAACCGCTGGTGTCGACACGGTGGTGTGGGCGTCGGGCACGCCGAAGCCGGGCAGCGATGCCGCGCTCGCCGCCGGTGAATGCCCGGTCAAACCTCGGCCGCTGGCGAATTTCGCGGCCGAAGCCGGCGCTGTCGTCGTCGACGCTCTTTACGGAGCAGGGCTGTCCAAACCGCTGTCCGGTGAAGCGGCGAGAACGGTTGGCATTGTGGCAAGCCTGGCCTTGCCGGTCGTCGCGGTCGATCTGCCATCAGGCGTTTCCGGAGGCAGCGGCCAAGTGCTCGGCCAGGCTTTTCGCGCTGGGGTCACCGTCACCTTCGCACGCAAAAAGCCTGGCCATCTTCTGCTCCCCGGGCGCAAGCTGTGCGGGGAGGTCGTGCTGGCCGATATCGGCATCACCGACGGTGTCATTGCGCGGATTCGACCCCAGGCGTTCGAGAACACGCCGGCGCTTTGGCTCGACGTTTTTCCGATTCCGGGTGTCGATACGCACAAGTACAAGCGCGGCCATGTCGGCGTCTTTTCCGGTGGCCCGAATGCCACCGGCGCGGCGCGGCTTGCGGCGCTTGCCGCGGCCCGTATCGGGGCAGGAGCGGTGACGGTCCTATCCCCGGCGAACGCCATGCAGGTGAATGCCGCGTATCTGACCTCGATCATGCTGCGCAAAGCAAATGACAGCGCCGACATCGACGCCTTCATCGGCGAACGCCGGCCCTCCGCTCTTGTGCTGGGCCCTGGCTTCGGTGTCGGTGAAAGAACGCGGAATTTTGCTCTCACGCTGCTTGCCGCTGGCCAGCAGCGGAACGTTTCCGCCTCGGTCGATGGTCTGGTGTTCGACGCCGACGCGATCACCTCGTTTCGCGAGAAGCCGGATGCCCTGTTCGAAGCCTCGCGCCAGCCGGGCGCGCCGTCGCTGGTGATGACGCCGCATGAAGGCGAGTTCGCCAGGCTGTTTGCTGACATCGCGGGTGGCGCCGTTTCGTCCAAGTTGGGCAGGGCTCGTATGGCCGCCACCCGTGCCAATGCCGTGATCGTCTATAAGGGCGCCGACACCGTAATCGCTGCTCCCGATGGCAGGGCTGCGATAAACTCCAATGGTGCGCCGTGGTTGGCAACCGCCGGCTCGGGCGATGTGTTATCGGGCCTCGTGGCCGGCTTCCTGGCGCAAGGCATGCCGGCCTTCGAGGCGGCGTGCGCGGCGGTGTGGATCCATGCCGAGGCCGGCAGCCGGTTCGGGCCGGGGCTGATCGCCGAGGACTTGCCGCTGGCGCTGGTGCCGGCGTTGCACGAACTGGTGGCGGCTCGCGGCGCGCGCTGACCGGCTCGACATTCAGCTCACAGCGGAATGTTGTCGTGCTTTTTCCAGGGGTTCTGCATGTCCTTGTTGCGCAGCATCCGCAGCGCGCGGGCAATGCGGCGGCGGGTCGAATGCGGCATGATCACCTCGTCGACATAGCCGCGCTCGGCGGCGACGAAGGGTGACAGGAAGCGGTCTTCGTAAGTCTTTGTATGGGCAGCGATCTTTTCGGCGTCTCCGATGTCCTTGCGATAGATGATCTCGACCGCGCCCCTGGCGCCCATCACGGCGATCTGCGCCGTCGGCCAGGCATAGTTCATATCGCCACGCAGGTGTTTCGAAGCCATCACGTCATAGGCGCCGCCATAGGCCTTCCTGGTGATGACGGTGATCTTCGGCACGGTCGCCTCGGCATAGGCGAAGAGCAGTTTGGCGCCGTGCTTGATCAGCCCGCCATATTCCTGCGCCGTGCCCGGCAGGAAGCCCGGAACGTCGACGAAGGTGACGATCGGAATCGAAAAACAGTCGCAGAAGCGCACGAAGCGCGCCGCCTTGCGGCTGGCGTCGGAATCGAGCACGCCGGCCAGCACCATGGGCTGGTTGGCGACGAAGCCGACCGTGCGGCCTTCAATACGTCCGAAGCCGGTGACGATGTTCTTGGCGAAACTTTGCTGGATCTCGAAGAAATCACCCTCGTCGGCGACTTTCAGGATCAGCTCCTTGATATCGTAAGGCTTGTTGGCGTTGTCGGGGATCAGCCGGTCGAGCGACAGATCGTGATCGGTGACCGACTGGTAGCATTCAATCTCGGGAATCTCCGATGTGTTCGAGGCCGGCAGCAAATCGACCAGCCGGCGCATCTGCAGCAGTGCTTCGACGTCGTTGTCATAGGCGCCGTCGGCGATCGAGGATTTCGTCGTGTGAACGGAAGCGCCGCCGAGGCTCTCGGCGGTCACCGTCTCGTTGGTGACGGTCTTCACCACGTCCGGTCCAGTGACGAACATGTAGGAGGTGTCGCGCACCATGAAGATGAAGTCGGTCATGGCCGGCGAATAGACGTCGCCGCCAGCGCAAGGCCCCATGATCACGGAAATCTGCGGAATGACGCCCGACGCCAGCACATTGCGCTGAAAGATCTCGGCGTAGCCGCCGAGTGCAGCCACGCCTTCCTGGATGCGGGCACCGCCAGCATCGTAGAGGCCGATGATCGGCGCGCGGTTGCGCAGCGCCATCTCCTGCACCTTGATGACCTTTTCGGCATGCGCTTCCGACAGCGAGCCACCGAACACGGTAAAATCCTTGGCGAAAAGGTAGACGGGACGGCCGTTGACGGTGCCCCAGCCGGTGACAACGCCATCGCCGGCGATCTTGGTCTTTTCCATGCCGAAGTCGGTCGAACGGTGCTCGACATACATGTCGAACTCCTCGAACGAACCCTCGTCGAGAAACACCTCGATGCGTTCGCGGGCGGTGAGCTTGCCCTTCTTGTGCTGCGCGTCGATGCGAGCCTGACCGCCGCCCATGCGGGCGATCTCGCGACGACGCTCGAGTTCCTTCAGCACGTCCTTCATTCTCGATCTCCTGCGCGGGCTGCTTTGTGGTAATGATGCCCGCAGGTGAGCGCAAGCGTCGCTTTTTCGAGGCGTTTTGTTGCGCTGCAACATGATGCCCTTGCATTTCAGAGCGAACTCAGCCATATGCACGGCATAGGCGCTTGGGCCGGACCGATCCGGCCTTCTCCTCGAATGAGACTGGTTGCGTCTGTTTTCCCTCTTTCCTGCTGATCGGCCCCGATTGGTTAGCAAGGTGGCGAAAAAGCCCCGTGGCATGATGCCTGCGGGCACGACAGCGCAGCCGCGCGGACGAACACGTCCGCCGCCTTGTCGTTCCATGACAATTGATTCGACGGCAGGTTGCGCCCTGCCGCCATTGATGTTTGCGGCCAGAGGCCGCGTGAAAGAAGAATATTTTGACCAACGAAAATACTTTGCCCGGTATGGACACTGGAGAACTCTCCGGTTTCGCAGCACTGGGAATCACGGGTGCGCTGCTCAAGGCCACCCATGCCGCCGGCTTCACCGATCCGAAGCCGATCCAGACTCAGGCGATCCCGCCGCAGATGGAAGGCCGTGACATTTTCGGCATCGCCCAGACCGGCTCCGGCAAAACCGCGGCCTTCGCGCTGCCGATCCTGTCGAAGATCATTGCGCTCGGCACCAAGCGCCGGCCGAAGACGGCACGCGCGCTGATCCTGGCGCCGACTCGCGAACTCGCCGTGCAGATCGAGGACACCATCAAGATCCTCGCCAAGGGCGCGCATGTCTCGACGGCGCTCGTGCTGGGCGGCGTCTCGCGCTTCAGCCAGGTGAAGAAGGTTGCGCCCGGTGTCGACATCCTGATCGCCACGCCCGGCCGGTTGACCGATCTGGTGCGCGAAGGCGACCTCATGCTTGCCGACACCAAATGGCTGGTGCTCGACGAGGGCGACCGCATGCTCGACATGGGCTTCATCAATGACGTCAAGCGCATCGCCAAGGCGACCGCGCCGGACCGTCAGACGGTGCTGTTCTCCGCGACTATGCCCAATGAAATCGCCGAACTGGCGAAAGGCCTGCTGAAGAACCCGATCCGTGTCGAAGTCGCGCCGCAAAGCACGGCGGCGGCCGAGATCGTGCAGAGCGTCGTCCTTGCCCGCACCAAGCAGAAGCGCCAAGTGCTGTCGACGATGCTCGCCGACGAGGCGATGAAGTCCGTCATCATCTTTTCGCGCACCAAGCACGGCGCCGACCGGGTAACCAAGGACCTCGAGCGAGACGGCTTCAAGGCCGCTGTCATCCACGGCAACAAGTCGCAGAATGCGCGGCAGAAGGCACTGAACGATTTCCGCGAGGGTTCGGTGCGCATTCTGGTGGCCACCGACATCGCCGCGCGCGGCATCGACGTGCCCGGCATCAGTCATGTCGTGAATTTCGACCTGCCTGATGAGGCGGAGAGCTATGTCCACCGCATCGGCCGCACCGGCCGCAACGGCCGGGACGGCATTGCGATTACGCTCTGCGATCCGTCCGAGAACAGCAAGCTGCGCCAGGTCGAACGCATCATCCGCGCCAAGCTGCCTGTTGTCGCCGACCATCTCGGCAGCCCCGATCCGCAGCGCAACCCGGCTGAGAAGAACGAGCGCTACGAGCCTGCCAATGACCGAAACGACCGCAATGGCCGTCGCGACGGCAGGCGGCCAGGCGGCCAGAGCAACGGCTCCGGCAAGAAGCGCTTCGGTGACAAGCCGGCCTTCGCTGGCGACCGCAAACCGGAAGGCGCCAAGCCCTTCAAGGGCAACAATAAACGCCGCTTCGGCGGCAAGCGGCCCGCGGCGCGGGCCGCGTAGGCAGGCCGCTTCGCATTGGCCGGGCAGTGCCCGGCTGGACCAACCAGCGACAAGAAAGGGCGACCGCGACGATCCTGCGGTCGCCCTTTCTGTCTGGAAAATCTGGCTATTTCACCACCGCCTCGATCCAAACGGCAATTCTTTGTGCAAGGAAGGTCGTGGTCGATGGCGACAGGGCGTCGCCGGCGATGACGTGGTTGTCGGGATCGCCGGTATCGTCGACCGGAACCATCTCGTGCGGCGCGCCCCAACGCCCGGCGATTTCACGCGTGCGGTCAGGCCGCACCACGCTGTCCGAATCCGAAAAGATGAAGAGGGCAGGGACCTTCGCTTTCTCCACCGGCGCGCCATAGGCAAGTTCCGTCAGCGCCTGCATTGGCAGCGTCGCGGCAAGGGGATAGCTGGTGGTCCAGAATTTCTCGTGCAGTGCGTTGCGCGGCATGAAGCTGCGCTCCTTGCCGGCGACGAGTTCGGCGATTTGTTTGCCCCATCGCATGGTCAGATCCCGGCGCCGGACGCCTTGACGCCGAAATTCGGTGAGATGAACGCGATCGCCGCCACGCCGTCCGAAGCACCCGGTTGTGTTGCCGCCCAGGCCGCCAGCGAGCCGCCGGTCGAGGTGGAGATGACGATCACCTTGTCGCCGATGGCCCGGCCGATCGCGAGCGCCTCCTCATAGTCGTTGATCCAGGCATTGAGGCTGCCTTGCGTCATGGCCGCGCCATCCTGCCCGTGGCCGGTGAGGCGGGTGAAGAACAGATTGGCGTCGAGTTGGTCGGCAACCTCGTCGGGCAGCGGGCGGAGCTCGCCCTTCGACGCCGAAAAGCCGTGGATATAGACGATGGACAGCCGTGTCCTGGCATGCACCATCGGATTGGCCCAGATGATCTCTTTCTCCAGCCCGTCACGGATGCCGGATATCGCCGCTTCCGTCCTGGCCACATAGGCCTGCGGATCGTCGCCGATTGCGGATGGATCGAAGCGGATCGTGGTGTCGACGGGAACCCGCGGGCCGAGCACGAAGGCCAGTGCGAGGATGGCGACTAACCCCAGCACAGCAAGCACGATTCGTCGCCCCATCGCAGACTCCAAACGCAACAACAACAAACCTACGGCGGTGGCGGGGAACAGGCAACGACGGGCCCGGCGATGAAGCCGCCGATCCGCTGGCTTCTATTCGCTCGGCGGCTTGCGGTCGTAATTCAGCGGCCGTGCCTTCCAGCTCGTCATGAGGCTGATCACGCCTCGGTACACCGGTCTCGGCAACAGGCTGAGCAGCTTCAGGGGCCAGCTCGTCCGGCGCGGGAACGTGACCTCGAAGCCGCCGGATTTGATACCCCGCACCATGCGCCGCGTCGCTCGGCTGACGGGCATCAGTCCCGGCATGGGCAGCATGTTCTTCTCGGTCAGCGGTGTGTCTATGAAGCCCGGGTTCATGACCTGGACGCGCACGTTCATCTTGTCGAAATCGTATTTCAGCGATTCGGCCAAGATGTTGATCGCCGCTTTGGTGCCGCCATAAGCGGCGGTCGTCGGCCAGCCGAAATAAGCGGTGACCGAGCCGACCAGCACAATATGACCGCGCGCCCGCACGCGCATGCGTTCGACGACCGGCACAAGCCCGTTGATGATGCCGAAATAGTTGACCTCGAAAGACCGGCGAAAATCGCTGACGACGAGAGCCTCGCCAGGCGTGGAAATGTAGTTGCCCGCGTTTAAGACGGCGAGCACGATGGGGCCAAGCTCGTTCTCGATTGCAGCGACGGTTCTTGCCATGCGCGGCTCGTCGGTCACGTCGCAGGGAAAAGCCTTGACCTTGCCTGGCATCTGCGCGGTCTCGACAATCAGCGTGTCGATGGGATCGCCATCGGGTGCCGTTACGGCCACCGCATAGCCCTGGGACGCAAGGTCCCTGGCCAGCGAACGGCCGATGCCGCTGCTGCCTCCCGTGACCCAGGCGACGCCATGCTTCGGGTCGGCCCGATAGAGTGTCATGCTGCGCCCCCGTCGAATTGTTCTTGGCTTTTGCTCTAACCGCGAAGAAATCGAATGAAAAGAGCGGTTTTCGACGCCGGCCGCAAATGAACAACGCGGATAGGCCCGGCACCAAGGTGACGCCGGCGCAAATGCAGTACGGAAAATGCGACTGGACCAGGCAAATTCTTGCCTTGAAACCGAAGCTTCGGGTTTCTAGGGTTTCGCGCAGCTACACAAGGACTCCCGAATGCCCCGCTCCGTGATCGACGCTATCGGCAACACGCCATTGATCCGCCTCAACAGGGCTTCGGAAGAAACCGGCTGCGAGATCCTGGGCAAGGCCGAATTCATGAATCCAGGACAGTCGGTCAAGGACCGCGCCGGCCTGTTCATCATCCGCGATGCCGAAGAGCGTGGGCTGCTCAGGCCGGGCGGCGTCATTGTCGAGGGCACGGCCGGCAATACGGGCATCGGGCTGACGCTGGTCGCCAAGGCGCTCGGCTACCGCACCGTCATCGTCATTCCCGAAACGCAGAGCCAGGAGAAGAAGGACACGATCAAGCTGCTCGGCGCCGAGCTGATCGAGGTTCCGGCCGTGCCGTACAAGAACCCCAACAATTACGTGAAATTGTCGGGGCGGCTGGCTGAGCAAATGGCGCGTTCGGAGCCGAACGGCGCTATCTGGGCCAACCAGTTCGACAATGTCGCCAACCGCGACGGGCACATCCGCACCACGGCGCAGGAGATCTGGAGCCAGACCGGCGGCAAGGTCGACGGCTTCGTCTCGGCGGTCGGCTCGGGCGGAACGCTGGCCGGCGTCGCTTTCGGACTGAAGGCGAAAAGCAAGGACGTAAAGATCGCTCTCGCCGATCCGCTGGGCGCTGCGCTCTACAGTTTCTATACCAGCGGTGAGCTGAAATCCGAGGGCAGTTCGATCACCGAAGGCATCGGGCAGGGACGCATCACCGCCAACCTCGATGGGTTCACGCCCGACTTCTCGTTCCAAATTCGTGATGAGGATGCGTTGCCGATCGTCTTCGACCTGGTCCAGGAGGAAGGCCTTTGCGTCGGCGGTTCGACCGGCATCAACATAGCGGGCGCGATCCGACTGGCGCGTGAACTCGGCCCCGGCCATACCATCGTGACCATTCTTTGCGACTACGGCACACGCTACCAATCGAAACTGTTCAATCCCGAATTCCTGCGCGAAAAGAAGCTGCCGGTGCCCGGCTGGATGGAAGAGAAATCAGATATTTCCGTGCCGTTTGAAAAGGTCGTGTGATGGCGCACAAGACCGAAGCGCTGTTTCGCGACGACGCCTATCTCAGGACGGCCGATGCCGTGGTGGTCGCCGTCAACGAGCGCGGCGGCATCGTTCTGGACCGCACCATCTTCTATGCCACCTCGGGCGGGCAGCCGGGCGATAGCGGCCATCTCCAGCGCGCCGATGGCAGCCGCATCGTCCTGGCCGCTACCATCACCGGGGAAACAAAGGACGAGATCATCCACGTGCCGGCGCCGGAACAAGCCGCGCCTGCGGTCGGCGAGCGCCTGAAGCTCGCAATCGACTGGGAGCGACGTCATCTCTTGATGCGCATGCATGCCGCTTGCCATTTGCTCACCGTCGTCTGCCCGTTTCCGATCACCGGCGCGGCGGTTTCGGAAGACGACAGCCGTGTCGATTTCGACATTCCCGACGCCAGCTTCAGCAAGGAAGACGTGACGGCTGGCCTGATGGGCCTGGTGCGGGCCGATCATCCGATCTTTACCAGGCTGATCAGCGACGAGGAACTGGCCGCCAATCCGGGTCTGGTGAAGTCCAAGAATGTCCGTCCGCCGCTAGGTACCGGCAAAATCCGGCTGGTCTGCATCGGCGAGAATGCTTCGGTGGACAGTCAGCCCTGTGGTGGCACCCATGTCAAAAGCACCGGCGAGATCGGCGAAATCCATATCGGCAAGATTGAGAAGAAGGGGCGTGAAAACCGGCGCTTCCGCATCCGGTTTGGACCGATGCCCCAAACATGATCTCGAAAGCTACGATGTTTTCGGACAAGATCATGCGGCAAGGCAAGACAACGTCTGGTCAATGGCGGCAGGAGAACCACAATGGCTGAAGACAGTCCTTTCACCGTCGACGCTGACTGGTTGCAGGAGCGTTTGGGCCAGCCTGGCCTGACGATTGTCGATGCATCCTGGTATCTTCCGGCGCAAAACCGCGACGCGCGCGCCGAGTATGACGCTGGGCACATTCCGGGCGCCCGCTTCCTGGATCAGGACGCGGTCTCCGATCCGGACGCCGCGCTGCCGCATACGCTGCCGTCGCCGCAGCATTTCGCGCAGTATGTCGGCGCGATGGGCGTTTCGGCAGATGACACGATCATCGTCTATGACGGCGCGGGCTTATTCTCGGCACCTCGGGCATGGTGGATGTTCCGGGTGATGGGCGTCTTCCAGACGTATATCCTTGACGGTGGTTTCGATGGCTGGAAAGCGGCCGGCCGGCCGGTGACGGCCGAACCGACCAAAATCGCGCCCAGCGTGTTCCACGCCGATTTCGACGCCGGCCGGGTCGCCAGCCTTGCCGAGATGCGCCGCATCGTCGAAACCCGGGAAAGCCAGATTGCCGATGCACGCGGGGCAGGACGCTTCACCGGCGCGGAGCCGGAGCCGCGTGCGGGCGTCCGTTCCGGCCATATGCCGGGCGCGCGCAACTTGCCTTATTCGGCGCTGTCGGAAAACGGCGTGCTTCTGCCGAAGGAGCGGTTGCGCAAGGTGGTCGAGGACGCCGGCCTCGATCTGTCGAAGCCTATCGTCACTTCCTGCGGCTCCGGCGTTACGGCGGCGGTGATCACGCTTGCGTTGGAAACGCTTGGCCATACCGACAACAGGCTTTACGACGGCTCATGGACCGAATGGGGCGGTCTCTCCGATACACCAGTCGTGACAGGCAAGGAATGACGATGGAAAACGGCGAGCTGAAGGACATCGAAGTCACGGTGACGTTCCTCGAGATGCATGCGCCACCGGCCGTGTCGCCGCCCATGCCCTACAACCGCCAGGTCGCACTCCTGAAAACTAAAGACATTCCGCTGCATTTCTACCGGTACCTGATGGATCGGGTGGGGCGTAAATGGCACTGGGTCAATGTGCTGAGGCTGGATGACGACGAGCTTTCGGCCGGCATCCACCGCGAGGATCGCGACATCAGGGTGCTCTATCTCGATGGCGCACCCGCCGGTTTTTTCGACCTCAAGCCGCATCTGCCGGAAGAAGTCGAGCTCGCCTATTTCGGCATGATGGAACACGCCACCGGGCAAGGCATCGGCCGCTGGTTCCTGGGATCGGCGATCGCCGCGGCTTGGTCGTATGGACCGAAGCGGGTGACGGTGCAGACCTGCACGCTCGACCATCCTGCTGCCTTGCCGCTCTACCAGAAGCTCGGCTTCGCGCCGGTGGCGCAGAAGAAGGAGACCGTTCACCCTCTGCCCTTCGCCGAGCGCTCGGCCAGCGTCATGCGGCCATAGCGACGCCCTCACAAAAGCTGAACCTCTCGTTCATCCGCGCTTCAGCCTGTCTCTGCCATCTTGCCCGCACATAATACGGGCCGAAGGAGAAAAGACATGCTGACCCGCCGTACCCTTGCCGCCGCGCTGATCGCGGCAATCGCAATGCCCGGTCTCGCCGCCGCGCAGGCGACAACGCCTTCGGCCGCAACCATCGAACGAAAGCTCGAGGCGGCACCCCGCGTGAAGCTGCGCCCGAACGAGCGCGTCACCATCCGTGAGTTCAAGCGCCGGCCGGACCTGCGCCGCATGGCCCGGTCGATCGATATCCAGTCGATCAATTTCGCTTTCGGCTCGGCCGCGATCTCCAGCTCGCAATACGACAAGATCGACACTATCGCCGATGCGTTGCAGCGTATCCTGCGCCGCAACCCCGGGGCGCGCGTCCTCATCGAGGGCCATACCGACGCCGTCGGCTCCTTCCAATCGAACCGGATCCTGTCGGAACAGCGCGCCGCCTCGCTGAAGCGCACGCTGGTGCGCGAGTTCGGCGTGCCGGCCTATGCTTTGGAGACGGTCGGTTATGGCGAGGAATTCCTGCTGGTGCAGACGCAGAACGAAAACTGGCGGAACCGGCGGGTCACCCTCCGTCGCTTTGACGACTTCATTCGCTGAGGGAGTTCCGACAATCCGGTGAAGTTCGCCTTGCCTTGGTCGGCTGGAACAAGCCGACCAAGGGCCAATGATTGTCAGGAATCGGGTGGGAGGCGCGGGCTGATGCGCATAATTTCCGATCAACGACATCGGAGATTTTCGCCATGACCATCCAGTTCAAAGCCTTGCCGACACAAGATGTACGAGCGCTTCAGCGCGGCGGGCCCGATGCCTATGGAAACACGCCCGAGCGTAAGGTCTCCGACGGCGACGGCATGCCATGCCGGCATTGCCTGAAGAACATCGCCGACGGAGACGACTATCTCATCCTGGCCTACCGGCCATTCCCCAAACTTCAGCCCTATGCCGAGACCGGACCGATCTTCCTTCACGCGCAGGAATGCGAGCGCGCCGCGGAATCTCAGGCACTTCCCGAAATTCTCGAAGGCCCGGACTATATAGTGCGCGGCTACGGCAGGGATGACCGCATCGTCTATGGCAGCGGTGGCGTCATTGCGACCGATGCGATCGCCGCGCGCGCCGAGGCTCTCTTGGAACGCGACGAGATTGCCTACGTGCATGTCCGCTCGGCGCGCAACAATTGCTTCCAGTGCCGGATCGAACGTGTCTGACGGGCGCATGTGGCGGTGCGATAGCGGAGCGCTGTCGTACTCCTGTCATACCATTGCGGTACACGGGTAGCCGTCGATCGATTTGTCGACCGCGGATGAACCGGCGGCAAATCTCGACATCGAGGAAGCGGGGCCTTGGCTCCGCTTTTTTGTTTGCCTGAACCTTCCACAGAAATTTTCTGCGCAAAGAAGCATATGGGCTTCGACTATTTGCCTGGAGGGCTCAGTTAAACTTGCAATTGGCGCCGAGACGCAGGTTGCGGCACATGTTTTAAGTCCGAGCCGGGTGCAGGCCTGACAGCCGCCAATCCGGAAAGAAAAAACCCGCCGGGAATGACCGGCGGGCTGACGGGAGGCAGGTATCCTCTCAGGAGAATCAGGCCGCGAGAACCGCCTTCGGTTCGACCAGTTCGTAGCCGAGCGCTTCGGCGACCGCACGGTTGGTGATCTTGCCTCTGTGGACGTTGAGTCCATTGCGCAGATGATGGTCGTCGACCAGCGCCTTCAGGCCCTTGTCAGCGAGCTGAAGGCCATAGTGCAGAGTCGCGTTGTTGAGTGCATGTGCTGAGGTGACCGGCACGGCGCCCGGCATGTTGGCGACGCAATAGTGGATGACGCCGTCGACCTCGTAGGTCGGCTCGGCATGTGTGGTCGCGTGCGAGGTCTCGAAGCAGCCGCCCTGGTCGATGGCAACGTCGACCAGCACCGACCCCTTCTTCATGCCCGAAAGCATTTCGCGCGAGACCAGCTTCGGCGCCGCAGCACCCGGGATCAGCACGGCGCCGACAACGATGTCGGCGGAAAAGCACTCTTCTTCCAGAGCCTCCACGGTCGAGTAGCGGGTATGGACGCGGCCGGCAAAGAGGTCATCGAGCTGGCGCAGGCGCGGGATCGAGCGGTCGATGATGGTGACGTCGGCGCCCAGGCCAGCCGCCATCCTGGCTGCGTGCAGGCCGACGACGCCGCCGCCGAGCACGGTGACCTTGCCGGGCAGCACGCCGGGCACGCCGCCGAGCAGCACGCCGCGGCCGCCATTGGCCTTCTGCAGCGCCGTGGCGCCGGCCTGGATCGACAGGCGGCCGGCGACTTCCGACATCGGCGCCAGCAACGGCAGGCCGCCCCGGTCGTCGGTCACCGTTTCATAGGCGATGGCGGTAACGCCCGAAGCGAGCAGGCCCTTGGTCTGTTCCGGATCCGGAGCAAGGTGAAGATAGGTGTAGAGGATCTGGCCATCGCGCAGTTGGGCCCATTCGTTAGGCTGCGGCTCCTTGACCTTGACGATCATATCCGACTTGGCGAACACATCGGCCGCCGTCTTGGCGATGGTGGCGCCGGCAGCGCGATAGGCGTTGTCGTCGGCTCCGATGCCGGCCCCGGCGCCGGTCTCGACCAGCACCTCATGTCCGTGGGCGACATATTCGCGGACCGAGCCGGGCGTAAGTCCGACGCGATATTCATGATTCTTGATTTCCCGGGGGCAGCCGACGCGCATTTTCTTTTCTCCTGACACGGCCCTTCGGGGCTCGTTCCCTGTATTGACGCAGTCAACCACGAATCGTTGCGTAAGTGTTTGCGAATGCACTTGCAGGAGGGTTCGCTATTCGATAATTGTTGCGTAGAATGCGCAAAAATTCGCAGGAATCACGAAGAATGCCACTCGACAGGATTGATATCGCCATTCTGGAGACCTTGCAGAAGGATGGCAGGATGCCGAACGCCGCCCTTGCCGAAAGGGTCGGCCTGTCGCAGTCGGCCTGTTCGCGCCGGCTCGACAATCTGGAGAAATCCGGAACCATCCGCGGCTATCATGCCCGGCTTTCCAATGCAGCACTTGGTCACCAGATGACGGCGATCGTGCACATATCGCTGTCGGGCCAGTTCGAGAAGACGCTGTCGGATTTCGAGGCTGCGATCAAGCGCTGCCCGAACGTGCTGTCCTGCCATCTGATGTCGGGCGAGTACGACTACATTCTCAGAATCGCTGCCAAGGACCTTGCCGACTACGAACGCATCCACAAGGAATGGCTGTCGGCGATGCCGCATGTGACGAAGATCAATTCGTCTTTTGCCCTGCGCGAAATCGTCGACCGGACGGCGATGGGCCTGAAGCCCGAAATGGCCTGAGCATTCTCAGCCTTCCATGCCTTCAGCCGTCTACGCCTTGGCAGCCTCCGTCACGATCCGGTCCATCGGGATATCGTGCGGCTGCGGGTAGATGGTGGCGATTCGCTGCAATTCGTAGCCGACGCCGATGACCAGCGGCTTGAACGGCATCGCCGCCAGCGTTCGGTCGTAGAACCCGCCGCCATAGCCCAGGCGATAATTGCCGGAATCGATGCCGACGATCGGTGAGATGACGATGTCGGGCAAGACCGGTTCGCCCTCGGCCGGAATCGGAATGTTCCACACGCCCTTCTCCAGCCGGTCGCCCGGAACATAGGCCCGGAAGATCAGCGGCTGTGCCTTTTCGATGACGACGGGCAGCGCGGTGCGCCCGCCTCGTTCATTGATGGCGGCCATCCATGGCCGCAGGTCCGGCTCGCCGCGAAACGGCCAATAGAGGCTGACCATGCGGCCGGCAATATCGCCGATCGCCGCGTCGAGGGCTCCGGCGATGCTCTGCGACATCGCCGTTCGCGCATCGGCGGAAACCGCGAGACGCGCCGCGATCAGGCGTTCCCGTTCGGCCTTGCGCCATCGTCTGACGTCGGTCCAATCGGATATCGGCGCGTGAAACGCGGGATCGAGTTCGTGCATGAAGCATGGCGGCGAGGAATATTGCGCCGGACCCTGGTCGTCGTGATCGTTGGCCATGCTCACCTCATCGCTGTTTTCCATAACGCTATACCCGGCGGGGGGATGCGACATGTGCATTCACGACATGGAACGACGAGTCTCGGGCACGGCCTTCGTGTTGTTGCATTGCACAAAAGCTCCTACATCAAAGGCATGCGATATTGCTGGTCAGGGTGAATGCGATGGATCAAGCCAATCACCATGTCGTCGTCGTAGGGGCGGGGTTCGGCGGCCTCGAATTCACCCGCGCTCTCGCCGGTGCGCCCGTGCGCATCACCATGATCGACAAACGCAATCACCATCTTTTCCAGCCGCTGCTCTACCAGGTCGCAACGACAGCGCTGGCGACCTCGGAGGTCGCCTGGCCGATCCGCCACCTGCTGCGCAAGCGCAAGGACGTGACGACGCTGCTCGCCAATGTCACCGGCATCGACCGAGCCGGAAAACGCGTGCTGCTCGATGACGGCAGCACCGTCGCCTACGACACGCTGGTGCTCGCCACCGGCGCCCGACACGCCTATTTCGGCCACGACGAATGGGAGCCGTTCGCGCCAGGGCTGAAGACGCTGGAGGACGCCACCACCATTCGACGGCGCATTCTGCTCGCCTTCGAGCAGGCCGAGCGGGAAACCGATCCTGCCAGGCGCCAGGCGCTGCTGACGATTGCGATCGTCGGCGGTGGTCCGACCGGTGTCGAACTTGCCGGCACCATTGCCGAACTGGCGCACGACACACTGCGCGGCGAATTCCGCAACATCGACACGCGCGAGACGCGTGTGGTGCTGATCGAGGCTGGCGACCGCATACTGGCCAATTTTGCGCCGAAACTGTCCGATTATGCCGGAAAGGCGTTGAAGCGGCTCGGCGTGACGATCGAACTCGGCCGGGCGGTCACGCGCTGCGACGCCGAGGGCGTCGTCTTCGGCGACACGCATCTGCCGGCGAGGACCATATTGTGGGCGGCGGGCGTTGCCGCTTCGCCGGCAGCCGAATGGCTGGGCGCCGCCGCCGACCGGGCGGGAAGGGTGCTGGTTGAACCCGATCTCACCGTGCCGGGCAGCCCCGAGATTTTCGTCATCGGCGACGCCGCTCTCGTGCTGCGGCCCGATGGACGGCCCGTTCCCGGCGTGGCGCCTTCCGCCAAGCAGGAGGGCCGCCATGTTGCCGCGACCATCAAGGCCAGGCTTGCCGGCGATACGAGCGTACGGCCGTT
Source organism: Mesorhizobium sp. B2-1-1 (assembly GCF_006442975.2). Taxonomy (NCBI): domain Bacteria; kingdom Pseudomonadati; phylum Pseudomonadota; class Alphaproteobacteria; order Hyphomicrobiales; family Phyllobacteriaceae; genus Mesorhizobium; species Mesorhizobium sp. B2-1-1. Next base: position 3,754,977 of record NZ_CP083954.1, on the reverse strand, counting down.
CCACTACAAGCATGCCGGGGACCTGGCCACGATCGGCAAGCGCGCCGCGGCGATCGATTTCGGCTGGATCAGGCTGACCGGCTGGCCGGCCTGGTGGCTGTGGGGACTGGCGCACATCTATTTCCTGATCGGCTTCCGCAACCGGCTCGCGGTGTCGCTGAGCTGGCTATGGATCTACGTCACGGGCCAACGCAGCGCCCGCCTGATCACGCAGGGCGACGACGACAAGGGCTGATCTTCCGCGCTTGCGACCGTTCATCCGCGCGTCATCTGTTGCTGATCGACTGACAGCTCCGACGCGCGCAACTTCTTGAATGGACTCGAATAGGTTTCAGCGCGAAGTTCGCTTCGGGCAGGGTCTTTCGTGTCGTCGAAAAGGAGAAAACATGTCGCAGCCGCTCCATTCCGTCTCCCGCCGCGGTCTCCTCGCGGGCGCCGCCGCCACGGGCGCGCTAATTGCGCTTCACCCTTTCTCCGCCCGCGCCCAGACCAACCAGGCGCATCTCCGGATCATGGAGACCACCGACATCCATGTGAATGTGCTGCCCTATGACTATTACGCCGACAAAGCGAATGACACGATGGGACTGTCGCGCACGGCCTCCCTGATCGACGCGGTGCGCAAGCAAGCCGTTAATTCGATGCTGATCGACAATGGCGACCTGCTGCAGGGCAATCCGATGGGCGACTACATCGCCTATGAAAAGGGCATGAAGGACGGTGACCTGCATCCGATCATGAAAGGCATGAACCTGCTCGGCTACGAGTGCTCGACGTTGGGCAACCACGAATTCAACTACGGCCTGTCCTTCATGGACAAGGTTCTGGCCGCCGCCAATTTCCCCTTCGTCTGCGCCAACCTGATCCGCGGCACCGAGCTTGCCGCGAACCCGCGCGACGACAAGCTCTACCTCAAGCCCTACGTCATCCTCCACAAGAAGATCAGCGACGGTTCAGGCACCGAGCAACCGATCAGGATTGGCATCATCGGCTTCGTGCCGCCGCAGATCATGGTCTGGGATCTCAAGAACCTCGAAGGTAATGTCAGAACGCGCGACATTGTCGAGGCCGCCAAGGCCTGGGTGCCGCAGATGAAGGAAGAGGGCGCCGACATTATCATCGCGCTCTCGCATTCTGGCATCGACGTCAAGCAGGGCGATATGATGGAGAACGCATCGTTCTTTGTCGCCGGCGTCGAAGGCATCGACGCGGTGTTCACGGGTCACCAGCATCTGGTGTTCCCTGGCAAGAAGGATTTTCAGGCGCTCGAAGGCGTCGATGCGCAAAAGGGTACGCTGCAGGGCAAGCCGGCCGTCATGGGCGGCTTCTGGGGCTCGCATATGGGCCTGATCGACCTGATGCTGGAGCGCGACGGCTCGAAATGGAAGATCGTGTCCGCCACCTCGGAAGCGCGGCCGATCTTCGAACGTGTCGACAACAAGAACAAGCCGACTGTCGCGGACGACAACCGCATCATCGCCGCGCTTGAGCAGGACCACCAGGCAACGCTCGCCTATGTGCGTCGTCCCGTCGGCAAGACCGCAGCGCCGCTCTATTCCTATTTCGCGCTGGTCGCCGACGATCCGTCGGTTCAGGTCGTCAGCCAGGCGCAGACCTGGTACCTCCAGGACATCCTGAAAAACACACAATGGAAGGACGTGCCGCTGCTGTCGGCGGCAGCCCCCTTCAAGGCCGGCGGGCGCAACGGCGCCGACTACTACACCGATGTGCCGGCAGGCGACATCGCCATCAAGAACGTCGCCGACCTCTACCTTTATCCCAACACCGTGCGGGCCGTTGAGATCACCGGAGCGCAGGTCAAGGAATGGCTGGAAATGTCGGCCGGCATCTTCAACCGGATCGAACCTGGCAAGGCCGACCAGGCGCTCATCAACACCGACTTTCCGTCCTACAATTTCGACGTTATCGACGGCGTCACCTACAGAATAGATCTGTCGCAGCCGCCGAAATACGATCCCAAGGGTGGGCTGGCCAATGCTAGTGCCAATCGCATCGTCGGCCTGATGTTCGACGGCAAACCGATTGATCCCAATCAGAAATTTGTCGTTGCAACGAACAACTACCGGGCCGGAGGCGGCGGCAATTTTCCTGACATCGACGCTTCCAAAATTATCTACGAAGCGCCAGACACCAACCGCGACGTCATCGTTCGCTACATCGTCAAGCAGGGCACCATCAACCCGTCGGCGGACGGCAACTGGTCGTTCGCGCCGCTGCCCGGAACCAGCGTCGTGTTCGAGACAGGGCCCAAGGCGAAGGACCTCATCGCCGAAGTGAAGTCATTGAAAATCGAGCCGGCGGGCGCCGGCGAGGCAGGATTTGCGAAATACCGCATCCTTCTCTGACCGCCATTCGCAATTGGGACGCGGGCCATTTCTGGATCATGTCCGGCCAGTCGCCGGCGACGAGATCGAAGGCGCGCCGGCATTGATTTGGCAGTTCCAGGTGCCGAGAGCTCACATACCGTACGAGGGTCGACACGGATCCCATCTTTGCCTGGCGGAACGTCTATGAGCACAGCCGGGCTTATGCGATAGATTAGCCATGCGTTATGTCATCGTCATCGCCGCCGTTGCGTTTTTCCTGATCTGGGACGGTCTCTACAACCAGGGCCGGTACCTCGATATGACGGTGAGGAATGTCTCTCACGTGGTGCGTTACGTCACCGGCAAGGTCTAGTCCCGTTCAGGTCTCATGCATCCCGGGCGCGTCGCAAGGACGCGCGGCACCCTGAACGGTTGACCTGACGGTTTCGTCGTCACAAAAGACCCCGGATTTTTGATCGAGGAGGCGGGGTTGATCCGGCATATCGTTTTCTTCAGCGCGCGGCGTGGCGAGGATGTGGAGGCAGTGCGCTCTGGGCTGCTGGCGCTCGGCGGCATTCCCCATTCCAGCCTGTTCGAGGTGACGCTGAACACCAAGGTCGATCCGCTGTCGGATGAGATCGACGTGGTCGTCTATGCCGAATTCACGGATGCCGCCGCATTGGCCGCCTACAAGGCGCATCCGCTCTATGCGCAGACCACCAGCAGGGTCAAGCCATTGCGCGAACTGCGTTATTCCGCCGATGTGGTGGCCGGAAGCTGATTCGAGCGCCCTTGAACCCTTTTGCGCAATGATGCACACCGCGCTGGCATGATCCAAACACCACCCACAGGCACTCATCCGCTCGATCACCTCGTGCTGCCGACCTCGAGCCTGGATGTGGCGCGGGCGCGGCTAACGGCCCTCGGCTTCATCGTCGCGCCGACAGGCATCCATCCATTCGGCACGGAAAATTGCTGCGTCTTCCTCGCGGACGGCACCTATCTGGAACCGCTGGCTGTAGGCGATGATCAGGCCGCGATAAAGGCCGCCGGCCAGGGCAATGTCTTCGTCGCGCGCGACCGGCTCTATCGTGACCGCAATGGCAATGAAGGTTTTTCCGCCGTGGTCCTGACCACGGACGACGCCGATGCGGACCATGCACGCTTTGTCGATGCGAGCCTGTCGGGCGGGGACATGCTGGGCTTTTCGCGGGCGTTCACCGACGCTGCCGGCAAAAGCGACATGGCGTCATTCAAACTGGCCTTCGCGTCGACCGGGGGTTCAACCGATGCGTTCCTGTTCGCCTGCCAGCGCGTCAACGCGCCGGAAGTGGACCGCACAGCGCTGCAGGCTCATGCCAACGGTGCCACGGGAATTGTCGAGATCGTGGCGATCAGCGACGAGCCCGCCGAGCAGCGCCGGCTGATTTCCGTGGCAGTAAACGATCCGACGGCTGACGCGCGCGCCTCCATTTTTCGTCTACCTAACGCTATCTTGGCTGTACTCGACCCGGCCTCTTTCACGGCACGCTTTGGCGTGCCCGCCGGTAAGCCGACGCAACTCCGCTTCGCGGCAGTCGTCTTTTCGGTTCGGCGTGCCGCTGTGGCGGCAGGTCTGCTTGCAGCCAATTCCATCAGATACGATATGTCGGGCAGTGATATCGTCGTGCAGCCGACATCCGGGCAGGGCGCCGCCTTCATCTTTCGGGAGATACAATGAGCAACGCCTTGGCGCCCAATTCATCGGTAACCGTCGGCAATGTCGTCTTCGACAACGCAGCACCGCTGTCGCTGATTGCCGGCCCCTGCCAGTTCGAATCACGCCAGCATGCCTTCGACATGGCCGGCGCGCTGAAGGAATTGACAGGCAGGTTGGGCATCGGCCTCGTCTACAAGACCAGCTACGACAAGGCTAACCGCACCTCCCTGTCGGCTACACGCGGTGCCGGCATGGAAGCGGCGCTCCCGGTCTTCGACGAGTTGCGCAAGGAATTCTCCTTGCCGGTACTGACCGACGTCCACACCGAGGAACAGTGCGCCATCGTTGCGCCGCATGTCGACGTGCTGCAGATCCCGGCCTTCCTGTCGCGCCAGACCGACATGCTGGTTGCCGCCGCAAGGACGGGCAAGGTGATCAACGTCAAGAAGGGACAGTTCCTCGCGCCCTGGGACATGAAGAACGTGGTGGCCAAGATCACCGGCTCCGGCAACCCCAATGTCTTGACCACCGAGCGCGGCGCCTCGTTCGGCTACAACACGCTTGTCTCGGACATGCGGGCCCTGCCCATTATGGCCGACATCGGCGCGCCTGTGATTTTCGACGCCACCCATTCGGTCCAGCAGCCGGGCGGGCAGGGTGGTTCCTCCGGCGGCGAACGCCGCTTTGTCGAGACCTTGGCCCGCGCGGCTGTCGCTGTCGGCGTTGCCGGCGTCTTCATCGAGACCCACCAGGATCCGGATAATTCGACCTCGTCCGACGGACCGAACATGGTGCCGCTGAAGGACATGCCGGCACTTCTGGAAAGGTTGATGGCGTTCGATCGGGTAGCGAAGGCCCGCTGACCCGGCGCAGCTGAAGGTCGTCGCCGCGGAGGGCATATATCGGCCTGCCACGTCAGTAAGAAGTCACCTTTATACAGGTGGAAAAAGTCGAACAGACCGGCGGAAAAGTCGGGAACCTTCGATCTCGCCCCTCATTGTGAAAGTCCAGAGCAACGACAATGAGGAGCACATCATGACAACCCAGGCAGGACACACAGAGGCTATCGCTGCTTCGCGGGTCATCGGCACATCCGTCTATAACACCGAAGGCACGAAGATCGGCAGCATCGAGGACGTCATGCTCGACAAGCTGTCCAACGGCATCATGTTCGCTGTGATCGGTTTTGGCGGCTTTCTCGGCATGGGTGAAAAATATCACGCCATCCCGTGGGCGAGTTTGGATTACGATGAGGATAGGGGCGGCTATGTCGTGCCATTCTCGAAGGACCAGCTGAAAGCCGCTCCCGCCTATTCGATCAACGAGCTGACGGGCGCCGATGGCGAGGCCGCACGTGACGCCTCCTACAATTACTACAAGGTCGAGCCTTACTGGCATTGACCGGCCAGCCTGACGTGAAAAGGCCCCCGCAAACCAGCGGGGGCCTTTTACATGATCGCCTGCCGTGCTTACTCCGCGCTGCGGAGGGTCGACAGTTGCACCGCGCCCTGTGGAGGCTGCTGGTTGTCGCAGGACGTCAGGAACGCCGCCGCGATCAGGAACAAACTCACGATACCGCTTAACTCGGACATGGCGAAACTCCTCCTGTTTCGCCCCGCGCAGCCGCCATCATAGACCGGCGGCCATCCTATGGCGCATGACTTATGATGACAGGAATTTGCGCTTCGTGAATCGCGCCGGCGGCAATAATTGGCGGTGGCCCGATTGCCTTTTGCGCCGCTTTGGCTAAGACGGGCGCGACGTTTCGTCAGATCAATCGGGGACATCGCAATGACCGCCATCATCGACATTGTCGGGCGTGAAATCCTGGACAGCCGTGGAAATCCGACCGTCGAGGTCGATGTCGTGCTCGAAGACGGTTCGATGGGCCGCGCGGCCGTGCCGTCTGGAGCTTCCACCGGCGCGCATGAAGCCGTCGAACTGCGCGACGGCGGCGCCCGCTATCTCGGCAAGGGCGTGCTGCGGGCCGTCGAGGCGGTCAACGGCGAACTGTTCGAGGCAATCGGCGGCATGGAAGCCGAAAACCAGATCCACATCGACCAGACCATGATCGAACTCGACGGCACGCCCAACAAGAGCCGGCTCGGCGCCAACGCTATTCTCGGCGTGTCGCTGGCGGTGGCCAAGGCCGCGGCCGAAGCCGCCGGCCTGCCGCTCTATCGTTATGTCGGCGGCACCAAGGCGCATCTGCTGCCGGTACCCATGATGAACATCATCAATGGCGGCGCCCATGCCGACAACCCGATCGATTTCCAGGAATTCATGATCCTGCCGGTCGGTGCGCCAACGCTGCGCGAAGGCGTGCGCTGGGGTTCTGAGGTCTTCCACACGCTGAGGAAGAAGCTGAAGGACGCCGGCCACAACACCAATGTCGGCGATGAAGGCGGCTTTGCCCCGAACCTGAAGAGCGCGCCGGTGGCGCTCGATTTCATCATGGAGTCGATCGAGCAGGCCGGCTTCAAGCCGGGCGAGGAGATTGCGCTCGGCCTCGATTGCGCCGCGACGGAATTCTTCAAGGACGGCAACTACGTCTATGAAGGCGAGAAGAAGACACGCGATCCGAAGGCGCAGGCGAAATACCTGGCCAAGCTCGCCGCCGATTATCCGATCATTTCGATCGAGGACGGCCTTGCCGAGGATGACTGGGAAGGCTGGAAATATCTGACCGACCTGATCGGCAAGAAGACGCAGCTCGTCGGCGATGATCTCTTCGTCACCAACACGGCGCGCCTGCGCGACGGCATCCGCATGGGGGTCGCCAATTCGATCCTGGTCAAGGTCAACCAGATCGGATCGCTGACCGAGACGCTCGATGCCGTCGAGACCGCGCACAAGGCCGGCTACACCGCCGTCATGTCGCATCGCTCGGGCGAGACCGAGGATTCGACCATCGCCGACCTCGCCGTCGCCACCAATTGCGGGCAGATCAAGACCGGATCGCTGTCGCGTTCCGACCGCATGGCCAAATACAACCAGCTCATTCGCATCGAAGAAGAACTCGGCAAGCAGGCGCGCTACGCCGGCAAGTCGATGTTGAAGGGCTGAGCCGGAGCATCGGACACAGGGATGGCGGTGAGGGGCGGGAATTCCCGCCCTTTTCGTTGGAGCGCCTGTGGACGCGTCATCCGTAACCGTCCGTTAAGCACAATGGAGCGAAAAAGACCGTGGTCGCCCGAGTTCGCGACTGCGAGGGAACGGACGATGTGGACGCGTCAGCACAAACAGAGAAACACCGGCCGGCTGATCATCCCCTCGCTCTGCGCGGTGTTCCTGGCCTATTTCGGCTTTCATGCCTATCACGGCGAGTTCGGCATCAATTCGAAATACCAGCTGGAGGCCGAGACTGTTGCCCTGCAGGCCCAGCTCGATGCGATCAAGGCGTGCAGGATGGAGCTGGAACGGCGCGTCAAGCTGATGCACGACGGCACGCTGGAGAAGGACATGCTCGACGAGCAGGCGCGTAAGGCGCTGAATTTGTCCCAGGCCGACGAAATCACCATCATGTTGCCGGTCTCGGCAAAGTAACCAATATCAGGTTAATCACCAATATTTTCAATGATTCTAATTGCTTAGTCGCATGCCAGCTATGCAATTTCGACATGGCGGAACACGTTCTCACGTGTTAGCCTCCCCAAAATCAGTGGGGAGAGCTGATCTCCCCTGAGCAGATTTCATCTTGCTCGAGCAGATTTCATCTTGCTCGAAATGTCCGCGAAGAGACGCCAACAGGGAGTGATGCATGGCAACCGCAGCCAGGAAAGCGCCTGCCAAATCGAAATCCGACGGCAAATCGGGCCTTTCCGCGCCCAAACCAGTGGAATTCACCAAGGACGAGGAGCTCGCCGCCTACCGGCACATGCTGCTTATTCGCCGTTTCGAGGAAAAGGCCGGCCAGCTTTACGGGATGGGCTTCATCGGCGGCTTCTGCCATCTCTACATCGGCCAGGAAGCGGTCGTCACCGGTATGAAGATGGCGCTGATCGACGGTGACCAGATGATCACGGCCTACCGCGACCACGGTCATATGTTGGCGATGGAACTGTCGCCGCGTGGCGTCATGGCCGAACTGACCGGCCGCCGAGGCGGCCTGTCGAAGGGCAAGGGCGGCTCCATGCACATGTTCTCCAAGGAGAAGCATTTCTACGGTGGCCACGGCATCGTCGGCGCGCAGGTGTCGCTCGGCACGGGCCTGGCCTTCGCCAACCGCTATCGCGGCAACAACAATGTCACGCTGACCTATTTCGGGGACGGGGCCGCAAACCAGGGCCAGGTCTACGAAAGCTTCAACATGGCCTCGCTTTGGAAGCTGCCGGTGATCTACATCATCGAGAACAACCGCTATGCCATGGGCACCTCGGTATCGCGCTCCTCGGCGGAGACCGACTTCTCGAATCGCGGCGCCTCGTTCAAGATTCCCGGTATCCAGGTCGACGGCATGGACGTGCGTGCTGTCAAGGCCGCCGGCGATCTCGCTACCGAATGGTGCCGTGCCGGCAATGGGCCGCTGATCCTCGAAATGCAGACTTACCGCTATCGGGGCCATTCGATGTCCGACCCGGCGAAATACCGCTCCAAGGAAGAAGTGCAGAAGATGCGCTCCGAGCATGACCCGATCGAGCAGGTCAAAGCGCGGCTGATCCAGAAGAAGTGGGCAAGCGAGGACGAATTGAAGACCATCGACAAGGAGGTTCGCGACGTCGTCGCCGATGCCGCCGAGTTTGCCCAGCACGACGCCGAGCCGGATCCGTCCGAGCTCTGGACCGACATCGTATTGTAACGGGAGGGCAAGGACATGCCGATCGAAATTCTCATGCCCGCCCTTTCGCCGACCATGGAAGAGGGCAATCTTTCCAAGTGGTTGAAGAACGAGGGCGACAAGGTCGTCGCCGGCGACGTCATCGCCGAGATCGAAACCGACAAGGCGACGATGGAAGTCGAAGCTGTCGATGAGGGCACGCTTGCCAAGATCGTGGTTCCCGCAGGCACCGAAGGCGTCAAGGTCAACGCGGTGATCGCCGTGCTGGCTGTCGATGGCGAAGATGTCGACAAGGCCGGCGAAGGCATCGGTGAAGAGCCCGCCAAGACTGAGGCAAAGGCGCCGACACCGGCACCCGCCGCGGCCAAGAGCGAGGCAGCGGCGCCTGTGGCGGCCGCGCCGAAGACGGAAGTCGCCGCCGATCCTGACATACCCGCCGGGACCGAGATGGTCTCGACCACGGTGCGCGAAGCGCTGCGCGATGCCATGGCGGAGGAAATGCGCCGCGACGGCGATGTCTTCGTCATGGGCGAGGAAGTTGCCGAGTACCAGGGCGCCTACAAGATCACCCAAGGCCTGCTGCAGGAGTTCGGACCGCGTCGCGTCGTCGACACGCCGATCACCGAGCACGGCTTTGCCGGCGTCGGGGTCGGTGCGGCGATGGCTGGCCTGAAGCCGATCGTCGAATTCATGACCTTCAACTTCGCCATGCAGGCGATCGACCAGATCGTCAACTCGGCCGCCAAGACGCTCTACATGTCCGGCGGACAGATGGGCGCGCCGATCGTCTTCCGCGGGCCGAATGGTGCTGCGGCTCGCGTCGCCGCCCAGCATTCGCAATGCTATGCCGCCTGGTACAGCCACATACCGGGCCTGAAGGTGGTGATGCCTTATACCGCCGCAGACGCCAAGGGACTGCTCAAGGCGGCGATCCGCGATCCGAACCCGGTCATCTTCCTCGAAAACGAAATCCTCTACGGCCAGTCCTTCGACGTGCCGAAGCTGGACGACTTCGTGCTGCCGATCGGCAAGGCGCGCATCCACAAATCAGGCAAGGACGTCACCATCGTCTCCTTCGGCATTGGCATGACCTATGCGGTCAAGGCCGAAGCGGAACTGCGCGGCATGGGCATCGACGCGGAGATTATCGATCTCAGGACCATCCGTCCGCTCGACTTCGACACCATCATCGCCTCGGTGAAGAAGACCAACCGGCTGGTCGTGGTGGAAGAAGGCTTCCCGCAGAACTCGGTCGGCGACCATGTCGCCAACCAGGTGTCGCAGCGAGCCTTCGATTTCCTCGACGCGCCGGTCATCACCATTGCCGGCAAGGACGTGCCGATGCCCTATGCGGCCAATCTCGAAAAGCTGGCTTTGCCGAATGTCGGCGAGGTCATCGAGGCCGTCAAAGCCGTCTCATATCGCTGAACCGGGCGGGAGGACACAATGCCAATCAACATCACCATGCCGGCCCTCTCGCCCACCATGGAAGAGGGCAATCTGTCGAAGTGGCTCGTGAAGGAGGGCGACAAGGTTTCGCCCGGCGATGTCATTGCCGAGATCGAGACCGACAAGGCGACGATGGAAGTCGAAGCCGTCGATGAGGGCACGGTGGCGAAACTGGTCGTTCCCGCCGGCACCGAAGGCGTCAAGGTCAATGCGCTGATCGCCGTGCTTGCCGCCGAGGGTGAGGAGGCAAGTGCCGCCGCGAAAAGCGGTGGCGATGCCGCACCGGCGAAAGCGGAGCCTCCCAAGGCTGAGACATCGAAGACCGAGACTCCCACCTCTCCGTCCGACGGGGGAGGTCGCGCCGCGGATGAACCCACCGCCGCGCCCCCCACCCCGGCCGGAAGGCCTGCCGACCCTCCCCACAAGGGGGAGGGTGAAGGGCGCACCTTTGCTTCGCCGCTCGCGCGCCGTATTGCCAAAGAGGCGGGCGTCGATGTGTCTGCCGTGACCGGCACCGGCCCGCATGGCCGGGTGGTGAGGGCCGATGTCGATGCCGCCATCGCCGGCGGCGGCGCCAAGGCGGCACCCGCTGCCAAAGCTCCGGCTGGCGCGCCGGCCGCTGCTCCCGCGCCGGTAAAGGCGATGTCGGACGATCAGGTGCTGAAGCTGTTCGAGGAAGGCTCCTATGAACTCGTCCCGCACGACAATATGCGCAAAACCATCGCGCGCCGGCTGGTCGAGGCCAAGACCACCATCCCGCATTTCTACCTGACGCTCGACTGCGAGCTCGATGCGCTGCTTTCGCTGCGCACGCAGCTCAATGCGGCCGCACCGGTCAAGAAGACCGACAAGGGCGAGGCGCCCGCCTACAAGCTCTCGGTCAACGACATGGTGATCAAGGCGATGGCCATGGCCTTGAAGGCGGTGCCGGATGCCAATGCCTCGTGGACCGAAAGCGCCATGGTCAAGCACAGGCATGCCGATGTCGGCGTTGCCGTCTCGATCCCCGGCGGCCTGATCACGCCGATCATTCGCAAGGCGGATGAAAAGACGCTGTCGGTGATCTCCAACGAGATGAAGGACCTGGCCAGCCGCGCGCGCAGTCGCAAGCTGAAGCCGGAAGAGTATCAAGGCGGCACCACGGCGGTGTCGAACCTTGGCATGTTCGGCATCAAGGATTTCGCCGCCGTCATCAACCCGCCGCATGCGACGATCCTGGCGGTGGGCGCCGGCGAGGAGCGGGCGGTGGTCAAGAACGGCGAGATCAGAATCGCCACGGTGATGTCGGTAACGCTGTCGACCGACCATCGCGCCGTGGACGGAGCGCTCGGTGCCGAACTGCTGGTCGCCTTCAAGAAGCTGATCGAGAACCCGATGGGCATGCTGGTGTAGGAAGAACAAGGCGGTGCGGAAATTCTTCACCGGCCTCTTCGCCGGCGGCTTGGAGGCGCAGGAATTCGCCGTCGTCACCAACGCCGAGGAAGAATACTCCCTCGCAAGGGCGGGTTGAGCAAGATGAAGACGGTTCTTTGCTACGGCGACTCACTGACCTGGGGCTACAATGCCGAGGGTGGCCGTCATGCGCTCGAGGATCGCTGGCCAAGCGTGCTGCAGACCGGACTAGGTGACGGCGTGCATGTCATTGCCGAGGGGCTGAATGGCCGCACAACGGCGTTCGACGATCACCTGGCAGGCGCCGACCGCAATGGCGCAAGAACGCTGCCGACGGTGCTGACCACGCATGCGCCGATCGACGTCATCGTCATCATGCTCGGCGCCAACGACATGAAGCCCTGGATCCACGGCAATCCCGTTGCGGCCAAACAAGGCATCCAGCGCCTGATCGACATCGTGCGCGGCCACGACTATCCGTTCGACTGGCCGCCGCCGCAGATCCTCATCGTCTCGCCGCCTCTCGTCAGTCGCACTGAAGATGCCGAGTTCAAGGCGATGTTTGCCGGCGGCGACGATGCGTCCAAAGAGCTTGCGCCGCAATATTCCGCGCTTGCCGATGGGGCTGGCTGCGGCTTCTTCGATGCCGGCACTGTGGCCAAGACCACGCCGCTCGACGGCGTCCATCTCGATGCCGAAAATACGCGAAACATCGGCGAGGCGTTGACGCCGCTCGTGCGCGTCATGCTGGAATTGTGATTGAAGGAGAAAACCGTGGCTGAGAACTACGACGTCATCATCATCGGCTCCGGTCCCGGCGGCTATGTCACGGCAGTGCGTTCCGCGCAGCTCGGTTTCAAGACGGCGATCGTCGAGCGCGAGCATCTCGGCGGCATCTGCCTGAACTGGGGCTGCATTCCGACCAAGGCGTTGCTGCGTTCGGCCGAGATCATGCATTATTCGGATCATCTGAAGGACTATGGACTGAAGCTCGACGGCAAGGTCAGCGTCGACACGTCGGCCGTCGTCGACCGCTCGCGCAAGGTTTCGCTGCGGCTCAATGGCGGCGTCGCCTTCCTGATGAAGAAGAACAAGGTCGACGTCATCTGGGGCGAGGCCAAGCTGACAAAACCGGGCGAGATCGTCGTCTCCAAGACGGCCAAGAAGCCGATGGAGCCGCAGCCGCCGGTGCCGAAAGGCGTCAAGGGCGAGGGCACCTACACCGCCAAGCACATCATACTGGCGACCGGCGCCCGGCCGCGGGCGCTGCCGGGCATCGAGCCGGACGGCAAGCTGATCTGGACCTATTTCGAGGCCATGGTGCCCAAGGAAATGCCGAAGTCGCTGCTGGTGATGGGTTCGGGCGCCATCGGCATCGAATTCGCCTCGTTCTACCGCACCATGGGCGCCGACGTGACCGTCGTCGAACTGCTGCCGGCCGTGATGCCGGTCGAGGACGCCGAGGTGTCGAAATTCGCCCAGAAGCAGTTCGAGAAGCAGGGCATGAAAATCATTCTCGAAGCCAAGGTAACCAAGGTCGAGAAAGGCGCCAATTCGATCACCGCGCATGTCGAGATGAAGGACGGCAAGGTGGAGAAGATCACGGCCGATCGCATGATCTCGGCCGTCGGCGTGCAAGGCAATATCGAGGGCCTCGGCCTGGAGACGCTTGGCGTGAAGACGGAGCGCGGCTGCGTCGTCGTTGACGACTACGGTAAGACCAATGTGTCCGGCATCTACGCCATCGGCGATGTCGCCGGCCCGCCGATGCTCGCCCACAAGGCCGAGCATGAAGGCGTCGTCTGCGTCGAGAAGATCGCCAATTTCCCCGGCGTGCACGCCACCGACAAGCTGAAGATCCCTGGCTGCACCTATTGCAATCCGCAGGTCGCTTCGGTCGGCCTGACAGAAGCGAAAGCCAAGGCCGAGGGCAAGGATGTCAGGGTCGGCCGCTTCCAGTTCGCCGCCAATGGCAAGGCCATCGCGCTCGGCGAGGACCAGGGCTTCATCAAGACCATCTTCGACAAGAACACCGGCCAACTGCTTGGCGCCCACATGGTGGGCGCCGAAGTGACCGAACTGATCCAGGGTTTTGTCGTTGCGATGAACCTCGAGACGACCGAGGAAGAACTGATGCACACGATCTTCCCGCACCCGACGCTGTCGGAGATGATGAAGGAAAGCGTACTCGACGCCTATGGCCGTGCGTTGAACGCATGATAGATTGGCCGCACGAGACTCAGATGCGAAAGCCGCAGGAGCTCGACGGCAAGTTAGTTCGGTTCCGGATGCGTTTTTTCTCAAGCAAGGAGAAGGCATATGGACGTGAATGGCGTGGGCTGGATCGCAGCCATCATCATCGGCGGCCTGGCGGGCTGGTTTGCCGAAATGGTCATGAAGAGCAACACCGGCGTCTTGATGAACATCATCTTGGGCATTGCCGGCGCAGTGGTGCTGAACGCGATCTTGCGTGCCTTGAACATCGGCGTGTTTGGCGTCGGCTGGACCGCCTACCTGATCACCGGTTTCATCGGCGCCTGCCTGCTGATCTGGGCCGGGCGTCTGGTGCGCCGTTAGTCGGTATCGTTTCCGCCATGCGAAAACGGTTGTGGCGGCATGTACCGCCGCAGCCTTTTTCTTTGTGCTGAAAAGTCCTAGATGACGTGTAAGTGACGATCGCCGGCGGCGATCGCAAAGAAAACCAGGGTTCCGATGGTCACCGTCCTCGACACGATCGCCAATGCGCCGCGGCTGCGGCATCCGGAGAAGGCGCACAAGCCCGACCAGGACGTGCTGCGCAAGCCTGACTGGATCCGCGTTAAGGCGCCTGTGTCGAAAGGCTATGCCGAAACCCGCGAGATCGTGAAATCGCACAAGCTGGTGACGGTCTGCGAGGAGGCCGGCTGCCCGAACATCGGCGAGTGCTGGGACAAGAAGCACGCCACCTTCATGATCATGGGCGAGATCTGCACACGTGCCTGCGCCTTCTGCAACGTCGCCACCGGCATCCCGACCGCGCTCGACCCGGAGGAGCCGGCACGGGTCGCCCACGCGGTCAAGCAGATGGGCCTCAGCCACGTCGTCATCACCTCTGTCGATCGCGACGATCTCGCCGATGGCGGCGCGCAGCATTTCGCCGAGGTCATCCGTGCGATCCGGGCGGCGACGCCTTCAACCACGATCGAGATCCTGACGCCCGACTTCCTGCGCAAGGACGGCGCCCTGGAGATCGTCGTGGCCGCCAAGCCGGACGTGTTCAATCACAATTTGGAAACCGTGCCGTCGAACTACCTGACGGTCCGGCCAGGCGCCCGCTATTTCCATTCGATCAGGCTGTTGCAGCGGGTAAAGGAGCTCGACCCTTCGATCTTTACCAAGTCCGGCATCATGGTTGGACTGGGCGAGGAGCGGAACGAAATCCTGCAGCTGATGGACGATCTGCGTTCAGCCAATGTCGACTTCATGACCATCGGCCAGTATCTGCAGCCATCGAAAAAGCACCACCCGGTGATCCGCTTCGTCACCCCGGAGGAGTTCAAGTCCTTCGAGACGATCGGCCGGACCAAGGGCTTCCTGCTGGTGGCGTCGAGCCCGCTGACCCGCTCCTCGCACCACGCCGGCGACGATTTCGCCAGGCTGCGCGCCGCGCGCCAAGCGCAGCTCGAGAAATCGCTCTGATGCATGTCGCCCAAAGTGACTTCGGGTTTTGGGAGAACGGCATGCACGAAAACAAAGACTCTAAAGCGCGTCGCATGAGTCTGTGTCGACGCGACGCGCTTTAGAGCCGGGTTCATGCCGAAATTCGAAGCCACCCGCCGCGTTTCCCACACGCCGGAACAGATGTTCGCCCTGGTCGCCGACATCGAAGCTTATCCGCAATTCCTGCCGCTTTGCGAGGCACTGACGGTGCGCTCGCGCAAGGAGCGTGACGGGCGCACTATCCTCGTCGCCGATATGAGCATCGGCTACAAGGCGATCCGCGAGACCTTCACGACGCAGGTGCTGCTGAAGCCCGACGAGCGTGCGATCGACGTCAAATACATCGACGGTCCGTTCAAATATCTGACCAATGTCTGGCGATTCGACCCTGCCGACGGCGGCTGTGCCGTCTGCTTCTTCATCGACTACGAGTTCAAAAGCCGCATCCTGGGCGCCCTGATGGGCACGATGTTCGACCGTGCCTTCCGCATGTTCTCCGAAGCCTTCGAAAAGCGTGCTGATGTCATCTACGGTGCAAAACCGGCGTGAGCATGCCCAAGCGCCTGCAATCCCAGCTTGAGTGCATGGCTGGCGGTCTCCTGGCGAATGAAAGCACGGCCTTCATCGGCGAACAGCACGCGATCGGCCGTCACCGGCTGGCCGCTTAGGCCAATCCCGAACCAGACCAGGCCGACCGGTTTTTCCGGCGAGCCACCGCCCGGTCCGGCAATGCCGGTAACGGCGAGGCTGAGCCCGGCGCGGGAGCGCGCCAGCGCGCCGGTTGCCATTTCGATCGCTGTCTCGCGTGAAACCGCGCCATGGGCCTCCAGCGTGGCGGCGGAAACCCCGAGCATGTCCATCTTGGCTTCATTGGAATAGGTGATGAAGCCGCGATCGACCACGGCGGAAGAGCCGGCGATGTCGGTCAGCGCGGCGATGATCATGCCGCCGGTGCAGCTTTCCGCCGTCGCAAGCATAATGCCGCGCTTCTGGCAGGCTTGCAGCAATGCATTTGCCAGTTCGCTGTTGCTCATTCCGGCACCTCGCCGGGAAACACCACGCTCGCCGTGGCGATCGCCGCAATGCCTTCCTCGCGGCCGACGAAACCGAGCTTCTCGTTGGTTGTCGCCTTGATGGAGATGCGGTCGGCAGAGATGGCCAGCATCTGCGACAGGGCAGCCGTCATCGCCTCGCGATGTGGGCCGACGCGTGGCGCCTCGCAGATCAGCGTGATGTCGGCATTGGCGATGCGGCCGCCGCGCGCGCGCACCAGCTTTGCCGCATGTTCCACGAAAATCCGGGAGGCAGTACCCTTCCACTGCGGGTCGGAGGGTGGGAAATGCGTGCCGATATCGCCGGCGCCGCAGGTCGCCAGCAGCGCATCGGTAAGGGCATGGAGCCCGACATCGGCATCGGAATGGCCGGACAGTTTCTTGTCATGCGGAATGGCGATGCCGCATAGCGTGACGTGGTCGCCAGGCTCGAACGCGTGGACGTCGTAGCCATTGCCGGTTCTAATATCGGGAAAGCGCATGCGCTCGCTGGAAAGTCGTTGGTCCGCCATGGCGATGTCCCGTGCCCAGGTGAGTTTGACGTTGTCCGGTGAGCCGGGAACGAGTTTGACCGGCATCTGCATCCACTCGGCGATCGCGGCGTCGTCGGTAAAGTCGGTTTTGCCGCTGTTATAGGCTTCCTCATGCATGGCCATAATCGCCAGGAATGGGAAACCCTGCGGCGTTTGCGCCGCGTGAAGCCCGCTCCGGGAAACCGTTTCGGCGACCAACCCGGCGGCGGATTCGCGTTTCAGCGTATCGGCGACGGGCAGCGCCGGGAGCGCGCCCTCGCGCTCGCCGATGGCTGCGATCGTGCGGTCGATCAGGTCCGCGTCGACGAAGGGGCGCGCCGCGTCGTGGATGAGAACCTTGTCCGGTGCGTGGCTTCTCAACGCCTGCAGTCCGAGTCGAACCGAGTCTTGCCTGGTGGGGCCACCCGCAATTGCCGTGACGCGATTGGAGTGTGCGCCGACGGCATGTCGAAAAAGTTCGTGATCCTCGGCGTGTATGGCCACGACGAGCGGGCCGATACGCGGATGCGCCAGGAAAATATCGATGACGTGGGCGATGACGGCGCGACCGCCGATCTGCTGATATTGCTTCGGGCCATCGGCCTGTCCGGCACGCGCGCCACGGCCGGCCGCAACAATAACCACCGCGACCTTGCCGTTCGCCTCCAAAGCCTGATTTTCGTTTCCGTCAGTCATGCCGATTGGCTTAGCGCACGATCCCCAAAAGTGTAATCGGTTTTCGGAGAGATCGTAGGCCACATGAAGCCCCAAAACGTCCATTGCGTGTCCGTGCAAGGCGCGGCGCTTTGCTCGGGACTGCAGCCGAGCTCGGCATTTCCCAATTGCGCCGTAATGTGGCGTCATTCCGCGTTGCACATTGCGGCCGATATGGCTAGAGAATGTGCAGCAAATGAACATGCTTGGTTTTTGTGCATGCCTGACCTGACCAAATTGGCCGCACCTCTCGACGTCGGCGGCGTGAGTATCCGCAATCGCGTGTTCCTCGCGCCGATGTCGGGAATTACCGACGAGCCGTTCCGCCAACGCGCCCATGCGCATGGCGCCGGCCTGGTCGTGTCCGAAATGGTGGCAAGCGGCGAGCTCGCCAGAGGCAGGGCCGGCTGCGACCTGCGCATACGTCATTCGGGCCTGCCCGTCCATATGGTGCAGCTTGCCGGCCGCGAGGCGGCACACATGGCGGAAGGCGCACGCATCGCCGTCGGCGAGGGCGCCGACGTCATCGACATCAATATGGGTTGCCCCGCCAAGAAGGTGACCGGCGGCTATGCCGGCTCGGCACTGATGCAAGATCTCGATCATGCACTGTCGCTGGTCGACGCCGTGGTCGGCGCGGTCGGTGTGCCGGTGACGCTGAAGATGCGGCTCGGCTGGGACGAAACGGCGCTCAACGCGCCTGACCTGGCGCGCCGTGCCGAGCAGGCGGGCGTCAAGATGGTGACAGTGCACGGCCGCACGCGCTGCCAGTTCTATCAGGGCAAGGCTGATTGGCGCGCAATAGCCTGCGTCAAGGCTGCCGTGTCGATCCCGGTCGTCGCCAATGGCGATGTGTCTTCGCCTGCGCAAGCAGCCGCTGTTCTGGAGCAATCCGGCGCCGATGCGGTGATGGTGGGCCGCGCCCACTACGGCGCGCCCTGGACCGCCGGAACCATCGCGGCCGCGGCGGCAGGCGAGCTTGCCCGGCTACCGGAAAGCGCTGCGGAACTGACCGACTACATCATTGCCCATTACGAGGACATGCTTGCGCTCTACGGCGTCGAGAGCGGCCTGCGCCAGGCGCGCAAGCACCTCGGCTGGTATCTGGACCGCCATGCCGGCGCCGTTGCCGACGAAAAGCGCAAGGCCATTCTCACGTCTTTCGATCCCGCGCGGACGATTACCTTGCTTCGCGAGGTGTTTTCCGCCGCCGAGCAAACACCCATGCGGAGCGCCGCATGAACGCCTCCGTCAGCCAGGGCCCGGAAATGGCGGATGCTGCCCAGATCGTGCTCAACACCATCCGCCGTCCGGTCATCATGATCAGTTCGGAGGGGTTCATCACCTTCGCCAACGCCGATGCGGAGGACTTCTTCCGCTCGAGCGCGACGATGCTCGCCCGCAACACGCTGTCAAAGCTCATTCCCTTCGGCAGCCCGTTGCTGACACTGGTCGACCAGGTGCGCGAGCGCCGGGCCCCCGTCAACGAGTACCGGGTCGACGTGTCGTCTCCGCGTCTCGGCATCGAGAAGGTGGTCGATCTCTATGTCGCCCCAGTGCCGGAGTTTCCAGGCTCCGTCGTGGTGATGTTCCAGGAACGGTCGATGGCCGACAAGATCGACCGGCAGATGACGCACCGCGGCGCGGCGCGCTCGGTGACCGGTCTGGCGGCGATGCTGGCTCACGAGATCAAGAACCCGCTCTCCGGCATCAGGGGCGCTGCCCAGCTGCTTGAACTGTCCGCTTCCGACGAGGATCGCGCGCTGACGCGGCTGATAACCGACGAGACCGATCGCATCGTGTCGCTGGTCGATCGCATGGAGGTGTTTTCCGACGAGCGGCCGATCGACCGCTATCCCGTCAACATCCATGTCGTGCTCGACCATGTGAAGGCGATCGCAAAGAACGGTTTTGCTAAAAAAATCAAGATATTGGAGGATTATGATCCTTCATTGCCTCCGGTTTTCGCCAACCGCGACCAACTCATCCAGGTGTTCCTAAACCTGGTCAAGAACGCCGCCGAGGCGATCGGCGGCGACCCCCAAGGTGAAATCGTCCTGTCGACGGCCTTCCGGCCGGGCATTCGCGTTTCGGTTCCAGGCACTCAGGATCGTGTGTCGCTGCCGCTCGAGTTCTGCGTGCGCGACAACGGTTCCGGTGTTTCGGAGGACATCCTGCCGATCCTGTTCGATCCCTTCATCACCACCAAGCCGAACGGCTCGGGACTGGGCCTCGCGCTGGTGGCCAAGATCGTCGGCGAGCATGGCGGCATCATCGAATGCGAATCGACGCCGCGCGCGACAATGTTCCGCATCCTGATGCCGGCCTGGAAGGAAACGGCGCTCGGCACCGATGAAGACGCTGAAGGAGACCGCAAATGACCGTTCGCGGCAATATTCTCGTCGCCGACGACGATGCGGCGATCCGTACGGTCCTCAACCAGGCCCTTTCGCGTGTCGGCCATGAGGTGCGCGTGACCTCCAATGCCTCGACGCTGTGGCGCTGGGTGGCGGCGGGCGAGGGCGATCTCGTCATCACCGACGTGGTGATGCCGGACGAGAACGCATTCGACATGCTGCCGCGCATCAAGAAAGCTCGGCCGGAGCTGCCCGTCATCGTCATGAGCGCCCAGAATACGTTCATGACGGCGATCCGTGCCTCCGAGACCGGCGCCTACGAATATCTGCCGAAGCCGTTCGACCTCACCGAGCTCCTCAACATCGTCAACCGGGCGCTGTCGGAGCCGCGGCGGCCGAAGATCGACGCACGGCCGGAAGAGCAGCCCGAGACGATGCCGCTGGTCGGCCGCTCGGCCGCCATGCAGGACATCTACCGCATGCTGGCGCGCATGATGCAGACCGACCTGACGGTGATGATCTCCGGCGAGTCGGGCACCGGCAAGGAGCTGGTGGCGCGTGCGCTGCACGAATATGGCCGCCGCCGCGGCGGACCGTTCGTCGCCATCAACATGGCGGCCATCCCGCGCGACCTGATCGAATCGGAACTGTTCGGCCATGAGAAGGGCGCCTTCACCGGTGCGCAGAACCGCTCAACCGGCCGCTTCGAACAGGCCGAAGGTGGTACGCTATTCCTTGACGAGATCGGCGACATGCCGATGGAAGCGCAGACGCGCCTGCTGCGCGTCCTCCAGCAAGGCGAATACACGACGGTCGGCGGCCGCACGCCGATCAAGACCGACGTGCGCATCGTCGCCGCCACCAACAAGGATTTGCGCACGCTGATCAACCAGGGGCTCTTCCGCGAGGATCTTTTCTATCGCCTCAATGTCGTGCCCCTCAGGCTGCCGGCGCTGCGCGAGCGCTCCGAGGACGTGCCGGACCTCGTCCGGCACTTCTTCAAGCTCGGCGAGATGGAGGGTCTCCAGACCAAGCGTATCTCGTCGGGCGGCATCGAATTGATGAAGCGCTATCCCTGGCCGGGCAATGTGCGCGAACTGGAAAACCTGGTCCGCAGGCTCGCCGCGCTCTATTCGCAGGACGAGATTTCCGCCGAGATCATCGAGGCGGAACTCAAGACCGGCGAGCGTCCCGTGGTGCCGGGCGGCGGCAACCTCATTCCCGACGACCTGTCCATCGGCCAGGCGGTCGAGCATTTCCTGCAGCGCTATTTCACCTCGTTTGCCGGCGAATTGCCGCCTGCCGGGCTGTACCAGCGCATTCTCTCGGAGGTCGAATATCCGCTGGTGCTGGCCTCGATGACCGCGACGCGCGGCAACCAGATCAAAGCCGCGGAACTGCTGGGGCTCAACCGCAACACGCTGCGCAAGAAGATTCGCGAACTCGGCGTCAACGTCTACAAATCGTCGCGCCAAGCCTGAGCCGGGATAGAGCCGAAGCGCTTTTCCGGGGGACTGTCCGCGAAAGATTTCCGTCCAGGCCACACTTGTTGCATAATCGCCACAATGCGTTGCATAGATCCGACGCAATCACTGGCTCTAGACGGCGACATGGCTTCGCAGGCTCCGACACCGAACGAACCGCTTTTCAACGACCCCGGCACGCGTGACGGGCGCCGGCTGCTGGCGCTGCCCGGCGTGGTGGCGGTCGTCGGTGCGCTGGTCATGGCGGCCATTTC
Source organism: Mesorhizobium sp. B2-1-1 (assembly GCF_006442975.2). Classification (NCBI taxonomy): domain Bacteria; kingdom Pseudomonadati; phylum Pseudomonadota; class Alphaproteobacteria; order Hyphomicrobiales; family Phyllobacteriaceae; genus Mesorhizobium; species Mesorhizobium sp. B2-1-1. The sequence goes on along the minus strand of NZ_CP083954.1, from coordinate 3,733,261 downwards.
GTTCGCGATCCTGGTCGGCGCGACGCCGATTGCGCCCGACGCCAGGACAACCTGGGCGTTGATCGCGCTCAACGCCATCTTCGTCCTGTTGCTGATCGCACTGATCGGCCGGGAGGTGCATCGCATCGTCATGGCGCGCCGGCATGGCAAGGCAGCCTCGCGGCTGCATGTGCGCATCGTGGCTATGTTCGCGCTCGTCGCCGCCATCCCCGCCATCATGGTGGCCATCATCGCATCGATCACGCTCGATATCGGCCTCGACCGCTGGTTCGAGATTCGCACCAAGACGATCGTCAATTCGTCGCTGTCCATCGCCGATGCCTATGTGCAGGAAAACGCGCGCAACCTGCAGGGCACGACGCTGTCGATGGCCTATGACCTCGACGCGTCGCGCACGCTTTACGGCCTCGACCGGACTGGCTTCCTCGATCTGATGAGCAAGGAAGCGGTGGGCCGCTCGCTGGCGCATGCCGCGCTGATCAAGCCCGACGGCTCCTTCGTGATGAGCGCCAAGACCGATGCCGACTTCGCCATGCCGGAACCGCCGGAGGGAGCGGTCGCCAGCGCCACCGACGGCAAGCCGGTTCTGATCGAGCCGCGCACGCGCAACATCATGGGCGCCATCGTCAAGCTGCGTGAGATCGAGGGGCTCTACCTCTACACGATCCGGCTGGTCGATCCCGAGGTGATAAAGGCGCGCCAGATCGTCAGATCGAACACCGACGAATATCGCAATCTCGAAGACAACAGGCGCACTTCGCAGGTGGCGTTCGCGCTGCCTTATCTGTCGCTGACGCTGATCATCATCCTGTCGGCAATCTGGACCGGCATTGCCGTGGCCGACCGGCTGGTGCGGCCGATTCGTCAGCTCATCGGCGCTGCCGACGAGGTCGCGACCGGCAATCTCGACGTCGCCGTGCCGGTGCGGCCGTCCGACGGCGACGTTGCCTCGCTCGGCAATACCTTCAACAAGATGCTGCAGGAATTGAAATCGCAGCGCAACGAGATCCTGTCCGCCAAGGATCTGATCGACGAGCGACGGCGCTTTTCGGAAGCGGTGCTGGCCGGTGTCACCGCGGGCGTCATCGGCGTCGACCCTTATGGCATTATCACCATCGTCAACCGCTCGGCCGAGTCCATGCTGGCCATTTCGGCCAGTGCGGCGCTCGGGCAGAACCTTTCCGCCATTCTCCCGCATGTCGGCCGCGTCTTCGAGATCGGCCGCCAATCGGGCAAGCCCGTCTATCGCGAGCAGGTGACGTTTTTCCGCGCCGGCACGGAGCGGACTTTCAACGTGCAGATCACCATCGAGGCCGGCGATAACGGCACGGAGGAGAAATCCTACGTCGTGACGGTCGACGACATCACCGATCTGGTCCAGGCGCAGCGCTCCTCTGCCTGGGCCGATGTGGCGCGCCGCATCGCCCATGAGATCAAGAACCCGCTGACGCCGATCCAGCTTTCAGCCGAGCGCATCAAGCGCCGCTACGGCAAGGTCATCACCGAGGACCGCGAGGTGTTCGACCAGTGCACCGACACCATCATCCGGCAGGTCGAGGATATTGGTCGCATGGTCGACGAATTCTCCGCTTTCGCGCGCATGCCGAAGCCCGAGATGAAGTCCATAGACCTGCGTGAATCCCTGCGCGAGGCCTCCTTCCTGGTCGAGGTGAGCCGTTCCGACATCACGTTCGAGCGCATATTCGGCAACGAACCGCTCAAGGGTACTTTCGACAGCCGCTTGTTGGCGCAGGCTTTCGGCAACGTGATCAAGAACGCTGCCGAAGCGATCGACGGGCTGGAACAGAAGGACGGTTCGCACGGCATAATCCGGATTCAAGCCGGACGTCAGAATGGCGCGATTCGCATCGACGTCATCGACAATGGCAAAGGCCTGCCGCGGGAGAATCGTCAGCGGCTGTTGGAGCCCTACATGACCACGCGTGAGAAGGGCACGGGCCTCGGTCTCGCCATCGTCAAGAAGATCGTGGAGGACCATGGCGGCAGGCTGGAGCTCCACGATGCGCCTGCGGATTTCCATGGCGGGCGCGGCGCGATGATCAGCATCATCCTGCCACCTGCGGCCGTGGCGCCAGCGCGCGGCGAAAGCAGGATGGAACACGAAAGAGAAACTGAAAAGGTCGGTAATGGCGTCTGATATTCTGATCGTCGATGACGAGGAAGACATCCGTGAGCTCGTCGCAGGCATACTGAGCGACGAAGGTCACGAAACCCGCACGGCATCCGATGCCGACACCGCGCTGGCAGCCATCGCCGACCGAGCGCCGCGGCTGATTTTCCTCGACATCTGGTTGCAGGGTTCGCGCCTGGACGGCCTGGCTTTGCTGGACGAGATCAAGACCATGCACCCCAACCTGCCGGTGGTGATGATTTCGGGCCATGGCAACATCGAAACCGCGGTCTCCGCCATCAGACGCGGCGCTTATGACTTCATCGAGAAGCCCTTCAAGGCGGACAGGCTGATTCTGATTGCCGAGCGTGCGCTGGAAACCTCCAAGCTGAGGCGCGAGGTTTCCGATCTCAAGCTGCGCAGCGGCGAGACCTTCGACCTGATCGGCATGTCGTCGGCGATGAGCCAGTTGCGCCAGACCATCGAGCGCGTCGCGCCGACCAACAGCCGCGTCATGATCATTGGCCCCTCGGGATCTGGCAAGGAGCTGGCCGCGCGCGCCATCCACACGCTGTCGGCGCGCAAGAGCGCGCCTTTCGTGACGCTGAGCGCCGCCAACATCACGCCCGAACGCATGGAGATCGAACTGTTCGGCACCGAATCGAACGGCGTCGAGCGAAAGGTCGGCGCCCTGGAGGAAGCCCATCGCGGCATCCTCTACATCGATGAGGTGGCCGACATGCCGCGCGAGACGCAGAACAAGATCCTGCGTGTGCTGGTCGAACAGCAGTTCGAGCGCGTCGGCGGCACCAAACGGGTCAAGGTCGATGTCCGCATCATCTCCTCGACGTCGCAGAACCTGGAGGCGATGATCGCCGATGGCCGTTTCCGCGAGGATCTTTACCATCGCCTTGCGGTGGTACCGGTGACGGTGCCGGGACTTGCCGAGCGGCGCGAGGACATTCCTTATCTCGTTGACAATTTCATGAAGCAGATCGCCCGTCAGGCCGGAATCAAGCCGCGCCGCATCGGCGATGACGCCATGGCGGTGCTGCAGGCGCACAATTGGCCAGGCAATGTTCGCCAATTGCGCAACAATGTCGAACGGCTGATGATTCTGGCGCGCGGCGACAATGTCGATGCGCCGATCACCGCCGACCTGTTGCCGTCCGAAATCGGCGATGTCATGCCACGCACGCCGAACCAGTCGGACCAGCACATCATGGCGCTGCCGCTGCGCGAGGCGCGCGAACAATTCGAGAAGGACTATCTGATCGCCCAGATCAACCGGTTCGGCGGCAACATCTCGAAAACGGCCGAGTTCATCGGCATGGAGCGTTCCGCGCTGCACCGCAAGCTGAAGTCGCTCGGCGTCTGACCTGATATCTTGAGCGGTTCGGCGTTTGATGCATTGCCGGCCCGGTTCGATACCTTGCTCAAGCAGTTCCGGCCGGAAAATCGTTACACGCTTTCTGGAGTTGCTTCAGTGGCCCACGCGATTATCCATCACTGCTGAGGCGGAATCGCCTAAACAAGCCGAAGCAGATCCCCCGAGGTGACAAATGCCGCGTATTGCCTATGTGAACGGGCGCTACACCGCTCATGCTGATGCCGCTGTGCATATCGAAGACCGTGGCTACCAGTTCGCCGACGGCGTTTACGAGGTCTGCGAAGTGGCGCGCGGCTTCATCGTGGACATGCCGCGTCACCTTGCCCGGCTGAACCGTTCGCTGAGCGAGCTGTCGATCGGCTGGCCCGTCACCCCAGGCGTCCTGCCGCTCATCATGCGCGAAGTGGTCAATCGCAACCATGTCGTCAACGGCCTGGTTTACGTCCAGGTCACACGCGGCGTCGCCAGCCGCGACTTCGCCTTCCCCTCGGCTGATACCAGGCCGTCGCTGGTGATCACCGCCAGGAAGATGGATCCCGCTGCTGGGACCAAGCGGGCCGAGACCGGTATCGCCGTCATCACCGTGCCCGAGAATCGCTGGGATCGCGTCGACATCAAGAGCACCGGCCTGCTGCCCAATGTGTTGGCCAAGCAGAAGGCCAAGGAAGCTGGCGCGCAGGAAGCGTGGTTCGTGGATACGGACGGCAACGTCAAGGAAGGCGGGTCATCGAATGCCTGGATCGTCACCAGGGACGGCGTTCTGGTCACCAGGCCCGCCGAGCACGGTATTCTGCGCGGCATAACCCGCACCACCATGTTTGAGGTGGCGGCCAAGCTCGGACTCAAGATCGAGGAACGCGGCTTTTCTGTCGCCGAGGCCAAGGCGGCGAGGGAGGCTTTCATCAGTTCCGCGACCACGATCGCCATGCCGGTCGTGGCCATAGACGGCGATCCGATCGCCAACGGCCACCCCGGCTCGATAACACTTTCGTTGCGGCAAGCCTTTTTTGACATTGCGGAAAAAAGTCCAGCCTGATAACCGCACAGGTGGAATGAACATCAATATATCTCGTTCTGCTTGTCGTTACTGACGACAAGACGGTGTTTGCGCGCTTGACATGTGCTGGTTAATTTGGCGCATTGGCCTGCAAACCGAAGGGGATCGGCGAAAGACAAGAACAATGGCGGAACGATCGCAAAACCTTCAGGACCTGTTCCTGAACTCTGTTCGCAAGAGCAAGAACCCGCTCACCATCTTTCTCATCAACGGCGTGAAGCTGACCGGCGTCGTCACTTCATTCGACAATTTCTGCGTCCTGCTGCGCCGCGACGGCCACTCCCAGCTCGTCTACAAGCACGCCATTTCCACGATCATGCCGAGCCAGCCGGTTCAGATGTTCGATGGCGAGGAAAGCCAGGGCGCCTGATTGGCACGTGAGAAGGACCCGGACCGCAGCGTTCGCGGAAAATCAGCACATCAGCCGGGGACGGAGGCCGAGGGTCCGACCCGGGCAGTTGTCATCGTGCCGGTGCTTACCCGCCAGCCGCGCGGCGAGGACGACACCAACCGTCCGCGGCTGACGCGCTCAGCCGAGGCCCGTCACGACGAGGCGGTCGGTCTTGCCCGCGCCATCGATCTCGATCTGATCCACACGGCCGTGGTTACCGTCAACGATCCACGTCCGGCGACCTTGCTCGGCAGCGGCAAGGTCGAGGAGTTGGCGGAGATCGTCAAGGAAGGGCATGCGGAGGTAGTCATAGTCGATCATCCGCTGACGCCGGTGCAGCAGCGCAACCTCGAGAAGGAATTCAACGCCAAGGTGCTGGACCGCACCGGGCTGATCCTCGAGATCTTCGGCGAGCGCGCCCGCACCAAGGAAGGCACGCTGCAGGTCGAGCTTGCCCATCTCAACTACCAGAAGGGCCGGCTGGTGCGCAGCTGGACCCACCTCGAGCGCCAGCGCGGCGGCGCCGGCTTCCTCGGCGGCCCCGGCGAAACCCAGATCGAATCGGACCGGCGCGTCCTGCAGGACAAGATCGTCAAGCTGAAGCACGAGTTGGAGACGGTGCGCCGCACCCGCGACCTGCATCGTGCCAAACGCAAGAAGGTGCCGTTTCCGGTGGTGGCCATCGTCGGCTACACCAATGCCGGAAAATCGACGCTGTTCAACAAGCTGACCGGGGCAGGGGTGCTGGCGCAGGACATGCTGTTCGCCACGCTCGATCCGACGCTGCGCCGCGTGCGGCTGCCGCACGGCACGCCGATCATCCTCTCGGACACGGTCGGCTTCATCTCGGACCTGCCGACGCATCTCATCGCGGCGTTCCGCGCCACGCTTGAAGAGGTGGTCGAGGCGGATCTCATCATCCATTTGCGCGACATCTCCGATCCTGACACATCCGCCCAGGCCGAGGACGTCGAGCGCATCCTGGCCGATCTCGGCGTCGACGCCGGCGATACCAAGCGGGTCATCGAGGTCTGGAACAAGGTCGACCTGCTCGATGAAGGCAATCGCGCACGGCTGCTTGCCGAGAGTACGGATGCCAAGGCGCCTCCCGTCGCCATATCGGCTGTCACGGGCGAAGGCATCGACGCGCTGAACGCGATCATCGAGACACGCATGTCCGGCGAGCTTGAAGATCTGACGGTGACGATCGGGCCGGCGCAGTTCGGCCTTGTCGACTGGCTTTACCGCAATGGCGATGTTGTTTCGCGAACCGACAATGACGACGGCAGCGCCACCATCTCCCTCAAGGCCACGCAAAGTGCCCGCGAAGAGATCGAAAGCAGATTGCGTCGCAAGAATAACGGCTAACGCCAGTTATTTCGCGCTCTTCGCTTCCTGCCAGAGCGCTTCCATTTCGTCCAGATCAGCCTTTTCCAGCGAGCTGCCGGAATTCTCCAGGGCCTGCTCGACATAGTGGAAGCGCGAACGGAATTTCTCGTTGGTGCCGCTGAGCGCTGCTTCCGAATCGAGCTTCAGGTGACGGCCGAGATTCACGACGGCAAACAGCATATCGCCGAATTCATCCTTGATCTCCGCGGTTTGGCCTTTGGCCAGCGCCTCGCGCAATTCGCGGATCTCTTCCTCGATCTTATCGAGGATGGGGGCTGCCTCGCTCCAGTCGAAACCGACGCGGGCGGCCTTCTCCTGAAGCTTCAATGCCCGCGTCAGTGCGGGCAGGGCGACCGGCACGCTGTCCAGAAACCCCTTGCCGTTGTCTTCCGGGTCGAGTCCGCGCGCGAGACGGGCGCTACGCTTCTCGGCCTTCTCTTGTGCCTTGATCTTCTCCCACATGCCCTTGGCCATGCCGGCACTGCGGGCCTGTTCGTCGCCGAAGACGTGTGGATGGCGGCGGATCATCTTCGTGGTGATGGCCTGGACCACGTCGCCGAAAGCGAACTCGCCGGCTTCCTCAGCCATCCGCGCGTGGTACACGACCTGCAAAAGGAGATCGCCGAGTTCGTCGCGCAGATCGTCGAGATCGTCGCGCGCGATGGCGTCGGCCACCTCATAGGCCTCCTCGATCGTGTAAGGCGCGATGGTCGAGAAATCCTGTTCGATATCCCAGGGACAGCCGGTCTTTGGCGCACGCAGCGCCGCCATGATTTCGATCAGGCGCGAAATGTCTTTCGATGGCTTCATGCGGCGGATGCTATCGCGCGGTCCGCCGCGCGGCCAATGCTGTCGGCGAGCGAAGCGGGCTTGTCCACAGTTGCGCCGAACAAGTCCGGTCAGTCGAGCACGGAAACGATCGCCTTGGCGAGCTTGTCCATGCCGTCTTCCGGCAGGCCGGCGACATTGATGCGGCTGTCGCCGACCATGTAGACGCCATATTCCGCGCGCAGCCGTTCGACCTGCGCTTCCGTGAGCCCAAGCCGGGAAAACATGCCGCGATGGCTGGCGACGAAATCGAAGCGGTCGGAATTGGACTGCCGGCGCAGCGCCTCGGCGAATTGCACCCGAAGCCGGAGCATGCGCAGGCGCATCTCCTCGAGCTCGGCTTCCCAGTCCGCGCGCAAGACCGCGTCCTCGAGCACGATGCGCACCGCCGCCGCGCCGTGGTCCGGCGGCATCGAATACATGGCACGAGCCGCCGACAGCATCTGGCCCAGCGCCACGTCGGCCTGCGCGCTGTCCCTGGCCAGGATCATCGCCGCGCCGACACGGTCGCGGTAGACGGCGAAGTTCTTCGAGCAGCTGGACGCGACGACCATTTCCGGAACTTTTTCGGCCAGCAGCCGCAGTCCGGCGGCATCGGCCTCGAGGCCATCGCCAAAGCCCTGATAGGCAATGTCGACAAACGGCAGCAGGCCGCGCTCGACGACGAGATCTGTGACAGCGGCCCACTGCGCGATGTCCAGATTGGCGCCGGTCGGGTTGTGGCAGCAGCCATGCAGCAGCACCACGTCGCCGCGCTTCGCGGTGCGCAGTGCTGCCAGCATGTCGTCGAAGCGAACGGCGCCCGATGTCGCGTCGAAATAGGGATATTCACGGATTCGCAGCCCGGCGGCGCGCATCACTGGCATGTGGTTCGGCCAGGTGGGGTCGGACAACCAGACCGTCGCATCGGCACGGGTTCGCTTCAAAAGCTCGGCTACCAGCCGCAGCGCGCCGGAGCCGCCCGGCGCCTGCGCAGCACGGATCCGCGTCATGTCTGCATCCGCACCGAAGGCCAGCCTGGCCATCACGGTATTGAACCCGGTGTCGCCGGCGAGGCCGAGATAAGTCTTGGTGTCCTGACCCTGCAGCAGCCGCTTCTCCGCCTCGCGCACGGCCCGCATGACCGGCGTCTTGCCGTCGCGATCCTTGTAGACGCCGACACCGAGGTCGACTTTGTCGGGTCGAGGATCGGCACGATAGAGGCCGATCAGGGCAAGGATCTTGTCGGCGGCAGCCGGCTGAAGGTTTTCAAACATCTGCATGGTTCCGTTGGCGCGGCGGAGTGATACGCAAATCGACCCCCTTGCACCAGCGGTTTTAACTCGCGCCAGCCTGAATCGCATAGCCTGGCATCGCTGCGAGCTACCTCGGCGGCTGCATATCTGCGGCGTTTCGCGAAAAAATCTGCGGGGCCGGGATTAAAACCCCCACATGTTCCGTAAACAGGGCATGAAACGGTCGATGCCACGCTTCGATATCGTCGGACAACTCGGTTCGCTCAGGCGTTACGCGCGCTCGCTGACGCGCGACGGTGCCGATGCCGAGGATCTCGTGCATGACGCTCTTGTGCGCGCCTATGAGCGGCGCGGCACCTTCCGCTCGGGCGGGAACCTGCGAGCCTGGCTGCTGTCCATCGTCCACAACACGTTCGTCGACCGCATGCGCTCGCGCCGCTCGGAGGCAGCGCGCCTCGAACAGGCGGGATACCTTGCGGACGGCAGCGCGCCGGCGCCGCAGGAGCATTCGGTGCGCCTAGGCCAGGTGCGCGATGCTTTTTTCAGCCTGCCCGAAGAACAGCGCTCGGCCCTGCATCTCGTCGCCATTGAGGGCCTTTCCTACAGCCAGGCGGCCGATGCCAGCGGCGTGCCACTCGGAACACTGATGTCGCGCATCGGTAGGGCGCGCGCCGCGCTTCGGAAGATGGAGGAGGGGGCTCCGACGAAGGCGAAAAATCACCTCAGGATTGTTGGAGGCCCGTCATGACAGGAACTATCGACCCCGTGACGGACGCTGATCTCGACGCCTATGTCGACGATCAGCTCGACGTCTCGCGCCGTATCGAAGTCGAGGCCTTCCTCTCCGCCCGGCCGGAAGAGGCCGCGCGTGTGATGTCGGATCTCAGGATGCGGGACGAACTGCGCGTGGCGCTGGCCGGATCAGGCATGGCGAGGCCGGTGACGACCGATGCCGCGCGGCGCCTGGAGAGGGGACTTGCCCGGGGCCGCATCTTCGGCGTCTTGCAACGTGCCGCGGCGGTGGCCGCTTTCGTCGCTGCCGGCTGGCTGGCTAACGGCATCGTCGGGCCGATGTCTGTGACCAGGGTCGTCGCCTCGCCGCAGCCGCCCGCCTATGTCGACGAGGCGGTGCGCGCGCACAGGACGACCCTTGTGCGCGAAAGCATGTCTTCGCAGGCCGAGGCGCCAAACTACAATGCCGGCGAAATCCGCGCGGCGACGGCCATCGTCATGCCGTCCTTGCCCAAGGACTGGAAGGTCCGCGACGTGCAGGTCTATCCATCGCGCTTCGGCCCCAGCGTCGAGATGGCGGTCGAGACCAAGGAGATGGGCCTGGTGTCGCTGTTCGCGATACGGCCGGGAACCTTCGACGTGATCAAGCCGACCGTCGCGCCCTCGGGCGACATTTCCTCGGCCTATTTCCAGATCGGCGAGGTCGCTTATGCGGTGGTCGCGCAAAGCCAGGTCCGCGACCTCGACCGCGCCGCCGAGACCCTTGCGAGAACGCTTTACTGATCCGTTCACAAAGGAGAATGCAAATGAACACGCCCAACCTGGGATACCGCGTCGGCACCGGCGCCCAAAGCGGCGCCCTCTACGACGAGGGCCTGCGCCAGCACATGCTGCGCGTCTACAACTATATGGGCCTCGGCCTCGTGGTCACCGGCCTCATCGCGTTCATGGTGTCGTCGACGCCCGCGCTCTACGTGCCAATCTTTTCCAGCCCGCTGAAATGGGTGGTGATGCTGGCGCCGCTCGCCTTCGTCCTGCTGTTCTCGTTCAAGATGCAGACGATGTCGGCGGCAAGCGCGCAGGCGATGTTCTGGGCCTTCTGTGCGGTCATGGGTCTGTCGCTGGCCTCGGTCTTCCTGGTTTTCACCGGAACCAGCATCGCACGCACCTTCTTCATCGCCGCCACCATGTTCGGCGCCACCAGCCTCTACGGCTACACGACCCGGCGTGACCTGACCCAGTTCTCGTCCTTTCTGATCATGGGCCTGATCGGCGTGGTGATTGCCAGCATCGTCAACATCTTTCTCGGCTCGACCGCTTTGCAGTTCGCCATCTCGGTGATCGGCATCGCCGTGTTCATCGGCCTGACTGCCTGGGACACGCAGTCGATCAAGGAACAGTATGCGGAGAACTTCGACGCGGAGTCGCGGCAGAAGCTGGCCGTTTTCGGCGCCTTCTCGCTCTACCTCAACTTCGTCAACATCTTCCAGCTGTTGCTGAACTTCACCGGCGAGCGGGAATAGTCCGAACTGTAGCAGGCAACACCCTGCATCTTGCCGTGGCCGGAGGGAAATCTCCGGCCACTCTTCATTTGAGACGGCGCCTTGCCCGCTTGTGCCATCGCACGTTCATCGTGACTGTGTGAAACGCAATGCAAACCGCCGCCTTGAGTTCACGCCTGGCCATTTGCTAGCCTGCCGGCCAAGCAAAGACAAACCGCGAGAACATATGGCACAGGACAGCCAGACACTTCATGGCGACGACATCTCGGCCGTTATAGTCGGGCAGGGGGCCGAACTGGTCTCGCTGCGGGATGCGGATGGGCTGGAGCTTGTGTGGCAGGCCGGACCGGCCTGGCGCCGTCATTCCCCGGTGTTGTTTCCGATCGTCGGCCGGCTGAAGGGCGACCAACTGCGCCATCGCGGCCAGACCTATCCGATGACGCAGCACGGCTTCGCCCGCGATAAGTCGTTTGCCTGGGCGGAGAGGGGTTCTCGGTCCTGCATGCTGGTGCTCACCGACGACGCGGAGACCCGAACGCACTACCCCTTCGCCTTCCGTCTGGCGGTAACCTACACTCTCGACGGCCGGCAGCTTGGCGTCACGTTCGAGATCACCAACACCGGCGACGAGCCGCTACCGGCGTCGATCGGGGCGCACCCGGCATTCAACTGGCCGCTGCTGCCGGACCTGCCCAAGGAGGCCTACCGCCTGACCTTTGCAAAGCCCGAGCATGCGCCGATCCGCCGTCTCAAGGACGGGTTACTGCTGGCGGCAAGGCAGCCGACGCCCATCGAGGGCAACATTCTCGCTTTGTCGGATCGGCTGTTTGACGAGGATGCCTTGATCCTGGACCAGCCTTCCAGCACCGCTGTGCGTTACGGTGCCGATCGTGGTCCGGCGATCGAGATGCATTGGAACGGATTCCGGGAATTGGGCGTCTGGTCAAAGCCGGGCGGCGCGCCATTCCTCTGCATCGAACCCTGGCACGGCCTCGCCAGCCCGGTGGATTTCGATGGCGAATTCGCCGACAAGCCAGCAGTGATGCTGATCGAGCCGGCCGGAAGGCGCGTGCTCGGCTATCGGATCGAACTTCAACCGCAGACGCATTAGCTGAAAGGCTGGCGTCGCGTTCATGGATGGTGGAGTTGTTCGTAAACATCCAGCTCGCTCGATTTGGAGGAATGCAGCATGGACCGATTCACCGGCGGTTGCCTGTGCGGCAACGTCCGAATTGTGGCGACTGGACGCCCATACCGGGTGGGCCTTTGTCACTGTCTCGACTGCCGCAAGCATCATGGGGCGCTTTTTCATGCTTCCGCGATTTTCCCTCAGGATGCGGTGACGATCGATGGCGAAACCCGTGACTACGCCGGGCGGTTCTTCTGTCCCCGTTGCGGCTCGACCATTTTTGGTCGCACCGCCGACGAAATCGAAGTGAACCTGGGATCCCTGGATGCCCCGGACCAACTGACGCCAACGTACGAAAGCTGGATCGTCCGTCGCGAAACCTGGTTGCCGCCGTTTCCGCTCACGAGACGATATGAGCGCGATCGTGACGCCACGGGTCGGTTCGAAGAGTAGGCGGCACGAACGGCGGGAAGGCGCCATGACCAAGGGACCGGCGGCGCTTCAATCCGGAAGGCCGGCCTTGCGGAAGCCATCGACGAAATGGTCGAGCATCGCCGGATCGCGGAAGGGCTCCGTCCAGACCCAATGGCTGGTGGTGAAATGCGGATTGCCGACGAGGAACAGTTCGACTTCCGCGCGCGCCTCGTCGAGCCGGCCGAGCTGCGCGAGGCTGGCCGCCAGGAAGCGGCGTGAGCTGGTGCGGTAAGTCTCGTCCCGGCGCAGTGTCTTGACGGCGGCTTTGTAGTCGCGCGCCGCATATTGCGCCGCGCCGAGCGTCAGATAGTACCAGCTTGCCGGAAACGGGTTGAGCCGGAACGCCTTGCGGATCTGTTCGAGTCCTTCCTCGACCCGCCCGGCCAGCACGGAGATGTCAGACAGTGTCGCCCAGGCATCGGCCTCGTTGGGGTCGAGCTCGAACGCCCTGGCGAACTCGGCATCCGCTTCGGCGAAGTCGCGCTCATAGGCAAGCAGGTTGCCGAGCACCCAGCGGCAGCCGGCGTCGTTGGGATCGATTGCCACCGCCTTGCGCGCCAGCTCCAGGGCAATACGGCGGTTCGGTTCCACCGGTTCGCCCCAATGCACCCATCCCATCCAGTGGTTCATGGCAAGCCAGCGATAGGCCTCGGCATAGTCCGGATCGAGCGCGACCGCGCGCGTCAGCATCAGATGCGCCTCCCGCGCGGTCTGCGGCGAATCGTCGATCAGCTTGCGCGCCCGCACGCACAGATCGTAGGCCTCGAGAGTCTTGGGCCGATTGCGCGGCGGCGGCGCGCGCAGCCGGCCAAGCAGCGCCTCCACGATCTTGGCCGTCACCTCGTCCTGAACGGCAAAGATATCGTCCAGGCCGCGATCGAAGCGTTCCGCCCACAGGTGATCGCCGCTCGCCGCGTCGACCAGCTGGGCGTTGATGCGCACGCGCCCCGCGGCACGTCTTGCGCTGCCCTCCAGGAGGTAGCGCACGCCAAGCTCCCGGGCGATCTCGCGCACGTCCGCCGCCTTTCCCTTGTAGGCGAAGGTCGAATTGCGCGCGATGACGAACAAGCCCGAGGCCCTGGACAGGTCGGTGATCAGGTCTTCGGTCAATCCGTCGGCGAAAGGCTCTTGTTCGGGGTCGTTGCTGAGATTGACGAAGGGGAGCACGGCTATCGACGGTTTGTCGGGCAGCGGCAAAGCTTTTCGGTTCGCGCCATCGAGGGGTTCGACGATCCCCGTGAAGCGGTAGCCGACGCGCGGAACAGTGGTGATCCATTCACCGCCGTCGGCGGACGGACCAAGCAGCTTGCGCAGCTGCGCGATCTGGACGGTGAGATTGCCTTCCTCGACGGCCGTACCCGGCCACGCCGCATCCATCAGCTTGGCCTTGTCGAGGATTTCGCCAGGCCGCCCGACGAGCGCCGCCAACAGCTTCAGCCCGCGGTAGCCGACGGCAACAGGATCATCGTTCCGAAGCAGCGTTCCCGCATCCGGATCAAGCACGAACGGACCGAAGGCAAAGCGCGATCCCTGCATAAGGCGCATCTATAGCCCGTTTGGAACTTTTGAGAACTATTTGGGAGGGCTTAATTACGGCGCTGTTTGCATCCGGCACAATTCAACCTCTTTCAGGTCGAGGTCCCAAGTCGAGGACCCACCCTCAAACCATAGGAGGTTGCCATGAACGATACCCTTGCATCGACGCGGTGTCAGACGGTGCGGCCGAGAATGCCTGTAGTGCTGGCGGAAGCGTCGCGTCGGCACTTGGCGACCCTGCGAAGCATTGTCGCGGCCTGGCACGATCGGACCTGGCGCGAGCGGATACGCTTTCGCTGGGAGCTTGAGCGAATGTCGAAGGACAATCCCCATCTGATCGACGACATCGGATTGACGAGACGACAGGTCGAGGCAGAGCTAGCAAAGCCCTTCTGGCAACGGTAGGCCGAATGCTGCAACCAGAGCGAGCGGAGCTCATTGAAAGTTCTGGGGTAGGGAGGTTGCCTCGAGAAGCCGGGGGCAAACCAGCAGCGCGTCGCCAGATCCAAAGCACGAACTCGCCGAGGTCATCGACCAGGTGGATCCTTACGGCTGCATCATGGCCGGCGAAATGATCTGGTTGAGCGCAAGGACAGGAGTTCCAGACCGCGGCCTCGGCCCAGCTGGCGCCCCTCGTCAACAAAATGGTTGTGGCCCAATGTTTTCTGCGCCGCTACCGATGACTTTATCGCATTGCGAGGCTATTCGGACTTATTGCTATATGCTTGGCGTCTAAATATTCATATCCTAATAAGGCTTCGCGTTGCTCACCCACATTCTTGATTTGTTCCGGGCCACCAAACACAGGCACCGGGAAATGCTCGCTCCCTTCCCGATAAACCCACAGCCGTCCGGCAACCCGGACAAGGCCGGTGAAATCGTGGCGTTCTTTACGATCAACTCCTTCTATGAGACAGAAGCCGCTCGCATGACCGCGTCAGCGTGGCGTCTTGGCCTTTCTGTCCAAGCCCGGCCATTCGCCGACGCTGGATCCTGGGTGCGCAACGCGAGCCTGAAGCCGACATTCCTTGTCAATATGCGTAGGAGGCTTCAGGGACCGCTGCTGTATGTGGACGTCGACACGGTCTTCCATCATGATCCCTGGCCGGAGCTCGCCGGTTTTGATTGCGACATCGCGGTCTATCGCGAAAGTGGCCGGCTGATGGCTGGAACCATCCTCATCAACGATACGCCGGCTGCTCGCGAGATCCTCGCCTTGTGGAAGAAGCGCAGCGATGAAAACCCGGAAGTCTGGGATCAGGTCGTGCTGCAGGAAATCCTCGACGAAGATCAGGCCTCGGCAAGCCCGCGCTATCGCGAAGGCCAGCTCCCGGCGCCGTTCTGCTGGGTGTTCGACCGCCTTGAGAATGGGAAGCCCGATAAGGTGTATATCGAGCAGCTCCAGGCGAGCCGGGAAATCTATGAGCGGCACGCTCGCGGCAAAGCACGCAGAGGTCTCAACCGTCGGCAGGACCGAGTCCGGACCATTGAGCGCATTCTTGACGAACACAGAGAGCGGCTACGCAGGTAGCCGACGACAGCCATTGCTGCAGCTTCGATGCCCTCGCGGGCGGCGACGAAGCGGCTGCCATGTGGCCTGTGATCTGCAAAGCGTTCATTCCAATTCACCAGTTTAGCAGAACGGGCACCAAAAACCGTGTCAGGAGAGTTGAGGTGGGGAGATTGGCTGCGCACAAGCAGGAGCGACATTCCCACCTTGCCGAAAGTCGCATAAGATAGATTATGGAACTAAGCTTCCAGCTCGGGTCTCAGGATCGGCCGTCGGTTGCCGGTCGAATGCGATCTTACGTCCGCCGGTTCCGGTGTGGAGACAGGGTTCACTGAACCCCGTTCAACGGAGCAGCCCGCCTTTGGCGGGCTGCGTTGGCACATCCTAGGCAAGTTTACTCGGCGGCGCCGATCGCCTTGAGCCCGGCGGCGGCGCATTTGGCGTCGATATCGCCCGAAGGAGCACCGCCGACGCCAATGCCGGCCACCAAGGCATCGCCGAACTTGACCGGCAAGCCGCCAGCCTGGATCACCATGCGAGGATCCATGTCACGCATGCCGTCATTTGCCGGCTTGGAGGCTATGAATTCGGCGAGCCCCGCAGTGTCGCGACCCAAGGCTGCCGCGGTGAAGGCCTTGCCTTCGGCGCTGGATGCGGTGTGTGCGCCGGAATTATCGGCCTTGAGCAGCACTTGCGTCGCGCCGCTCCGCGCCACGATGGCGACGCTGACATTGCTGCCTTCGGCAGCGCAGGCCTCCAGCGCGGCTTGTGCTGCCTTGGTTGCCCGCTCAAGCGGCAAGTAAGGGACGGTTGGCAATTCCTGCGCTGTGGCAGCGATAGGAGCAAGAAGCGTCACTGTAAGTACGAGTTCGCGAATCATCGGGCCTCTCCTTTCCAACTAACGGGCAAAGGTTAGCGCCTCTTGCTCTCAATGTATATTTTAGGAAGCCATCACATAGACTGCCTGTCAGGCCTGCAATGCAGATCGACGAGCATCCACCGGCCTGACAATGCAATCCTCTTTTGGCATTTTGCAATCTTGAAGCGACAGCGAACTGGCGGCGGCCGTGTGGCGATCCCAGGTGCAAGATCTCGACATCGGACCTGTATCGGCGGCTCGCTGCCAGGCGATCAGTGCCATCAGCTATGAAGAGAATATTCTATCTGTCTGATCTATAACGAATTTCAAGCGCCATGCCATCAAATGCCGGCTCGACATTTGCCGGAGTCTCTGTCAGGCCTGCAATGCAGATCGACGAGCATCCACCGGCCTGACAATGCAATCCTCTTTTGGCATTTTGCAATCTTGAAGCGACAGCGAACTGGCGGCGGCCGTGTGGCGATCCCAGGTGCAAGATCTCGACATCGGACCTGTATCGGCGGCTCGCTGCCAGGCGATCAGTGCCATCAGCTATGAAGAGAATATTCTATCTGTCTGATCTATAACGAATTTCAAGCGCCATGCCATCAAATGCCGGCTCGACATTTGCCGGAGTCTCAGCCATCACGGTAGCGTAGTCCAGCGGCCCATGCATATGGGTCAGCACAGCCTGTTTCGGGGCCAGCCGCTCGATCCACTCAAGCGCCTCGCCAAGCGACAGATGGCTCGGGTGCGTCCTGTACTGCAGCGCGTCGATGATCAGGACATCGAGATTACGCAGCCGTTCGGCGGTGGCAGCCGGAAAATCGCTGATGTCGGGGCAATAGGCTAGTCCGCCGATGCGGAAGCCGAGCGATATGATGTCGCCATGGACCTGCGGCAGCGGCTCGAGGGTGAGGGCACCGCCCTCGCCTTCGATCACGACCGGCTTTGTGTGATCGATGATATGGGCGTCGACAATCGGTGGATAGGAACTGCCTGGCGGCGTCTCGAAACAGTAGCCGAAGGCCTGGCGCAGCCGCAGCATCGTTGGCTGGTCGGCATGGATATCGATCCGCTGCCGCTGGTCGAGCACGAAGCCGCGCAAGTCGTCGATGCCGTGGATGTGGTCGGCATGTGGATGGGTGTAGACGACGGCATCGATGCGTTTGACCGAGGCCATCAGCATCTGCTGGCGGAAATCCGGTCCTGTGTCGATGACGACGGTGGTGCGGGCGCCGCTCTCGGCAATCCGCTCGACAAGGGCTGCCGTGCGCATGCGCCGATTTTTCGGATTGTGCGGATCGCAATTACCCCAGTCGCCGGTGATGCGCGGCGTGCCCGGTGACGAGCCGCAGCCGAGAATGGTGAGGCGCAGCCGGTCTGTCATCGTTCAGGCGCTTTGCTCGGCGGGGCGCGGCATCTTGCCGAACAGCCGGAAGAAATTATCGGTCGTCAAAGCTGCGATTTCACCTTCGCTGATGCCGATCGTCTCGGCCAGAACCCTGGCCGTGTGCGCGACATAAGCGGGTTCGTTGCGCTTGCCGCGAAATGGGATCGGCGCGAGATATGGCGCATCGGTCTCCACCAGCAGCCGGTCGTGCGGCAGGTCGGCGGCTATGGCGCGTATTTCGGCCGAATTCTTGAAGGTCAGGATGCCGGAAAACGAAACATAGCCGCCCAGCGAGACGCCGACCTCGGCCAGCCTGCGTCCCGACGAAAAACAGTGCAGGACGAACGGGAAGGCGCCCTTCCCCGTTTCTTCCTCAAGGATATGAGCCATGTCGTCGTCGGCGTCGCGCGAATGGATGACCAGCGGCAGGCCCGTCTCGCGAGCAGCGGCGATGTGGTTGCGCAAACCCTGCGCCTGCGCATCGCGGGGCGCTTTGTCATAGAAATAGTCGAGCCCGGCTTCGCCGATCGCCACCACCTTGGGATGGGCGGACCGGCGCACGAGATCCGCCGTCGTCACGTCAAGCTCTTCGGCGGCATTGTGCGGATGGGTTCCGACGGAGCAGTACACTTCGTCGAAAGCATCTGCGATTTCAAGTATTTGCTGAAATCGCTTCACGCGCGTCGAAATGGTTACCATGCGGCCGATCCCGGCGGCCAGGGCACGGGCGACGACGGCCGCCCGTTCCTCGGCGAAGTCCGGAAAATCCAGATGGCAGTGGCTGTCGACGAGCATCAGCCGTTCGCTTCCGGCTGATCGACATAACGCGGAAACACGCCTTCTGGTACAGGCAACGCTCTGCCCGGCACAAGCGCATGATCGGCGTGGAGATGCACGAAATTGCGCTCGTCTGCCGGCACGGCCAGCAGGTCAAGCAGCTTCGCGGCCGATCCTGGAATAAAGGGTTGGCACAGAATCGCCACGCGCCGGACCACCTCGGCCGTTGTCCACAGCACCGTTTGCATGCGCTCGGGGTTAGTCTTCTTCAGTGCCCAGGGTTCCTGTCCGGCGAAATACCGGTCGGCTTCGGCCACCACGCCGAAGATCGACGCCAGCGCCAGATGGATGCCCTGCTCGGCCATTGCCTTGCGCGCGGCGGCAAGAGCGGCCGCCGCCTGATCGAGGATTGCCTTGTCGGCATCCGTCAGCTCGCCGCGCGTCGGCACCACGCCGCCGCAGTTCTTGGCGATCATCGACAGCGAGCGCTGCGCCAGATTGCCGACGCCGTTGGCAAGGTCGGCATTGGTGCGGTTGACGATCGCTTCGTGGCTGTAGCTGCCGTCCTGGCCGAACGGCACCTCGCGCAGGAAGAAATAGCGCACCTGGTCGAGCCCGTAATGCTCTATCATGGTGAAGGGGTCGATGACGTTGCCGACCGATTTCGACATCTTCTCGCCGCGGTTGAACAGGAAGCCGTGGCCAAAGACGCGCTTCGGCAGCGGAATGCCTGCCGACATCAGGAAGGCCGGCCAGTAGACGGCGTGGAAACGCACGATGTCCTTGCCGATGATGTGCGCATCGGCCGGCCAGAATTTCCAATTGTCTGCGTTTTCATCGGGATAGCCGACGCCGGTAATGTAGTTTGTCAGCGCGTCGACCCAGACATACATCACGTGCTTTTCGTCGCCGGGCACCGGCACGCCCCAGTCGAACGTCGTGCGCGAGATCGACAGGTCTTTCAGTCCCGATCTGACGAAGCTCATCACTTCGTTGCGCCGCTCGGCCGGGCCGATGAAATCCGGCTGGCCCTCGTAGAGCGCCAGCAGTTTGTCCTGATAGGCCGAAAGCCGGAAGAAATAGCTTTCCTCCTCGACCCATTCGACCGGCGTTCCTTGCGGGCCATAGCGGATATTGTCGGGACGAACCTCGGTTTCCTCCTCGCCGTAATAAGCTTCGTCACGCACCGAGTACCAGCCGGCATAGCCGCCCTTGTAGATGTCTCCATTGGCAGCCATCGCCTTCCAGATCGCCTGAGAGGCCGCGTAGTGCCGCTCTTCGGTGGTGCGGATGAAATCGTCGTTGGAGGCGTTGAGCGCGGTCGCCATGCGCTTGAACTCAGCCGAATTGCGGTCGGCCAGTTCGCGCGCAGAAATGTCTTCCTTCTTCGCCGTCTGCAGCATCTTGATGCCGTGTTCGTCGGTGCCGGTGAGAAAGAAGACCTGCTTGCCGTCGAGCCGCTGAAAGCGGGCCAGCGCATCGGTGGCGATCAATTCGTAGGCATGGCCGATATGCGGCTTGCCATTGGGGTAAGAGATCGCGGTCGTGATGTAGAATGTATCGCGTGACATGAATGAACCGTCATGAATGTCTGAATGGAAGGCGTGGCGGTGGATATCGCATCGGGGTGGCGATTGCCATCCCGAGGGAACCATCACATTCGCATTGCAGACTTCAGGCGGTCGATCATGGTCAAGGCGTGCTGCTTCTTGTCGAGATTGTAGGTATCAGTCTCAGATATAGCGTCCAGCGCCTCATGCCAAGTGTCCGACAGCGTTTTGGCTCGTGCGAGATCGCCGGCCAGCGCCGCCCGGCTCGCCGCATCGGACAACAGATCGAGCGCGCGGCGGTTGAAGATATCGAACTGGATCGCCTGGTCGCGCCCGGCCACGACCTCGGCAAGACGATAGGCGCCGGCGATGTCGCTCTTGCCGGCGCTCACCAGGGCATCCAGCGTCTCGGCGATCTCCAGTCCGCCATACTGCGTCAGAAGGATCGCATTGCGGGCGCTGCCGCCTGCCCGCGTGGCCAGCGCTGCCCGCGCGGCCGGATCGCCCGGCGGCGGCTCGGCGGTTTCCAGCACCGCCATCAGTTCGTCGATATCGAGCGGCGACAGCCGCACCAATTGGCAGCGCGAGCGGATCGTCGGCAGCAGGCTGCCCGGCGCATGGACGATGAGGATGAACAGCGTTCGCGCCGGCGGCTCCTCAAGATTCTTCAGCAAGGCATTGGCTGCATTGGTGTTCATGTCGTCGGCCGGGTCCACGATCACCACCCGGTAGCTGCCGTCATGCGACGTCATCGACAGGAAGCGATTGACCTTGCGGATCTCGTCGACGGTGACGACCGTCTTGAAGTTCTTGGTCTTGTCGTTCAGCGGACGGGTCAGATGCAGCACGCCGGGATGCGCGCCGGTGGCGATCTGGCGAAACAGCGAGGACGCCGGATCGGGAACGGCGAGCGTCTCCGGCGCCTGCTCGAAGGCCGGATGCTTCAGGAGATGATGCGCCAGATGGAAGGCGAGTGTCGCCTTGCCGATGCCGAGCGGTCCGGCGAAGATCAGGGCGTGCGGCAGCTTTCCAGCGCGATAGGCGGCGGCGAGCATGGCCGCGGCCTGCCCATGCCCGACCAGGCGTGGCGTTTCGGACGGTTCGGGGACGCCGTCCAGCGTGTCATGCTGTTCCGGCGCGATGCGTTCGAAGATCATGCGGGTGCGGTCTGTCTGTTGCGCATGGGCGCCCTCGCCTCCAGTGCCGCGAACACGGTGGCGGTGACGGCATTTTCTACCGCATCGGGAGCGGCGGATGCGTCGATCACGACGCAACGCTCCGGCTCGGCCGCCGCGATCGCCAGGAATGCCTCGCGGCGCGCCTCGTGAATGGCAAGTGTTTCCTTTTCGAAGCGGTCGGGGCCGGCGCCGGCGCCGCGACGTACTGTTGCGCGTCTCAGGCCTTCGGTGGGATCGATGTCGAAGATCAGCGTCATGTCGGGCATCATGCCATTGATGGCCACCTGCTCCAGCGTCTCCATGAACACCGGGTCGAGGCCGCCGGTGACGCCCTGGTAGACGCGCGAGGAATCCAGGAAGCGGTCGCACAGAACAACGGAGCCGCGCTCGACCGCCGGGCGGATGACCTGCTCGACATGGTCGGAGCGCGCCGCGGCGAAAAGCAGCGCTTCCATCTTCGGCCCAAACGGCTCGGCGGCGCCCGAGAGCAGCACATGCCGGACCGCTTCCGCGCCCGGCGAGCCGCCCGGTTCCCGGGTGACGAGGACGTCGTACTTCTTGGCGCGCATCTTTCCCGCCAGCCGCTCGATCTGCGTCGACTTGCCTGCTCCTTCGCCGCCTTCGAAGGTGATGAAAAATCCGCGTGCCAATCGAAAGGCCTTTATCCCTTATTTGAATGGATTCTAGTGCTCTAGATAGTCCGCGTTCGGGAAAACGTCCATGCCGCCGGCGTTATCGCATGTCGCTCAAAAGCGATCTCGGCTGGAGAGAACGACATGCATAAACAAAGACGCTAAAGCGCATTGCGTGAATCCGGTTCAGCGCGACGCGCTTTAGCGGAGCCAGCCGACGGCCAGTTCCTTGACAGCGTCGAGAGCGCGTTGCGGCAGCGTGCCGATGCCGATCGATTCGGCGGCGAAAAGCGGCGTCTCCTGGCTCAGTGTGTCGCCGATCCAGACCCGCAGCACGCCTACCGGCTGCCCCTCCTCCACAGGTGCGGCAACCGGTCCGTCATAGACGATGCTCGCCGTCAGTTTGTCGCGGTTGGCTACCGGCAGGAAGATGGCGATCGGCCCTTTCGCCTTCAGCGTCACGCCGGCCTTAATGCCGCCGAAAACCTGAGCTTGGCCCACCACCTCGTCCTTGGCGAAGATTTGCGTCTTCTCGAAGGAACGGGCACCCCATTCGAGCAGCTTGCGCGCTTCCTCGGCGCGTTCCTTGTCGCTGGCGAGCCCGCTCATCGCCGCGATCACCCGCGCGCCATTGTGGCTGACCGAGCCGACTATGCCGAAACCGGACACCTCACTGCTGCCGACCGCCAGGCCGTCGGCGCCGATGTCCATCGCCAGCAGCGGGTTGCGATTCCTCTGCGAAATCTTGTTCCAGGTAAAATCCTTCAGGCCGTAGTAGCGATAGAGGTCCGGATAGTCGCGCCACAGATGCAAAGCCAGCATTGCCAGTTCGCGCACGCTCGTCTGCTGGCCGTCCGCCGGCAGCCCGGTCGAATTGACGAAAGTCGATTTGGCCAGGCCGATCTGGCGGGCGCGTTCGGTCATCTGCGCGGCGAAATTGTCCTCGGACCCGGCCAAGCCTTCGGCCAGCACGATACAGCCGTCATTGGCCGCCTGCACCGTCACGCCCTGGATCAGGTCCTCGACCCGGACCGCCGATTTGAGCTTGGCAAACATCGTCGACGTTCCCGAAGGGGCGCCGCCCTTGCGCCAGGCGTTTTCACTCACCACGAACGTGTCGTCGAGGGTCAGGCGCCCGGACTTGATGGCGTTGAACACCACTTCCATCGTCATCAGCTTGGCCATCGAGGCCGGCTGTATCGGCTTGTCGGCGTCCTTGGAAAACAACACCGTTCCGGTCTCGGCGTCGATCATGAAGGCCTGGGCTGCCTTGGTCTCGAAAAGCTGCGCGCTGGCGGGCGCGATGCAAAACAGCAGCAGGGCCAATCCCAGAAATCCGGCCAAAGGCGGAAAGACGCGCAACTGCATGAAATCTCGACCCGTTTGCCGGTTCTGGCGCAGCCAAGCTATCAGGGTTTTTTCCGCAGGATCAACCGTGCGGGAAAAATAGATCAGTTGCGCACGGCCAGGGCGTCCGGCGCACCATGCGACCAGGCCGCCTGCAGCAGATCGTCGACGCCGCCATGGCCGTCCGGATAGAGGTTTACCGCATACCAGTCCTTGCCGTCGAATTCGGAACGCTGGATCTCTATCCTGCCGAAGGGCTCGAGCGCGGCGGCCACGCGTTTTGCCTCGGTGGCGTCATCGAAAGTGCCGGCCGCGACATAGGCCGGCGACGGCGCCTGGGGATTGGCGCTCTTCCATGAGCGCAGGATGTCGGCGGGCGACATGCCGTCGTCGTCAAGTGCGGCAAAGACATCGGCGCTCCGCACGCGCTCGTCGGCATAGGAGAGCGAGGCCACCGAAAACGGCGATTGCGGCGGCAGGCCGATATCCGGACGCTCCGGCACGATCGGACCGAAGTCGGGCAGCGCCAGGTCACCCAACGCCGGCGATTGTGCCGGCACCTGCCCTTGCGGAACCATATCGGAATTCGTCAGCTGACCCGGAAACGGCACGGCGGCAGCACCCACCGGCAGGCTGGGCGACGGTCCGTTCATGGCCACCATGACGCCGGTCGGCAGGCCGTCCGACGGATCCGGTATCCTGTTGCCTGGATGGTAGGAGGCCATCAGATACTGGTCGTCATTGCCGTCGAGCGGCGCGCGGCCAACATATTCCACCTTCACCTCGGCCGTGCCGACATTGGCATAGTCGAGCATCTGGGCGGCGCGTTCCGAGACATCGATGATGCGGCCCTGGTGGTAGGGACCGCGATCATTGACGCGCACGATGACCGAACTGCCGGTCTTGAGATTGGTGACGCGGGCGTAGCTCGGCAGAGGCATGGTCGGGTGCGCCGCCGTCAGATGGCTCATGTCGTAGACTTCGCCGTTGGCGGTCAGCCGTCCATGAAAGGCGTCGCCGTACCACGACGCCAGGCCGACCTTGGCATAGTGCTTGTCTTCCTTCGGATAGTACCACTTGCCGCGAACCTGGTAGGGTTTTCCGAGCTGGTCGCGGCCGCCGCCACGCCGCATGAAGGCGACGCGAGGGCTGGCCTTCACGCCATATTCGGTTTCGGCGAAATATTCCTTGGAACGGGTCTTCTTGTGGACCATCCCTTTTGGTTCAGGCTGCGACGCGCAGGCGGCAAGCAAGGCTGCCGACATGGTGAATAGCGCGAAAGCGCAAGCACGGCGTAGACGCGGGCGCGCCGTAGTTTGCATTTCCTGATGTCCCCTACAGTCTCGACCAAAAACGCCGCGGCTTGAACGTCGCAGGAGCCAAAGCTTACCTGACTAAGACCAACGACGCCTCGAACCCCTGTCCTTTGTGCGCAGGAATTGTTTATCACGCTATTAATCGATTGTGGCCGGAACCGGGCAAGATTGTGACGCCACCCTGCCCGGCGTCGGCTGCCGGGAAACATGCGGTCCGCGCATGCCGGTTGACAGATCTTTGCCGGGCACACTAGAGCATCAGCAAGATGGCTCTCTTCATTCGCCGCCAGGCTCGAATATCTGATCGAGTGACGCTGGGCGAAGAGATGTCGCTGGAGGGATGGCCGAGCGGTTTAAGGCACCGGTCTTGAAAACCGGCGTGGGCGCAAGTTCACCGTGGGTTCGAATCCCACTCCCTCCGCCAGATTTCTTTCTATCGGCTTGAAAAAGCTGTGCTTTTCGACTTTGCCTTATTCGGTTCCTAACTTGGTTCCTAACCTTTCGAAACGATGAAGCTAAAGGCTCAACGAACGCCGAATCTAGGTCTCGAATGTAGCCGTGCCTACGGCGGCTTGCTCCTGGCGCGCTCTTCCGCCACAGCCTGGAGCGTGGCGGTTAAGGCCGCTACGGCGTTCGACAACCCTACGATGCTATCCTGCACCCGGTCCAGCCTGGTCAGCGTCCCATTCTGGAAACGCTCGTTGGCGGCCATGTCCTGCACCTGCTTTGTCTCGACCGCGATCAGCCTATCATTGACCTTGGCGGCGACATCATTGGCCTTGTCGGCAGCGACGTTCGCTGGGTCGGCAGTTTTGGTGATAGCATCGATGCGGCCATCAAGCCATTGCGAGCCCAAGAAGGCGATAAGTCCAATCGTCGGCAACGCCAAAGCCATCGACACCCTTGAGATGGCGAGTAGCAGGACGTTTTTAGATATTTTTTCCGACGTGTTTGGGCATGCCCTGGTAATCCCCGTTTAAATCCCCCGACCTTCCATGCACTTGCTACGGCGTCCATCCGCACAGCTTTTGGCCGGTGCGGTTATGCGCGAGAATGCCCCCTCACCTCGACATCTGAGAGAGCGGCAATGGCCGTTGCTGACAGGCGTATGGGGCTTTCGAGGGCGCAGAAGCTGCCTTTCGTGGTGGTGCAGCCGGCAAGCGCGATGAGCAGGGCGAGCGTCAATCCTTTGACCATGTGCCGAGCTCCTTTCGTGCAGCATCGGCCGGCAGTGCGCCAACATCGTTCTGCACCTGGTCCTTTATGTCTCGGGCGGCGACTTCCGCCACAGCCTGCTTGTCGCGTTCACGTTTGGCGCCCCGCAGATTGCCCCAGCCGATGCCAAGGACGGTTGCCAGAGCGCCAACGGCGGCGATGGCGATTGGGTGAGCAGGAATGCCAGCAGCGCGGTCATTGCTGCACCACGACGACATTCGGCTTGTCCTTGGTGAACCAGCCAGCGTTGAAAACAAGCAGCACAGGAACGCCAGAGGAAACGGCTGCGATGAGATCCGGCGAATACCAAGTGGGCGCCAGGTTCTGAAGCGCCAGCGATCCGACCGACACGATGATGGCCCATGCTGCAGTTGCTGCCGTGGCCGCTGCGACCTTATTGGTAGGCTGGCTGCTGGGCTGGTTGATCGTTTCCATGTCAGCCTCCGAAGTGAAGTTTGGCAAGCACCGCGGCGATTGCGGCGATGATGATCCCGAGCAGCCCCACCCTGTCTTGCTCTTGGGCACTGCTGGGGCCGTGGATGGTGCAGGAGAGACCGGCGTAACAACCTGTGGCTGGTTGCCCTGCTGGGTCACTACGACCACGCTGGGAGGCGCAGGCGCAGCAGGAGGCGCGGCAGGCTGGATGACGATGGGTGCTGGCGCTTTGCTCATCAGCAGAGCTTGGGAGCGGACAGAGGCCACGCGGCTTGTCCAGCCCTTACCGAACTCGCCCCATGTCGGCAGGCGCTTCAGGAAGGCCATGCGGGCATCGCACAGCGCATCGATCACACCCCTGCCGGCTTGGCCTTTACTGCCGCGATCGTGGCTGGGCCTATGCGCCCATCCTGCGCAACGCCGACAGCGCCTTGCAGGTATTTGGCCGCGCGGCCGGGACCGGAATTAACCGCGAAATCGAAGACGGCATAGTCCACCCCATCGGGCAGCTCGGCGCCGGCAACGGCATCCCAGTAGAAGCGGCGAAAGACGGTGGCGACCTGCGCATCGGTGATATGGCGCAGATCATCCTTGGTCGCTTTGGCTTGGACGTAGCGGCGGAAGTTAGCCAGGGTGACGCCCTTCATAGTGGCGCCGCCCGGATCGGCCGGATTGTCCGACCAGAGTCCTTCTGATTTCAAGACGAGCGCAAGCGCCCGCGCGAAGTTGCGGTCCATGAGTTTGTCCTTTCCGCCCTAGCGGGCAGGTTGTGCTTTCTAGGTTTTGAGTATGTCCCGCGCCCGAAGGTCCAGAGGGACGAAGTACGCGGGCCTGGGTGCTGACCGAAGCAACTTTCCGTTCGGCCGACTGCTTCCGGTACATTTGCTCTAATCAGAACAATGTACTACAAAGCCGCCGGGCTTAGGGGAGAAACTGTGAATAGCTTGTTTTGGTGGACGGGCGCGCTCGTGTGGGCGTCCGCAACGGTCGCTGCAATAGGCGGCTTAGCGATAGCATATCTGATGTTTGCTGGTGGAGACGATATAGAGAGGCCACAGAAAAGGGCTGATCCGCGCCGTCCTTTCGATACCCTGGATTGATGCGCGGCCCATGCGGTGTTTCATCGTCGAGTTGATGCGCGACGGCAAAGCGGCGGAGCGGATCGAGGTTCGCGCCAAGAACGTTGTCGAGGCCGCAAAGAGCCGTGGACCAATAACGATATCGTGTCGGGAAGAACCTCAGACCGGCGAATGGATAAGGGTAACGCACCCTGACGGAATCACGACGACTTGGTTTGAGGCAGATCGTTAAAAGGTGCTGCGCACGCCGAGTTAGGTCGGTTTCGGAACCCGACAGGCCTGCCGCTCAGAGATGCGGCCGATAAATTTACTCCGCAGGAGCGGGGATCGTCTGCGGTACAGTGCGCGCTGTCGTCAGCAGACGCCCCAACGTGATCCCGCCCTGCTCCAGCCACTTCTCCGAGAAATACGCGAAAGGGAGCGTCAGAGTTACGACCACCGTCCCCACCAGCAGCCCGGTTTCAAGTGCGTGTGTCGGGTAGATGCCAAGCGGGTCGACCAGTGACCAGACGATGAGCAGGAAAAGAACGTTGATCAAGTAAAAGCTGTAGCTGATCTTGCCGAGGAACCGGCAGACCGGATTGGCGAGGATCGTGGTCGCTGTCAAACTCTGGTCGCCGTAATAGACCGACCCGACGAGCGCGGCGCACAAGATGACTTGCCCAAGCGTGCTGGCATCAGGGTTGAAGGGAACGAACATTCGAACGATCACGAACGCAGCGATTATCAGCCAAAGCGCCAGCGATGACACGCCGGAAAAGAACGGCTGGAAGCGCCTGTCCGCGATCAGCATGCCAATGGCAAAGGATGATATCCACGCGGACATGTGTGGAGCCCCCATGACGAAAACCGGCTGCGCCATGGCAAACACGCTCAAGCTAAACAGAACCAAAGCCGACACCGATCCGAAGCGCTTCTGGAAGAAGAAAAACGCCAGGACGAACGGCACCGCGAGCATTTCGGCTTGGATGGTTGTGGACGGGCCGTGCCACGTAATCTGAACCAGCAAAGCATTCAGCGTTGCCAGCCATAGATTAGGCGAGGGAACGCCGGCCCAGCCCATTTGCGCAAAAAACTGAGACAGCAAGTAATATGCCGCCAAGCAGCCAAACAGAGCGGGGTAGAGCCGGCAGACCCGGCGCACAACGAACTTCGAGACGATTGCGAATGGTGCCCCCGTCGACTTCTCCAGCGATAGGGAGAGGACGAAGCCGCTCAAGACAAAGAACAAAAGAACGGCGTTGTTCCCGTTGAATATGGAAAGCATGATCTTGGTCAGAACGTCCCTGAGTGTGGTCATGCCCTGTATAGGCTGGATCAGGGTCGTTCCAACCAGCACCTCATGATGCAGGATAGAATGATAGAAAACCACGCTAACGGCTGCTATGCCTCGCAACCCATCGAGTGACGCGTTCCTATCTGCCATTTTGCTCCCCGAATCTTGGAAGTATGGACACGCCGCACTGGGAAGCGGTCAAGTAAAAACGCCACTACTCTTACGAGTTTGTGTAGGCTATGTTGTTTTTCAGCAACCCGGCTGACACGCTTATCAGTCCGGCTGATGGCGTGCCACCAGTAGGCGCACCGACAGCCACGTCGCCCGGTACCTGTGTGGGAGCTTGCCGTATCCGATGTGCCAGGTTCAAAAGCAGGCGGCTCTGCCGGCGTCTCAAAGATGAACGCATCCGCCGTCAGGAAGCCCTTAGGGTTGTACCACGGGAATGGCGCCCTGGAATACCATTCCATTCAAGCCGACCGACAGCTCCATTCAAGCCGACCGACAGCGAAATTGCCACGAGACGAGCGAATCGAATAAGGCATCGGGCGGCGCTTCATCGGTTCAACCCTGAGCGCCCATGATTCCGTTCTGCATCGGCCGCAATCCCGTCCGTTGCGGATTGCTCACGGCAACGCTATAGAGCCGGCGTCGGAAAAGGCAGACTTGGTTTGGTAAGCCCAAGTCCTTTCGGTAACGAAAGCTCTGGTCTTTGGCCTCCTGCAGGAGATCCCCACGACGAACATCGGACGCTTCTCTCGCGTCCAATCGTTCGTCCGTGTGGCCATCTGGATTCCCATGACGTAATAATTGCTGGTGCAGGCCCTGTCGGCCTGTTCCTCGCTTGTGAGTTGCGCCTCGCCGACCTCTCGGTGCTGGTGCTGGAGCAAGCCGAAGATCCGCACTCCCCGTTGAAGCAGCTTCCGTTCGGGCTGCGCGGCCTCTCGGTGCCCACCATCGAAGCCCTCTACCGTCGCGGTCTGCTGGACGACATCGTCGCTCCACAAAGTGCGAGGGATGGGACGGGCAACGGTGGCGCTGCGACTGGCGCGCACTGGCTGAATCAACCGCGCCCTCCGGGCGGCCATTTCGCAGGTATCCAGTTCTTCCACGATGCCATCGACGCCGCGAAATGGCCCTACCGCCTGCCAGGTTCGGCCACCGCCGCAATCGCGGTCGAAATGGCGCATCTCGAATCAGTCTTGGCCGCGCGCGCAATCGCAATGGGAGTTGCTGGCTTGTCGGCTGTGACGGCGGGCGCAGCACGGTGCGCAAGGCCGGCGACTTCGCGTTCGTCGGTACCGATCCGGAATTCACAGGCTATTCCGTTCAGATCGAAATGGCCGACCCGGACAGGCTCACGCCCGGCCGCCACTACACGCCGACCGGCATGTATACGTATCAAAGACCCGGTACTGTCGCGATGGTCGAGTTCGATGGTGGGGCTTTCCACCGAACCCAGCCAATCACCTGCGACCACGTGCAGGCGGTTTTGCGCCGAGTATCCGGCGCGGACCTCACGCTGACGGCTCTCAAACTCGCCGCCACCTGGACGGATCGCGCCCACCAGGCAACGACCTACCGCAAGGGACGAGTGCTGCTTGCCGGCGACGCCGCGCATATCCATTCTCCCTTGGGCGGCCAAGGTCTCAACCTCGGGCTCGGCGACGCGATGAACCTTGGCTGGAAGCTGGCCGCCACCATCCGCGGCGACGCGCCGGACGGTCTGCTCGACAGTTATTTCAGCGAACGCCATCCGGTCGGGGCGCAAATCCTCGACTGGTCGCGCGCCCAGGTCGCGCTCATGCGGCCAAGCCCGGCAACGCGCGCGCTCGAAACCATCATCCGCGGCCTGATCGACACGCGCGACGGCGCGACATACTTCGCCGAACGGATATGGGGTATTTCTCTTCGCTACGATCCTGGCGGCGACCACGGGCTGGTCGGGCGCAGTGTTCCCGATTTCGAGCTGATCGGAGGAAGAAAAATCGGCGAGTTCCTCCGCACGGGCAAGGGCCTGTTCCTTGACTTTGACGCTTGCCCATCGCTTGAAGCGCTTGCAGGCCGCTGGGGCGACCGGATCACCTACGTCGCCGGAAAGGCCAGGGATCAGCTTGGCTTGAGCGCCGTGCTCGTGCGCCCCGACGGCTTCGTGGCCTGGGCTGGCGAGGATGACCCCAACCCGGAGGAAGCCGCTCAAGCCGCATCACGATGGTTCGGCGAACCCCGGAAAGGCATGTAGACCTGCTCCCGAGGCTTTTCGTGCCGAATCGGCTAAGCCTTGGGCCTATGAACGAAACCTCACTCTACGCGCCGGTGAAGCGGTTTCTCGAAAGCCTGGATTTTGCCGTGAAGGGCGAGATCGGCGGCTGCGACATTGTCGCGCTGCGTGAGGGGGAGCCGCCCGTCGTCGTCATTTGCGAGTTGAAGCTGGCGTTCAATCTCGAACTGGTGCTGCAAGGCGTCGACCGCGCGACCGCCTGCGACGAGGTGTGGCTGGCCGCGCGCATGTCGGCCAGGGGCAAGGGACGCGAGAGCGACGCCCGGTTCCGCAATCTTTGCCGCCGGCTTGGCTTCGGCCTGCTCGGCGTGACGGCGAGCGACCGGGTCGAGGTGCTCCTGAGTCCGGTCACCGTCGCGCCGCGCAAGAACCCACGGCGCCGCTCGCGGCTGGTCGACGAGCACCGCCGGCGCCGCGGCGATCCTGTCGCGGGCGGGGGATCGCGCAATCCCATCATGACAGCGTACCGCCAAAGCGCCCTCGCCTGCGCCGCGGCATTGGCCGACGGGCCCAAGCGCCCGCGCGATCTCAAGGCGCTGACGCCGCTTGCGCCGAAAATCCTGCTGCACAATGTCTATGGCTGGTTCGCGCGCGTCGACCGCGGCGTATACGATCTGACCGACGCCGGCCGTGCCTCGCTGATGCGTTGGCCGCAGCCATCGCACGATGAATCCCGACACGGGATTTTGAACGCGCCGAGTGCCTGAGCGCGGGACAACGCCCAGCCCTTTGGTTGATTTTTCAGACAAAATATGCTGCTTGTCCCGCCCATGAAGACACTCTGCACGACGGTCATGGCGTTCTTGACCCTGGCTTTTCCGGCCAACGCCATGGACAGCGCCTTGCGCGCAGGCCTCCTGAAACTCGACCCGCAAACCCGCCTCGAACAGCGCTGCGACGCTGAAGTTCTCGACCGGATCACCCATGACGACCGCAAGTACAAGGCGGATCGGGTGGTCGCTTACGCCTTTGCCACGCCGGTCATGAGCGACGACGCCATTAAGAGCCCAGGAGCCGCCTTCCGCAGCAAGGGGCAATGGTACCGGCTGAAATTCAAGTGCGAGACGGCGCCGGACCATATGGAGGTTTTACAGCTCCGCTACCGCATCGGCGACGAGATTCCAGAGACCGACTGGGCAAAATACAATCTCTACGATTAGGTTTTTCACTGCCGTTTCGACTCGCTCGGCCGCGATTGTCGAATCCCCTCAATGGCGCCGCTGCAACGAAAGCGGTTTTGCGGCGTTGCCCGAAGCGATGTCTTGACGGCAAGGAACCATGCCTTTAGGGCGGGCTGGGCGATCGACAACGAACACTCGGCGAACAGGCAAGGGCTTCCAGGTCGATGGAAATATTTACTGCCGCAGGCTTATCGGCCCTTTTTCAGGTAATCGCGATCGATCTTGCGCTGGCTGGGGACAACGCCATCGTCATCGGCCTTGCGGCGGCCGGCTTGCCGGCCAGTCAGCGCAAACGGGCCATTCTGGTCGGCATCATCGCGGCCACCGTCCTTCGCATTTTCTTCGCCCTGATCACGCAATGGCTGCTGACAATTGGCCCCATGCTCCTCATCGCCGGCGGCCTGCTGCTGCTTTGGGTATGCTGGAAGATGTGGCGGGAGCTGGGTGTCAGCCACGAGCAGGAGCGCGACGCGACCGAAGCGCTGTCGAATGGCGATTTCGACAAGGATGGGACCATCGCCGGCAAGTCGCCGCGCAAGACCTTCTCGCAGGCCGCGTGGCAGATCGTCATTGCCGACGTCTCGATGTCGCTCGACAATGTCCTGGCCGTCGCGGGTGCGGCCATGAACCATCCGACGGTGCTGATCATCGGCCTCGCTCTGTCGATTGCGCTGATGGGCTTCGCCGCGTCCTTCGTCGCGCGCCTGCTGCACAAATACCGCTGGATCGCCTATATCGGCCTGCTGATCATCCTTTACGTCGCCGTGAAGATGCTTCTCGACGGCGCCGTGCAGCAGTTTCCCGACCAATTCGCTTTCCTGGCGCCGTGGTTCGGGTCGAGCGGCCACTGAGCTGGAGCCCTTGCGCCCGCCGATGTTGGTCAGTTTGAAATTGCAGCATAGTGGTTCATTCTAATTGGAATTGAACCGGTGCCCATCGGCGCGAAGAAGCACGTCCACCTATATCGCTGGTAAGGATCAAACTTCATATGGGGAATGATCGTTCGATAAAACGTCATTAGACGCTCGCAGATGTGGTATCGATCATCGGGCGCAGCCTGGACACGTTCTCTCGGGATAAACCACTCTGCTTCTTGTGGCTCATTCAAGTAGGTAGGGTGCAGCCTGACAAAATAGCCGTCTTTGGTCATCCTGACATCGTTGGAATCGATGGGGCGGCAATCCTTGTTTCCGCAGCAGTCATAGTGAAGAACGGGATCGGTCTTGCCCGTATACCAACCGTGTGCGTCCGCATCGCCGGGCAGCACAAGCCACGCCAATGCAATATGTCCTAGCAACTGTTTCATGGGACTAGCCCCTCACCATTCTGCCTATAGCATATTAGTGAGTCCTAATCATAGCGCTGAAAGTCGCGTTGACTGGCTGCCATTACCCGGCAATTCGCTTTAAGAGCCGCGAACCAACGGCTTTCGGCTTCTTCGCTTCGATCTGCACAACGAGATCGCCGATGTCGCAGAGCTTGCCTGTTTGCCTGTTCGGGCGAGCCGTGCTATTGCGCCGCCCGAATTGAGCTCCCGCCAGAGCCGTGCAAACCGTTATATGTCGAGACTTCGAGCCGGATCAGCGTTTCCGGTTCATGTCCATTGGAACCTTGCCCATGTCCGCCCCGCGCGTCAGCTTCGTCAGTCTCGGATGCCCCAAAGCCCTGGTGGATTCCGAACGCATCATCACGCGCCTGCGCGCCGAGGGCTATGAGATCGCGCGCAAGCATGACGGTGCCGATCTCGTCGTGGTCAACACCTGCGGCTTCCTCGATTCCGCCCGTGATGAATCGCTCAACGCCATTGGTTCGGCGCTTTCGGAGAACGGCAGGGTCATCGTCACCGGCTGCCTGGGCGCCGAGCCCGATGTCATTCGCGAGAAGCATCCCAACGTTCTCGCCATCACCGGTCCGCAGGCCTATGAGAGCGTCATGGCGGCCGTGCACGAGGCTGCGCCGCCGAGCCATGATCCCTATATCGATCTGCTGCCGCCTCAAGGCGTCAAGCTCACGCCGCGCCACTATGCCTATCTCAAGATTTCGGAAGGCTGCAACAATCGCTGCACCTTCTGCATCATCCCGGCGCTGCGCGGCGACCTTGTCTCGCGGCCGGCGGCCGATGTGCTGCGTGAAGCCGAGAAACTGGCCAAGGCCGGCGTCAAGGAACTCCTCGTCATCTCGCAGGACACCAGCGCCTACGGCATCGACATCAAATACCAGGCCAGCATGTTCGGTGATCGTGAAGTGCGGGCGAAATTCCTCGATCTATCCGAGGAACTGGGCAAGCTCGGCATCTGGGTGCGCATGCACTATGTCTACCCCTACCCGCACGTGGCCGACGTCATCCCGCTG
Source organism: Mesorhizobium sp. B2-1-1 (assembly GCF_006442975.2). Taxonomy (NCBI): domain Bacteria; kingdom Pseudomonadati; phylum Pseudomonadota; class Alphaproteobacteria; order Hyphomicrobiales; family Phyllobacteriaceae; genus Mesorhizobium; species Mesorhizobium sp. B2-1-1. The sequence goes on along the minus strand of NZ_CP083954.1, from coordinate 3,699,086 downwards.
ATGGCCGAGGGAAAAATCCTTCCCTACCTCGACATCCCCTTCCAGCATGCGTCGCCGCAGGTGTTGAAGAACATGCGCCGACCGGCACATGGCGAAAAGACGCTCGAGCGCATTCGCGGCTGGCGCGATGTGTGTCCCGACCTCGCCATCCGCTCGACCTTCATCGTCGGCTTTCCCGGCGAGACCGACGAGGATTTCGAGATGCTGCTCGACTGGCTGGACGAAGCGAAGATCGATCGCGCCGGCTGCTTCAAATATGAACCTGTACGGGGCGCGCGCTCCAACGAACTCGGCCTTGAGCAGGTGCCGCAGGAAATCAAGGAGGCGCGCTGGCACCGCTTCATGCAGCGCCAGCAGAAGATCTCGGCGACGCAATTGGCCAAGAAGGTCGGCAAGCGCCTGCCGGTGCTGATCGACGAAGCGCATGGCACATCGGCCAAGGGCCGCACCAAATACGATGCGCCTGAGATCGATGGCTCCGTCCATATCCAGTCGCGCCGCCCGCTGCGCGCCGGCGACATTGTCACCGTCAAGGTCGATCGCGCCGACGCCTATGATCTCTACGGTTCGGCCGTCTGAGGACCACGATTTACCACATTTCGCGATAGTTCCGGCCATTTACCCTGTTTGGCCGCCGCCTGCCTTATGGTTTCCGGACCGTAAACGCAGGAACTCAGGATGGACCCCAGACCTGTCCGCCAGGATTATATCGCGACGCTCGACCTGTTGAGGCTGGCGGCGGCGCTGGCCGTTGTGCTGTTTCACTATTTCTTCCGCGGCGCGGCTGCCGACGGCTTTCTCACGACGGGCTATCCTCATGCCGCTCCACTCGCTCTGTACGGCTATCTCGGCGTCAATCTTTTCTTTCTGATCAGCGGTTTCGTCATCGCATGGTCGGCGGAAGGCGGCGGCTGGGAAGAATTCGCCGTCGCGCGTTTCGCGCGTCTATATCCGGGCTTTCTGCTCTGCATGACGATAAGCTTCGCGGTTATCGCCTTTTCCGGCACGCCGCTGCTCCCAGCCTCCTTCAGCCAGTATCTCGCCAATCTCACTATGTTCGCGCCGGCCGTCGGCCAACCTTTCATGGACGGCGTCTACTGGTCGGTCGTGCTTGAAGTGGTTTTCTACGGCTGGGTGACGCTGGCCCTGATTGCCGGCGTTTTCCAGCGATGGAAATTGGGGCTGATCCTCGGCTGGCTGGCGATCTCGGCGGTCAATGAACTCTTGCTCGGCAGCGGCGCGGCGCGGCTTCTGTTTCTCACCGAGTTCGGGCCGTTCTTCGCCGCCGGCATGCTGGTCCATCATCTCCACGCGCATGGTCGCTCAGTGCCGGTCTTGCTGCTGCTGGCCGCCGCCTTCGTGCTCTCCAGCTATACGCTGTCTGTCACGCAACAGTGGATGATCGGGCACTACGGCATTGCGGTCTCGTCCGCCCATCTCGTGGCCGCCAACGTGGTGATGCACGCGGCGCTGATCGGCGCTGTCCTGCTGCGCGACCGGATCAGGCCGTCGCCGCTCACGCTGGCTCTGGGCGGGCTGACTTACCCGCTTTATCTCCTTCACCAGAATGCCGGCTATCTCTTCATCAACGCCGTGTCGCCGTTGGCGGGAAAATGGATTGCAGCGTGGACCGGCGTGGCGCTCATGGTTTTGGTGTCGTGGACGATCTGGCGCTATTTCGAGCGGCCGGTGCAGCGTTGGCTCAGGATCCGGCTCAGCCTCGTGGTGGACGCCGGCCTGGTGCGGTTTCGCCATGTCCCGGCGGTAGCGCAAGCCGCCGAATGAAAAGGGCGCCTCGCGGCGCCCTTCCCTGACGAACGTACGTAGAGCTTATTGCGGCAGCTTGTCGTCGACGCCCTTAACGTAGAAATTCATGCCGAGCAGCGTGCCGTCATCGGCGACCTCGCCGTCCTTCAGCCATGGCGAGCCGTCCTGCTTGGCGATCGGTCCGGTGAAGGGATTCCAGCCGCCGGCAATTTTCTTTTCGGTCGCCTCGGCCATTGCCTTCACGTCGTCGGGCATATTGGTGTAAGGCGCAAGCTTCACCGCGCCGTCCTTGATGCCGAGCCAGACATTGTCGGGCTTCCACGTGCCGTCGATCGCTGCCTGAACCCGGCTGATGTAATAAGGTCCCCATTCGTCGGTCAGCGAGGTCAACTGCGCGTTCGGCGCGAACTTGATCATGTCGGAGGACTGGCCGAAGCCGTGCAGCTTGCGCTCCTCGGCCACCTGCAGGGCCGCGGTCGAATCCGTGTGCTGGACGATGATATCGGCTCCCTGGTCGAACAGGGCCTTGGCCGCATCGGCTTCCTTGCCCGGATCGAACCAGGAATTCACCCAGACGATCTTGGCCTTGAAATTCGGATTGATCGACTGCGCGCCGAGCATGAAGGAGTTGATGCCCATCACCACTTCCGGGATCGGGAAGGAGACGATGTAGCCGGCGACGCCGGACTTCGATTCCTTGGCCGCGATCTGACCGAGCACATAGCGGCCTTCATAGAAGCGCGCATTGTAGATGCCGAGATTGTCCGCCGTCTTGTAGCCGGTGGCGTGCTCGAACATCACCTTGGGGAACTTCTTGGCGACCTTCACTTCTGCATCCATGAAGCCGAAGGACGTGCCGAAGATGATCTTGCAGCCCTCGCGCGCCAAGCGCTCGAAAGCGCGGTCGGCATCGGGGCCTTCGGAGACGTTTTCCAGATAGGCGGTCTCGACCTTGTCGCCGAGCGCCTTTTCGACTTCGAGGCGGCCTTGGTCGTGCTGGTAGGAATAGCCGAAGTCGCCGATCGGGCCGGTATAGACCCAGCATGCCTTCAGCTTGTCGGCGGCCTCCGCGGACGCGACCAGCGAAAATGCCGCTGTCGTCGTCATCAGGGCAATAAGCAGTTTTTTCATCGTGTTACCTCTCTGAGTTAAGCCTTGGAGCTTCCCGTTTTGTTATTGTTGTCAACGATCCGGAACGAATGGCTGCCCCAAGGAAGCCGGTGTGTTCATCATCGTCAGACGCTTGTTGCGCGAGATTAGAACGAGAACCACGACCGTCGCCAGATAGGGCAACGAAGAAAGCAGTTGCGAAGGCACCGGAATGCCAAAAGCCTGTGCATGAAGCTGGCCGATCCACACCGCGCCGAAGATATAGGCGCCCGCCAGCACCCGCCACGGCCGCCAGGACGCGAACACCACCAACGCAAGCGCGATCCAGCCGCGGCCCGCGCTCATGTTCTCGACCCATTGCGGGGTGTAGACCAGCGAGAGATGGCCGCCGGCAAGACCGGCGCAGGCGCCGCCGAAGATCACCGAGAGATAGCGGTAGCGGATGACCCTGATGCCGAGCGCATGCGCCGAGGCGTGGCTGTCGCCGATCGAGCGCAGCGTCAGCCCGGTGCGCGTCCGGAACAGGAACCACATCACCGCCGCCGTCAGCGCTATCGAGATGTAGAACAGCGGATCCTGGCCGAACAGCAGTCTGCCCACCACCGGGATGGAGCTGAGCCCGGGAATATCGAGATTGGGCAACCTGACGCCGGGCTGGCCGACGAAACTGGTTCCCATCATGCCGGAGAGGCCGAGGCCGAGCAGTGTCAGCGACAGGCCGGTCGCCACCTGGTTGGTGGCCAGCGACAGCGTCATGACGGCAAACAGCAGCGAGAACAGCGCGCCCATGGCGATGGCCGCCAAGAGCCCGATCCAGGGCGAGCCGGTCAGATAGCCTGCGCCGAAACCGCCGACGGCGCCCATGATCATCATGCCTTCGACGCCAAGGTTGAGCACGCCGGAGCGTTCGACCACCAGTTCCCCGATCGCCGCAATGAGCAGCGGCGTCGCCGCCGTGGCGATGGTCAGGAGGATGTTGACGGTGATGTCCATCAGCGGGCTTCCTTCAACTTTGGCGCGGCCTCGAGCTTCGCGGCACTCTCCGATTTGGTCAGCGCCAGACCGATCAACCGGATGCGGTAATGGATGAGCGTGTCGCAGCCGAGCACGAAGAACAGCAGCATGCCCTGGAACACGCGCGCCACCTTGTCGGAGATGCCGAGCGCGCTTTGCACCGCCTCGCCGCCGAGATAGGTCAGGGCCAGCACCAGGCCCGCCGCGACGATGCCGAGCGGATTGAGCCGGCCAAGGAACGCCACGATGATGGCGGTGAAGCCGTAGCCGGGCGAAATGACGGGCTGAAGTTGCCCGATGGCGCCGGAAACTTCCGATATCCCGGCAAGCCCGGCCAGGGCGCCCGACAACAGGAAGGCGAAGAAGACCATGCGGTTGAGGCCGAAGCCGGCGAAGCGCCCTGCCCTCGGGCTGGAGCCGAGCACGCGAACCTCGAAACCCTTGAGCATGCGGCTCATCATCAGCCACACCAGCACCGCCGCGACCAGCGCGAACACGAAGCCCCAATTGGCGCGGCCGGCATCCGGCATCAGTTCCGGCAGGATGGCGGAATCGCCGAACTGGATGGTCTGCGGGAAGCCATGGCCCTGCGGGTCGCGCCAGGGTCCGCGCACCAGCCAGTCGAGGAAGAGCTGTGCCACATAGACCAGCATCAGGCTGGTCAGGATCTCGTTGGTGCTGAAGCGGGTTTTCAGAAATGCGGGGATAGCCGCGTAGGCGGCACCGCCGACCATGCCCAGCAGAAGCATCAGCGGCAGCACCAATGGGCCCTCGAACCCAGGAAACAGCACCGGAACGGCCGAGCCGAAGATGGCGCCGAAGATGAACTGACCTTCGGCGCCGATGTTCCAGATGTTGGCCTTGTAGCAGACCGACAGGCCGACCGCGACCAGGATCAGCGGCGCCGCCTTGATCGCCAGCTCGTGCAACTGCCAGACCTGGCTGACCGGCTCGATGAAATAGATGTTGAACGCGCTGAACGGATTGACCCCGAGCAGCGCGAACATGATGCCGCCCGCGATGATCGTCAGCGCGAAGGCGATGAATGGCGACAGCGTGGAAAACAGCGCCGAGCGCTGCGGCCGTTTGACGAGTTCGAGGCGCATCATGCCGTCTCCAGCGTGTGTTCGGCGTGGCCTGGTTCGGCGCCGCCCATCAGCAGGCCGATTTTTTCGAAGGTCGCCTCGGCGATCGCCAGCGGCCTGGACAGTTCGCCATTGTGCATCACCGCGATCGCATCCGATATCTCGAACAGCTCGTCGAGATCCTGGCTGATGACCAACACCGCCGATCCGCTGCGGGACAGTTCGATGAGTGCCTGGCGGATATGGGCGGCTGCGCCTGCATCGACACCCCATGTCGGCTGGTTGACCACCATGACGTCAGGCCTGCGGTCGAGTTCGCGGCCGACGATGAATTTCTGCAGATTGCCGCCGGACAGGGCTGCCGCCTCCGGATCGGGCGCGCTCTTGCGCACGTCCATCGCCTCGATGATGCGCTGGGCGGCGGCGTAGACGGTGCCGTTCTTGACCATTCCGCCCGTGCCCACAAAGGTCTTGCCATCGGTGGCATGGCGCGACAGGAGCAGGTTTTCCGAAAGCCGCATGCGCGGGGCGGCACCATGGCCGAGGCGCTCCTCCGGCACGAAGGCTGCACCCAGCAGCCGGCGCCCGGTAATGCTAAGGCTGCCTGCATCCTTGCCGCGAATGCGCACCGAGGCGGCATCCGGCTGCAGGACTTCGCCGGAAACGGATTCGAAGAACTCGCCCTGGCCATTGCCGGCGACGCCGGCGATTCCGATCACCTCGCCGGCGCGGACGGTGAGGTTTATGTTCTTGAGCGGGATCGAAAACGGCGTCGCCGGCTTGCGGCTGAGGCCGCGGATTTCGAGCAGGGACTGCGCTGTTTCGATGCCCGCGACCGGCGCCCGCACCACAGCCTGTACTTCGTTGCCGACCATCATGCGGGCCAAGGACGAGGCTGTTTCCTCGCGCGGATTGCAGTGGCCGACCACCTTGCCGTGCCGCAGCACGGTGGCGCGGTCGCAGATGCGTTTGACCTCCTCCAGCCGGTGCGAGATGTACAGGATCGATTTGCCTTCCGAGCGCAGACGTTCGAGCGTCTCGAACAGCTTGTCGGCCTCCTGCGGCGTCAGCACCGAAGTCGGCTCGTCGAGGATGATGAGCTGCGGCGTCTGCAGCAGGCAGCGGATGATCTCGATGCGCTGGCGCTCGCCCACCGACAGGTCGCCGACCAGCGATTCCGGATCGAGCGGCAGGCCATAGCTGTAGGAAAGCGCCCTCGCCTTGGCCGCGATGCTGCTGATCGGCGAACCGTCATCCAGGGAAAGCGCGATGTTCTCGGCCGCCGTCAGTGCCTCGAACAGCGAGAAGTGCTGGAATACCATGCCGATGCCGAGCTTTTTCGCGACGCCCGGGCTGGTAATTCGGACGGCCTGGCCATTCCAGAAGATCTCGCCGGAATTGGGTTCCAGCGAGCCGAACAGCATCTTGACCAACGTCGACTTGCCGGCGCCGTTCTCGCCGAGCAGCGCGTGGATCTCACCCTTGGCGATGTCGAGGTCGACATGATCGCACGCCGTCAGCGTGCCGAAAATCTTGGTAAGGCCGCGAACCTCAAGCAGATTCGCTCCGTTATGATTTGCACTCACAGTGCCTCCCATCCGGGTTCCCGGATATGTTCTGTGTTCCCGCAAGCATCGTATGCGCGGCCAGCTCCCATGCGAAAGCAGCACTCGACTTGAAAGAGCTTCAAGAATTTCAGCGGAAACTCAAGGGCAAAGATCAGTCTTCTTCGCGCAACCACGCGGCGGGCCGGCTTTTCGTGCAAACCTTGCCCGCACCTGTGTGAGAGAGCTGAAAACCAGGGCAGTATCCGTCAGGGAACCAGTATGGTCGTGCCTGTCGTGCGGCGCCCTTCAAGATCCGCGTGCGCCTTGCCCGCATCCTTGAGTGCATAACGCTGGTTGATCTTGATCTCGACGGCGCCGCTGAGCACGACCTCGAACAAGGCCGCGGCCGAGGCGTCCAGATCCTCGCGTTTTGCATTGTAGACGAACAACGTCGGCCTTGTGGCGAACAAGGATCCTTTCTGCGCCAGCAGCGACATCGAGAATGGCGGGATCGGTCCCGACGACTGGCCGAAGCTGACGAACATGCCGAGCGGCTTCAGGCAGTCGAGCGAGGCCGGGAATGTGTCATTGCCGACGGAATCGTAGACGACATCGCATTTTTTGCCGCCGGTGATGGCCGCGACGCCGGCAACGAAATCCTGCTCCTTGTAGTTGATGACATGGTCGAAGCCGTGTGCCTTGGCGAGTTCGATCTTGTCGTTCGAACTTGCCGTGCCGATAACGGTCGCGCCCAGATGCTTCGCCCATTGGCCGAGAATGAGCCCCACGCCGCCGGCTGCCGCATGGAACAGGATGGTGTCGCCTGCCTTGACCTTGAAGGTCCGGCGCAAGAGATATTCGGCGGTCATGCCTTTCAGCATCATTGCTGCCGCCTGCTCGTCGCTGATGCCGTCCGGCACCTTGACGACCTTGCTGGCATCGATGACGCGCTCCTGCGCATAGGCGCCTGTGGTGACGGCATAGGCGATCCGGTCGCCGGGCTTCAGCCAGTCAACGCCCTCGCCCACAGTCAGGACCAAACCGGCGGCCTCGCTGCCGGGAATAAGCGGAAACCCGCCGGGCGGCGGATAGAGACCGGAGCGATGATAGACGTCGATGAAATTGAGGCCGATTGCCGTGTGCCTGACCAGGATCTGCCCTGATCCCGGTTGGCCGGGATCGGTGTCCTCATAGGTCAGGACTTCCGGACCGCCATGGGCGTGGATGCGGACTGCTTTGGGCATGGTGGGCTTCCTTGAGAAATTTGCCGATCAGGCTTTTTTGGCACCGAGATTTGGAAAGAACTGCATGATGCCGCCGATACAGGCGAGATAGAGCCCGGTAACGGTAATGCCAATCTTTATGAAGGTGCTGACCTGCGCGCCCAGCACGCCGATCTGGTCATAGAAGGCGGCGAGTGCCGCTTGCGCAAGCGCAAGCGCGCCGAAAGCGCACCACAAAAGAGTCATTGCGAGATTGATGCGCCGCAGCCGCACCACCCTAACCGGATGGATGAAGTTGATCGGAACGAATGTCAGGATGCCCGCCACCACGACCACCGCGAACGAGACCCATTGTCCCGGCTCGATGACGAAGAGCGTGAACACCACCATGTTCCAGACAACGGGGAATCCCTTGAAGAAATTCTCCTTCGTCTTCATGCCGGTGTCTGCATAGTAGATCGCGCTGGACACCACGATGATGGCCGCCGACAGGAACGACAGGCCCTCGCCCATGAAGCCGCGCTGATAGAGCGCGAAGGCCGGGATCAGAACATAGGTGACATAGTCGATGATGTTGTCGAGGAGCTCGCCCGACCATGTTGGCAGGATTTCCTTGACCTCGAGCTTGCGCGCGATCGGCCCGTCTATGCCGTCGACGAACAGCGCCAGCCCCAGCCACCAGAACATGGCCGTCCAGCGCTCCTCGCTCGCCGCCACCAGCGACAGGAAGGCCAGGAACGAACCCGAGGCGGTCAGGAGATGCACCGAAAAAGCGCGCGCCTGCGGCCAGGTGACTTTCTTCTTCGGCCGCGGAATCCGGTCGGCGATTTTCTTGGCGGCTTTCCTGGCCGTTGTGTTCTTGCTCACGGGCCCTGCCAGTCCAGCTTGCAGATTTCGGCTGAACGGCCGCCGAAATTCCAGTTGCGACCAAAGGCTCGCATCTTGCTCTTGTCGGACTTGGCCACGATGATCTCCGGCGCGATCCAATATTCCGAATTGCTGATCACCGTGTCCTTGTCGCGGTCCTTGCCGACAATTGGCGTGACCGCCCCATCGATGATCTTCGGTATCTGGAAGATACGCGTCTTGTCGCGTGTCTCATAGGTAATCGGCACTTGTTCGACACCGAGGAATTTGCCGACGAGGATCGAAAGCAGCGACGTCGTCCCGCCCGCCTTGCCGGTGAAGATCTTCGTCAACGCCTTGACCGCATAGATCGAGGCTCTGACGTCGATGAACAGGCCGGCGGTCCAGTTGCCGCGGCTCATATAGCCGGGGATTTCCATGATCAGCCCGAGATTAAGCCCTGACAGGTCGACCTCTCCGAAATGACCGGCATCGATACGGAAACCCGCCCAGGTCTGGCAATAGCCTTCGGTCGGAGGATGGCTGCCCAGCGACAGCACGCAAGGGCAAAAAACCGTGCAATTGCAGGAGAGTACGAGCTCCCCCTTCATTGCCCAGCTCGGATCCGTCATCGAGTTTCCCCCACTCATAGCGAGACTACTAGCAGCGCGGCTGCCCAGACAAGCAGTATCGCACCGGCCAGCCGGGTTGGAAGCCTGCCCGCGGCTTGTTTTTCGATCAGGGTGAACAGGCCGATCAGCGCCATCCAGAAGACGTTCATCACGCCCACGGCGAACATCACCAGCATCAGTGCCCAGCAACAGCCAAGGCACCAGATGCCTTGCGCGACGCCGAGCCGGAAAATGGCTGCAGGCCGCGCGCTCCAGTTGGCAAACAGGATCGCGAAGGGGTTCCTGCATTTCTTCAGGCAGGCCTCCTTCAGGCCACTGAACTGGTAGAGGCCGGCGACCAGCAAGGCGACAGCGCCGGCAATGCCCAGAACCGGATCGAACATCTGGCCTGACGAGGCGAACGCATCGATGGCGAGCGTCAGCGCCGCAAACCCAGCCGACGCGGCCAGCCATGTCGAGAGATAGCCGGCGACCAGCACCAGCGGATGGACGACCGGCTCATGCCTGATCCTGGCCGTGTCGGCGATCTCGCAATAGGTTCGGATCATCGGCGCCGCCGAGGGCAGCATCGTCGCGATCGCCATCAGGAACCACATTGCCGTCAACGCACCGGCGCGCGGGCCGATATCTCCGTCCAAGGGCGCGGCCGAGAGGCACAGCGCGAAGAACCGGGCCAGGGAATCGGGCAACGGCAGCTGCGGCAGGGTTTTCAACAAGGCGTCGCCGGGCGCGCCGACACCCGCGGCGCGTCCCTCCGCGGCGCGGATCGCCATTGTGGCCAGGGACAGCCAGGCAAGCAGGATGCCGGCGCCGACAACGAGGTTCACCGTCAAACGCGGGTTGCGTGCGATATCGGCCGTCGCACGGCCTGCGCTGTCGAGATGGCTGAAGTCGTCCTGGCGGCCGGTCATGACCTTCGAATGGGCCGAATCGCCCCGTTGATCAAGCCGTATGACCTGACCTATATGCTCATCGAGTGGCGGGGCGCGTGCGCTGCCCCGCATCGCAAGCCGGAAGCCGATCTTGGAGCATCAGAAAACAACACGGATACTCATCGCCGGCACGGGGCCGGCAGGGCTGATCGCCGCGCTCGGTTTCGCCAATGCCGGCTTTCCGGTGACGCTCGTCGGGCCGGAGGCATCCGCTCCCGATGGCCGCACGACGGCACTGATGAACCCTGCCTTGAAGGTGCTTGAGCGGCTGGGCGTCCTCGCCGACATCAAGCCGCAGGCCGCGCCCCTCAAGGTGATGCGCATCGTCGACGCGACCAACCGATTGATCCGCAGTCCGGTCGTCACCTTCCGCGCCAGCGAGATCGACGAGGATCAGTTCGGGCTCAACCTGCCCAATAGCGTCCTCATTCCCGCGCTCGCCGGCAGGGTTGCCGCGCATTCCGGGATCGCGTGGCTGACATCCATGGTCGATGCCTGGCATCTCGGCGCCGATAAGGCTCGCGCGGCCCTTGCCGACGGCAGCGTGATCGAAGCATCCCTGGCGGTTGCCGCCGACGGACGCCTGTCGCCGGCGCGCCAGGCGGCGGGCATCTCGACCGCCGCCCGGACTTATCCCCAGGCAGCGCTGGTGCTCAACTTCTCCCACGGCCGCGATCATGCCTTCACCTCGACCGAACTCCATACCGAAACCGGTCCGTTCACGCAGGTTCCGCTGCCCGGCAACCGCTCGAGCCTGGTCTGGGTGGTCAAGCCGGAAACCGCCACGGAACTTGCCGCGCTGGACGATGCGACGTTGTCGCTGCGGGTCGAACAGCGGATGCAGTCCATGCTGGGCCGGGTGACGGTCGAGCCAGGCCGGCAGGTCTATCCGCTTGCAACGGCGACGCCGCTGCGTTTTGCGCGCGACCGGGTGGCGCTTGTCGGCGAAGCCGCCCACGTATTTCCGCCGATCGGCGCGCAAGGGCTCAATCTTGGCATCAGGGATATCGACGATCTTATTGGAATCGCGAATGAAAATTATGAAGACCCAGGGGCCGCGAAAGCCCTCGCCATCTATGACTTCAAGCGCCGGCCCGATATTCTGGCGCGCAGCAGCGCGGTCAATCTACTGAACATGTCGCTGCTTTCCGACCTGCTGCCGGCGCAGATGGCGCGCAGTGCCGGGCTCGGCGTGCTTGGTGGTTTTGCACCGCTTCGCGCTTTCTTCATGCGCGAAGGGCTCCGTCCCGGCAGCGGGTTTGCGGCGCTTGGCGGTGGCTTGGGAAAGCAAGCGCGCCAGCAGTGAGCTTGCGAACACATTTGCTGCCGGCAGGCATCGATGGCCGGCAACTCGCCCACAATCTTTGCTCCGTATCACACGCAGCTTGAGGACGCTCAAAGCTTCGGGATTGAATTGATTCGGAGTCTGCGCCAAATAAAGCTAAGGAATTCAGTGGTGAGTACGATGAGAACAGCCAAATTCGCGATCGGACAGGTGGTTCGCCATCGGCTGTTTCCGTTCCGGGGCATCATTTTCGATGTCGATCCGCAATTCGCCAATACGGAGGAATGGTACGAGGCGATCCCCGTCGACGTGCGCCCGCGCAAGGACCAGCCGTTCTACCATCTGCTCGCCGAGAATTCGGAAACCGAGTACATCGCCTATGTGTCCGAGCAGAATCTGCTCGAGGACCAATCGGGAGAACCGGTCCGCCACCCGCAGATCAAGGAAATGTTCGACAAAAAGCCGGACGGACGCTACGAGCCGAAACTGCAGTCCAGGCACTGATCGCCCCGGCAGTGATCACCAAGGTCAGGTGCAGAAGCAAAAAAGCGGGGCATGACCCCGCTTTTTTGTGGCTTTGAGAATGCCCGAACCGATCAGTTCGCGGTCTTCGCCTTGTCCTGCTCTTCCTTGAGCTTCTTGGCGAAGTCCTGGTTGTTCTTGGCGACGAAATCCTGGAGCTTCTTCTGCCGGTCCTCGATGTCCGACTGCTGCAGCGGCGGGCCGTCATAGGCGCCGCTGAAGCCCTGCAGCGCGACCTTGATCGGATTGGGCTGGTTCTGGAAATTGATCGAGGTCAAGGTGAGCGCCTGGCCCTTCTTGAAGGAGGCGACGAGCTGGTCGGTCAGCGGCACTTCCGCCACGCAGCGGTCGGGGAAGCAGACCACATATTCAAGCTTCTGCGTTTTGCCGGTATCGATCTGGAGGCCAATGCCGGCACCAACCAGACGACCGGTCGGAACCGTCACCTGGAAGACCTTGCGGTTCACCTTGCCTTTCAGCTCGATCAGGCTCACGCCGGTGACCAACTGGCCGTTGCCGGCGGTGGTGATGTTCTGCACGTTGCAGATGTCGACGTCTTCCTGCTTTGTGCAAGCCTTGAACCAGCCCTGCGGGATCTGTTGTTGCTGCTGTGCGGAAGCAACGGGAATTGCCGCGCCCAGAAAGCCGATCACGCCAGCGGCCATGACCGACAGGCGGTACGCATTGCTGTTCAGGCTCGTCATGTCGTGCACTTCCTCTCAAATGATCCCGGGGACCCGCTTCTTCGCGCCGTGTGGTCCAGCTACCTGTTGCCGAAATGAGGCAACAGAATGACTTCGGACGGCGTGTTACACTGCAAGCGGTGCCGAATCCAGCCCGCAATCTGCGATTCTTGGCAACGAACATTGGCGGTGCCCCATGCTAGTGTGCGCACCGAATCATCAAGCCGACCCGGTAAGGAGACGGTCATGGGCCGCGTTCTCGTTTGGCTGATCACCGCGACATCATTTTTCGCCCTTTCGCCCCTGCCGGCGGCGTCGGAACCCAGATATGCAATTGCCATGCAGGGTGAGCCGGCCCTGCCGCCCGACTATGCGCATTTCGACTACGTCAATCCCGACGCGCCGAAGGGCGGCAGCATTACCTATTGCGTCGTCGGCAGTTTCGACAATCTCAACCCCTTCATCCTGAAGAGCCTGCGCACCACGGCGCGCGGCATGATGGACACGATCTTCGGCAATCTGGTCTTCGAGCCGCTGATGCAGCGCAATGCCGACGAGGCCTTCACGCTCTATGGCTTGCTTGCCGAGTCGGCCGACATGGATTCCGAGCGCAAGAGCATCGAATTCCATCTCAACCCGAATGCCAAATGGTCGGACGGCCAGCCGGTGACGCCGGAGGACGTGCTGTTCACCTACGATGCCTATACGCAGAAAGGCCGTCCGCCCTACAGCGACCGCATGGCCAGGATTGCCAAGCTTGAGAAGACCGGCGACCACAGCGTGCGGTTCACCTTCAACGACAAGGCCGATCGCGAATTTCCGCTGATCATCGCGCTGACGCCGATCATCCCCAAGCACGCCTTCGACATCGAGACTTTCGACAGGACGACGCTGAAGCCGTTGATCGGCAGCGGCCCCTACAGGATCGCACAGGTGACGCCCGGCCAGCGCATCGTTTTCAAGCGCAACCCGGACTATTGGGGCAAGGATATTCCGGCCAAGCGCGGCTTCGACAATTACGACCAGATCACCATCGAATATTTCCTCAACGCCAATGCCAAGCTCGAGGCGTTCAAGAAAGGCCTTTGCGCCATCGACGACGACAGCGATCCGGTGAAGCGCGAACGCGATCTGGATTTTCCCGCTTTCCATAGGGGAGAGGTGGTTGCCGAAACTTTCGACACCGGTATTCCACCCGTCGTGACCGGTTTCCTGTTCAACACGAGGCTGCCGAAATTCTCGAACCCCGTGGTGCGTCAGGCGCTCGGCATGCTCTACGACTTCGAATGGGCCAACAAGAACCTGTTTGGCGGCAAATACGCGCGAACGATGAGCTACTGGCAGAATTCCGAGCTTTCGGCGCTCGGCCATCCGGCCGACGACAGGGAAAAAGCGTTGCTGGCGCCCTACCCCGGCCGCGTGCCGGCCGACGTCATGGACGGAACCTGGCGGCCGCCGGTGACCGATGGCTCGGGCCAGGACCGAAAGGTGCTGAAAGCGGCTTTCGATCTCCTGAAAAGCATCGGCTACCACCTGCAGGGCGGCACGATGCTCGACCCCGAGGGCAAGCCCTTCGGCTTCGAGATCCTGACCGCCTCGCAGGACGAGGAGCGTCTCGCCGGCATCTACCAGCGCACGCTGGAAAAGATCGGCATCGATGTCTCCATCCGCAGCCTCGACGGCGACCAGATACAGTCGCGCAAGCAGCGTTTCGATTTCGAGGTGCTGATCGGCTCGAGCGGCTTCAACAATTCGCTCTCGCCCGGCATCGAGCAGATCGGGCGTTGGTCATCCTCCGCCGCCAAGGCTGAAGGTTCGTTCAACCTCGCCGGCGTCGCCGATCCCGCGGTGGACGCTGCGATCGAGGCCATGTTGCGCGCCCGCACCAAGGAGGATTACGTCGCCGCCGTGCGCGTTCTCGACCGGTTGCTGATCTCCGGCAACTACATGGTGCCGATGCAGCACAACACGCAGCAATGGATCGCTTACTGGAATTATCTGGACCATCCGCAAAAGACGCCCATATTCGGTTACCAGTTGCCGACCTGGTGGCGAAAGCCGAACTGAGCATAGGCCCAGGAGTGGAAGCCCGGTAAGTGCACGGCGCCCGAACGTTCAGGAGATCGAGATGAGCCAAGCGAATACGATCACCATAGACGTGGTGTCCGACGTCGTGTGCCCATGGTGCTTCATCGGCCAGAAGCGGCTGGATAAGGCGGTCGCCGCCGCCGGCGAGGTGGATGTGCATATACGCTGGCGGCCGTTCCAGCTCGATCCGACCATTCCGCCGGAAGGCAAGGATCGCCGCGAGTATATGCTGGCCAAATTCGGCAGCGACGAACACATTCGCCAGATCCACGCCCGTATCGAGCCGCTCGGTGAAGCCGAAGGCATTTCCTTCGCTTTCGGCGCCATCAAGGTCGCGCCCAACACGCTTGATGCCCATCGCGTCATTCGCTGGGCCGGTGCGGCCGGCGAAGACGTGCAGAACCGGCTGGTGCGCCGCCTGTTCCAGCTGAACTTCGAAGAAGGCGCCAACATCGGCGATCACGCCGTGCTGGTCGAGGCGGCGCGCGAGACCGGAATGGACGCATCCGTTGTCGAGACGCTCTTGCCGACCGATGCCGATGTCGAGGCGGTTCGCACCGAGATCGCCACCGCGTCGCGCATGGGCATATCAGGCGTGCCATGCTTCCTGCTGGAGGGCAAATACGCGGTGATGGGCGCGCAGGACGTCGACACGCTCGCCGACGCCATCCGCCAGGTAGCCGCCGCCAAGGCGCGTGGCGAACTGGAAAAAGTCGACTGAACCCGATCTTCAACGCAGGATTTTCAAGCAGCCCTCCCCGGGCGTGAGGCAACGCCTGGCCCCGGTGGGTTCCGCGATCATCGGCTTTGCCGGCGTCGCGGCCTGCCTTGATGCCGCCGGTCCGGTCGATCGCTGGCTTGCCCAGCGTCTCAGGTCATTTCCGGACTTCCGGCGGGGACATGCCGGCGAGGAATCAGGCGTCCAGGGCGACGTGTTTTCCGGAATTTTGATTAGCCTGCAATGAAAAGCCGGCTTGCCGGGCAGCCCAAGCGGGTCACAAATTCGTGCGAACGCCTTCCCTAGGGGAAGGTAGAAACGTCGCGCTCTGATGCCGCGTAATTACCTGACATCACTAGCTTAAACCGGCTTTTCGTCGGCTTTGGCGCGACGCTCGGGAAGCCCAACCTGTTGCCCTGCAGCCACGGCATCCACCTCAATCCCGCTGCCCCCCTATAAAAATTAATGGAAAATGATCAATTGGTGTTACCATCCGTAACAATACAAAAAAGGTTTGGGCGGGATTGTGATTCGGGTCGACAGACCACCGCAACTGTCAGGAACAGATGGACTACACAGCGATGCCGCAAGGCGGTCGCTTCTGACCCCGGTTTCCTCGATGCGCAGCTTCTGGGGCCTGATGCGGGCCTACTGGGTCTCGGACCGGTGGAAGGAGGCCTGGACGCTGACGCTGGTGATCGCGCTGCTCACCGCTCTGTCCAGCAAGGCCGGCGTCTGGTTCGCAGAAGCATCCGGGGAACTGGTCAACTCGATCGCCTTCTTCCACGACGCCGCCAACACCACCCCTCTCCAGACGCTTTTGGCCAATGCCGGTATTTTGGTGCTGCTGGTCGTGCTCAAGGACGCCGGCTTCACGGGCATCCGCAATCTCGTCTCAGCAACCTTGCACCGCAAATGGCGCGGTTGGCTCGACAGCCGTTTCAACGAGGCGCTGCTGGACGGCAACCACACCCATTTCCACGCCCAGCATGCCTCGACCGGCAATGGCGCGCCGGCCCCCGACAACATCGATCAGCGCGTCCAGGAATCGATCAAGGACATGACGGGCGGCGCCATCGGGCTGGCCATGGGTGTGCTGGGTGTCGCCACCTCGCTCTATTTCGTCGGCCAGAAGCTGCTCGAGACCTCCGTCGAGGTAAAGGGGCTCGAATTCCTCGGCAGCTATGGCAGCGCCATCCTCGCCCTCCTTGCCGTCGCCATCTATGTGCCGCTCAACACTTGGATCGCGGTAAAGCTCGGTGGCATGCTCGAGCGTCTCAATGTCAGGATGCAGCAGGCCGAAGGCAGTTACCGTGGCGAGCTGACGACATTCCTGCGCCGCAGCTTCCATGTCGCGGCCTCGCGCGGCGAAGGCGTGCAGAGGACCATGCATGGCCGCCTCTATGGCGATATTGACGGCACATGGACGCGGCTCAACATCGTCAACACCGTCTACATGTCGTTCGAGCTGATCTACAATTTCATCGGCGCCCGCATTGTCGCCTATGGACCGGGCCTTGTGCCGTTCATCCACAACGGCTTCGACCTGAAGGGCTACATAACCGGCTCCGAACTGGTCAATTCGCTGATCGGCCAATGTTCGTGGTTCATCCATGTCATGCCCGCCATCGCCACCCTGCGCGCCAACAGCCAGCGTGTCACCGAGTTGGCCAATGCGATCGAGAACGTTCAGCACCCCCAGGAATTCTACAGCCAGAGCGGCCGTTCCGACTTCCGCTACGCCAGCCAGAACCCGGTTTTCGGCTTGACCATCCAGAAGCTTGAACTGGCGCATCAGGGCGAGGACGCAACGCC
The DNA here is from genome assembly GCF_006442975.2 of Mesorhizobium sp. B2-1-1. Taxonomy (NCBI): domain Bacteria; kingdom Pseudomonadati; phylum Pseudomonadota; class Alphaproteobacteria; order Hyphomicrobiales; family Phyllobacteriaceae; genus Mesorhizobium; species Mesorhizobium sp. B2-1-1. The sequence continues at coordinate 3,681,819 of NZ_CP083954.1, read as the reverse complement.
TTTCCTCGTAGCGGCGAACCTGCGCTTCCGGCGCGGCGAATGGACCTTCCTGAAAGGCGAATCCGGCTGCGGCAAGACCTCGCTGATCAAGGCCATCAACGGCCTGTGGCCCTACGGCCGCGGCACCATCGTCTTCCCCGAAGGGGTGAAGAGTTTCTATGCAGCCCAGGAGGTCAAGCTGCAGCAGGTGACCCTGAAGCAGCTGGTCTGCCTGCCGGGCTCCGAGCACGACCATGGCGACGCGCAGGTCGCGTCCGCGCTGCACAAGGCGGGTCTGGGCGACTTCATCGAGAATATGGGCGACGAAAGCCGCGAAGGCAAAAGCTGGGATCAGGTCCTGTCCGGCGGTCAGAAACAGAAGCTGGTGGTGGCCCGCATCGTGCTCCATCAACCCGGGCTACTATTCCTGGACGAGGCGACCGGCGCACTCGATCCGGAGGGCAAGGTTGCCTTCCACCAGGCGATCAAGGACAACTGCCCCGATGTAACGGTGATCAGCGTCATGCATGAAGCGGTGGCGCCGCGATCGGTCACCGGCGCCGAGTTCTACCACTCGATCGTCGCGATCGCGGACGGCGTCGCCACCAAGAAGCCGCTGGTGCCGAGCCTGCCTCCCGAGCTCACCACCATTCTCGCACAGCCAGGGCCGGTGCCAAGGCCGGTCGACGACAAATGGCTGCGTTTTCCGCGCCGGCTGAAGCAGAAGTAGCCGGACTCGCCGCGGCATAGGCCGTCCAGCCATTTTACCGTTTCGGCGCGATACGCTTCAGCGATCACAGTCTCGCGACTGGGGCATGTTGCCCGCATTTTCCTCGATCACTTCGATTGACAGGGCAAGGCGAGCTCCTATGTTGCGCCCGCTCGCAGACATCAAACTCGAACCCGCGAGCGGAAAGGTCACCGCGCCATGCCTGGCGACAGTCACAGTCGAACGCAACCGCCGTCCGCCCTGACGTGACCTCGACGGTTCACGTCTTGCCGGACGGCAAGGAGTGAACCATGAACGATTTTTCCCCCGTAGCGGACGACGAGGCCGTCGCCATCGCCCGCATCCTTGCAAACGACCATGTCGCAGACGTGGTCGAAGCGCTCAACCGCGAGTCGCGCGAAACGGCGACCGAGCTGCTTTGCGAAGTGCCGTTCGAACGGCTGGTCGATATCTTCGACCAGCCGGAGCTCGAGGGCGCGCCAGAGCTGGCGGAGGCCTTGCCTCGCGCCAAGGCGGGCAAGCTGCTTACCGCCATGTCGGTCGATCGCGCTGCCGACATCCTGCGCGATCTTGACGAACCCGCCCGTTCCGAGCTGCTCGGCGTGCTGGCGCCGCCGCTGCGCGCAACCCTGCTCTCGATTCTCGGTTACCCCGAAGGCAGTGCCGCTTCGATCATGACGACGGAGTTCGTCAGCGTGCCCTCGGACTGGACCGTCGGCCGCACGCTCGACTACATCCGCAAGGTCGAGCGGACGCGCGAAACCGTCTACGCCATCTACATCGTCGATCCCCAGACGCATCTGCTCATGCGCTCGACCGGTCTGCGCCGGCTCATCACCGGCGAGCCTGACGATTCGATCCTGTCGGTGGCGCCGGACCGCGTGCCGGTGACCGTCACGCCTTTGACCGATCGCGAAACCCTGGCGCAGACGATTTCCAAATACGATCTGCTCGCCGTTCCCGTCGTCGATCACGGCAAGATCCTCGGCATCGTCACCATCGACGACATCATCGACACGATGATCGAGGAGACGACGGAGGACGTGCATCGCTTCGGCGGCATGGAGGCTCTCGACGAGCCCTACATGAAGATGAGCTTCCTCGCCATGATCCAGAAGCGCGCCGGCTGGCTGTGCGCGCTGTTCATCAGCGAGATGCTGACGGCCAACGCGATGCAGAGCTACGAGAGCGAGCTGGAAAAAGCGATCGTGCTGACGCTCTTCATTCCGCTGATCATGAGTTCCGGCGGCAATTCCGGCTCGCAGGCGACCTCGCTGGTCATACGCGCGCTGGCGTTGCGCGAGATCGGCCTGCGCGACTGGTGGCGGGTGGCGTTGCGCGAATTGCCCACCGGCCTCCTGCTCGGGGCGATACTCGGCGTCGTCGGCATCTGCCGCATCGCGCTCTGGCAGTATTTCGACTTCTACGACTACGGCCCGCACTGGCCGTTGATCGCCGCGACGGTCGGAGCGGCATTGGTCGGCATCGTCACCTTCGGCTCGCTGTCGGGCTCGATGTTGCCGTTCGCCTTGAAACGCATCGGCTTCGACCCGGCCAGCGCGTCGGCGCCATTTGTCGCCACGCTGGTCGATGTCACCGGGCTTGTCATCTATTTCTCGGTGGCGCAGGTGATCCTGCGCGGCACGTTGCTGTAGCAGCTCTCCTAGCTGCGTCGCGGCAAGCACCTTGCCGCGGCGCGTTTGTCCGTCAGTCTACGCGCTCGCCATCCTTCACTCGGTAAGTCGGCTTGTACATGGTCACAAGCTCTTCCGCGGCCGTCGGATGCACGGCCATGGTGCGGTCGAAATCATCCTTGACCAGCCCGGCCTTCAGCGGAATGGCGAGAAGCTGCGCCATCTCGCCGGCATCCGGCCCCAATATGTGCGCGCCGAGTACCTTCTTAGACGCGCCATCGACCACCAGCTTCATCAGCATTTTTTCGTCGCGGCCGGACAAGGTGTGCCGCATCGGACGGAATGCCGCGCGATAGATCTCGATGTCGGGGAAGCGCTTGACCGCCTCGTCTTCCGACAGGCCGACCGTGCCGATCTCCGGCTGCGAGAACACGGCGGTGGCGATCGTGTCGTGGTCGGGCGCGGTCGGGTTGCCCTTGAAGGCGGTCTCGACGAAGCACATCGCCTCGTGGATCGCCACCGGCGTCAGTTGCACGCGATTGGTGACGTCGCCGATCGCCCAGATGTTTTCGATGTTGGTGCGGGAGTACGCGTCGACCTGGATCGCGCCGGTCGCGGTCATCTCGATGCCGATGCCTTCCAGTCCCATATTCTCGGTGTTGGGGATGCGGCCGATGGCGAGCATCACCTGGTCGACCGTCAGCGTCTGGCCGCCGGTGAGCAACGCGTCGAGCCGGCCGTCCGGCCGTTTGCGGATCCATTCCGAGACGGCATGGCAAAGGATCTTGATCCCCTTCTTCTCCATCGTTTCGTGCAGCATGCGCCGCAGGTCCATATCGAAGCGACTGAGGATCTCCTTGCCGCGATAGACCAGCGTGGTGTCGACGCCCAGGCCATGGAAGATGTTGGCGAATTCGACCGCGATATAGCCGCCGCCTTCGATCATGATCGACTTGGGCAACTGCTCGAGGTCGAAGGCCTCGTTGGAGAAGATGCAGTATTCGTGGCCGGGCAGTGCCGGGTGCGGCGCCGGACGGCCGCCGGTGGCGATCAGGATCTGGTCGGCGGTGACGGTACGGTCCTCGTCCAGAAGATGCACCACATGCGGGTCGACGATCATGGCGCGCGTGTGAAAGGCCTCGCCGCCGGCGCCCTCGACGTTCCTCTTGTAGATCGCCTCCAGACGGCTGATCTCGCGGTCCTTGTTGGCGACCAGCGTGGGCCAGTCGAAACTGGCTTCCGGCACCGTCCAGCCATAGCCGGCGGCATCGGCGAAATGCTCGGGAAATTGCGAAGCATAGACATAGAGCTTCTTCGGTACGCAGCCTCTGATGACGCAGGTGCCGCCGAAGCGATATTCCTCGGCGATGCCGACGCGCTTGCCGAGCGCTGCGGCGACGCGCGCCGCCCTCACCCCGCCCGAACCGCCGCCGATAACGAAAAGATCGTAGTCGTAACCGGCCATTGCGCGGCTCCTTGAGCTTCGGAAAATGTGAGTGACAGGTAGGCCGCAAAGCATAAAAAGAAAAGCCCGGACGAGCCGGGCTTCACAGATGGCCGCAGGGCCGTTTGAAATGGCAGGATCAGTTCTGCGTGTCGTCGGCAGGGGCCGACCCGTCGGCGGGGGCGGCGCCATTCGCAGGCGCAGCCGCATCGGCAGGCGCTGCCGGCGCTTTCGCCTTGGCCGCCGCGGCCAACGTTTCGCCGACCTGCTGGGCGAGGTCACGAGCAAGCCCGTTCTGCCAGATATCGGCCGCTTTCACCAGGTCGCGCGTCACGGCCGGGCCGCTCTCGAGGAGCTTCTTGCCGGAGTCCGAATTGTAGAAGGTCGCGATGTCGTTGAGTTCCTGTTCGGAAAACACCTTCGCATAGGCAAGGGCTGCTTCCTTCTCCAGGTCGGCCCGGCGCGAGGCCAGCGCCAGGGCCTTCTCGCTGATCGTCTTGGCGATCAGCTCCTGCATGTCAGGGTTCTTCTGGATGAGCTGCGATTCGAGGGCGGCGGCGGCTTGCGGCAGGATGTTGTCGAACGGGTCGGTCGCATGGATCGCGGTGACCGCGGCACGCGCCGCCTTCAGGTGCGCTTCCGTGACGTCCTGCGAGAACGCTGGCGAAGAGAAGGCCAAAACGGCCGATGCCGCCAGAAGGACGGAAAAGCGGCGAACCCGGTTATGCAACATCATGGTCGATAGAACTCCCTGTTTTCAGGCGGCATGGACGGTTTGGATGCCATCGCCCCCGGCGATGATGGCCGCTGACGCCAGCCCGATGAAAAGACCGTGCTCGACCACGCCGGGAATGGCGTGGAGAGCATTCGATAGCGCTCTTGTATCCGGAATGCGGCCAAAAGATGCATCGAGGATAAAGTGGCCGCCGTCTGTAACAAAAGCCTGGCCGCCCGTCATCCTCAATGTAACCGGACCGGAAAGGCCGAGCCTTGCAGCCGCCTTGCCGATCGCGATTTCGGTTGCGCGCAGACCGAATGGGTTGACCTCGATGGGCAATGGGAAACGGCCGAGCGTCTCGACCATCTTGGACCGGTCGGCGATGACGATCATGCGAGCGGAAGCCGCCGCGACGATCTTCTCGCGCAGCAATGCGCCGCCGCCGCCCTTGATCAGCGTCAGCGCGGGGTCGACTTCGTCGGCGCCGTCCACGGTGAGATCGAGTTCCGGCGTCTCTTCCAGCGTCGACAGCGGCACGCCAAGTTCGCGGCACAGCGAGGCGGTGCGCTCGGACGTTGGCACGCCGATGATGGTCAGGCCCGTGGCCACCTTGTCGGCAAGCAGCCGCACGAACTCGTCGGCGGTGGTGCCGGTGCCGATGCCGAGCCGCATGCCGTCGGTGACATGGGCAAGGGCCGCCCGCGCGGCTTCGACCTTCAACTGTCTTGCATCCATGCCGCTTTTACCGCCCCGGAACCTGGTGTTTGCGGCTCCTACCATTTTTGCCGGTCCGGTCAAAGCCCTTGCAGCGGCGTAGGTTGATGACGTTCGGCCTCCCGTCAATGGTGTGCCCGCGCGGCCAGCGAGCGATGCGCGAGTAACGTTCATAGGAATTTTTTCTTATATGCCATTGACTGGGTGAAGGCAGTTATGCTACATATTTGCCTATGGTGCAGATTTGCGCCGGGACCCGCCGCACTGGCGGGTTTTTTCATGGCTGGCGGTTCGTCGCGAATGCCCGGTCCGGGGAGCTTGCTTGCCTGAACGAGCCTGCCCGGCGCTTGCCTTGACGCGCCGCAGCCTTTATCGCCTGCCCATTGCATAAACTGCCCAGGATGGATCATGACCCGCCCGATCATCGTGTTTGACCTCGACGGTACGCTGATCGACACAGCACCGGATTTGCTCGACAGCCTGAACCACAGCCTTGCCGCCAGCGCGCTCGCGGCCGTCGACGAAGCCGGCTTCAGGCGCTTCGTCGGCCATGGCGGCCGCGTGATGATCGAACGGGCGCACGCCGCGCAGCAACGGTCGCTCGATGTCGCCGAACACGACCGGCTGCTGAAACTGTTCCTCGACCACTACACCCTCAACATTCCCGGCAAGTCCCGCCCCTACCCCGGCGTCCTCGAGGCGATCGCCCGCTTCGAGAAGGCCGGCTACCTCCTGGCCGTCTGCACCAACAAATACGAGGCCAACTCGCTGGCGCTGATCGAGGCGCTCGGCCTGACCAAACACTTCGCGGCGATTGCCGGACAGGATACCTTCGCCTTCCGCAAACCCGATCCGCGCCACCTCACCGAAACCATCAAGCGCGCCGGCGGCGACCCGCACCGCGCTTTGATGGTCGGCGATTCGCAGACCGACATCGACACCGCGAAAGCCGCCGGCATCCCAGTGGTGGCCGTCGACTTCGGCTACACCGACCGCCACGTGCGCGAGTTCGAGCCCTCGGCGGTAATCTCGCATTTCGACGCGCTGACGCTGGACCTAGCTGAGCGGCTGATCGCCGCGGCGCAACATTGAACGGATAGCGGGCGGCCGGGACAGGTTCAATGACAGTTTCCTGTTTGCGGCGGATGCCTCTAATGATCGAAGTCGGCGCCGCCCCTCATCGCCCTGCCGGGCATTTCTCCCCGCACAGAGACGAGGAGAAGGGTCTGGCCGGAACGCTGGCGCCTCCATTGCAACGTTAAAAATTGGCGAAAACGGCGACACAGCCCCCTCTCCCCGTCTATACGGGGAGAGGATGCCGGCAGGCAGGTGAGGGGCGGCGCCGGCGCTTGAAAGAGTATGACGAAACCTGAAGCGATTGCCCCTTGTGAGAACGCCGGACACCGCCTTGACTTCCCGCACCGCCCTCCCTTATATCGCGGCTCGCTTGGCCTTCGGGCAACGAGCGGGCGATTAGCTCAGCGGGAGAGCACACCCTTCACACGGGTGGGGTCGCAGGTTCAATCCCTGCATCGCCCACCATCCAACTAAACTGATTTGTTGGATGACTAGGCCCCTCCACTTTGTCCAAAAAAGCTACTGGCGCGTAGGCCAAACAGCTTGGCGCCTCGCCCTTATTGATTTTGGGTTTCCGTCACCATCTGTCGGTTTGTTTGTATGCAAATCAGTTGGGCGACGCTATGGTAGCTTCCTCAACGTCAGATTCTCGGGGGAGAACATGGCAGAACACGCCGTTGAAATCGTCAGGGAAAAGTCGTGGTCGGTTCGCGTGACCGTCAATGGCGTCACCACCACCGTCCCATTCTCAGCCGAAAGCTATGCGCGCTCATACGCCGACGGTCAGGCGTTCCGGCTGGGTGTGCAGGTGGCAGAGCTTAAGCGGTCAGCCTGACGCGTGGGGGTTGAGAAGCCCTCCGAAAAATTGCAGGTAGGCGACGAAAGCCGGATCATGTGGGGCGACGGCGAGCGGGCTCGGCCCGTGCGGGCGAGCAGGTATTCGAGAATCGCGATCGATTCGACCATGATCATTCGCCGTCTTGTAGCGCCGGGACAAAGCCGGCGGGGTTGATTGCAAGAAAATCGGGAATTGCTCGAGGGCAGTCACAAAGCCGATGCATAGCCTGGCCATCCATCCCGCCTGGGGAACAAACCTCCCCATCACTGAGTTTCCCCCCTGTCGAAACTTGAGGGAAAACCATGACCAGATTTCTCGTGGCGACAAGCGTCGCCGTTCTTCTCGGCTCCGGCCCGGTTCTGGCGGCCGACGAAAAACCGCTGCCGCCGCCCAATGCCAAGAAATTGTCCGACATCATCGCCAAGGTCGAGCAGCGCGATGGCTTCCGCTATGTCAAGGAGGTCGACTGGGATGATGGCGCCTATACCGTCACCTACTACACCGCCGACAAGGCGAAGGTCGAAATCACCTATGATCCGGTGACAGCCGAACCCAGATAGCTTCGTCAGGGGAAACCTGCGGGACGGGCAACCCGTTCTACGATCCCTCCCGGCAATGATCACCGGTCCCATCTGAAAATGCCGAGCCTGCGGCGTGAGATGTGCCCGCCCTTGCGCCAATGCACCTTTGATGGCTGATTACAGCGGAGCTTCACGGGGGGTATGCATGGCGACGGCCAGGCATGTGTTGAAACGTATCTTGATGGTGCTTGCCGGCTATCTCGTCGCCGTGCTGGTCGGCCTGATCGCCGTTGTCGCGATCTATGCCGTGCTGAGCTCCCTACCCAATGCGCCCCGGTATTTCGACCTCATGGGCGTCTCGCCGATCGCGGCGCTGGTGGTGCCGCCGCTCGGCATGTTCATCTATTTCCTGACGATCGTGCTGACCGGGGTGCAGACATTGGTGTTCGCATTGATCGTCGAATGCTTCTCGTTGCGCGGCTTCTGGCTACACATGCTCTTCGGCGGTGCGGCGGCGGTCGGCGGCTTTGCCCTGATCTGGCCGAGCGCGCTCGAGGACATGGCGTCGGAGCGCTGGGCCGATATAGGCATCATCGCCGCTGCCGGCCTGGTCGCCGGGCTTGTCTACTGGCTGATCGCAGGGCGCGACTCCGGTTTCCGGCGACCGCTCTCGGCCCGCTGAATTCTCAGCTCGACGGCGAGCGTGCCGCTTCGGTGGCGTCCAGGGCCTGCTTCAACCGCGTGTCCCGGTCGTAGACGTCGTTGAAGTATTCGACCTTGCCGGACATGTCGGGCCATGCAGTGAAATAGGCGACGTAGACCGGGATTGTGCGCGTCACGCTCTCGGTCGAATGGCCGTGCTTCAGCTTCTCGGCGATATCGTCGACCGAGGTGCCCAGCACCGCAGCCGCCATGCCCCGCGGATCCTGCAGCCGCACGCAACCATGGCTGAGCGCGCGCATATCGCGCTGGAAGAACGACTTCTGCGGTGTGTCATGCATGTAGATGGCGTGCTTGTTGGGGAACAGGATCTTCAATTCGCCCAGCGCATTGGCCTCGCTCGGGAGTTGGCGCACGCTGTAGGGGATGTTCGCGCCATAGCCGCCCCAGTTGACCGCCGAGGACGGAATGCGCTTGCCGCGCGAATCGGTCACCTCATAGCCGGCCCGGTCGAGATAACCCGGATCGCTGCGCAATCTCGGCAGCATTTCGTTGACGATGATCGACTGCGGCACCCCCCAATAAGGATGGAAGTCGACCTGCTTGATCTGGTCGTAGAAGAAGGCGGTCTGGTTGGTGGTCCTGCCGATGACCGCACGGGTTTTCAGCTTTTCCTCGCCATTGTCGATGTAGCTCGCCGTGAAGGCCGGCTGGTTGATGAACACACGCGGGCTGCTGAGGTCGGATGGCAGCCAGCGCAGTTCTTCCAGCGCCACCTGTACCTTGAGCAGCCGGTCGGCCTTGGACGTTCCGGCCAGCGACGCGACGGTGCGCGGTCCGATGACGCCGTCGCCCTTCATGCCTGCTTTTTGCTGCACCGCCTTGATGACCGGGACCAGCTCAGGGAGGTAGACGTCGCTGGTGGCGAGCCGCGACAGCACTTCGCCGTAGGCGCCGCCCATCTCGTCGTCGAGATTGCGCGCGATCAGGCTCAGCAGCTTGGGAAGCTCGGGACTGGCTTCGCCCGGCTTCAGCAACAGCTTGGGATCGACGACGATCTCGTTTTCGGCGCTCGCTTGCAGCGACTCCAACTCGACGCGCAGCGCCTGGTACTCCGGGTTCTGCGGATGCCGCGATTCGAGATAGGTGCGCACTTCCTGGGTGTGCGCCAGCGTCTTCAAAACGCCTTCCATGTCGAGCGGCTTGGCGGGGAAATCATAGTAGCCGGTCATGCGGTTGGGTTCGACGCGGCCGCTTTGGGCATCATGGACATAGCGAAGCACGCGAGCCGACAGCGCCATTTCGAAGCGCACGAACTCCTTCAAACGTGCAGCGGCGTCACCAGTCGACGCAGCGGCGGTCGGCACGTCGACCGTGTAGTCGGACGGTGCCAGGCCGTAGCTCGCCGCCTCGCCAAGCACCCGCACCGCGTCCTGTGCGCGGCTGTTGGCGTTGGCTCCGGTCACCCAGATGAAATCCGGATTGGCCGAATAATAGGCGATCAGCGCCTTGGCGATATCCGGCTCCGCATAGAGCTCGTAGTCGCTCAGTCCGGCGATTGCCTCGCGAAAGGCGTTGCCGGTGGCTGAGGGCACGAAGGCGGCGTCCTGCGGCGTCGCCGGCTGCGGCGCTGCCGTAAGCGCCGAGAAGTCGACGCGCACGAGCTTGTCGGCTTTGTAGGTGTAGTAGGAAGGGCTGCTGATCTTCACGCTGCCGCCGCCACCACCGCCGGCGGATACGTTGGGGTTCGGCTTGCGCCTTGGTGGCGGAGGAGGAAACTCACCTCGCGGCTCGTGCCTTACGCCGCCGCCGAAAAGCATGTCGAAAAGCCCCTGCGCGCCTGCTTGCGGCGTTCCCAGGGCCAGCGTCGCCACGAGCGCTGCAAGCGGCAACGCGGTAGCTTTGTTTCCCGGCAATTTCATGGTCACCCGCTCCAGCCGCAACCGGCTCCGTTCCGCACGCTCGTGCGTCTTGCCCACCGCATGGCGGATGTAAGACGCGACTATACCGATTCATACCGATTTCGTTAAGCTTTCATAAATTTTGGGGCAGCTGTGGCAGAACGGTTTCACAACATCGTGACGGCCGGAGCGGACACAATCCGCTCCGGCCGTCGAAGCGGGCGGGCGACGTCAGGCGTTGGCGCCGCCATCGATGGTCAGCGCGGCGCCGGTCACGAAGCGCCCCTCGGGACCGGCGAGCCAGGCGACCATGCCGGCGACCTCATCGGCGTCGCCGAAACGCGGTGTGGCCATTTTTTCCCGCTGATGCTCGGCATGCGGACCGCTTGCCGGATTCATGTCGGTGTCCGTCGAGCCCGGATGGACGATATTGGCGGTAATGCCGCGCGCACCGAGGTCGCGTGCCAGGGCTTTGGTTAGTCCGACCAGCGCCGCCTTGCTCGCGGAATAGGCACTGAGGCTTGTGTCGGTCACACGCTCCGCCAGATTGCTGCCGATGGAGATAATCCTGCCGCCCTCGCCCATATGTGCCACCGCGGCCTTGGAGGCGACGAACGGCGCTCTCAGGTTGACCTCCATGGTTTCATCGAAGTCGGCGAGCGACAGGGTGTCGATGGGCGCGGCGCGCCAGATGCCCGCGCTGTTGACCAATATGTCGAGCCGTCCGAAGGCAGAAGCAACATCGTCGACCGCCCTCGCGACCGCCGCGGCGTCGCGGTTGTCGGCCTTGATGGCGATGGCGCGTCCGCCATTGGCCTCGATCTCGCCGACCACCGCACGGGCCTGCTCCTCGCCATTGACATAGGTCAGTGCCACGCTGGCGCCGTCTGCCGCCAGCTTGCGAGCGATCGCTGCGCCGATGCCGCGGCTGCCGCCGGTGACGAGCGCGGCCTTGCCGCTCAAACGATTCGGTGACATCGATTTCTCCTTTCTGTAATGATCGATACAGAAATAGATGTCAGGCTTGTTCGGCCCCGTCAACTGATTTATGTATCGATCAGCACAGAAAGAGATCATGCCGGAACGAGGACGCCCCCGCACCTTCGACAGAACCGCCGCCTTACGGCGCGCGATGGAGGTGTTTTGGGCCAAGGGTTATGAAGGCACGTCGATAAGCGACCTGACCGGGGCGATGGGCATCAATTCGCCAAGTCTCTACGCCGCCTTCGGCAGCAAGGAAGCGCTCTTCCTCGAGGCGACCGAGTTTTACACGCAGGCCGAAGGCACGGACATCTGGACCGCGCTGGACGAGGCGCCAACGGCACGTGAGGCGATCGAGGCTTTCCTGCGTCAGACCGCCAAGGCCTATTCGCAGACCGACCGCCCGCAAGGATGCCTGGTCACGCTCGGCGCGTTGCATCAGGACAGCTCGCGCGGCGCCATCTGCAACGACCTGCGCCGTCGGCGCGCCGAAAACCACGCAGCCTTGCAGAGGCGGTTGGAGCGTGGCGTGGCCGAGGGCGAATTGCCGAGGAGTTTCGACTGCGAAGCCGCCGCGACCTTTTTCGCGACGGTTCAACACGGCATGTCGATCCAGGCGCGCGACGGTGCTTCGCATGCGGCCCTGCTGGCAACCGTGGAGGGGGCAATGGCCGCCTGGAAGATGATAGCCGGTACCGACGCGGGATGACAAACGCCGGGCGTTGTGCTCGAAATCCGAACGGACGGAGCGCCAGTCTAAACGGGCCGGGAGGATCGGACGGTGAAAAAGGGTTATCGCGAACTGCTGGATGAGGCGAATGCCGAGATCGAAGTGCTTTCGCCCGAGGAAGCGGCAGCCCTGATCGAGGACGAAGGCACCATCTTTGTCGACCTGCGAGATCCTCGCGAGATTGAACGCGACGGCAGGATTCCCGGCGCCAAACATGTCACCCGTGGCATGCTGGAATTCTGGATCGATCCCGAGAGCCCTTATCACAAGCCGTTCTTCGCTTCGGGAAAGAGCTTCGTGTTCTTCTGCGCCGGCGGCTGGCGTTCGGCGCTCGCCACCAAGACCGCGCAGGACATGGGGCTGTCGCGGGTCAAGCATATCCTTGGCGGCTACACCGCCTGGAAGGCGGCCGGACTGCCGGTGGAACCCGGCGAGAAGAAGAAACAGCCCTGATTGCGGTTCAATGGAGCAGCGACGGCTCCCGTTGCGCGGCCACGAAGCTGACGGCGCGTTCCACCACGCCCTTGTCCGCCAGGATGCGGCGATGGCCGAGCCCTTCGGCCCAGTGGAGCAACACATGGTCACCGGCGCCGGCATAACGCCAGGCATGATCGGCCGAGACTTCGCGATCGTCGGGTGCGTGGATGACCAACGTCGGCACCGGCGCCTGGGCAAGCTGCCGATCGCCGGTGAATTCGTGCAGCGGCCGGCCGGAAAGATATTCGACACGGTCCGCCATGGCGGCCTGCGAGCGCGGACCGACATTGAGCATGCGGCTGAAGTCGGCGAAGATGGCCGGCAGTGAACTGGGCGCGGCGATCAGCACCAGGCGCCCGGCCGCCAGCGGCGCAATGTTCCTGATCGATCCGGCGATTGCATTGGCGGCGACGGCGCCGCCGAAGGAATGACCGACCACCGCCGCGAACGGGCCGAACCATTCGCCCGCGATTCGCACCGCATCCACGGCATTGACCATGTTCAACCGCCGGCCATGCGATTGGCCGTGGCCGGGAAGGTCGAGCGAGACGACCCTGTAGCCGGCGGCGCGGTAGCCCTCGATCAGCATGCGCATATATTCGGTGCGCGAGCGCCACCCATGAACGACGAGAACCGTTCCGGCGGACGCCCTGCCTGGCTCCGGACGGAATTCATGCACCATGACGCAGCCGGACCCGGCTTTCAGCCGGTGATGCCGCGCTTCGGCCATGAAATCTGCCGCGCGGTCGACGGCACGGCGTTCGCCCTCGCTCAGCACCCTGGCGTTCGGCGTACGGCAGAACAGCTCGAATGCGGCGCGCCCGGTGAGGCGGGGGGCGACATGTTCGGCGGCCCCGAATACACCCCGGATGACCTTCAGTCCGAATGATGCCATAGTGGGAATCCATCCATACGTTCAAGCATGAACATAATAGTTCAAAGATGAACAATAAACAAGAGCTGCCCTGGGACAACCCGCGGTTTCGCAACTGGGTCGCGGTTGCGCGCGCCTGCCATGTGCTGGAGCGCACGCTTGCCGTGAAGCTCGCTCCGCTCGATCTGAAACCCGCGCAGCTCGATGTTTTGATGAATCTCTACCGCCATCCCGGCATGTCGCAGCACGATCTCGCCCGCAAGCTGCTCGTCGGCCGCTCCAACATCACCATGCTGTTGCCGCAGCTCGAGGCTCGCGGCCTGCTGCGCCGCGAAGGCGACGAGAAGGACAAGCGCATCCTGCGGCTGGCCCTCACCGAAGCCGGCGAGGCGCTGCTGATGCAGGCGCTGAAGGTGCACATGGCGCTGATCGAGAAAGCGATGAGCCAGTCGACGCCGGAGCAGTGCGACATGATCGGCGAGCAGATGCGCAAGATCCACGAGGTGTTGAAGGACGCCTGACCGCCATTGCGGTCCGGCGGATCACCACATCGTCTTTTTTGCCCGCTCCGGCCATTCCTTGTCATAGGTTTCGCCGTCGATGTTCCTGCGGCTGGTGATCTCCAGGATCTTTCCTGGCGTCGGCAGGGACTTCGGATCGACATGCCTTTCCGGGTTCCACAGTTCCGACCGCACGATGGCGCGGGCGCATTGGAAATAGACCGTATCGACATCGATGACGGTCACCGAGCGTGCCGGCCTGCCGTCGACCGTGAACGACGCGCAAAGCGCGGCATCCGTGGTGATGTGCGCGCGGCCGTTGATGCGCAGCGTCGTGCCGGAGCCCGGCACCAGGAACAGCAGCCCGACGCGGGGATCGCGAATAATGTTCTTCAGCGAATCGGCGCGGTTGTTGCCGCGCCGGTCCGGCATCATCAGGGTTTTCGGATCGACAATGCGCACGAAGCCGGCGAGATCGCCGCGCGGCGAGCAATCCAGCCCTTCCGGCCCGCTGGTCGCCAGCGCGACGAAGGGCGAGGCCTCGATGAAGGCGGCGTATTCGGGAATGACGTGGTCGAGTTCCTTGACCACCGAGGCTTCGCCGGGCAGGCCATAGAGCGTTTCAAGCTGTTCGACTGTGGTTATGATGGACATTGTCTCGTCTTCCGATCCGCCGCCCCTACTCCCGCTCCATGACATCTTGACGACGCCCGCCGGCTAACGGTCGCGGCTGAGACCCTTTTGCGCAAGCTCGGCAAGGTAGGCGTTCCAGCGCGCGTCCTTCTCGTGGCCTAGCGTGCGCAGGTAATTCCAGGTGAAGATCCCGGTGTCGTGGAAATCGTCGAAGGTGATGCGCACCGCGTAGTTGCCGACCGGTTCAATTTTGAGGATGGCGACATCGCGTTTGCCGGGAACGGTCACCCGCTGGTCCGGCGAATGGCCCTGCACCTCGGCCGACGGCGAGGCGACGCGCAGCAGCTCGGCCGGCAGCTCGAATGGCTGGTGGCCGGGAAAGGTCACGGAGAGCAGTTTGCGGTCTTTGGAGACCCGCAGTTCCTTCGGCGCCGTCATGGTGTTTTTCCGTTTCGAACCACCCTTCCCTACGCCGCTTCGCCGGATTGGAAAAGCCCGTACCAGACAGCCGACATCCGGTGTCGGTCGGGGAATGTTACCAAAGATCGAGAGCGGCTATCTTGAACGACAGGCCGGATCGTATCACATAGCGATATATAACGCCGTCGTTCACAGCCACGGGAAACGCTTCACGCATGGACATGATCGATCCTTTCGGCCGCACGATCAGCTACCTGCGCGTGTCGGTCACCGACCGCTGCGATTTCCGCTGCACCTATTGCATGGCCGAGGACATGGCTTTCCTGCCCAAGAAGGACCTGCTGTCGCTCGAGGAACTCGACCGGCTGTGCAGCGTCTTCATCGCAAAAGGCGTGGGCAAATTGCGTCTCACCGGCGGCGAGCCGCTGGTGCGCAAGAACATCATGCACCTGGTCCGCCAGCTGTCGCGTCATCTCGAAAGCGGCGCGCTGGAAGAACTGACGCTGACCACCAACGGCTCGCAGCTTTCGCGTTTTGCTGCCGAGCTCGCCGATTGCGGCGTCAAGCGCATCAATGTTTCGCTCGACACGCTTGATGCCGACAAGTTCCACGCAATCACCCGCTGGGGCCATCTCGGCAAGGTCATGGCCGGCATCGATGCGGCGCAGGCGGCGGGGCTGAAGATAAAGCTCAACGCCGTGGCGCTGAAGGATTTCAACGACGCCGAATTGCCTGAGATGATGCGCTGGGCGCATGGCCGCGGCATGGACCTGACCGTCATCGAAACCATGCCGATGGGCGAGATCGACGCCGACCGCACCGACCAGTACCTGCCGCTGTCGCTGCTGCGCGCCTCGCTGGAGCGCCAGTTCACGCTGACAGACGTCCCGTTCAAGACCGGCGGTCCGGCCCGCTATGTCCATGTCGCGGAAACCGGTGGCCGGCTCGGCTTCATCACGCCGATGACCCATAATTTTTGCGAGAGCTGCAACCGCGTCCGGCTGACCTGCACCGGCACGCTCTTTATGTGCCTCGGCCAGGAGGATGCCGCCGATCTCAGGGAACCGTTGCGCGCGTCCGAAGGCAACGATCTGGTCGGCGCGGCGATCGACGAGGCGATCGGGCGCAAGCCGAAGGGGCATGATTTCATCATCGACCGCCGCACCAGCCGCCCCTCCGTGTCGCGGCATATGAGCGTCACCGGCGGCTGATTTTCCCACGGATCTGGTGCAGGATCGCTTCCGGCTGACTGCTGGAGGAATGGAATGAAGTGCGCGCGCTCGGTATTGGCATTCGTTGCGGCGATCGCGGCAATCCCGTCGGCTGCCGCTCCTTTCACCTACACCAACGAGCGATTCGGCACGGTCTGCACCTTTCCCGATGATGTTTTCACCGACCGCCAGCCCGAACCGGACAATGGCGACGGCCAGCAATGGCTCGCGCCCGACGGCGCCAGCCTGATCTGTTCCGGCATCCTGAATATCGACGACGACACGCCGAAGCGCTTCGTCGAGGCCGAGAAAGCCAGCATGGAGGCGGGTTACAAGGTTACCTACAGCAGGACGGGAAAGAACTGGGCCGTGCTTTCGGGACTGAAGGCCGGGAACATCTTTTATGAGCGCCGCCTGTTCGGCAAGAACGGCGTCATCCGCACCGTCTGGATCGAATATCCGCCGGCCGTGAAGTCGAAATACGACCCGCTGGTCGGCGCCATCGCCGCCAGTCTTGAGGAACCGTGACTATTGCGGCCATGCCGCAATAAATCCCCACCGGCGGATGCCGCCTGATTTACCCCAGCCGTTTTCGCGCCTAGCCTTCCATCCGGTAGCGGCTTTCGCTCCGTGGGGGAAAACATTATGCGCAAGTTCATCTTTTCTGTTGCCTTGCTCGGCCTCGCCGCCATGCCGGCGGCGGCGCAATCCATCGGCGGCACTTACGATGTCGCCGGCACCAATTTCGATGGTTCGGCCTATGGCGGCGAAGCAACCATCACGCTGACAAGCGGCACGACCTGCACGATCCATTGGGAAACCGGCGGCTCGTCCTCGGACGGCATCTGCATGCGCAACGACAACGCCTTCTCGGCCGGCTATGTCCTGGGCAAGGAGATCGGCCTTGTCGTCTACAAGATGGATGACGACGGCTCGCTGCACGGCCTCTGGACGATCGCCGGCAAAAACGGCAGCGGCACCGAGGTGCTGACGCCGAAGAAGTAAGGCCGGCCATCCGCGGTTGAAATTCTGGGCCGCGATCAAGGCCGTGGCCCAGCCCTTTGTCGTTGCTGTTTCGGTCCCGGCTGCTACAGGCTTTTTTCAAAGCAGAACCGGTAGAGATCTTGCCCCTTTCTCCCAATCTTCGCGGTGCGTTGTTCATGGTGGTGGCGATGGCCGGCTTCACCCTCAATGACGCCATCACCAAATATTCGTCGCAGTCGATGAACATGGCGCAGGTCATGCTGATCAGAGGCGCATTTGCCTCGCTCTTCGTCGGCCTGCTTGCCTGGCAGCGCGGCGCGCTGGTCCGTCCGCGCTCGATGCTGCAGCCGCTGGTGGCACTGCGCGTCCTTGCCGAGGCCGGCGCGACGGTGACCTTCCTGGTCGCGCTTGCCCATTTGCCGATCGCCAGCGTCTCGGCCGTCCTGCAGGCACTGCCGCTGGCCGTGACAATGGGCGCGGCCCTTGTCTTGGGCGAGGCGGTCGGCTGGCGCCGCTGGCTGGCGATCGCCGTTGGATTTGCCGGCGTGCTGGTCGTGGTGCGCCCGGGCTTCGAGGGGTTCAGCATGTTTTCGCTCGTGGCGCTGGCCAGCGTCGCCTGCTGCGCAGTGCGCGACCTCGCCACCAAGCGGATTCCGCAGGCTATCCCCACGCTGCTCGTCTCCACCGCAACGGCATTGGCCATGACCATGGTCGGCGCGCTGCTGCTGTCGCCGATGGGCGGCTGGACACCGATGACGGGAAAAGCCACTGCGCTGCTGGCGCTCGCAGCGGTGCTGGTGCTCATCGGCTATCAATTCATCATCATGGCGATGCGCTCGGGCGAGATTTCCTTCATAGCGCCGTTCCGCTATACGGCGCTGCTCTGGTCCATTGTGCTCGGCCTGCTGGTCTTCGGCGATGTCCCCGACATGACAATGATCATCGGCGCCAGCACAATCGTGGGCTCCGGCCTTTACGCGCTTTATCGTGAGCGCGTCGTCGGCCGGCGCAGGATCGTCGCGGAAAGCACTGGTCCTGCCATGGCCCCGGACGGCATATAAGAGGCTCGCGGGGAATTTTCGCGAAGGCGCACGGGCTCGATGATGGTGAGAGATATTGCGGGATTGATGCTGGCCGGCGTTCAATCCAGACGCAGGGGCGGCGGCGACAAGACCTTGCTGCGGCTCGAAAGCGGCTGGCCACGGCGGCCGATCAACATCAACATGCCCGACGATCTTGCCAAGGCGGCGCGGTTGCTGCAGAGCATCTGAGATGAACAAGCGCCTCTTCGGCATCACCGGCTGGAAGAACTCCGGCAAGACGACCCTGACTGAGAAACTGGTCGCGGAACTCGTTGGGCGCGGCTGGACGGTTTCGACCGTAAAGCACGCCCATCATGATTTCGACATCGACAAGCCGGGCGCGGACAGCTTTCGCCACCGGCAGGCAGGAGCCATGGAAGTCGCCATCGTCTCCGCCAATCGCTGGGCGCTGATGCACGAATTGCGCGGCGAGGATGAGCCGGCGCTGGAAGCGATCCTGTCGCGGCTTGCGCCGTCCGACATCGTGCTGGTCGAAGGCTACAAGCGCGAAGCCCACCGCAAGATCGAAACCCGGCGCCTGGAGGCGAAGGACCGGACGCCGCTTTCGGCGGGTGACCCCGGGATCGTTGCCATTGCGGCCGACTTCGCCATCGAGGACAAAAGCCTGCCGGTGTTCGATCTCGACGACGTGAAATCGATAGCCGACTTCGTCGAGCGCGCGACC
Source organism: Mesorhizobium sp. B2-1-1 (assembly GCF_006442975.2). Classification (NCBI taxonomy): domain Bacteria; kingdom Pseudomonadati; phylum Pseudomonadota; class Alphaproteobacteria; order Hyphomicrobiales; family Phyllobacteriaceae; genus Mesorhizobium; species Mesorhizobium sp. B2-1-1. The sequence continues at coordinate 3,663,026 of NZ_CP083954.1, read as the reverse complement.
GGCCTCGTTGCTTGAGAAGTAACGTAACGGCAGAAGGACATTGCCGATTTTCGTGGTTTTGCAGTTGCTTTTTTCTTGGAAAGAGTGGGAGTATCGGGCCAGCGGGCGGTCAAAAGCACCGCCCCCACAGAGCCGTTTCGGAACGACGGCCGGGACCATAAAGAGAGGATCATTATGCGTATTGCACTGCGTATCGCGCTCGCCGCTTCGGCCGCGCTGCTGACGCTCGGCGTAGCCCAGGCCCAGGAAAAGACCCTGAGGATCGGCACCGAGGGCGCCTACCCGCCCTTCAACAACCTGACTTCCGATGGCAAGCTCGTCGGTTTCGACATCGACATCGCCCAGGCGCTCTGCGATGAGATGAAGGTCAAGTGCACCTTCGTTGCCCAGGATTGGGACGGCATCATCCCGGCGCTGCAGGCGGGCAAGTTCGACGCCATCGTGGCATCAATGTCGATCACGCCGGAGCGTGCCGAGAAGGTCGACTTCACTCACAAATACTACAACACGCCCTCGGCGCTCGCCGTGCCGAAGGATTCGACGCTGAAGGGCGTGACCAAGGAGGACCTCGCCGGCAAGAGTATCGGCGTGGCCACCACGACGACCCATTTCAACTATGCCTCGAAGACCTACACCGACAGCACGATCAAGGGTTATCCGAGCAGCCCCGAGGAACAGGCGGATCTGGCCAACGGCCGCCTCGACGCCATCGAGGATGATATCGTGGTGCTGCAGCAGTGGCTGGATTCGCCTGACGGTGCCTGCTGCAAGATCCTCGGCCAGCCCTCGCCGCAGCCGGTCGAGATTTTCGGACCTGGCGCGGGCATTGCGGTGCGCAAGGGCGAGACCGATCTGGTCAACAAGCTGAATTCCGCCATCGACGCCATCAGGGCCAACGGAAAATACAAGGAAATCAACGACAAGTACTTCAAGTTCGACGTCTACGGCGCCGAGTCCTGATAATCACCTCCAAGGGCGGCAGGGTCTCCCTGCCGCCTTACCCGATCTGGGAGCTCTGGAGATAACACCACTCGATGCCAGCCCAAAGCATATGGACACTTCTCAGTTGGGGACCCAATGGCTGGCTTGACGATATCGCCTATGGCGCGGTGGTCACCATCGCGCTGGCGCTCGCCACGCTTCCGATCGGCCTGACGATCGGCTTTTTCATTGCCTGGGCAAAGCAATCCGAAGAGCCTTCGCTGCGGCTGGCCGCGAACATTTACACCACCATGTTTCGCGGCCTTCCGGAGCTGGTGACGCTCTTCCTGTTCTTCTTCGGCATGCCCATCCTGCTGCAATACATCATCCGCTTCTTCAGGCCCGAGGCGACGATCGATGTCGACAGCTTCATCGCCGGCATGATCGTGCTCTCGCTGATCTTCTCTTCCTATGCCAGCGAGGTATTCCTTTCGGCCTTTCGCGCCATTCCGAAGGGCCAGTATGAGGGCGGCTATGCGATCGGTCTGTCGAAGTGGCTGACCATGCGCAAGGTGATCCTGCCTCAATTGCTGCGCATCGCCTTCCCCGGTCTCGAGAATTGCTGGCTCAGCCTGCTCAAGGACACAGCCCTGGTCTCGGTCGTCAACCTCGCCGAGACCTTGCGCAATGCGGGCGTCGCGGCGCGCGTCACCAAACATTCGTTCCTGTTCTACAGCGTCGCGGCGCTGGTCTTTCTCATCCTGGCAATCCTGTCTTCGATCGCCACCGGCTTCATCTTGCGGTCGCTCGGACAGAGGGAAGCGCGATGAGCGTCACCGACACCATTGCCGTCGATCGGCCGCCGCCGCCGGCGCGCGGCTGGCCGCGTGCCCGTATCGTGGGATACGCACTCGTCGGCCTCTGGATCCTCTTCGGCTTCGGTATACTGGCCTATCTGGTCTCCGCGTGGAACGGCGAGTTCTTCGCACGATATGCGCCGGCCTATCTGCAGGGACTTGGAACCACCCTGTCGCTGGTGGCGGTGTCGATGGTGGCCGGCGCCATCCTGTCGCTGCCCGTCACCTATGGCCGCATGTCGAACAACCGGTTGCTGTCGTGGCCTGCCTATTGCTACGTCTATTTCTTCCGCGGCACACCGCTGCTCGTCCAGGTCTATCTGGTCTATTACGGGGTCGGTTCTTTCCGCGTGCAGCTCGAGTCGGTCGGGCTATGGTGGTTCTTCCGCGATGCCTTCAACTGCGGCGTGTTCGCCTTTGCGCTTAACACGGCCGCCTATCAGGCCGAAATCCTGCGCGGCGCCATTGAGAGCGTTCCAAGGGGCCAGTGGGAAGGCGCCGCTTCGCTCGGCCTGCACAAGTTACAGACGCTGCGCAAGGTCATTCTGCCCCAGGCGATCATCGTGGCCTTGCGACCCTACGGCAATGAACTCGTTCTGATGATCAAGGCCTCCGCGATCGTCGCCATCATCACCGTCTACGACCTGATGGGCAATGCGAAACTCGCCTACGCCAAGTCCTTCGACTTCCAGGCCTATGTCTGGGTGGCGATCGTTTATCTGGTGATGGTCGAGATCCTGCGCCACGGGGTCGAATGGATCGAGCGCCGGATCACCATTCACCTGAAACGGTAAGCCTACCTGATCTGTGCCAGTCGATGGCGCGGCGCGCGCCTTGACGAATCCGCCGCATGGCCTAGACCTTCCGCAACTGCAATCTTTGCTCCCGTCGGAAGGAACAAGCCATGGCATCGGTGGCATTTCTCGGTCTTGGCGTCATGGGCTACCCCATGGCCGCGCATCTGAAGAACAAGGGCGGCCATGACGTCACCGTCTACAACCGCACCGGGGCAAAGGCGGAGCAATGGGTCGCCCAGCACGGCGGCGCTCTCGCCCTGACGCCGGCGCAGGCTGCCGAAGGCAAGGACTTTGTTTTCTCGTGCGTGGGCAATGACGACGATCTGCGTTCGGTGACGACGGCAAAGGACGGTGCCTTTCAGGCCATGAAAAAGGGCGCCGTCTACATCGACAACACCACGGCATCGGCCGAGGTCGCGCGCGAATTGGCCGAGACCGCACAGGAGCGCGGCTTCTCGTTCCTGGACGCGCCGGTCTCCGGCGGCCAGGCCGGCGCCGAAAACGGCATTCTGACCGTCATGGTCGGCGGCGACCAGGCAGCCTTCGACAAAGCCAGGCCCGTCATCGACGCCTATGCCCGGATGGTCGGGCTTATGGGACCGGCAGGCGCCGGCCAGCTCACCAAGATGATCAACCAAATCTGCATCGCCGGGCTGGTGCAGGGACTGTCCGAAGGCATCCATTTCGGCAGGAAAGCCGGGCTCGACATCGAGAAGGTCATCGATGTGATCTCCAAGGGCGCAGCGGGCTCGTGGCAGATGGAGAACCGGCACAAGACGATGAATGCAGGCAAATACGACTTCGGCTTCGCGGTCGACTGGATGCGCAAGGATCTCGGCATCTGCCTTGATGAAGCCGACCGCAACGGGGCCAGACTGCCCGTGACGGCGCTCGTCGACCAGTTCTATAAGGACGTCCAGGCGATGGGCGGCAGGCGCTGGGACACATCCTCACTGCTGGCGAGGCTGGAAAAGTAGAACGCAAATGTCCCTGCCCTGCCCGAGCTGGAGCGCGGACGACATCGTCGCTCACCTGCGCTCGATAGGCACGCAGGAAAACCGCGCCGGCATGGCCCGGTTCGGCATCAACACCGCGACGGCGCTTGGTGTAGGCAATTCGGATTTGCGGCCGCTGGCGCGCAAGCTGAAGCGCAATCACGAGCGGGCGCTTGCCCTGTGGGACAGCGGTGTTCGCGAGGCGCGGCTGGTGGCGGCGTTCACCGGGGAGCCGAAAAGGATCACGGCCGAGCAGTGCCGCCGCTGGGCCGGCGATTTCGATTCCTGGGAGATCGTAGACAGCGTTTCGGATCTCTTTGCTGAAACGCCGTTCCGGCGTGAGTTGATCGAGGAGTTTGCTGCCGACGAACGCGAGTTCGTGCGCCGCGCCGGCTTTGCCATGGTGGCGTGGAGCGCAGTGCATCTGAAGCAGGAGCCGGACGCGACGTTTCTCGCCTATCTGCCGTTGATCGAGGCGCATGCCGGCGATCCGCGCAATTTCGTCAGGAAGGCGGTCAGCTGGGCGCTGCGGCAGATTGGCAAACGCTCGGCGGCGCTGCATGCCCCTGCCCTTGCGCTCGCGCAAAAGTTGGCCGGATCATCCGACAAGACGGCGCGCTGGATCGGCCGGGACGCCGTGAAGGAGTTAACGGATGCCAAAAGGCTGGAACGGCTCACCTCCAGAAAAAGCTGATCTTGCCGATATCCGGTTCACGGAGGTGACGCCGGCAACACGCGGCGACTTCGAGATATTGTTCGAGCAGCCGGGTGCGCCAAAATATTGCTGGTGCATGGCGTGGCGGCAGTCCGTCCGCGAGCACATCCCGAATGATGAGAAAAAGCGCCAGATGATGGCACTTATCGATGCCGGCAGGCCGGTCGGCATCCTCGCCCAGATCGACGGCAAGACCGTTGCCTGGTGTTCGGTCGCGCCGCGCGAAACCTACCGAAGGCTTTCAAAGCGGCAGGACGACAGCGAGACAGGGGTATGGTCGATCGTCTGCTTTTATGTGCCAAGGGCTTTGCGCGGCCGCGGTTTTGCTTCCGCATTGCTCGATGCGGCCATTGACCACGCGTTCGCCAAGGGGGCGCATATCATTGAGGCCTATCCGGTGGGCGAGGCATCGCCGAGCTACCGTTTCATGGGGTTTCGCGACATGTTTGCGGCGCGCGGCTTTCACGACGCCGGCATGACCGGTTCTCGCCGGCATGTAATGCGGCTCGAGCGTTGACGTCGCCGGTGGCGGTGTCTTTACTCGAACGCAAAGGAAAACGTCCCATGACCAAACGTCTGATAGCCATGGCAGCGTTCGCGGGCGCGATGTCGGCTTTTACAGCCGCCCTCGCTTCGGCCGAGACCACACACATATTCTGGAAGGATTTGCGCCCGGCGACCCAGGCGGTTGCCGAAGAAGCTGGCCTGCCGATGATCGCGGCAAAATTGCCCGATCGCGGCGAGACGTTATCCCTCGGCCTGCAGGACAAGACCATACAAATAGCCGGCTATGCGTTGCCGGTCGATCGCGAAGGCGATCTTGTCTATCAATTCCTACTGGTGCCGTGGACCGGCGCCTGCAGCCACATGCCGACGCCGCCGCCCAACCAGATCGTCCTGGTCACCCCGGCTCAGCCCTACAAAATATCGCGGGCCTACCAGCCGGTTTCCGTAACCGGCGCGCTGAAACCGGGCATGGAGAAGAGCCAGCTTTTCATCCTGGACGGCGTCTCGGTCATCCAGTCGGGCTATACCGTGCGCAAGGCAGACGTGACCGGCGTCGACACCGTGCCGGACACAATAACCCTACCGGTCAACTCGCCTTGGACTTTCCTCAACAAAAAGAAGAACTAAGCAAGGCGAGCTTGCGTGACCTTGCATGCACCAAGGCCACGCGCGCTCAGGCCGCGTTCGCGCCCGATTCCTTGTCCAGCACCATGTAATCGAGCGGGATTTCGGTCGTGTACTTGATCTGCTCCATGGCGAAGGAGGACGAGACGTCGCGAATCTCGATCTTGGCGATCAGCCGCTTATAGAAGGCATCATAGGCTGCAATGTCGGGCACCACGACACGCAGGAGATAGTCGACATCGCCGCTCATGCGGTAGAACTCGACCACCTCGGGGAATTCCTGGATGACTTCGGAAAAGCGCCGCAGCCATTCATGGCTGTGCGAATTGGTGCGGATCGAGACGAAGACGGTGACCCGCACATTGACCTTTTCATGATCGAGAATGGCGACACGCCGCTTGATGACGCCCTCTTCCTCGAGCTTCTGGATGCGCCGCCAGCAAGGGGTCGTCGACAGTCCCACTTTCTTGGCGACATCTGCGACCGCGAGCGTCGCGTCCTCCTGCAGGAGGCGGAGAATTTTTCGGTCAAGGCGGTCCATTGAAAGCTCCTGAAGGAATGGATTGGCCATAATCGGCGTTATTATAGCCTTTCACAAGAAAAAAATTCTGCTGATTGGCGGAAAAGCCGGTGGTTTCTTGCTGAATGTCTAACCGAGGCGATAGCGGATTTCCGACCTGAGGAAAGGCAGCAAATCCATTTCAAACCAGGGATTCCGCTTCAGCCAGCCGGTGTTGCGCCAGGACGGATGCGGCAGCGGCAGCACCTTCTGGCCAGCGGATTTCTCCCAGATGGAGCGCCAGTCCCTCACCGTTTCCGTCAGGGACGGGCGCCGCGCGGCACCCATGTGCCAGGACTGCGCGTAGATGCCGATCGTCAGCACCAAGTCGATCTGCGGCATGAGCCCCATCAACGGCGCGCGCCAGGCCGGCGCGCATTCACGCCTTGGCGGCAAGTCGCTGCCCTTGGCGTCCTGGCCGGGGAAACAGAAGCCCATCGGCACGATAGCGAACTTCTCGGTGTCGTAGAACTCCTCGCTGGTGACGCCGAGCCAGTCTCGCAGCCGGTCGCCCGAAGCATCGGTGAACGGCATGCCCGACAGATGCACCTTGGTTCCCGGCGCCTGGCTGGCAATCAGGATGCGGGCATTCGACGAGGGTCGCAGCACCGGGCGCGGTTCGTGCGGCAGTGGCCGGCCGATCGGATTGTCGACGCAGATGCGGCAGGAGCGAACCGTCGCGGCGAAGCTTTCGAGTTCCGCAGTCATCCTCAGGCCGCAGCACTCGGCCGGCTCGAAACCATCCGATACCAGCGCAACACATTGCTGCACTCGTCCGGCACCTTGATGCGCGCCGGTTTCATAAAATCGATGGCGATCATCCCGGTGATATCGGCGATCGAATAGGCGTCGCCGGCGGCGAATTCGCGGGTTCCCAGCTCGTCGTCGAGAAGTCGCAGGAATTCGATTGCCTTCGGCTTGTTGGCCTCGCCCCACTCGGGAATCTGCGGGATCTCCCATTCCTTCATGGCCGGATGGGTGTGGCGGAAAGCTTGCGCGACGCAGGTCAGCAGGTTGAATTCCATCCGCCTTTGCCACATCTCGACCTGCGCCTTGCCGAGCGCCCCGCGACCGAACAGTGCGGGCTCGGGATTGAGTTCCTCGAAATAGCGGCAGATGGCGACGGACTCGGTGATGACGGTGCCGTCGTCAAGCTCCAGCACCGGCAGTCGCCGCAGTGGATTGCGCGAGCTGACCGCCTGTTGCCTGTGTTCCAGCGCGCCCATGTCGACGGACACCAGCGGAACCGCGATTCCCTTCTCGGCCAGAAAAATGCGAACCCGTCTTGGGTTGGGCGCCCGGCCGCCGTCGAAGAGCTTCATTCGATCCTCCAGTTCTTGCCGGTGATGGCAGGGTTCAACTTCCGCCGGCTTACCAGAAGCGGAAGATCTCTCGCACGGCATCGTCGATGGAGGCGAGCGTGCCATGTTTTCTCTCGACGGACTCGCGATGGTGGCTGTCGCGCCAATCTTGCGGCTGGTCGAATGTACCTGCCCAGATGCCGGCCCTTGCCGCGCGCGCGATCGCTTCCTCGCTCTCGTAATCGCCGAAAGCGACCGCCCAGCCTGCCTCGACCTGTGCGCGGTTGAGATCGGTGTCCCCGGCCTTGCAATCGCCGAGCAGCCGGCCGTACCGGTCGCGCTGCCAGCCGCTGCAGATGACGGGCCTGCCGGCGATCAGGCGCACCAGAGATTGGCGCGCAAGCGTGCCACAGGAATAATCGGCGCCGTTCTTGCGGCAGGTCTGGGTGTATTCCGGCGCGTCGATGCCGCGCATGCGGATGCGTTCGGCCCCGAGCGTGATCGAGTCGCCATCATTGATGATGGCGACGCCCTGTGTCTTTCGCGTCTCCACGCGATCGAGGCGCGCCGCAAGCACGATCAGCAGCCCCAGAACGATGACCGTCAGCCCATAGTCCAGCAATTTGCGCCATGGGCTTCGCGGGCGCGGCGCAGCATACCGCCGGCGCGGTCCTTGCGACCAGGAACGGCTCATATGGCAAACGGTTGGTTAATCATTCGAACGTAGCTTAACACCTTGAAATGCCGCCCGCATAAATTGAAGTCTTCATGCCTTTGCAACGCTCGAACACAGCGGACAAATTCATTGTGGACCGCAGGAAACGCCATCGCAACAGCGATGTCGCGCGCGCGGTGCGCAAGACGCGCGACCGTCTTTCGCAACAGGCCGGCAATCCGGATTTCGATCGCGAACTATTGAGACTCCATGCGCGCGCGATGACCAGCGGGGCCATTGCCATTCCGCTGCTTGTCCTGGCGATCGCCGCGCTTGGCCGGCTGGCCGGCATCGGCAATGAGATCATTCTCTGGGCGCTGTTCACCCTGACCTGCTACACGACGTTGGCTTTCATGGCGCGCCGCGTCGAACGCATGGAAGCGTCCGATCTCAACCCGTTGCAAACCCAGAGAGAATTCCTGTTCGCACATTTCTTGTGCGGCCTCGGCTGGGGCTGGTTCGTCTGGCTCGGCTGCGGTGCCTGCGCGGTCGACCAGTTTCAGGTGGTCAAGGCCGTGGTGCTGCTGCTTGCCATGGCCGGAACCGCTATCATGGCCTCATCCCTGCGCGGGGCGTTGCTGGCGACTTTCGCTGTTCCGGTGACGCTTTACGCCTACGCCGAAATAAGGCTGTGGATGCCGGTCGGGGCGATCATGGCCGTACTGCTCATTCTTTCGCTGCCTTTCTTTGCCTATATCGCGCGGAACCTCAACCGCTCCTCCCTGATGCTTTTGTCGTTCCGCTCCGAAAAGGACGCACTGATCGCCGAAGTCGAGACCGCGAAATCGATGTCGGACGAGGCGCGGCGGCGCGCGGAAGATGCCAATCTGGCCAAATCGCGCTTTCTTGCCTCGATGAGCCATGAATTGCGCACGCCGCTCAACGCAATTCTCGGTTTTTCCGAAGTGATGTCGAACGAAGTGCTGGGGCCGATGAGCAATCCCACTTATCGCGACTATGCCCATGACGTGCACGAATCCGGCCAGCATCTTCTCGACCTCATCAACGAGATCCTCGACCTGTCGCGCATCGAGGCCGGCCGGTACCAGCTCAATGAAGAGCCGGTGATGCTGCTCGGCATTGTCGAGGATTGCTGCCACATGATGGAGTTGAAGGCGCGCAACAAGGATATCCGCGTCATTCAGGATTTCGAACATGCCTTGCCGCGCCTGTTCGGCGACGAGCGCGCGGTGCGCCAGATCACCCTCAACCTCTTGTCCAACGCGATCAAGTTCACCGCTACCGGCGGCGAAATCCGCGTGCGCGTCGGCTGGACGGCCGGCGGCGGACAATACATCTCGGTCAGGGACAACGGCCCCGGCATACCGGAAGACGAGATCCCGGTAGTGCTTTCGGCCTTCGGCCAGGGTTCGATCGCCATCAAGAGCGCCGAACAGGGCACCGGACTTGGTCTGCCGATCGTGCAGGGCCTGCTCGCCATGCATGGCGGCGAATTCCAACTTCATTCCAAGCTGCGCGAAGGCACAGAGGCGATTGCCATCTTCCCGCTGAGCCGGGTAATGGAGGAACTCCCGGCCCTGCCGACCGCGGCGGTCGCGGCGCGTCGGCGTTGACGCGCCTCATGCGTGGAATGAGCGACGAATGCTCGGCCTAGCCGCGAACGGCCGCGGCCATGCCCGAACTGGTCAGTGCCGCTGCCTTGATTAGGCCGGCGGCAAGTGCCGCGCCTACTCCCTCGCCGTGGCCGACGCCGAGGTCAAGCAAGGGGCGAAGGCCAAGGCGCTCGGCGGCCTGCGCATGCGCGGGTTCCGGCGACAGGCCGGCGAGCAGGCAATGATCCAGTGCCGCAGGATTTGCGGCATGCAGCACTGCCGCCGCGGCCGTTGCCGCAACTCCGTCGAGCAGCACAGGGATTCTCTGCATCCGTGCCGCAAGGATGGCGCCGGCTATCGCCGCGAACTCGCGGCCGCCGAGCCGGCGCAGCACCTCCAACGGCTCATCGAGATGGCCGGCGTGGAAAGCCAGTGCCGCATCGACCACCTCCGCCTTGCGCGCCTGCATCGCCGCATCGGCGCCGGAGCCCGGGCCGACCCAATCGGCGCCCTTGCCGCCCAACACGGCCGCGAACAGGGCCGCGGCGACGGTGGAATTGCCGACGCCCAGATCGCCGAGGCAAAGCAGGTCGGCGCCGCCGGCGATCGCCTCCATGCCGAAGGCCATGGTCGCGGCGCAACCCCGCTCGTCGAGTGCGGCATCCTGCGTGATGTCGGCTGTCCGAATATGCAAGGCGAGATCGAAAACCTTCAGCCCGAGGTCGTTGGCGACGCAGACCTGGTTGATCGCTGCACCGCCGGCCGCACACAGTTCGACGGCGTTGGCGGTCGCCGCCACGGCTCTCGGCGAGACGCCGTGCCTGACAACACCATGGTTGCCGGCAAAGACCGCGACCAGAGGCCGCGTCACTGCCGGCGGCGCACGGCCGCTCCATGCTGCCAGCCAGGCAGCGATATCCTCGATGCGACCAAGCGAGTTCCTTGGCTTGTCCGCCTTGGCGAACAGCGTTCGCACACGGGCCTCGGCTGTCGTGTCGGCCGCCGGCAGGTTGGCCAGCAGGTTACGGAAATCGTCGAAGGGCTGTGCTCTGGTCATGTCGTGGAAATCGTCCTTGCAGATGGCAGCGGCATAGCCGCCCTCGTGCGCCGGCACAACCTCCCGCGCCTGATGTAAAAGCGGCCGTGGGCGACGCATTCCCGAGGGCTTGCAAAGGCCATGCCGTTGCACCATGTGGAAGTCAGCCAAGGAAACATTCATGACGGCCATCGAATCCCCATGCATTCTGGTCTGTTCGATCGATATGAAGACCGGTTTCTGTTTCGGGTGCGGCCGCACCCGGGACGAGATCGGCGCTTGGATCGACATGACGGCGCAGGCGCGCCGTGACGTCATGGCCCAACTGCCTGCAAGGCTGGAGACGGTCGAGCGCCGGCCGCGCCGCGAAACCCGCCGCACCCGTATGGCACGGGAACGCGACGCGCTCTCGTGAACGGATTGCCGACATGAACCGCCTGTTCTGGATCCTGATGCTCGTCATCGGCGTCGGCGCGGTGCTGCTGATGTTCAACGATTCCGCCGGCAATACGCTCGGCGTCGAGAACGATGATTTCGGCCGGTTGATCTGGCTGGGCGCTTTCGGCGCGCTCATCGGCGCCGGCCTGCTAAGGTCGGGCCGCCCGCTCAGCGCCATGGCGCGCAATCTCGGCGCATGGGCGGCGATCGCGCTCGCGCTGATCGCCGGCTACCAATATCGCTACGAATTGCAGGACTTCGCCAGCCGGGTAACAGCTGGGCTCGTTCCCGGCAGCTCGCTGGCGCTGGGCATTGAGGACGGCCATGCCACCGTGACGCTCGACAAGGCCGACAATGGCCATTTCGAGGCGCGCATCCTGATCAACGGCGCGCCAGTGCGCACGGTGGTCGACACAGGAGCGACCAGCACCGTGTTGACGTCGCAGGACGCCCAGGCAGCCGGGATCAATCCCGCCGCTCTCGATTTCACCATACCGGTCTCGACCGCCAACGGCACGGCGCGCGCCGCGGCTGTGAAAACCAACGAACTGGCCATCGGCGGCATCGTGCGAAAGAATATGCCGGTGATGGTCGCGGCACCCGGTATGCTTGGCCAGAGCCTGCTCGGCATGAACTTCATCAGTTCGCTGTCCGGCTTCGACGTGCGCGGCGACCGGATGACCCTCCGGGATTGACGTTCGGCAAAAGCGGTTCAGGCGGCCTTGTCGACCGCCCCGCTGAGGTCGACCGCAGCGAACGCCGTCTTCAGCACCTGCGGCCCAGCGCCGGGGCGCGTTGCATCCGTGGAGAGGATCTGGCGGTAGCGGCGGGCACCAGGCAATCCATGGAATAGCCCGACCATGTGGCGGGTGACATGACCGAGCCGCCCGCCCTGTTCGACATGGCGTGCGGCGTAGCCGGCCATGACGTCGATCAGCGCGGCGAAATCGAAGGGAACGGTCCGCTCTCCATAAAACATGGAATCGACGCCGGTCAGAATGCCTGGAGTATGGTAGGCGGCGCGGCCGAGCATGGCGCCGTCGAGGTGCTGGAGATGCGTCCGCGCCTCTTCAAGCGATTGAATACCGCCATTGATGCCGATGAATTCGCTCGATTTTCTCGTCTTCAGCCGATAGACGCGACCGTAGTCGAGCGGCGGGATGTCGCGGTTTTCCTTGGGGCTCAGCCCCTCCAGCCATGCCTTGCGCGCATGCACCCAAAGGGCGTCGGCGCCGGCCGCGAAAACGCCGTCTGCAAGCGCATCCAGCGCCGGCTCGGGATCCTGCTCGTCGACGCCGATGCGGCATTTGACGGTTACGGGAATGGTCACGGCCGCCTTCATCGCCGCGACACAGTCGGCGACGAGGTCAGGCACCTTCATCAGGCAGGCGCCGAACGTACCGGACTGGACGCGGTCCGACGGGCAGCCGACATTGAGGTTGATCTCGTCATAGCCGAAAGCCTCGCCAATGCGCGCCGCCTCGGCCAGCTTCCCCGGATCGGAGCCGCCGAGCTGCAGCGCGACCGGATGTTCCGCCTCATCAAAACCAAGCAGGCGCTCGCGCGCGCCCTGGATGGCCGCGTCCGCCACCACCATCTCGGTGTAGAGCAACGCACGGCGAGTCAGCTGGCGATGGAAGAACCGGCAATGGCGGTCCGTCCAATCCATCATCGGGGCGATTGCCACCTTATGCTCTTGGTATCTCGACATTTTTTGCGTCAATTGGTTGGTTGATGCGGGCGGTATGGCCACCAATCCTCATATCGGCGACATATGCGAAGTAGGCAAGCCCCTCGCTCGAGCAGTAAGTCTGAAGGCGGTCCTTCTGCGCCTGCCAAATCCTATGGCCTGAAGTGCTGTCTTCTCGTTTTTTCGAGTGCTGGGCGAAATCGCTCCAAGAAATCGGAAGCTTGCACCCCCTTGCTACACCGCAGGAGAGCGGCACGCCGTTTTGCGACCTGGTCGATAGTCTTTCAACTGCGGCGAACAAGACGGGGGACCGCCTTTCCAGGATTGGCTGCTTTCCGAAGTTGCCGACCACAAGCAGATGGTGGCCATCCTGGGCCGCGCCGCATTAGGCGTTCGCCGACGCCATGGCAAACGGACAAACAGTCGATCGGCGCCGGGGGTCGGCGCCGATTTTCGACTACAGCCGGTTCAGAACGTTACCGCCGCAGCGCGTACACGCGCCCAGCTGGCTCGCTGCCCACCGACAAGGCCATGTCGTCATCCAGAAGCCGCGTGATCCGGGCGAAGCCGGTGAACGCCTTCCTGGCTTCTTCAGCCGACATCTGCCCCGACAGGGCGGCCGCGCAGCAGTTCAGCGCGCATTGATAGACAGGGCCACGTCGCCCGGTCGGCCATTTACGCAAAAACATCATGGCCTCGGCAACACTGTCGATTTCCTCGATAGGGTGTCCCTGCCCGCGTGAAATCCGCACGGGCGAAAAAAAATGCAAATAGTCCATCATATCCTCCCGCTCGGTCGCGACGTGTTCGACCGAACCCCATCAAACGCGCAATCATCCACTTGGTTCCATAAAAAACGGACGCTTGGCAAAAAAAAGGTAGGTTTGCCCGCCGCGGCTCCGATGTCGTCGCGCCGGCGCTTGAAAGCGCCACGAACCCGACTCGCCGATCAGAGGGCAAGCATCATGCCGCGCGACAATGGCGATCCCCATTGAATATCTTTAAGGCCAAAGCCGGCAAATCAGCCGATTGCCCCTTCCCTCGCGTCAGGCGTAACCTTGACGGTCAACGCGTGAGGGCGCGTGCTGCAAGAAGGGGACAATTGCAATGACGATACAAGGCGCATCGCCGGATCTATATAACGAAGATCTCGCACCGGCCAAGATACGAAACTGGGGACCATTCTCGATCTTCAACGTCTGGACGTCGGACGTGCACAGCCTCTGGGGTTACTATCTCGCCGCCAGCCTTTTCCTGTTCTGCGGCGGTTTCGTCAACTTCATCATCGCCATCGGCATCGGCTCGCTCGTCATCTACGCGCTGATGAACATGGTGGGCTATGCCGGCGTGAAGACCGGCGTGCCTTACCCAGTGCTCGCCCGCGCCTCGTTCGGCATATGGGGCGCCAACATACCGGCGCTGGTGCGCGCCATCGTCGCCTGCTTCTGGTACGGCGCACAGACGGCGGCCGCTTCCGGCGCCATTGTCGCGCTGCTGATCCGCTCGCAATGGTTCGCCGATTTCAACGCCAACACCCATTTCCTCGGCCACTCCGGGCTGGAAGTGATCTGCTTCGTGGTCATCTGGGCGCTGCAGCTGCTGATTATCCAGAACGGCATGGAGACGGTGCGCCGCTTCCAGGATTGGGCCGGGCCAGCCGTGTGGGTGATGATGCTGATCCTGGCCGTCTATCTCTGTGTCAAAGCCGGGACCTTCGCCTTCACCAGTGACATTCCGATGGAGGTGCTGCTCGAAAAGACCAAGGATGCGGGCGTGCCAGGTACGCCGGGATCGTGGACGTCGCTGTTCGCCGTCGCCGCGATCTGGGTGACCTATTTTTCGGCCCTCTATCTCAACTTCTGCGATTTCGCCCGCTATGCACCGGACAAGGCATCGCTGCGCAAGGGCAATATCTGGGGCCTGCCGATCAATCTCATCCTGTTCTCGCTGGTCGCTGGCGTCACCACCATTGCCGCTTACGACGTCTATCACGAGGTGCTGCTGCACCCCGACCAGATATCGGCGAAATTCGGCAGCTGGTTCCTGGCCGCGCTCGCCGCCTTGACCTTCGCGGTGGCGACGCTCGGCATCAATGTCGTGGCCAACTTCGTCTCGCCGGCCTTCGACTTCTCTAACGTCTTCCCGCGCCAGATCGACTTCAAGAAGGGCGGCTACATCGCGGCACTGATCGCGCTCGTGCTCTATCCCTTCGCGCCTTGGGAAGGCAGCGCTGCGTCCTTCGTCAACATCATCGGTGCGACGATGGGGCCGATCTTCGGCGTCATGATGGTCGACTACTACCTGATCCGGAAGGGCGAGGTCGACGTCGAAGCGCTTTATCGCGAGGACGGCGAGTTCCGCTTCCAGGGCGGCTGGCATGTCAATGCCTTCATCGCTGCCGGCATTGGCGCCGTCTTCTCCTCGATCCTGCCGAACTTCACCAACTGGCTGCCATCCTGGTGGGGCGTCTATGGCTGGTTCTTCGGCGTCGGGATTGCCGGCATCATCTACTACGTGCTGCGCACCGCCGCCGTGGGTGCCGGCGCCAAGACGGCGAAGGCCTGAAATGGGGCAGTAGGCAGGAAAGGTAGGGAAAGCAGACGGCTTCCCCCTACTGCCTACTGCCTACTGCCTACTCCTACCATCTCGGCCAACCGGCGCACCGTGTTCCAGTTGCGCGACGTGCCGACGCCCAGGCGTTTGTGATTGGCGGCCGCGAGCAGCCGTGAACTCGGTCGTTCCCGCGAAAAGACGACCCAGATGTCGCCGCCGCGTGACATCACCTTCTCATCGGCGGCGGCATAGGTCTCGAGCGCTGCCGCCGCATCGTCGGGCACGGGCTTGCGCATTATCCGGACCGCCACCTGGTCACCGGTCTCGGCGGACTCGGCCGGAAACGGATTGCCGGCCGCGAGCCTCAGCCAATCTTCGGCAGCGCGCACGATGATATCGACATGGCGGCCGAAAGCTTTTTTGAAGGCGGCCTCCAGACGCTGCTCGAGACCGGCGACGTCCGTCGCCGGCGCCTCGAAGACAAGATTGCCCGTCGCCACGAGCGTACGGACATTCTTCAGCCCGAGGCCTTCCGCCATCGCCCTCAGGTCGGACATCACGACCCGGCGCCCTTCTCCCAGGACGATGCTGTAGAGAAGGGCGACATAGGTCTGCATCGGTTGCCGAACCCCGCCTGGCGCGCCTATACCAGGCGCGATTGTTCGACCGCCGCCTCGATGAAGCTGGCGAACAGCGGATGCGGGTCGAGCGGCCGGCTCTTCAGCTCGGGGTGGTATTGCACGCCGATGAACCAGGGATGGTCGGGGTATTCGACCGTTTCGGGCAGCACGCCGTCGGGCGACATGCCGGCAAACACCAGGCCGCAATCCTCCAGCCGCTGCTTATAGTCGATATTGACCTCGTAGCGGTGGCGGTGACGCTCGGAAATCTGCGTGTCGCCATAAATGTCGGCGATCTTGGAACCCTTGGCGAGCTCGGCCTGATAGGCGCCGAGCCGCATCGTGCCGCCGAGATCGCCGGTTGCCCGGCGCTTCTCCAGCATGTTGCCCTTCAGCCACTCCGTCATCAGGCCGACGACCGGCTCCTGGGTCGGGCCGAACTCGGTCGAGGAGGCCTCATCGACCCCGGCCAGGGACCGCGCCGCCTCGATACAGGCCATCTGCATGCCGAAGCAGATGCCGAAATACGGCACCTTGCGCTCACGCGCGAACTTCGCCGCCAGGATCTTGCCTTCCGAGCCGCGCTCGCCGAAACCGCCGGGCACAAGGATGCCATGCACCTTTTCCAGCCAGGGCGTCGGATCCTCCTTCTCGAAAATTTCCGATTCGATCCAGTCGAGCTTGACCTTGACGTGGTTGGCCAGACCGCCATGCGACAGCGCCTCGATCAGCGATTTGTAGGCGTCCTTGAGGCCGGTATATTTGCCGACGATGGCGATGGTCACCTCGCCTTCCGGATTGTGGATGCGGTTGGACACGGCCTGCCACGGCTCCATGCGCGGCTTCGGCGCGGGGTCGATGCCGAACGCGGCCAGCACTTCCGAATCGAGCCCTTCCTTGTGGTAAGCCATCGGCACGTCGTAGATGTGCGGCACGTCGAGCGCCTGGATGACCGCGCTTTCCCTGACATTGCAGAACAGCGACAGTTTTCTACGCTCTTCCTTGGGAATGGCCCGGTCGGCGCGGACGAGCAGGATGTCGGGCGCGATGCCGATGCCGCGCAGCTCCTTGACCGAATGCTGGGTCGGCTTGGTCTTCAATTCGCCCGCGGTCGGGATATAGGGCATCAGCGTCAGATGCACATAGACGGCGTTGTTGCGCGGCAGGTCGTTGCCGAGCTGGCGGATCGCCTCCAGGAAAGGCATCGCCTCGATGTCGCCCACGGTGCCGCCGATTTCGCACAGCACGAAATCATAGTCGTCATTGCCGTCGAGGACGAAATTCTTGATCTCGTCGGTGACGTGCGGGATGACCTGCACGGTGGCGCCGAGGTAGTCGCCGCGCCGCTCGCGCTCGATGATGTTCTTGTAGATGCGGCCGGTGGTGATGTTGTCCTGCTGGTTGGCGGAACGGCCAGTGAACCGCTCGTAATGGCCAAGATCGAGATCGGTCTCGGCGCCGTCATCGGTGACGAACACCTCGCCATGCTGATACGGCGACATCGTGCCCGGATCGACATTGAGGTAGGGATCGAGTTTTTTGATGCGTGCGCGATAGCCCCGCGCCTGCAAGAGAGCCCCGAGGGCCGCTGCGGCAATGCCTTTTCCAAGTGAGGAAACCACGCCGCCTGTGATGAATACATATCGCGCCATGGGAGTCATCGCTTAACGCGGCCGGATTGATTCCGCCAGAGAAAAAACCGCCGCTAAGGCTTTTTCCCAACAAGGCGCTCGAACCGTGATCCGAAAATGGGATCCGGTTTTCGGATAGGCCCATGTCGAACGGGCTGGCCCGTTCCACTGGAACGCGACCGAGAGCGAGGCAAAACAAAAGGGCCGGCTGAACCGGCCCTTTTGGCAAGCTGCTGCAAACGTCAGATGATGACGACCTTGGTGCCGACCTTGACGCGGCTGTAGAGGTCCATGACGTGCTCGTTCATCATGCGGAAACAGCCATTGGAAGCGCTGGTTCCGATCGACTGCGGCGCGATGGTGCCGTGGATGCGCAGATGCGTGTCCTTCTTGCCGTCATAGAGGTAGATGGCGCGGGCGCCGAGCGGATTCTGGCCGCCGCCGGGCATGCCGTCCTTGTACTGGGCATAATGCTTGGGCTCGCGCTTCTGCATGTCCAGCGTCGGGATCCAGCGTGGCCACTCCTGCTTGTCGCCGACCGCCACGGTGCCCTTGAACTGCAATCCTTCGCGGCCGACCGCGATGGCGTAGCGGCGGGCGGTGGACGATGATTCCACCAGATAGAGCCGGCGGGCACTGGTATCGATGACGATCGTGCCGGCCTCGTAACCGGTGAATTCCACGTCCTGTGGCACGAACTCCGGCTTTACCTTGAACGGCTTCTTGGCGTTTTTCCTGGCGAGCGCCGAATCCAGCGCACGGGTCTCAGGCAGATAGTTGATCGAGGACGATGCCATCTGGCCGCCAAACAGTCCGGCGAACAGGCCGCCGCCGGTGCGCTGCTTCTGGCCAGGCAGCTCGCTGCGCAATTCGCCATTATTGCCGGTCAGCGCAACGTTCATCACCTCGGCCGATTCCGGTTCGGCCGAAGGAATCGGCTCGATCGGCGTCAACGGCTCGATGATCTTCGTGACATTCTTGGCCGGCTTGGCCGCGGCCACTTCGGTCGCCGGGGCAGTCTTGCCTCTCTTGGCCAGGAACGCCTGCCGTTCCGCCTCGGCCTTCGCTTTCGCCGCTTCGCGCATCGCCATCTTCCTGGCTTCCAGCGCCTTGGCCTTGGCGGCTTCCTTGTCGGCAACGATCTTGGCCTCGATCTTTTTGATCTGGGCGAGATCGTCCGGTGTCGGATTTTTCTTCTTCTTGAGAAGCCTCAACTGCGCCGCATCGCTCTTGGCTGCGACGTTGAGGGCGTCGGTCTTGCCGACCGACTGATTGGCGGCCAAATTGGCTGGCACGCCGGCGAAAGCCGGGGAGCTCATGCCGAGTGCGGCGCAAAGTCCCAGGAAGATGAAGCTGCGAAGCTGCATGGCGAAGATCCGATCGTTCAATATTTGTTGCCCACGGCGTCGCCCGGCGTCCCCCAAGGACACCGAAAATGCCGCGCGCAATCTATAGTCGAATAAGCGCGGGCGCCTCAAGCGCGAGGCCGCTGCACTTCCCGTCGAATCTTCGTGATGCCGCCGCATTTGCCGCGACTGTGGTCAAACGACAACAGATCGGCTGAGTGTAAGAGATCAGAGCGGGCCGAGGGCCCGGCAGCGAGAGCCGGAACCGAGCGCAGTTCGGTTGTAACGACGCAGAATGCCGGCGTTCGCATGCCGGCGCTCCCTGTCAGATAGCCCTTGAACGAACCCGGATTACTGGTTCGGCACCTGCGGGGCCGCGGGCGCGGTGCTGGCGCCGTTGGTCGCCGGCGACGTCGAGCCGGCGGCGGGCGGCGCGGCCGGAGCATTGGCTGGCGGCGTTGTCGCGGCTCCGTTGCCGGAAGGCGGCGTCGGCGCCGCGTTGCCTGAAGGCGGCGTCGGGGTGGTCGTGCCAGGCAATTGGTTGAGTACGCCCTTGCCGGCGCCGTCCGATGTTGCGGGAACGCGGTCGAGAATGTCGATCGGCTTCTCGCCGTAGCGGGCAATGATCGACAAGGTCAGCGACGTCACGAAGAAAGCGGCCGCCAGAATCGCCGTCGCCCGGGTCAGCGCATTGGCGGCGCCGCGCGCCGTCATGAAGCCAGATCCGCCACCAATGCCAAGGCCGCCGCCTTCGGAGCGCTGCAGCAGCACAACGCCGACAAGGGCCAGAACGACCATGAGATGGATGACGATCAGTACGGTTTGCATAGTTTATCCTGGCAATGCCCTGCCCGGCCGCGGACACGACCGGGGAATTGGAGGCGGCTCAATACAATGCTTTCACGGCATTTCCAAGCCCGTGGCCGGAATATGGGAAGCAAGGCGTCCTTTACAACGATTTCCCGTGCGCCGCGCCCGCTTCGGCGCCGCGCGAAGTCATCAGGAGATGCTGCGATAGGCTTCCGCGATGCCCAGGAAGTCGGCCGCTTTCAGGCTGGCCCCGCCAACCAGCGCGCCGTCGACATTCCTGACCCCAAGCAGTTCCACTGCATTGGACGGCTTGACCGAACCGCCATAGAGAATGCGCATCTTGCCCGCGGCGGCGCCGAGCTTCTCCGACAGTTTTTCGCGAATATGCGCATGCGCTTCGGCTACATCGGCGACGGTCGGGGTCAGGCCGGTGCCGATCGCCCACACCGGCTCATAGGCAACGATCGTGTTGGACGCGGTAGCGCTTGCCGGCACCGAACCGGCAACTTGGCGTGACAGCACGTCCAGCGTCGCGCCCGCTTCGCGCTCCTGCCGCGTCTCGCCGATGCAGACAATGGCCACAAGCCCGGCGCGCCAGGCTGCGGAGGCCTTGGCCTGAACTGTCGCATCATCCTCGCCGCGCTGTTCGCGGCATTCGGAATGGCCGACGATGACGTGGGTCGCGCCCGCATCCTTCAGCATCTCCGCGGAGATGCACCCGGTATAGGCGCCGCTCTCCTTGGCGTGGCAATCCTCACCGCCGGCATGAACCGGCGTACGCGACAGAATCTCGGCGGCATGGGCGAGTAAGGTCGCGGGAACGCAGACCAGCGCCTCGGTGTCTGCGTCGAGCCCGCTCATGAAACCGTTGCCGATCATCCTGAGTTCGTTGAGCGAGGCGCTGGTACCGTTCATTTTCCAGTTGCCTGCGACGAGCGGGCGAATTCCTGGCGTCATCGTTTGCTTCTCCGGGTGACATTCGGCTGGCGTTCTCACTACCAAAATCAAGCCACAAAGCAATCGACAGTGGACCGGAAGGGCGCTATTGCGCTTGTTTCAGACTCGGCGCATCCGAAAATGCGCATAAATCGGAAGTAACGATGCTTGGTATATTGAGAAGCGCGGCGGGCACCTGGGTCGCGAAGTTACTGCTTTCGCTGCTGGTGGTCAGTTTTGCGGTCTGGGGCGTATCGGGACGGCTGATGGGTGGCCTTGCCGGCCACGACTCCGTCATCACGGCCGGCGGCACCAAGGTGTCGATCAACGAATACCGCCTCGCCTATGACCGCCAGCTCGCCGTCATGTCGCAGCAGTTCGGTCAGCGCCTCACCCACGAACAGGCAAAGGCGCTCGGCGTCGACAACCAGGTGTTGGCGCAGCTTGTTTCGGGCGCGGTCCTCGACGAACAGGCTCGCAAGCTCGGCCTTGGCCTGTCCAAGGACCGGCTGGCGGAACTCACCCGCGAGGATCCGGCGTTCAAGGGCCCCGGCGGACAGTTCGACCGGAGAGCCTTCGAATACAGGCTGCGTGAGGTCGGCATGCGCCCGGAGGATTATTTGAAGAATCGTGCCCAGGTCGCGGTGCGCCAGCAGATCGTCGAGGCGGTTTCGGACGGCCTCAAGGCGCCTGACACCTTCTTCAAGGCGGTGGCCCTGTACCGTGGCGAGGATCGTACGGTCGACTATCTGACCTTGCCGAAGGCGCTGGTCGAACCCATCGAGGCGCCGAGCGACAGCGCGCTGCAGGCCTATTTCGAGGCCAACAAGAAGACCTATGCCGCGCCCGAATACCGCAAGTTTTCCTATGTCAGGCTCGAGCCGCAGGACATCATGGATACGAGCTCGGTGACCGACGCCCAGGTCAGCGACGACTACAACAAGAACAAGGCGCGCTACACCACTCCCGAGATGCGCACCATAGAGCAGCTTGTGTTCAAGACGCCGGACGAGGCCAAGGCCGCGCTCGATTCGTTGAAGTCCGGCGCAACCTTCGACAAGCTCGTCACTGCGGAAGGCAAGACCCCGGCCGACACGCTGCTCGGAACGCTCGCCAAGGACAAGATCGCCGACAAGGCGGTCGCCGACGCTGCTTTTGCGCTCAACGTCAATGAGGTCAGCCCTGTCGTGCAGGGTGCCTTTGGTCCCGTGCTGCTGCGCGTCACCGAGATCAAGCCCGAAGTCGTGAAGCCGCTGGCCGAAGTGTCGGACCAGATCCGCAAGGACCTGGCGCTGGGCGAGGCAAACCGCATCCTTCTGGACGTGCATGATAATTACGAGGACAGTCGCGCCGCCGGCAGTTCGCTGGCCGACGCCGCCGCCAAGCTGAAGCTGAAGGTCGTCACTGTCGACGCGATCGATCGCAGTGGCCTGCGGCCCGATGGCTCCATCGTCAAGGATCTGCCGGAATCGCCGGCCCTGATCAAGGCTGCCTTCGATGCCGAACCGAATACTGAAAACGAGGCGCTGACCACGGCCGATAACGGCTTCATTTTCTATGAAGTGGCTTCGATCACGCCGGCCCGCGACCGCACGCTGGACGAAGTTCGCCAGAAGGTCGTTGCCGACTGGACCGCGGCCGAGACGGCCAAGCGGCTGACCGCCAAGGCGCAGGAGCTGGAAAAGCGGCTCAAGGCCGGCGCAACGCTCGACGTCATTGCCGGCGAGCTCAAGCTGGAAAAGCAGACCAAGCGTGGCCTGAAGCGCGAAGCCGACGACGCCGATTTCGGCAAGGAAGGTGCAGCGGTGATGTTCGGCGTCGGCGAAGGCGGCACCGGCCTGATCCCCTCTCCCACCAGCGACGCGCAAATCCTGTTCAAGGTCGCCGAGGTGTTCGAACCCGCCGGGGCCGATGCCAGTTCGGTGCCCGAGGACGCGCGCAAGTCCTTCACCTCCGGCATGTCGGACGATCTGCTCGACCAGTTGGTGGCGCAGTTGCAGACGCAGTACGGCGTCCGCGTCGACCAGGCTGCCGTTGCCCAAGCCTCGACAAGATGAGCGCGCTGAAAACCCATATCGCCAAGGTCGCGACCGGCACCGCCCTGTCCTTCGACGAGGCGCGCGAGGCCTTCGACATCATCATGTCGGGCGATGCTACGCCCGGCCAGATCGGCGGCTTCCTGATGGCGTTGCGTGTGCGCGGCGAGACGGTGGACGAGATTTCGGGCGCCGTCGCCACCATGCGCGCCAAGATGCTTCGCGTCGACGCACCTGTCGGCGCCATCGACATCGTTGGCACCGGCGGCGACAATTCGCACTCCGTCAACATCTCGACGGCATCCGCTTTCGTCATCGCCGCCAGCGGGGTTCCGGTCGCCAAGCATGGCAATCGCGGGTTGTCTTCGCTGACCGGTGCGGCCGACGTCCTGACCGCGCTCGGCGTCAAGATCGACCTCACGCCGCAGGCCATCGGCCGCTGCATCCACGAGGCTGGTGTCGGCTTCATGTTCGCGCCGGCACATCACCCGGCGATGAAGCATGTCGGCCCGACCCGCGTGGAGCTCGGCACCAGGACCATCTTCAACTTGCTCGGTCCGCTCTCCAACCCGGCCGACGTGCGCCGGCAGATGGTCGGCGTATTCATGCCGGAATGGATCATACCGGTGGCCCAGACGCTGAAGGCGCTGGGCACCGAGCATGCCTGGGTCGTTCATGGCGACGGCTACGACGAGATCACCACCACGGGCGAAACGCATGTCGCCGAACTGATCGGCGGCGAGATCCGCACCTTCACCTTGACGCCCGAAGCGGTTGGCCTGACCCGTCACACCAAGGAAGAACTGCGCGGCGGCGACGCTGCCTACAACGCCGAGGCGTTGCGCGCTATGCTGGGTGGCGCCGTGGGCGCTTTTCGCGACACCGTGCTGATGAACGCCGGCGGCGGCTTGGTGGTGGCGGGCAAGGCGACGACGCTCGCCGACGGCATGGCGACGGCAGTGCAAGCCATCGACAGCGGCCGGGCGCTGCAGGTGCTCGACCGGCTGGTCGAGATTTCGAACGGTTAGACAGATGTCGGACATCCTGCGCAAGATCGAGGCCTACAAGCGCGACGAGATCGCGACGGCCAAGGCGCGCGTGCCGCTGGCCGAGATCAAGGCGCGGGCGAAAGACACTGACGCGCCGCGCGGCTTTCTCACGGCGCTTGAGGCGAAGCGCAGATCCGGCGGCTTCGCTCTGATTGCCGAGATCAAGAAGGCAAGCCCGTCCAAGGGCTTGATCCGCGCCGACTTCGATCCGCCAGCGCTCGCGCGGGCCTATGCAAAGGGCGGCGCCGCCTGTCTTTCGGTGCTGACCGACGCACCGTCTTTCCAGGGCGCGCCGGAATTTCTCACCAAGGCAAGAGCCGCCGTCACCCTGCCCGCGCTGCGCAAGGATTTTCTGTTCGATCCTTATCAGGTCCATGAAGCTCGCGCCTGGGGGGCGGACGCCATCCTGATCATCATGGCCAGCGTAGATGATGATTTGGCGAGCGAGCTTGAAGCGACGGCATTCGAACTCGGCATGGATGCGCTGATCGAGGTCCACGACGAGGCCGAGACGGAGCGCGCACTGAAGCTGTCGTCGCAATTAATCGGCATCAACAACCGTAATCTGCGGACATTCGAGACCCGTCTCGAAACCTCGGAACGACTGCGGGCGATGATTCCGGGCGGTTACTTGCTGGTCAGCGAAAGCGGCATCTTCTCTCATGACGACTGCCTCAGATTGCAGAAGAGCGACATCGGCACCTTCCTGGTCGGCGAAAGTTTGATGCGCCAGCAGGATGTGACCGCGGCAACGCGCGCGCTGCTCACCGGCAAGGCAGCGGCCGAGGCCGTCTGACGATGACGGCCGCCCTCACCCATCTCGGCCCGCAGGGCCAGGCCAACATGGTCGATGTTGGCGGCAAGGACGAAACGACGCGCACCGCTGTCGCCGAGGGTTTCGTCTCGATGCGGCCCGAGACGCTGAAGATGATCCTGGCCGGCAATGCCAAGAAAGGCGATGTGCTGGGCACCGCGCGCATAGCCGGCATCATGGCAGCGAAGAAGACGCATGAGTTGATCCCGCTCTGCCATCCGCTGCTCTTGACCAAGGTCTCCGTCGACATTGAGCCCGATCCTGCCCTGCCCGGACTGAAGATCATTGCGCTGGCGCGCGTCACCGGCAAGACCGGCGTCGAGATGGAAGCGCTCACCGCGGCTTCGGTTGCCTGCCTGACCATTTACGACATGGCCAAGGCGGTCGACCGTGCCATGATCATCACCGGCATCCGGTTGGTCGAAAAGACCGGCGGCAAGTCGGGCGACTACAAAGCCGCTGGCGAAGATGGGGCGGTCGCCTGATGGCGCTGCTTCCGGTCGCAGCAGCGCTCGAACGCCTGCTGGAGGGTGCTGCGCCGCTTGCGAGCGAAAGCGTTTCGCTCCTCGAGGCCGTGGATCGCGTTCTCGCGGAACCGGTGGTGGCGTTGCGCACCCAACCGCCCTTCAACGCCTCTGCCATGGACGGATACGCGGTCCGCGCTGTCGATGTCGCGTCCGTGCCGTCCCGGCTTTCGGTGATGGGCGTGGCGGCGGCCGGGCGCGGCTTTGACGGCGCCGTCGGCAAGGCGCAGGCCGTGCGCATCTTCACCGGTGCTCCGCTGCCGCAAGGCGCAGACACCATCGTCATCCAGGAAAACGTTCGTGACCTCGGCGGCGGCAGCATCGAGGTGGTCGAACCGACGGCCGAGGGGCGCAACATCCGCCGCTTCGGGCTCGATTTCTCCGAGGGCGACATTCTGCTGGAAAAAGGCCGCGTGCTCGATCCGGCAGCACTGTCGCTTGTCGCCTCGGCCAACCATCCCCGGGTGGGCGTCGTAAAGCGGCCGCTGGTTGCCATCATCGCCACCGGCGACGAGCTGCTGCCGCCCGGCAGCGAACTCGGCCCCGACCAGATCATTTCGTCAAACGCCTATGGCGTCGCCGCCGCCGCGCAATCGGTCGGCGCGCATGCGCTTGATCTCGGCATTGCCGCTGATCGCGAGGAAGCCATCGCGGCGCTGGTCAGGAAAGCGGTCGCGGCCGGCGCTGATGTCATCGTCACGCTTGGCGGCGCCTCGGTCGGCGACCACGATCTGATCCATGACGTGCTGACCGGCGAAGGCATGACGCTCGGTTTCTGGAAGATCGCCATGCGTCCCGGCAAGCCGCTGATGTTCGGCCGCCTCGGCGACATCAGGTGCATCGGCCTGCCCGGCAATCCGGTGGCGAGCCTCGTCTGCTCGCAACTGTTCCTGAAACCGCTCCTGGCACGCCTCGGCGGCCGCGATTTCCGGCAAGATATTCGTCAGGCAAGGCTGGGCGCCGCCATGCAGGCCAATGATCTGCGCCAGGACTATGTGCGGGCGGTGGTCAGGCAAGAGGCCGGCATGCTGGTTGCAACCCCTTTCAGCATCCAGGATTCCTCGATGCTGAGGATGCTGGCCGACGCCAACGGACTGATCGTGCGCGAGCCGTTTGCGTCCGCCGCGGCTGTGGGAGACGCTTGCAGCGTTCTCATGTTGAGGTGAATATTCACCGTATAACCAGCTGATTCTAGCGACAAATCAGATTGTTGACTCCGCTAGCAAAACTCGTGTCAGCGGATGCGCCGGATCGGCCAAGCCTTCGACAATGTCGTAATGATGTCGGTCCGGCTCGACCACCGCGCTCGTGATGGCACCAAGCCCTGTCCAGATATTGGCCAGCAAGGCGTTCTGGCGCAAGAACTCGGACCGCTCGCCGCCTCCGGCCCAGCACGTGACGCGAGCGCCATCCATGGGCCGCAGCAGCGCCGGGCTTTCCGTCAGCGCCTCGGCTTCATCGATTTTCAGCGCCGCGTTCATGCCGGTGCGCATAAGCGGACGCAGGTCATGCAGGCCCGAAATCGAAACGACGTGGCGTACGCGCCTTGCCACGCCGGCCGCCAGGGGCGTTGATGTCGTCGCCATGCGGCTGGCGAGATGGCCGCCGGCCGAATGCCCGGTCAGCATAAGCGGTCCCCCGACCATCGCCGCCGCCTTGCCGATTGCCGCGCCGATCTCGTGGGAGATGCCGGCGATGCGTATGGCGGGGCAGAGCGTATAGGACGGCATCGCCACGGCAAAGCCGCTGTCAACCGAGCCCCTGGCGAGATGCGACCAGCTATCCTTGTCGGACTCCAGCCAGTAGCCGCCATGGATGAACACGACGAGCCCCTTGGGTGCCCCGGCGGGAAGGAAGAGATCGAGCCGGTTGCGCGGCCTGTCGCCATAGGCGATGTCGAGCTGAGCCCTGCCCTTTGCCGCAAGCGCATCGCGAAATGCCTGCGCCGGTTCGACCCATGCAGCTGGCCAGCGATCGCTGCCGGCGATGTTGGCGCCGTTGGCGTAGGCATTGTCCCAATCGGCAATGCGATGTTCGAGCATCGGCACCCTCCCCCGGACGGCATCGTTTCAGCCGATAGCAATGGCGATCGACAGCGGCAACGTCAATGCTCCGGGGGCAAAACATTTTAGGCTTGAAACAAATTTCGACTGGTGCGATCCTGTGCCTTGTTCAGCGATGGGCGTGAGGCAGACAGGGGCAGCCGAAAATGCTTGGGCCATCAGCGCATATCGACACGTTCACGCGCGATAACCTGCCGCCGGCGGATCAATGGCCGGACTTCCTGCTCGACGGCTTCGACTATCCCGAACGGCTCAATGCCGGCGTCGAACTGACCGACAGGCTGGTCGAGAAAGGGTTGGGCGACCACACCGCGCTGATCGGCAACGGCCGCCGCCGCACCTACAAGGAATTATCCGACTGGACGAACAGGCTGGCGCATGCGCTGGTCGAGAATTACGGCGTCAAGCCAGGCAACCGGGTGCTGATCCGCTCGGCCAACAACCCCGCAATGGTGGCCTGCTGGCTGGCCGCCACCAAGGTCGGCGCCGTCGTGGTCAACACGATGCCGATGCTGCGCGCCGGCGAACTTGCCAAGATCGTCGACAAGGCCGAAATCACCACAGCGCTGTGCGACACCAGGCTGATGGACGAGATGACCGCCTGCGCCAAGGACAGCGCGTTCCTCAAGCAGGTCATCGGCTTCGACGGCACCGCCAACCACGACGCCGAACTCGATCGCGCCGCCCTCGACAAGCCCGTGACGTTTACCGCGGTGCAGACCGGGCGTGACGACGTCGCCCTGCTCGGCTTCACCTCAGGCACGACAGGCGTGCCGAAGGCGACGATGCATTTTCACCGCGACCTCCTGATCATCGCCGACGCCTACGCCCGCGAGATCCTGCAGGTGACGCCTGACGACATCTTCGTCGGCTCGCCGCCCCTGGCCTTCACCTTTGGCCTTGGCGGGCTCGCCATCTTCCCGCTGCGTTTCGGCGCCGCGGCGACGCTGCTGGAACAGGCAACGCCGCCCAACATGGTCCACATCATCGAAACCTACAAAGCGACGATCTCCTTCACCGCGCCCACCGCCTATCGCGCAATGCTCAAGGCCATGGACGAAGGGGCCGATTTATCGTCGCTGCGCGTCGCCGTTTCGGCCGGCGAAACCTTGCCGGCGCCGGTGTTCGAGGAATGGACTGAGAAAACCGGAAAGCCGATCCTTGACGGCATCGGCGCCACGGAAATGCTGCATATTTTCATCTCCAACCGCTTCGATGACATGAAGCCTGCCTCCACCGGCAAGGCCGTTGGCGGCTATCAGGCGCGCGTCGTCGACGACGAAATGTGCGAAGTGCCGCGCGGCACCGCGGGCAGGCTCGCGGTGCGGGGACCGACCGGCTGCCGCTACATGGCCGATGCCAGGCAGAGCGACTATGTCCGCGACGGGTGGAACCTCACCGGCGACACGTTCTGGCAGGACGAGGACGGTTTTTTCCACTTCGCCGCGCGCTCCGACGACATGATCGTCAGTGCCGGCTACAACATCGCCGGCCCTGAGGTCGAAGCGGCGCTGCTGGCGCATGCCGATGTCGCCGAATGCGCGGTGGTTGGCGCCGAGGATGCCGAGCGCGGCCAGATCGTCGAGGCTCATGTGGTGCTCGTGCAAGGCGTGGCGCCAGACGCAATGACCGTCAAGCGTCTGCAGGATCACGTCAAGGCCATGATCGCGCCCTACAAATATCCGCGTTCGGTAAAATTCATCGCCGCTTTGCCCAAGACGCAGACCGGCAAGATCCAGCGCTTCCGGCTGCGCGCGGAGAAGGTCAATTGAGCAAGCCCTACGACCCCTCCGCCGAGGGCGCGGAAATGTCGTTCAAGGAGCGCATGTCCTACAGCGACTATCTGCATCTGGAAAAGGTGCTCGAGGCGCAGGAGCCGCTTTCGTCAGCCCATGACGAGATGCTGTTCATCATCCAGCACCAGACCTCGGAGCTCTGGATGAAGCTCGCGCTGCACGAAACCGGCGCAGCAATCCGCTCCATCCGCGCAGACCGTCTCGAACCGAGCTTCAAGATGCTTTCGCGTGTCGCCCGCATCTTCGAGCAGCTCAACAATGCCTGGGACGTGCTGCGCACCATGACGCCCAGTGAATACACCGAATTTCGCGATGCGCTCGGCCAGTCCTCGGGCTTCCAGTCCTGGCAGTACCGTGCCATCGAGTTCGTGGCCGGCAACCGCAATCTCGCAATGCTCGGACCGCACAAGCACCGGCCGGACCTCAGCGAGAAACTGGAGGCGATTCTGGCGCAACCGTCGCTCTACGACGAGACGCTGCTGCTGCTCGCCCGCAACGGCTTCGACATCGGCGCCGACGCAAGGCGTACGGACTGGCGCGAAACGCGGACCGAGAACGAAGAGGTCCTTGTCGCCTGGCAGACCATCTACCGCGACCCGCAGCGCTACTGGATGTTCTACGAACTCGCCGAGAAGCTGGTCGACTTCGAGGATTATTTCCGCCGTTGGCGCTTCAACCACGTCACCACGGTCGAGCGCATCATCGGCATGAAGCGCGGCACCGGCGGCACATCGGGCGCGTCCTACCTGAAGAAGATGCTGGAGGTGGAGTTGTTCCCGGAGCTGTGGAAGGTCCGCACCCGGCTCTGACGTAGCTTTGCCGACTGCATATCGTTATCCCGAACCCACTGCGCTTTTCTGAGCGACAGGCTCTTAAGTCACCGCCGCCTTGACGGCGAAACGCGCCTCCTGCCACGCGTCCGTGCGCAAAATGTCTTCCAGCACCTCGACAGCCTGCCAGACATCGACATAGCCGACATAAAGCGGCGTAAAGCCGAAGCGAATCGTGGATGGCGCGCGGAAATCGCCGATCACGCCGCGCTCGATCAAGGCCCGCATCACCTGATAGCCATGCGGGTGGAGGAACGACACCTGGCTACCGCGCTCATTGCCGTCGCGCGGGCCTTCGAGTTCGAGGCCGTAGGCGCCGCATTTTGCCTCGACGAGCTGGATGAACAGATCGGTCAATGCGATGCTCTTCCTGCGCACCTCTGCCATGTCGACGTCGTTCCAGACATCGAGGGCCCCTTTGAGCGCGCGCATCGACAGCACAGGCTGCGTGCCGCAGAGAAACCGGCGGATGCCTGTGCCGGCAGCAAAACCCTGTTCGAAGGCGAAAGGCCGCGCATGGCCCCACCAGCCGCTGAGCGGCTGGCGGACATCGCCATGGTGGCGCTCGGCCGCGTAGATGAAGGCCGGGGCACCTGGGCCTCCATTGAGATATTTGTAGGTGCAGCCGACGGCGAAATCGGCGTTCGAACGGTCGAGCTCGACCGGCAAGGCGCCGGCGGTATGGCAGAGATCCCAGACGATCAGCGCGCCGGCATCATGTGCCGTCCGCGTCAGCGCGGCCATGTCGCGCAACTGCCCGGATTTGTAGTTGACGTGGTTGACCAGGATGACCGCGACCCGCTCGTCGATCAGTTCTTCTATGGTCGGCGCATCGACACCCTCGAGCCGCAGCACCGTGCCCGGCCGCGTCGAGGCAACGCCTTCGGCCATATAGAGATCGGTCGGAAAGCTGTCCCCCTCGGCGACGATGACTGACCTGTCCGGCCGCATCCCGAGTGCCGCATGCAGCACCTTGTAGATGTTGATCGAGGTGGTATCGCAGACCACCGTCTGGCCGGCGGCGGCCCCGATCAGGCGCCCGAGTTGGTCGCCGAGTTCGACCGGCATGTCGAACCAGCCGGCGGTGTTCCAGGCGCGGATGAGATCCTGCGCCCACTCCTGCGTGGCGGCCTTCTGCAGCTCGCCGAACACGGCGGGCGAAGCGGCGCCCAGCGAATTGCCGTCGAGATAGATCACCCCCTGGGGCAAGGTGAAGCGGTCACGCATGGCACGCAGCGGATCCGCGGTGTCCATTGCCTCGATCGCTGCGAGATCGGGAATTTTGCTCATGGTCGCGATGTTCCTCGGTGAGAAGAGCGCCCTGGAAACGGGCCGGCTGTTTTGCCGCCCGGGCAAGGGCTGGCCGCATAGAGGCGCAAGAACAGGGTGAACGCCCGGTTCGATCTTTGCTCGATTTCCGCCCGAGGCAATTCCTCGAGCACCCCAACGATCCGGCGAACCTGGAGATCGCCGATCAAAAGACTGATGTAGATGTCGGCGGCTTCGGCAGGATCGTCACAGGCGATCAGGCCGGCCCGACTTGCGGTTCGAAGCAGGTCACCAACAAGCGGCATTATGGTATTGCGGCCGAATTGCGCGATCGATTGGCCAAGCGTGCCTGTATCGTTGACGTCGCCGGCCGCGGCGCGATTGAGCGCCACCGCCTTGTCGCCCGTCACGAGGGTCAGCAGGACTGGCCCGAGCAAGTTCAGGGTTTCGAGCGGATCGCGCGCCTGGTGAAGGGCGTCCTCCAGCAGCTTCCTTGCCTCTCCCGCATTGGCTTCGATCAAGGATCGAAACAGGGTCTGCTTGTTGCCGTACCAGTTGTAGAGGGTTTCGTTCGAGGCCAATGCCCGCTTGGCGATAGCAAGCAGGGAGGCGCTCTTGTAGCCGGCTTCCCGGAGCACCGCATAGGCGGCCTCCTCTATCCGTTCGCGTCGCGCGGCCTGCTTCGGCGTGGTCATTGGTGTTCCTCTTCGAAAACCGTACATTATTATACGGTTTCGTCAAGCGAACGAACGAACGCAGCCCGTCGCGACCAGTGGTGGTGTCTGGCCGTTTTCCGGCGGAAGTTGGCATTTTGGTTTCGTTTCGTTCACGAGCCGCAGGGGTTTCTAATCCGCCCAAACGCACCCCGCACCTGCCGGTCACCCAGCTTGCAGGCTTGTGCCAAGAGTGGGGACCGGTCGGGCCACAGGCCATTAACCAAAATAGTTTCAAAGGGCCCGGGAGCGCATTGACGACGGACCGCGCTGGCAGGATGCTGGCTGCGGGAGGGCATTTCGTTTCCGTCGCCTTAACAAATTCATTAAACTTTAAATGGTTGCGGAACACAACTGGAACAGATAGTGTTTGTTCTGGGTTTGTTTTCTGATTCTGGTTCCAGACCCTTCGTGCAATGCCTTTGGGGGCCGCCATGCTCACGCGCAAGCAACATGAACTCTTGATGTTCATCCATGAACGGCTGAAGGAAAGCGGCATTCCGCCGTCCTTCGACGAGATGAAGGAAGCGCTGGACCTCGCCTCCAAGTCGGGAATTCATCGGCTGATCACGGCGTTGGAGGAGCGCGGCTTCATTCGCCGCCTGCCCAACCGGGCGCGCGCGCTGGAGGTGCTGCGCCTGCCGGACTCGATCGCGCCGGGTCTTAACGCGGCAAAGAAGTTCTCCCCGAGCGTCATCCAGGGCAGCCTCGGACAGGGCAGCAGCCCTAGCCGGCAGATCAAGCCGGCGACGTCTTCGCGTCTGCCCGCTGCCGGCAATGACGACGATGCGGTTTCAGCGGTGTCGATCCCGGTCATGGGTCGCATCGCAGCGGGTGTGCCGATCGACGCCATCCAGCATCAGACGCATTCCATTTCAGTGCCGCCTGACATGATCATGGGCGGCGAACACTATGCGCTGGAGGTCAAGGGCGATTCGATGATCGAGGCCGGCATTTTCGACGGCGACACGGTCATCATCCGCAATGCCGACACCGCAAGTCCCGGCGAGATCATCGTGGCCCTGGTGGACGAGGAGGAAGCAACGCTGAAGCGCTTCCGCCGAAAGGGTGCTTCGATTGCGCTCGAGGCTGCCAATCCGGCCTATGAAACACGTATTTTCGGACCGGACAGGGTCAAGGTGCAAGGCAAGCTAGTCGGCCTGATCAGGCGCTACTGAGCGGGGTCGGCGGTGGGCTTTTCGGGTTTACGGTAAGGCGGCAGTCCCCTTGCCTCGCGTGAGAATTTCCGCTGTTCGTGCCAAGGCCGATATGGCCTGTCGACGGCAAAGCTGACCCGTGCCGGTGCCGTCGCCGATTGCTGGTCGAAGAAGACGGCGGCACTTCCCTTACGAGCGAGCTGCCGCTTGGTGATGACGAGAACCAGCGGATTGTGGCAGGGATCGTAGCCCGCGGGGTCGTTGATGACGATCAGATCCGCATAGGAGCAGGCCCTCCAGGCGTCCTTGCGATCCTCCACCTGCGCGATGATCGCCCCCGAGGGATGCCGGGCCATGCACAGGCCTGTGAAGCAATAGAAAGGCGCTCCCGCCGGAAGTTGCGCGGGATCGAAGATGTCGAACTGTCGGTCTCCGCTGTCGAACAGTTCCGGCGCAACGATGGTTTCGGACTTCAGCGCGCGTTTCCAATTATCGACGGTGAATTCGTTCGGGCGCGCCCGGTTGATCGCGAGCTCACCGCCGCCGATCGGCAGTGCCACCAGGCGGGCATCCTCCGAAATCAGCACGTCCGGCGTGCGCGTGTCCGAGACGGTCAACAGGCCGGCGAGCGCGAAGGGAAGTGCCGCCAGCCGCAGCCATGTCGTGGCCATCGTCGCGATGACCAGGGCGATCGCCACCAGAAGGACGGATTGCTGCGAAATCAACCCGACCGCGTCGACCGGCGAGCGTTGCGAGATCCATCCTGATATGGCGATCATCGCGGTCAGTCCCTTGCCCATCAGATAAAGGGATGGTCCATCGAACCCGAACGGCATCAGCAGCGCACTGGCAACCGCAAGGAACATCACGACCGAAACGATCGGCATGACGGCAAGATTGGCGAACAGGCTGAGCGGCGACACGCGCTGGAAATGCCAGATGGCGAAAAGCGCCGTGGCGCTTCCCGCGATAATCGAGGTCATCGCCAGCCCACCTGTCGCCAGCAGCAATTTTCGCGTCAGGAGGCCAGGCAAGGTCCGTTGCGGCGGCGGGGTCCGCGCTTTGTCGGCTTTGCGATCCGACCAGCCGGCATAGGCGCCGACCAGGGCCGCGGTGGCGGCGAACGACATCTGGAAGCTCGGCCCTACCACCTCGTGCGGCGACACCACGATGACGGCGATCGCCGAAATAGCCAGATTGCGCATGGTGAGTGCCGCCCGATCGCACAGAACGGCGATCAGCATCACCGCCAGCATGATGAAGCTGCGTTCGGCGGCGACAACGACGCCCGAAATGACGAGGTAGGCGGCGATCGAGAAAAGTGCCGCCGCGGCCGCGTATTTCTTGACCGGCCGGCGGGAGGAAAAATTCGGGAACAGCGCGAAGCCGCCACGCAGCAGACCCATGACCGTGCCGGCGACCAGCGCCATGTGCAGCCCGGAAATTGAGATGATGTGGTAGATGCCGGTGCGTCGCATCGCTTCATTGATCTCGTCGGGAATCCCGGCGCGCACACCCACGATCAGCGCCGCGGCGATCTCGCCCTCGGCACCGCCGATGCTGCCCCTGATATGGTCGGCAATGCTTTCGCGAGCACTCTCGATGGCGGCTGAAAGGGCGGCCCACAGCGGCCTGTCATCGGCTGAGACGATTTTGGGGTTGCCGAGAAAGAAGCCGCTGGCGCCTATGCCGGCGAAGTAGCTGTCGAAGGAAAAGTCGTAGCTGTCCGGCCGCACCGGTCCGGTCGGCGGCAACAGCCTGGCATAGCCGGTCACGAGCGAACCGGCCGTCACTTCAGCCGGCACCTTGCGTGCCGAAAGGCGAACGCGCTCCGGCGCGTAGAGTAGTTTCGGCCGCGCGGTCGATGTCACATCGATGGTCAGCCGGATGCGCCCGGTCTCCATCTGGTCGACCGAAACGACGCGGCCGGTGATTTGCGTGGAGATTTCCGAGCCCAGCATCCGCGTTCCCGCTCGCCACGTCTCGACTTTGCCGGCGAGCATGCCGAGCGCGCACAACAGCGCCGCCATGAAGCACAGATGCGTTTTCGGCCATGAGCGTGAAACGAGCGCGCACAGCGACATCAGGATCGCGACCGCGACAGGCTTGGCAAAGCCCGGCTCCGCCGCCAGCGAAAAATAGGCGATCGATCCGCATGCCAGGAACACCGGCACGAGCAGGAAGGCTATGCCCCGATCGAGTTCGAGCTCGGACGCTCTGGCCACGCCGTTGCGCAGACGAGGCCATGAAGCACGGCCGAACTCACGGCGCAGACGCACGGCCGCGCCGGCTGCGGGAATGCCGGGCGGCGTGGAAACATCCGCCGGCGGCGACTTGCCCGGCTGCTGTAGGGGCGGCAACGCCAGCGGCAATGAGGCGGGCGCGGGCATGGCAAGAAGAGCGCGTTCGCTGACGCCGGCAACGACGTCCTCGCCTTCCTCCGCGCCCCGGCCCGCTCCAGCCATCGGGTCTGCCCCTTGCGCCCTCGACACCCTATGCTACATGAACGCGCGACGCGCGAAAGTGCGTGTGATCCGCACCCCGCTCCAGACGTTTCCCGAGAGTTGTATGTCCGACAAGGTTGTCACCCGTTTTGCCCCCTCGCCCACCGGCTACCTGCACATCGGCGGCGCGCGTACGGCGCTCTTCAACTGGCTCTACGCCAAGCACACCGGCGGTACGATGCTGCTGCGCATCGAGGACACCGACCGCGAGCGCTCCACCGATGCGGCGACAGCAGCCATTCTCGAAGGACTGACTTGGCTCGGCCTCACCTGGGACGGCGACGCCGTCTCGCAGTTCGAGCGCGCGCCGCGCCATCGCGAGGTGGCCGAGGAGCTGGTGCGCATGGGCAAGGCTTACTACAGCTACGAGACCCCTGCCGAGCTTGAGGCAATGCGCGACGCGGCGCGGGCCAAGGGCCTGCCGCCGCGCTATGACGGAAGCTGGCGTGACCGCGACCCTTCGCAGGCGCCTCCTGGCGTCAAGGGCGCGATCCGCATCAAGGCGCCGACCAAAGGCGAGACGGTGGTGCATGACCGTGTCCAGGGCGACGTGCGCTTTCCCAACAAGGATCTGGACGACTTCATCATCCTGCGCTCGGACGGCAATCCGACCTACATGCATGCCGTCGTCGTTGACGACCACGACATGGGCGTCACCCACATCATCCGTGGCGACGACCACCTGACCAATGCCGCCCGCCAGACCGTGATCTACAACGCCACGGGCTGGGATGTGCCTTCAATGTCGCACATACCGCTGATCCACGGCGCCGACGGCGCCAAGCTGTCGAAGCGGCACGGCGCGCTGGGCGTGGAGGCCTACCGCGCCATGGGCTACCTGCCCGAAGCGCTGTTGAACTATCTGGCTCGGCTCGGCTGGAGCCACGGCGACGACGAGATCATGTCGATCCAGGACATGATCGCCTGGTTCGATATCGGCGATGTGAACAAGGGCGCCGCCCGCTTCGATTTCGCCAAGCTGGAGGCGCTAAACGGCGTCCACATGCGCCGCATGGGCGATGCCGAGCTGTTCGACATCTTCATCGCCACCTTGCCCTATCTCGAGGGCGGCCCGGCAATGGCCGCACGCCTCGACGACCGGAACAGGGCACAGTTGCTGGCAGCGTTGCCGGGGCTGAAGGAGCGCGCCAAGACGCTGGTCGAGCTTGTCGATGGCGCCGCCTTCCTGCTTGCCGCGCGGCCACTGCCGATCGACGAGAAGGCAGCCCTGCTGCTCAATGACGATGCGCGCAAGGTCCTGCGTGGCGCTCACGACGCCCTCGAGGCGGTTTCAGGCGACTGGACGGCGGCCTCGACTGAAGCCGCGATCCGCGACTATGCGACGGCCGGCGGCTACAAGCTCGGCGCCGTCGCCCAGCCCTTGCGCGCCGCCTTGACCGGCAAGAGCACCTCGCCCGGCGTCTTCGACGTTCTAGCCGTGCTTGGTCGCGAGGAGAGCCTGGCGCGCATCGCGGATCAAATCGATTAGGAGCAATCTGGCCCAAGAAGATTGGCATTGAAAGGCGCGTTTCGCAGTGCAACATTGAGCCTTGGCCCAATCTGGCACGCACTTCCTAAAATGCGGTCGCGAATACGCGCATTCGGTGACTTCGACGTGTCGCTTTGCAGAATTTGCCTTTGCCGGCATGAGGAAACAAGAAGGAGTTTGCAATGACCGAAGCTGCGACAAGACGGGAACTGGGCGGCAAGACCCAGGAAGCCACGGCAAAGCTGGAATTCGCCGGCAAGACGCACGAATTCAAGGTGCGAAGTGGTTCGGTCGGGCCTGACGTCATCGACATCGCCACGCTGTACAGCACCACCGGCGCCTTTACCTACGATCCCGGCTTCACTTCGACGGCAAGCTGCGAGTCCGAGATCACGTTCATCGATGGCGACGCCGGCATTCTCCTGCATCGCGGATATCCGATCGATCAGTTGGCCGAACATGGCGACTTCCTCGAAGTCTGCTATCTCCTGCTCTACGGCGAACTGCCGACCAAGGCGCAGAAGGACGATTTCGACTACCGCGTGACGCGCCACACCATGGTGCATGAGCAGATGTCGCGCTTCTTCACCGGCTTCCGCCGCGACGCGCATCCGATGGCGGTGATGTGCGGCGTGGTCGGCGCGCTGTCGGCCTTCTATCACGACTCCACCGACATCTCGGATCCTTACCAGCGCATGGTGGCGTCGATGCGGCTGATCGCCAAGATGCCGACGATCGCGGCCATGGCCTACAAATACCATATCGGCCAGCCCTTCATTTACCCGAAGAACGAACTGAATTTCGCCGCCAACTTCCTGCACATGTGCTTTGCCGTGCCGTGCGAGGAATACAAGATCAACCCGGTCCTGGCGCGCGCCATGGAGCGCATCTTCATCCTGCACGCCGACCACGAGCAGAACGCCTCGACCTCTACCGTTCGGCTCGCCGGCTCGTCTGGCGCCAATCCGTTCGCCTGCATCGCCGCCGGCATCGCCTGCCTGTGGGGCCCGGCGCATGGCGGCGCCAACGAAGCGGCGCTGAACATGCTCGGCGAGATCGGCCATGTCGATCATATTCCGGAATTCATCGCCCGCGCCAAGGACAAGGACGATCCGTTTCGGCTGATGGGCTTTGGCCACCGCGTCTACAAGAACTACGATCCGCGCGCCAAGATCATGCAGAAGACCGCGCATGAGGTGCTGGGCGAACTCGGCATCAAGGACGATCCGCTGCTCGACATCGCCATGGAACTGGAGAAGATCGCACTCACCGATCCCTATTTCATCGAGAAGAAGCTCTACCCCAATGTCGACTTCTATTCCGGCATCACGCTGAAGGCGCTGGGCTTCCCCACCACCATGTTCACCGTGCTGTTCGCCGTCGCCCGCACCGTCGGCTGGATCGCGCAGTGGAAGGAGATGATTGAGGATCCGCGCCAGAAGATCGGCCGCCCCCGCCAGCTCTACACCGGCGCGCCGGAGCGAGACTACGTGCCGATCGCGAAGCGGTAAAAAGGAAGAAGTGAATAAAAGTGAGTAGTCAGTAGTCAGTAGGGAAAGAGCGGTAATCCTACTCACTACTCACTACTCACTACTCACTACTCACTACTCACTACTCACTACTCACTCTCTTGATATACCCCATCACCACCTGCGCGGCGATGTCGCCTGACGGCTTGGCGGTTGTCATGCGCCGCGCGATCTCGGCGAACCCGTCCTTCTGCCATCTGCGCATGCCTGTGTCGGCGAACAGCGCTTCGAGCTGGCGGGCCAGATTGTTCGGCTTGACATACTCGTTGTAGAATTCCGGGATCAGCGCCCGATCCGATATCAAATTGGGCAGCAGCGCCGACCAGACCGAAACGAGATATGGCGCCACTATGCGCGCAACCGGGTCAAGCCGGTAGCAGGAGATCATCGGCACATCGGACAGCGCCAGTTCAAGCGAAACCGTGCCGGACGCGATCAGCGCCGCGTCAGCCTTGCCGAAGGCCTGCCACTTTCGCTCAGCGTCGAGGATGATCTCGGGCTTCTCGTCCCAGCGAGCGACCGCCGAGCGCACGACATCGGCGACATGCGGCACGGTCGGCAACATCAGCCGCAGGCGATGCCCGCGTGCCCGCAGCATCGAAACGGTCTCCCCAAACGGCTCGAGCAGCCGCCGCACTTCGCTGCGCCGCGAGCCGGGCAGGACGAGCAGCGTCTTCAGGCGATCCGGCGAAAGATCCCGCGGTTGGGCCTGCGTCCTGGCTGCCGAGAGCACGCCCGCGTCATGGGTGAGGCGATGTCCGACATAGGTCCCTGGCGGTCCGCCGAGCCTGCCTAGCTCCTTCACCTCGAACGGCAGGATGCAGAGGATGTGGTCGACATAGGGCTTCATCGCCACCGCCCTGCCCGGCCGCCATGCCCAGACGCTGGGACAGACATAGTGGATGATCGGGATGGTGGGGTTGGCCGCGCGCACTTTCCTGGCCACGCGCAGGGAAAAATCGGGACTGTCGATGGTTATGAGGCAGTCGGGCTTCGCATCCGCGACCGTCCTGGCCAGCTGACTGATCCGCCGCATCAGCCGCGGCAGGTCACTCAGGATGGCGCTGAAGCCCATGAGCGCGATCTCGCCGGCGTCGAACGGCGAGACCAGCCCGAGCGCCTGCAGATGGCGGCCGCCGAGACCGACGAGCTGCACCTCGCGCCCCGTCGACTGCTTAATCGAACGCACGATGTCGGCGCCAAGCAGGTCGCCGGATTCCTCGCCGGCCACGATTGCGATCTTCAGCGCCTTGTCAGCCATGCGCCGGCTCCGCCGCTGGCAGGCCGACGATGAACAGACCGAGCGCATTCGCCCGCGACAGCGTCGCCGGCCCCTCCAGGATGAGAGAGCGCCCCGCTTCGACGGCAATGCCGGCAAGCCCCGCCGCATGGGCTGCTTCCACCGTCTGCGGCCCGATCGACGGCAGGTCGGCCCGCAGCTCCTGGCCGGGTTTGGCGCATTTGACCAGCACTCCGCGGGTCTTTCCGGCAAGCCTGCCATGGCCGCGCAGCGCGCGCGCTCTTTCGAGCAGGCCGCTCGTGCCTTCGATGCCTTCCAGCGCGATGGCCCGGCCTCCGATCGCAATCGCCGCCTGCCCGATATCAAGCGCGCCGATGGCCTTGGCGGCCAGCCTGGCCGCCTCGATGTCGCGCCAGTCCGATTGCTTTGGTTTCGCCGTGGTCAGTGTGCCTTCGCCGGCGGCCAGTTCGGGAACGACCTCATGCGCGCCGACCACTTTGATGCCCCGCTTCTCCAGGCCGCGTGTCACCACCTTCAAAAGTCCATCATCGCCGCGCGCCAGCGCCATGATCACCGATGGTACGATCGCCAGCAAGCCAAGGCTCGGACGGATGTCGGCCAGCCGGGGCCTGCGTCTGATTTCGCCGGCAAGGACCACATGAGTGATGCCGTGGCGCTTCAGCGTCGCCACCAGTGAACCGATCTGCTCAAGGGCGAGGCTGTCGTGTTCGTATCGGAGCAACTCCTGCCGGCGGTCGGCCTCACCTTCCATCAAGAGGATGAAGGGCGGGTAGCCATGCGCGGCCAGGCCTTGCGCGACTTCCACCGGCAGGCTGCCACCGCCGGCGACGATGCCGACCCTGGCCCCCGGCGAGAGAACGAAATCCGCTGCCGCCGCCTCAGTCTTCGTCATCGCCGTCATCGCCATCGCTCCCCTTGAGCGATGGCACAGCATAGTGCCGCTTGCCGCGACTGGAGATGAAATCGATGATCTTCATGGCGGTCGGTGACGTGGCGAATTCCGCCTTGGCGAATTCGATGTTCTCGCCAACGGTGCGCGAGCGGTCGAATATTGTCTTATAGACCCTGCGCAGCAGATAGATCTCGGATCTTGGCAGACCGGAGCGCTTGAGCCCGATGATGTTGAGGCCGCGCAGGCTGGCCCGATTTCCCGCCGCCATGGCATAGGGAATGACATCACCCACAAAAGCCGAGCACCCGCCAAGAAAAGCGTTGTCGCCTACCCGCACGAATTGATGAACGGCGCTGAGACCGCCGATATAGACGTTGTCGCCGATTTCGCAGTGTCCGCCCAGCGTCGCGCCGTTGGCGAAGGTGGCGTTCTTGCCGACGACGCAGTCATGGGCGATGTGGGCGTAGGCGAGAAAATTCCCATTGTCGCCGACCGTCGTTTCGCCGCGGCTGGTATCGGTGCCGACATGCATGGTGACGCCTTCGCGGATCGTGCAGTTCTCGCCGATGACGAGCGTGGTGCGGCCGCCCTTGTGCTTGGTGTTCTGCGGCGGCCCGCCCAGTATCGCCATCGGATAGACCTTGGTCGA
The DNA here is from genome assembly GCF_006442975.2 of Mesorhizobium sp. B2-1-1. NCBI lineage: Bacteria > Pseudomonadati > Pseudomonadota > Alphaproteobacteria > Hyphomicrobiales > Phyllobacteriaceae > Mesorhizobium > Mesorhizobium sp. B2-1-1. Next base: position 3,621,847 of record NZ_CP083954.1, on the reverse strand, counting down.
CGCGCCGATCGTCGTCGCGCCTATCACCGAGACATGGCTGACCAGTTCAACGCCGTCGCCAATCACGGCATCTGCGCCGACATAACAGAGCGGTCCTATGCGGACGCCTTGGCCGATTTGAGCGCCTTCCTCCACGACGGAGGAAGGATGGATGGATGTCTTGATTTTCATAAGCATTCGATTGTCAGTCGCCGGTGACCATCATGGCTGAGATCTCAGCCTCGGCGGCCTTGTTGCCGTCGACCAGGGCTTCACAGGCGAATTTGAGCAGGTTGCCGCGTTTCTTGATTTTCTTGACATGGATCTTCAACTGATCGCCGGGAACGACCGGTTTGCGGAACTTGGCGTTGTCGATGGTCAGGAAATAGACCAGCGACGGCTTTTCAGTGCGAAGACTGCGGATGCAGATGGCCCCGGCAGTCTGTGCCATCGCCTCGACGATGAGCACGCCCGGCATGACCGGCTGCTCGGGGAAGTGACCCTGAAAATGCGGCTCGTTTATGGTCACGTTCTTGATGCCGGTGGCGGATTCGTCGCCATCAATGTCGACGATGCGGTCGATCATCAGGAACGGATAGCGATGCGGCAGGAGCTTCATCAGCCCCAATATGTCGACTGCTTCCAGCGTCGTCCCGGTGATGTCAGCCATTGCTCCCCTCGCCCTGTTTGCGGGTCCTGGCGAGCTTGCGCAGCATGGCTATCTCGCGCATGGCTTCCGCCATCGGCTGTGCCGGATAGCCGCCCCAGATCTCGCCCGCGGGCACATTGCTCATGAATCCGCTTCTCGCGGCAAGCTTCGCGCCCGACCCTATGGTCAGGTGATCCGCAAGCCCGACGCCGCCGCCCATGGTGACATTGTCGCCCACGACGACGGAACCGGAGATACCCGAAAGTCCGGCCACGATGCAGTTGCGGCCGATGCGGACGTTATGCGCGATCTGCACGAGATTGTCGATCTTGGTGCCCTGGCCGATGATCGTATCGGACATGGCGCCGCGGTCGACCGTGGAATTGGAACCGATCTCGACGTCGTCCTGGATGATGACGCGGCCGATCTGCGGAACACGTTCCGGCCCCTTGGCGCCGGCAACGAAGCCAAAGCCGTCCTGGCCGATCCGGGCGCCGCCATGGATGATGACGCGGTTGCCGATCAAGGCATACTGGACGCTGGCGCCCGGGCCGATATAGCCGTCACGCCCGATCTGGCAGGAACGGCCGACGACGGCGTGAGGCGCGATGACGGTGCCGGCGCCTATGGACACCGCAGGACCGATCACCGCGCCGGCTTCGACGACAGCACCTTCCTCGACATGTGCGCTCGGATCGATATGGGCATGCGGCGAGATACCGGTTTCACCGGTCATCGGCCCCGGGGTCGCCGCTGTCGGAAACAGCAGTCGTCCGACCAGCGCGAATGCCTGTTGCGGACGGGGATGCACAAGGACGGCGATGGCGGCAGGCGCCTTGCCGGCGAACTCCGCAGGACACAGCACCGCAGCCGCCCGCAGCGACGGCATCAGCGAGGAATTGCGTTTGCCATCGACGAAAACGAGTGCATTCTCGCCGCCTTCGTTGGCCGGCGCCAGCGCGTCGATGAAAACGCCGGACTGGCCGGAATCGACAAGCACCGAGCCGGTCAGATTCGCGACTTCGCCCGCCGTATACCGGCGTGATGGCGCGAAGAACACCGGATCGGTCATTCCAGAAGCTATATCCAGCTAGATCGGAACATTTTCTCCCGGACCTCAACGACCTGGGAGCATCGTTATCCGCCGGTCAGAAGCGGGTCGATATGCCGAAGTTGAATTCCTGCACGTCGTCCCTCGCTTCTTTCTTGACCGGGATCGCATAGTCGATACGGATCGGGCCGAACGGCGAAGCCCACATCAGGCCGACACCGACCGAGGCGCGCCAATTCATATCGACCGAGGCCTGGTTGACCGTGGTGTCGATCTTGCTGCCGTAGAGTGTGGCGGCATCCGCAAAGACAGCGCCGCGCAAGCCGAAGCTCTCCGGAACGACCGGCAGCGGAAACTGCGCTTCCGCCGAGGCATTGAAATAAGTCGTACCACCCAAATGGTCGCCTGTATTAGGATCCACAGGTCCAATGCCACCGTACGCAAAACCGCGGATCATGCGGTCTGTGCTCTGAAATTGATCGAAAATGCGCAGACCGCCATCATTTCCGTAGCCTTCGACATGGCCGGCGCCGCCCGAAAGGAGGCCTACCAAGTCGAACTGCTCGGACAGCGTCTGATAGATGCTGCCGCGTCCCGTGACCTTCACGAACTTTGCGTCGCCACCGAGGCCGGCCACTTCCACCGTCGTGGTGGCATAGATACCCTCGTGCGGGTTCTTCATGTCATCGATGGTGTTGTAGACCAGCCCCAGGCTGACCGACGACTTGATCCACGGACTCTGTGCGATACCATCTAGGATAGCCGGTGAAATGTCGCAGGTGCCATCGGGGTCCGCACTACTCGTGGGACCGCAACCGTCGTCTACCTCATACTTCTCCCGGGAGATATTATACGCCAGCTGGGTCGAGATGCTGTCGGTGATCGGCAGGCCGAAGCGCACCGTCGCACCCAACGTATCGCTGTCGTAGTCGTCGTACTCCCTGGTCCGCTTGTAGATATCGAAGCCGGCGGCGATACGGCGCCCGAGGAAATAGGGCTCGGTGAACGAAAGGCTGTAATCGCGCGAGTTCTTGCCGCCACCCGCCGACACCTTGATGAACTGGCCGCGGCCGAGGAAGTTGCGCTCGGTGATCGATCCTTCGACGGACGGACCGGCGGTATCGCCACCGGTCGAATAGCCGGCGCCGACCGAGAACTCACCGGTCGACTTTTCGACCACGTCGACCACCAGCACGACCTGGTCCGGCGCCGACCCGGGGACCGTCGAAACCTCGACTTTGTCAAAGTAATTGAGATCTTCCAGCCGCTTCTTCGCGCGTTGGATCAGCACCTGGTTGAACGCGTCGCCTTCGCTGACGTCGAACTCGCGGCGGATGACATAGTCGCGCGTGCGGTCATTGCCGCGGATCTCGATGCGCTCGACATAGGCCTTGGTGCCCTGGTCGATGGTGTAGACCACCGAAATCGTATGATTCTCGAAATTGCGGTCGCCACGCGGCGTGACCTGCGCGAAGGCGTAGCCGGAGCCGGCCACCTTCTCGGTCAGGGCAATGATGGTGTCCTCGACGTTCTTGGCGTTGTAGACGTCGCCCTTGTGGGTCTCGACCACCGATTCCAGCGCCTTCGAGTCGACTTCCGGAATCGTGCTTTCGACGCTGATGTCGCCGAACGTATAACGCTCGCCTTCCTGGACGGTTATGGTGACCGTGTACTTGTTGGTCGCGTTGTCGAGTTCGCCGACAGCGGACACGACCTGGAAGTCGGCATAGCCGTGATTGTAGTAGAAGCGCCGCAGCAGCTCCTGGTCGGCGCGCAGCTTGTCGTCGTCATAGACGTCGTCGCGCAGGATGAACGAAACCCAGGACGAGCGCTTGGTCGTGATCACATCTGACAGGCGGCGGCTCGAATAAGCGCTGTTGCCGACGAAATTGATCGCCGCGATCTGCGTGCGATCACCTTCATTGACATGGAAGACCACGTTCACGCGGTTGTCGCCGAGCTGCATGACCTCGGTGGTCACGGCGGCATCGTCACGGCCGATACGTCTGTAGGCGGCCTTGACCGACTCTACATCGGCGTCGAGCGCCGCCTGCGAGAACGTGCCGCGCGGCTTCAACTGCACGGCAGCCGCAAGCGCGTTGTCCTTGAGCTTCTTGTTGCCCTGGAACAGCACCTGGTTGACGACCTGGTACTCGGAAACCTTGACCACCAACGTCGAACCGACCTGATTGATCTGCACATCCGAGAACAACCCGGTTCCGAACAGCGCCTTGACCGCGCTGTCGATGTCGGAGCTTGAGAAGGATTTGCCCGGCTTGATGGTGATGTAGTTGCGGATGGTATCGGCGTCGACACGTTGGTTGCCGCTCACCTCCACCCTGCTGACGACAGCGGCTTCGGCCGCCGATGTGGCAACGAACTGCACTGCGAGCGCACCTGGCACGACTAAAGCCGCGGACAGGGCTGCCGCGGAAGCGGCGCTCAAAAACTTGGATGCTGCCTTCATCGGGCTTAATAACCTTTTCTCGTAGTCCCCACGGCGAGAAAACCGGACGTGCGGTAATTTCTCGTACCGTATTAACCGGATTTTCCCTACACGCAAGGCTTCTGGTTAATTTGTATTTACTTAACCCTGGTGCGTGGCTTTCGCGTCACTCATATCCCCGTGCATGGTAAACGGCGTCTCAACATCGACCATGCCGAAGCCAAATTTCTTCATGATTTCAGCATCCAAACAGATCGTTCCAGAATACGAAACCCATGAAGCCCAAAACCAGAAGCAGACCGGCCCGATAGGCCATTTCCATCATCCGTTCCGACACCGGCCGGCGGATGACGGCCTCCACGCCGTAGAATAGGAGATGGCCGCCGTCGAGGGGGGGAATCGGCAAAAGATTGAGGATGCCGATGCCCACGGACAGCAGCGCAACGAGCTGCACGAGCCATTCGAAGCCGAGCTTCGCCGCCTTGCCGGCCATGTCCGCGATCTTCACCGGGCCGCCGAGCTGGCACTTGTCCTCGCGCCCGACGACGAAACGCTGCAGGAACTGGCCGGTGCGCTGGATGACGTGCCCGGTTTCCTCCACCGCCGCGGTCAACGCGCCGGCGGGGCTGTAGGTGATCAGCCTGGGCTGGCCGAGTTCCTGGTTGTTGACGACGCCGATCACGGCCACCTTGACCTTGTTGCCAAGCGCGTCCTGCTGCTCCATCAGCTGCGGCGTGGCGGTCACGGTCACTTCCTTGCCGTCGCGCAGCATGACGAAGGTGATGCTGTCGCCGGCCCGGCCCGAAACCAGGCGTTGGACGTCACCGAAGGTTTCGATCTTGCTGCCGTCGACGCTGACGAATCGGTCGCCGGGCAGGATGCCGGCTTTCGCCGCCGGGCTGCCGGCGGTCACCTCGGCCACCATGGGTTCCGCGACATAGCGGCCATAGGCTGAAAACAGCACCGAAAAGACGACGATCGTCAGCAGGAAATTGAACAGCGGCCCGGCCACGACCGTCGCCGCCCGCTTCCAGATCGGCTGGGTGTGAAAGGCGACCTTGCGTTCCTCGTCGGTCAGCGTTTCGATCTCTTCCGTCGACGGCTGGCTGGAGGTGGCGTTCATGTCGCCGACGAATTTGACATAACCGCCAAGCGGTATGGCGCAGAGCTTCCAGCGCGTGCCGTGCCTGTCGTTGAAGCCGAAGAGTTCCGGGCCGAAACCGATCGAAAAGGCCCTGACGCCGATGCCGCACCAGCGGCCAACGAGATAGTGGCCCATCTCGTGGACGAACACGACCACGGTCAGCACGAACAGGAAGGGCACGAGCGTGCCGAGAAGGAAGCCTTCCATGCCGAAGATCGCGTGAAGAATCTCGTTCAACTCAAATCCTCAGTTCTTCCGCGACACCGTTGCGCCGCGACTGTGACATCAATCCAGGCGAATCCAAGGCGCGCCCGCATCGATCGTGGAACGATGCCGTTCAAATGGGAAACAGCCCCTGCGCCGGCTGATCGGCGCCCGCCGAAATCCAGCCGATGACGTATAGGGCGAAAGCCGCCGCGACAAGCCCGTCGACACGGTCCATGACGCCGCCATGGCCTGGAATGAGAGCGCCCGAATCCTTGCGGCCGTGGCGGCGCTTGATCCAGGATTCCAGGAGGTCGCCAGCCTGGGAGACGATTGAAAGCGCGAGCGCGACGAGACCGAGCATTGGCAGGTTGCCCGCACCGGCGGCGACGGCCAGGATGAGCCCCGCAACGACCCCGCCCACGGCGCCGCCGAGCGCGCCACTTCGCGTCTTGCCGGGAGAGATGGACGGCGCCAGCCTCGGGCCACCGACGGCCCGGCCGACGAAATAGGCAAAGATGTCGGTCGCCCAGACCACCGCGAACAGGAACAGGATGGCGACGAGGCCGGAATGGTCGCCGTCACGCAGAAGCGCAAGGGAAAGACCCGAGACGGCTGCATAGGCAAGGCCGGAGGCATCCCACTGCCCGGCCCCGCGCAGTTGGGCGGCGATGGCCGTGACGGCGACCAGTGCAGCCACCAGAAGCAGCAGCCACAAGGCAGGCAGGCCGGTGATCAGGGCGCCGAGAAACACCAGCAGCAGCGCTTCCGGCAAAAAACCGAGCCCGGTCGTCCCGGAAGGGCGGGACATGCGCGTCCATTCGTAGAAGATCACCGCCGAAATCGCGGCTGAAAGCAGCCGGAACGGCAGGCCGCCGAACCAGGTCAGGCCAAGCGTCGCGATGGCAAGAACGACCGCCGAAAGAACGCGAAGCTGGAGATTGCTCATCCCGCGGCCGGCCGCGAAGCGACATCTTGCGGATCCAGCCCGCCAAAACGGCGTTCGCGCCCGGCGAACTCGCGCAAGGCCTCGGCTAGATGCTCTCGGCTGAAATCGGGCCAATAGCAGGGCAGGAACACAAGCTCGCTATAGGCAGCCTGCCACAGAAGAAAATTGGAAAGGCGAAGCTCACCGCTGGTGCGTATGACCAGTTCGGGATCGGGAACGCCTTGCGTGTCGAGGCAGCCGGCAAAGGATTCGGCGGTGATCGCCTCGCTGTCGAGCTCGCCGCGCGCGACGGCCGAGGCAAGCTTGCGCGCCGTGCGCACGATCTCGTCGCGTCCGCCGTAGTTGAAGGCGATGATCAGCGTCAGCGCCTCGTTGGCCGACGTCAGCGCTTCGGCTTCTTCGAGCAGGAGCCTGATATCGGGCTGCAGCCCTGCCCTGTCGCCGATGATCCTGACGCGCACGCCGCTGCGGTGCAGTTCGGCGAGATCGCGGCGAATGAACAGCTTCAACAGGCCCATCAGGTCGCTGACTTCGGATTTCGGCCGCGACCAGTTTTCCGAAGAGAAGGCATAGACAGTCAGGTAGGAAATGCCGAGATCGGGCGCGGCGCGCACCGTCTTGCGCAGTGCTTCTACGCCCGCGCGATGGCCGGCGAGCCGCGGCATGCCGCGCGCCTTGGCCCAGCGTCCGTTTCCATCCATGATGATCGCGACATGCGCGGGCGTTGCCATGATCTCGCTTTCGGGCCAGCCGCCGGCCAGACCCTAAACCTGCATGATTTCAGCTTCCTTGTCGGAAAGCAGGTGGTCGATGGTGCTGATCGTTTCGTCGGTAAGCTTCTGGACCTGGTCGGAGCGCTTGCGCTGATCGTCCTCGCTGATGACGCCGTCCTTCTCCGCCTTCTTCAGGAAGTCCATGCCGTCGCGGCGCACATGGCGCGCTGCGACACGGGCGTTCTCGGCGTAGCCATGCGAGATCTTGACGAGTTCCTTACGGCGCTGCTCGTTGAGTTCCGGAAGCGGAATCCTGAGATTGGTGCCGTCCACGATAGGGTTGAAGCCCAGATTGGATTCGCGGATGGCGCGATCGACCGCGCCCACCATCGACTTGTCCCAGACCGACACCGAAATCATGCGCGGCTCAGGCACCGTGACATTGGCCACCTGGTTGATCGGCATGCTGGTGCCATAGGCCTGCACCTGGATAGCGTCGAGCAGGTTGCTGGAAGCGCGACCGGTCCGCAGCGAAGCCAGGTCATGCTTGAACGCGGCGATTGCCCCATCCATGCGCCGCTTGAGATCGTCGTACTCACCACTCATCTTAGTCTCCTCGACCCGTCTGACGCGGGTTCACTGCTTTCGGGGCAAGGCCCCGTGTTCGAGCCTGATTTCGAAACCGGTTTTCGCCTTTTCCGCGATCAGGCCCCGGATCAATCGTCCGCGACGACCGTGCAGCGGCCGCCGCCCCTTAGAATATCGCCGAAACCACCTTTTTCGTGGATCGAATAGACGATTATCGGAATGTTGTTTTCGCGCGCAAGTGCAATCGCTGCCGTATCCATGATGGAAAGGCCGCGATTTATCACTTCGGCATGGCTGATGCGCTCGAAACGCGTCGCGTTCGGGTCCTTCTTCGGGTCGGCAGAATAGACGCCGTCGACCTGTGTGCCCTTGAACAGCGCGTCGGCGCCGATTTCAGCGGCGCGAAGTGCCGCGGCCGAATCAGTGGTGAAGAACGGATTGCCGGTGCCGCCGGCAAAGATCACCACCTTGCCCTGGTTCATGTAGGCGGTTGCCTGGCGCTGCGAAAAGCTCTCGCAAAGCTCAGGCATGGCGATCGCGGAAAGAACCACCGCATCGACGCCGATCTTGTTCAGCGAGGTGCGCAGCGCCAGCGAATTGATGACGGTGGCGAGCATACCCATATGGTCGCCGGTGACGCGGTCGCCACCCTTGGAGGCAACCGCCACACCGCGAAAGATATTGCCGCCGCCGATGACGACGCCAACCTCGATGCCGAGCGCGCGGGCTTCGGCGATGTCGCCGGCGATGCGGTCGACGACCGAAACATCGATGCCGAAATGCTGTTCGCCCATCAACGCTTCACCAGACGCTTTCAGCAAGACACGTCGGTAGAGGGGCTTCACCGTCATCTGGTCCTCGAAAATCTCGGCGCGGCAAATCAGGAGGCGAAACTGCCCCGCTTCGCCTGGCGGCGCTGGCATGATGGTTCGATCCGATACACGAAGGGCGCGGCGATGTCACGCCGCGCCCTTGCGCAAAATCCCAGGCTTTTTCGATCAGTTGCTGCTGATGCTGACCGCCTCGCCTTCCACCAGAACCTGCGGCGAATAGCCGGAGGGCTTGTCGCCGGTCACGACACCGCCGGCCACCCTGACCTGGATCTCGGGCCCGAAATAGGAATGCGGGAACGGCGCCGGCATGCTGCTCACCGAATCCAGCCGCTTGCGGAGTTCGGGGGCAATCGAAAAATCCAGCGCCGCGAGGTTGTCCTGCAGTTGCGCGAGCTTGGTCGCGCCCAGGATGACGGTTGCGACGCCGGGCTGCGTCGCCACCCAGTTGAGCGCCACCTGGGCCATGCTGCGGCCGAGCTCGGCGGCCACCTTTTCGAGCTCGGCCACGATCGCCCAATTGCGGTCGCTGAATTTCCGGAAGCTCGGATGCGTGGTGTTGCGGAAACCGTCGAGCCGGCCGGCATTGCCGGCTTGCGTCGGGCGATATTTGCCGCTGAGCAAGCCGCTGGCCAGCGGGCTCCAAACCATGACGCCGGCGCCATGATGCGTGGCGAAAGGCACGAACTCATGCTCGATCGAGCGTTCGGCCAGCGAATATTCGAGCTGCAGGGCCGAGATCGGCTCATAGCCGCGCAATTCTGCGATCGCCTGCGCCCGCCCCGCATACCAGGCCGGCACATCGGAAAGGCCGACGTGGCGCACCTTGCCCGCGCGCACCAGGTCGTCCAGCGTGCGCAGCACCTCCTCGGCCGGCGTCAGCCTGTCCCACACATGCATGAGATAGAGGTCGATATAGTCGGTTCCGAGCCGCTTCAGAGAGGCGTCCACGGCGCGCATTATGTTCTTGCGGCCATTGCCGCCGGCGTTCGGATTGCCGGGTTCTGAATTGAAGGTGAATTTAGTGGCGATCACCGCCTTGTCGCGCAATCCGCGCTCGGCGACGAATTCGCCGAGCCAGGTCTCGGCGGTGCCGCCGGTATAGAGATCGGCCGTGTCGAAGAAATTGCCGCCCGCCTCGACATATTCGTCGAAGATTGCGCGGGCTGTATCCCTGTCAGTGCCCCAGCCCAATTCGGTGCCGAAGGTCATGGTGCCCAGCGCCAACCGGCTGACGCGCAAGCCGCTGTTCCCAAGCGTGTAGTAGTTCATGGTCATGATATTCTCCGATCGAGTTTGATGTTGGGTTATTGGCCGGGTGTCGTCTTGACCCAGGGATTGCCGCGCTCATGGGTCACGCGGAAGGTGAAGCCGTCGACCTTCCAACCCGCGCCGGAGCGGGTCAGGTGGTGCTCATATGTGCCCCAGACTTCCCAAAGCGGCTCGCCATTGCCTTCCATCCGGTTCCAGGCATAGCCGTTCGACAGGACGGTCGCCGTGTCCGCTTCGAGAACGACTTGGTGATTGGTGCGCAGATGCAGGCTGGTCTTGCCGCCCTTGAGGTTGCCGGCCCAGGCGCCGATCAGCTCATCGGAGGCAATGTTGGCCGCCGGCTGTCCGGACAGGCTGCTGAAATCCGCGGTAACCCGATCCGCGAAATAGCTGCGGGCAAGTTTCCAGTCCTGTGCATCGACGGCGCGGTCGATGGCATCGGCGATGCGGATGACCGCGCGCTCGTCGGCAAGCGCCTGCCACTCCGCCGGTTCGGCTCCGCCGGCATCGATCGGCGCCAGCGCCAGTCCCGCGGCGAAGGTCACGTGTTTCAAAGCATTCATGTCTCGTCTCCTGGAAAATCAGCCCGCCGACGATGTATCGAGGACAATGTGGATCAACGCGCCGCCATCGATAAGATTGCATTGTTCGCAAAGACTATGCGATATCATTCATGAATGGACCGGGACCTGCTTACCCACCTGCCCGTCATCGTTGCCGTGGCGCGACGCGGCGGCTTCGCGCTTGCCGCGGCCGAGCTCGGCATGAGCCCGTCGGCGGTCAGCCATGCGGTGCGGCTGGTGGAAGAACGCATCGGCCAGCCGCTGTTTGCGCGCACGACACGTAGCGTCTCGCTGACAGAAGCCGGCAAGGCATTGGTGGAGACAGCGGGCCCTGCCCTTCAGGACATCGCGGAGCGGATGGACCGCATCCGCGGCGTCAAGGGACGGCCTTCCGGTCTGCTCAGGATCAATGCCTCCAACATCGCGATCCCTTTGGCGGTGACGCCTGTGATCGCAGCCATGGCCGATCGCTATCCGGATGTGACGGTCGAGGTTTTCGCCGATCAAGCCCTGGTCGATATCGTCGGGGAAGGTTTTGACGCCGGCATCAGGCTGGGCGAGATGATCGCGCAGGACATGACCGCCATACGGCTGACGCAGCCTTTCAAGGCCGTGCTGGTCGCCTCGCCGGACTATATCGGAAAGCGCGGCCGTCCACGCGACGTGGCCGACCTCGCGAACCATAATTGCATAGGCTACAGGCTTGTCCGCTCCGGCGCGCTCTATCGTTGGGATTTGAACGACAACGGCAAGGAGGTCGTGGTCGAGACGCGTGGCACGGCCGTCGTGACCGATTCGCTGGCGGCGATCGATCTTGCGCTTGCAGGGGTCGGGCTCGCCTATGTGTTCGAGCCGCTGGTGCGCGTCGATCTTGCCGCAGGACGCCTCGTCCAGATCCTGCCAAAGACGACAATCGAGGAACCCGGCCTTTTCCTTTACTTTCCGCGCCGGGCGTCGATGGCGCCGAAGCTGAGGGCCTTCATCGACACCGCACAAGAAATCGGCCGGGCATCCATGCGGACACCCGGCCGAGTTGCCTGAGCCGTTTAGCCTTACTTGTTCTTCGGGCTATTTCTTGACCGCCGCCGCGACTTCCGCCGCGAAATCGGTCGCTTCCTTCTCGATGCCTTCGCCGAGCGCGAAACGCAGATAGGCCGAGATCTTGGCCGGAGCGCCGATCTCCTTCTCGGCATCCTTCAGCGCCTTCTCGACGGTGATGTCGGGATTGAGCACGAAGGCCTGCTTCAGAAGCACGACTTCCTCGTAGAACTTGCGCAGGCGGCCCTCGACCATCTTCTCGATGATCGCCTCCGGCTTGCCGGACTGGCGCGCCTGGTCGGCGAAGATCGCCTTCTCGCGCTCGACTGCCGCGGGATCGAGTTCCTCGGTGGTCAGCGCCATCGGGTTGGTGGCGGCGACATGCATGGCGACCTGGCGGGCGAATGCATTGGCCGCGTGCTCGTTGCCCGTGGTCTCGATAGCGACCAGGACGCCGAGCTTGCCAAGGCCGTCGGCAACCGCGTTGTGAACATAGGTCGCGACGGCGCCGTGCGGAACGGTGAGCTTGGCCGAACGGCGGAAGCCCATGTTCTCGCCGATGGTACCGACGGCGTCCTTGATGGTGTCGGTGACCGACTTGTCCGAACCCGGGTACTTCGCGGCAGCCACGGCCTCGCTCGTGCCATAGGCCAGCGCCACCTTGGCGACGTTGGCGACGATCTCCTGGAAGGCGGCGTTGCGGGCTACGAAGTCGGTCTCGGAATTGACCTCGACGACCGCGGCCTCGCGCACGCCGGAATCGACGCCGATCAGGCCCTCGGCCGCGGTGCGGCCTGCCTTCTTGTCGGCCTTGGAGATACCCTTCTTGCGCAGCCAGTCGACGGCTTCTTCCATGTTGCCGTTGGTCTCGTTCAACGCCGCCTTGCAGTCCATCATGCCCGCGCCGGTCAAGTCGCGGAGTTCTTTGACCTGTGCAGCCGAAATGCTCATTGTCGCCTCTTTGTTCAAATGCGCCGACGCACCATCGAATCTCGACGGTGCGTCCGTTTAACGCGTCAAAATATTAGAAAGATGAAGGCCGTGACCGGCCCTCGCTATCACGCTTCCGGAGTTTCCGCCGCCGGAGTTTCGCCGAGCACCGGCTCGACCGGAGCTTCCACCGAAGCGCCGATGTCGACACCCAGCGCGCCCTGCTGGCGGGCGATGCCGTCGATGGCAGCCTTCGCGATGAGGTCGCAATAGAGCTGGATGGCGCGCGCGGCGTCGTCATTGCCGGGGATCGGGAAGTCGATCTTGTCCGGATCGCAGTTCGAGTCGATGATGGCGACGACCGGAATGCCAAGGCGCTTGGCCTCGAGGATGGCGATCGCTTCCTTGTTGGTGTCGATCACGAACATCAGGTCGGGCGTCGAGCCCATGTCCTTGATGCCGCCGAGAGCCTTGTCGAGCTTCTCGCGCTCGCGGTCGAGATTGAGACGCTCCTTCTTGGTCAACCCTTGCGCCTCGCCGGCCAGCATCTCGTCGAGCTTGCGCAGGCGCTGGATCGAGTTCGAGATCGTCTTCCAGTTGGTCAGCATGCCGCCCAGCCAACGCGAGTTGACATAGTACTGGGCCGAACGCTGCGCGGCATCGGCGACGATGTCGGACGCCTGGCGCTTGGTGCCGACGAACAGCACGCGGCCGCCCTTGGCGACGGTGTCGGAAACCTGCTTCAGCGCCTGGTGCAGCAACGGCACCGTTTGGCTGAGGTCGATGATGTGGATGTTGTTGCGGGCGCCGTAGATATAGGGCGCCATCTTCGGGTTCCAGCGGTGGGTCTGGTGGCCGAAGTGAATGCCAGCTTCCAAAAGCTGGCGCATGCTGAAATCAGGCAGAGCCATTCTCATTTTCCTTTCCGGTTAGCCTCCACGGACACAGGCATTTTCGGACGAAGTCCTCGATGCCACCGGAGGTTTCAGCCGGATTTCTCCCGGGCAGACACCAAAGTCCGTGTGTGGAATGAGCGCGCATATAGAGGGGAAGTGCTCCAAACGCAAGCGCAACGACGCATTGCGGCGCGCCTGCGGCGATCCGCGCGTGCCCTCAACACTTTATCTTACCCTTTGGCACCCTCACCCGCCGGAAGATCGCGACGATCTCTTCACGATTGCACTCGATGGCACCGAGCCGCACCGCGCGGTCGCGCTCGAAACCGGTTATGTCATAATGCGGCGCCGATGTCTTCGGCGGCCCCTGGTAGGATGAGCGCTTGATGCCGAGTTGCGCGGCGAAACGATGCAGTTCATCGGTGTCGTCGGCCATCAGATGGCACCAGCGATGGCCAACCCATTTCCAGATCGCCGCGTCGACATAGACCGCCATGAGGCTCGCCGCATTCCTTCTTCCGCCGACCGGTACCGGCGACGAGCGATGATAGAAGGGATTCGCACAGAAGATGAAGCGGCCGGCGGCCTCGAGAAGATGAGAAGCCGCCGCGACGCTTTCAAGCCGTGGACCGCGACGGCGCTGCGTCGAGGCAAATCGAAGTTTATTTCGTCGGGCAGGCCTTCGTCTGGTCGAAAAGCGACAGATTGACCAGCTTGCCGGTCATGGAGAAATCGCCATAGTCCATGGTTAGATCGCGGGTGATGCCGTTCTCGTGCAGCTTGAAGCTGATCCGGTATTCCGGCGTCTCTTCTCCGTTCTTGGCACTGTCGTCGAAATAGGCGATGTCGACCGGCCAGTATTTGTCGGTGGCAAGCTTGGCCAGCGCCGGCGCTTCCGGATCGGCCTTGTCGGCATCGGTCCTCTTGCCGACGACGACGGTGGTGGACATCACCTTGTTGGCGTCCTCGGAACCGTCGAACAGATTGGTTTGATAGAAGTTTTCACCCTTCTCGGCCTTGTCGATCAATTCGACCAGGTGCTGGGTCGGAAACTGGGTGGCGGCAAGTTCCAGGCTGTTCTTCTCGGGCTTGTCGATATCGACCTTCAGCCCTTTCGTTTCCTTCGTGGCGACGCCCTTGACCTCCTTGTCGAGGTTCTGATCGACGAAGGATTTGGTCACGAACGAGAAGGTCTTGCCTTCGGCATCCTCGAACGTCGTCGTTTGCTGGTCGGTCAGCTTGGTATTGTCGCTGGTGGCGATCTGGGTGACGAAGCGAAATTTCACCGTATACCCCTCGCAGGCCGAGCCGTTGAATTCGTAGACCATGCGACCGGTAATGCCGGTGATCCCGGAGCGGTCGTCCGCCTTCTTGAGGGTAAGGTCGTAGACGGCGCGATGCGCCTGCAGCGCCGGCACGGCGAAAGCGGGACCTATCGAAAAGACCGCCGGCAACAGGACGGCATGGAATGCAAGGCGCGTTGCGCGCATGAGAGGCTCCGATCGTCGCGGCTGATGGCAGGCCGCAGGGAAAGATGGTCCAGCTTAAAAAAAGTCGTGGCGGAAGCGAGGCAAAAATAGCAATTTCGGCCCGGCTGACGCGGCGCCTTCCAGCAATAGGGAAAAGCAATGAGTGAAACAATCGAAAAGCGGCTAAACGACCTCGGGGTCACCATTCCCGCGGCCGCGGCGCCTGCCGCCAACTACGTGCCGCATTGCAGGACCGGAAACCTGCTTTTCACCGCCGGACAATTGCCGCTCAAGGACGGCAAGCTGCAGGCGAGCGGACTGCTTGGCCGCGACGTCGACACAGCAACCGGCAAGGAAGCGGCAAAATACTGCGCGATCAACATCCTGGCGCAAGCCAAGGCGGCACTTGGCGATCTCGAGAAGATACGCCGGCTCGTCAAAATCACCGTCTTCGTCGCCTCGGCGCCGGATTTCGTCGAGCAGCATCTGGTCGCCAACGGCGCCTCCGATTTCCTGGTGGCGGCGCTCGGCGACCGCGGCAAGCACGCCCGTTCCGCTGTCGGCACGGCTTCGCTGCCGCTTAATGCCGCGGTGGAAATCGAAGCGATCTTCGAAGTCGAATGAGCGAGCCTGACATGACCGACCTTTCCTGGCTGATTGCCCGGCCTGTCGCCCATCGCGGCTTTCACGACATGAACAAGACGCGCTGGGAAAACACCCTCTCCGCCTTTGCCGCCGCGGCCGAACGCGGCTATGCCATCGAATGCGACGTGCACCTGTCGTCGGACGGAGTTCCCGTCATTATCCATGATGGCGACTTGCAGCGGCTGACTGGGCACGACGGTTTCGTCTGGCAGCGCACGGCGGCCGAACTGGCAGCGCTCAAGGTCGGCGGCACGTCTGATCATGTGCCGACGCTGCGCGAGGCGCTCGATCTGATCGACGGGCGGGTGCCGCTGGTGGTCGAACTAAAAGGCGTGGCTGGATACGACAATGGCCTTGTGGCGAGCGTCGGTAGGCTGCTCAAGCGCTACAAGGGCAAGGTGGCGATCATGTCGTTCGACCACTGGCTGATCCGCGATTTCGCCAGGGATGCGCCGGGCATCCCGGCTGGATTGACCGCCTATGGCAAGGACGACAGGCTGATCGAAGCGCATTTCGCCATGCTGGCGCATCAGATCGCCTTCACCTCCTACGCAGCGGGCGACCTGCCGAATCCATTCGTCAGCTTTGTGCGTGAACGGCTCAAAATGCCGGTCATCACCTGGACGGTGCATGACCAGCCGGCGGTCGACCTTACATTCAAATATGCGGACCAGATGACGTTCGAAGGGTTCGAGCCCGATCTGGTCAAGGTCACTTGAGGCAGGGTGCCTAGAACGTGACTTGTAGCGGTCCGGATGGAGCTTAAATAAGCCTCATGGATCAGGGCGACGACGGCGACGGGCAAACGGTTGATGCGGAGTATGCGATCCGCATTGCGGCGGGCATCGGCGCCTTCACCTGCGAAGAGTGGGACGGTTTAGCCGGGACCACGCGCAGTGATGCCGAAAACGGTTATAACCCCCTCGTTTCATATGCTTTCCTGAGCGCACTCGAGGATTCCGGCTGCGCCGTGCGGCGCACTGGCTGGCAAGGTCATCATCTCAGGCTGGAGAATGGTCAAGGCACGCTGCTCGGCGCGGTCCCCTGCTATCTCAAATCACACAGCCAGGGCGAATATGTGTTCGATCACGGCTGGTCGGATGCCTTCGAGCGCGCCGGCGGCCGTTACTATCCCAAACTGCAATGCTCGGTACCGTTCACGCCGGTCACCGGCCCTCGCCTGCTGGTGAGCAGGGGCCAGCATTCCGGCACCGTCAAGGCCGGGCTCGCCGAGGGATTGAAGGCGGTGACGGAAAGGCTCGGCGTCTCTTCCGCGCATGTCACCTTCGCGCAGGGGAGCGACGTGGACGTGCTGGAGGCGGCGGGCTTCCTGCATCGCACCGACCAGCAGTTCCACTTCGTCAACGAGGGCTTCTCGACCTATGACGATTTCCTCGCCACGCTCGCCTCCCGCAAGCGCAAGGCCATGAAGAAGGAGCGCCGCGAGGCGCTTGCCGACGGCATCTCCATCGACTGGCTTACCGGCAAGGACCTTACAGAACGGGCCTGGGACGATTTCTTCGCCTTCTACATGGACACCGGCAGCCGCAAATGGGGCAGGCCCTATCTGAACCGCGAATTCTTCTCGCTGATCGGCGAGCGCATGGCCGAGGACATCCTGCTGGTGATGGCCAGGCGCAACGGCCGCTACATTGCCGGCGCTATCAACTTCATCGGCTCGGATGCGCTCTACGGCCGCAACTGGGGCTGCATCGAGGATCATCCGTTCCTGCATTTCGAGGTCTGCTATCACCAGGCCATCGACTTCGCCATCGAACGCAAGCTGAAGGTGGTCGAGGCGGGCGCACAGGGCGAACACAAGCTGGCGCGAGGCTACCGGCCGGTGATCATGCATTCCGCGCATTACATCGCCCATCCCGGCCTGCGCAACGCCGTCGCCGATTATCTCAGGCGCGAACGGCGCGAGGTTGAACGCATGGGCGAATACCTGGAAGAGCACACACCGTTCCGCAAAGATCTCGAGGAGTAGGCCCATCCTGCAGGGCAGGAGCATATGTCAGGTTCGGCATCCCTGGGTTGGCAGTGCACGCCTGTCGAGATCGGCTTCATCGATCTCGCCCGATCGTCTTGCCGCTCACGAGAGGCTTCGCTACACCAATTAGCGAGGCACAATCCGGAGCGTTCGCCATGGCCGAAACCGCCTATGACACCGACAACATCTTTGCCAAGATCCTGCGCGGTGAAATTCCCTCGCACCGCGTCTACGAGGACGAAGCGGTCGTTGCCTTCATGGATGTGATGCCGCAGGGAACGGGCCATACGCTGGTGGTGCCGAAGGCGCCGTCGCGCAATCTGCTCGACGCCGATCCGGCAACGTTCGGCCCGCTTTTCACGGTCGTGCAGAAGGTGGCGCTCGCCGTCCGCGAGGCATTCAAGGCCGATGGTGTCACCGTGATGCAGTTCAACGAGCCGGCCTCCGGGCAGACCGTCTATCACCTTCACGTCCACGTCATTCCGCGCTTCGAAGGCATCGCGCTGAAGCCGCATACGGGCCAGATGGAGAAACCCGAGGTGCTGGCCGAGAATGCCGGCCGGATAAAGGCGGCCATGCCACTATCTGACGCCTGGCTTTCAGTGGTTCCCAGCAGCTGCGGCCGTCTGGGAAGGTTACGCGGTTGCGCATCGAAAATCATGGATCCGAGCCGCCAGGACATCAGCGTGATCGCCATTCCGCCGAGCACATCAATCAGATTATGCCCGCCGTAGATGAGGAGCGGGCCGCGCGGCTGAGATTCATTCTCATCGCCGCTGAGCGCGCGATCAGGACAGCTTGTTTGCGGAGAACGCCAAAAGCCTCTCAAACGCCGTCGGAGGCTCTACATTTTGCCTGAGCCGCCCGCGGATCGCATCCGCACATTGTGCCGGCGTCAGAAGCGATGTGTCCACTTCCAGATCATATACGCCAGGCCGGTGTACCTCCTCCTGCCACAGGCGCACCGCCAACGGTACAGGATCATCAGGCGACCCGATCACATATCCCCTCCCCGCCGGACTGTCGGCGCGCCTCTGCATGATGATTTCGATCGGGCAGCGGACACCGACAAACAGAACCGGCAGGCCTGCGAGGCGCCGGGCGCAATCGACAAGGCAATCAAGGGGTCGCGAATAGCTGTCGTGATGACCGAGATCGGCCACGACATTCAACCCCACTCGGCTGTGGGCGGCGATCGATTCGTAGAGCGCGGCGTAGAACCTCGGCACGAGACCCTCGATATCCGGGCGCTCGCCGCCGGGCCGCAAACCTATCCCCGGGCGACAGCGCAGCGGCGTGACCTGCTCATAGGTGTCGACCCCCAGGTTCATCCATGGGCCCTCGAAGCTCTCCTGAACTGCCTGGACGATGCTCGATTTCCCCGATCGCGGTGCGCCGTTGAGGATGATGATCTGGCCTGGTCCGGACATAAAATTCCCCATCTCATGGAAATGAACGCACGCAGCCATCTGGCGAACGGCTGTTGTTCGCAATGCTGCTGTAATCCTGACGGATGACAAGGCACCGGCGAGACGTGGACGTGCAATGCGGGTTCTGTTGATCGAGGACGAAAGAGAAATGGCTGACGCGCTCACCAGGGCGCTTGGCAAACAAGGCGTCGTTGTCGATCACACCATGCTGCTTGGCGATGCTATCGAACTGTCGTGCCAGCACGTCTATGAGGGCAATCCTGCTCGACCGAACATTGCCGGATGGAGAGGGACTGAGCTTGATTCCCAGGCTGCGGGCGGCAGGTGTCGATGCGCCGGTGATCGTCCTGACGGCCCGCAACGAGCCGAAAGAGCGCATTGAGGGGCTCGATGCCGGCGCCGACGACTATCTGGGCAAACCCTTCCTGATCGATGAACTGATGGCGCGGCTGCGGGCGGTGTTGCGCAGGAGCCGCGGATTACCGTTGGCATGGTCACCATCGACCCGCTGAATTTCAGCGTGACGGTCGGGTCCAGCTCCGTCGACATACCGAGACGCGAACTGTCCGTCCTGCTCGCCCTGGCAAGCGGCGCGGAAAGACCGTCATCCGAGATCGGCGATGCGTACAGTCTGGGCGCTACTTTCGGAAACGACTTTTCGCGCATGCTCGTCACCGGCAAGGCGCCGTCGGGATTGCATATCTCGATACCGTCAGGCCAACGCATAAAATCGTTCCTCGGCGGCAAGCCGAAATACACGGCCTGCGAGGTCTTTGGCCGCGCGCCCGGCCTGTTCGGCATGGTCGGCGCCAACGTGGGAGCACCACCGTCCTGGACGGACAAATCAGCCAAAACCCGCCCAACGCCGCTTGCTGTCTAGGGGCCGACAGCAGCGCTTCAGTGATCGTCGCTTTGTGCCAATGAAAAAGCCCCGTCTCCGGGGCTTTTTCGAGGGAGTGACTATCAGCTCTTGCGCGGCAGTTGCGGCACCAGGCTGCGCTTGCCACCGTCCTTGCCCTTGGGCTCGGGCTTCTGCGCGACGGCCTTCTTGGCCGCCGGCTTCTTGGCCACTGCCTTGCGCGGCTTGGGGGCGTCTTCCGGTTCTTCCTTCTTGGGCTTCACCGGTGCCTCGTCGGCGAGCGATTCGAGCTTCAGGCCGGTCTCGCCGGTTTCCTTCTTCTCGACGCTGACGCGCACCGTGCCACCCTTCTTGAGCTTTCCGAACAGCACTTCGTCTGCCAGCGGCTTCTTGATGTGCTCCTGGATGACGCGGCCGAGCGGACGCGCACCCATGCGCTCGTCATAGCCCTTGTCGGCGAGCCAGGCGATCGCATCCGGCGACAGGTCGAAGGTGACGCCACGCTCGGAGAGCTGGGCCTCCAGTTGCATGACGAACTTCTGCACCACCTGATGGATAACCGGCACCGGCAGCGAGCCGAACGGGATGATCGCATCGAGACGATTGCGGAACTCCGGCGTGAACAGCCGGTTGATCGCCTCGACATCGTCGCCTTCGCGCTTGGTCGACCCGAAACCGATCGCCGCGCGCTGCGCATCCGACGCGCCCGCATTGGTGGTCATGATCAGGATCACATTGCGGAAGTCGATCTGCTTGCCGTTGTGGTCGGTCAGCTTGCCATGGTCCATCACCTGCAACAGGATGTTGAACAGGTCCGGATGCGCCTTCTCGACTTCGTCCAGCAGCAGCACGCAATGCGGATGCTGGTCGACGCCGTCGGTCAAAAGGCCGCCCTGATCGAAACCGACATAGCCGGGAGGCGCGCCGATCAACCGAGAGACCGTGTGGCGTTCCATATATTCCGACATGTCGAAACGGATCAGCTCGACGCCGAGCGAAGCGGCCAATTGCTTGGCGACTTCGGTCTTGCCGACGCCGGTCGGACCCGAGAACAGATAGGAGCCGATCGGCTTCTCCGGTTCGCGCAGGCCGGCACGCGCCAGCTTGATCGCCGAGGTCAGCGCGGTGATCGCAGTGTCCTGGCCGTAGACGACGCGCTTCAGCTCGATGTCGAGACCCTGCAGCACCTTCTCGTCATCGGCCGAAACAGTCTTCGGCGGGATGCGCGCCATGGTGGCGATCGTCGCTTCGATCTCCTTGATGCCGATGGTCTTCTTGCGCTTGGCCTCCGGCACCAGCATCTGCGAGGCGCCGGTCTCGTCGATCACGTCGATCGCCTTATCCGGCAGCTTGCGGTCGTTGATGTAGCGCGCCGACAGCTCAACCGAAGCCTTGATGGCTTCCGTCGTGTAGCGGACCTTGTGGAACTCCTCGAAATAGGGCTTCAGGCCCTTCATGATCTCGATGGCGTCCTCGATGGTCGGCTCGTTGACGTCGATCTTCTGGAAGCGACGTACGAGCGCGCGGTCCTTCTCAAAGAACTGGCGGAACTCCTTGTAGGTTGTCGAACCGATGCAGCGGATCGCACCCGAAGACAGTGCCGGCTTCAACAGGTTCGACGCATCCATGGCGCCGCCCGACGTCGCGCCGGCGCCAATGACGGTGTGGATCTCGTCGATGAACAGCACAGCGCCCGGATAATCCTCGAGCTCCTTGACGACCTGCTTCAGTCGCTCCTCGAAATCGCCGCGATAGCGCGTGCCGGCCAAAAGCGTGCCCATGTCGAGCGCGAAGATGGTGGCGTTGTGCAAGACTTCCGGAACATCACCCTCGACGATGCGCTTGGCGAGGCCCTCGGCGATCGCCGTCTTGCCGACGCCGGGATCGCCGACATAAAGCGGATTGTTCTTGGAACGGCGGCACAGCACCTGGATGGTGCGGTTGATCTCGGACTCGCGCCCGATCAGCGGATCGATCTTGCCGGCCTTGGCCTTGTTGTTGAGATTGACGCAATAAGCGGTCAGCGCGTCCTGCTGCTGCTTCTTCTTGCCGCCTTCCTCTTGCGGCTCGGCGCCGTTCGCGCCACCCTGCTCGTCATCGGCGCCGCGCGGCGAACGCGTCTCCGACGCGCCCGGACGTTTGGCGATGCCGTGCGAGATGTAGTTGACCGCGTCGTAACGGGTCATCTGCTGTTCCTGCAGGAAATAGGCGGCATGGCTCTCGCGCTCGGCGAAGATGGCGACGAGCACGTTGGCGCCGGAGACCTCTTCGCGGCCGGACGACTGCACATGGATCACCGCACGCTGAATGACGCGCTGGAAGCCGGCGGTCGGCTTGGAATCCTCGTCATAGCCGGTAACCAGATTGTCGAGCTCGGTGTCGATATAGGTGAGAACAGTGTGCTTCAACTCGTCGAGATCGACATTGCAGGCGCGCATGACGGCGGCCGCCTCGGTGTCGTCGATCAGGGCGAGCAGCAGATGTTCAAGGGTTGCATATTCATGGTGCCGCTCGTTGGCGAGCGTCAGCGCTTGGTGAAGCGCCTTTTCCAGGCCTTGGGAGAAAGCCGGCATGTTACCTCACTTCTTCTCCATCACGCATTGCAGCGGATGCTGATTTTGTCGGGCGAAATCCATGACCTGGGACACTTTGGTCTCGGCCACCTCGAATGTATAGACCCCGCACTCGCCCACTCCATGATTGTGAACATGAAGCATGATGCGTGTGGCGGCTTCGCGGTCCTTCTGGAAAAAACGTTCCAGCACGTGAACCACGAACTCCATCGGTGTGTAGTCGTCGTTCAGGATGAGGACCCGATAGAGGCTGGGTTTCTTGGTCTTGGTCTTTGTGCGCGTGATGACCGCCGTGCCGCGGCCGGCCTCATTGCCGTCGCCGCTGCCGTTCTGCATCCGTGCCCTGGTGGCAGTCAAACCGATCGTCACGTAATCCTGCCTCTTTCGAATCCTCATGCGAGTTCGACATGTAGGTGTTCGATGGACGATTTTAAGCCCTTCTGGTTAGCTGACAATATGGCTAGGTGCCCAACTTGGCGGATTTTCGCAATCGTGAAGGCGAGCCAGGCCCCTGATCGGAAATTGACATGAAAAAACCCGGCCACGCTGGCGCGGCCGGGCTCTGTCTTGGCCCAATGGGCCCAGATCTCGTACTGCCGAACGAAATTACTTCGCCTTGGCAACGATCGATTCGAACGGCTTGTAGGCTTCCTTGGCGAGTTCGGCATAGAGGTCGCCGATCTTGGTGGCCTCGGCGACGAACGCCTCATAGGACTGCTTGGCATAGTCGGACTGGACCTCGATCGCCTTGTCGAGCGACTTGGCCGAAACAATCTTCTCGAAAGCGGCGCTGCCGGCTTCGAAGCTCTTCTTGGTGTATTCGCCGGCCTCGGCCGCAATTGCCTGCGCGCCCTTGGACAAAGAGGCGAAGCTCTTCAAGCCGGTGTCGGCGAACTCTTTGCCGTATTTGCTGAAGTCCTCATAGGTCTGCGTCATTTCAATTCTCCCTGGACGGTTGATGCGCCCTGCCCCGAGCGCTTTGTGCAATGCACTCGAATATATTGTGCGACGCACAAAAGTCAAGAAATCGCCAGCTTCCGTCCTAGCCGGTGTGGGCAATGGCTAAAATTCGAATAAACAGAGGCTCAAACCACCAGAAAATGGTGAACGCGGCGGTTACCATAAACGGATTGGTAACGCTGCCCCGATAGCTTGCCCGGAAGTGAGGCAGGATCCCTTTGCCGCCTCCAGCGCAACAAGAAATTCAAAGGAACTATCAGTGCGTCAGGCGTTGTCGGGCATCGTTTCCAAATCCGCGTCCCCTTTCAAAACGGTCATGATCATCGCCGTGGCGATGACCATCGTCGTTGCAAGTGCGGCCCCGTCGCTCGCCGCGAAGTCCGCGGCCATCGTGGTCGACGCCAAGACCGGCAAGGTGCTCTACTCCTCGGATGCCAACGCCCGGCGTTATCCCGCCTCGCTCACCAAGATGATGACGCTTTATTTGACTTTCGAGGCTCTGGCCAAGGGCAAGATCAGCCGGAACTCGCCGGTCGTCTTCTCGGCTCATGCCGCGGCAGAGCCGCCGACGAAGCTCGGCGTGAAGCCGGGCGGATCGGTGGCGGTCGAGACCGCCATCCTGTCGATGGTGACCAAATCGGCCAATGATTCGGCCACCGCGCTCGGCGAAATGCTCGGCGGCAACGAGACCAACTTCGCCCGCATGATGACTGCCAAGGCGCGGCAGCTCGGTATGAACGGCACCGTGTTCCGCAACGCCAACGGCTTGCCCGATCCCGGCCAGTTCACCACTGCGCGCGACATGGCAACGCTCGGCATCGCGCTGCGCGAACATTTCCCGCAATATTACGGCTATTTCTCGCAGCGCTCCTTCCTCTATGGCCGCCAGCGCATCAACGGCCACAACCGCCTGCTTGGACGCATCAAGGGCGTCGACGGCATCAAGACCGGCTACACCCGCGCTTCGGGCTTCAACCTGGTTTCGTCGGTTTCCGACGGCAACCGTCGCATTGTCGGCGTGGTCATGGGCGGCACCTCGGGCAGCAGCCGCGACAATCAGATGGCGGCCCTGATCAACACCTATCTGCCGCGGGCATCGACCCGGGGCGGCGGCGATCTGGTCGCCAAGGCCGATAGCGGCAACCCGGTGACGGCATTGGCCAAGGTGCTGTTGCCCAAGCACGACGCACCGACTCCGGATGAGAAGCCGATGGCGGTGGCCAGCGCCGATGACGCGGACGAGGCCGTTGCCGACGACGCGACGGTAGCCCAGGGCGACAGCGAGGACGCCGACGATAACGCAGCCGAAGAAACCAAAGTGGTTGTTCCGGCAAAGAAGGTGAAGACGGTTATCGTCTCCGCCCCCAAGGTCGCCACGGCACAGGTGGTGTCCGCTTATGCCGAGCCCGCGCCGGCCGTCGACCCGGTCAATACCGCGTCGGTGCCGTCGGGTTGGGCCATTCAGGTCGCCTCGTCGCCGAAACAGTCCGAAGCCCAGGCCTTCCTCGACAAGACCACCAAGCAGGCGCCCAAGGCGCTGGCAGATGCCTCCGGCTTCACCGTCGCCTTCGACAAGGACGGCGTCACGTACTACCGCGCCCGCTTCGGCGGCTTCGGTTCCAAGACCGCGGCCTGGAAGGCCTGCACCGCCCTCAAGAAGAAGAAAATCGAGTGCTACGCCGTCCAGCAGTAGGGACGGCGTAGAAGATATCTCCCGGAAAATTTCTGCGTCGAAGGAGACTAGTTGTGATTGGAGAGCAAGACGTCCTTGGCTTCGTTGATCCGCGCCGCCAGGAAAGACGTGCCGCCGATATCGGGGTGCAGGCGTTGCATCAGGCGGCGGTGCGCCTTGCGGACATCCGCCGCGGCGGCCCCCGCTTCAAGACCAAGGACCTTGTAGGCCTCCTCCTTAGTCATGGCGCCCGGACTTGGCGCAATACCCAGCCCTTCGCCACTGTGCGCCTCAGCGTTTTTGCGCCAGACGGGAAATCTGCCGTCAAGATACGTCTCTAGCAGTTGCCGGCTCTCCGGGTCACCGGAGAGTTCGCGAAACAGCTGCAGCAATTCGGCTTTGCCCATCGCACCAAGCATCTTGCCTTCATGGCGGCCTGCCAGGATAAGGCCTTCAAGGCCGCCTGTATCGTGATCGAGGTCCATTTCCAGCGCCGCTGTGCGTACGGTCGAGCGTCTCCGCGCCGGCATCACGGCTCGCTGGTTCAGCCGCATCGAGCCGTACCAGGCAATCGCTGCGAGCAGGATGATGCCGCCGAGACCGCCGCGCCCGACCAGCAGCACGGCGCCGCCGATCAATGCCAGCAAAACCGGCCCAACCTTCCTCATGTCGCCTGCAAGCCTGCTCGGGTCGGCCCGCACGAAAGCCGTTGCCAGGCCCATCAGCACCAGCAGCAATGCGACGACAGCGATGATCGCGCCTATCATATTCCACTGCCCCGTGAATGCCCGGCGATCGGCCGGTTTTCCAGACTATTCCTGAACACGAGCATGCCGCCACCGGGTGTTATTTCTGAGCCGCAAATCATGACCTTGCGCGACACATGGTCCGCATCCCACCACGCCGCGGCGCGATGTGGTCGGCGCGAATGCGTCAGATATCGAAACCGGATGGTTCCTATCGCTCATGATTTTCAAGATGTGGCGTTGTCGCGACGCTTGCAAGTCCAACGGACAGCAACATTGAGGGCCAGCAACCGCAGTCCGCCTATACGGGCCGACCATGCCGCCAGATTGCCCCGGAGCAAGCCAACTGGCTGCTCGGAGCAAGCCAATGGGCGGCTCGGAGAAAGCCAATGGGCGGCTCGGAACAAGCCGATTGTGACTTAGAGCAGGCCGAGATCGGCGAGCTCGCGCCGGAGTTTCGGCGGCATTTCGACCTGCCCCGGCTTGCCCTTGCCGAGATCGGCAGGTGCATCCGATGGCTTTAGATAGCGCCAGCCCTGAAAGGCGCGGCGCGGCTGCCAGTCGGTGCGCACCACTTGCGGATCCAGCATCAGATGGCAGCGGCCGATGCCCTCGTCATCGGTGAATGGCCGGATCTCGGTGATCAACTGCCGGCATTGCACACTTCCCTTGATCACCCAGTAGAGCGAGCCGCCGTCGGTAACCTCATCGGCGCGCGTCGGCACCATGCGGGTGGTGTGCCAATGCTCGGCCGGTTCGCCGGCACGGCGCCGCTCGTCGAGGCGGAACGCGATCCATTCTTCGAGATCCTCGACGCTGTCGCAGCCGACGCAGAGCTTTAGGAGGTTGAGAGCCATTGCCCAAGATTTAATCCGTCGCACGGATGCGTCAACGGCCTGAGCAAGTTCTCCACAGTGCCAGCCCTCAACACTCCACCACATTGACCGCCAGCCCGCCGAGGCTGGTCTCCTTGTACTTCTCGTTCATGTCAAGGCCGGTCTGGCGCATGGTTTCGATCGCGGCATCCAGCGGCACGAAATGGGTGCCGTCGCCCTTGATGGCAAGCGAGGCGGCCGTCACCGCCTTGACCGCGCCTAGCGCGTTGCGCTCGATGCAGGGCACCTGCACCAGCCCGCCGACCGGATCGCAGGTCATGCCCAGATGGTGCTCCAGCGCGATCTCGGCGGCGTTCTCGACCTGTTCGGGCGTGCCGCCCATGACCGCGCACAGGCCGGCCGCCGCCATGGCCGAAGCCGAGCCGACTTCGCCCTGGCAGCCGACCTCGGCGCCGGAGATGGACGCATTGGACTTGATGATGCCGCCGACGGCGGCTGCCGTGAGCAGGAAATCGCGAATGCTGGGCTGGTCGGCCTCGGGATGGAAATGCAGCCAGTAGCGCAGCACTGCCGGCAGCGTGCCGGCCGCGCCGTTGGTCGGCGCGGTGACCACGCGCCCGCCGGCCGCATTCTCCTCGTTGACGGCCATGGCATAGATCGACAGCCAGTCATTGGCGAGCAGCGGATTGGGCCGGTTCTGCTGCCACTGCTCCTGCAGCTTGTCGTGCAATTGCCTGGCCCGGCGGCGCACCTTCAGCCCGCCCGGCATGATGCCGTCCTGCGACAGGCCGCGCTCGATGCAACTCTTCATGGCACCCCAGATGGCGTCGAGGCCGGCGTCGAGCTCATCGCGCGACATTTGTGTTTCCTCGTTGACCCGCTTCATCTCGGCAATGGAAAGGCCGCTCTTGCCAGCCATCTTCAGCATCTCGAGGGCGTTCTTGAAGGGATAAGGGACTTTTTTGCCTTCGGTCGTCACCGAACCCTTGGCTTTCATGCGCTGCAGCTCTTCTTCCGAAACCACGAAGCCGCCGCCGATCGAATAATAGATGCGCTTGAGCAGCAGGCGGTCGCCGGCATCATAGGCATAAAACGCCATGCCGTTGGCGTGGCCGGTGAGCGGCGTCTTGCGGTCGAGCACCAGGTCGCCGGCCGTATCGAAACGGTAGGAGGGGTGGCCGGGCGGTGAAACCAGCTTGTCGGCGGTGATGCGAGCGACAATGCCGTCCGCCTGGTCAGGGTCGACCGTCTGCGGCGTCTGCCCGGCAAGGCCGAGAATGACGGCACGGTCACTGCCATGGCCGATGCCGGTATAGGCGAGCGAGCCGTGCAGGCTGGCGCCGATGCGAGCAACCTTGGCGCCGGCCGGACGCGGCCAGTCGTCTCCGGCGATCTCGTCGAGGAAACGGCGGGCGGCCGTCATCGGTCCCATCGTGTGCGAACTCGATGGTCCGATGCCGATCTTGAACAGGTCGAAAACC
This sequence comes from Mesorhizobium sp. B2-1-1, assembly GCF_006442975.2. Lineage (NCBI taxonomy): Bacteria > Pseudomonadati > Pseudomonadota > Alphaproteobacteria > Hyphomicrobiales > Phyllobacteriaceae > Mesorhizobium > Mesorhizobium sp. B2-1-1. Next base: position 3,593,931 of record NZ_CP083954.1, on the reverse strand, counting down.
GAAAGGAACACGCGCCACAATCTCCCGAAGCCGCTCTGGGACTACATATAGGAACTCCTGCGATGTTTCCGCTGTTTTGAACGGCGCGGCGCAGCGCCTGCCGACCTTGTTTGCTCCGGCAGCGACATATCCGTCGCTGCCGCGGACGATCGAAGCAATCGCACTGGATGTGATAGGATTCGCCAATGGGCGATTCCCTCGATCTTTCGACAGCCGATCTCGCGGCGTTGGCGTTCTTCCTCATTGCGTGGGTTTTGCATACGCTCGCCTCGGACGGTGTGCTGGTCAGCCGCATGTCCCTGACAACGGCGATGAATGCGCAGCGGCAAGCCTGGATGCACCGGATGGCCGAGCGTGAGATCCGCATCGTCGACACAGCCATCATGGGTGGCCTGCAGCAAGGCACCGCCTTCTTCGCCTCCAGCTCCCTGATCGCGCTTGGCGGCTGCTTTGCCTTGCTCGGTGCCTCCGACCGCGTCCTCGAGGTGTTGAGCACCCTGCCTCTGGGCGGCGCCCCGTCGCGCCCGGCTTTTCAGATCAAGGTGCTGGGACTGGTGCTGATCCTGGCGTTTTCGTTCTTCAAGTTCGGCTGGGCCTACCGTCTGTTCAACTATTGCTCGATCCTGATCGGTGCTGTGCCGATCCCACATGGCGAAGCCTCGCGCAACCCGGTCACCGAAACGGCGGTGTGGAGGGCGGCGCAGATGAACATGCTGGCAGGCAAGCATTTCAACTCCGGCCTGCGCGGCGTGTTCTTTTCGATCGGCTATCTCGGCTGGTTCGTCGATCCGGTGGTGTTCGTGCTGTCGACGCTTCTGCTCCTGGCCGTTCTGGTGCGGCGCCAGTTCTTCTCGGCGGCGCGCCGCGCCGTGATCGGTCAGCCGCCAGGTGCGGAAAAAGGCCGATCGATGCGGCCGGACAGCCAATAGGCGAACAGCCCTATCCATTCGCGGATCGCCATGGTGGCCGCCTGCAGCGCATCGGCCGGATTGTCGCGGAACAGGCCGATGCCTTCGTCTCCCGACGTTCGATAGTCGACCGGCCAGGGGACGGTCGCGAAGCCGGCCTTGTCGAACAGCGCCTTGGCGCGCGGCATATGGTAGGCAGAGGTGACCAGCAGCCAGGTTTCGCCCGGCTTCGGCGCTATCAAGGCCTTGGTGAAGACGGCATTCTCATAGGTGTTGCGCGATTTGCCCTCGAGGATCAGGCGCTCCGGCGTCACGCCAAGCGCGCCAAGCAGGCGCGGCGCGGTGGCGGCATCGCCCTCGCCGTCGAGGAACAATTCGCCATTGCCGCCGGAGACGACCACCTTGGCGTCGGGAAAGCGCCGCGCCAGCACGGCCGTCTCGACCATCCGGTCGCCGCCGCTGTTCAGCTCATAACCGCCGCGCACCAGATTGATGCCGCCCTCGAAGCCGCCGCCGAGCACGACGATGCCATCGACTTTTTGCGGCAGCGGCGGGCGCGGAAAGCGTTCCTCCAGCGGGTTGAGCAGCAATGCGCCGAGCGAGGTCCAGGCCGAAAGCGCCAGAACCAAAAACGCCAGCACGCCGCCGGTGGCTGCCAGCCGCGGGCGGCCGAAAAATGCCGAGACCAGCCCCGCCAGCAGCAGGAAGATCGTCAGGTTGAGCGGCTGGATAAAGAACCAGAAGATTTTCGAAAGATAAAAGAACATCCCTCACCCCTTAGATGAGAAACGATCCTACCACCACTTCTCCGGCTGGAACGTTCCGGCCGCCTGCTCGATGACGGCAGCGGTCTGGAACAGCGTCTCTTCTTCGAACGGCCTGCCGATCAGTTGCAGGCCGAGCGGCAAGCCCTTGGGGTCTAGGCCGGCGGGCACCGCAATGCCCGGCAGGCCCGCCATGTTCACGGTGACGGTGAAGATGTCGTTCAGGTACATCTTCACCGGATCGGAAGCCATGTCCTCGTCTGCAATGCCGAAGGCGGCAGATGGCGTCGCCGGTGTCAGGATGACATCAACGCCGGCGGCAAAGACGTTCTCGAAGTCCCGCTTGATCAGATTGCGCACCTTCTGCGCCTGCAGATAGTAGGCGTCGTAATAGCCCGCCGACAGCACATAGGTGCCGATCATGATCCGGCGCTTGACCTCGCGGCCAAAGCCGGCGGCGCGGGTCTTCTCATACATCTCGACGATGTCCTTGCCCGGCACGCGAAGGCCGTAGCGGACGCCGTCATAGCGCGCAAGGTTGGACGAGGCTTCGGCGGGCGCCACGATGTAATAGGCCGGTAGCGCGTATTTGGTGTGCGGCAAGGAGATGTCGACGATCTCGGCGCCAGCATCCCTGAGCCAGGCAATGCCCTTCTGCCAAAGGGCCTCGATCTCCTCCGGCATGCCGTCGACGCGGTATTCCCGGGGAATCCCAACCTTCATGCCCTTGATCGGCTTGCCGATCGCCGCCTCGTAGTCCGGCACCGGCCGGTCCACCGAGGTCGTATCCTTCGGATCGACGGAGGCCATCGATCTGAGCAGGATCGCGGCATCGCGCACGTCGCGCGCGATCGGCCCGGCCTGGTCGAGCGACGAGGCGAAGGCGACGATACCCCAGCGCGAGCAGCGGCCATAGGTCGGCTTGATGCCGACCGTGCCGGTGAACGCGGCCGGCTGGCGGATCGAGCCGCCAGTGTCGGTGGCCGTGGCGCCCGCGCACAGGAAAGCCGAGACGGCGGAGGCCGAGCCGCCCGACGAGCCACCCGGCACCAGCTGCGCATTGTCCAGGGTGCGCGCGGTCCTGGTGCCGCCGGCCGAAACGAAGCCGCCATCGCCCTGATGCGTGGTCGGCATCACCATCGTATCGACGCGCGAACGCCGCCACGGGTTGACCACCGGCCCGTAATAGGACGTCTCGTTGGACGAGCCCATGGCGAACTCGTCCATGTTGAGCTTGCCCAGCATGACCGCCCCGTCAGCCCACAGATTGGAGGTGACGGTCGATTCGTAATGCGGCTTGAAACCGTCGAGCACATGGCTGCAGGCCTGGGTGTGCACGCCCTCGGTGCCGAACAGGTCCTTAATGCCGAGCGGAATGCCTTCCAGCGCACCGCCCTCGCCTTTGACCAGCCTGGCGTCGGAGGCCTTGGCCATGTCGCGCGCCTTGTCGCCGGTCACCACGACGTAGGCGTTGAGCGCCGGATTGGCGCGCTCGATCGCAGCAAGATAGGCGTCGGCGATCTCGGTCGCGGTGATTTCCTTGGCGCGCAGCTTGGCGCGGGCCTGCGAAATCGTCAGTCGGGTCAGGTCGCTCATCAGGCAAGGCTCTTTTCGTAAAACACCGACCACTCGGAATCGGGATAATCCAGCACCGGACCGCAACGCGAGAAGCCGGAACGTTCATAGACAGCCCAGGCGGCAGGATGGCGATCGCCCGTCTCCAGCACCAGACGCTTCAATCCTTCCTCGCGCGCCAGCGCTTCGACACGCTCCACGATCCTGGCGCCGATTTTCTGGCCGCGATGCGTGGGCCGCGTGTACATGCGCTTGACCTCGCCGACGGCGCCGTCATGGCGCTTCAGCGCCCCGCAACCGATTGCAAAACCGTCGTCGCGGACGACGAAGACCGTGGTGTCCGGGCCGGCCATCTGCTCGACGGTCAGGTGATAGCAGTGTTCCGGCGGCGTCAGTTCGAGCAGCGTCTCGTTGAGCTCCGCGACCAAGCCGCGCACATCGTCCTGCAGCGGCGTCTCGATGGCGATTTCGATGGCCATCGGCCTGTTACTCCACGACCTTCGGCACGAGGAAGAAGTTCTCTTCCGTGGCAGGCGCGTTGGCGACGATGTCGGCAGCCTTGTTGCCGTCGGTGACGACGTCCTGGCGCTTCTTCATCCCCATCGGAGTTACCGAAGTCATCGGCTCGACCCCGGAAACATCGACCTCGTTCAGCTGTTCGACGAAGCCCAGTATGGCATTCAGCTCGCCGGTCATGCGTTCGGCATCTTCCTCGCTCACCGCAATGCGGGCGAGACGCGCGACGCGCTTCACTGTCTTGACGTCAACGGACATGTTTGTGCCTCGGGAAAACCAGCCCCGGCCTATAGCGGCGCCGCGCGCGGCGCGCAACATGTGCATGCCCACAATGTCGTAAGCACATGAGTTGTCCGGATTAGGTAGCACGTGAGTTGTCCGGTTTTATCGCCAGCGGATGGAGGCTGGGGATGAAGCGGACGGCATGGCTACAGGACCGGAGAATGCAAAAGTTTCGGGACGTATTGAGCCGCTGGAATGGTGGCGATCTTTCGATGATGGAGGCAGGGGAGTTGCTTGGCATGTCGGAGCGGCAATTCCGACGCTACCGCGACCGGTACGAAGAAGCTGGGGAAGCAGGGTTGCTGGATCGGCGCTTGGGCAAGCTTTCGACGCGTCGGGTGCCGGCGGAAGCGATTGAGGAGATGCTGGAGCTTTACCGTCATCGCTACCTCGGCTGGAATGTGAAGCATTTCCACGAGCACCTGCTGCGCGATCACCATTTCAGCTGGGGCTACACCTTCATCAAGACGCAGCTCCACGCGGCGGGCCTTGTGGAACGGGCCAAGCGGCGCGGTGCTCACCGGCGCAAGCGGGAGAGGAAGCCTTGCGAGGGGATGATGCTGCATCAGGATGGCAGCCGTCATCGATGGCTGGCGGGTGAGCCGATGCTGGACCTGATCGTGACGATGGACGATGCGACGAGCACGATCTATTCGGCCTTCCTGATCGAGGAGGAAGGCACGGCGTCGAGCTTTCAGGGCCTTCTGGAGACATTCGTCGCCAAGGGATTGCCATCGAGCCTCTACAGCGATCGCGGCAGCCACTATTTCGTGACGCTGAAGGCCGGCGAGGCGGTCGACAAAAGCCGGCTGACCCAGGTCGGCCGGGCGCTCGAGCGGCTGGGTATCGAACATATTCCAGCCTATTCCCCTGAAGCGCGAGGCCGCTCGGAGCGGATGTTCTCCACCTTGCAGGATCGGCTGCCGAGAGAGCTGGCGCTGGCCGGAATTGCCGACATCGAGGCCGCCAACCGGTTCATCGCACAGACCTACCTACCAGCTCACAATGCCCGCTTCGCCAGGCCGGCCGCGGTCGAGGACAGCGCCTTTGTCGCCGCAGACCCGCAACAACTGGCCCAGATCCTGTGCATCGAGGAGGAGCGCGTCGTTGCCCGCGATAACACGGTCGCCTTCGCGCGGCTGCGATTGCAGCTGCCATAGAGCCCGATCCGGCATCACTTCGTCAAAGCCACCGTCAAGGTCAGGCACTACCCGGATGGAACCCTGGCGATCTTTCACGGGCCGCGCCGCATCGCTCGCTACAGCTCTGACGGCGCCGCAATCGAAGACACTTGCCCCATCAGGCAAGCCGCGTGAACCGCTTCGACGCCAAAACAGAAGCGGACAGATCATGTGCTACCAAACCGGACAACTTGATTAGCTACCGACACATGTGCATGCCCACAATCGGGCAAATGACCTCACGGCGGGGCCATGCCCTCGCACAGATAGTAGCTGCCGCTGTTGCCGCTCGCCTCGCTCTCGTCTTCGATGGGCCGGACGGAGACGAGATCGATCTGAGTCGGGCTCATCTGCGTCACCGAGAGCACGTCGGGAAAAACGTAGCCCGGCTCCTGGCAAATGGCCGTCACCGCCCAGCTCGGCGAGCGTGTCGCCTTGCTGATCTGCAAGAACTCGCAATTGTATTCGACCCCTTGCAGGCCATGGGCCGACAGCACGATGTTGCCGGCATCGATCAGCGTCTGCAGGGTATCTTTCCTGGCCTGTGCGCAGAGCTCCTCGGACTTGAGGTATACTCCTTCAATGAAATCGTCCGCGGCAAGCGCCGGCGACGCCGCAAACAGCATCGAAACGCAAAGAGAGTTCCTCAAGCCCATGGTTTAATTCCGTTTTCAATTTATAGTGTGACCGCCTCGCCGATCCCAGGCACGACGACATTCACGCCCGAACCCTCCATTCCGGCGACGAATTTGTCGGGCGTCTGGTCGAGCAGGCCGAAAGTCGCATAGTGGCATGGCACGGCGACATCGAACTTGAAATAGCGGCGGCAGGCGAGAGCCGCGACAGCGCCTCCCATGGTAAAGCGGTCGCCGACCGGCACCAGGCCGATCTTCGGCTCATGCAGCTCGTTGACCAGCGCCATATCCGAGAAGATGTCGGTATCGCCCATGTGATAGAGCGTCTTGTCGTCCTGGAAATGCAGGACCAGCCCGCAGGGATTGCCCATATAGATGCCGTCCCCATAGGACGAGGAATGCAATGCCTGGACAAAAGTCGTCGTGAACGGGCCGCAGTCCACCGTGCCACCGGTGTTGCCCTGGTTGATATTGTTCTGGTCGACGCCCTGGCCGCCGAGATAGCCGCAGACCTCGGGGTTGGCGACCAGCATCGCTCCGGTCTTCTTGAGGATCTCGAGCGCATCGCCGACATGGTCTCCGTGACCATGCGTCAAAAGCACGTGAGTGACACCTTCGGCCGGGCCTTCCCAACTTTTCTTCCAAAGCGGATTGCCGCTCAGGAACGGGTCCATCAGGATGCTTGCGCCCGCCACCTCGATCTTGAAGGCGGATTGTCCGTACCAAGTGAGTTTCATCAGCGAGTTCCTCGATTTTTGTTCCGTCGGAGGATAGAACGGCGTCAGCTCAAGAGCAAAGTGTTACGGCCTCGCGTGTTCAAAACGCCGCGACGGCGCTGTCGGGTCAAAGGAAAACCGTTGGCTATCATTACCATCGAGGAATTGCCGGCACGGCTGGCTGGCGGCAGGACGCTTGCCGGGCTCGATCTCGGCGACAAGACCATCGGCGTCGCCGTTTCGGACCGTGGCTTTTCCTTCGCGCATCCGCGCCCGGTCATCATCCGACGGAAATTCTCGCTCGACGCGGCCGTGCTGCTGGATCTGCTGCAAAAGGAGAATGCCGGCGCGGTGGTGATTGGACTGCCGGTCAACATGGACGGCTCGGAAGGTCCGCGCGCGCAGAAATCGCGCGCCTTCGTACGCAACATGGCCGCCTTGAGCGACCTTCCCTTCCTGCTATGGGACGAGAGGCTGTCGACGGTAGCCGCTGAACGGACGCTGATCGAGATGGATTTTTCGCGCGCCAAACGCGCCGGCAAGATCGATTCGGCCGCCGCCGCCTTTATTCTGCAGGGAGTTTTGGACCGGCTTCGCTCGCTCGGTGCAGCCGCTCGAACTGCACCGGAACCGCCGGCCGCCTCCTGATCCAGCCGATGATTTCACGACGGCGGCGAAACGCCCAGATCGCCAGCAGCAGCAGGCCGTCGAATATACAGGCTCTTCCCACCATACCGGGAATGATTGCCGGGTCGATGCCGAGCATCTGGCCGTAGAGTTGGAAGACGAAATCATGCAACTGCCGGCTCAGCATGACGTAGCCGAAATTCATGTCGTTGAGCGACAGGTAGAACCAGCCCCAGAAAAGCGCCATCGGAGCCGCCCACAATGCGAAGATGTAACGCATCAGCGGCCTCCCTTCCGGGTCGGCTGGGGTCGGCCCGATATCAGCGAAAGCAGCGAATTGTGGGCTGCGGCCCTGGCCATGCTGTGCGCCGTGGCGTGGATTTCAACCTCATCCGATGTGGCCAGGGTGCGGCGCTCGGCAAGCATGGCGACATAGGAGGCCAGAAGTGCGGCCAATTGCACGGCGACGCCCAGGAACAGCCCGTTGATGCCTTGCGCCGCGCCTCCGACCAAGATCAGCGACAGCACGCCGGAAGCGCTGATGAAGGCGATGCGGGCAACGCTGTCGGCGCCCGGATTGCTGGCATTGTTGATCAGCGCCTCGACAAAAGCCCAGAAGAACAGCACCGCCACGACAAGCAGGGCCGTTGCCAGAGGCGCAACCACGACGACATTTTCGAGATCGACGAAGCGGGCGCTCTCGATCGTCACGCCCAGCACCCCAAGCGCCCCGGCCACGCCGCGGTTTCCATCGATGCAGATGATCGCCAGCAGGGCGAAAACGATCGTCCAGTGCAAGGCGAGAAAAGAGGTCAATACCTGTCGCATCGTGATTCCTGCTTCGACAGGAATCACAGTGGGCTTTGCCGCCAGCCCTCGCAACGGAAACCATTTGTTAAGGTTAACGGCGCGGGGGAATGACCAAGGCGTGGTCCATGGCTGCTGCTCAGGTGGTTGGCGGATAGAGCGTGTCGATGATCATGCGCGCATCATGGCGCGAATCGAGCATGCCGTAGGTGTTGCGCCACTGGCCCGCCAGCCGCGTCTCGACGAAGGCATCGGCGATCCGCCCTGCCCCCAACCGGCGCAATTCCGCCGCCGCCGCCGACAGCGCCAGTTGCTCCGTCAGCAGGCGGGCCGAGCCTTCGTCGGTCGCGGCGACTTGCATCGCCGCCTTCAGCACACCGATGGTGCCGCGTCCGCCCGCGCCCAGGTCGCGATCGATGCCGGCAAGCACCTCCTCGAATAGGCCCGGCGCGCGGCCAAGCACGCGCAGCACATCCAGCGCCATGACATTGCCCGATCCTTCCCAGATAGCGTTGACCGGAGCTTCGCGATAGTAGCGAGCGAGCGGCGCCTCCTCGACATAGCCGTTGCCGCCGAGGCATTCCATCGCCTCGTAGAGCAGCGGCGGCGCAATTTTGCAGACCCAATATTTGACGACCGGCGTCATGGCACGGGCAAAGGCCGCCTCGCCGCGATCGCTCGCCGCCTCGTCGAAGGAACGCGCCAGACGGAACGACAGCGCCGTGGCAGCGGCGACGTCGAGCGCCATGTCCGCCAGCACGCGCTGCATCAGCGGCTGCTCGATCAGGTTGGTGCCGAACACCTGGCGATGGCGGGCGTGATGAACGGCTTCGGCCAGACCCGCCCGCATGATCGCCGAAGACGCCACGGCGCAGTCGAGCCGGGTCAAGGTCACCATGTCCATGATCGTCTTCACGCCGGCGCCCGGCTCGCCGACCATCTCACCGATCGCGTTGACGAACTCCACCTCGGAAGACGCATTCGACCGGTTGCCGAGCTTGTCCTTCAGGCGCTGGAAACGGAAGCCGTTGCCCGAGCCGTCGCCAAGGACGCGCGGCACGAGGAAGCACGACAATCCCTCCGGCGCCTGCGCCAGCACCAGGAATGCATCCGACATCGGCGCCGACATGAACCATTTATGGCCGGTCAGGCGATAGAAGCCGCTGCCGACGCGCTCGGCCCTCGTTACATTGGCGCGCACGTCCGTGCCGCCCTGTTTCTCTGTCATGCCCATGCCAAGCGTAAGCCCGGTCTTCTCGACCGGCGGCTTTTGGCTCTGATCGTATTTGCGCGTCGTCACGCGCGGCGCCCACTCGCGGAACAGTTTCGGGCTCGCCATCAGCGCTGCCAGCGAAGCGCTGGTCATGGTGATGGGACACAGATGTCCGGTCTCGAGTTCGGCCGTCAGGTAGAACCGGGCCGCGCGCACCTGATGGCGGCGGCCGATCTCGGCATCGCCGTTCTCCCAGACCGAGGAGTGCAGCCCGTTGGCTACGGAACGGCGCATCAAAGCGTGATAGGCGGGGTGAAACTCGACCAGATCGATGCGCCGGCCCTGGCGATCATGCGTCCTGAGCCTCGGCGTTTCGACATTGGCGAGGCGGGCCAGTTCCTGGGCCTCCTGCGTCAGCACGAAGCGGCCGAGCCCGTCGAGATCCTTGCGCACCGGATCGGAAAAGCGCTCGGCAAGCTGGATCAGCAACGGATCGCCCCGCCAGGCGTTGCCGCCTGTCAGCGGCGGCGGCTGGTTCGTCACGTCGTCGGTCACGCTTCATCCTTACTGCCAGGCGGCTACGAATCCGGAGCCATCGGCTAGATATAGCCCAAGGCTCGCGACGAAAATACCGGGGAGAACAGCCGCAATCCAAAGCTGGCGCTTGCAGCCATGGAACGTCCACCCTATAGCAGCCCCTTGAGATGACCGACGCTTCGTCCCTGCCACTCTATCCCCACCGCCATCTTCTGGGCATCCGCGATCTTTCCCCCGCCGACATCGAGCTTCTGCTCGACAGGGCGGACCGGGCTGTCGCGATCTCGCGGCAATCCGAGAAGAAAACCTCGACACTGCGCGGCCGCACCCAGATCAACCTTTTCTACGAAGCCTCAACGCGGACGCAGTCGTCGTTCGAACTGGCCGGAAAGCGTCTCGGCGCCGACGTCATGAACATGTCGGTGGCGAGTTCCTCGGTGAAGAAGGGCGAGACGCTCATCGACACGGCCATGACGCTGAACGCCATGCGGCCCGACATATTGATCATCCGCCACCAGTCGGCCGGTGCGGCCGCCCTCCTGGCGCAGAAGGTCGGCTGCTCCGTGGTCAATGCGGGGGACGGCGCGCACGAGCACCCCACACAGGCGCTGCTTGACGCGCTGACCATCCGTCGCGCCAAGGGTCCGCTGTCGAAACTGATCGTGGCGATCTGCGGCGACATCCTGCATTCGCGCGTCGCCCGCTCCAACATCATGCTGCTCAATGCGCTCGGCGCGCAGGTGCGCGTCGTCGCACCCTCGACGCTGCTGCCTGCGGGCATCGACAGGATGGGTGTGATCGTCACCGGCTCAATGGCCGAGGGCCTGAAAGATGCCGACGTGGTGATGATGCTGCGCCTGCAGCGCGAGCGAATGGAAGGCGCCTTCGTGCCTTCGGTGCGCGAATATTTCCGCTATTTCGGCCTCGACGCCGAGAAGCTGAAGGCCGCGAAAGACGATGCGCTGGTGATGCATCCGGGCCCGATGAACCGTGGCGTCGAGATCGCTTCGGAAATCGCCGACGGCCCGCAGAGCGTCATCCAGGAACAGGTCGAGATGGGCGTCGCCGTGCGCATGGCGGTGATGGAAGCGCTGCTCGATCCGCGCCGCAACCATGAGGGCCGCGGCGCATGACCATTACGGTGTTCGAGCGCGCCCGCATCATCGACCCCTCGCGCGGCGTAGACGAGACCGGGACGGTCATCGTCGACGGGAAGAAGATAGCCGCCGCCGGCAAGGCTGCGCTGAACCAGGGGGCGCCCGAGGGCGCCACCATCATCGACTGCGCCGGCAAGGCGGTCATTCCAGGCCTGATCGACGGCCGCGTCTTCATCGGCGAACCGGGCGGAGAACATCGCGAAACGATCGCGTCGGCAAGTGTCGCCGCGGCTGCCGGCGGCGTCACCTCGATCGTCATGATGCCCGATACCGATCCGGTCATCGACAATGTGGCCCTGGTCGAATTCGTGCTGCGCACCGCCAAGGACACGGCAATCGTGAATATTTTCCCGGCCGCAGCCATCACCAAGGGCCTCGACGGCCGCGAGATGACCGAATTCGGGCTGCTGCGCGAGGCCGGCGCCGCCGCCTTCACCGACGGCCGCCACACCATATCAAGCGCGCTGGTGATGCGCCGGGCGCTGACTTATGCCCGCGATTTCGGCGCAACCATCGTGCACGAAACCCAGGATGCCGACCTCGCGTCGTCGGGCGTGATGAACGAGGGACTCTACGCCAGCTGGCTGGGGCTTTCCGGCATTCCGCGTGAAGCCGAAACCATCCCGCTGGAGCGCGACCTTGCCCTGGCGCGCCTGACGCGCGGCTCCTACCACGCGGCAAAGATATCGACGGCGATGGCGGCGGCATCGGTGGCGCGCGCGAAGACCGACGGCGCGACCGTCACATCGGGCGTGTCGATCCACAATCTGTCACTCAACGAAAACGATGTCGGCGAATATCGCACCTTCTTCCGGTTGACCCCGCCGCTGCGCGCCGAGGAAGACCGCCTGGCGATGATCGAAGCGATCAGGGACGGCACGGTCGACATCATCGTCTCCTCGCACGATCCGCAGGACGTCGACACCAAGCGCCTGCCCTTCGCCGACGCCGCAGCCGGCGCCATTGGGCTCGAAACGTTGCTGGGCGCCGCCTTGCGGCTCTACCACAATGGCGACGTGCCGCTGCCGCGGCTGATCGAGACCTTGTCCACGGCGCCGGCAAGGCTGTTCGGCCTGCCTGGCGGCACGCTCAAGCCCGGCGCTGTCGCGGACCTTGCGCTTGTCGATCTGGATGAACCCTGGATCGTCAGCGAAAGCGGCATTCGCTCGCGCTCGAAGAACACCTGTTTCGAAGGCGCGCGCCTGCAGGGCAAGGTCTTGCAAACGCTGGTGGCGGGCCGCACAGTGTTCTCGGTCTGAGCTGGCGGCGGCGCATCGCGCCGAATTCAGCCCGTCAGGGGGAAATGCGGGGGGAACAATGACTTACAACCTGATCCCGGCGCTGGTGCTCGGCTATTTCTTGGGCTCGATTCCGTTCGGGCTTCTGCTGACCCGTGCGGCAGGGCTTGGCGACGTGCGCCAGATCGGCTCCGGCAACATCGGCGCGACAAATGTGCTACGCACCGGCAACAAGGGCCTTGCCGCGGCCACGCTGCTGCTCGACGCGCTGAAGGGCACGGCCGCGGTGCTGATCGCGGGCCATTTCGCGCCCGAACTCGGCGCTTGGGCCGGCCTTGGCGCCTTCCTCGGCCATCTCTTCCCGATCTGGCTCGGATTCAAGGGAGGCAAGGGCGTCGCCACCTATCTCGGCGTGCTGATCGGCCTTGCCTGGCAGGTGGCGCTGATCTTCGCCATCGTCTGGCTGGCCATGGCATTCCTGTTCCGCTACTCCTCGCTTGCAGCGCTGACGGCCGCGGTCGCCGTGCCGATCGCCCTCTATTTCCTGAGCACACCGCAGATTGCCGCATTGTTCGTCGTGATGAGCCTGATCGTCTTCATCAAGCACCGGGCCAACATTTCACGCCTGCTTGCCGGCACCGAGGGCAAAATCGGGGCGAAGGAGTGAGCAAGCCGCTCGCCGGACCGCGCCTCAGCGACCGGCAGCGGTTGAGCTGGCTGCGGCTGATCCGCACCCAGAATGTAGGTCCTGCCTCCTTTCGCGACCTGATCAACCGCTTCGGTTCGGCCGAAGTCGCGCTGGAAATGCTGCCGGAACTGATGATTTCGGGCGGCGCCAGCAGGATCGCCCGCATTCCCTCGATCGCCGAGGCCGAAGCGGAACTGGAGGCCGCAAGGCTGGCAGGCGCCCGCTTTGTCGGTATCGGCGAGCCGGACTATCCCGCCCTGTTGAAAAACATGGACCATCCGCCGCCGCTGCTGGCGGTGAAAGGCGAAGGCGCGGTGTTTCGGCTGCCCGCGGTGGCTATCGTCGGCGCCCGCAACGCCTCGCTCGCCGGCATCAAGATGGCGCGCATGCTGGCGACCGACCTTGGCCGCGACGGTTACGCCATCATCTCCGGCCTCGCGCGCGGCATCGACACTTCAGCACATCAGGGCAGCCTCTCGACCGGCACGATCGGCGTGCTGGCCGGAGGCCTCGATCTGCCCTACCCGCCTGAGAATGCCGGCCTGTGCGACGAGATCGTCGAGCGCGGCGGCGCCATCATTTCGGAGATGCCGTTCGGCTGGCAGCCGCGTGCCCAGGATTTTCCGCGCCGCAACCGCCTCGTCGCGGGCGCGGCAGTCGGTCTGGTGGTGGTCGAGGCGGCGCAGCGTTCCGGGTCCCTGATCAGCGCCAGGCTCGCAGGCGAAATGGGCCGGCTGGTCTTCGCCGTACCCGGCTCGCCGCTTGATCCACGCGCCGCCGGCACCAATGGCCTGCTCAAGGACGGTGCCACCTTGGTCACCGAAGCCGCCGACATTCACAGGGCAATCGCGCCGCTGACCGGTTTGCGGGCCCCCGAACTGCCGCCCTTTGAAGATCCCCCCGATTTCTCGGCCACGCCGCCACCCGGCGAGAACGACCGCGCCAGGGTGACCGAAGCGCTCGGCCCGACGCCGGTGGCGATCGACGAGATCATCCGCCACACCGGCCTGCATCCGGCCCAGGTGTTCATGGTGCTCCTGGAGCTCGACCTCGCCGGCCGGCTCGAACGGCATGCCGGCGGCAATGTCTCGCTGGTCTTCGCGGAAGGCTGACAGCCTCCGTCAGTGGTGATCGCGCTTCTTCTGTTCGGTCTCGGTATAGTCGGGCGTGTTTGCGCCGAACAGGTCCCTCTCGACGGCCTTTCGCCAGACGGCGTCGGCATCTTCGGGACGTGATGGATCGAAAGTTGTCTCGGTGTCCTGCATACGCCGGCGCGAACGCCGCCAGAGCCATGCGGGCATGATCTCGTGAATGAGGCTGGTGAACTGGCCCATTGATCAACTCCTGAAACCCGTTCTTCAAAGGCGCAATGCGTTTTGCCCCTCAACTCTGCCGGACAGTGGGCTGGACCGCCTCCTCAAACCGGCTCGTGCCGGATCGGTCGTGGCATAGGGATTCAAGCCAGGCCAGGGTCTCGCCGACATCGGCCAGCGCGTGGCGCGCCACGGTTTTCCCTTGCGGTTTGATGCGGACCGAAATGCCATCCATTTCATTGACGGCTTCGAAGCCGTTCTCATCCGACGTGTCGTCTCCGAGGAATACGGGAACCCGCCCCCGGAAAGCCGGCAACTCGCAGAAACGCCTGATTGCCGCTCCCTTGGCCGCTTCGAGCGGCATCAGTTCCACCCCGGCATTGCCGGCAAGAACCCGATATCCCTGCGGAAGCCGCTCCAGTGCCTGTTCGACCAGTTGCGTCGCCCGTTGCAGCAACTGCGGCGCCGCACGCGTATGAATGGCCAGGATCGGGCCCTTGCGCTCGATATAGACATCCACATTGTCCAGTTCCGCCTCGATTTCCTCGGCAAGCGCGGCAATGTCGGCGGGCTCGTCGGCCGCCTCGACAGGCCCGTCACGGACAAGCCGGTGCTCCAGGCCGTATAGACCCGCAGCCGGCAGGCGCAGCGGCTGGAAGAGCCGGTCGACGGCGGAAACGGATCTTCCTGTAATGAAAGCAAGAGCGCCAGCCAGACGCCCGTCTAGTCTTGTCAGCATGCTTCGCAACGCATCGCCGACGACCACCGCGTCGGGATGCGCGGCATGTTCCAGAAGCGTACCGTCAATGTCCAGGAAGAGTGCCCATCGGCCTTGCGGGACGGTCGGCACGGACAGATTTGCCGATCCCGACATCACAGCGCCGCGACCCGTTTGCGATCAAGCAGCGATATCACATTGGCCGCGGCAACGGAGCCCGGCCCGGCGGGGTCGATCGCGATTCGCTTGCGCAAGCGGGCGGCGTCGAGAAGCATGCTGCCCGCCCAGCGATAGACATTGTTGTCGCGGACGATCTCGCGCATGCGCTGCATGCGCTGGCGCTGCTCGGCGGGCACCATGGTCAATGCCTGCAGCAACGCCTCGGCCATCATCGTCGCGTCGTAAGGATTGACGATCAGCGCCTCGAGAAGCTCCTTGGAAGCGCCGGCAAACATGCTGAGCATCAGCACGCCCTGCTCGTCGTCGCGTGCGGCGACAAATTCCTTGGCGACCAGGTTCATTCCGTCGTGCAGGCTGGTCACCATGCAGACATCGGCGGCCCGGTAGATTTCGTAGACCTGCTCCTGGGAATGGTGTTCAGCCACCATCAAGACAGGCGTGTAGCCGTCCCGGCCATAACGCTCGTTGAGCTCCGCCGCGCAACGCAGGCATTCCTCGTGCAGTTGCTGGTAGGCCGGCAAGGTTCCACGGCTTGGCGCCGCGATCTGCAGGAAGGCCACCTTGCCGATCCACTCCGGGTGTTGCTTGAACAGTTCGTCCAATGCGTGAAACCGGTCGAGAATGCCTTTCGTATAATCGAGGCGCTCGACGCCGACACAGAGGCTGACATTGTCCGCCAGCCCGAATTTTTCGCGAATGCGCGCGCGGCACTGCGCGATGGCGGGCAATTTCCCGAGTTGAGCCGGCGGCCACTCTATCGAGATCGGATAGGCGTGGACCAGGCTGGTCTGGCCGCCGTAGGAAATGGCCGAATCCTCGCGCTCGATCCTGCTTTCCAGGAAGCGGTCGACGCTCTCGATGAAGTTGTTGCAGTGGAACTGCGTATGAAAGCCGATGATCGAGCTCCCCAGCAGGCCGTCCAGGATCTTTTCCCGCCAGGGGCAGATGCTGAAGACTTCCGAATTCGGCCACGGAATGTGCCAGAAGGTGATGATGATCGCATCGGGCAGGCGTTCCCGGATCATTCGCGGCAGCAGCGCGAAATGATAATCCTGGACGAGGACGATCGGGCGTTCGTTCCGGGCTTCGGCAACGACGGTATCGGCGAATTTGCGATTGACGGCTTCGTATGTTTCCCAGTCGGACGTGCGGAAGACGGGCCTCGTAAAGGCTATGTGGCACAGGGGCCAGAGACCCTCATTGGCAAAGCCCAGGTAATAGCCTTGCTGTTCCTCGTCGGTCAGCCAGACACGGCGCAACGTGTAGGACGGGTTCTCAGGTGGGACCTCGATGCGGTCGTGCTGGTCGACGACGAGATGATCCGCCGAACCGCCGCCATAGGCTATCCAGGTCCCCGCGCAGGCACGGGTGATCGGCTCCAGCGCCGAGACAAGTCCACTGGCCGGCACAACCAGGTCGACATTGTCGTCCCTGAGATTGTGAATGTAGGGCTCGCGGTTGGAGACGACGATCACTTGCGCGTCCGGCAGTTCCTTTGCCAGTATTTCGCGCAGTGTCGAGGGTGACCAGTTGACGAGCGCCGCGTCGGCGGAATGGCCATTCTTTTCGAACTCCCGCAATACGACGCGAGCCGGTGGAGGCTCGACATTCGCCGGCTCCGACGGGGTCCGGCGGGATCGCAGCGCGGAAATCACCAAGGCAACAAGGGAAACGCAGAGGCTGGCAAGAATGACGAACCATAGAGCGGAGGCAGAGTGGAGGAAGTCAAAATTGTTGTCTGGCATCGATGTGAATTGCTCCGGCCTAGGTCGCGCCTCTCCGCGGGGGAGATGGTGCAACGCACGTCGCCGGTGATGGTTCCGGTTTTTAGCTGCGCACGATCAAAGGCGCCAACCCTTCATGGCGGTCGGCCAGGAACGCGCCCACACGATCTCCTACACGCTGGAACGTCAGGTCGACTGCCGTGCCCGCCACCGCGAGATGGCGGATCACCAGGCTGTCGATGCCGATTGGCAGGCGCGGCCTTGTGACATGGATTTCGCCGGCCCAGCCGTCGATATGGAGGCCCAGACAGGCCTGCATCAGCATGAAGGCGGAACCTGCCGACCAGGCCTGCGGCAGGCAAGCGACCGGATACGCGATCGGCGCCTCGCCCGGTGCGCGGGT
The DNA here is from genome assembly GCF_006442975.2 of Mesorhizobium sp. B2-1-1. Lineage (NCBI taxonomy): Bacteria > Pseudomonadati > Pseudomonadota > Alphaproteobacteria > Hyphomicrobiales > Phyllobacteriaceae > Mesorhizobium > Mesorhizobium sp. B2-1-1. Next base: position 3,576,749 of record NZ_CP083954.1, on the reverse strand, counting down.
GAAGCCGCAGAAAAGTTCGGGCAGGCGCATGTTGAAATGGACGGCGGATTCGAACGTCCCGCTCATCAGCCGCACCACATTGTCGCGAATGCCGTACCGCGCAAGGCCTGCCGCGCATATCGCCGTGTCGTGCGGCCAGATGGAGCCATTGTGATACGACATGGGATTGAAGAATATTGCGTCGTCGGCGAGCGTCCTCAATCCCCAGCCGGAGTGAAAAGAAGCCGACAGCAACTGATCGGCGACGATCCGCGCCCGATCCGGATCCGGAAGCCCCACATAGAGCAGATGTCCAGCATTGGACGTGCGCACCTCGCATGGTCGGCCGTCGCCATCGAGCGCCAGCGCGTAGTAACCCAGCTCTTCGATCCAGAAATGACTTTCAACCCGCCGGCGGATCTCTTCGGCCCGCCTTTCCCAGCCTTCCGCCTTTTCTGTCTCGCCTCGCCGGCGAGCCAGTCTCGCCAGCCCCTGGAACGCCGCGAAGACGTAGCCCTGCACCTCGACCAGCGCGATCGGCCCCTTCGGGATACGACCGTCTGCATGAAAGACCGAATCAAAGCTGTCCTTCCATCCCTGGTTGGCGAGGCCTGACTCCGCCGCACGCCGGTAGGTGACGAATCCGGTCGAAGCGCTTGCCGCCTCGATCCATTCGGCGGCTGCACATAGCGACTGCCACAGGCCGTCGATAAAGACCATGTCGCCGGTGCGGTCCGCGTAAGCGCAGGCGAGATGAACGTAGAGCGGGGTGGTGTCGACGCCGCCATAGTAGCGGCCGAACGGCAACTCGCTCAGCGCCGTCATTTCACCTTTGCGCGTTTCATGCATGATCTTGCCGGGCTGAGAGTCGCTGAAGGGCGAGGTTTCGGTCGCCTGATGTTGCGCGAGAAAGGCAAGCACGCCGCGCGCCAGGCCGGGATTGAGCCAGAGCATCTGCAACGCCGAGATCACGCCGTCTCTGCCGAAGGCCGTCGAGAACCACGGAATGCCGGCATAGGGATAAGGGCCGGTCGCGAGTTCGGTGGTGAGCAGCGCCACATCGGCACGGGCGCGCTCCATCCAGTCGTTGAACACCCTGCCCGAACTGTGCAGCGTCGCGCCATGGCGGCGCTTGGCGCGCATGCCGAAACGCGCGCGCGCCGCTGCGGCGCGAAACCGGTCGCGGTCGGGCACATCGGCCATCTCGCTGCCGACCTCGACATACAGTGTCTTGCGGCTGCGTTTGGTGACTGCAATGAAGAAATCCGCCCGGTCGGAGGTCAATTCGTCGGGTTTCTGCGAAAACGATATCGTCGACGTACGCACCACCTTGTCCAGGCCTTCATAGCGAAGCAGAACCGAGTTCTGGTCCATCTCGGCGGTATGGGCGGTGCCTCGTTTGGCGCGTGTCGAGCCACGAACTTCGAACATGTCGCGGAAATCGGCGGCGAAGCGCAGCGAAAGCAGGACGGTCGAATGTTCCTGGCTGTAGTTGGAAAGGGTCAGGCGCTCATACAGCCGGTCCTCCCACAGCAGCCTGACACGCTCGATGTGGATCGCTCCTTGCGGGATGGGACGGCCGCCGGCACTCTCTATAGGCAGATTGGTCAGGTTGGAGGTGAACAGGACATTGTCCTGGCTCAGCGATGCGCCCAGCAGCGACGTCGAACGACCGCCCACCGCGAGGCGGAATTCGGAAAGCACGCGCGTGTCGTCGCGGAAGAAGCCGTCGCCCACACCGCGTATGTCGCCATAGGAATCGGCGACGGCGAAGCAGTCGCCATGCTTGAGTGCGAAGAGCCGGTGCGGTTCCCTCGGCGCGGTTTCGTCCAGGGAGGCCAGGGCTATTGCGGGATCAAGCTTGCGCTCGTCAAGTTGGGTGATGGTCAAGAAGACTGTCCCGTGCTTGTTTCTGAACGGGGCACTGTACTAGGAAGCCCTGATTTGTTGAGTGTCGATCGCCTGTGAATAGGTGGCGACATAGTCGCGCGCCATGCGGTCGGCCGAGAACCGTCCTTCGAAAACGGCCCTTATCCGGCGCCTGTCGAGCTGAAGCAGGGCCGGCATGGTGGCGACGGCATCCTCGAGGGTTTCGACGACGAAGCCGGTCACACCGTGATCGATGATCTCGGGCATGGCGCCGCAGCTCCAAGCCATGACAGGGGTTCCGCAGGCCATCGCCTCGATTACCGCCAGACCAAAAGGCTCGGGCCAGTCGATGGGGAACAGCAAGGCAGCGGCATTGCCGAGAAACCTGCTCTTCTGGTCCTCGCTGATCTCGCCGACATATTCGACGCGATCGCCATCGATCAGCGGCTGGACGACCTCCTCGAAATAGGCCCGGTCGCCGTCGCCCACCTTGGCCGCGAGCTTGAGCCTCAGGCCCGTGCGCCTGGCAATCTCGATCGCCCGGTCCGGCCGCTTGTCGCGCGACATCCTGCCGAGGAACGCCAGATATGTGCCGTCGGAGCCGGCTTCAAAATCCGGCCTATAGAGATCGAGCGGCAGCCCATGATGGATGGTCGCCAACCAGTTGGCGGACGCGAGCCTCGTCCTCTGGCTGCGTGAAATGGAAATCATCGGAAAACGCGGGAACCGCTCATAGGCCTGTGCCAGATCCACATAGTCCAGCCTGCCATGCGGCGTCGTCACCGTGCGCTCCGGCATATGGCGGAAAAACGGGAAATGCAGGAAGTGGCTGAGATGGAAGTGAAGAATGTCGAAATCGTCGGCCTGTTTCCTGACTTCCTCGAGCATCGAAAGATGCGCCGCGATCTCCGACTTCAACGGCCGGGGATCGAGGCGCAGCGCCCGTTCCCGGCACGCGACCAGCCGGGCGGAGGTCCTGGTATCGCCGCTGGCAAACAACGTTACATCGTGGCCGAGCCCGACCAGAGCTTCGGTGAGATAGGAGATGATGCGTTCGGTGCCTCCATAGAGCCTTGGCGGCACGGATTCATACAGCGGCGCGATATGGGCGATCTTCATTGGCCTGCGTTCCCTCAATAAGCTGGTCAAAGGCAAAAATGCATCAGCGGCGCGATCGTTCCTCCGCCATCGGCAGATGCGTCATTTCTCATGTTTGATGTTCTTCCGGGCGGCCCTATCTCTTTAGGTGCTGCTCCTGCGCGCCATGACGACCCGAGGAGGTTCCGATGCAGCAATCAAAGGACATTGCAGCCCGCCGGCTTGACATGATCATCGAACAATATGTCGAAGCTAGAAAACAGCGCTTCGGCTATGTTTCGACGGACCAGGCCGCCAGGGTGATTCACAGAATCCTGAAACCCACGCCTTCCGACCGCAGCTTTTCGGACCACGAACTCGACGACATGGTCGCGGCCCTCGCCGTCAAGAACGGGTTGGCCGTCGTCTTTGACCGCGGCATCAGAGGATCGGTCGGCGGCACCGAGGCGGAGCTGGACAGAAAGGATCCGACCATGAGAGCACCAGCGGAAGGCCCCGACGTTGCCGGCGCGGTGGACGCGATCCTGATTCAGCAAAAAACCGCCCCGCTTTCGATGAGCGCGATGATCTCCCTGCTGCGCCAACGCACCGGCACCACCCGATCGGACGCGGATCTGGAAGGACTGATCGCCAAAAAAGCCGCTGTCCTGAACGTGCATTTGTCACGGGACTGAGTGGTGAGCGCGTCGGGGTTCGAACCCGAGACCTACTGATTAAAAGTCAGTTGCTCTACCGGCTGAGCTACGCGCTCCCGTGGGCTGGAAACGGCGCCCTCGAAATTGCGCGGAACATAGGGAGAGTGCCTCGACCGGTCAACCGGAAAAAACGGGGCCACCAAGCCATGCGTTCCCGCCGTGCCGGCTCTCCCGGCCGACCGTTTCGGCAAGGACATGCCGAACCTTTGCCAGCCAGGCGAAGACCCTGTGGCCTCCATCGATCCCAAACCGGAGAAACATTACAAATCAGCAACTTGCCTTTTTTTCCAGGAACAATTCGCGAGCGTGTCCGTTTCCTCCGCCACAAGGGACGTCAACCTCTCAAGGAGAAGATCATGAACAAAGTCCTGTCGGGTTTGCTGGCGACCACACTGTCAGCTTCGTTCGCAGTGGCGGCGGCCATGCCGGTCGAAGCCGCACCGGCCTATGTGCCGCAGCCTGCATCGGTCTCGTCCGATGTCCAGACCGTGCAGTACAGGCCCTGGGAGCGGCGCCGTAACTTCCGCGGCGAGTTTCGCGGCAACCGCAACTTCTACCGCGACAACCGCGGAGCCTACTGGAACGGCCATCGCGGCTACCGTGAATATCGCCCGGGCTATCGCCGTCACGGCGATTTCTGGTTCCCGCTGGCTGCTTTCGCCACTGGCGCGCTGATAACCGGCGCGATCGCCAACAACCGGAACCGCGTCTATGAAGGCAATTCGCATGTGCAGTGGTGCTATGACCGTTACCGTTCCTACCGCGCATCCGACAACACGTTCCAGCCGTATAACGGCCCGCGCCAGCAGTGCATTTCACCCTACTGATGGGCGACAGTGTTCGTCAGAGGGATAGAAAGTCAAAGCCCGTGCCGGAAATGGCGCGGGCTTTCTGTCGTGCGAGGACGGTCCCCGGGCAGGCTGTGATCAGCTGGCCCAATTAATGGTCTTGAAGATATAATAAAGTGCGCCACCTTCACCACGGGGTGATCGGTACGCTCCGACGGCATCGCAAATTCGAACCGTGACGGCCGCCAATTCCCAACCCAGCACTTCCAGCTGATCCCCATCTATCACGTAAGCCTGAGCCAGTTCGTCAATGCCGTTCTTCTCGCCGAAGAACCGAACCAGCTTTGCATCTCTAAGAAGACTATCGGGCAGATTTGAATTTGCCCACGCCCAGAGCCAGTTCTGTGCCTTGACATTCGTGGAACCGGCGATCTGGATTTCGGTGATCACCTTGATCGCTCCGTCCTTGGAGAACAAGAGCTTTCCGTTGCTCAAGTCATAGCGCGACCAGTGGCCGATGCGGAATTCTTCCTCCAAGCGCTTATTCTTGGCCTCAAGTTGTTTGATAGCCTCGGCGCGCCAAGCAGAGTACCAGTTTGGCTTCATTTCCCCCTCGCCCGATCTGACTGTTGGTTATGGCACGCTCAGCGTCCTGCGAACAGCATCGCGCCACCCCGCCAGCTTGGCCGAGCGTACCGCTGGTTCCATGTCCGGTCTGAAGCGCCGGTCGAGCGCCCATGTCTTGGCGAATTCCCGCGCCTTCGGCCACACGCCCGCCTTCGAGCCGGCGAGCCAGGCGGCACCGAGCGCGGTCGTCTCCAGAATGGTCGGACGGTCGACCGGCGCGTCAAGAATGTCGGCCAGCCGTTGCATGGTCCAGTCGGATGCCACCATGCCGCCGTCGACCCGAAGCACCGTCTTGGCCGCCGTACCCTTCCAATCCTTGCGCATGGCATCGAGCAGGTCGCGCGTCTGGTAGGCGACGGATTCGAGCGCGGCGCGGGCAAACTCCGCCGGCCCCGAATTGCGGGTCAGGCCAAAGATCGCGCCCCGCGCCTCGGCATCCCAGTGGGGCGCGCCGAGCCCGACAAAGGCCGGCACCAGATACACGTCCTGGGTCGGATCGGCCTCGGCCGCCAGCTTGCCGCTCTGTTCGGCCTTGCCGATCACCTTGATGCCGTCGCGCAACCACTGCACGGCGGCGCCGGCGATGAAGATCGATCCTTCCAGCGCATAGGTGGTCTTGCCGTTCAGCCGATAGGCAATCGTGGTCAACAGCCGGTTCTTCGAGCGCACCAGGTCGGTGCCGGTGTTGAGCAGCGCGAAACAGCCGGTGCCGTAGGTCGATTTCATCATGCCGGGCTCGAAACAGGCCTGGCCGATGGTCGCGGCATGCTGATCGCCGGCAACGCCGAGGATCCTTATCTCGGCGCCAAAGAGATTTTTCTGCGTGATTCCAAAATCATCGGCGCAGTCCTTCACCTCGGGGAGCATCCTTGCCGGAATGTTCAGGATGGCCAGCAGCTCGTCGTCCCAGGCATTCTTCTCGATGTTGTAGACTAGCGTGCGGGAGGCGTTTGTGGCGTCGGTGGCATGCACCCTGCCGCCGGTCAGGCGCCAGATCAGGAAACTGTCGATGGTGCCGGCCAGCAATTCGCCTTTCTCGGCGCGTCTCCTGGCGCCTTTCACCTTGTCCAGCATCCAGGCTATCTTCGTGCCGGAGAAATACGGATCGAGCAGCAGGCCGGTCTTCCTGGTGAAGGTCTTTTCCAATCCCTGCTTCTTCAGCTTCCGGCATAGCGGCGCGGTGCGCCGGTCCTGCCAGACGATGGCGTTGTGGATCGGCTTGCCGGTCGCCCTGTCCCAAATGACGACGGTCTCGCGCTGGTTGGTTATGCCGACCGCGGCGACGTCCGATGCCTCCCGCCCGGCATTCTTCAATGCGCCCTTCACGGTCGCCACGACGCTGGCCCAGATATCTTCCGGGTCATGCTCGACCCAGCCGGAAGCAGGATAGTGCTGGGTGAATTCTTGCTGGCTGCTGCCGACGACTTTCATGTCGCCGTCGAACAGAATCGACCGGCTCGACGTGGTGCCTTGGTCGATTGCCAGGACAAAGCCATTCATTCGCACTTCCTCCGTCACGACACAAAGAAGGGAGACGGCAACGTGCCGCCTCCCTGAATTTTACACGGGCGCGAACGCCCGCATAGGTCAGTCCTACTTCTGCCAGCTCTTGACCAGCTCGTCATAGTTGATGGTCTGGGGCTTCTCCTTCTCGTTCTCGATCTTGAGCTGGGGAGCGAGATTGCCGGCCTTGACCGCGTCGGCATTCCAGTAGGCGAGATCATGTTCCTCGGCGAGCTTCGGCCCGATATCGCCCTGGACGCCGGACCTCTCGATGCGGCCCATGACCTTCTCCTGCTCGGCGCAAAGCGAATCCATCGCTTCCTGCGCACTCTTTGCGCCCGACGAGGCATCGCCGATCGCCTGCCACCACAGCTGTGCCAGCTTCGGATAGTCCGGCACGTTTGTGCCGGTCGGCGACCATTGCACGCGGGCCGGCGAGCGATAGAACTCGATCAGGCCGCCGAGCTTCGGCGCGCGCTCCGTGAAGCTCTTGTCGTGAATGGTGGAGTCGCGGATGAAGGTGAGGCCGACATGGCTCTTCTTCACGTCCACCGTCTTCGAGGTGACGAACTGGGCGTAGAGCCAGGCGGCCTTGGCACGGTCGGTCGGGGTCGACTTCATCAGCGTCCACGAACCGACATCCTGGTAGCCGAGCTTCATGCCGTCCTTCCAGTAGACACCGTGCGGCGACGGAGCCATGCGCCATTTCGGCGTGCCGTCGTCGTTCATGACGGGCAGGCCGGGCTTGACCATGTCGGCGGTGAAGGCCGTGTACCAGAAGATCTGCTGGGCAACATTGCCCTGCGCGGGAACCGGACCGGATTCCGAGAAGGTCATGCCCTGCGCTTCCTGTGGTGCGTAGGCCTTCAGCCAATCGAGATATTTCTGGATCGAGTAGACGGCGGCCGGGCCGTTGGTGTCGCCGCCCCGCGCCGTGCAGGAGCCGACCGGCTGCGATTTCTCGTTGACCTTGATGCCCCATTCGTCGACCGGCAGGCCGTTCGGGATACCCTTGTCGCCATTGCCGGCCATCGATAGCCAGGCATCGGTAAAGCGCCAGCCGAGCGACGGGTCCTTCTTGCCGTAGTCCATATGGCCGTAGACCTTCTTGCCGTCGACGTCGCGGCCGGTGAAGAACTCGGCAATGTCCTCATAGGCCGACCAATTGACGGGAACGCCGAGATCGTAGCCGTACTTGGCCTTGAAGTCGGCCTTGTTCTTCTCGTCGTTGAACCAGTCGTAGCGGAACCAGTAGAGGTTGGCGAACTGCTGGTCGGGAAGCTGATAGAGCTTCTTGTCCGGAGCGGTGGTGAAGGAGGTGCCGATGAAATCCTTCACATCGAGGTTCGGATTGGTGACATCCTTGCCTTCGCCCGCCATCCAGTCGGTCAGGTTGCGCACCTGCTGGTAACGCCAGTGGGTGCCGATCAGGTCGGAATCGTTGACCCAGCCGTCATAGAGGTTCTGGCCAGTCTGCATCTGGGTCTGGATCTTTTCAACGACGTCGCCTTCCTGGATGACGTCGTGCGTGACCTTGATGCCGGTGATGGCGGTGAAGGCCGGAGCCAGAACCTGCGACTCGTATTGATGCGTCGTCAGCGTTTCCGACACGACCTTGATATCCATGCCGGCGAACGGCTTGGCGGCGTCGACGAACCACTGCATTTCCTTTTCCTGATCGGCGCGCGAAAGCGTCGACAGATCGCCTATCTCCTTGTCAAGAAAGGCTTTTGCCTCGTCCATGCCGGCATAGGCGTTGCCCACGCCGAGCAAGAGGACAAGGGCGGTCGTAGATGTCAATAATTGCCGTCGCATTGTGTTTCCTCCACGTTTGAAAAGACTTCAAGTGCGATCTGGAGAGGCCGCCAACAAGCGGCCGCTCCAACAGTTTCCCCCTCTATACGTAGCGGAAGACGCCGATGGCGTAGACCACGGAGAGAGCGAGAGCCCACCACAGGCTGGGTCCGACAAGACCCAGCCAAGCGAGATGGATGAAGGCGCTGCCAAGCAGCGAAACGAAGAGACGATCGCCGCGCGTCGTCTTGAAACGCAGCACGCCGATGCGCGGATCGCCGCCGGGCGAGGCATATTCCCAGACACCCATGCCGACCAGCAGCAGCGCTATGACGGCGAAGAAGGCGGCCGTCGGCCAGGTCCACGCCATCCAGGAGAAGTCGAGGTTCATGGTCACACCCTCCCCAGGGCGAAGCCCTTGGCGATGTAGTTGCGAACGAACCAGATGACGAGCGCCCCGGGGATCAGCGTCAGCACCCCGGCGGCTGCCAGCAGCCCCCAGTCCATTCCCGACGCCGACACGGTGCGGGTCATGGTAGCGGCGATCGGCTTGGCATCGGTGGTGGTCAGCGTGCGGGCGATGAGCAGTTCCACCCATGAGAACATGAAGCAGAAGAAGCAGGCGACGCCGATGCCGCTGGCGATCAGCGGCATGAATATCTTCACGAAGAAACGCGGAAACGAATAGCCGTCTATGTAGGCCGTTTCGTCGATCTCCTTCGGCACTCCGGACATGAAGCCCTCAAGGATCCACACCGCCAGCGGCACGTTGAACAGGCAGTGCGCCAGCGCCACCGCGATATGCGTATCGATGAGGCCGAATGCCGAATAAAGCTGGAAGAACGGCAGCGCGAACACCGCCGGCGGTGCCATGCGGTTGGTCAACAACCAGAAGAACAGATGCTTGTCCCCGAGGAAGCGGTAGCGTGAGAAGGCGTAAGCCGCCGGCAGCGCCACGGCGACCGAGATCACCATGTTCATCACCACATATGTGATCGAATTGATGTAGCCCGAATACCACGACGCATCGGTGAAGATGATGGTGTAGTTGCGCAGCGTCGGCGCATGCGGATAGAGCGTCAGCGAATTGACGATCTCCGCATTGGTCTTGAAGCTCATATTGATGAGCCAGTAGATCGGCAGCAGCAGGACGATGATGTAGAGCGTCGGCACGATCCACCACCAGCGCGATTCCTCGCCACGGCGGCGCATGCGCCTGTCCAGCTCGCTCTGCGACAGCGAACTGGCGAGTCTTTCCGAAGCGGCGGTCCCGTTCACCAGGTTGCGCTCGGTACGTTCGTTGGCGCCGGCCATATCAGCGTTCCGCGTCGTAGTTGGTCATCACGGTGTAGAACACCCACGACAACAACAGGATGATCAGGAAGTAGACCAGCGACATCGCCGCCGCCGGACCGAGGTCGAACTGTCCGAGCGCGGTCTTGACGAGGTCGATCGACAGGAAGGTCGTCGAATTGCCCGGACCGCCGCCGGTGACGACGAAGGGCTCGGTGTAGATCATGAAACTGTCCATGAAACGCAGCAGCACCGCGATCAGAAGCACGCGCTTCATCTTCGGCAACTGGATGTAGCGGAACACCGCCCAGCGCGAGGCGCCATCGATCTTGGCCGCCTGGTAGAAGGCGTCGGGGATCGAGACCAGGCCGGCATAGCAGAGCAGCACGACGAGGCTGGTCCAGTGCCAGACGTCCATGATGATGACGGTGACCCAGGCGTCGAACGGATCCTGCACGTAATTGTAGTCGATGCCGAGCGCGTTGACGTAGTAGCCGAGCAGGCCGATATCGTTGCGGCCGAACACCTGCCAGATCGTGCCGACGACATTCCACGGGATCAAGAGCGGCAGCGCCATCAGCACCAGGCAGACCGGCACGCCCCAGCCCTTTTTGGGCATGTTGAGGGCAATGAAGATGCCGAGCGGCACTTCGATCGCCAGGATGATGAAGGAGAAGATCAGGTTGCGCACCATGGCTTCCCAGAAGCGATCGGAATGCAGCAACTCTTCGAACCATTCGGTCCCCGCCCAGAAGAAGACGTTATTGCCGAACGTGTCCTGTACCGAGTAGTTGACGACGGTCATCAGCGGGATAACGGCCGAGAACGCCACCAGCACGAGCATCGGCAGCACGAGGAACCAGGCCTTGTTGTTCCAGGGCTTTTCCATTTACGCCCCCATCTCGACACGCCAGGAATCGGCATAGATGTTGATGCCGGCTGGGTCGAACCGCACTTTTGGATCGGCGGGAACGGTTTCGTCCTCGCCGATGACGGCCGCGATCTCGCGGCCTTCCAGACTGGCGCGCACGACCTTGTGGCGGCCCACATCCTCGACCTTGCTGACGTGGACGGCCATGCCATCGCGGCCGAGCCTGACATATTCAGGACGGATGCCGAGTTCGACGACGCCGCTTCCGGCCTTCGGCGCGCCTGGCAATTGGATGCGCTGGGAACCAAGCGTCGCTGTCTTGCCATCGATCGCTACCGGCATGACGTTCATGCCGGGCGAGCCGATGAAGTAGCCGACGAAGGTGTGGCGCGGCCGCTCGAACAGCTCGGCCGGCGTGCCGATCTGCACGATGCCGCCATCATACATGACCACCACCTGGTCGGCGAAGGTCAGCGCCTCTGTCTGGTCATGCGTAACATAGACCATGGTGTAGCCGAAGCGGCGGTGAAGCTGCTTCAACTGCGAGCGCAGCACCCACTTCATGTGCGGGTCGATGACGGTCAGCGGCTCGTCGAACAGGATCGCATTGACATCCGAGCGCACCAGTCCGCGGCCGAGCGAGATCTTCTGCTTCTGGTCGGCGGTCAGGCCCCTCGCCTTCTTCCTGGCCCAGTCTGCCAGGTCGATCATGTCGAGCGTCTCGCGCACCTTGCGGTCGACGTCGGCCTCCGGAACGCCGCGGTTGCGCAGCGGGAAAGCCAGGTTGTCGTAGACGGTCATCGTGTCGTAGATGACAGGGAACTGGAACACCTGCGCGATGTTGCGCTCCTGCGTCGACAGTCTCGTGACATCCCTGCCGTTGAACAGCAATTGGCCGTGCGAGGGGTGGAGCAGGCCGGAAATGATGTTGAGCAGCGTGGTCTTGCCGCAGCCGGATGGGCCTAGCAGCGCATAGGCGCCACCGTCCTCGAAAGTGTGGTGCACCTCCCGCAGTGCGAAATCCGCATCGGTACGCGGGTTCGGCAGATATGAGTGCCTGACATGGTTGACGTCGATGCGCGCCATCGTTTTCTCCTCAGGCCGCCAGCTTTGCCGCGGCCACGGCGACGCCGTGTTGGTCGAAAACCATGATGTGACGCGGGTCGATGAACACTTCGACCACTTCGTCGGTCTCGAAATCGCGGATGCCATGGGTCAGCATCACCCAGCGCGCGTCGGCGAAATCAAGATGGATGAAACTTTCCGAGCCGGTGATCTCGGTGATGGTGACCTTTGCCCGCACCGGCACGGCACTCGCATCCGGCCGCTCGAGCGACAGATGGTGCGGCTGGAAGCCGATCGTGTAATTGCCGTCGGCGATGCCGACAAGTTCAGCCGGCACCGGCAGCTTGACGCCGCCCTCCAGGAGGAAATCGGGCCCGTTCTTGGCCAGCACGATCGTGTTGAGCGGCGGATCGGCGAAGGTCCTGGCCGTCACCAGGTCGACCGGTTTGCGGAACACCTCGATGGTCGGGCCGAACTGGGTGATGCGGCCTTGCGACAGCGTCGCCGTATTGCCACCGAGCAGCAGCGCCTCGTGCGGTTCGGTCGTGGCATAGACGAAGATGGTACCGGCGGCGGCGAAGATCCTCGGCAGTTCTGCGCGCAATTCCTCGCGCAGCTTGTAGTCGAGATTGGCGAGCGGCTCATCGAGCAGCACCAGGCTTGCATTCTTGACGATGGCGCGCGCCAGTGCGGTGCGCTGTTGCTGGCCACCGGACAGGCTGAGCGGCGTGCGGTCCAAATAGGGCGTCAGCTTGAGCAGGGCAGCGGCTTCCCGCACCTGACTGTCGATCCTGGCCTTCTCGACGCCCGCTACCCGCAATGGCGAAGCGATGTTTTCGTAGACGCTCATCGCGGGGTAGTTGATGAACTGCTGGTAGACCATGGCGATCTTGCGCTTTTGAACTGGCTGTCCGGTGACGTCCTTGCCGTCGAACCAGACCGAGCCGGAAGTCGGCGCGTCGAGGCCGGCCATCAGCCGCATCAGGCTGGTCTTGCCGGACAGCGTCGGCCCGAGCAGCACGTTCAGCGAGCCATGCTGGAGCGTCAGCGACACGTCGCGGATATGCTCCACCGCGCCGACCGTCTTGGTGACGTTCCTCAGTTCCAGCATGATGCCTCCTCCCAGGCCGTGTGCATCAGCAGCCCTTCATTCCGCGGCCGCGACGTGGCGGCGGCTTATGCCGCGCATGAATTCATCCAACGCCGCCGTCTGCTCGCGGCTGAAATGCAGGCCGCGCTTGGTCCGGCGCCACAGCACATCTTGCGATGTGACGGCCCATTCGTTCTCGACGAGGTAGCGCACCTCGGCCTCGTAAAGGTCGGCGCCGAAATTGCGGCCGAGATCGGCATTCGATTTGGCAAGGCCAAGCAACATCTGCGCGCGCGTGCCGTAGAGCCGCGTGAGCCGACGTGCCAAACGCTGGTCGAGAAAGGGATAGGCGCTCTTCAGCCTCGCCACTTGCGCATCAAAACCGGTCGCCGCGAAATCGCCGCCCGGCAGCGGCGCATTTGCCGTCCACGGCTTGCCGCGCCTGCCGAGAAAGCCTTCGATCTTCTCCAGCATAGATTCCGACAGCCGGCGATAAGTGGTGATCTTGCCGCCGAACGTGTTGACGATCGGGGCTGTGCCCTCGCCGCCATCGGCCTTCAGCACATAGTCGCGTGTCGCCTCCTGCGCCTTGGAAGCGCCATCGTCATAGAGCGGACGCACGGCCGAATAGGTCCAGACGATATCCGACCGCTTGACGGGTTGGGCGAAATACTCGCTTGCCGCCGCGCAGAGATAGTCGATCTCGGTGTCGCTGATCTTCACGTCGTGCGGATCGCCGGGGTAGTCCTGGTCGGTGGTGCCGATCAGCGTGAACTCGTCCTCGTAAGGAATGGCGAAGATGATGCGGCCATCCTTGTTTTGGAAGAAATAGGCGCGTGGGTCGTCGAATTTCTTCGCGATGACGATGTGACTGCCCTGCACGAGGCGAACATTGTGCACATCGTTGAGGCCGACGACGCCGGAAAGCACATGATCGACCCAGGGGCCGGCGGCATTGACCAGCAGCCGCGCCTTGACCTCTTCGGTCTCGCCGGTCCGCAGATTTTCGATCCTGATCGTCCACAGCCCGCCTTCGCGGCGCGCCCCGACCACCTTGGTGCGGGTGCGGATGGTCGCGCCCCGGTCGGCGGCGTCACGCGCGTTCAGCGTCACCAGCCGCGCATCGTTGACCCAGCCGTCGGAATATTCGAAGGCCTTCTTGAACAATGGTTTCAATGGCTTGCCGGCAGGGTCGGTGGCCATGTCCAGGGTTCTGGTCGCCGGCAGCAATTTGCGCCCGCCAATATGATCGTAAAGGAAAAGGCCGAGCCTGATCAGCCAGGCCGGACGCAGGCCCTTGGCATAGGGCAGCACGAAGCGCATCGGCCAGATGATGTGCGGCGCGTTCTTCCACAGTACCTCCCGTTCCATCAGCGCTTCGCGCACCAGGCGGAATTCGTAGAATTCGAGATAACGCAGGCCACCATGGATCAGCTTGGTCGAGCCTGAGGAGGTTCCGCTGGCGAGATCGTCCATCTCGGCCAGAAATACCGAAAACCCGCGGCCGGCGGCATCACGGGCAATGCCGCAGCCATTGATGCCACCGCCTATGACGAAAATGTCACGGATCGAAGATGCGTCCACCAATTCCTCCAGCGATTTCGCATTGCACCATTTGGCTCTTTTGCGAAACCGTGGCGGAATTATTTCGAACTCATAACGAATGTCAAACGAAATATCACAAGCTCGTGAAAGCGCTGCAACGTCCTCAATCGAGCGAGGTTTCGATCAGTTGAACCTCGGCCTCCTGGCAGATCTTGCGCACCGAGGGGATATCGCAGCGGTCGGTGATGAAGGTGTTGACCTGCGACAGATGGCCGATGCGAACCGGCGCCGTGCGCTCGAATTTGGTCCGGTCGGACACCAGGATGACGTGCCTGGCATTGGCGATAATGGCTTGCGCGACCTTGACCTCGCGGAAATCGAAATCGAGCAAGGCGCCGTCATGGTCGATTGCCGAGGCGCCGATGACGGCGTAGTCGACTTTGAACTGCCTGATGAAATCCACCGCCGCCTCGCCGACGACGCCGCCATCCGAGCCGCGAACCACCCCGCCCGCGATCACCACCTCGATCGAAGGATAGATGCGCATCCTATTAGCAACGTTGATGTTATTGGTGATGACCATGAGCCCGCTGTGATCCAGCAGCGCCTTGCTGACCGACTCCGTCGTGGTGCCGATGTTGATGAACAACGAGGCGTTGTCCGGGATCAGCCTGGCGGCCGCGCTGCCGATCGCCTCCTTCTCCTCGGCGGCGATCTTGCGCCTGGCTTCGTATTCCATGTTCTCGATGCCGGAAGGAAACAAGGCGCCGCCATGGATGCGCGACAGCAACCGCTGGTCGCAAAGATCGTTGAGGTCCTTGCGGATGGTCTGCGGCGTGACGTTGAAGTGGGTGGCCAGATCGTCGACCAGGACGCGGCCATGATCCTTGGCCATTTGGACGATTTCGGCATGGCGCGGCGACAGATACATCTGAAGACCTTCTGCTTTCGTTTTTCTTGATCATAGACGAAAACGAAAGCAATGAAAAGGCGTAAGCCGGCTAATGGAAACCACATGATAGCAAAGGCAAACTTGGTCGCAGTCCCGACTCAGCCGGTTCAGGTTAGTCCGCGCGCGATTTCGGTGATGGCGGCAAAAGCCGAATCGACATCCGCCGCGGTCGCCTCGAACTGGCCGACCTGGAAGCGGATGGCGACGCGCCCGTTCACCCTGGTCTGTGTCAGGTAGATGCGTCCGTCATCATTGATCGCATTGACAAGCCGGAGATTGTGCTCGTCGGCATCGGCTCCCTCCGCCTTGTGCCGGAACGAAAACAGCGACAGCATCGGCTCAGTGACGATCTCGAAATCCGGCTCGTCGGCCAGGCGCGCTGCCAGGCCTTCGCTCCAGGCGACGTGGTTGCGGATCATCGTGCGCAGGCCTTCCAGTCCATAGGCACGCAGCAGGAACCACAGTTTCAGCGCGCGGAAGCGGCGGCCGAGCGGCACCGACCATTCGGAATAGTTGATGATGCCGTCATGACCGTGCGTCTTCAGATAATCCGGCTTGATGGCGAGCGTCCTGACATGGCTTTCGGGGTCGCGCAGGAACTGGATCGAGCAGTCGAACTGCGCGCCCAGCCATTTATGCGGGTTGAAGACGATAGAATCCGCCTGCTCCACACCGGCCCAGAAATGCCGGTATTCCGGGCAGATCATCGCCGATCCCGCCCAGGCGGCATCCACGTGAAGATAGACCCCGTGGCGTTTGGCGATCGCGGCGACGCTGGCGATATCGTCAGTGCCACCGGTGCTGGTGCCACCGACGCAGGCGATGATACCCGCGGGCAGCAAGCCTGCCTTCTTGTCGGCGACGATCGCCGCCTCGAGGGCCGCTATGTCCATGGCGCGAAAGCGGCCGGCGACCGGAATGCGCACGAGATTGTCCTCACCGATGCCGGCCACCCAGATCGCCCGGTCGATCGAAGTATGCACCTGATCCGACGAATAGATGCGCAACCGCGCCTGCCCCGTCAGGCCCCTTTTGTTGCCTTGCCAGTCGAGCGCGCGTTCGCGCATCGTCAGCACCGCCGCCAGCGTCGCCGAGGAGGCAGAATCCTGGATGACGCCGGAAAAACCTTCCGGCAGGCCGAGCGCCTGGCGCATCCAATCGACAATCCTCGTTTCGAGCTCCGTCGCCGCCGGCGACGTCTGCCACAGCATGCACTGCGCGGCCATCGCAGAGACCAGATACTCAGCCACCACAGAAACTGGTGCCGCGTTCGCCGGAAAATAGGCGAAGAAGCGGGGATGCTGCCAATGCGTCATGCCCGGCAGGATCTTCTCCTCGAAATCGGCGAAGATCCTGTCCATCGGCTCCGCGTCTTCGGGCGGCGACGCTTCTATGCTCCTGAATATGTCGCCGGGCTCGACCCGCGGCCGCACCGGGCGCTGGCGCAGCGTTTCACGATAGTCGGCGCCCCAGTCGGCGGCCCGCCGCGACCATTGCCGGAAATCGTCACTGTTCATCCTGTCCTCCCGACATGATCGCTTCACCGGCGCCCTTCGCCCGGTTTTCAAAAACGACTGTTAAACATTTGCAACCACCGGAGAAATCCGGCGCGTCCTTATCCCGGAAAATCCGGCAGACTGGCAAACGCCGTCTTCAAGGCGCTCGACCATCCCTCGGAGATCGTGCGGTAGTACGGGTCGTCATGACCGATCCGTTTCTTCAACCCGACCTGGAAGGCATCCTTTTCCAGGAAAAGCAGATCCAGCGGCAGCCCGACCGACAGGTTCGACTTCAGCGTGGAATCGAACGATACCAGAAGCAGCTTCACGGTCTCCGCGAGACTCATCGACCGGTCATAAGCGCGAATGATGATCGGCTTGCCGTATTTGGTCTCGCCGATCTGGAAAAAGGGCGTGTCATCGGTCGATTCGATGAAATTGCCCTCGGGATAGATCATGAACAGGCGCGGTGCGCTGCCCTTTATCTGGCCGCCCAGGATGAAGGAGGCGTTGAAGTAGGAATCGGCCTTGTCGCCGGCGGGCGAGGAATGGGCGATGACGTCCTTGACGGTTTCGCCGACCAGCCGCACCGTCTGGTACATGGACGGCGTTTCGAGCACTGCCGCGTGCCGGTCGCCAACCGCCTTGGTGCGCTCGTCGAGCACGCTGATCACGGCTTGCGTCGTCGCCAGATTGCCGGCCGACATCAGCACGATGACGCGCTCACCGGGATCTTCCCAGACATGCATCTTCTTGAAGGTGGAGATCGAGTCCATGCCGGCATTGGTGCGCGTGTCCGACATGAACACGAGCCCGCGATCGATCTTGAGGCCGACGCAATAGGTCATGGTTTACTCTTCCGGCAGCGAACCGTAAAAACCGCGTCGCGTCGGAACGGATCCATGCGGCGCGCTCAGGTCCTTGTTTTCATGCATGTCGTCACCCAAACCAAGGTGGCGTTGGACGACCTGCATCGGGTGACTACTGCTCCACCGTGACGGTGACGGCAAGCCGCTCTTGCGCCTCTCCCAGCAGAATCCCCGAAACCGGCGACGCATCGCGATAGTCGCGCCCCGTCGCCACTCTCACATAGCGCTCATCAGGAGAGATACCGTTGGAGGGGTCGAAGGCAACCCAGCCGAGGCCCTGAACATGCGCTTCGGCCCAGGCATGGCTTGCCGCCTGCTCGATGGCCGCGTCCATCATCAGATAGCCGCTGACATAGCGTGCCGGGAAACCCATGGCGCGGGCGGTGGCGGCAAAGATATGGCTATGATCCTGGCAGACCCCGGTTTTCAGCGCGAGAGCCTCTTCAGCCGGGGTCGTCGCATTGGTGGTGCCCGGCGCATAGGCGACCCGCTCGGAGATGATAGCCATCAGACGGTGCAGTCTTTCGATATCGGTGCCCTTGCCGGCTGCCTCGGCGAGTGCGCGAATGCCATCGCCGATCATGGTCAAAGGCGTCTCCTGTGCGAACAGCCAGAGCGGCGCGAATCCCTGATGCGGCCCACAAACCCCCGATGTATCGCGCGTCACCACCTCGCCTGACGCCTCGACCGTAATGAAATCATGGTCACCCTCGACGCTCAACAATCGGGTGTCATTGCCGTAGTGGTCGGCAAATCGCACTTCCTCGCGCGCGCCTTCTACCTTCAGGGCCCAGGACAGCACGGTCTGCGTGCGCCCGCTCACCGGAAGCAGCCGCAGCCGCTGCAGCAGGTACTGCACCGGTGCGTCGTAACGGTATTCGGTCCGATGGGTGATCTTGAGCCGCATGGCCTCCTCAATAGAACCTGTAATCCTGCGCGATCTCGTCGCCGAGCCTGGTGTTGTCGCGAATGAAGCCGGCAAGGAATTCATGCAGGCCGGCGTCGAAAATATCCTTGATCGAGCCTGCCTGCAGCATGGCCTGGGTCTTTTCCGCCGTCGCATGGCAGGGATGGCGCCCGCCATAGTCGTCGCCGAGGAACTTCAGGTGCTCGGCCAGGAAGCGATAGCAGAAGGTCAGCGATCGCGGCATGCGCACATTGAGGATCAGATAGTCGGCGATGTTGGTCGGCTTGTAGTCGGCGTCGTAGACCCAGCGGTAGGAGCGGTGCGCCGATACCGAGCGCAGGATCGATTCCCACTGGTAATTGTCGAGCGTCGAGCCGACCCAGGAGATCGACGGCAAGAGCACGTAGTACTTCACGTCGAGGATGCGCGCCGTATTGTCGGCGCGCTCGACATAGGTGCCGAGCTGCGAGAAATCGAAGATCTCATTGCGCAGCATGGTGCCGTAGAACGAGCCGCGGATCAGCGCCGTTTCGCGCTTAATCGCATCGAGCACGTTTGGCAGGTCACGCTCGTCGATCGGCCTTGCCAGCATGCGCTTCAGCGCCATCCAGGCCTCGTTAATGCTTTCCCAGGTCTCCCGCGTCAGCGCGGTGCGCACCATGCGGGCATTGTGGCGTGCCGTCTCGATCGACGACATCGTGCTCGACGGGTTCGACGTGTCGCGCAACAGGAAGTCGGCTACATCGGCCGCCGTATAGTCCTGATACTTCTGCGTGTAGGCGACGTCGGAGCCGGCGCTGAGCAGCACCGAATTCCACTCTTCCGACGCGCTCTGCGTGCGCGTCAGCGCCATGCGCAGGCCCGCATCGACCAGGCGCGCCATGTTTTCCGCACGCTCGATATAGCGGTTCATCCAGTAGAGCCCGTTGGCGGTACGGCCGAGAAGCATGGAGTGGCCCTTCGGGCTAGTGAGTAGGGAATAGTGAGTAGCGAGTAGGGAATGTTCGAGTTTCGATTGGATACGGCATTGTTCTGTCCCCTCTGATACCAACTACTGCCTACTGCCTACTGACTACTCATCTCAATCATCCAGCACCCAGGTATCCTTCGTGCCGCCGCCTTGCGAGGAATTGACCACCAGAGAGCCCTCCTTGAGCGCGACGCGCGTGAGCCCGCCCGGCACGATCTGGATGCGGTCGGAGACCAGCACATAGGGTCTCAGATCGACATGGCGCGGCGACAGGCCCTTTTCGGTCAGGATCGGACAGGTCGAGAGCGCCAACGTCGGCTGGGCGATGTAATTGGACGGCTTGGCCTGCAGCTTCTTGGCGAAATCCTGGCATTCGTTCTTGGTCGCCGCCGGTCCGACCAGCATGCCATAGCCGCCTGAACCGTGCACTTCCTTGATCACCAGCTCATCGATGTGTTCGAGTACATATTTCAGGCTGTCCGGCTCCGAACAGCGCCAGGTCGGAATATTGCCGAGGATCGCCTTGCGGCCGGTGTAGAATTCGACGATCTCGGGCATGTAGGAATAGATCGCCTTGTCGTCGGCGATACCGGTTCCCGGCGCATTGGCGATCGTAATGTTGCCGGCCCGGTAGACATCCATGATGCCAGGCACGCCGAGCGCGGAGTCCGGCCGGAAAGTCAGCGGATCGAGGAAGGCATCGTCCACCCGGCGATAGAGCACGTCGATCTGCTTGTAGCCTTCGGTCGTGCGCATCGCGACATGACCGTCCACCACGCGCAAATCCTGCCCCTCGACCAGTTGCACCCCCATCTGATCGGCCAGGAAGGCATGTTCGAAATAGGCGGAGTTGTAGCTGCCGGGCGTCAGCACGGCGATGGTCGGCGTGCCCTTGGCGTTCTGCGGCCGCACCGCCGCCAGCGACTGGCGCAAAAGCTGCGGATAGTTCTCCACCGGCCGCACCTTGATTTGTTGGAACAACTCGGGGAAGAGCTGCATCATCGTCTCGCGGTTTTCCAGCATGTAGGAAACGCCCGATGGGGTGCGCGCATTGTCCTCCAGCACGTAGAACTCGTTTTCGCTGATGCGCACGATGTCGACGCCGATGATGTGGGTGTAGACGCCGGCTGGTGGCCTGACCCCGATCATCTCGGGCAGGAAGGCTTCGTTCCTGGCGATCAGGTCGCGGGGAACGCGTCCGGCCCGCAGGATTTCCTGGCGGTGATAGATGTCGTCGAGAAAGGCGTTCAGTGCCTGCACGCGCTGCTCGATGCCTTGCGTGAGGCGGCGCCACTCATTGCCAGAAATGATGCGCGGAACGATGTCGAAGGGGATAAGCCGCTCGGAGGCTTCCTGCTCGCCATAGACGGCGAAGGTGATGCCGGTTTTGCGGAAGACGCGTTCGGCGTCCTGCATTTTCTCGGTAAGCCTGGCCGGGTCCTGCTCTTTCAGCCAGCGATCGTAAGCCGAATACGGTCTTCTAAGTCCGGAGACCTCCGGAAGCATTTCATCGAACGCTGCCAATCGCATACTCCCCTGTGACGCCATTTCACTGGCGCCGCTGGAGAAAATCAAGCGCAATCGGTGATTTGAGGGATGCGGACGATCAGTATGTCGCCCCTGCCTAAAATTGAGGCAGCTGAAATATGAGCTTGGTCAGGCTTTGCCTCATGCCCGGGCAATGGGTTCCGACGCTAGAAGGCGCGAAAAGTGACGACGGTGAACGTGTCCTTGATGCCGGGAAGAATCTGCACCTTCTCGTTGACGAAGTGGCCGACATCCTCCTCGTCGTCGACATAGAACTTGGCGAGCAGATCGTAATTGCCGGCAGTGGAGTAGATTTCCGAGGCGATCTCGGCGTCGGCGAGCGCGCTGGCAACCTCATACGACTTGCCCAGTTCGCATTTGATCTGCACGAAAAACGCCTTCATGGCTCCGCCCTGCTAAACGTCCAATCCAAGCGGCCCTTCTGGCAGACTGGAGGCGGGCTTTCAAGCGCTGGAACGGTACTTAGCCGGTTCGAGCGTTGGCCACGCCTCCCGCAATTCCGCCAAGGCTGCCTGGACTTCGTCGCGCGACAACACTGAATATTCGCCGCCGGTGAAACCCTGAAGCGCCACCAAACGTATGTTAGGATGCCTGCACGGGCAGGATTTTTCGAAAGGCAAGTTCTCGAAAGACAAGGGAAACAGGCTATGCGCCGCACGCTTTTCGCATTCGCATTCCTTCCTCTCCTCCTGCCCTTGTCGGCGTTTGCCGGCGAGGCCGAGATCAAGGCGGCGCAAGCGGCCATTGACGGCCAGCTGAGAGCGTTCCTGGCCGATGACGGCGTCACGGCCTACAGCTTCGCCGCACCGAACGTGAAGCGGATCTTCCCGACCGTCGACACCTTCATGAACATGGTGACCAACGGCTACGCGCCGGTGCGCAACCCACGGAGCTACTCGTTCGGCAAGGTCGAGGAGACGGGTCCGACCTCGATCATCCAGCAGGTGCTGATCGTCGGCCCTGACGGCAAGGACTATGAAGCTGTCTACACGTTGGAGCGACAGCCCGACGGCACGTTCCAAATCACCGGCTGCAGCCTGCGCGCGTCGAATTCGCTGAGCACCTGAACCGTCACAGCGCCGGGATATCGCCCCTCGCCCAGCCCTCGGTAATTTCGGCAGCGCGTGCCTCGAAAGTGCCGGTCTCTATCGCGGCGCGTATGTCCTGCATCAGCTTCTGATAATAGGACAGATTGTTCCAGGTCAGAAGCATCGCACCGAGTGCCTCTTGCGAGCGCACGAGATGGTGCAGATAGGCGCGGGAATAATCGCGTGCCGCCGGGCAGTCGCTTTCCTCATCGAGGGGGCGCGGATCGTCGGCATGGCGGGCGTTGCGCAGATTGACCTTGCCGCGCCTTGTATAGGCAAGCCCATGCCGGCCGGCCCGCGTCGGCATCACGCAGTCGAACATGTCGATGCCGCGCGCCACCGATTTCAAGATGTCGTCCGGCGTTCCGACGCCCATGAGATAGCGTGGTTTGTCATCGGGCAGTTCCGGGCAGGTGATGTCGAGCATGTCGAGCATGACCGCCTGCGGTTCACCGACGGCAAGGCCGCCAACCGCATAGCCTTTCAGATCCATCGCGCTCAGCGCTTGCGCAGAACGCACGCGCAAATCCGCATTGTCGCCGCCTTGCACGATGCCGAACATCGCCTTCCCGGGCTGGTCGCCGAACGCCGTCTTGCAGCGCTCGGCCCAGCGCAGCGACAATTCCATGGCGCGCTCGATTTCCTTGAGCGCGGCCGGCAGCGCCGTGCATTCGTCGAGTTGCATCTGGATGTCTGAATCGAGCAGGCCCTGGATCTCGATCGAACGCTCCGGCGACATTTCATAGGATGCGCCATCGATATGGGAGCGGAAGGTGACGCCCTTCTCGGTCAATTTCCGAAGCTTTGACAGCGACATGACCTGGAAGCCACCGCTGTCGGTCAGGATCGGATGCGGCCAGCGGGCGAATTCGTGCAGGCCGCCAAGCTTCGCCACGCGTTCGGCGCCGGGCCGCAGCATCAGATGGTAGGTATTGCCCAGGATGATATCGGCGCCGACGCCGCGCACCTGATCCATGTACATCGTCTTGACCGTGCCGCCGGTGCCGACCGGCATGAAGGCAGGCGTGCGGATTTCGCCGCGCGGCATGCTGATCAAGCCGCGCCGCGCCCTGCCTTCGGTCGCCAGCACCTTGAAGGTGAACGTCTCAGCCATTGAATTCCTTGTCGTGTGCCGGTGCGCCCGGAGCCTGTTCGTCCAGCGACTGGCGATAGTGGATGCAGCCGCGCATGAATTTTGGCCAGGGCGGCACGGCGATTGCCGGATCGATCTTCTCGGGCAGCAGGTCCCACAAATCGGGATGATGCCAGCAAAGATCGTGCCCCGATGCATCGCGATGCTGGCGAATGCCGGCGCGCAATTTTTTGACTTCGGCGATCAAACTGTCGCGGTCCAGCCTGTCGAGGTCATCGTCCATCGCTCATCTCCGCTCGATACAGCAGGCTTGCATCTCCGTAGGAGTAGAATCTGTAATCGTGCTCAATGGCATGCGCATAGGCGGCGCGCATCGTATCGAGGCCGCTGAAAGCCGAAACCAGCATGAACAGCGTCGAACGCGGCAGATGGAAATTGGTCGTCAGCATGTCGGCGGTGCGAAAACGATAGCCGGGCGTGATAAAGATGTCGGTCGGGCCGGACCATGCAGCCAGCACGCCATCCTCTCGCGCGGCGCTTTCCAGCAGGCGCAGCGAGGTCGTACCGACGGCAATGACGCGCCCGCCCCTCGCCTTTGCCGCATTCAATGCGTCGGCAGTTGCCTCGCTGACCGAGCCGATCTCCGCATGCATCTTGTGGTCGGCGGTGTCGTCCGCCTTCACCGGCAGGAACGTGCCGGCGCCGACATGCAAGGTGACGAAGCGGCGCTCGATGCCCTTGGCGTCGAGCGCCGCAAACAGCTCCGGCGTGAAATGCAGGCCCGCCGTGGGTGCTGCGACGGCGCCTTCCTCCCGGGCATAGATGGTCTGGTAGTCGGCCCGGTCGCGCTCGTCGTCGTCGCGCTTCGAGGCGATATAGGGCGGCAGTGGGATGTGGCCGACCGCATGCAGCGCCTCGTCGAGGAAAGGGCCCGACAGGTCGAAGCCGAG
Organism: Mesorhizobium sp. B2-1-1; assembly: GCF_006442975.2. Taxonomy (NCBI): domain Bacteria; kingdom Pseudomonadati; phylum Pseudomonadota; class Alphaproteobacteria; order Hyphomicrobiales; family Phyllobacteriaceae; genus Mesorhizobium; species Mesorhizobium sp. B2-1-1. The sequence goes on along the minus strand of NZ_CP083954.1, from coordinate 3,552,656 downwards.
CAGCGCCTCGCCCGCCTCGCCCTTTTCGATCACCGTGGCGTCAAGCTGGCCGAGGAAGCACGAATTGCCGTCATGGCCGAAATGGATGCGGTCGCCGACGGCAACGCGCTTGCCCGGCCGCATGAAGGCCAGCCAACGGTCCGGCGCCATCCGCATGTGCAATGTGGCTTCGACCTGCGCCGCCGCCTCGCCGCGCCGCCTGATACCTTTGAGTTGCGCCGGGATGACCTTGGTGTCGTTGAAGACCAGCACGTCACCAGCCTGGAGCAGGGAAGGCAGGTCGCGGACCGCCCGGTCCGAAAACCCCTCGCCCGGCCTGACCACCAGCATCTTTGCGCTGTCTCGCGGCTCTGCCGGGCGAAGCGCGATACGCTCTTCCGGAAGGTCGAAATCGAACAGATCGACACGCATCAGAAGAGCCTGATAAGCAACGCCCCGGCCAGAAGCAGCACCGCGCCGGCCACGCGGCCGAGCGAGATTTCGCGAACCGCGACGCCGAGGAATCCGACGCGGTCGATCAGCATGCCCGCCAGCAACTGGCCCGCCACCAGGAACGCCATCAGCGCGGCGGCGCCGATGCGTGGCGTCAGGATGGTGGACAGTGTGACGTAGAAGCCGCCCAGCATGCCGCCGGCGATGAACAGCCACGGCGCGGGCGCCTTCCAGTCGAGCGAGATGCCTTGCAGCCTCACCACCGCGACGGCAATGATGCCGAGCACGATGGCGCCCGACAGGAACGAAAACGCGGCAGCCGCGACCGGGAGCCCCAGGCCGCGCGCCAACTGCGAATTGATCGGCGCCTGAATGGCAATGAAGGCGCCGGACAGGATGCCGAGAAGCGACCAGACGACGCCCATCATTGTCCTGTCGCCTTACTTGACGTCGGCCGCGACCTTCAGCGACACGATCTTGTCGGGATCCTGCACCGGCTCGCCGCGCTTGATCTTGTCGACATTGTCCATGCCTTCGATGACCTGGCCCCAGACCGTGTACTGGCGATTGAGGAAGGCTGCATCGTCGAAGCAGATGAAGAACTGCGAATTGGCCGAGTTCGGATTCTGCGAGCGCGCCATCGAGCAGGTGCCGCGGCCGTGGTTGGCATTGGAGAATTCGGCCTTGAGATCCGGCTTGTCGGAACCGCCCATGCCAGCGCGAGAAGGCGCGAAAGAGGGCTTGCTCGAATTGCCGAACTTGACGTCGCCGGTTTGCGCCATGAAGCCCTCGATGACGCGGTGGAAGACCACGCCGTCATAGGCACCTTCGCGGGCCAGTTCCTTGATGCGGGCGACATGGCCGGGCGCCAGGTCGGGAAGCATTTCGATGACGACCTTGCCCTTGGTCGTTTCCATGATGAGCGCGTTTTCGCGATCCTTGATGTCGGCCATGTCTGATATCCTTTTCAAAAAACAAAACTATTTGTCGGCGGCGATGCGCACCTTGATCATCCGGTCGGGATCGGTGACCGTGCCGTTGTCGGCCTCGTCGCCCTTCTTGATGTGGTCCACCAGTTCCATGCCGCTGACGACATTGCCCACGATCGTGTACTGGCCGTCGAGCGGCGGCGCCGGCGCGAACATGATAAAGAACTGCGAGTTTGCCGAATTCGGATCCTGCGAGCGTGCCATGCCGACCACGCCGCGCTTGTAGTGCTCGGTCTGCGAGAATTCCGCCGGCAGGTCCGGCAGGTCGGAGCCGCCGGTACCGACAGCCTGGGCGTTGAAGCCTTTGTTCATGTTGCCGAATTTGACGTCGCCGGTCTGCGCCATGAAGCCGTCGATGACGCGGTGGAAGGCGACGTTGTCATAGGCATGCTCACGCACCAGCTTCTTGATCTGCGCGACATGCTTGGGCGCGAGATCGGGACGCAGCGCGATGGTTACATCGCCGTCCTTCAGGGTGATGATCATGGTGTTTTCCGGGTCGGCGGCATAGGCCGAGGCCGATGCTGTCACGAGACCGGCAAGCACGACGAGGAACGAGGCGAGCTTTTTCAGCTGCATGGTCTTCTCCGAGAACCCTATTTTGTGAATTTGGCGGCGAGTGCACCGGCGACCGCGGCCGGCACGAAGGGGCGGATGTCGCCGCCCATCGAGGCAATCTGGCGCACAAGTGTGGCGGTAATGGTGCGCACCGAGGGGCTGGCGGGCAGAAAAACCGTCTGCAGCTCAGGCGCCATGGTTTCGTTCATGCCGGCCATCTGCATCTCGTAGTCGAGATCGGTGCCGTCGCGCAGGCCGCGGATCATGATCGAGGCCCCCTGTTTCCTGGCCGCATCGATGACCAGCCCGTCGAAGGCGACCACCTTGATGCGCGTGCCGTCGCGGCCAAATTCGGCCTTGGTCGCGGCCTCGATCAGTTCGACCCGTTCCTCGAAGGAAAATAGCGGCTTCTTGCCGGGATGGATACCGATCGCCGCATAGACAATGTCGGCCACGGCCAGCGACGCCTTCAGCACGTCGAGATGGCCGTTCGTCAACGGGTCGAAGGAGCCGGCATAAAGGGCAATTCGTTCGTTCATGCCGGTGCTTCTAACGGGCGCGCGGACGGAAGGCAAATCTCATTGATGCGATCCCCTTGAACCTTTTTGCAGGGATGAACGACAGATGAATGCGCCGATCACGAACGCTTCACGCAGCGTTCACTACCTTGCCCCTTTAAGAAGATGAAACCAAAGTCCCATGTAAGCGTTGTAGAGCGCAGGAGAACACGCACATGCTGATCTACATGCTCGCCACTGCAATGACCGTCGCCATGCTGATCGCCACTGTATTCGGGCTGCATCAGGAGGCCCAGCGCGTCCGCATCAAGACCAACGCCAAACGCTTCGAAGGGTTCGGCCCCCGCAAGCCTCACCGTCACTATTGAACTAGCCTGAATTTGCCGGCCGATTGGCCGGCGTTGCCATGTCTGTCCAAGCCAGACTTATTGCGCATCATCCGGGCCGGCATCGGCCGCCGGATCGATCTCGGCACCAACCTCGACGATTTCTTCCTCGTCCGATTGCGGCTCGGAAATCCGCTCGACCGAAACCACCTTCTCGCCTTCCGCCGTGTTGAAAATGGTCACGCCCTTGGTGGCGCGGCTGGCGAAGCGGATGCCATTGACCGGCACCCGGATAACGGTACCGCCGTCGGACACCAGCATGATCTGGTCGTCATTGCCGACCGGGAAGGTTGCCACCAGCCTGCCGATCTCGGCCGTCTTCGACACGTCGGTGGCCCGAATGCCCTTGCCGCCGCGTCCGGTCAGACGGAAATCATAGGACGATGAGCGCTTGCCGTAGCCGTATTCCGTCACCGTCAGCACGAACTGCTCATGCGCCTTGAGGAACTCATAGCGCTCGTCCGACAGCTCCGCCTCCTCGCCGACCTCTTCGTTGGTCAACGCGATCTCTTCCTCCTCGCCTGCCGGGATGCCGGCGGCCAGGCGCCGTTCGGCCACCACGCGCTTCAGATAGGCGGCGCGTTCGGCCGGCGGCGCATCGACATGCTCGATGACGGCCATCGAAATGACGCGGTCCGTTTCGGCCATGGCGATGCCGCGCACACCGACCGAGTTGCGGCTCTGGAAGACGCGCACGTCGCCGACGGAAAAGCGGATGCATTGGCCGGAGCTGGCGGTCAGAAGCACGTCGTCATTGTCGGTGCAGGTCTCGACGCCGAGGATCTCGTCGCCCTCCTCCTCCAGCTTCATGGCGATCTTGCCGTTACGGTTGACCTGGACGAAGTCGGAGAGCTTGTTGCGGCGCACCGTGCCGCGCGTGGTGGCGAACATCACGTCGAGCTCGCCCCAGCTCGTCTCATCTTCCGGCAACGGCATGATTGTGGTGATGCGCTCGCCCTGCTCCAGCGGCAGCATGTTGATCAGCGCCTTGCCGCGCGACTGCGGATTGCCGATCGGCAGGCGCCAGACCTTCTCCTTGTAGACGATGCCGCGCGAAGAGAAGAACAGCACCGGCGTGTGCGTGTTGGCCACGAACAGGCGGGTGACGAAATCCTCTTCCTTGGTCGACATGCCCGAGCGGCCCTTGCCGCCGCGGCGTTGCGCCCGGTAGAGCGACAATGGCACGCGCTTGATGTAGCCGGAATGGCTCACCGTCACGACCATGTCCTCGCGCTGGATCAGGTCCTCGTCTTCCATGTCCGCGCCGCCTTCGCTCAGTTCGGTGCGGCGCGGCGTGCCGAATTCGTCGCGCACGGCCGCGAGCTCGTCCTTGACGATCTGCTGGACGCGGGCGCGGGACGACAGGATATCGAGATAATCGACGATCTCGGCGCCAATCGTGTTCAACTCGTCGGCGATTTCGTCGCGGCCGAGTGCCGTCAGGCGCTGCAGGCGCAACTCCAGGATCGCGCGCGCCTGTTCCTCGGACAGATTGTAGGTGCCGTCCTCGTTGATGCGGTGGCGCGGGTCGTCGATCAGGAGGATCAGCGATTCGACGTCGCCGGACGGCCAGCGCCGCTCCATCAACTGCTCGCGCGCCGTCTGCGGGTCGGGCGCTGTGCGGATCAGTTTTATCACTTCATCGATGTTGGCGACGGCGATTGCGAGGCCGACCAGCACGTGGGCCCGGTCGCGCGCCTTGCGCAGCAGGAACTTCGTGCGCCGGGTGACCACCTCCTCGCGGAAGGACACGAATGCTCTCAGCATGTCGGTCAGCGTCAGCAGTTCGGGCTTGCCGCCATTCAGCGCCACCATGTTGGCGCCGAAAGAGGTTTGCAGCGGCGTGAAGCGATAGAGCTGGTTGAGGATGACGTCGGCCACGGCGTCGCGCTTCAGCTCGACGACGACCCGATAGCCCTGGCGGTCGCTCTCGTCGCGAATGTCGGAAATGCCCTCGATGCGCTTGTCGCGCACCAGTTCGGCCATCTTCTCGATCATCGACGATTTGTTCACCTGGTAGGGAACCTCGGTGATGATGATCGATTCGCGGTCATTGCCGCGGGCCTCGATGTTGACCTTCCCGCGCATGACGATGGAGCCGCGGCCGGTCGAATAGGCGCTGTAGATGCCGGAGCGGCCGAGCACGATGCCGCCGGTCGGGAAATCCGGCCCCGGAATGATTTCCATCAGCGCCGGCAGGTCGATGGCCGGGTTGTCGATGATGGCGATCGCGGCGTTGCAGACTTCGCCCAGATTGTGCGGCGGGATGTTGGTGGCCATGCCGACGGCGATGCCGCCCGAGCCATTGACCAGCAGATTGGGAAAGCGCGCCGGCAGAACCTTCGGCTCGCTGCCGGAAGCATCGTAAGTGTCCTGGAAATCGACCGTATCCTTGTCGATATCCTCCAGCAGCTCATGCGCGACCTTGGTCAGCCGCGACTCGGTGTAGCGCATAGCCGCCGGCGGATCGCCATCGATCGAGCCGAAATTGCCTTGCCCGTCGATGAGCGGCACGCGCAGCGACCAGTCCTGCGCCATGCGCACCAGGGCGTCATAGATAGAGGCGTCGCCATGCGGATGGTATTTACCCATCACGTCGGCGACCGGGCGCGCCGACTTCACATATTTGCGGTTCCAGTGATAGCCGCTCTCATGCGCGGCGAAGAGAATGCGGCGATGCACCGGCTTCAGGCCGTCGCGCACGTCGGGCAGCGCGCGGCTGACGATCACGCTCATGGCGTAATCGAGATAGGATCGCTGCATCTCCTCGATGATCGAAATCGGCTCGATGCCGGTGGGGCCGCCGTCGGCGCCGCGCGGTGTTTTTTGGTCGGTCAAATCGGATCACAATCTAAACAGGAATCACTTGCCGTATATATAGGAAGCCGGGCCGAAACTCCAATGTCGACGGCACTTTTCCCGTGTCGATTTTGGCGGTGATTTCAAAAGGATACCGGTGATTGCGACGATATGGCCGATGTGCTTTTCGGAGCCGTCGACGCAAAGGCCCGCCATCTCGTGTTAGCGGCGGCCCGCGCGGCGGGCGCGATAGCTGCCGGGCGTCTCGCCCATTTCGCGCCGGAAGCGGCGATTGAAAGTTGACAGGTCGTTGAAGCCCGCCTCGAAGGCGATCGTCGAGATCGCCTTGTCCGAAGCGTGGAGCCGCACTGCTGCCCGGTGCAGCCTGGTCCTCAGCAGAAACCGGTAGGGGGTCATTCCGGCAATCTGCCGGAATGTGCGCAGGAAATGATACGGACTGGTCGCCGTCTCCCGCGCCAGCACGGCCAGCGAAAGCGGCTGATCGGCATCGATCTCGATACGCCGAACCGCCTCCGCGACCCGTTTCTGGTCGCGGCCGCTGGGTGTCCGCGCCATCTTGGTGCGCCCTGAGCTTGCGGCGACTGCTGCGCTGGCAATGCGCAAGCCGAGTTCCTCGAAAGCAGCGGTTTCGCCCACATCGCGCGCGGCCTCCGCTTCGGCCAGCAGCGGCATCAGCGCCGGCAGGGGCGGCAAGCGCGGCGTCTTGAAGGCCAGCATTCTGGCGCCCGGTACGTCCTCCACGATCCGTTCCATATAGGCCGGAGCAAAATGGAAGGAGAGGCAGCGGTCACCGGCGCCGTGCTCGTGGCCGCATTCGTAGCATGTGCCGGGATTACCGAGCAGCACCGCGCCTGGCGCGAGCATCGCGGTGCCCTGGCTGGCGCGATAGCGGAAGGTGCCGCTGGTCACCGCGGCGACGCAGAACGTCCGGTGCTCCTCCTCGAACGGCCGGTCGCCGGCGCCGGCCGTGCACACCACGTCCGACACCTGCCAGCCTGGCCCCGAGGCAATGATCCTGTCGCTCGTCGTCATAGCCTGAAAGATAGCAATTTTTCCCAAGCGCAGAACCCTGCCCCGGCCTATCGCTTGCGGCCTCCTGACAGCATGAAGGCACCAGCCATGACCAACCAGCCCACTTTTACCGAAGCCCTGCACAGCGACGGGCCAGCCCCCGGCTTTGCCGAGAATTTGGATCTCTACGGTCGCTTCGTCGGCGCCTGGACTTTCGATGCCAGCCGTCATCTCGAGGACGGCACCGTGCTGACCGGACGCGGCGAGGTGCATTTCGGCTGGGTGCTGGAAGGCCGCGCGATCCAGGACGTCTGGATCCTGCCCGCGCGCGATGCCGGCCCCTCGCCTTCTCTCGGCAAATGGACCTTTTATGGCACGACCTTGCGCGTCTACGATCCCGGCGCAAACGCCTGGCATATCTTTTGGAGCGATCCCCGAAACCAATACTACAGCCGCCAACTCGGCCGCGCCGAGGGCGAAACGATTGTCCAAGTGGGCGCCGACGGCACCGGTTCCTCCGTACGTTGGAGCTTTTCACGGATCACGGAAAATTCCTTCCGCTGGCTCGGCGAGCGCTCGCACGACAATGGCGCGACATGGCGGCTCGAAGTGGAGTTCCTGGCGCGGCGCTCTGGCCGTACCTGATCAAGCAAGCCCGCGACGCAAACTCAGGCATTCCCTGCGTTCTTTCGCGTCTCCCTCGGCCCAGCCGGCTTTCGCAGAGTTCGCGAGCCGCCTCTCCCCAGCCGGTTTCCTCCGTCCCTGCTTTGCTCTACCAATGTCGGGATGCGGGCTCGGCCCGGCGGGAGGGGTGAGAGATGCCGAGTTTCGACAGCCTGTTCAACGCCTTCGTCACCATTCTGGTGACCATCGACCCGCCCGGGCTGGCGCCGCTGTTTCTGGCGATAACGCGCGGCATGAACCGCGAGGAGCGCCAGCAGGTCTCGGTCCGCGCCTCGGTCATTGGCTTCCTTGTGATGGCGCTGTTCGCGGTTGCCGGCGCGTCGATCCTGTCGGTGTTCGGCATCACGCTGCCGGCATTCCGCGTCGCCGGCGGGTTCCTTCTGTTCTTCATCGCTTTCGAAATGGTGTTCGAGCGCCGGCAAGACCGCAAGGAGAAGATCGGCGACGTCGCCATCACCAAGGACATGATCCACAACATCGCCGCTTTCCCGCTGGCGATCCCGCTGATCGCCGGCCCTGGCGCGATTTCGGCGACTGTGCTGCTCTCCGGCTCGTTTCAGGGTTTTGGCGCCCAGGCGGCACTGGTCGGCATCATCTTCGTCTGCCTCGCCATCACCTATCTCGTGTTCGTGCTCTCGGAGCGCATCGACCGCATCCTCGGCCAGACCGGCCGTTCGATCCTGACCCGCCTGCTCGGCGTTATCCTGGCGGCACTTGCCGTCCAGTTCGTGGCTGACGGCATCAAGGCGCTGATGGCCTCATAGGCCGCTTATTTTGCCGTCGTGTCGATAATTTCGAAATCGTGGGTAATGGCGGCGGTTTTGGACATCATGGCCGAAGCCGAACAGTATTTTTCGATCGAGAGATCGATCGCCCGCTTCACCTTGTCGGGCGACAGCGCCCTGCCCTTGACGATGAAATGCATATGAATGCGGGTGAACACCTTGGGATCGGTCTCGGCTCGGTCGGAATCGAGCTCGACCACACAGTCCTCGATCGCCTCGCGCCCCTTTTCGAGGATATGGACGACATCATAGGCCGAGCAGCCGCCGGTGCCGATCAGCACCAGTTCCATCGGGCTCGGCCCCGGCGTTCTCCCTTCAGGGCCGAACGCGGTCCCCAGTACGACCTTATGGCCTGTGCCGGACTCGCCGACGAAGGTGCGTTCCTCGACCCATTTGATGCGTGCTTTCAACTGATATTCCTTCCACTCGGGATCACGGTCTGGCTTGCGCGACGCCGAAGACCACGTCGTGCAAGATTCTGCCGGGCACCAGCGTAAAGACACCGGCACCCACCAGTGCAAAGATATACAACGCAATCATCGCCTTGCGGTGCTTGGCGACGCGGTGATTGCGTGCATGCCAGACCGCCAGCGGCACCGTGACCAGCACCAGGATCGACAAGAGATGGATCGGGCTGAAAGGGCCAATGAGCCGTATCTGCTGGATCCAGAAACTCGAGATGGCGACGGCCAGCATCAGCGCCGCCCAGAGATAGCCCATCGCGCGGTGGCGCAGCGTGCCTTTCGGCAGCGCCAGCTGCACGCCGCCTATCGCCAGCGCGGCAAAGGCCGCGAGCGCATGCCATGGGATCGGAGGACGTGCCGATAGGAGCGGTCCGAGCGACATCGCGCCCTCTCCTCAAATGCCCGTCACGCCGTGTCGATGCTCAGAACGGAATTTCGTCGTCCAGCTCGCGCGACGAACCGCCGCCGCCCTTGGGAGCGCCGCCGCCACGATTGAAGCCTTCGTTCGGGCCGGACTGGCCGAAATCGGAACCACGGCTGCCGCCGCCGGAATAACCCCCGACCTGGCCGCCCTCACCCTGGCCGCGCGCGTCGAGCATCTGCAGCTCGCCGCGGAATCTCTGCAGCACGACTTCCGTCGTGTATTTGTCGGCACCGGTCTGGTCTTGCCATTTGCGTGTCTGCAACTGGCCCTCGACATAAACCTTCATGCCCTTCTTCAGATACTGCTCGGCGACCTTGGCGATGCCGTCATTGAAGATGACGACATTATGCCACTCGGTCTTTTCCTTGCGCTCGCCGGAATTCTTGTCGCGCCAGCTTTCCGATGTTGCGATGCGGATGTTGACGACCGGCTCGCCAGAATTCAGGCGGCGGATCTCCGGGTCCGCTCCGAGATTGCCGACCAGAATGACCTTGTTGACGCTACCCGCCATGATACTTCTCCGCGCTCGTCCGAAACAAATTTTTGTCGCAGCACCTTACAGGTTGCGCACACCCATTGCCTGCTGTGGCTGCCTTTTCCCACAAGGTTTTTGTTCTCTTTTCGTTCCTATATGCATCGCCGCTCATTGTCAAGGAATGGCAGCAATGCCGGAGCCGCCAGCTTCCCTTCATATGGGCCGTAAAACATCGCTTGCCAAATCGATAAGTATCGACTTATGCTTTCGCCATGATCGAAGCGGAAATTTTCCGGGCGCTGGCCGACCCCACCCGACGCGCCGTCTATGAACGCCTCGCCACCAGCGAGATGACGGTGTCGCAGCTGCGCACCGGCATGACGGTATCGCAGCCGGCTGTGTCGCAGCACCTGGCGGTGCTGCGCGGCGCAGGCCTGGTGGTCGAGCGGCGGGCGGGCCGCAACGCCTATTACCGCGCCGATCCGCAAGGGCTCGACCCGCTGCTTGGCTGGATCGAACGCTACCGGACGTTCTGGCCCGAGCGCATCGAAAAACTGAGGACGGTTCTCAAGGACATGGACCAATGACGCACGCACCAGTGACCGACGAAAGCCCTGCGCGGACCGCCCCCGACGCGATCGAGTTCGAGTGCGATCTCCCCGAGCCGCCGGAAAAGGTATGGCGGGCGCTGACCGTGCCCGAATTGCTTGCGGCCTGGATGATGCCCAACGACATCAATCCTGAGATCGGCAGCAATTTCGCCTTTGCCGGGCCGGATGCGCCGATCGAATGCGAGATCCTCGATGCCGAGCCCGGAAAAAGGCTTCGCTATTCCTGGCGGGAACAGCCGCGGCCCGACGAGGAACGGAACCCGCTCGACAGCATCGTCACCTTCACGCTCGCCCGCACCGTTTCGGGCGGCACGCATCTGCATATTATCCATGAAGGCTTTGCCCGTGCGGCGACATCCGCCGCCAGGCCCATGGTGACCATGGCAGGCGCCGGCTGCCGGCTTTCATTCGCTGCGCGTGCCTCCGGCCGCCGCCCCGCAGCCAATTCATTTTGCCTTCTGCAGCGCGCCGCTTGAGTGGCCGACACATGAAAAACGGAGAGAGACGATGACCGGTTTTGCCAATCTGGTGCCGATGGTGATCGAGCAGTCGAGCCGCGGCGAGCGCGCCTTCGACATTTTCTCGCGGCTGCTGCGCGAGCGCATCGTCTTTATCAACGGCGAGATCAACGACGGCATGTCGGCGCTGGTCTGCGCCCAGCTTCTGTCGCTGGAATCGGATAATCCCGACAAGGAGATCTCGCTTTACATCAACTCGCCTGGCGGCGTGGTGACCAGCGGCTTCGCCATCTACGACACGATGCAATATGTCAGCTGTCCGGTGTCGACGGTGTGCATGGGCTTTGCCGCCTCGATGGCTTCGTTCCTGCTGATGGCTGGCACGCCGGGACGGCGCATCGCGCTGCCCAACGCCAGCCTCGTCCTGCACCAGCCGCTGGGCGGCTTCCAGGGTCAGGCATCGGACATCCAGCGTCACGCCGAAGGCATTCTGCGCACCAAGCGGCAGATGACCGAGCTCTATGCGCGCCATTGCGGCCGCACCTATGAAGAGGTCGAGCGCACGCTCGACCGGGACTATTTCATGACCGCCGAGGAAGCGAAGGCATGGGGTCTCGTCGATCATGTCTACGACACCCGCAAAAAGGCGGCGTGACCGGCACAAGCACGATGAATTGCGACGGCCCCGCCGTCCGACGATTTGATGACCGCCGGTCTGGCCACCTCGGCGGGGCGGCGCTATAACCGGCCGATGATCGACAGCCGCTTATTCCGACCTTGGCGTCTTGCCGTCACTATTTTCGCCGGTGCGCTCATGCTGGCCGGCGACGCCTTTGCCAACGACAGCCAGAAAGGCAGCCTGCCCGGTGTGGCCGGCGATTATCGCATCGCCAAGCCGGCCCCGCAGCCCGAACCCGATGACGCCTTCCCCGCCAACGGCAACGGCCGGTTCAAGATCGGCGATACCGATGTCAGGATTTCCGGCAGCATCACGGTCGATGTCGGCGCCGGCGGGATCAAACCGCCGCGGTAGCTGACATGTCGGGGCCGTCATTACCTCCGCGTTCCCCCAAAAGAGCAGCCCCGCCGTGCTTTTAGCAAACGGACGGGGCTTTTCTGGATCTATAATCCAATCTTTCGCCGGGAATGTTTTACCGGCTTTCGATTTCGGATGCTTCGCGGGTTCAGCCGACGATCCGACCAGTAGTCTCTGATTTTGGTGCATCCGGCAGGGTCACGTCGGAAGGCGCTCGCGTCTCCCTGGCATTCATGCCTGCCGCGGCTCCAGTCACTGCTGGAGCCTCAAGGGACTGTCCGGTGGCGTCATGCTCCACTCCTGTGTCCATTGCGACAATCGTCGTCAGAAGCACTGATCGCAATAGCCCGCGGCGTCTCGCAGGCCGCCTTTGGGCGACGAGGCCATCGAAAGACAGCCGGCTTCATTGACGTGTGGAGTCTGCTCCCCTCAGCCGGGGACGTCAACCGCTCGATGTCCGATCGGAAAAAATGTGATCGAGCGACATATCCCCTGATGGGAACCACACCGCCTGCTCCACCGCTTTTGTCAGGAGCGTGTTCGGTCTTTGTTCTTTCCGCTTGCCCGTCCGCCCGAAAGACGGTTAAACGACTTGGCCGAGAATTGTGGCGTCTCTCGACGCGGCGGCAAAAATACCTACATAGAGGACGGCCGGTGAAAACCCGCCGATCCCACAAATTCCAGATCTGAGGCGGCGACCGGCAATGGCCGACCATAAATATCTTTCCATTCGCGGGGCGCGCGAACACAATCTGAAGAATGTCGATCTCGACCTGCCGCGTGACAGCCTGATCGTCATGACCGGCCTGTCGGGCTCCGGCAAATCGTCGCTTGCCTTCGACACCATCTACGCCGAAGGCCAGCGCCGCTATGTCGAGAGCCTGTCGGCCTATGCGCGGCAATTCCTCGAAATGATGCAGAAGCCGGACGTCGACCAGATCGACGGCCTGTCGCCGGCCATCTCCATCGAGCAGAAGACCACCTCGAAGAACCCGCGCTCGACGGTCGGCACCGTCACCGAGATATACGATTATATGCGGCTTCTGTTCGCGCGTGTCGGCGTACCCTATTCGCCGGCCACCGGGCTGCCGATCGAGAGCCAGACGGTGTCGCAGATGGTCGATCGCGTGCTGGCGGTCGAGGAAGGCACGCGCCTGTTCATCCTGGCGCCGATCGTGCGCGGCCGCAAAGGCGAGTACCGCAAGGAATTGCTCGAGCTGCAGAAAAAGGGATTTCAGCGCGTCAAGGTCGACGGCGTCTTCTACGAGATCGCTGATGTGCCGCCACTCGACAAGAAATACAAGCACGACATCGACGTGGTCGTGGACCGCATCGTCGTGCGTGGCGACCTCGCAACGCGCCTTGCCGATTCCATGGAGACCGCGCTGAAGCTCGCGGAGGGGCTGGCGGTAGCGGAGTTCGCCGACAAGCCGCTCGATGCCAGTCAGACGGGCGAGGATTCGGTCAACAAATCGAAGAACGAGACGCATGAGCGCATCCTGTTCTCGGAAAAATTCGCCTGTCCGGTCTCCGGTTTCACCATTCCCGAGATCGAGCCCAGGCTGTTCTCGTTCAACAACCCGTTCGGCGCCTGCCCGACCTGCGACGGGCTGGGCAGCCAGCGCGCCATCGATCCCAATCTGGTCGTCCCCGACGAGAACGTCTCGCTGCGCGACGGCGCCGTCAGCCCATGGGCGAAATCGACTTCACCCTACTACGTGCAGACGCTGGAGGCTCTCGGCAAGGCTTACGGCTTCAAGCTCGGCGACAAGTTCAAGGATTTGACCGGGGAAGCCCAGGAAGCCATCCTGCGCGGCACAGGCGAGCGCGAGATCACCTTCCAGTATGATGACGGCCTGCGCTCCTACAAAACGACCAAGACCTTCGAGGGCGTCATCCCCAACCTCGAGCGGCGCTGGAAAGAGACCGAATCCGCCTGGATGCGCGAGGAAATCGAGCGCTTCATGTCGGCCACCCCCTGCCCGGCCTGTCGTGGCTACAGGCTGAAGCCGGAAGCGCTGGCGGTGAAGATCGCGGGCAAGCACATCGGCGAAGTGACCGAACAGTCGATCCGCAAGGCCGACCAGTGGTTCACCGACCTGCCGGCGCAGCTCAACGACAAGCAGAACGAGATCGCCGTGCGCGTGCTCAAGGAAATCCGCGAGCGGCTGCGCTTCCTCAACGACGTCGGCCTCGACTATCTCACCCTGTCGCGCAATTCCGGCACGCTGTCGGGCGGCGAGAGCCAGCGCATCCGGCTGGCATCGCAGATCGGCTCCGGCCTCACCGGCGTGCTCTACGTGCTGGACGAACCGTCGATCGGCCTGCACCAGCGCGACAATGCGCGCCTGCTCGACACGCTGAAGCACCTGCGCGACATCGGCAACACGGTGATCGTGGTCGAGCATGACGAGGACGCCATCCTGCATGCCGACTACGTCGTCGACATCGGTCCGGCCGCCGGCATCCATGGCGGTGAAATCATTGCCCAGGGCACGCCGCAGCAGGTGATGGCCAACCCGAATTCGATCACCGGCAAATACCTCTCGGGCGAGCTCGAGGTGGCGACACCAGCGGTTCGCCGCGAGGCGAAGAAGAACCGCCGCCTGAAAGTCGTCGGCGCGCGCGGCAACAATCTGAAGAACGTCACCGCCGAAATTCCGCTCGGCACCTTCACCGCCGTCACCGGCGTATCGGGCGGCGGCAAATCGACCTTCCTGATCGAAACGCTTTTCAAGGCGGCCTCGCGCCGCATCATGGGCTCGCGCGAGCATCCGGCCGAGCACGACCGCATCGAGGGCCTGGAGTTCCTCGACAAGGTCATCGACATCGACCAGTCGCCGATCGGACGGACCCCGCGCTCCAACCCCGCCACCTATACCGGCGCCTTCACGCCGATCCGCGACTGGTTCGCGGGCCTGCCGGAAGCCAAGGCGCGCGGCTACCAACCGGGCCGCTTCTCCTTCAACGTCAAGGGCGGCCGCTGCGAGGCCTGCCAGGGCGACGGCGTTATCAAGATCGAGATGCACTTCCTGCCCGACGTCTACGTCACCTGCGACGTCTGCCACGGCAAGCGCTATAACAGAGAGACGCTCGACGTGCTGTTCAAGGGCAAGTCGATCGCCGACGTGCTCGACATGACGGTCGAGGAAGGCGTCGATTTTTTCGCCGCCGTGCCCGGCGTGCGCGACAAGCTCGACACGCTGAAGCAGGTCGGCCTCGGCTACATCCATATCGGCCAGCAGGCGACGACGCTGTCGGGCGGCGAGGCGCAGCGGATAAAACTCGCCAAGGAGCTGTCGCGCAAGGCGACCGGCAAGACGCTCTATATCCTGGACGAGCCGACCACTGGCCTGCACTTTCACGATGTCGCCAAGCTGCTGGAAGTGCTGCACGAACTGGTCGACCAGGGCAACACGGTGGTGGTGATCGAGCACAATCTCGAAGTGATCAAGACCGCCGACTGGGTGCTCGACCTCGGCCCCGAGGGTGGCGATGGCGGCGGCGAGCTGGTCGCCTCCGGCACGCCGGAAGCGATCGTGCGCGAAAAACGCAGCTACACCGGCCAATTTCTCAAGGAATTGCTGGAGCGACGCCCCGGAGGCAAGCGCGAAGCAGCGGAGTGATGGCGGGCTGGCGTTGGGAATCTCCGGAATGAAGATCAGGAAAGCCCTCGCCCCGGATGTCACCGCCGTCATGACTCTGACCACGGATGCCTACGCGCCCTACACCGCGCTGTTGGGCGCGCCGCCGATCCCGGTCACCGAAGACTATGCGCCGCGCATCGAACGCGGCGAGGCCTGGCTGCTGGAGAGCGGCGGCGACCTGGCCGGGCTGATCGTCCTGGAGCGGCACGAAGACCACGCGATGATCTTCTCCGTCGCGGTGGCGCCAGGATTTCAGGGCAAGGGCTTCGGCATCGCATTGTTGAAACATGCGGATCAGCAGGCGCGCCTGTGGGGCGTGCCGGAGGTGCGGCTCTACACCAATGCGAAAATGGAGCGCAACATCGCGCTCTATTTGGCCTACGGCTATCGCGAAACGAGTCGCCGGCCCAATCCCTACCGGCCAGGATGGGTGCTCGTCGACATGGCAAAGCCGGTCGACGAGGTCACGATGGCCTGATTTTTCTGAACGCGGCCAGACTTCTGAAACGGGAGGACGACAATGAGCAAATCGGGAACAATCCGCGCCGGCATGGGCGGCTGGACCTTCGAGCCGTGGGACACGTCCTTCTACCCGGAAAAACTCCCCAAGGCCAAGCAGTTGCAATACGCCAGCCGGCAGGTACCGAGCATCGAGGTCAACGGCACCTACTATTCCAGCTTCAAGGAACCGACCTTCGTCAAATGGGCCAATGAGGCACCCGACGGTTTCGTCTATTCGCTGAAGGGCAACCGCTTCGTCACCAACCGCCGCGTGCTGGGCGAAGCAGGTGAATCGATGATGCGTTTCCTTGGCTCCGGCGTCGCCGCGCTGGGCGACAAGCTTGGACCGATCCTTTGGCAGTTCGCGCCGACCAAGAAATTCGATCCCGACGATTTCGAGGCGTTTCTGAAGTTGTTGCCGGAAAGCCAAGACGGTATCGCGTTGCGCCACGCGCTCGAAGTTCGCAACGACAGTTTCATCGTGCCGGAATTCCCGGCGCTCGCGCGCAAATACAAGGCGGCCATCGTCTATGCCGATCACGCAAAATATCCTGATATCGCCGATATCACCGGCGATTTCATCTATGCGCGCCTGCAGACCGGCTCGGATGACAATCCCGACTGCTACACGCCAAAAGGCCTCGATGAATGGGCGGCGCGGGCCAAGGTCTGGGCGGAAGGCAAGCAGCCGGCCGATTTGCGGCGCGCCGACCCTGCTACCGACGCGCCGGTGCAACCGCGCGACGTGTTCGTCTACTTCATCACCGAGGGCAAGGTGCGCGCGCCCTTCGGCGCCATGGCGCTGATGAAGCGAGTGACAGAAACCAGCTAAGCGGCAAGCCTCTGCGGCTATTTCCATTTGCATGAATTGCCGGCGTCAACAGCCTCTGTCGGAACCTCAAGGCGTCATCGTCGTTTTGCCTTGGTGGCGGGTTCCCGCGCGGGAAAACCAGCAGAAAAGCGAGGAAGGATGGCTGTCATCCTTATCGGTGCGTTTCTCATCGTCGCCGGCGTTGTGTATATGGCGGGCGCAGCTCTCAGGCGTGGACGGCTCAGCGATCCGGCACCTGCAGCTTCGGATCGACGGATGCCAAATCTCGCAACGCAGACCCCGACGCTTGAGCCACGCCGGCGCGGCCTCGGTTTCCTAGGCGTGTCACAGAATTGGCCGGGTCTGCTGATGATGGCGGTCGGTGCCGTTCTGCTCCTGTCGGCGGTAGTCCTCTAACGCCGTGCAAGCTTGGCTTTTTCGCCGCGATCGTAACCTTATCGACACTTCCTTGCGTCATGACTCCAGCAACGTCAGGCTGCAGGGTCGTCGCGGGCAAGGAACGAGGGCATGTCGCTCGACTACAACTCACTTCTGCTGGCGGTCGGTTTCTCCGCTGCCTGCCTGAGCCTGACGTTGTTCGGCACATGGCTCACCGCCCGCACCGACAAGTTCCTGCTCACCTGGGCGCTCAGCGCCATGCTGGTGGTGGGCGAGGTCTTCACCTATGACGCCTATATCGACGCGCCCAGGCGCGGCCTCGGCATCGCCACCTTCACCTTGCTGCTGGTCGGCTTCTCCATGATGCTGGGCGCCGCATACCAATTCAGAAGCGGCGGCTCGCCGATCCCCAGAGTTTTGATCGGCAGCGGCATTTCGCTGGCAGTGGCGCTGCCGCCCATGGCTCTCGGCTATGACGGGCTCGGCTTCATGTTCGAGAATCTGTTCGCGGCCCTGCTCCTGTTCGCAACCGCCGCCGAATACTGGAAGGGCCGCGCCGAGGCCCCAGCGCTTACCATCGGCGCCGCCGCACTCTATTCGGCGACCGCCATGTCCTTCCTGCTCTGCGCGACGGTTTTGGCATGGGACGGCAAGCTGATCCTGAGCCATGCGCCAAGGAACTGGGCCGAGGATCTCAGCCTCATCGTCGTCATCGCCAGCATGACCGGCATCGGCGCCTTGTCGCTGGCCCTCAACCAGGGGCGTCTGGCGGGGCATCACCGCCGCAACGCGCTGACGGATCAGCTGACCGGCCTGCTCAACCGCCGCGCGCTGTTCGACCTCTTTGGCGATTCTCCCGTCGGCGCCTTTACCGCCGTGGTCGTGTTCGACCTCGATAGCTTCAAGGCCATCAACGACCAGTTCGGCCACGCGACGGGCGATGAGGTGCTGAAAGTGTTCGCCAAGGAGCTTGCCGGCAACCTTCGCCCGACCGATGTCGCCGCGCGCATGGGGGGCGAGGAGTTCGCGGTGGTGCTGAAGCGGACTTTGCCCGAAACAGTGGAAAACACGGCCGAGGCGATACGAACCTCGTTCGCCGCGCGCCGCATCGACACCGAGAACGGTCCCCTGACGTGCACCGTCAGCGCCGGCTTTGCTTTCGGCACCAAAGAGGGCCTGAGCTTCGACAAGGTGCTTAGCGCCGCCGACAAGGCGCTCTATGCCGCCAAGCGCGGCGGCCGCAACCGCGTCACCGCCTCTCCATTCCGGCGCGCTAGCTGACCAAGCGCATCAATGCCGTGCCCATCATTGTTGAATGGCCGAATGCGGCTTTTACGCCGCCATGACAATTTCATTGAAGGCATCGAGGTCGACATAGAAGACCTTGGTGATCTCCTCGATCAGCTCGTCGTGGTCATAGCCCTGGGACTTCAGAATGTTGATGGCTGTGATGATGTCGACGCGCTCTGTGAGCCGCCGCTTCTGGTAGTCCTCGACGTAACGTTCCATGGCTGCCCCTTGGCCTGTATGCCCAAACGCGTTGAACGACAGAGATCGCAGGGACGATGCTAGGAACGCATGCTTGCGCGGAACTTGCCCGTCGCCCACCTCGATCTGCGACAAACCAGACTGATACGGAAGCGGCCGACTCACAAAGCCATCAGAAGACTAGCATGTAGTATTGAGCGTGCCAGCGGGTGTTGAAGAAAGGTTGAGCAATCTTTCATCAGGAGATGGATTTACACCGTCAGGAACTTCCTGACATCCGCCCGGTCGAGATCTTCCGCAGGACCAGTATGGACGATCTGGCCGCGGTCCATGATGTTGACCTCGTCGGCGAGTTCGCGGCAGAAGTCGAGATATTGCTCCACGAGAAGAACCGCAATTCCGACCTGGTCGCGCAAATAGCGGATGGCGCGGCCGATGTCCTTGATAACGGACGGCTGGATACCTTCCGTCGGCTCATCGAGCACCAGAAGCTTGGGCCGCATCACCAGCGCCCTGCCGATGGCGAGCTGCTGCTGCTGGCCGCCGGAGAGATCGCCGCCGCGGCGGCCAAGCATCTGCTTGAGCACCGGAAACAATTCGAAGACATGCGCCGGCACGTTGCGGTCGGCCCGTTTCAGGGGCGAGAATCCCGATTCAAGGTTTTCCCGCACGCTGAGCAGCGGAAAGATCTCCCTGCCCTGCGGCACGAATGCGATGCCCGACCGGGCGCGGTCATACGCCGCGCTCCGGTCGAGCGCCTTCCCCTCGAAGGCAACGCTTCCGCTCGTCAGCCTGTGGTGGCCGACGATCGATCTCATCAAACTGGTCTTGCCGACGCCATTGCGGCCGAGCACGCAAGTGATCTTGCCGGCGCCCGCCTTCAGCGACACGCCGCGCAGCGCCTGGGCGGCGCCGTAGTGGAGCGTGGCATCGGAAACTTCGAGCATGTCAGCGCCTTCTCCAGAACCGAAGGAAGGCAAGATCGAAGCGATGGAATTGCACCCGCCAAACCATGCTCATCTCCCCAGATAGACTTCGACGACGCGTTCATCGGCAGATACGAAATCGAGCGTGCCTTCTGAAAGCACCGAGCCCTCATGCAGGCAGGTGACCTTGACGCCGAGCTCGCGCACGAAATGCATGTCATGCTCGACGACGATCACTGAATGGTCGCGGGCGATCTCCTTGAGCAGGCGCGCGGTTTCCTCGGTTTCGGCGTCGGTCATGCCGGCGACCGGCTCGTCGACCAGCAGCAGCTTCGGGTCCTGCGCCAGGAGCATGCCGATCTCCAGCCACTGCTTCTGCCCATGGCTGAGATTGGCGGCGAACTCGTCGCGTTTGTCGCCGAGCCGGATGGTCCCGAGGATGTCATCGATCCGCCGCGTCTCGGCGGGCGAGCGTCGATGGAACAGCGCCGGGAAGATCGAGCGCGGCCCCTTCAGCGCCAGCATCAAATTTTCCTCGATCGTATGGCTTTCGAAAACCGTCGGCTTCTGGAATTTGCGGCCGATGCCCATCATGGCGATCTCGGCCTCGTCATGGCAGGTGAGATCGACCTGGCCGTCGAAGAACACCTCGCCCTCGTCGGGCCGTGTCTTGCCGGTGACGATGTCCATCATCGTGGTCTTGCCGGCGCCGTTGGGGCCGATGATGGCGCGCATCTCGCCTTTGTCGAGCACCAGCGACAGATTGTTGATGGCGCGAAAGCCGTCGAAGGAAACCGAGACGCCGTCGAGATAGAGAATGGTGTTCGACTTCGACATCGCTCGTTACTCCGCCGGCTGTGGTTCGAGGCTGGACGAGGACCATTCGCCGGGTGTTTTGGCCGCCGCCTGCACGACTTTGGACGGCGCGATTTCACCATCGGCGCCGGCCTCCTCGGCCAACGATGCCGCGCGCAGCGCCTTGGCGTTGCCGCGCCAGCTATCCCACATGCCGATGATGCCTTTCGGCAAGAGCAGCGTCACGGCGACGAACACGCCGCCGAGTGCGAACAGCCACAGTTCAGGCAGCACGCCGGTGAACCAGGATTTTCCGGCGTTGACCAGCAGCGCACCGATGATCGGCCCGATGATGGTGCCGCGCCCGCCGACCGCGGCCCAGATCACCACCTCGATCGAATTGGAGGGTTCGAATTCGCCCGGATTGATGATGCCGACCTGCGGCACGTAAAGCGCGCCCGCGACGCCGGCCATGACAGCTGAAACCGTGAAGGCGAACAACTTCACATTCTCAGCCCGCCAGCCGAGGAAGCGGGTGCGGCTTTCGGCATCGCGCACCGCCATCAGCAGCTTGCCGTATTTGGAGCCGACGATCGCCCAGGTGACGAAGACGCCGAGCGCAAGCATCACCGCGCTGGCCGCGAACAGCGCCGAGCGGGTCACGTCGGCCTGGACGTTGAAGCCCAGAATGTCCTTGAAATCGGTCAGGCCGTTGTTGCCGCCGAAGCCCATGTCGTTGCGGAAGAAGGCGAGCAGCAGCGCATAGGTCATCGCCTGTGTGATGATCGAGAGATAGACGCCTGTGACGCGGCTGCGGAAGGCGAACCAGCCGAAGACGAAGGCGAGCAGGCCGGGCACCGCGAGCACCATGAGGCCGGCGAACCAGAAATGGTCGAAGCCGGTCCAGAACCAGGGCAGCTCCTTGTAGTTCAGGAATACCATGAAATCAGGCAGGATCGGGTTGCCATAGACGCCGCGCGAGCCGATCTGGCGCATCAGATACATGCCCATCGCGTAGCCGCCGAGCGCGAAGAAGGCGCCGTGGCCGAGCGAAAGGATGCCGCAATAGCCCCAGACAAGATCGAGCGCCAAGGCAAGCAGCGCGTAGCAGAGATATTTGCCGGTCAGCGCCACGATATAGGGCGGGACGTAGAAGGCGCTCGTCGGTGACACAGCAAGATTGAGCAGAGGGCCGACGATCGCGGCCGCGAGCAGGATGAAAATGGTGATGGCGATGCGGCGGTCCGCGCCCGCGGCGAAGAAGCGTCCCGACATCATGCTTCCACCGCCCTGCCCTTGAGCGCGAACAGGCCGCGCGGGCGCTTCTGGATGAACAGGATGATCAGCACCAGCACGACGATCTTGCCGAGCACGGCGCCGGCATAGGGTTCCAGGAACTTGTTGACGATGCCCAGCGAAAAGGCGCCGACCAGCGTGCCCCACAGATTGCCGACGCCGCCGAAGACGACGACCATGAAACTGTCGATGATGTAGCCACGGCCGAGATTGGGCGAGACATTGTCGATCTGGCTGAGCGCCACGCCGGCAATGCCGGCAATGCCGGAGCCGAGCGCGAAGGTCAGCGCGTCGACCCATGGCGTCCTGATGCCCATGGAGGCGGCCATGCGGCGGTTGGCAGTGACGGCGCGCATCTGTAGGCCCCAGGGGGTGCGCTTCATCACATAGAGCAGCACGGCAAAGACGCTAAGCGCGAAGACCAGGATCCAGAGCCGGTTCCAGGTGATGGCAAGCTGGCCGACATCGAACGAACCCGACATCCAGGAGGGATTGCCGACCTCCTGGTTGGTCGGCCCGAAGATCGAGCGCACTGCCTGCTGCAGGATTAGCGAAACGCCCCATGTCGCCAGCAGCGTCTCCAGCGGCCGGCCGTAGAGGAAGCGGATAATGCCGCGCTCGATGGCGAGGCCGACAAGCCCCGCGACCAGGAAGGCGAGCGGCAGCGCGATCACCAGCGACCAGTCGAACAGGCCGGGAAAGGATGTACGGATCACCTGCTGGACAACGAAGGTCGTGTAGGCGCCGAGCATCACCATCTCGCCATGCGCCATGTTGATGACGCCCATGACGCCGAAGGTGATGGCAAGCCCGATCGCCGCCAGCAGCAGCACCGAGCCCAGCGAAATGCCGTACCAGATGTTCTGTCCGGCGTCCCACAGGGCCAGCGTCGAATTGATGTTGGCGATTGCCGCGGTCGCCGCTTCCTTCACTGCGCCCGAGGCTTTGGCCTCTGCCGAGGTGAGCAGCGATACCGCATCGCGGTCGCCGCGCGCGCCGATCAGGGCGATTGCCGCGAGCTTGTCGGCATCAGGCAGATCCGAGCTCAGAATCGACGCGGCACGAGCCTGTTCCAGCAAGGTCTTGACACTGGCGACCGTCTCATTGGCGATCGCAGCGTCGAGCGGCTCGATGTTTGCGGAATCGGGCGTCTTGAACATGGTGTCGGCGGCGGCGAGCCGCACGGCCGGATTCTTGGCGCCAAGCGTCAGCGTGCCCAGCGCATCGCGGATGGTGCGGCGCAGCGTGTTGTTGACCTTGATCTTGGTGATGTCGTCCTTGGCTGCTTCACCGGATGGCTCACCGCTCAGCGGGTCGAAAAGCTGGACCCGTTCGCCGCCTTCCTTGCCTACGAAGACCAGGGAATCGATCTTGCGGATGTAAAGATTGCCATCGGCGAGTGCCGCAAGAGGCCGCTCCACTGCCGGATCGCCGGTCGCCGCCAGGTCGTGAACGACAGCTCCCGTCTCCGAAAAACCCTTGGCGGCGGCGAACTTGGCGATGATGCCACGCAGATCGGCTTCGCCGGCGCCCGATGACGACAGCGTCGCCAGCAAGAACAGCAGTGTCAGGCCAAGTGCGCGGAAAAGGTTCATCGGCGTCAGGCGACTCTTCAGGGTTGAGTTGGACGTCCGGACGGCGAAGGAACCGTCCGGACGCTCGCGGTCATGGGCATGGACCTGAAGGTCCAGCCCGGGAGGATCAGTTTGTACCCTTGCCGCCGCATTTGCCGGTGGCGACATTGAAGTTGCCGCAGGACAGAGGCGCCCGCCAATCGGAGATCAAGTCCTTGGAGTCGGGCAGGTAATCCGACCACTCGTCGCCCATCACCAGCCCCGGCGTGCGCGAGACCGTCTCGAACTGGCCGTCGGCCTGGATTTCACCGATCAGCACCGGCTTGGTGATGTGATGGTTCGGCATCATCGTCGAGTAGCCGCCGGTCAGGTTCGGCACCGAGACGCCGACCATGGCGTCAATCACCTTGTCCGGATCGGTGGTGCCGGCCTTCTCGACCGCCTTCACCCACATGTTGAAGCCGATATAGTGGGCCTCCATCGGGTCGTTGGTGGTGCGCTTGTCGTTCTTGATGAACTTGTGCCAGTCGGCGATGAACTTCTTGTTCTCGGGCGTGTCGACGCTCTCGAAGTAGTTCCAGGCGGCGAGATGGCCGACCAGCGGCGCCGTGTCGAGACCGGCAAGCTCCTCCTCGCCGACCGAGAAGGCCATGACCGGGATGTCCTCGGCCTTGATGCCCTGGTTGCCCAGTTCCTTGTAGAACGGCACGTTGGCGTCGCCGTTGACGGTGGAGACGACGGCGGTCTTCTTGCCGGCCGAACCGAACTTCTTGATTGCCGAGACTTCGGTCTGCCAGTCCGAGAAACCGAACGGCGTGTAGTTGACCATGATGTCTTCCGCCGCGACGCCCTTGGCCTTCAAATAGGCCTCGAGGATCTTGTTGGTGGTGCGGGGATAGACATAGTCGGTGCCTTCCAGCACCCATCGCTTCACCGAGCCGCCATCCTCGCTCATCAGATAGTCGACGGCCGGAATGGCCTGCTGGTTCGGCGCCGCGCCCGTATAGAACACGTTGCGCTCGCTCTCCTCGCCCTCATACTGGACTGGATAGAACAGGATGTTGTCGAGTTCCGAGAACACCGGCAGCACCGATTTGCGCGACACCGAGGTCCAGCAGCCGAACACCGCCGCGACCTTGTCCTTGGAGATCAGCTCGCGCGCTTTCTCGGCGAAGAGCGGCCAGTTGGACGCCGGATCGACGACGACCGCTTCGAGCTTCTTGCCGAGCAGGCCGCCCTTGGCATTCTGCTCGTCGATGAGCATCAGCATGGCATCCTTCAGCGTCGTCTCCGAAATCGCCATCGTGCCGGACAGCGAATGGAGGATGCCGACCTTGATCGTGTCGTCGGCCGCCTTCGCGGGCGCCGACATCGACAGGCCGGCAGCGACCACGCCCGCCGAAAACATTTTTGTTATTGTCGAGAAATTACCCCTCATGCCTGACACTCCCAAGCTGATTGATTGCAACGCAACACTACGAAGCAACCCCCATGCCAATCGCCGAGGCGGTTTCGTGGAAGGAGTTAATGCTCAATGTTATCAGCGGCTTGATGTATCGTACTTAGAGAAATCGTGAGCGCCCGGTTAAAAATTGGTTGAGAGAAATTTGCGCAGCGCACACGGTTTTTGCCTAATTTTCGTCCAATTTCTCCAAATGCCTAGATTTTGATCTCCGGACGCGGGCCGCACGCGACAAATATTGCGGTACGGCACACAAATGGGGCAAGTTCGCCCCTCAACCGAGCGACGTCATGGCATCCGGAATTTCACGCATCTCTACCGGCCTATTGTTTCTGGCGGCGGCGACCGGGGCGGCGCGAGCCGACTTCAGCGACGGCAAGATGCCCGACGGCATTTATCATTGCGAGGTCTACCTGCTCGGCATGTTCCTCAACCTCGGCGACATCACCATCAAGGGAAACGTCTATACCGGCCCAGTCACCTTCGGGACCGCCCAGCAGGGCTACAATTACCAGATGGACGCAAATGGGGTGATCTCCTGGCTGGGACCGCTCGGCGGCTACACCGCCGGCGGCAACTCGTTGTCCCTCACTCAGGCAACTCTGGATGGTCAGGGCCCGCCCTCGTTCGACATCATCATGAGACAGCCCGACGGCGCCTTCACCGCCTCGACCTGCACCAAGGGCTGAAAGTCGAGAAAAATGGCGCGGAACCCCGGTCGGGGCTCCGCGCCAGCAGGCAGTCGGGAGGTGGAACTAGATGCTTCTCGCTGACATTTGGCTGGCGATGTAATCGGCCTGCCGGATCGCCAGCGAGACGATCGTCAGCGTCGGGTTCTCGGCCGCGCCTGTCGTGAACTGGCTGCCGTCGGAAACGAACAGGTTATTGATGTCGTGCGTCTGGCCGTGCTTGTTGACGACGCCTTCGGCCGCCTTCTCGCTCATCCGGTTTGTGCCGAGATTATGGGTGGAAGGATAAGGCGGCGTCGGGAAAGTACGCGTCGCTCCAACCGCATCGTAGAGCGCCGTGGCCTGTTTGTAGGCATGATCGCGCATCGCCGTATCGTTGGGATGATCGTCGAAATGCACATCGGCGATCGGCATGCCGTGCTCGTCCTTTTCGTCGGCATGCAGCGTGATGCGGTTTTCTTCGCGCGGCATGTCCTCGCCGACGATCCACAGCCCTGCCATGTGGTCGTAGTGGTCGAGCGCGGTGGTGAAGGAGCGGCCCCAAGCGCCGGGATCGAGGAAGGCCGCCATAAACGGCAGGCCGAGCGAAAGCGTCTCGAATTCGTAGCCGCCGACGAAACCGCGCGATGGATCATGCCGCGCCTCGTCGCGGATGATGCCGGCCATCGTGGTGCCGCGATACATGTGCACCGGTTTGTCGAAGATGGCATAGACCGAGCCGGTGGTGTGGCGCATGTAGTTCTTGCCCACCTGCCCCGATGAATTGGCGAGCCCGTCAGGGAACTTGCTCGAAGCCGAATTGAGCAGCAGGCGCGGGCTTTCAATCGAATTGCCGGCGACGGCGACGATGCGGGCCTTCTGCTCCTGCAGCTTGCCGTCCTTGTCGGCATAGACGACGCCGGTCACCTTTCCCGAGGCGTCATGGTTGATCTTGACGGCCATGGCGTTCGGCCTCACCTCGAGATGGCCTGTCGCTTCGCCTTTCGGGATCTCGGTGTAGAGCGTCGACCATTTGGCGCCCCATTTGCAGCCCTGGAAGCAGAAGCCGGTCTGCTGGCAGGACATCCGGTCGTCACGCTCGACCGAATTGATCGCCATGTTGCCGGTGTGACATTCCTTGTAGCCGAGCTTGTCGGCACCAGCCTTCAACAGCTTGAAATTATTGTTGCCCGGCAGCCTCGGCCAGTCATTGGTGCCGGTGACGCCCATCTTGGCTTCGGCCTTGGCGTAGTAGGGCTCCATCTCGGCCAGTGTCACCGGCCAATCGAGCAGGTTCGCGCCCTCCACCTTGCCGTAGGTCGAGGCGGTCTTGAACTCATGCTCCTGGAAGCGCAGCGAAGCGCCGGCCCAGTGCGTGGTCGAGCCGCCGACCGATTTCACGATCCAGGCCGGCAGGTTCGGAAAATCCCTGGCTACGCGCCAGTCGCCCGAAGTCGTGCGCTTGTCTTTCCAGGCGAGTTGGGCAAAGGAGTCCCACTCGTCATTGATGAAGTCGTCGAATTCGTGGCGTGCGCCGGCCTCCAGGATGACGACGTCGATGCCCTTCTGGGCGAGTTCATTGCCGAGCGTGCCGCCGCCGGCCCCCGAGCCGATGATGACGACCAAATTGTCGTTTTTCAGATCAAATGCTGCTGCCATGGTTTCCTCCCATGATTTCGATTTTGCTGGGTGACGAGAGGAGCCGGCTCAGAGCCACTCGATGTCGTCGAAGCCGCGCGCGATATAGCCGCCCTTGGAATAGGATTCGCCCTCATAGCCAAAGACCGGCCAGACCTCCTTCTGGTTGTAGAGGCTGACGACGAGGCCGCCGCGCACCGCCTGGAAGAAAGGCGTGGCTTCGACCTGCTTCAGCACTGCGACACGCTGATCCTCCCAACCAAGGTTCCGGTAGCCGCCCTTGCCGGACCTCTTGTCGAGATCGGCGATGCCGTTCTCGATGAGATCCCTATGTGCGGCATCCTTGCGGGCCTCTTCGTCATGGCTCTTGACCGCGATGGCGTAATATTTGTCGGGAAGCTGATCGTGCGGGTAGACGTCCCGCCCCATTTGGATCAGCGTCGCCATCGTCTCCGGCTTCAGCGCCAACGTTTCGAGGCCCCAGGCATGTTCCGGGCTGATGACCGCGCTGCCGGAAATGACGAGCAAGGCTCCGACGCCGCCGCGCTTCAGAAGCTCGCGCCGCGAAAGCCCGGGCCTGCTTTCATAGATCGTGACCATATTTTCCTCCCTGCTTGCTGGTTGCATCCATGGGATGCCTTGGCTGGCGCCGCGCACACGCGGCCGCGATCTCTACTGGAACCTGCCTCCTCGTTGCAGAACCTCGATCCTGTAGCCGTCCGGATCCTCGATGAAGAAGAAGCGTGCGATCAGCGAACCGTCACGGTTGAATTCGACGATCTTCTTCGGGTTGAGGCCGAGCGCGCCGAGCCGGTCGTGCTCGCCGTCGAGATCGACGACCGAAACCGCGAGATGGCCGTAGCCATCGCCAAGCGCATAAGGCTCCTGCCGAGCCTTGTTCACGGTCAGTTCGACTTCGAATTGCGTCTCGGCATTGCTGAGGTAGATGAGCGTGAACGTGTCGAAATCCAGCCTTTCGGCGACATCGAGGCCGAAGGCATTTCTGTAGAAATCGACGGAGCGGGTCTCGTCGAGAACCCGGATCATGGTGTGGATTGCCTTCGCCAAATCAGTCCTCGCCACTCGATGCTTCGAAGATGATTATGCGCGGCGACGGCAAAAGATGGTGGCAGCCGGTTACCACGCTCCGAAGATCGACTCGCCTGACAATCGCAAGGACGAAAGTCCGATTGCTGTTCAGCCGATTTTGCCGGAGAATGCTGTCGGGGACAAAGGCCGCGTCGCCTCTGGCGGCAAAAGCATCTGTCCACCCAAAATCAACGCCAAAAATCAACGAACGTGGGAGGTTGTCGGATGTGCAGGGTATTTGCGGCCCAGGACCCCGAAGGTTATCGTCAGATCAACCGGTCGATCCGCATCGACGGATATTCGACCAGCATCCAGCTTGAGGCGACGTTTTGGGCACTGCTCGACGAAATCGCCGAAAGCCAGGACCTGACGACGCCGAAATTCATCTCGAAACTCTATGACGAGGCCATCGAGATCAATGGCGAGATTCCCAACTTCGCCTCCATGCTGCGCACCACCTGCGCGCTCTATCTGCGCAGCCACCGGCCGGGCATGGAAGACCAGATGCCGCCGAAATGGGAAGCCGCCTGAAGATCCAGAAAAGTGCCCCCCGGCTTTGTGTTCGGAATGCATCAGGAACTGGGGCGGCTCGGCGGGCCTATCACGCACCGGGCCGATCGGCGGCGGCGATTTCCAGCGCCA
The DNA here is from genome assembly GCF_006442975.2 of Mesorhizobium sp. B2-1-1. Lineage (NCBI taxonomy): Bacteria > Pseudomonadati > Pseudomonadota > Alphaproteobacteria > Hyphomicrobiales > Phyllobacteriaceae > Mesorhizobium > Mesorhizobium sp. B2-1-1. The sequence continues at coordinate 3,524,069 of NZ_CP083954.1, read as the reverse complement.
GCCGCGTCATGTCGGTAAAAAGATCCTGGCGTTCCGCATATTGGGTCTGTTCGCCGCTGTCGATATCGTCGACCACCGTGCAGATCGATAGCGCACGGGCCCCGAAATGCCTGGAAATGCGATAGAGCGCACTGGTCTCCATGTCCACGGCCAGCGCGCCGGCTGCCTGCGCATCGGCAAAACGGGCGCGTCCCTGCGGATGGTGGAAGACGTCGCTGCATGCCGTCAGCCCGGCACGATGGTCGATGCCGAGTTCGGCCGCCTTCGCCAATGCGCGAGCAAACAGCGCCGGGTCCGGCCCGGCTGCAGCGTCATAGAGGCCGAAAACCTGACCGCTTCGGGCGCTTTCGGGCCGCACCGATTGCGAGATGACGAGGCTGCGTAGTTTTACCTCAGCGGTCAGCCCGCCGCAGGTGCCGGTACGGATCAAAGTCCGCACACCGTAGCCGTCCAGCAGCTCATGCGCATAGATCAGAAAGGAGGATACGCCGATGCCGGTCGCCTGGATGCTGACCGGCTGACCACGAAACAGGCCAGTGAAGCCAAGGGCGCCGCGCCGGCGGTTGATGCAGCGTGGGGCCTCCAGGAATGTCATGGCCATCCATTCGGCGCGCTGGGGGTCGCCCGGCAACAGCACAATGTCGGCGTAGTCACCCTCGCTGGCTTCGATGTGTGGCGTCAACAGCTCGTCCCTGCCGTTTCATCCACAATCATGGCCTTGTCGCGGTATTGCGCAAGAGGCATTCGGGAACGCTAATACACGGAAACTTCGTTTCAGGACGACAATATCACGAAAACAAAGAGTTAAACCGGTCGGCGACTCTATCAAAGCTGAACTGTTCTAGACTCGTAAGCGCGGAGCCACAGCCGCATCGAGGCGAGCTGGACCATGGCGAGGAAGTTGGTGGCGAGCTTGTCGTAGCGGGTGGCGACAGGCCGGAAGTGCTTCAGCTCAGAGAAGAACCGCTCGATCAGGTTGCGCTCGCGATAGAGCCGCTCGCTGAAGCAAGGCTTCACTTGGTTGCTCTTCGGCGGGATGTTCGGCCGGCGGTCACAGGCCGAGCCGCCCCAATTGCAGGCTGATGAAGACGCGCGGCGCGTCTTCATCAGCCGACGCGCTCCAAGCGCTCATGATGCGAAGCTGGTTGAGCGCGAAAGTTCCTCCCACGCGCTGATTTCGCCCCGCATCGCGTCGAGCTTCTGGTCGACCAGCCCCAGCGCGTCGTCGCCCAGGAACAGCCGTACCGGCGGGTTCGCGGCATCGACCAGCACGAGCAACGCCTGCGCGGCCTTGGCCGGATCGCCCGGTTGGTTGCCGCTCTTGGCCTGTCGCGCGGCGCGGATCGGGTCCATGACCGCGTCATAGTCGGCAATGCTGCGCGGCGTGCGATCCATCGAGCGTCCGGCCCAATCCGTGCGGAATTGGCCGGGAGCGAGCGCCGTCACCCGAATTCCAAAGCCTGCTACTTCCTTGCCGAGCGCTTCGGAAATGCCTTCGAGCGCGAATTTGCTTCCGCAATAGAAGGTGATCCCGGGCATGGTGATGAAGCCGCCCATGGACGTGACGTTGATGATATGGCCGCGACGCCGCTCGCGCATGCCCGGCAGCACCGCCTTGATCATCGCGACGGGCCCGAAGACGTTGGCGGCGAACTGGCGCTGGAGATCGTCCATGGAGGACTCCTCCAGCACGCCCTCATGGCCGTAACCGGCGTTGTTCACCAGCACGTCGATTGGACCCACCTGCCGTTCGGCCGCGGTGACAGCCGCCGGGACCGTCTCGAAATCGGTCACGTCCAGCAAGAGCGGGTGGGCGCGATCGGGCGCGAGCGCGGCGAAGATCTCGGCGTCGGCTTCCCGCCGCACGGTGCCGATCACCCGATGGCCCGCTTCAAGCGCGCCTCTTGCAAATGCGCGCCCCAGCCCGGAGCTGACACCGGTGATGAGGAATGTCTTAGGGGTGGAAGTCATGGTTCACTCCGGGCTATGATTGAAACTATATCATGATATAGATAACAGCATGACGCCAAACAAGACCAAGGTTGCTCCGACCGCTACGCGGGGTGAGCCGCTTCGCCAGCGTGTGATCGATGCGGCGGAGCGGTTGCTCCGACAGGGTAAGGCCGATTTCTCGATGCGCGACCTCGCCACCGAAGCTGGGGTCAGTTTCGCGACGCCGTTCAATCAGTTCGGGAGCAAGGCCGCGATCATGCATGCCCTTTCGGGGCGGCGGATCGATACGATGGTCCAGCGCTTTGCCGGGATGTCACCGCCTGCCGATGCCGCCGGCCGCGTGCTGTTGGCCATCGATACGGCGGTCGAGGTGATGCTGGAGGAGCCGGGGATTAACCGGGCCGTGATGGGATGGATCGGCACGGCCGGCCCGTCCCCCGGAAAGGTCCTGGCGCACTCCACAACCTTGTGGTCGCTGGCCCTTGGAGCGGGCGAAGGCTTGATCGCGGCCAGCAGGCAGGAGGCGCTGCGCAGTCTGCCGGAACAGCTCGCATTTGCCTTTCGTGGGGTCCTGTCATTCTGGACCGCCGGCGAACTGCCGGATGAGGCGCTTGCCTCGAAGGCGCGAGAAATCGCAAAAACCTTGCTGCTCGGATTTGCTGAACGGCCGCTATTCGGCGATTCCGCCTCCTAAGCTGCCCTCCGGGAACCACCAATCTCGGCCATTTCCCGATTTATGGGTTCACGGCCTAAGACTCCAGCATGTCCTTGACGATCGTTGCCAACTGCTTGAGCGAAAACGGTTTCGGCAGGAATCCGAAATGCGCGTCCGCCGGCAGGTTCCTGGCGAATGCATCCTCGGCATAGCCGGACACGAAGACGAACTTGATGTCCGGCTGGCGCTTGCGCAACTCGCCGAGCAGCGTCGGCCCGTCCATCTCCGGCATCACCACATCCGAAACCACAATGTCGACCTTGCCGCCGAGCGCTTCGAACACTTCCAGCGCCTCGACCCCGGAGGACGCCTCGTGCACGGTATAGCCGCGCGAGGTCAGAGCCCGCATGCCGCCCATGCGCACCGCATCCTCGTCCTCGACCAGCAGCACCGTGGCCGACCCGGACAAATCCTTGCCTGTCTCTGCCGACTTGGCAGGCACCGCTGCCGGTGCTTCCCCGGGTTCGCCTGCCTTCTTTGCCTCGGCGATGTGGCGCGGCAGGAAGATGCGGAAGACCGAACCCTTGCCGACCTCGGAATCGCAGAAGATAAAGCCGCCGGTCTGTTTGATGATGCCGTAGACCATGGACAGGCCAAGGCCGGTGCCCTTGCCGACCTCCTTGGTGGTGAAGAACGGTTCGAATATCTTCTTCAGCACGTCGGGCGCGATGCCGCTGCCGGTGTCCTCGACCTCGGCCACCACATAGTCCGCCGGAGTGAGTTCCCGGTAGGGAAAGGTCTTGCACTCCTCGGCGGTCACATTGCGGGTGCGCACCGTGAGGTCGCCGCCCGCCGGCATTGCATCGCGCGCGTTGACCGCCAGGTTGACCACCACCTGCTCGAACTGGCCGATATCGACCTTGACCGGCCAGAGATCGCGACCGTGGTCGATCTTCAGCTTGATGTCGTTGCCGACCAGACGGGCGAGCAACATCCTGAGATCGGCGAGCACGTCGGTAAGGTTCAGCACTTCCGGCCGCAGCGTCTGCTTGCGCGAAAAGGCCAGCAACTGCCGCACCAGCGAGGCTGCCCGGTTGGCATTCTGCTTGATGTTCATGATGTCGGGGAAGGATGGGTCCGACGGCCGATGATTGGTCAGAAGCAGGTCCGACGCCATGATGATGGCGGTCAGCACATTGTTGAAGTCGTGTGCGATGCCGCCGGCAAGCTGGCCGACGGCCTGCATCTTCTGGCTTTGCGCCATCTGCCCTTCGAGCGCCTTCTGCTCCGTCGTCTCGACGGCGTAGACGATGGCCGACTCCTCGGCCCCCTCGCCGCCTGTGCCGTCGGCGACCGCATTGACGTAAAAACGGATGTGGCGCTCCTCATTGCCGGGCAGGAGCGTGTCGATCGGCTCGATATCGGCCTGCCGCTGCCGTGCCTTTTCGAAGGCCGCGGCAAAGGCCGGGCGGTCACGTTCGTGGATGACCGTGTCGAGCCGCATGCGGCGGTCGACGGCGTCCCGGTCGACGACCGATGAAAACAGCGAAAGGAATGGCGCATTGGTGCGCAGGATGCGCCCGCTGGCGTCGACGCCGGCGATCGCCATCGGCGTCGAGTTGAAGAAGCGGGTGAACCGCACTTCCGAAGCGCGCAGGTCCGCCGAGGCGTCCTCGCCTTGCGTGCGGTTGAGCACGATCGTGCGCGTCGGACCGTTGAGGCCTTCGCGGCTGGCTGAAACGCGATGCATGAAGCGCACCGGCAGCGCCTCGCCCGTCATTGTCGTGAGGTCGAGATCGATGACCGCGTTGCGCGTCGTACCGGGGTCGGCCTTGACCGAGCGCACCAGCGCCATGCCGTCGCCGGCGACGATCTCCGGCAGGGAGACGGCGCCGGGCGTGAAGCTGGCAAGGTCGATGCCCAGCCATTCGGCGAGCGTGGCGTTGATATAGGTGACGCGGCCTTCCTGGTCGGCGGAAAAGAAGCCGGCGGGCGCGTGGTCGAGATGATCGATCGCCTTCTGCAGGTCCAGGAAGAAACGCTCCTGCTCGGCGCGTTCCTGCGAAATGTCGGCAAGTTGCCAGGCGAGCATCGGCGGCCGCTGGCCCGGCACGCTGAAAGCGCGGGCGCGGGCGCGATACCAGCGCGCGCCTGGCTCAGCGCCAGGCTTGATCGACTGCGCGAGCCGGAACTCGCCGTCGCCCGGCTGGCCGTCACGCAGGCCGGAGGCCAGTCGGTAGATGGTGACCGAAGCTTCCGGAACATCCGAAAGCAGCCCTTCGACCGTCTTCAGGTCGGCCGCGGAAGAGGCTCCGGTCATGTCGGCATAGGCGCGGTTGGCATAGACCACGCGGCCCTTGGTGTCCGTGACCAGAAGACCCTGCGACATCGAATCGACGAATGCCTTCGACAGTTCGTCGCCCGTCGAGCGTGGAGTGATCTGCACGAAGCCGATCGCCGTGGCGAACAGGAAGCCGACGCCGATCATCGCCAGCACGCCGAGCATGCCCAGCAGGAAAGGGTCGCCGAGCCGCTCGCGAAACAGGCCGAAAACGATCGCGGCCCCCGTCAGGACGGCAATGAAGATGACGAGCCGGGTAACGGCGCCCGGCCGCGTGTTCTGATCGACGATCGGTACCGGATAGAAATCGCCGCGCGTTTCCTTGGCCATGTGCCCCCTGCTCTTGAAGTCCGGTGTTCCGATACTCGCCGCAATGTGTGCCGACGCCCGCCCCTGTCGGGTTGAATCATATTCTCCTGGTCCCGAAAAGGCCCGGGCGGCAAATGTCAGATAAAAATGATGTCGGCCGGCCCTCCAGTGTTTCAAGCTGTTCATGAAGCGTGAAAGGCAACTTGCGGTAGCCCGCCGCAACGGTCTAGTGTCGCGTCACTTCCAAACCGATCAGGGGGAACCAATGCTGCAATGGCTGGATAGCGTAGCGGGCCCCGGCTATGTAGCGGCACTGCTGTGGACCTTCGCGGCGCTGGTCCTGCTGGTTATCGTCCTCATCATCGTCAAACTCGTTCGCAACCTGACCTTCGGCACCTTTGTCGCGGGCGGCCGGAACCGCAAGACGCGGCTTGCGGTCATGGACGCCACCGCCGTCGACAGCCATCGCCGCCTGGTGCTGGTGCGCCGCGACGACATCGAGCATCTGCTTTTGATCGGCGGCCCGACCGATGTCGTCGTCGAGCGTGACATCCGCCTTTCTGCGCCACGCCGTCCCGCGCTGACCGGAGATGGCGGTTCGCAGCAGCCTGTCGCGGTGGCAAAGCCGCGTCCGCCTCAGCCCACCCCGGCGCCGGCGAGACAGGCACCTGCTCCGCAGCCGGTGAGTGCAGCGCCACCCGCCCGCCAGCGCGCTCCGGAGCCGGTGCCGAAGCCGGCGGCGCAGGGTTATCAGCCGACCAATGTCACGCCGCTGCCTTCCTACGGCTCCGCAAACGTCAATGCCGTCCGGCATGCCCCGCCGCCGGCTTCACCACCGCCGGGGCAGGAAAGCATCGATGAAACGCTGATGAAGGAACTCGAGGTTTCGCTCGACCAGCCCCGCTCGAGCAGTCCGGCGACCAAGCCGGTGGCAAAAACACCGCCGTCGCTCGACGATGAGATGACCAGGCTTCTGGGCGAACTCTCCAGCCAGAAAAGATGAGCAGCGCTTGCGCCCGGTCCGAAAAACCGATCGGGGTTTTGCGCGCATCGCCCGGGTTCTGAAAAAAGAAATGGCCGGAAAACCGGCCATTTCGAGAGCGATATCGCTGAAATCTTCTTGAATGCAGACCGCAGGCTAATCGTCGCGATAGACCTTCTCGCGGCGCTCGTGCCGCTCCTGCGCTTCGATCGACAAGGTTGCGATCGGGCGGGCATCCAGCCGCTTCAGCGCGATCGGTTCGCCGGTCTCCTCGCAATAGCCGTAAGTGCCTTCCTCGATGCGCTGCAAGGCCGAATCGATCTTTGCGATGAGTTTCCGCTGGCGGTCGCGCGCCCTGAGTTCGATGGCGCGGTCGGTTTCCGAAGAGGCGCGGTCGGCTAGATCGGGATGATTGGCGTTTTCCTGCTGTAGGATTTCGAGGGTTTCGCGCGCTTCGCGCAATATGTCATTCTTCCAGGTGACGAGCTTTGAGCGGAAGTAGGATTTCTGCCGCTCGTTCATGAACGGCTCGTCTTCGGAGGGTACGTAATCGGCGGTAACGGCATCGTTCATTCGACTCACCCAAACAGCCCCAAATTTGGCGCCTATATATTCGCGGTCAAACGCCTGCACAAGCGCAATCGATTACCGATTCACGCAATTGTTAATCTGCCTCGATGAGCGCGATTGAGGTGATTCGGGCTGGTCTTAGGTACCGGATCCTTCGAACTGGCGGCCGCCGGCTGATGATTCGTCATGTCCGAAAAACGACTGCCATTGTGCGCCACGCTGTTCTTATGGCTAATCACAGCACGGTTCGGGCTGTTGGCACGGTGGAGGTTGGGTGAGCAGGCTTTATCTGTTGAGGCACGCCAAAGCCGGATGGGCGCTGCCCGGCATGCGTGATTTCGATCGCCCTCTCGATGCGTCCGGCCGCGCTGATGCGGAGGCGATGGGCATCGCCATGCGGTCGCGCTCCTATGTGCCCGATCTGACGCTTTGCTCCACAGCCCGGCGCGCGAAGGAGACGCTGGAAGGCGTGGCCGGTCGGGCCGACACCGGCCGGGTTCTGTTCGTCGACGCGCTCTACAGCGAGGACGCGGCCGCGTACCTCAGCCTCATCCGGGACAATGGTGGGGTGGGTTCGATGCTGCTCGTCGGCCACAATCCGATGACGGAGGATCTCGCCATGGCGGTGTCCGGCGATGGCGAGGAAAGCGCCCGCGCCATGCTCAATCATGGTTTCCCGACCTCGGGCCTGGCGGTCGTGCGCTTCAGCGGCGATCTTGCCGGGGCCGCCCAGGGTGCCGGCTATCTCGAGGCATTCCTGACGCCGGCTGACCTCTGACGCCATTTCAAACCAGCACGGCAACGCCTATATCGGACCTGTCGCAGCATCGAGAGACAATTTTGGCGTCATCGCTGACCACTTTCACCGACGAGGCGAGAATTGCGCTCGACACGCTTTCGGGCCGCGCCAGCGGGCTATTTTCGCCGTCGCTGCGGCTGGGCGTCACGGGTCTTTCCAGGGCGGGCAAGACGGTTTTCATCTCGGCGCTGGTCCACAACCTTATTCACGGCGGGCGCCTGCCGCTGTTCGAGGCGCAGAAATCCGGGCGCATCGCGCGCGCTTTCCTCGAAGAGCAGCCCGACGACGCGGTGCCCCGATTCCAGTACGAGGACCATATCGCCGCCTTGGTGAACGACCGCGTCTGGCCCGATTCGACACGCGCCATCTCCGAATTGCGGCTGACCATCGAATATGAATCGGCCTCCGGCTGGAACAGGATGTTTTCCTCCGGAAAACTGTCGGTCGACATCGTCGACTATCCCGGCGAATGGCTGCTCGACCTGCCGCTGCTCGGAAAATCCTTCGCCGATTTTTCGCGCGAAGCCCTTGAAATGGCTGCGTTGCCGGTGCGCGAGGACCTGTCGCGGGCCTGGCGGGCGCTATCGGCCGAGATCGACCCGAACGCCGATGCCGAGGAGATGACGGCGCGCCGCCTGGCCGAGGATTTCGCCGCCTATCTCAAAGCCTGCAAGCTCGACGAGCGGGCGCTTTCGACTTTGCCGCCGGGCCGTTTCCTGATGCCTGGCGATCTCGAAGGCTCGCCCGCATTGACCTTCGCTCCTCTGGCCAGCCTGGGCGACAAGCGCCCGCGCAGCGGCTCGCTGCACGCGATGATGGAAAGGCGCTACGAGGCCTACAAGACCCATGTCGTCAAACCCTTCTTCCGCGAACACATCACCCGGCTCGACCGCCAGATCGTGCTGATCGACGCCATGCAGGCGCTGAACGCCGGCCCCGGAGCCATGGCCGACCTGGAGCGCGCGGTGACCGAGATCCTCGCCTGTTTCCGTCCTGGACGCGGCAGCTTCCTCACCGATCTTTTCTCGCGGCGCATCGATCGTATCCTGATCGCCGCCACCAAGGCCGACCACCTGCATCACGACAGCCATGACCGCTTGCAGGCGATCGTGCGGCGGCTGGCAGACCGCGCCGTGGCGCGGGCGAATTTCACCGGCGCCGGCGTCGACGTCGTCGCCATGGCGGCGGTGCGCGCAACACGGGAAGGCACCGTCAAACAGGGCCGCGAGACATTGCCGGTCATCATCGGCACACCGCTCGCGGGCGAGACAATCAATGGCGACACCTTTGACGGGAAAGCTGAAACGGCCATATTTCCCGGTGATTTACCGGAGAAAATTGATGCTGTCTTCGAAGCTCCCGGGGGAGCGCACAGGCAGGACAATACCGACCCGGCGATCCGCTTCGTGCGTTTTCGCCCGCCAAAACTCGAGCGCACGGCCGAGGGCGTCATGCTGTCACTGCCGCATATCCGGCTCGACCGTGCCTTGCAGTTCCTGATCGGAGACCATCTGGCATGACCGCGCCCCGCAAGCCGGCGGCATTCCGCATCGAACCGGAGGCCACATCGCCGCAGCAGGACGCGGCGCAGGCGCGCCGTGCCCAGGCCGGGGCGCCGGAGGCGCGCCGTGTCCAGACCGACACACAGCGCAAGCCCCGCGCGGTGAAGAGCGATGTCGCGCTGGTCATCCCGTCGGAGATCGACGTGTTCGACGAGCCGGACATCGTCGCTGCCGAACCGCCGCCGGCAGTCGCTCGCAGGAAACGTTCATTGCTTGGCTCCATCTTCTTCGGCGCGTTCGGGGTGCTGGTTTCGCTGGCCATCGGCCTGTGGACCGATCAGCTCATTCGCGATCTGTTCGCGCGCGCCGAGTGGCTGGGTTGGCTGGCCGCCGGCATGGCTGCCGTCGCCGTGCTGGCGCTGGTGGTGATCCTGATTCGCGAGTTCCTGGCGATCGCCCGGCTTGCCGAGGTCGAAAAGCTGCAGAAACGTGCGCTCGATGCGATTGCACGCGACGATCCCAAGGCGGCGCGATTGGTGGTCGACGAGCTGTCGGCCTTCGTCGCGGCCAAACCCGAAACGGCTGCGGGCAGGCGCGCGCTGGCCGATCTGCGCGACGAGATCATCGATGGCGCCAATCTGGTGCGTCTCGCTGAGGCGGAGATCCTTGGCCCTCTCGACGCCAGGGCCAAGATCATGATCCTGGAAGCCGCCAAACGCGTGTCGCTGGTGACGGCCGTCAGTCCGCGTGCGCTCGTCGACGTAGCCTATGTCGTGTTCGAGGCCGGGCGCCTCATCCGGCGCCTTTCGGAACTCTATGGCGGGCGGCCGGGAACACTGGGTTTCTTTCGCCTGGCGCGCAGCGTGCTGGCGCATCTGGCGGTCACCGGTTCGATCGCCGTCGGCGACAGTTTCGTCCAGCAGATCGTCGGCCACGGCCTGGCTGCGCGCCTCTCCGCCAAGCTCGGCGAAGGCGTCGTCAACGGCATGATGACGGCGCGCATCGGCATCGCCGCGATGGAGACGGCGCGCCCCCTGCCCTTCAGTGCGGCAAAACGGCCGGGACTGGGTGATTTCCTCTCCGCGCTGACATCGTTCGCAAGCAGGAAGGAAAGCGAGAACACCCCGCCTGGCAAGTGAACGACGACCTTGGCAGTGACGAAGCATTAACCAATCTTGTTCATGGTCGCACTGGTTCCAAAACAGCCTCTTTGTTGCCGGGTGTCGTCGATGAAAAGCGTAATTCTGTCCAGCCTGTTGCCCCTGGCGGTTGCGATCACCACTGTCGCCGGCATTGCCGCACAGGCGTCCGCGGCGGAGCCGGACAAGCAGTTCTTCCGGTCCGCCGAAGGCAAGTGGGTGGGCCCGGGCGAGATCGTCGCCGGCAAATACAAGGGCACGAAGTTCAATTGCAGCTTCACCGGCTCGACGCCCGACGGCAAGATGGGCATGACGCTCGACGGCGGCTGCCGTGTGGGCATGTTCACCCAGCCGATGTCGGCCAAGATCGAGCGCAAGGGGCGCGATTACAAGGGCTCCTTCATGGGCGGCGCGGCCGGTGCCGGCCTCGATATCATCGGCGGCAATGTGGTCGATGCCCGCAAGGTGGTGTTCACCATCAACCGCAACCAGCTGCGCGGCGTCATGCAGGCACGCATCCCCGACGACAATTCGATGACGGTGACGGTTGCAGTGCGCGTCGCGGACCAGCTGGTGCCGGTGATCGGCATGAGCCTGAAGCGGGTCGACGCGATCGAAGTCGGCTCCATCGCGCCGAACTGAGCGCGTATCAACCGCCTGTAACCAAACACAAAAAGAGACGGCGGCCCATCGCCACCGCCTCCTTTTGAAGACGTCGATAGGAACGATCAGCCCTTGATCGCCGCCGTCACCTCATCATAGGCCTTGCAGGCGTCGGCCAGGGTCGTGGTGCCCTGATATTTGGTCGTCACCTCTTGCACCTTGGCCGTCAGATCGGCCGCCTTGGACGGATCCTTGGTAACCGCCTCCTGCAGCGCGGCGGCCGACGGCAACGAGCAAAAACTTCTTCATGTCAGTCATCTCCTCAAAAAGGGCGCGGCTTGATCGCCACACCCTCCACTGGCCGAAGCCGAGCGTGCTTAACCTCCGATTGCAGCCAGACGCAACGCGGCCTCGCGCTCAACTTGTGTAACGTGCCTGCAACATTGCCCGCCGCAGGATTCGGGCTGTTACATGCCCGCCGAAGCCCCTATCCTTGGGGCGCTGGCGCCTGATCCGAGGCGTCTTGACCCGACCGCACAGGCTGCGGTCCTCAAACGAGCGGAATGGCGGGAATGGCGGCAGAGGCAGCGGGCAGCGAGCTTGTTCAGGTGGTGGCGCTGCTCGCCGCGGGTGTTGTCGCCGTTCCGATCTTCAAACGTATGGGCCTGGGTTCGATTCTCGGCTATCTGGCCGCGGGCGTGGTGATCGGCCCGTTCGGCATCGGTGTGTTTTCCGAATCGGGAGCCATCCTCCACGTCGCCGAGCTCGGCGTCGTGATGTTCCTGTTCATTATCGGGCTGGAGATGCAGCCGTCGCGGCTCTGGGGCTTGCGCCGCGAGATCTTCGGCCTGGGCGCGCTTCAGGTCGGGGTCTGCGCGGTCTTGCTGACCGGCGTGGGAATAGCCGGAGGCTTTTCCATCGCGCAATCCTTCGTCGCCGGAGCCGGCTTCGTGCTGACCTCGACGGCGATCGTCATGCAGCTTCTGGAAGAGCGCGGCGAAATCGCCTCGCCCAAGGGCCAGCGCATCGTCTCCATCCTGCTGCTGGAGGATCTGGCGATCGTGCCGCTGCTGGCCCTGATCGCGTTCCTGGCGCCAGGCGGCACCGACACCAGCCTGTCGGAGCGGCTGGCCGAGGTCGGTATCGGCCTTGCCGCGATCATCGGCCTGGTGCTGGCCGGACGTTTTCTGCTCAACCCTTTCTTCCGTATCCTGGCGGATGCCCGCGCTCGCGAGGTGATGACGGCGGCCGCCCTTCTGGTCGTTCTCGGATCCGCCCTTGCCATGCAGCTCAGCGGCCTGTCGATGGCGATGGGCGCGTTCCTGGCCGGCGTGCTGCTGTCCGAATCGACCTTCCGCCACCAGCTCGAAGCCGATATCGAACCGTTTCGCGGCATCCTGCTCGGCCTGTTCTTTCTCGCCGTGGGCATGTCGCTCGACCTGCATGTGGTGGTTCAGAACTGGCGGCTGATCGCCGTCTATGTCGTTGCCTACATGGTCATGAAGGCGCTCGGCATCTACATCGTCGCCCGCATCCTGAAATCGGGCCATCGCGAGGCGCTGGAACGCGCCGTCTTCATGGCGCAAGGCGGCGAATTCGCCTTCGTCCTCTATTCGGCCGCCGCTTCCGTCGGCATCATCGACGGCCAGGCCAACGCGACGCTGACGGCCATCGTCATCATCTCCATGGTGCTGACGCCGCTGGCGATCGTCGCGTTGCGGTATCTGACGCCGCGCGACGAGCTGTCGCTGGATGGCGTCGACGTCGCCGAAGGGCTGACCGGCAGCGTGCTGATCATCGGATTCGGCCGCTTCGGCCAGATCGCCAGCCAGCCATTGCTGCTGCGCGGCATCGACGTGTCGATCATCGACAACGATGTCGAGATGATCCAGGCGGCGGCCGATTTCGGCTTCAAGGTCTACTACGGCGACGGCACGCGGCTGGACATCCTGCACGCTGCCGGTGCCGGGCGCGCACGCGCCGTGCTCATCTGCGTCGACAAACCCGATGCCGCCGTACGCATCGCCGAGCTCGTCAAAGCCGAGTTTCCCTTGCTCACCGTGCTGGCGCGCGCCTTCGACCGAGGCACCGCGCTACAGCTCATCCGCACAGGCGTCGACTATCAGCTGCGTGAAACATTCGAATCGGCGCTGGTTTTTGGCGGTTCGACGCTGGAGGCCCTGGGCGTCGACCCGGAAGACGTCGCCGAGGTGGTCGAAGATGTCCGCCGCCGCGACACCGCCCGCTTCGAGACGCAGCTCGCCGAAGGCATCCGCTCCGGACAGCGTTTCCTGAAGGGCAATATCGGCACGCCGATCCCGACGCCGCTCTCCACGCCGCGCCGCCCCGGCCAGGCGCTCAACGAGGAAACGGCCGGCGTTCTGCACAAGTCCGAGCCGGCGGGCTGATAGGAGAAAAGCATGGATTTGGACAGCAGAGCCCTGTCGGTCACCAGATTCTGGCGTGATGCCGGAGCGGACGCATGGTTCGAAAAAAGCGATGTTTTCGACGGCGATTTCCGCAACCGCTTTCTTGAGCTGCACTACGCGGCCGCACGGCGCGAATGCGACGGCTGGTCGGAGCATGCCGAAGGCTCGCTGGCGTTGATGATCCTGCTCGATCAGTTTCCGCGCAACTGCTTTCGCGGCACCGGCCACATGTACGCCACGGACCCGCTGGCGAAGCATTTTGCCCAAAAAGCCGTAACGTCAGGCCAGGATCTGGCGCTCGAACCGGAATTGCGGGTGTTCCTGTATCTGCCGTTCGAACATTCGGAATTGCTCGCCGACCAGGAACGGTCGGTCGAGCTCACCGCGGCCAACGCGCCGGACTACCTCAAATACGCCGAAGAACACCTCGACATCATCCGGCGCTTCGGCCGTTTTCCGCATCGCAACAAGATGCTCGGTCGTGAGACCACGCCGGAGGAAAAAACCTTTCTGGACGATGGCGGGTTCTCAGGCTGACGCTGGTCTATCCAGCCACCAGTCGCGGCCCGACGGCAGGCGTTCGATACCGGCCGCATCGACGGCGGCCAGCCGCTCCGAGACGCTTCGCCCGCTTACCGCAAGATCGGGCGCGATCTCGGCCAGCGGCGCCAGCACGAAGGCACGTTCAAGCATGCGCGGATGCGGCACTTCCAAGCCGGTTTTGTGGATGACGCGGTCGCCGAAAACCAGGATGTCGATATCGATCAGGCGCGGCCCCCAGCGCTCCTCGCGCACGCGCTTCAGCTTGCGCTCTGCATCGAGGCACAGGTCGAGCAATGCCCGCGGCGAGAGCCGTGTCGAGAGTTCCGCGGCGGCGTTCAGGAAGTCGGGCTGGTCGAGCTTGCCCCAGGGCGGCGTGCGGTAGAGCGAGGACACCGCGGCCACGCGAGTGGCGGCATCGGCGTCGAGCAGGCGCAGCGCCGCCGCCATCGAACTCGCCGGATCGCCGAGATTGCCGCCAAGGCTGAGATAGACGGTGTTACTGCGGCCAGACAACGGTCACCTCGACGTAATCGAGCACGCCGGGCACCGGCGCATTCGGCTTGCGGACCGTGATTTCGGCTTTCCTGATCTGCGGGAAGCGTTCCGTCAGGGCTTTTGCGACTTCCAGGGCCAGCGCCTCAATCAGGAAGCGCCTGTGTCCGGTGATGATCTCCTCGATCACCGTGAAGGCAACGCCGTAGTTGACGGTTTCCCCGATGGCATCGTCGACCAGCGCGCGCCCGGGCTCCACGGTGAGCGAGGCGTCGACATAGAAGCGCTGGCCGAGCGCCTCCTCCTCGTCCAGCACCCCGTGCCGGGCAAAGAAGGCGCAATTCTTCAGGCGGATGACATACATGGTTCAGCGTTCCGAAACTGCGGTTTCGCGCGCCAGCATAGCATCCGCCACGGCCAGCGCGTCCACGTTGATTGCGACATCGTGGACGCGAAACAGGTCGGCGCCCTTCAATCTCAGTATGACGCTCGTCGCCGCAGTCCCAGCCCCTCTTTCGGCGGCATCGCGGCCCGTGACGGTGCCGATGAAGCGTTTTCGCGAGGTTCCGGCCATCAGCGGAAATCCGAGGGCGTTGAGCTCGGAAAACCGCGCCATCAGGTCGAGGTTATCCTCGGTCGTCTCCTTGGCGAAGCCGAAGCCGGCATCGAGAACGATATGATCGTCGGCGATGCCGTGTCGGCGGGCGATTTCCAGTGATTTTTCGAGGAACGCGAACTGGTCGGCGATGACGTCGGGCAGTTTTCGGCGATCCCGCCCGGTATGCATGATGATGAGCCCCGCGCCGGTTTCGGCTGCGACACGCGCAATGTCCGGCTCCCGCTGCAAGCCCCAGACGTCGTTGACGATATGTGCCCCGGCCGCGACGGCCAGCCGCGCGGTCTCGGCGCGATAGGTGTCGACCGAAATCAGCACCTCGCCGGAACCCGCCAGCGCCTCGATCACCGGCAGGATGCGCGCCTGCTCCTCGCCCGCCGTGATCGCGGACGCGCCCGGCCTTGTCGATTCACCGCCGACATCGACGACCCGGGCGCCTTCGCCCAGCATGCGGCGCGCCTGGACCAGCGCGGTCTCGGCGGCATCGAACAGACCGCCGTCGGAAAAACTGTCGGGCGTGACATTGAGAATGCCGACCACCACGGCCTTGTCGCCAAGGTCGAGATGGCGTCCGTGCGCCAACTGCCATCGCCTCGCCGTCATTGCTCATCAACCATGGGGCTCATCAACCATGTGTGATCCGCACCAGATCAATTCCGTTGCGCCGGCAGTGGCCGTAAAGCAAGGTAGGGCGAGAGGCAACCTGATGAAACGAACCCTGCTTTGCGCATTGCTGCTTGCCGCCACCGCCGTTCCGGCGGGCGCGGCCAATCTCGTCAAGACATATAGCTACTTCGCCGTCGGCGGCAGGACGCTAGAAGACATCGAGGCACAGCTTTCCAAACGTGGTCCGCAGGTGAAGAGCACGGGCTCGCGGCATCCCGGCGCCACACAGATGGCCTTCACCACGCGCATCAGCTATGCCGGGCAGTCCGGCTCCTGCCGGATCGCCGATGCCGCGGTGACCGTCAAGGTCAAGGTTATCCTTCCCGAATGGCGCCGTCCACGCAAGGCCGACGCGGATGTGCGGCTGTTCTGGGACACGCTGTCGGCCGACATCAAGCGCCATGAGGAACGCCATGTCGAGATCGCCAAGAATCACGCCCGCGAACTGGAAGACGCGCTGAAAGCCGCTTACCCGCAGAAGGACTGCGATGCGGCGAAGGCCAAGGCCGCCCAGATCACCGCCGCCATTCTCGCCAGACACGACCGTGCCCAGGTGCAGTTCGATCGTGTCGAAAGCGTCAATTTCGAAAGCCGCATCCTGCGGCTCCTGCGCTATCGCGTCGAGCGCATCGGCAACGGCCGGTTGCCGCCGACCTGAATGTCCTGATGCATGTCGCCTAAAGGGGCGGCGGTGCGAGCCAACCGGGCCGAAGCGTAGTGCCAGCTTCGAAAAATTTTCGGGCAACGGTCGAAATCGGCCTATACGGGACGACATATCAGGGGTTGGCAAGGGCACGAACTTTCAAACACGAGCATCACGACCGATCGCGCCGCGGATGCAACGGCTAGCCCGGCCGACGCACCGTACGGCGCGCAAGCATATGGACGAAAGACTATGGACCAGGCTGTCGACAAGCAGGCCGTGGCGGCCGCGAGCGCGCCGCTGACGGAAAGCGAAAAGAACGCCATTATCGGCGGCGTTCTCCTGTCGATGCTGCTGGCAGCACTTGACCAGACCATTGTGGCACCGGCCATGCCGACCATCGCGCGAGCGCTCGGCCACGCCGAGTACCTGCCCTGGATAGTGACCGGATATCTCCTGACCGCAACCGCCATGGCGCCGCTCTACGGCAAGATCTCCGACGTCTACGGCCGCCGGCCGACCGTCTATGGCGCGATCCTCATCTTCCTCGCCGGCTCGCTGGTCAGTGCGATGGCGCCCAACATGTTCGTGCTGGTGATCGGCCGCGCGATCCAGGGCGCCGGCGGCGGCGGGCTTTTTGCCCTGGCGCAGACCGTCATCGGCGACCTTGTGCCGCCACGCGAGCGGGCACGCTATGCGGCCTGGATCTCGGGCACATGGGCAGTCGCCAGCATCGCCGGGCCGTTGCTCGGCGGCACGTTCGCTGAACATCTCCATTGGTCGCTGATCTTCTGGATCAACATTCCGCTCGGCATCCTGGCCATGGCCATCATCAACAAGCCGCTGCGCAAGCTGCCGGTCGCGGCAAGACGGCACCGCATAGACGGGCTCGGCGCGCTGCTTCTCGTCGCCGCCACGGCCCTGCTGCTTCTGGCGTTGAACTGGGGCGGCAGCGAATACCCCTGGCTGTCGACGGAGATCCTCGGGCTGATCGCCAGTTCCCTGGTCCTGTGGGGCGCCTTTGCGCTGCGGCTGCTGCGCGCAACCGAGCCGCTGATTTCGCTCGAGGTGCTGAGCAACCCGATCGTCCTTGCCGGCACGCTCTCCATGTTCCTTCTGCAGGCGGCCAATATCGGCCTGTCTGTCTACCTGCCGGTCTATCTCCAGTCGGTCATCGGCCTGTCGGCGAGCGAATCCGGCACCGCCCTCCTGGGGCTGATGCTTGGCACGGTGGCCGGCGCGACATTCAGCGGGCGCACCATTCCGCGTTTCGTCCATTACAAGCGGATCGCCATGGTCGGATTGGGCTTCGCCGTTCTATGCCTCGGCGTCCTCAGCCTGGTGGCGGGGCACGCCTCGCTGCTGGTTGTCGAGATCCTGACGACGTGCGTCGGGCTCGGCAGCGGAACCACCTTTCCGGTGGCCACGGTGTCTGTCCAGAACGCCGTCGACCCCAGGCACCTTGGCGTCGCCACCGGCGTGCTGACGTTCCTGCGCTCGCTGGGCAGCGCGCTCGGCGTTGCTATCCTCGGTGCGGTCGCCTTGGGCAACGGGCTGCCGCTGGCGGGCGAAGGCGCGCAGGCGACCGGCGCCGGTGCCGAAGCTGCCGCCTTCGGGCTGATCTTCGTCGCCGCCGTGGTGATGTTGGTCATGGCGCTGCTGACGCTCAGCCTGATGCCCGAAAAACCGCTGCGCGGCCATCCCGAGGCCCCCGTGCTGGCGGACTGAAGCGATACGCGTCAGGAGGCATCCACCACACCGAGCTTCTTCTGCAGGCTGGTCGACGAGGTCGTGTATTGGAAGACGATGCGTTCGCCCGGGCTGACGATGCGCTTGGCGGCCTGGGCCATCAGCGCGACCTCGTGAAAGCCCGACAGGATGAGCTTCAGCTTGCCGGGATACCAATTGATGTCGCCGACCGCGAAGATGCCCGGGACCGACGTCTGGAACTTCTCGGTGTCGACCGGAATCAGGTTCTCGTGAAGGTTGATCCCCCATTCCGCGATCGGTCCGAGCTTCATGGTCAGACCGAAGAAGGGCAGCATCCGCGTGCAAGGAATTTCGATGTCGCCCTCCGGCCCCTTGATCAGGGCGGACGACAGTTGGCCGGCGGCGCCGGTCAAGCCGGTCACTTGCCCGACCTGGAAATCCAGCTGCTTCATCTCCTGCATGGCGTACATCTTGTTGACGCTGTCGGGCGCGGCGCGGAACTCCGGGCGCCGGTGGACCAGGGTCACGCTTTTTGCCACCGGCTGCAAATTGAGCGTCCAGTCCAGCGCCGAATCGCCGCCGCCAACGATAACGAGGTCGTGGCCGCGAAAGTCTTCCATCCGGCGCACCGAATAGAAGACGCTCTTGCCCTCATAGGGTTCGATGCCCGGGATGGGCGGGCGTTTCGGCTGGAACGAGCCGCCGCCGGCGGCGATCACCACCACCTTGGCCTCGAACACCTCGTTCTCGTCGGTGGTGACGCGAAAGCCGCCGTCCTCCAACCTCTCCAGGCTGGAGACCATGCGATTGTAGGTGAAATCAGGCTTGAACGGCGCGATCTGCTCGAGCAGCTTGTCGACCAGCCCTTGCGCCGAGATCGACGGCCAGCCGGGAATGTCATAGATCGGCTTTTCCGGATAGAGTTCCGCGCATTGGCCGCCGGGCCGGTCGAGGATGTCGATCAGGTGGCACTTCATGTCGAACAGGCCGAGCTCGAACACGGCGAACAGGCCGACCGGCCCTGCCCCGACAATGAGTACGTCTGTCCTGGTGATGCCGGTCATGGTGCGCGCCTCGCTGCTGGATTGGCGTGAGACTGCATGACCTCCGGCTTGCTGCCAAGCGGCAGCCGCAAAAATCAGAGCTGCGAACTCGGGTTGCAAGGGATGGACGACTGCCAGTCCGGCTGCCCCGCCACCTTTTCATGGCAGGGCAGCTTCTCACGATAGGAATTTTTTCTTGACGGAGTGCCCGCAACTATGGTAGATATTTGGTTATGGTGCTGAGTTGCGCCGGAGGCCCGCCGCACAGGCGGGTTTTCCATTCAAGGCGACGTCAACAGCCGGCCCCCAAGGAACCCCCTGCCCGGATTCATTGCCTCGGGCAAAAATCGGCTTTTAGCCTTGGCGCTCGGGCACCCGCACCACCAGTCCGTCGAGCGCGTCGCGCACCTTGATCTGGCACGATAGCCGCGAATTCGGCTGGACGTCGTAGGCAAAGTCCAGCATGTCCTCTTCCATTGCTTCCGGCTCGCCGACTTCCGCCGTCCAGGCCTCGTCGACATAGACGTGGCAGGTTGCACAGGCGCAGGCGCCGCCGCACTCCGCTTCGATACCCGGCACGGCATTGCGGATGGCGTTTTCCATGACCGTCGAGCCGTTCTCGGCATCCACGTCGAAATGTGTGCCGTCATGGGCAATGAAGGTCAGTTTGGTCATTTGTCACCTGAGGGAGTTTCCGCCGAGATAATCACTCGGGCACACAAGTCAACTGCGGCGAGAAAGCGCCGCTCGGTGACGTTTTTCCACAAACCGGCCTAGCGGTTGATTGCGGCGATGAAATCGCGCACTTCGTCGATCAGCTTGCCGAGCCGCGTGAGCGTCTGGCTGTCTTCCGGCTGCCGTTCTATCTCGGTGGCGCAATCGGCAATGGCAAAAGCCCCGACACCGCGCGCCGAACCCTTCAGACCGTGCGCCAGGAGCAGCCGGTCCTTGATGTCCGCATCGACTATCCTGTCGCGCACCGACAGCGCCTGTTGTACAAAGAGCGCCAACACCTCCTGTTCGAGGCCGCGGTCGCCCATCGTCTGCCGCGCAAGGTGTGCCAAATCGACCGGTCGGGACCGCCTCGTTCCCGATACATCGCCCCCGGGCATTGAGAAGGCAATGCCGCTTTCGCCACGCATGAACTCGAACTCCGCTTCTTCGGCCGCCTGAAAAACTAGGCGAATCCAATGGACAACGGGTTAATGGATGGCCGGAAAAAATGTTGCGAAAGCGGCGCCGGAATCACGCTTCCGTTAACCTTATATTTAAAGTTTTACGTATCCCGCGGAATGCATGTTTTCTTTACCCCCCTGTGTCATTACGATACGAGGGGTCCATTTTCAGCCTCCTGCGCGTGGGTGCGACAACCAAAATCATAAGCCCGCGGCAGCTAGTACAGGGTAGCGAAGGCATGGCGAAGAAAACAACGACGACCAGATCTCTGGACAATGATGTGGCCAGGGAACTCGAGAAGGCACTCGATCTCGACCTCAGCGGCGACACCGGCAGCGGCGACCTCGATATAGCGGCCTCGATGGAAGATCTGGAAGCGCAGATATCCCAGGCCGCCGACGAATTGGCGCGCGAGGGACGCAATCAGACGCAGGCACCCGTCGTCAACCAAGCCCAGGCCGCGAATCCCGCGCCAAAGACCAGACCCGCCGAACTGCGCCCCGTCGAAACACGCAATGGCGGTCAGCCCGCCGGCTTCTCGCCGGCCAATGACGATCGTCAGAAGGATTACAAGACGCTTCTGCACAGCCTCAACCGGCGCGCCTCGAACACGATCTACTGGGTTATCGCCTTCGTTTCGCTGGCCTGGATCGCCGGCGCGGGCGGATTGGCCAACCTCCTCTTCGGGCCGAGCATCTGGAGGATCCGCACGCTCGACCAGTTCTTCGCCCGTCCCGAACTGATCGGCCTTGCTGTCGCGGCCATCGTGCCGGTCATCCTGTTTTGGGCCTTCGCCGCCATGATTCGCCGCGCGCAGGACATGCGCATCGCCGCCCAGTCGATGACGGAAGTGGCCTTCCGCCTCACCGAGCCGGAAAACATGGCCCAGGATCGCGTCATGATGATCGGCCAGGCCGTCCGCCGCGAGGTGGCCGCCATGGGCGAAGGCATCGAACGCACGCTGGCCCGCGCCGTCGAACTGGAAACGCTGGTCCACAGCGAGGTCAACCAGATCGAGCGCTCCTATTCGGAAAACGAAACCCGCATCCGCTCGCTCGTCGACGGGCTCGGCAGCGAGCGCGAGGCGGTCGTCGGCCATGCGGAGCGGGTTCGCGCTTCGATCGCCGGCGCGCACGACACCCTCAAGGACGAAATCGGCGCTGCCAGCGACCTCATCCGCGACAGCATTCTCAATGCATCGACCAAACTGTCGATGACCATCACCAATTCCGGCGACACGCTTATCGACCGCATCAACGAAAGCTCGCTGTCGATCTTCGATTCGGTGGAAGGACGGCTCGACACCATAACCGACAAGCTTTCGACTTCCGGCGAGGCTTTCGCCAGCCTGCTCGACACGCGCATCGCCAAGCTGACGGACACGACAGACGGCCTGACCCGGTCGTTGACCGACCTGCTCGACGATCGCACCAACGGCATGGTGTCGCTGCTTGGTGGCGCCGCGCGCACACTCAATTCGGAATTCGAGGCCAGCCTCAACGGCATCGAGCGCACGCTCGCCGAGCGCGGCCAGGCGCTGATCAGCGAGTTCCAGACCCGCGCCGAGGCTCTCGACACCGGCACGCAGAAGCTCAACGCAGCACTCGAAGCCCGTGCCCGGCAGATCAACGAAACGCTGGTCGAACGCGCGCGCGAAATCGCCCACACCTTCGCCGAGAGCAAGGACACGCTGACGGCGATGATCGACCAGGGCAAGACCCAGATCGGCGCCGACATGGCCGATATCGTCACGTCGACCTCGTCCATGCTCGAAGCGCGCGCCAGCGATTTCGCCGGACGCATGGAAGCGGCGCGCCACGTCGTCTCGCGCTCGTTCGATGCCGATATCCAGCGGCTTGCCGATGCCCGCGTGGGCATAGAAGAAGCGGTCGAAAATCACAGCCGCAGCCTTTCCGAGAGCCGCGAGCGCATGGCGGCCGCGATGCAGGCCGATCTGGCCAAGTTCGCCGAGAGCCGTGCCGGCATCGATGCTGCGGTAACCGACCAGGTGCAGAAGCTGGCCGAAGGCCGCAGCCTGATCGCGCGCGCTCTCGAAGAAGATCTGCGCAAGGTCAACGAATCGCGCGCTGCCATCGACGCTTCGCTCGGCAGCCACCTCGAAAGGCTGGAAGAAGGCCGCAACCGGCTCTCCCAGGCTCTCAACGAAGACTCCGGAAAGCTGGTGCAAGCCCGTACAATCATTGACGAAATGGTTGCTGGACATGTTGGCAAGCTGGCCGAGGGCCGCAACATTCTCTCGCGCGCGCTCGAAACCGACCTCGGCAAGCTCGTGGACACGCGCGCCGACATTGATGGCCTTGTCGCCGGTCAGGTCGAGAAGATCGCCGAGGGCCGCGCGGTACTCGCCAAGGCGCTGGAGAACGACATCGCCGGCATCAAGGACCTCATCGAGGCGCATTCGGCCAAACTGGCGGAAGACCGCTCGCAGCTCGGCCGTTCGCTGGAGGACGATCTGTCCAGCATACGCGGGCTGATCGAAGACCATTCGGGCCGCCTGGCCGAAGATCGCAGCCTGCTGTCGCAGACCCTTGAAGCCGACCTTGCCAAGCTCGCCGAGAGCCGCTCGAGCATCGACGGCCTGGTCGCCGGTCAGGTCGAGAAACTGGCCGAAGGCCGCGATATTCTCAGGCGGGCGCTGGAATCCGACCTCAACGCGATCAAGGGCGTCATATCGAGCCAGTCCGAGAGGCTGGCCGAGGACCGCGGGCAGCTGTCGCGGGTTCTCGAGGCGGACTTGCAGAACGTGAACAGCGTCATTGCCGACCACATGAACAAGCTGGTCCAGGACCGTTCGACCTTGTCGAAAGCGCTTGAGGAGGATCTCGCCAAGCTGGCCGAGAGCCGCTCGAGCATCGACGGGCTGGTGGCCGGCCAGGTCGAGAAGCTGGCGGAAGGCCGCGACATCCTGCGCCGTGCGCTGGAAGCCGATCTCAATACGATCAAGAGCACCGTCGCCGACCAGTCCCAGAAACTGGTCGAAGATCGGGGACAATTCGCCCGGGCGCTCGAAGCCGACCTCGAAAACGTCAACAGTCTCGTCAACAGCCACTCCGAAAGGCTTGTCCAGGATCGTTCGGCGCTGTCGAAGGCACTCGAAGACGATCTGGAAAACGTCAACGGACTGGTCAATAGCCACTCCGAGCGGCTTGTCCAGGAGCGTTCGGTGCTGTCGAAGGCACTCGAGGACGATCTCGCCAAGCTGGCCGAAAGCCGCTCGAGCATCGACGGCCTTGTCGCCGGCCAGGTCGAGAAGCTGGCCGAAGGCCGCGACATCCTCAAGCGCGCGCTGGAGGCCGATTTGCAGAGGCTGTCGGAGAGCCGTGGCGATCTCGACGGCATCATCGCCGGACATGTCGGCAAGCTGGCCGAAGGCCGCGACGTGCTGAGCCGCGCGCTGGAAGACGATCTCGGCAGGCTCGCCGAGACCCGCAAGGATATCGATCGTTCACTGTCGGGTCACATCGACCAGATCGCGGCCAGGAGCACCGACATCTCCGCTGCGATCGCCGCCGACGTGGACAAGATCGAGCAGGCGTTCAGTCGCCAGACCGGCATCATCGAGGAGCGTGCGGGCACCATGGAGCGTGCGCTGTCGACAGGCGTAGACAATGTGCGCAACGTGCTCGAGAAGAGCGCCGTCTTCGTGGCCGGCGCCTTGCGCGAGAAGGTCCTGGAAGTCACCAGCGTCCTGCATGAGCAGGCGGGCCAGGCCTTCTCCGATGCGGATCGCAAGATCGCCGAGCGCGCCGAGCAGACCTCGGCCGCCCTGCTGGCTCGAGCCGAAGACATCGCCCGCACCTTCGAGGAGGCGGATCGCCGTCTCCACGCCCGTGCGGAAGACACGTCGAGCGCCTTGCTTGCCCGCGCGGACGATGCGTCCAGTTCCTTGCTGGCGCGAGCCCATGAAACCGCCGATCAGCTTGCCGCCCGTGCAAGCGAAATCGCCGGCACGTTCGACGCGGCCGACCAGAAGCTGGCCGCCCGCGCCCAGGAGACCGCCGACCAGTTGGCGGCTCGGGTGAGCGAGATTGCCGGCACCTTCGACGCGGCCGACCAGAAGCTGGTTGCCCGGGCCGTCGAAACGGCACAGTCGCTGGCCGCCCGCGCCGGCGATATCCTGCGCAATTTCGAAGGCGCCGATCAGCGGCTCGGCATGCGCATCGGCGAATCGGCCGAAGCTCTTGCCGCGCGTGCAGCGGATCTCGGCCGCATCTTCGACGCCGCCGACCAGCACCTGGTCTCGCGCATCGCCGAAGGTTCGGAAGCGCTGTCAGGCCGCGCCTCCGAAATCGCCCGCATCTTCGATGATGCGGACAACCGACTGGTTTCCCGCATCGCCGCCAGCACCTCGACCATCGGCGAACATGCGCAGAGCATCGTCGGCGCCTTCACCAGCACAGAGCAGAGGGTCGCCGACCGTGCGCGCCAGACCGGCCAGGAGCTGGCCGCGCATGCCCGTGAAATCGAGCAGGCGCTCGCCGGCGCCGACGAGCGGCTCGCATCGACCGCGGCAACGGCTGCTGCCCGCGTCGAAGAGCAGATCGCCAGCGTCGAGAACCGGCTCGCCCATACCGCCGAGACGATGGGCCAGAAGCTCAACGAGCAGGTGTCGAGCGCCGAGGCGCAACTCGTGTCGCGCGCCAATGTCATCGCGGAGACCTTTACCGCGGTCGGCCAGCATATCGGCCAGAGCACCAACGACGCCGCCAAGACGATCGGCGCCAACACCCGCGAGCTCAACACCATGCTTGCGGCACGGTCGGCGGAGATGTCGAAGATCCTCGACGAGACCGCGCGGCCGCTGGTCGAGCGTTTCGCCCAGGGCGGCTCGGAACTGCAAAAGAGCATGGAAGAGGTCACCGAACGTGCCGCCGAGAAGCTGCGCAGCGAAAACGCAGCCCTCGTCAACGCGCTCGCCAGCCGCACCGCCGAGACCCTTTCGGCGGTCGAAGGTGCCCGCTCGTCGCTATCCGACAGTGTCGCCGACCTGATCGGCCGAATGACCACGTCGAGCGCGCAGCTCGGTCAGCTGATCGAACAGGCCGCGGCCAATCTCGGCCAGGTGGACGAACGCCTGACCGGCAGCACGCAAAGCTTCGCGGCAACCACCGAGAAAGCGGCGCAGACCTTCGCCAGCTCGGCAAGGCTGGTCGATTCGAACACGACAAGGCTGACGGAACTGTCGTCGTCGACCTTGCGCGAGGTCGCGTCGATCGCCACCAAGTTCGATGAACACAGCCGCCTGCTCGCCGGTGCTTCGGACCTCCTGAGCTCGGCCCAGAGCAACCTCGAACACACGCTAGAAAGGCAGTCTTCACTCGAGGATCTCGCTGTCGGCCTGGTCAAGAAGTCGGAGGATCTCGAAAGGGTCATGCGCTCGTTCGAGAATCTGGTCGGCCAGACGCTGCAAAATGCGGAAGGCAGGACGCTGGAATCGGCCGACAAGATCCGCAACGCCATCACCGACGTCGTCGATTCGGCAACCAAGCGCTTCTCCGACGCGACCGAGGAGATGCGCCGCACCGCCGGCGCCATCAAGAGCGAGCTCGACCTCACCCGCGCCGAGCTCAAGAAAGGCGTCATCGAGATGCCGGAAGAGGCCAAGGAATCGACATCGGCCATCCGCCGCGCGGTTTCCGAGCAGATCAACGCCCTGAAGGAGCTTTCGGACATCGTTGCGAAGTCCGGCCGCAGTGGTGGAGAGCCCTCGGAATCTCGCAATTTGCGCCCGGCGCCGCAAGCCCCGGCAGAGCCGCCGCGCCGCGCTCCCGCGCCACAGCCGGAACTTCGCGCGCCGCAGGCGCCGTCGGGCGGCACGGCGCTACGCGGCACGCTTGACCTGGAGCGCCCCGCCGACACGGCGCCGCGCCAGCGTTCCGACGCCGGCGCCCGCACGCAACAGGGCGGCTGGGTGCGCGATCTCCTGAGCGGGGCGTCACGCGAGGACGAAGCCAAGCCTGCAACACCCGCCGAAGCACCGCGCGCCGCCCCTGCCCAGCGTTCGCCGCTTCACGTCGTGGAATCACTGAACTCGCTGTCCGTCGACATCGCACGGGCCATCGATCACGATGCGTCGATCGAACTGTGGAACCGGTACCGGCGCGGCGAGCGTGACGTGTTCACGCGGCGGCTCTATACGCTGAAGGGGCAGCAGACGTTCGACGAGATCCGTCGCAAGTACCAGACGGAGGCAGAGTTCCGCGCCGCCGTCGACCGCTATTGCGATGATTTCGAGAAGCTGCTGAAGGACGTGTCGCGCAACGACCGCGACAACATCATGGCGCAGACCTACCTGACATCGGATACAGGCAAGGTCTACACCATGCTGGCCCACGCCAGCGGCCGCCTGCACTAGGCAGCGGGCAGACAGCCAATGAAAAAGGCGGGGGACTTGTCTCCCGCCTTTTGGCTTGGAGGGGTGGACGTCGCATCCGGAACTGGATCCTGACCTGTGAAGACGGCGATCATATTCGACTGCGAGTTTCTTTGCCTTGAGGGCTCGCAACGTCGATTCTGGTGCGCGGCCCACGATCCGGATCCGGTCATCGCGCAGATCGGCGCGGTCAGGCTTGGGCTCGAAGACGACTTTCCCGTCCTGGGCACGCACAAGGCCTATGTCAGACCGATCGACCGGTTTGGCAGGAGATACGCGCTCGACCCCTTCTTCACCGAACTGACTGGCATCACAGAAGAAAAGCTGGAGATCGAGGGGGTCGCGCTAGGACAAGCCCTTGTTGACGTCGATCGTTTCTCGGGTGGGGCGCGATTCTGGTCCTGGGGCAAGGACGAACTGAACATGATAGCCATCAGCTGCTATATCGCAGGCATCCCCGCTTCCATCCCGGCGGCCCGCTTTGACAATGCCGTAAAGCTGCTGATCTCGGCCGGGATGCCGATCGAGGACCTGGCAAGGACGCCGAGCAACAAGCTTGCCGACTATTATGGCGTTCAACACCCGCCATTGCAGGGACATGACGCGCTCGATGACGCGCTGTCCGTAACCTACACCCTGCAGCACCTGATGAAGACTGGAAAGCTGCGGCCGGACGCCTTCGACCTCTTGTAGCCTGGTGGCTGGCGCCCGCCCGGGATCGCCGCTCAGATCGCCGAATCGGTCCAGCGCACGATCTGCTTGGCCGCGTCGCCGAAGGCAGCATCGAGCGCGCCGACATAGCCTTGATTGCCGCTGCCCGAAACGGGCGCGGTCGCCGTAAAGCTCTTGGACGCACGCACCTCGCCGTTGCGGTCGTTGAGGATGCGCACGAACAGGTCGACCTCGGCATGATCGCCGCCGTCGACACGGACTTCGAACGAACGGATCTCGACGATGACCTGGTAATCGATCGCCAGTCCCTCGCCCGGCTTGCCCACGCCGGCGAAGCTGCCCGAGCGCTGGAACGTCTCGGCCAGCCGAGCCTGCACGATCAGCGGCAGCCGGTCCGCCCATTGCGCGCCCTTGAGGTACTGGATCGAGCGTGGGGACGGTTTTATGACGATGTTCTGGCTGTCCAGCGCCTTGAGCGCGGACGGCTGGGCGATCAGGATCTGGCGGCGGCTGTGGCCATGCGCCTCGACCGACGGCGCCGACAGTTCAAACGTGTCAAGCGGCGCAGGCCCGCCGCCCGGCAGCGCGGCACAACCGGCAAGGGTCAAGGCAAGCAAGGCCACGCCCGATCTGAACACAATCGTCGACTTCACGCGCGATCCCTGCTGTCCCCGGCCTCACTATCCGTGGATTGTAAAAACAACCCGCGGATGCAGACACTGTTTCTGGGGCGAGCCGAGACCGAAGTCAACGCCGCGCCCTGCCATCATACTGCCGAACCTCGCCCTCGCCGCCCGACAGGATACGCTGCGGATTGCGGCTGAGGTCGGTAACCGCCTCCTCGATGCGGCTGATCGAACGGCGGCTGTCCTGAACCAGCGCTTCGACATTCGAAAGGCCCTGGCCGGAGAACCGGGCTATATTGTCGGTGATGACGCCAAGCCGCGAATTCAGCGTATCGGCAACCTGCTTGAACGACCTCAGCGTGTCCCTGGCGTCCGCCATCACGCCGTCCGCCTGCCCCGAACCGAGCAGCTTGTCGACTTTGGCCAGGATGCCGTCGACGCGCACCGAGGCGTCGTTGAGCCGCTGCGCGAGCTGCCTCGCATCCTTGATCGTCTCGTCTATGTCGTCCGCCCTGTTCGCGAATTTGCCGGTCACCTTGGCGATGTCCGAGGCCGCCTTGTCGGCGCTTTCGCTTGCCTTCTGGATGTTAGCCAGAGCCGTGCGCACTTGCGCCGGATCGATGCCGTCGAGCACGCCGTCGACCTTGGCCAGCGTACCTTGTGTCTGCTTGGCGAAATCATTGACCGATCCCACGGCCGTATCGACATTCCTGATCACGCCATCGAGCTGTTTGGACGTTTCCTTGAGGTTGCCGGTCACCGTATCGACATTGGCGACGATGCTCTTGATCTTGTCCTTGTCGACGGCATTGAGCAGCCCTTCGGCCGCCTTCAGCGTGCCGTCGAGCTTGCCCGAGACGCCCTTCAGCTCATCGGACAGCGCGCTGACCGCGGACAGGAACTTGTCGACGCCATCGGAATTCCTGGCCAGCGCGTCGGAGAACGTCTGCACATTCTGCACGGTCTGCGTCAGCGGCCCGCGCACATCCTTGGTGAACCCCTCCAGCTGCGTCAGCACGGTGTCGGCGCGCGTGAAGATGTTCTGCGCCGTCTGCAAAAGATTGGTCACCGCCGACGGGTTGGCCACGATCTCGGCGACCTTGCCTTCCTTTTCGGCCTGGTCGAGAAGTTTTACTTCCTTGGGGTCGGCCCCTTTGAGTTCGATATTGGCTTGTCCGGTCAGTCCGGCCAGGCCGATATCGGCCTGCGTCGATTTGGTGATCGGCGTCATGCGGTCGATCTCGGTGTCCGCGATGGCGACCGTCGGATTGTCGACATCGATATAGACGCGCCTGACGTCGCCGACCTTGACGCCGTTGAACAGCACGAAGCTGCCGCGGCCAAGTCCGGAAGCCGAGCCAGGGATGCGCACGCGCAACAATGTGGTCTCGCCTTTGTCGCCGATCGCCGCCGTCCAATAGACGAAGCCGAACGCCGCGAGGATCGCCACCAGCGTGAAGATGCCGACAACAACGTAGTTGGCTCTGGTTTCCATTGCTTCACTTATGGCTATGCGCGCGCGGCAAGATCAAGTTGCCGGGCTCGTTTTCCGCGGAAATACGATTTTACCCACGGTTCTTCACTCTTCAGCATGTCGTCGATGGTGCCTTCGACCAGCACTTTCTTCTTGCCGAGCACAGCGACGCGGTCGCAGGCGGTGAAAAGCGTGTCGAGATCGTGGGTCACCATGTAGACGGTCAGGTCCATCGTATCGCGCAGCTTGACCACCAGCTCGTCGAATTCCGCCGCGCTGATCGGATCGAGGCCCGAGGTCGGCTCGTCGAGGAAGACGATGTCGGGATCGAGCGCCAGCGCGCGAGCCAGTGCCGCGCGCTTGATCATGCCGCCCGACAGCTCGGACGGGAATTTCTGCGCCGCGTCCGGCGGCAGCCCGACCAGTTCGACCTTGAGCATCGCCAGTTCGTCCATCAGCTTGCGCGGCAGGTCGAGATATTCGCGCATCGGCACCTGGACGTTTTCCAGCACCGTCAGCGCCGAGAACAGCGCGCCGTGCTGGAACAGCACCCCAAGGCGCATGTCGATGCGCAGCCGTTCGGCATCGTCGGCCTTTTCGATATCCACGCCGAACAGCTTGATCGTGCCGGACTGCTTGCGCGTCAAACCAAGGATGGTGCGCAGCAGAACTGATTTGCCGGCGCCCGAAGCGCCAACGAAACCGAGGATCTCGCCGCGCCAGATATCGAGCGACAGTTTGTCGAGGATCAGGTTGTCGCCGAAGGAAACGGTGATGTCATGCGCCGAAAGCACGACCTCGCTGTCATCCGCGCCCTCCTTGGCCCTGGTCTCGATGCCGTTTCCCATCGCCATTTCAGAACTCGATCGCTGCATAGAACATGGCGAAAAGCCCGTCGAGGATGATGACGACGAAGATCGATTTCACCACCGAGGCGGTCACGTGCTGACCAAGCGATTCGGCGCTGCCGCCGACCTTCATGCCCTCGACCGAGGCGATGGTGCCGATGATCATGGCCATGAACGGCGCCTTAATCAGGCCGGCGAAAATGGTGCTGAGGTCGATGGCGACGCGCAGCCGGTCGATGAAGGCGGCGGGTGCGATGTCGGAATAGAGCCAAGCCGCGAGAATACCGCCACCGAGTGCGGCAAAATTGGCGATGATGGTCAGGCAAGGCAGGGCGATCACCAGCGCAACCAGGCGCGGAAAGACCAGCACGCCGATGGGGTTGAGCCCGATGACCTTCAGCGCATCCACTTCCTCGCGCATCTTCATCGAGCCAATTTCGGCGGTGATGGCGCTGCCCGAGCGGCCGGCGATCATGATTGCCGTCATCAGCACGCCGAGTTCGCGCAGGATCAGCACGCCGACGAGGTCGACGACGAAGATGTCGGCGCCGAAATAGCTGAGCTGGTAGGCGCCCTGCTGGGCAACGATGGCGCCGACGATCGCCGACATCAGCACCACCACCGGAATGGCTCCGACGCCCATGCGGTCGATCTGGTTGAAGATCGCCGCCGGATTGACGGCATGGCCGCGGCCGAGCTTCATCTGCGCGCCACGGATCGTGGCGCCCAGTATGTTCATCGAGGCGAGAAAATCGTCGCGCATTTCGTAGACGCGGCGGCCGACCGCCTCCAGCGTGCGAATGACGATGTTGGGCGGCCCGACCGGCCCCGATTCGGGCTCGCGCCGCACCGCATCGCCGACCGCGCCGAGCAGGATCGAGGCGACGTCGCTCTGGCCCTGCAGCCTGACCTCGACACCTTTCTTCTCGAAAGCGCTGACCAGGCGGTCGATCAGCCACGCGCCGGCGGTGTCGATCTTCTCGATGTGCGAAAGATCGAGCGCCAAGGTCTTGAAACCGCTCCGTTTCTCAATTTTGCGCATCTCTGCGTCGATCGCGGCCACGGTGCGCGTCGTCCAGATTCCCGAGAAGGCGCAGCCGAGAACGCCTGCTTCCTCACCGACCGACACGCGCGGTTCGTGGTCAGCCTCCGAGGCGGTCTTGCCGCTTGCGTCGCGCTTGCCGATGGTCAACATGGCGTCCTGTTTAGCCTGACGGGTCCGGCCTTGTCGATTTGCCGACGACCCTTCTCGCACAGCCGGAGCAGAAAATTATGGCGCGTGTCATTTCGGTCGAGGCCGAGCGTTTTCCGATCGCCGGCACCTTCACCATTTCGCGTGGTTCGAAGACCGAAGCCGAAGTGATCACCTGCACGATCAGCGAAGGCGATTACACGGGTCGTGGCGAATGCGTGCCGTACAAACGCTATGGCGAGACCATGGACGGGGTTCGCGCCGCGATAGAGGCCATGCGCGGGCAAATCTCCGCTGGCATCGACCGGACAGCCCTGCTCGGCGCCATGCCGGCAGGCGCGGCGCGAAACGCCATCGACTGCGCCTTGTGGGACCTGGAAGCCAAGATCAGCGGCAAGGCGGTGGCGGACGTAGTCTGGCCGGCTCCTTTGCATCAGCTCGAGACGGCCTACACGCTGTCGCTGGGCGAACCCGAGGCGATGGCGGCGCAGGCCCGTGCCAATGCGGCGCGGCCGCTGCTCAAGGTCAAGATCGGCGGCGACAACGACATCGCGCGCATCCGCGCCGTCCGGCAGGCCGCGCCCGACAGCCGCATCATCCTCGACGCCAACGAGGGCTGGAACGATGATACCATCGCCGCGAACCTCGCCTTTGCCGCCGAGCAAGGCATCGCGCTTATCGAACAGCCGCTGCCGGCGGGCCATGACGGCATCCTGCGCCACATCGCCCATCAGGTGCCGATCTGCGCGGACGAGAGCGTGCATGAGGCGGGGGATCTGGCCGCGCTCGCCGGTCTCTACGATGCCGTCAACATCAAGCTCGACAAGTCGGGCGGGCTGACGGCGGCGCTCGTGCTGCGCGACCGCGCCCGCGAACTGGGTTTCGGCGTCATGGTCGGCTGCATGGTCGGCACGTCGCTGGCGATGGCGCCGGCGGTGCTGCTCGCCCAGGATGCCGACTTCGTCGACCTCGACGGACCGCTGCTGCTTGCGCGGGATCGTGTGCCCGGCCTCGCCTACGAGGGATCACTGGTTTCACCGCCCGATCCGGCGCTTTGGGGCTGAGCGCGCCGCGAGCCCGACCAGCACCAGGCCGATGATCGCGATCGGGATCATGGCCAGGAAGCCGTCGACCCCAAAACCGTCGTAGAGCGGGCCGGAGGCGAGCGTCACCGCCGCCATGAAGAAGCCGTTGAAAAAATAGGCGATGCCTTGTGCGGCACCCGTGCGCTCTTCCGAGACCGTTTCGCCGATCATTTTCTGCAGGCCGATCAGCACCATGGCCACCGACACCGAATGCAGGGTCTGGACGCCGAAAAACCCGGCGACGCCGAGGCCAAGCGGCCAGATCAGCGGAAAGGCGATCCAGCGCACGACCGCGCCGATGCCGGCAATCACCATCACCCTGACGACCGACACGGAGGCGAATATGCGGTTGAAAAACACGAACATGCAGACTTCGGCCACCACGCCCCACGCCCACAGAAGCCCGACGACGGTGTCGCCGATGCCGATCGACTTCCAGTAGATCGACACGAAGCCGTACAGGAAGGCGTGGCTGGCGGTGAGGATGCCGACACCGAGGGTGAAATAGACGAAATAGGCATTGAAGAGGCTCGGCGCCGAATGCTGGATCTCCGCGGCCGAAAGCGGTGAGGCAAGGCGCGGCCGCCCAAGGCGCGGCGCAAGCAGCGCGGCAAAGAGCGCGGCACCCAGTGCCGCGAAAATGATCGCCGGAACCGCTTGCGCACCTGCCGCGGTCAGGATGAAACCACCGGCCACGTTGGCGCAGAGATAGGAAATCGAACCCCACTTGCGCATGCTGGTGTAGTTGGAACCGAAGCGGCGCACGCCCGAAAGCGCGAGCGAATCGGCCATCGGCGAATGCGGCGTCCATACGATCGTCAGCGCCAGCGACACCGCAAGCACGACGGCGTAGGAGGCCGGCAGAAAATAGCCGGCGGAAATGATCATCGATGCCGCGACGAGCGCGATATAGACGTCGGCGCGGTCCCTCGCCCGGTCCGCGAGCGCGGTGAGCAGCGGCGTCGTCACGACGCGCAGGAACATCGGAGCCGCCAGGATGACGGCGATCTGCTCGGCGTGAAAACCTTTCGCCTGCAGCCACAGCGGGAAGTAAGGCAGATGCGTGCCCTGCGACACGAACAATGTCGCGAAGATCAGGCTCATGCGCAGTTCGAAATGGCGTGGTTTGACGAGCTGTTCGGGTGAAAGCGGCGGCAGCGGCATGAATCGATCCAATAACGCTGCCGTCCACGAACGGCGAGCAGTGTGGATTGACCCTTAACATGAGGAAAAACCGGACGAAACCGATTGGCCTAATCGATTAACACCGGAATCTGTGCCTGGCACCGGCAGTCAGGCGGCCTGCACCACCCGGTCCTCGATCAGCATCGGGATGAAGGGTTCGTCCGGCGCCTCGGGCAAGACATGCGCCCAGGTCAGGATTTCCATCCGGCCGTCGAAATGTTCGACCACCGCCGTGCAGCTTTCCACCCAGTCGCCGGTGTTGATGTACTGGACGTCGCCATAGCTTTCGATCGCGGCATGATGGATATGGCCGCATATGACGCCGTCGACATGCGAGCGCCGCGCCTCGTCGCTGAGTACCATCTGGAACGAGCCGATGAAGTTCACCGCCTTCTTGACCTTGACCTTGGCCCAGGACGAAAACGACCAGTAAGGCAGGCCGAGCAGCTGGCGCAGCCGGGTGATCACACGGTTGACCTGCATGGCGGCGTCGTAGGCGTGGTCGCCGAGATAGGCGAGCCAGCGCTGATTGTGCACGACCGTGTCGAACTGGTCGCCATGAATAACGAGCAGCCGCCTGCCGTCGGCGGTTTCGTGAATGGCGCGGTCGGCTACGACGATGCCGCCGAAATGCACGCCCTGGAACTGGCGGGCGAATTCGTCGTGGTTGCCGGCGATGTAGGTGATGGTGGCGCCCTTGCGCGCCTTGCGCAGCAATTTCTGCACGACGTCATTGTGGCTCTGCGGCCAGTGCCAGCTGCGTCTCAGGCGCCACCCATCGACGATATCGCCGACGAGATAAATGATGTCGGCATCATGATGTCTAAGGAAATCGATCAGGAAATCGGCCTTTGCCGCCTTCGACCCGAGATGGACGTCGGAGATGAACATGCTGCGGAACGTGCGGGGCTCTTGGCCGGACATCGCGAATTCACCGTTGCTTTCGCGAGCCTATGCCCCGATTCATGCAACAACCGTATGACGGTTGCGATTGGTCCAGCCCAAGAGCTAGCCTGCCGGCGAATCACAGGAGAAATCGTCATGGATCTCGGTATCCGCGGAAAGAAGGCCATCGTCTGCGCTTCGAGCAAAGGGCTCGGAAAAGGCTGCGCCATGGCTCTGGCCGAGGCCGGCTGTGACATTGTCGTCAACGGGCGCAACGCCGAGCTGGTGGCCAAAACCGCTGCGGAGCTGCGCGAGCGTTACGGCGTGACAGTCACGGAAGTCGTCGGCGACGTATCGAAGCCCGAGGTGCAGAAGGCGCTTCTCGCCGCCTGTCCCCAACCCGACATCCTCGTCAACAACAATGGCGGCCCGCCGCTCCGCGATTTCCGCGAACTCGATCGCGCAAAAATCCTCGAAGGCGTGACCCAGAACATGGTGACGCCGATCGAGCTGGTGCAGGCGGTGATCGACGGCATGGCCGTGCGCGGTTTTGGCCGCATCGTCAACATCACTTCGCTATCGGTCTATGTCCCCATCCCCGGCCTTGATCTGTCGTCCGGCGCGCGCGCCGGCCTGACCTCCTTTCTTGCCGGCGTGGCGCGCACGGTGATCGACCGCAACGTGACCATCAACAGCCTGCTGCCCGGCAAGCTGGATACCGACCGGCTGCGCGGTCCGCACGAGGCCGGCAGCGTTGAAGACCCGACCGCGGCAGCCGCCCGCAAGGCGCGCATCAGTGCCGACGTGCCGGCCAAGCGGCTCGGCACGCCGGAGGAGTTCGGCCAGATCTGTGCCTTCCTGTGCTCGGTCCATGCCGGCTACCTGACCGGCCAGAACATACCGGTGGACGGCGGCCTCTATGTCAGCGCCTTCTGAGACCCGGTAGCGCCGGCGCCGAAGAAATTCCGCTCAAACCGTTGAAATAGATCGCTTATCCCGGCTTCGTCGATGTGAATGGCGATTGCGTCATTTGGCGTCGCGAAAAATCTCGGCCGCATGCTAAGAAGGCGGCACGCAGGATCGCAGGGAGGCCCGGAATGAACGGCGAGAGCAAGAAAACGGCACGTTCGGACCTCGACGAAGCCGCGCTCTACTTCCACAAGCACCCGACGCCGGGCAAGCTCGAAATCCAGGCCACCAAGCCGCTTGGCAACCAGCGCGACCTGGCGCTCGCCTATTCGCCCGGCGTGGCGGCCCCTTGCCTCGAAATCCGCGACGATCCGGCGACCGCGGCCGACTACACGGCGCGCGCCAATCTGGTCGGCGTCGTTTCCAACGGCTCGGCCGTGCTCGGCCTGGGCAATATCGGCCCGCTCGCTTCCAAGCCGGTCATGGAAGGCAAGGCGGTCCTGTTCAAGAAATTCGCCGGCATCGACGTCTTCGACATCGAGATCGACGCGCCCGAGATCGAGCGCATGGTCGAAACGGTGGCGGCGCTGGAACCGACCTTCGGCGGCATCAACCTCGAGGACATTAAGGCGCCGGAATGCTTCGAGGTCGAAGAGCGACTGAAGGCCCGGATGGGCATACCGGTTTTCCATGACGACCAGCACGGCACCGCCATCATCGTCGCCGCCGCAGTGCTCAACGGCCTGGAATTCGCCGGCAAAACCATTGCCGACATCAAGATCGTCACTTCGGGCGCCGGCGCGGCGGCATTGGCCTGCCTCAACCTGCTGGTCTCGCTCGGCGCCAAGGTCGAGAACATCTGGGTCACCGACCGGTTCGGCGTTGCCTACAAGGGCCGCACCGACGAGATGGACCGCTGGAAAGATCCTTATGTGAAGGACACGGAGGCACGCACGCTGGCCGACGTCATATCGGGCGCCGACGTGTTCCTCGGGCTTTCGGCCGCCGGCGTGCTGAAACCGGAATTGCTCCAGCACATGGCGCCGAAGCCTTTGATCCTGGCGCTGGCCAATCCCAATCCGGAAATCATGCCGGAAGTGGCGCGGGCGGCGCGCCCCGACGCGATGATCTGCACGGGCCGGTCCGATTTTCCAAATCAGGTCAACAACGTACTGTGTTTTCCTTACATCTTCCGCGGCGCGCTGGACTGTGGCGCCAGCGCCATCAATGAGGAGATGAAGATGGCCGCGGTGCGGGCCATCGCCGCCCTTGCCCGCGAAGAACCTTCGGATGTCGCCGCGCGCGCCTATTCCGGCGAGACGCCGGTGTTCGGACCCGAATTCCTGATCCCCTCGCCCTTCGATCCGCGGCTCATCCTGCGCATCGCCCCGGCCGTCGCCAAGGCGGCCTGCGACACCGGTGTCGCGACAAGGCCGATCAGCGACTTCTCCGCCTATATCGACAAGCTCAACCGCTTCGTCTTCCGCTCCGGCCTGGTGATGAAGCCGGTGTTCTCGTCGGCCAAGGCGTCGAGCGCCAAGCGCGTCATCTATGCCGACGGCGAGGACGAGCGCGTGCTGCGCGCCGCGCAGGTGGTTTTGGAGGAAGGCATCGCCGAGCCGATCCTGATCGGCCGTCCGCACGTCATCGAGGTGCGATTGAAGCGCTACGGACTGCGCATCAAGCCCGGCGTCGACTTCGGCCTGATCAACCCGGAGGACGATCCGCGCTACCGCCATTACGTCGACCTCCTGATCGAGCTGGCCGGCCGGCGCGGCGTGACGACGGAGGCCGCGCGCACCATGGTGCGCACCGACAACACGGTGATCGCGGCCCTCGCATTGAAGCGCGGCGACGCCGACGCCATGGTCTGCGGCCTCGAAGGGCGTTTCGAGCGGCACCTGCGCAACGTCACGCTGATCATCGGGCCACGAACCGGCATCAAGGACCGGGATCTGTCGACGCTGTCCATGCTGATCTCGCAACGCGGCATCATCTTCCTGACCGACACCCATGTTTCTGTCGACCCCACCGCCGACGAGATCGCCGAAATGACCGTGCTGGCGGCCGAGGAGATCCAGCGCTTCGGCATCGAGCCCAAGGCGGCGCTGCTGTCGCATTCGGATTTCGGCTCGCGCGATTCGCCGAGTGCGCTCAAGATGCGGCAGGCGGCGGCGATCCTGGCGCGCATCGCGCCCGAGCTGCAATGCGACGGCGAGATGCATGCCGATTCCGCGCTGTCGGAACATCTGCGCCAGCGCGTCTATCCGCATTCGCGTCTGAAGGGCGAAGCCAATCTCCTGGTGTTCCCCAACCTCGATTCCGCCAACATCACGCTGACAGCGCTCAGGACCATGATGGATGCCCTGCATGTCGGCCCGATCCTGCTCGGCACCGACAAGCCGGCGCATATCCTGACGCCCTCGGTGACTTCGCGCGGCGTCGTCAACATGACAGCGCTGGCGGTGGTCGAGGCCGCCCACAAGGCGCAAGCTGTCGTCGATCTGGGCTGAACACCAATTCGGGGGTAAACTGCGGTTTAACCACGAGCACGTAGCGTGCGGCGAACAACCAAGCAGGGTTTCGGCGGATGATGGGCAAAGGGTGGAAGCAGGCGCATCTCGCCGTGCTGCTTGGCCTGCTGCTTTCGGGCGCCGCCGTCTCCGAGCCGCAGGCCGCCTCGCGTGTCTGCCGCCAGCTCGAGACCGATCTTGCCGCGACCTCGCGCGGCAGTGGCGGTCCGGCCCTGATCCGGAAATATGACGCCGCGATCGACCGGCAACGCGAGCAGATTTCAAAGGCGCGCGGCCAGTCCAGCAGCGCCGGCTGCGGCTTCTCTCTATTCAGCCGCAATGTCAGCCAATGCGCTGGGTTCAACGCCACCATCGAGCGCATGAACGCCAATCTCGATAGCTTGCAGGCCAAGCGCGCCCGCCTCGCCGGCGGCGGTTCGCGGCGCGATCGCGCACGCATCCTGGCCGCGCTCGACACCAATGGCTGCCGCGAGGACGCGGTGGCGCCCCGCCGCGAACTCTTGCGCGAAGCGAAACGGGAACAAGGCAACGGCAATCT
Organism: Mesorhizobium sp. B2-1-1; assembly: GCF_006442975.2. NCBI lineage: Bacteria > Pseudomonadati > Pseudomonadota > Alphaproteobacteria > Hyphomicrobiales > Phyllobacteriaceae > Mesorhizobium > Mesorhizobium sp. B2-1-1. The sequence continues at coordinate 3,485,556 of NZ_CP083954.1, read as the reverse complement.
GTTCGACCAGCTGTTCGGCGGCGACACACGCCGGCTCGATACGCTCGACCAGTCTGACGATCCCGACGAGGAGCGCAATATCCGCCGCGTGCCGGGCCGGTCCGGCATACCGGATTTTCCGGGCGTCGGCGGCGAGTTCCGTACCACCTGCGTGCGCACCTGCGACGGCTACTTCTTTCCGATGTCGAATGCCGCCTCGGTCGGCGATTTCGAGCGCGACCAGAAGAACTGCGAATCGAGCTGTCCCGGCACCGAGATCCAGGTCTTCTATTCGCGCGGCATGGGCGACGATTCAGCCGACATGACATCGTCGGTCACCGGCCGACCCTACAGCGAACTGCCGACGGCCTATCTTTACAAGCAGCCCAACCTGTCGCGGCCGCCGGCCTGCGGCTGCAACGCCGCGCAGAACTTCCAGATCATCGGCGGCAATCCGCCAAGCCAGCAACAGTCGCGGCCGCAAACGGAGGGCGCCCCGTTCATTCCGGTGCCTGCCTCCAAACCCGATCCAGGTGCCGATCCCGAGACGCTGGCAAACGCCGCAGGCGGGCTGGACCGCGACGCCATCAAGCGGCTTGCGGTCAAACCGGTCGCATCGCCGGTCTCGACGCTGCCGCCGGAACAGCGGAAGGTCAGGGTCGTCGGGCCAACGTTCCTTCCCGACCCATCAGCGGCAATAGATCTGCAAGCTCCGGTCCCGAAGTCAGTCCGGTAAGGGCGAGCCTCAGCGGCATGAACAGCGCCTTGCCCTTGCGGCCGGTCGCTTCCCTGATCTTGGCCGTCCAGTCCTTCCAGACGGTCCCGTTCCAAGGCTCCTCGGGCAGCAGATCGATGGCCTGGTGAAGAAAATCTCGATCGGCGTCGGAAAATTCCGGCTTCTCCTGCGGCCCTTCGCGCAGGATGCGCCACCAGCCGACAGCATCGGCCAGCCTGTCGAGATTACCGCGCACAGCCAGCCAGAACGGTTCCGCCTGCTCGCCCGATATGCCGAGCACCACCAGCCGATTCTGCGCTTCGGAGAACGGCATTTGGTGCAGCAGCGTCCGGTTGAGCACGAAAAGCTCGTCCGGGTCGAACTTTGCCGCCGACTTCGAAGTCGCAGCCGGGTCGAAACGGCTGGCGAGTTCGGCCAGGTCGTGCGCGGCGGCGACATTCTCCGACGTGCCGACGAGCACGGCCAGCGATGCGACCGCCATCGGCTCGATGCCGTCCTCGCGCAGGCTTTCGATGGAGAGTGCGCCGGTGCGCTTCGACAGCCCCTCGCCCGAAACGGTGGTCAGCAGATTGTGGTGGCCGAATTCCGGCGGCTCGGCACCCAGCGCCCGGAACAGCGCGATCTGCACGCCGGTGTTGGTGACGTGGTCGTCGCCGCGGATGACATGGCTGACGCCCATCTCGATATCGTCGACGACGGATGGCAGCGTATAGAGATAGGTGCCGTCCTCGCGCACCAGCACCGGGTCCGACAGCGAGGCGAGATCGACGGTTTCCTGCCCGCGCACCAGGTCGTTCCAATGGATTTCGGTGCGCTCCGGCTGCTGCGGATCGCCGGTGAAATTGGGCAGCAGGAAGCGCCAGTGCGGCCGGCGGCCATCGGCCTGATATTCGGCGATCTGTTCCGACGTCAGCGTCAGCGCTTCGCGGCCATAGACCGGCGGCAGGCCGCGCGTACGGCGCACCTTGCGCCTGAGGTCGAGCTCCTCCGGTGTTTCATAGCAGGCATAGAGAACGCCCGCCGCCTTCAGCCGCTCGACCGCCGCGTCATAGATCTCGAAGCGACGCGACTGGTATTCGGTGGTGTCGGGAAAGATGCCAAGCCAATGCAGGTCGTAAAGGATGGCGTCGGAAAATTCCTGCTTCGAGCGCGCGACATCGGTGTCGTCGAAGCGCTGGATGAAGCGCCCCTTATGGTTCATGGCGAACAGCCAGTTGAACAGGGCGGTGCGCGCATTGCCGATATGGATGCGGCCTGTCGGTGAAGGGGCGAAACGAACGGTAACTGTCATGAGCGGGGCGTACCGGATGCTTTTGTGATTGACAAGACGCGCCCCCGTGCCGTGCCGCAGACATAGAACATGGCGCAAGCAATGAAAAGACTTGGCGGACGCGGCTCCGCCCGCGATCACATGTCCCGCGCCGCCCGCCCGTCAAGCCGCCGGCGCCTGATGGGATGGCCTCCGGGCCAGAGCCGGAGGCCATCCCCGATCAGGTGACAAGTCCCTTGGTCAATTCGAGCGCCTGGCGCTCGAACAGGCGGCGGTAGATGCCGCCCGGCAGCCGGATCAGCGCGTCATGCGAGCCTTCCTCGGCGATCTTGCCGCGATCGAAGACCAACAGCCTGTCGAGCGCCCGCACCGTCGAAAGCCGGTGCGCGATGACCAGCGTGGTGCGGCCGACCATCAGCCGCTCCATCGCCTGCTGGATCAGCACCTCCGATTCTGAATCGAGGCTCGACGTCGCCTCGTCCAGGATCAGGATGCGCGCATCGGCGAGGAACGCGCGCGCGATCGCCACGCGCTGGCGCTCGCCGCCCGACAGCTTCACGCCGCGCTCGCCGACGAGCGTGCCGTAGCCCTTCGGCAGGTTGGCGATGAAGTCGTGCGCGCTCGCCAGCTTCGCGGCGTGCTCGATCTCGGCCTGCGTGGCGCCAGGCCGGGCATAGGCGATGTTTTCGGCCAGCGAGCGGTGGAACAGGATCGGCTCCTGCTGCACGATGGCGATCTGCGCGCGCAGCGACGCCTGCGTCACCTCCGAAATGTCCTGGCCGTCGATCAGGATCCGGCCGGCGTTCACGTCATAGAGCCTCTGGATCAGCTTGACGAAAGTCGTCTTGCCCGACCCGGAATGGCCGACCAGCCCGACCCGCTCGCCCGGCGCGATATCGACCGAGAAATCGCGATAGAGCGGCGAACGGTGACTGCCATAATGGAAGGTGACGTCGTCGAAGGCGATGCCCCCTTGCGTGATGCGGATCGGTCCGGCGCCGGGCCGATCCTCGATGCCGAGCGGTTCGGACTGGAAATCGACCAGTTCCTCCATGTCGTTGATCGAGCGCTGCAGGTTGCGGATATGCGTTCCGATATCCCTGAGATAGCCTTGCAGGACGAAGAAAGAAGTCAGCACGAAGGCGACGTCGCCGGCCGTTGCCTGCCCCCACGACCACAGCATCAGCGCCAGGCCGATGACCGCCGCTCTCATCACCAGCAGCAGCACCCCTTGCGTGGTACCGTTGATGGTGCCGCGCACCCAGGTGCGCCGCGTGCGGGCACGCCATTTGGCGACGACCTTCGCAAGCCGGTTCTCCTCGCGCTCCTCGGCGCCAAACCCCTTGACCACGGCGTTGCAGCTCACCGCGTCGGCCAGCGAGCCGCCAAGGCGCGTGTCCCAGGTGTTGGCGAGCCTGGCCGCCGGCGCGACATAACCAAGCGACAGCATCGCCGTGACAGCGATGAACAGCACCGAGCCGGCGGCGACAACCGCTCCCATCAGCGGCCAGAACCAGCCCAGCAGCAGCGTCGAGCCGACGAGCATGACGATCGACGGCAGCAGCGCGATCAGGATCGTGTCGTTGAGCAGGTCCAACGCCCACATGCCGCGCGTCACCTTGCGCACGGTCGATCCGGCGAAGCTGTTGGCGTGCCAGTCGGTGGAAAAGCGCTGGACACGGTGGAAGGCGGCGGCGGCGATGTCGGCCATCATCTTCAGCGTCAGTTCGACGATCCCCATGAAGGCCAAATTGCGCAGGACGACACCCGCCAGCGCCAACGCCATCAGCATGGAAAACGCGGTCATCGCGGCATTCCAGGCGATCTCGTCGGCGCCGGCGCTGCTGGCGACGGCATCGACCAGCCGGCCGGAATAGAGCGGCGTCAGCACATCGGCCAGCGTCGACAGCAGGAAACCAGCCATGATCAGCGAAAGCCGCCAGGGCTGGCGCCGCCAGTGGGTGAAAGTAAAGCCAAGAACGCTGCGAAAGGCGCTTGCGCGCAAATCGATTCGAAAACGAGCCATGATGTCATTCGGGCGCAAAAAGCCCGATCCCGGTAAGGTCGAAAATTGAAAAAACCGCGCAAGGGGCTCAATGCCCGGGAATGCGGAGGTTCGGTTATGAATGGCCACTTGCCCGAAGGCGGCGACCGGCATCGGCAAAGGCCTGTTCTCGATCCGGCTCCGTTCCGAGGGTGAAAACCCTGCGGCGCGCCGGTCGGGACCTAGGCTTCGCGGCCTCGCATAACGATGTCAAATCCTGGCATTCGGTCCTCCCTAAAGGGAATCGCGGAGAGGCCCTTATAGAGATGCCTCATCGCATCGCCAAGGCTGGCGGTCACCAAAAACGGCATCTGGTCCAAGCACTGGGATAAATTTGCAACAACGGCAAAGGCGCTTGGTCAGCGGATCGGCTTACGATCGAGGCGCATGTACCGGCCATCGGTCGATGCCTTGAATCCCAGTCTTTCATAAACCCCATGCGCGTCGCTGGTCGATAGGCTCCAGTGCGAAACGGTGCGGAGCTCGGGGTGATCGATCAGTGCCTGCACCAGCCGCGAGCCGATGCCCTGCCCGCGATGCTGCGGCCAGACGATGATATCGGCCAGATAGGCGAACACCGTGCGGTCGGTGATCGCCCGGCCGAAGCCGACCTGTTTGCCTTCGACATAAGCGCCGACGCAGAGCGAATTCGCGAAGGCGCGGCGGTGGGTCTCGTCACTGCGCCCGCCGCCCCAATAGCTTGCCATCAACAGGTCGGATGTCGCCCTGAAGTCGATCCGTGACAGGTCGAAGCTGATTTCACACTCGGGCATCGCTACCCCTCGCCTGCGGCATGACGCGAATTTTCGGTCGGTACGGTGTCTAGCCGCGATCCCTGAACCGGTTGGTGATGGGATAGCGACGGTCGCGGCCGAAATTCTTCCTGGTGATCTTCACCCCGGGCGCCGCCTGCCGGCGCTTGTATTCGGCGACGTAGAGCAGGTGCTCGATGCGCGTCACCGTCGCCCGGTCATGGCCGCGCGCGACGATGTCGTCGACGCCCATCTCGTTCTCGACCAGGCATTCGAGGATGTCGTCCAGCACCGGATAGGGCGGCAGCGAATCCTGATCGGTCTGGTTCTCGCGCAGTTCCGCCGACGGCGCCTTGTCGATGATGTTCTTCGGGATCACCTCGCCCGACGGTCCGAGCGCGCCCGGCGGCACGTGGCTGTTGCGCCAGCGCGACAGTGCATAGACCTGCATCTTGTACAGGTCCTTGATCGGATTGAAGCCCCCATTCATGTCGCCATAGAGCGTGGCATAGCCGACCGACATCTCGCTCTTATTGCCTGTCGTAACCACCATCGAGCCGAATTTGTTGGAAATCGCCATCAGGATGGTGCCGCGCGCGCGGCTCTGCAAGTTCTCCTCGGTGATGCCTTCCTTGGTGCCTTCGAAAAGCTGCGTCAGCGCATGAAGGAAACCTTCGACCGGCTCGAAGATCGGCACGATGTCATAGCGGCAGCCGAGTGCGCGGGCACAGTCTTCAGCATCCTTAAGCGAATCCTTCGACGTATAGCGGTAAGGCATCATCACCGCGCGCAGCCGCTCCTCGCCCAGCGCATCGACGGCAAGGGCCGCGCAGATGGCCGAATCGATGCCGCCCGACAGGCCGAGCACGACGTTCTTGAAACCGTTCTTGTTGACGTAGTCGCGCAAGCCCAGCATGCAGGCGCGGTAGTCGGCCTCCTCCCGTTCGGGGATCTTCGACATCGGTCCTTCCGAACAGACCCAGTTTTCGCCTTGTCTCCTCCAGGTGGTGATGTCGACCGCCTCCTCGAACTGGCTCATCTGGAAAGCAAGCCGCTTGTCGGCACCTATGGCAAACGACGCGCCGTCGAAGATCAGCTCGTCCTGGCCGCCGAGCTGGTTTGCATAGATCATCGGCAGCCCGCATTCGATAACCTGGCGGATGACGACCTGGTGGCGCACATCGATCTTGGCGCGGTAATAGGGCGAGCCGTTCGGCACCAGCAGGATTTCCGCGCCGCTCTCGGCCAGCGTCTCGCAGACGCCGATGTCGCCCCAGATGTCCTCGCAGATCGGGATTCCCAGACGCACGCCGCGGAAATTGACGGGCCCCTGGATCTCCGGTCCGGCCTGGAAGACGCGCTTCTCGTCGAACTCGCCATAATTCGGCAGATCGACCTTATAGCGCTCGGTGATGATCTTGCCGCCATCGGCGAAGACGATCGAGTTGTGGGTGCCGGTCTTGCGCTTCAGCGGCGTGCCGATGATGACGCCGGGACCGCCATCGGCGGTGTCGGCGGCAATCTCCTGCGCGGCCCGCTCGCAGGCCTTCAGGAAGGCCGGCTTCAGCACCAGATCCTCAGGCGGATAGCCGGCGAGGAAAAGCTCGGTGTAGAGCACGAGATCGGCGCCTTGACGCGCGGCATCCGCCCTCGCCTCGCGGGCCTTGGCGAGATTGCCGGCAACGTCGCCGACTGTCGGATTGAGCTGGGCAACGGCGATGCGCAGTATGTCGGGCTTCTTGGTCATGCTGCTGACTTAGCGCGGCAAAATTCGCCCCGCAATGGCGTTTGCTTGGGCCAATTTCGACATCAGTCGTTGCCCATATAGTCGCGCAGCGCCTGCGGCGAATGGTTCTCCCCGATCGACATCGCCAGGATGCGCGAAATGTGCCGGCGCGGCAGGCCGGTATCCGCAACCCAACGGTTGACCTGGGCCTGGATCTTGTCGAGATCCTTCTTCGACGTCGGGCTTTCGGCGATATCGAGCCCGGCATCGCGAAGGGCGGCCGCCATGTCGGCCGAAATGACGAAGGCGTCCCAACCCAGCCAGCGCAGGAAATACTGGCCGGTATTGCCGCCGAGCCGGCTGCCATGCTTGCCGAGATAGGCCATCAGCCCGACCTGGTCGTCGGCGGGCCACTCGGCGAGGAATGTGCCGAAGCCGCCATGCTCTTTTGACACGCGCTCGACGAAGGCAGCGTTGTCGCGAACGGATTTGATCTTCTGCGGATTGCGCACGATGCGCTGGTCGGATGCCAGTTCATGCCAGAAATCGTCAGGCTGGAACAGCAACCGCTTCGGCTCGAAGCGCAGGAACGCCTCTTCGAATCCGGGCCATTTCTGCTCGATGACGCGCCAGACGAAACCAGCGGCGAAGACGCGCTCGGCCATCGTCGACAGGATACGGTCATCGCCGATGTCGGCCACGGCGGCGTTGTCGGGAATCGGCCCGAGCAGCGAGACCAGTTCCTCCTCGCCGCCCTTGCGCTTTGCGGCGCGAGCGCGAATTTTCTTGAAGTCGACCATAAGTCCCTCCGGTTCCCATCAAATCTAGCACTTCCCGCGCGGCCCGGCAGCCTCTACCTCTATCGCCAGCCAAGCCCTTGGAGACGGCCATGAACAAGACAATCGACGATCTGGCGAACCGCTGGCTGAGACGAAAGCCGGACGGTCTCAGTGCCCTGGAGAACCGGGTGCTGCAGTCGACGCTCGAGCGCACAACGATCTCCAGGGACACCAACAAGGCCGTCGCCTTCCACCAGACCTTTGGCGACCGCCTTGCCGATAGCATCGCCCGCATCGGCGGTTCCTGGTCGTTCATCCTTGGCTTCATTGCCTTCCTGATCGTCTGGACATCAGCCAATGCCTGGCTTCTGGCGCGCGACGCCTTCGACCCCTACCCGTTCATCTTCCTCAATCTCGTCCTGTCCATGGTCGCGGCGCTGCAGGCGCCGGTGATCATGATGGCGCAGAACCGCCAGACCGAGCGCGACCGCATCGATGCCGCCCACGACTACGAGGTCAATCTGAAGGCCGAGATCGAGATCATGGCGCTGCATGAAAAGCTGGACGAAATGCGCCACGGCCAGATCATCGGCATGCGCGACGAGATCATGCGGTTGGCCGCACTGGTCAAGCGGATCGACGACAGGCTGTCGCAGCAATCGACGTCATGAGCGACGCGATCCATCATTTCATCGAACAATACGGGCTGATCGCCGTTTTTCTGGGCTGTGTCGCCGAGGGCGAGAGTGCCGCCATACTCGGCGGCTTCTTCGCCCACCAGCATATCTTCGTCCTCTGGCAGACTGTCGTCGTGGCAGCGCTTGGGGCCTTCGCCGGCGACACCTGCTTCTTCATCCTGGGGAGAAGTTTCGCGGACCATCGCTATGTCGTCGGGTTGCGCAAGCGGCCCGGCTTCCGCCGCGCCTATCGTCTGCTCAACACCCATCCCAACATCTTCGTGCTGTCGAACCGCTACGTCTATGGCATGCGCCTGGTCGGTGGCATCGCGGCCGGCCTGTCGAACATCGCCGCACCCCGCTTCATCGTCTTGAACGCCATTTCCTCGGCAGTCTGGGCGGTGCTGTTCAGCACCATCGGCTATGTCTTCGGGTTGGGCGCCGAGCATTTCATCGGCCAGGCGCTGCTTCGCCATGAGCGGATATTGGTGGGCCTGGCTATCGGCTTGGCCGTGGCCGTACTCGCCTGGCTCATCGCCCGCCATTTCGCCCGAAAGGAACGCGCCAGGGAAAACTGATGGTCGGCCGGCGGTCGAAAGCTCAGATCGGCAGCCCGACGATACGCTCGATGATCGCGATGCCCCAGACGCCGGCAACGAGCGCCACGGAGATCAGTACCGCCAGCGAACCGCAGTCTTTGGCCAGCTGGATGTCGACATTGAATTCGCGGCTAAAGGCATCGCAGGCCGCTTCGATGCCCGTGTTCAGCACCTCGACCATGATCAGGAGCAGCACCGCGCCGATCAGCAGCGCGTAGCCGCGCCACGACACCGAAACGAACCAGCCGATCGGAAGGGCAAGGGCGAGCAGCGCCAGCTCCTGCTGGAAAGCTTTTTCAGTTACGGCCAGCTTGCGGAACGCCCGCAGCGAGTTGAAATAAGCGTCGATCAGCCGCTGCATGCCAAACCCCTTTGCGAATCACCGGCACGGGATAAAGCAATGGCCCGATCAATGGAATAAGCTGGCTCGCCCAAAATTCATTCGTCGGCGACCTTCACCGATGGGGTCGACTTCTCGAATTGAGGCAGCGCGTCGTCGATCGAATAATAATCGCCCTTGTCACCCACGAAAATGTGGCATTGGCCCTCGAGGCCTGTCGGTTCATCGAACGATCCCGCCAGAACCGAAACATAGGCGTTGTCCCGCGGTTTCCAGAAAAGCAGCGATCCGCATGTCTTGCAAAAACCGCGCCCGGCGAAGGCGGACGCCTCATACCAGGTGATGTTGTCGGCGCCGTCGATATCGATATTGGCGTCCGGGACATTGGTTGCGGCGTAGAAATGTCCACTCTGCTTGCGACATTGCGAGCAATGGCAATAGATGACGCCGCGCAACGGCCCTCGTGTCCTGAAGCGAACCGCTCCGCATAGACACGATCCCGTATGATTTTCACTCATCGCACCATCCCAAAAGAAATCGCTGCTGAGAGGATCCCAGCTTTTCGATGGCTGCGCGCAAGAAAATGCGACATGCATTTGGCACGCTCGGGAATTGTTTGTTCACAGATGAAAGGCCTGTCCAGCCGGAATCAGCGAAAAACAGGCCGGATTCAGCGGATTAAGGAAACTTTAGCGCTGCTGCATCTATGATCCTCGCAAGCGAAAGTCGTGAGTGGGGACGCGCCTTCTTCGCAAGATGGACTGGAATGGCCAGCGTTCCCCAGGTCGGCGACATTGGATGCCTGCGAATGTCGCAGCGTGTTCCCGGGGAAGAGTGAACAGAACATGCAGCCGGCAGCCGCCCAGAGCGAACGAAGCACCGATATTGCGAGCACTGTCCTCGCCACAATGCGCCAGCTCGGCGTGCTCGGCCTGCCACGCAACTACGAGATCTTCTACGAGGCCTTGAGCGGATCCAATCGCGAGCTCAGCCTTGCCGTCGTGTCGCTGAGCGGCCGACCGACACAGGACGACATCGACCAGATCGGACGCGCCTTCTTTGCCCAGAACCATGGCTCCGGCATCGTCGAGCACGCCAGGGAAGTCATCGCCAATGAACTTGAGGACATCGCTTCGCTGCTGAGGAGCGAGCGCAGCCACATCGAGAAATACGGCAGGATCCTCAACGAAACGTCGAGCGGACTCGGCAGAAACAGCCTGCTGTCGCCGGATGTTCTGCAGAAGATCGTCAACGCCATGGCGGTCGCCACCAATTCGACGATCGATCATGGCCGGCAAGTTGCCTCGACGCTCAGCGACAAGACCGAGGAACTGGAAAGCGTCAAGTCGAAGCTCGAGGAATACAAGCGCCTGGCCGACACCGACCCCCTGACGCAAATCTGGAACCGTCGCGCCTTCGACAAGGAAATCACCAGGATCTACAACAGCAACAAAGGCATCCTGTTCAATGCATTGATCCTCGCCGACATCGATCGGTTCAAGGACATCAACGACAGGTACGGCCATCCCGTCGGCGACAAGATCCTCCAGATCATCGCCGATATATTCCAGACCAGCATTCGCGCCGACATGTTCGTCGCCCGCACCGGCGGCGAGGAATTCGCGCTGATCGTCGAGGGCGCAAGCGAGGACGCCACCTACGAAATCGCCGAACGCATTCGCGCGCTGATCGAGCAGTCGCCTTTCACCAGCAGCCAGACCGGCATGAATTACGGCACCGTCACCGTCTCGATGGGCATCTGCATGGCATCCGAAGCCGAGGGCCCTGAAGACCTCTACAGCAAGGCAGACCGGGCGCTTTACCGCTCAAAGGTCAGCGGACGTAACCGCGTGACCAGGCATTCGACGATGGCGGGCCGCGCCGGCAAGAGCTGGCTGCTCTACAAGCAAGACTGATTTTTCGGCAGGAAGCGCTTTTCCTGTGAACTGCTTTGGACGGGGGTCAGCCGTTGGCGACCTGCTTGTGTTGCACCGGGTGGCTTTTCTTGAGCAGGTCCGACACCAGGAACGCCAGTTCGATGGCCTGGTCGGCATTGAGGCGCGGGTCGCAATGGGTGTGATAGCGGTCCTGCAATTCCTCGGCGGTGATGGCGCGGGCACCGCCAGTGCATTCAGTCACGTTCTTGCCGGTCATCTCGACATGGATGCCGCCCGGATGCGTGCCTTCGGCGCGGTGCACCTCGAAGAACGTCTGCACCTCCTTCAGGATGCGGTCGAACGGCCGCGTCTTGTAGCCGGCCGCCTCGATCGTGTTGCCATGCATCGGGTCTGACGACCAGACGACGCTACGGCCTTCCTTCTGCACCGCCCGCACCAGCTTCGGCAGATGCTCGGCGACCTTGTCGGAACCGAAGCGCGCGATCAGCGTCAGCCTGCCTGGCTCGTTCTCGGGGTTGAGCAGGTCGATCAGTTCCAGCAAGCCGTCCGGCGTCAGCGACGGGCCGCATTTCAGGCCGAGCGGGTTCTTGATGCCGCGGCAATATTCGACATGCGCATGGTCGGGCTGGCGGGTGCGGTCACCGATCCAGATCATGTGGCCAGACGTCGCGTACCAGTCGCCGGAGGTCGAATCGACACGCGTCAGCGCTTCCTCATAGCCGAGCAGCAGCGCCTCGTGGCTGGTATAGAAATCAGTCTCGCGCAGCGCGAAATTGGTTTCGGAGGTGATGCCGACCGCGCGCATGAAATCCATCGTCTCGGTGATGCGGTTGGCAAGCGACTCGTATTTTTCGGCCTGCGGGCTGTCGGAGACGAAGCCGAGCATCCAGCGATGCACATTCTCCAGGCTGGCGTAGCCGCCCTGCGCGAAGGCGCGCAAAAGATTGAGCGTTGCCGCCGACTGACGGTACGCCATTTCCTGGCGGGCAGGATCGGGAATGCGCGACTTGAGGTCGAATTCGATGCCATTGATGATGTCGCCGCGATAGCTCGGCAGCGTCACCTCGCCCTTGGTCTCGTTGTCGGACGAGCGTGGCTTGGCGAACTGGCCCGCAACGCGGCCGATCTTCACCACCGGCTGCGCACCGGCGAAGGTCAGCACCACCGACATTTGCAGGAAGACGCGGAAGAAGTCGCGGATGTTGTCCGCGCCATGTTCGGCAAAGCTCTCGGCGCAGTCGCCGCCCTGGAGCAGGAACGCCTCGCCGGCGGCAACGCTGGCCAGTTGCTTCTTCAGCTTGCGCGCCTCGCCGGCAAAAACCAGCGGCGGAAAGGTGGCGAGCTGGGCCTCCGTGTTCTTCAGCGCGGCAAGGTCCGGATAAGCAGGGACCTGCTTGATCGGCTTTGCCCTCCACGAATTCGGCGACCATTTCGTCATCGCTGCACCCAACGCTCTTTCCGGCAAGCACCCTCGCCCGCCATTTCCAGCCCCCATGTGGGGTGGCGGCTCCATACACGAAGCCGATTTCCTATTCTAGACCGGAATTTCAGCGCTGGCGAATGGGCCGGGCTGGCTACGCCGCCTTCTCTACCAGCCGCGCCAGTTGCGTCATGACGACAGCCGAGCCCGCCAAACGCTTTTCCGCCGTTGGCCAGTCGCGGGTGAAGACGACGCTTTGGTCCGGCCGGATCTTTGCCAACGAGCCTTGCTCGCCGATAAATTTGACCAGTCCGACCGGGTTGGAAAACTCGCGCTTGCGGAAATGGATGACCACGCCCTTCGGCCCGGCATCGAGCTTCTCGACATTGGCCTTGCGGCAGAGGGCTTTGATGAAGACGATCTTGAGCAGATGCTTCACCTCCTCCGGCAGCGGGCCGAAACGGTCGATCAGCTCGGCGCCGAAAGCATCGATTTCCTCGGTGCTCTCGAGGTCGCCGAGGCGCCGATAGAGCGCCAGCCTGAGCTGCAGGTCCGGCACATAGCTCTCCGGGATCATCACCGCCGTGCCGACGGCGATCTGCGGCGACCAGCCGCCATCCAGCACCTCGCCGGAATCCTTCACCTCCGCGACCGCCTCCTCCAGCATCTGCTGGTAGAGCTCGAAGCCGACTTCCTTGATGTGGCCGGACTGCTCTTCGCCGAGCAGATTGCCTGCGCCTCTGATGTCGAGGTCGTGGCTGGCGAGCTGGAAGCCGGCGCCCAGCGTGTCGAGCGACTGCAGCACTTTCAGCCGACGTTCGGCGGTGTCGGTCAGCTTGCGGTTGGCCGGCAGTGTGAACAGTGCGTAGGCGCGCACCTTCGAGCGCCCGACACGGCCGCGCAACTGATAGAGCTGCGACAGGCCGAACATGTCGGCGCGATGGACGATCAGCGTGTTGGCGGTCGGGATGTCGAGGCCGGATTCGACGATGGTGGTCGACAAGAGAACGTCGTACTGGCCGTCGTAGAAGGCGTTCATGATGTCGTCGAGTTCGCCCGGCGGCATCTGGCCATGGGCCACCGCCACCTTCAGTTCCGGCACGGATTGGTTCAGGAAATCATGGATTTCCGCCAGATCGCTGATGCGCGGCACGACATAGAAGGAATGGCCGCCGCGATAACGCTCGCGCAACAACGTCTCGCGAATGACCAGCGGATCGAAGGGCGAGATGAAGGTGCGCACCGCCATGCGGTCGACCGGCGGCGTGGCGATCAGCGACAGTTCGCGCACGCCGGTCAATGCCAGTTGCAGCGTGCGCGGGATAGGCGTCGCCGACAGCGTCAGCACGTGGACGTCGGTCTTCAGGTCCTTCAGCCGTTCCTTGTGCTTGACGCCAAAATGCTGCTCTTCATCGATAATCAGTAGGCCGAGATTCTTGAACGAGATCGCGCTGCCGAGCAGCGCGTGGGTGCCGACCACGATATCCACCGTCCCTTCGGCAATGCCCTTCTTGGTCTCTGCCAGATCCTTTGCGCCGACCAGCCGCGATGCCTGGGCGACGCGGATCGGCAGGCCGGAAAAGCGCTGCGAGAAGGTCTTGAAATGCTGGCGGGACAACAGGGTTGTCGGCACCACCACCGCCACCTGGAAGCCTTCCATCGCCGCAATGAAGGCGGCGCGCAGCGCCACCTCGGTCTTGCCGAAACCGACATCGCCGCAGATCAGCCGGTCCATCGGCTTGCCGGCCGCCAGATCGTCCCTGACGGAATCGATCGCCGTCTGCTGGTCATCGGTCTCCTCATAGGGGAAGCGCGCGGCGAACTCGCCATAGAGGCCTTCCGCCGGCACCAGCGGGGGTGCAGCGCGCATCTGCCGTTCGGCGGCGATGCGGATCAACTGCCCGGCCATGTCGAGCAGACGTTTCTTCAGCCGCGCCTTGCGCGATTGCCAGGCGCCGCCGCCGAGTTTGTCGAGTGTCGCCTCGGCTGTATCGGAGCCGTAGCGCGACAGGAGCTCGATGTTTTCCACCGGCAGGAACAGCCGGTCGTCGCCGGCATAGTGGATTTCCAGGCAATCATGCGGCGCCCCGACGGCTTCGATTGTGCGCAGGCCGATGAAGCGGCCAATGCCGTGGTCGGCATGGACGACGATGTCGCCAGCCGACAGGGCCGAGGCTTCGGCAATGAAGTCGGACGCGCGCTTCTTGCGCTTGGAGCGCCGGATCAGCCGGTCGCCCAAAATGTCCTGTTCGGCGACGACGACCAGTCTTTCGGTCTCGAAACCGGATTCCAGCGGCAGCACGGCCAATGCCGCCTGCCCCGGCTCGAGTTTCTCCGCCTCCGCCAAGGTCGCCACCGGCGCAAGATTGCCCAGACGATGTTCGGCGAGAATTTGGCCGAGCCGGTCGAGCGAGCCCTCGGTCCAGCCGGCGACAATGACGCGGCGGCGTGCCGCGCGTTCGTCGGCGATGTGCTTTACCGCCACGTCGAAGACATTGACGTTGGGGTCGGCGCGCTCTTCCGCGAAGCTGCGGCCATGGCGCGAGCCGGCGTGGAAGACCTTTCTCGCTCCCGCATCCGGTGCGTCGAAGGCGGTGAAGTCGATCGCTTCGCGCGGTCCGAGAGAAGCGACGAGATTTTCCGGCGAGAGGTAAAGCAGGTCCGGCGCCACCGGCTTGTAGGGCACCGCGTCCTTCAGCGCACCTTCGGCCTGCTTTTTGCGCGCCTCGTAGTGATCGAGGATCAGCGTGTGGCGTTCGGCAAGCGCTTCATGCGCCAGATGGTCGAAAACGACAGGCGTGTCCGGCAGATAGTCGAACACGGTCTCCAACCGCTCGTAGAAGAACGGCAGCCAATGTTCCATGCCCGCGAAGCGCCGGCCTTCGCTGACCGCGGCGTAAAGCCCATCGTCCCGCGACGGCGCGCCGAACGCTTCGATATAGGCGCGGCGGAAGCGGCTGATCGTCTCCGGCGTCAGCGCCACCTCGCTCATCGCCTGGAGCGCCATGGACTTGCGCTGCCCGGTGGTGCGCTGCGTGGCCACGTCGAAGACGCGGATCGATTCCAGCGTATCGCCGAAGAAATCCAGCCTCAGCGCCTCGGCCCAGCCGGGTGCGAAAAGGTCGAGGATGCCGCCGCGCACGGCGAACTCGCCGATGCCGCGCACCGTCGGCACCCGGTCGAAGCCCGATGTCTCCAGCCGCGACACCAGCGCGTTCATATCGACCTGGTTGCCAGGTTTGGCGTGGAAGGTCTGCGCCTCGATGAGATCCGCGGGCGGAATGCGCTGGAGCAGCGCATTGGCGGTGGTGAGAATGACGGCGCGATGCGGCTTCCTCGCCAGCGCGATCATGGCGGCGAGCGCGTCGAGCCGCCGGGCGGCCGCATCCGAGCCGGGCGAGACGCGGTCATAGGGCAGGCAGTCCCAGGCGGGCAGTTCCAGCACGGGCAGGCCGGGAGCGGCAAAGGCCAGCGCCTCTGTGATTGCCGGCAGGCGCTGCCCGTCGCGCGCCACGAACAGCACCGGCTTGTCGGGCGCGATCTCGCGCGCCGCCTGCACCAGCGCGAAGGCTTCATAGCCGTCGGCGACGCCGTCGACGATGAACTGGCCGGCACGGCCTTTCGGCAAGCCGATGGTGGGAATGAGGCTCATGGAAGCGTTCTTCAAAAGGTCATTGTCCGGCGTGAAGCCATGATTTTTTGCAGGACCGCACAATCAATTTCGGCGGGAACAGGACGTTCGCCGGTGATCAAGGGCAGGAACTCGGTGTCGGGAATATCGAGGAGTTTTTCATATTGGTCGATTTCGTCGCCGGTCAAGGCGCCGATCTCGGCATCGGCGAAGGTGCCGAGGATAAGGTCCATCTCGCGCATGCCGCGGTGCCAGGAGCGGAACAAGAGCTTGCGGCGGCGGGCGTCGAGCCCCTCGCTTGATCGTTTCGTTCCCGTCATTGTGCCGCATCCTCACTTGCTGCGGCGCATATAGCGTGGATAGAAGGGGCTGTCAGCCTTGCGCTGCAGCCGCCGCGACATAAGCTGACATCATGCGTCCTTCCATCCTTGACCCGCTTTTCGTCCCGATCACGTCGCTCGCCGGTGTCGGGCCGAAGGTCGGTGCGCTGATCGAAAAAGTCGTCGCGGCCGATCTCGGCGACCGAGCGGCGCGCGCCGGCGATCTTCTGTTCGTGCTGCCGCATACCGTCATCGACCGCCGCAACCGGCCGGGCATTGCCGGCTCGGCCGAAGGCGCCATCGTCACGCTCGACCTGCGCATCGACCGCCACCAGCCGCCGCCGCGCGGCAACAGGTCGGTGCCTTACCGGGTCTACGCCCACGATGATACCGGCGAAGTGGCGCTGACTTTCTTCCACGCCCATGCTGCCTATCTGGAAAAATCGATGCCGGTGGGTGAGCATGTCGTGGTCTCCGGCCGCATGGAATGGTTCAACGGTCGCCCGACCATGGTCCATCCAGATCATATCGCCTTAGCCGGCGACGCCGAAAACCTGCCGCTGGTCGAGCCGGTCTATCCGCTCACGGCAGGACTGTCCGGCAAGGTGCTGCGCCGCGCCATCGGCCAGGCGCTCGGCCGTTTGCCGGAGCTGCCCGAGTGGCAGGGTGGCGCTTTCATGCGCCGCCAGAGTTTCCCGTCTTTCGGTGACGCGCTGGCCCGCATCCACCATCCCGCGGACCCGATCGATGTCGCCATCGAAGGCGCCGCATGGCGGCGCCTCGCCTATGACGAGTTCCTGGCGGGCCAGGTGTCGCTCGCCCTGGTCCGGTCGAGGGTTCGCAGGCTGTCCGGCCGGCCGCTCACCGGCGACGGCCAGGTCGTCGAGAAGCTGCGCGCGGCCCTGCCCTACACATTGACCGCGTCCCAGGAATTCGCGCTCGCCGAAATCAATGCCGACCTCGCCGACCCCGAGCGCATGCTGCGCCTCCTGCAAGGCGACGTCGGCTCCGGCAAGACGGTCGTTGCGCTCCTGGCCATGGCGCGTGCCGTCGAGGCTGGCGGCCAGGCTGCCCTGATGGCGCCGACAGAGATCCTGGCGCGCCAGCACCTGGCGACGATCGCCCCTTTGGCGGAACGGGCAGGCATGCGCACGGCCATCCTCACCGGTCGCGAAAAGGGCCGCGAACGCGCCGAAACGCTGGCGGGGCTGGCCGGCGGCGAGATCGACATTGTCATCGGCACGCACGCGCTGTTCCAGGAAACGGTGGCGTTCCACGACCTCGTCCTTGCCGTCGTGGACGAGCAGCATCGCTTCGGCGTTCACCAGCGGCTTGCCATCACCGCCAAGGGCGACGCGCCAGACATGCTGGTGATGACGGCAACCCCCATTCCGCGCACGCTGGTGCTGACCGCCTTCGGCGACATGGACGTCTCCAAGCTGACGGAAAAGCCGGCCGGCCGGCAGCCGATCCGCACCGTTACGCTGCCGCTTGAGCGGCTGGACGAACTCGTCGATCGCATGGTGGAAGCGGTGGCCGGCGGCCAGAAAATCTACTGGATATGCCCGCTTGTGGAAGAATCCGAAGAGATAAAGCTGATGTCGGCCGAGGACCGCTTTGCTTCCCTGAAGCCGCTGTTCGGCGACCGGATCGGCCTCGTCCACGGCCGCATGAAGGGCGCCGAGAAGGACGAAGCGATGCGCGCCTTCAAGCAGGGCGAGACACGTATCCTGATTGCCACAACCGTCATCGAGGTCGGCGTCGACGTGCCGGACGCGACCATCATGGTCATCGAACACGCCGAACGTTTCGGCCTCGCCCAGCTGCACCAGTTGCGCGGCCGCGTCGGGCGCGGCGACAAGCCTTCGTCCTGCGTGTTGCTCTACAAGGATCCGCTAGGCGAAACGGCCAAGCGGCGCCTGTCGGTGATGCGCGAGACCGAGGATGGTTTCGTGATCGCCGAGGAGGACCTGAAGCTGCGCGGCGAAGGCGAATTGCTTGGCACCCGTCAGTCCGGCACGCCGGGCTTCCAGGTCGCGCGCATCGAGGCGCATGCGGACCTGCTTGAAGCGGCCCGCGATGACGCAAGGCTGATCCTGTCAAAGGATCCGGACCTGCAGACCGAGCGCGGCGAAGCGCTGCGCCTGCTGCTCTACTTGTTCGGCCGCGACGAGGCGGTGCGGCTCCTGCGGGCGGGATAAGGCCCGAGCGGCGGATTGGCCAGGGTGCCGGTGATCGGCTCGCCATTCAGTGTCACCAGCTTCGTTTTCACCTCCGGCGCCACCAGCCCGGCCGAGACGATCAGCTTGGCGCCATCCTCGATCGTCATGTCGAGCAGCACGATGTCCGACTTCGGCACATACATCAGGAAGCCCGTCGTCGGATTGGGCGTACAAGGCATGAAGACAGCGGTCAGCGGATCGCCTTCCTGGTCAAGCTTCTGGTTGATCTCGGTTTCCTTCTCGCTGGCCACGAACACCAGCGACCACACCCCCTTGCGCGGATATTCGACCAAGCCGACCTGGCGGAACATGTCACCTTTGTTCGACAGCACGGTTTCGAAAATCTGCTTCAGCGAGCGATAGATGCCCCGCACCAGCGGCATTCGGCCAAGCAGGCGCTCGCCGAAATTGACGATGGCGCGGCCGACGATATTGGCGGTCATGAACCCGATCAGCGTGATGAGGACGAGCGCCACGATCAGCCCGAACCCCGGAACCGGGAACGGCAGATAGGTATCGGGACTGTAGCGTGCCGGAATATAGGGTTTGACCCAGGAATCCACCCAACCGATGAAGGACCACGCGATATAGGCGGTGATCGCCAGCGGCGCGCAGACGACGAAGCCTGTGAGGAAATAGTTCCTCAGCCGGGTCATGCCGGAGGTCTTGAGAGCATCTGACATGGGTTCACCGGGGCGCGAGTTGCAGCGCAAACATTAGTGAACCGGAAGGCGCTTTGGAACTGCGAAGTTTTTAAAGCACCTGTTTAAAAAACGCCTACTCCACCGTCACCGATTTCGCCAGATTGCGCGGCTGGTCGACATCGGTGCCCATGAAAACGGCGGCGAAATAGGCCAGCATCTGGATCGGCAGCGCGTAGATGATCGGCGAGATGATTTCCGGCACGTCCGGAAGGATGATCGTCTCCATCGTCTTCACGCTCGCCTGCGCGGCGCCCTTGGCGTCGGTGATCAGGATGATCTTGCCGCCGCGCGCCGCCACCTCCTGCATGTTGGACACAGTCTTCTCGAAGATGCGGTCATGCGGCGCGATGACGATGACCGGCATGTTCTCGTCGATAAGCGCGATCGGCCCGTGCTTCAACTCGCCCGCGGCATAGCCTTCGGCGTGGATGTAGGAGATCTCCTTGAGCTTCAGCGCGCCTTCCATGGCGAGCGGGAAATTGGTGTCGCGTCCGAGATAGAGCACGTCCTTGTAGCGCGACAGGTCCCGCGCGATCCGTTCGATCTGCTCTTCGAGTTTGAGCACCTGGTTGGCATAGCGCGGCGCCTCGGAAAGCGCCCGCACCAGCGACTTTTCCTCGTCCCGCGAAATCGTACCGCGCGCCACGCCCGCCCGGACGGCGAGCGAGGCCAGCACCGACAACTGGCAGGTGAAGGCCTTGGTCGAGGCGACACCGATCTCCGGCCCGGCGAGCGTCGGCAAGATGACGTCGGATTCGCGCGCCATGGTCGATTCCCGCACGTTGACGACGACGCCGATCTTCATGCCGGCCTTGCGGCAATAGCGCAGCGAGGCCAGCGTGTCGGCGGTCTCGCCCGATTGCGAGATGAAGAAGGCGGCGTCGTTCTTCGACAGCGGCATTTCGCGGTAGCGAAATTCGGAGGCGACATCGATGTCGACCGGGAGCCGAGCGTAGCGCTCGAACCAGTATTTGCTGATCAGTCCGGCGAGATAGGCGGTACCGCAGGCCGACATCGCCAGCCGGTTAATCGTAGCAAAGTCGAACGGCAGGTCGAGCGGCTTGGAGACGCCGGAAACAAAATCGACATAATGCGCCAGCGTGTGCGAGATCACCTCCGGCTGCTCATGGATTTCCTTCTCCATGAAGTGGCGGCGATTGCCCTTGTCGACCATGAAGCTGGTCGAGAGCGACTGCTGGCGCTTGCGGTCGACCTTTTCGCCGTCAATGTCGAAGATGGCGACACCGCTGCGGCGCACCACCGCCCAGTCGCCGTCTTCCAGATAGGTGATCGAATTGGTGAACGGGGCAAGCGCGATGGCGTCGGAGCCCAGGAACATCTCGCCGTCGCCATGGCCGACCGCCAGCGGTGGGCCGTTGCGAGCGCCAACGATGAGGTCCTCGTCGCCCGTGAACATGATCGCCAGCGCAAAGGCGCCTTCCAGCCGCTTGAGCGCCTTGTGCGCGGCATCGACCGGCTTCAAGCCTTTCGCGACTTCCCGCGCCACCAGATGCGCGACGACCTCGGTGTCGGTCTGCGACGAGAAGGAATAGCCGTCGCGGATCAGTTCGTCGCGCAGCTCGGCGAAATTCTCGATGATGCCGTTGTGGACGATGGCGACGCCATTGGAGAAATGCGGGTGCGCGTTGGTCTCGTTCGGCACGCCATGCGTGGCCCAGCGGGTGTGACCGATGCCGATCGTGCCGTCGAGCGGCTCGTCCTTCAGCCTGCGCTCGAGATTGACCAGCTTGCCTTCGGCGCGGCGGCGGCCAAGCGCCCCCTTCTCTATGGTGGCGACGCCGGCCGAATCGTAGCCTCGATATTCAAGCCGCTTCAGCGCATCGACGATGAGCGGCGCAACCTGCGAATGGCCGACAATTCCAACGATACCGCACATGCAGACAGTCCCCAATCCCCGGCAGAACCCGGCGCTATCTACGGATTGCCGGGCTCTCGCGAAAGTTACTTTGCGTTTCGTTCCGTGTAATGGGAACAGTCTCGTACGCATGCATCATGACACAGCGCACTTGCAATCCAGTTACTGCAATCGTTCAGTTTTTGACGACCGGTTTTACCTCTTTTTGGCAACCGCGGCCGACGCGAAGCGCTCGCGCAATTCCTTGCCTTTGCCGGGGATCGTCTTCTGGCGGGCACGCCCGAAGGCCAGCGCATCGTCGGGCACGCTTTCGGTGATGACGCTGCCCGAGGCGATATAGCCGCCCTTGCCAATGGTGACCGGCGCGACAAGCGAGGAATTCGATCCGACAAAGGCGCCCTCGCCGATATCGGTGAAGTGCTTCAGATAGCCGTCATAATTGCAGGTGATCGTGCCGGCGCCGATGTTGGCCCCGGCGCCCACCCGCGCGTCGCCGATATAGGTCAAATGGTTGACCTTGGCGCCCTCCTCGATGACGGCCTGCTTGACCTCGCAGAAATTGCCGACCTTGGCTTTCTGTTTGAGATCGGCGCCCGGCCGCAGCCGCGCGAAGGGGCCGACATCGCAATGAGCGGCGACGATGGCGCCTTCGATATGGCTGAAGGCGTGAATCCTGGCGCCGCCTGCAATCTTCACACCCGGCCCGAACCAGACGTTCGGCTCGACAATAGTATCGGCGCCGATCTCGGTATCGTGCGAGAAATACACCGTTTCTGGTGCGATCAGCGTCACGCCCGAAAGCATCGCTTCCTGCCGGCGGCGTGCCTGCCAGATGCCTTCGGCCTGCGCCAACTCGGCGCGGTTGTTGATGCCGAGCGCATTCTCGAAGCTGGCTTCCGTGGCGACGACATCGAGGCCCTGGTTGCTGGCAAGCTCGACGATATCGGTGAGATAGTATTCGCCCTTGGCGTTCTTGTTGCCGACGGCATCGAGCAGTTTCAGCGCCTGGCTGCCGGCAATCGCCATCAGCCCGCCATTGCAGAAGGTGATCTTCTTCTCCTCGTCGGAGCAGTCCTTTTCCTCGCGGATGGCGACGAACTTGCCACCTTTTTCGATCAGGCGGCCATAGCCGGTGGGGTTCGCCGTGCGGAAGCCGATGACCACGACGGCAGCACCTTGCGCCAGCTTCAGGCGCGCGGCCGTGAGGGCGTCCGGATCGATCAGCGGCGTATCGCCGAACATGACGAGGATATCGTCGTAACCTTTTGATATAGCAGCGCGCGCGGCAAGCACCGCATGCGCGGTGCCGAGGCGCTTTTCCTGCACGAAAGCCTCTGCCTTCGGCGCGAATTTCTGCGCCGCCTTGCGCATCTCCTCGGCGCCGTGGCCGATCACCAGCGCAAGATCGCCGGCGCCCGCTGCCTCGGCCGCCTTGACCACATGCGCGACCATCGGCAGCCCGGCGATCTGGTGCAGCACCTTGGGCAGCGCGCTCTTCATGCGCGTGCCTTCGCCGGCGGCGAGGATGACGGATAGGCATGTTCTCTGGTTCATGGAAGGACAACCATAGGAAAAGCGTTGGGAATCAAATCATGCTAGCAGTGGGCGCCATGCTGCACCAATGCGGTTAAATTCCGGTGAGATGGTGAGCAGCCGACTCTTAATCAGCGGGTCACAGGTTCAATCTTGTGCGCACCCGATACCGACAGCCTTATCCCAGCCGGCCCAGCAGCGGAAAATTCTCCAGCAGCCAATACGACACGGCCTGCACCCCGCCGGTGAGGAAAAACACGCCGGCGACGACCAGCAATGCGCCGATCGCCTTCTCGACGCGGCCGAGATGGACGCGGAATTTGCCGAGGAAACGCATGAAGGCGCCGGAAAACAGTGCCGCGATCAGGAATGGGATGCCGAGGCCGAGCGAATAGGCGGCGAGCAGCAATGCGCCTTCGCCCACTGTCTCGCGGCCGCCGGCCAGCGTCAGGATCGGCCCCAGCACCGGGCCGATGCACGGCGTCCAGCCGAAGGCGAAGGCCAGTCCCATGACATAGGCCGCAACCGCGCTTGCCGGTTTGCCCTGCGACTGGAAGCGCGCCTCGCGCGACAAAAGCGGAATGCGCAGGATGCCGAGGAAATTCAGCCCCATCAGGATGATCAGCACGCCGGCGCCCATTGCCAGCGGCTCCTGCCAGACGCGCAGGAGGCGGCCGATGCTCGAGGCGCCGGCGCCCAGCGCGACGAACACGGTCGAGAAGCCGAGCACGAAGGCAATCGAGGAATAAAGCAGCGCGGTGCGGGCGCCGGCTTTCGCGGCTGCCCCGGCATTGCCGCGAAAATCGTCGACCGACACGCCGGCCATGTAGCAGAGATAGGGCGGCACCAGCGGCAGCACGCAAGGCGACAGGAACGAGATCGCCCCTGCCCCGACCGCGCTGACATAGCCTATATCGAGTGCCATTCCAGAACTCCGACTTTACGGGCCGATATAGCGACGCCCGGGCCCCTCTGCCAATCACCATTGTGTTGGCATGCCCGGGAATAAACGTCGGTACCTGCGCGTTGATCGAGCGAGGCCGCGATTGCCGCGCATCCTCGGATCAGCAGGGAGATTTCGATGAAAACCGTGACACTAGGGTTGGCCGCGCTTTTGCTCAGCACCGCCGCGTCTTTCGCAGCAGAGGCCTGGAAGGAGGCCGAGGTCGGCGGCACCAAGATCTACACCGATGCCAACGGCATGACGCTCTATACCTATGACAAGGACGAGAAGGGCAAGACCAACTGCTATGACAAATGCGCCACAAACTGGCCGCCGCTGAAGGCCGAGGCCGGCGCCAAAGCGGACGATGAATGGACCGTCGTCGACCGTACCGACGGCACCAAGATGTGGGCCTATGACGGCAAGCCCGTCTACACATTCATCAAGGACAAGAAGGCCGGCGATGTGTCGGGTGATGGCGTCGGCGGCGTCTGGCATATCGTCAAGGCCGACTAAGGCTGCCACCTTAACTTCGACGTTGCTGCCGGGCGTGCCTTCAACGCCTGGCAGTCCGCATCAGACGCGCTGGCGCGGCATTTGACTCGGTCCACAGGGTCGCCGGCGACCTCATCGGCGCCAATTTGAGCCGCTCCTCACCGCTCCAGCCATTTGTTTTAGTTAGCCCTCAACAATGTGATCTTCTCCATACACTCTTAGAGTGTATTGCTGCCGGCACTCTTGCAATTTGGCCGCTTCCCCTTGACCGGATGCAAAAGCGCGGCCATGTGAGCGACGAACAGAACCGAGATTTCGTCGCGCGCAGCGGAATTCTTCTGCCGCATCACAGCTGATATGAGCCCTCATGGACGTCGTCGTCGTCGAATCGCCGGCCAAGGCGAAGACAATCAACAAATACCTCGGCAAGAACTACAAGGTTCTGGCCTCGTTCGGCCATGTCCGTGATTTGCCGGCCAAGGACGGCTCGGTGCGACCGGACGAGGATTTCGCCATGTCTTGGGCGGTCGACACGGCATCCGGCAAGCGCCTCGCCGACATCGCCAAGGCGGTCAAGGACGCCGACGGCCTGATCCTCGCCACCGACCCGGACCGCGAGGGCGAGGCCATTTCCTGGCACGTTCTGGAAGTCTTGCGGCAGAAGCGCGCGCTGAAGGACAAGCCGGTCAGCCGCGTCGTCTTCAACGCCATCACCAAGAGCTCGGTGCTCGAGGCGATGGCCAATCCGCGCCAGATCGATGCGCCGCTGGTCGACGCCTATCTCGCCCGCCGGGCGCTCGACTATCTCGTCGGCTTCACTCTTTCGCCGGTACTGTGGCGCAAGCTCCCCGGAGCCCGTTCCGCCGGCCGCGTGCAGTCGGTCGCCTTGCGGCTGGTCTGCGACCGCGAATCCGAGATCGAACGCTTCATCCGCGAGGAATACTGGCAGATCGCTGCCATCCTCGGCACGCCGCGCAACGAGAACTTCGAGGCGCGCCTGACCGCTTTCGAGCGCAAGAAGTTGCAGAAGCTCGACATCGCCAACAAGGCGCAGGCCGACGACATCAAGGCCATGCTCGAGGGCGCGGCCTTCAAGGCGCTGTCCGTCGAGGCAAAACCCACCAAGCGCAATCCAGGCCCGCCCTTCACCACCTCGACATTGCAGCAGGCCGCCTCGTCGGGCCTCGGCTTTTCGGCCAACCGCACGATGCAGGTGGCGCAGCGCCTCTATGAGGGAATGGAGATCGGCGGCGAGACCACCGGCCTGATCACCTATATGCGAACCGACGGCGTGCAGATGGCGCCCGAGGCGATCGACGCGGCACGCGATGCCATCGCCAAGGAATTCGGCCCCAAATACCTGCCGGAAAAGCCGCGCCTGTACACGACCAAGGCCAAGAACGCCCAGGAAGCGCACGAAGCGATCCGCCCGACCGACTTCATGCGCACGCCGGCATCGGTTAGGCAATATCTCGATGCCGACCAGATGCGGCTCTATGAATTGATCTGGAAGCGCGCCATCGCCAGCCAGATGCAGCCGGCGGAGATCGAACGCACCACGGTCGAGATCGAGGCGGTCAACGGCGCGCGCACGGCCGAGTTGCGCGCCGTCGGTTCAGTCGTGCGCTTCGACGGTTTCATCGCCGCCTATACCGACCAGAAGGACGATGATTCCGAGGACGAGGAAAACCGCCGCCTGCCCGAAATCCGCGCCGGCGAGCAGCTTGCCCGCCAGGCGATCAACGCCACCCAGCACACGACCGAACCGCCGCCGCGTTATTCCGAAGCTTCGCTGATCAAGAAGCTGGAGGAGCTCGGCATCGGCCGGCCGTCGACCTACACGGCGATCCTGAAGACGCTCGAGGACCGCGACTACGTCACCATCGACAAGCGCCGGCTTGTGCCGCAGGCAAAGGGCCGGCTGCTGTCGGCCTTCCTGGAAAGCTTCTTCGAGCGTTATGTCGAATATGACTTTACCGCATCGCTTGAGGAAAAGCTCGACGAGATCTCCGACGGCAAGCTCGCCTGGAAGGACGTCCTGCGCGATTTCTGGAAGGATTTTTCCGGCGCCGTGGCCGACATCAAGGAACTACGCGTCACCGATGTGCTCGATGCGCTGAACGAGGAACTGGCGCCGCTGGTTTTCCCTGCCCGGGAGGACGGCTCCAATCCGCGCATCTGCCCCAAATGCGGCACCGGCAATTTGTCGCTCAAGCTCGGCAAGTTCGGCGCCTTCGTCGGCTGCTCGAACTATCCCGAATGCTCCTTCACCCGCCAGCTCGGCGACGCGGCCAATCCCAATGGCGAGAATGGCGGCGGCGAGGACGGCACCAAGGTGCTCGGCAAGGATCCCTACACGGCTGAGGAGATCACGCTGCGCAGCGGCCGCTTTGGCCCCTACATCCAGCGTGGCGACGGCAAGGAAGCCAAGCGTTCCAGCTTGCCCAAGGGCTGGACGCCCGATTCGATCGACCATGAGAAGGCGCTTGCCCTGCTTTCCCTGCCGCGCGATGTCGGCAAGCATCCGGAAACCGGCAAGATGATCTCGGCCGGGCTTGGCCGCTACGGGCCTTTCGTGCTGCATGACGGCACCTACGCCAATCTCGACAGCATCGAGGATGTGTTCTCGATCGGCCTCAACCGCGCCGTTTCGGTGATCGCCGAGAAGCAGTTGAAGGGCAAGGGCGGCCGTAATGGCGGCACTGCGGCAGCCCTCAAGGAGCTTGGCGATCATCCCGACGGCGGCGGCAAGATCGTCGTGCGCGACGGCAAATACGGGCCTTATGTCAATTTCGGCAAGGTCAATGCCACGCTGCCCAAGGGCAAGGATCCGCAATCGGTGACGATGGAGGATGCGCTGGCGCTGATCGCCGAGAAGGAAGCCAAGGGCGGCGGCGGCAAGAAGCCTTTCCGCAAAGCGGCGGCGGCCAAGGCGCCCGCTACCAAGAAGACGGCGGCCAAGAAGTCCACCGCCAGGAAAAAGGGATAGAACGGCGTGGCGCGCAGGATCTCCGCAACAACCCACGGCGACCCGCGCACCGCCGACACAACGGCCAAGGTCAAGGGCGATTACAGGCCCTCGCGTGACGAAATCCTGCGCTACATCGCCGAAAATCCGGATCGCGCTGGAAAACGCGACATCGCCAAGGCGTTCGCGCTGCGCGGCCCGGACCGCATTTGGCTGAAGGATCTCCTGCGCGACCTGCAGGACGAAGGCGTCCTGACCAAGGAGCGTAAGCGCCTGGCCCGCGTTGGCGCCCTGCCCCATGTCACGGTGCTCGATATTTTCGACCGCGACGCCGACGGCGTGCTGCTGGCGCGTCCCACCGAACACACCGCCAATGGACCGCCCCCCATCGTTTCCATCCGCCTGTCGCGCAGTGGCGGCGGACCGGCGCCTGGCATTGGCGATCGCGTGCTGGCCAAGACCTTTCCCGCCGACGACACGAATGTCGCCTTGGGCGGCCCGGCCTACACAGGGCGGGTGATGAAGATATTCGAGAAGCGCACGGATGCCGTTCTCGGCGTCTTTCGGGTGCTTCAGGACGGCAGCTTCCGCATCGAGCCGGTGGAGCGCCGGCAATCCGAACTGATCGTCGACAAGGAATTCCAGAACGGAGCCAAGAACGGCGATCTCGTCGAGGTCGAGCCCGCCCGGGCCTCGCGCTATGGCTTGCCGAGAGCAAAAGTGCTCAACGTGCTGGGCTCGCTGACCAGCGAAAAGGCGGTCTCGATGATCGCCATCCACGCACATGACATTCCGCATGTCTTCCCGGCCGACGTCATCGCCGAAGCCGAAGCCGTCAAGCCTGCGACGATGGCCAACCGCGAGGACTGGCGCGAACTGCCGCTGGTCACCATCGACCCGGCCGACGCCAAGGACCACGACGACGCGGTGTTCGCTACGCCCGATCTCGATGAGAAGAACCCCGGCGGCGTGGTCATCACGGTCGCCATCGCCGACGTGGCTGCTTACGTCCGCTACGGCACGGCACTCGACCGCGAAGCGCTGAAGCGCGGCAACTCGGTCTATTTCCCCGACCGCGTCGTGCCGATGCTGCCCCAGCGCATCTCCAACGATCTCTGCTCGCTGCGCGAAGGCCAGGATCGCCCGGCACTGGCAGTGCGCATGACCTTCTCGGCGGACGGGCGCAAGGTCAGGCATTCCTTCCACCGCATCATGATGAAATCGGCGGCCAAGCTCGCCTACCCGCAGGCGCAGGCGGCGATCGACGGCGTGCCGGACGACAAGACCGGGCCGATCCTCGACGCAGTGCTGAAGCCGCTATGGGATGCCTATGCGGTCCTCAAGCGCGGACGCGATGGCCGCCAGCCGCTCGAACTCGATCTGCCCGAGCGCAAGATCCTGCTGAAGCCCGACGGCACTGTCGATCGCGTCGTCGTGCCGGAACGGCTCGATGCCCATAAACTCATCGAAGAATTCATGATCCAGGCCAATGTCGCCGCCGCCGAGACACTCGAGGCGAAGAAGCAGGCGCTGGTGTACCGCACCCACGACGCGCCCTCGCTGGCCAAGCAGGAATCGCTGCGCGAATTTCTGCAAACCCTGGGCCTGTCGCTGGCGCGCGGTGCGCAGATGCGGCCCGCCCAGTTCAACGGCATTCTCGAGCGCGTGCGCGGCGCCGACAATGAAGGCCTGGTCAACGAGGTGGTGCTGCGCTCGCAGAGCCAGGCCGAATATTCGCCCAAGAACATCGGCCATTTCGGCCTCAACCTGAACCGTTATGCGCATTTCACCTCGCCGATCCGCCGTTACGCCGACCTCATCGTGCACCGCGGGCTTATCGCCGCACTCGGCCTAGGCCCAGGGGGCCTGACGCAGGAGGAGGAAGCGCGGCTCGAGGATGTTTCGGTGCTGATTTCAGGTACAGAACGCCGTGCAATGGCGGCCGAACGCGACACGGTCGACCGGCTGATCGCCGCTTATCTCGCCGAGCGCATCGACGACCGTTTCGACGCCCGCATTTCCGGCGTCACCAAATCGGGACTATTTGTCCAATTGCCGCAGTATGGCGCGGATGGTTTCATCCCCGTGTCAACTCTGGGCGGCGATTACTATATATATGACGAAACGGCCCGCTCGCTCTACGGAGAACGCTCGGGCAAGGGTTATCAGCTGGCGGACCGTGTCGAGGTCCGTCTCGTCGAAGTGGCGCCGATGGCCGGCGCGATGCGCTTTGAGATGTTGACCGACCCGAAGCCCCTGCCTGGCTCCGTCAGGTCGTTTCACAAGGCAAAGGGCCGCGCCCGTGCGTCACAATCGCGCCCAGGCTCGCGTGGCAGGAGACGATGATGGCAAGAGGCACGGAAGAACAGGTTTTCGGCGGTGAACATCACTCGGGCCGGGTCGCGCGTCCGCTGTGGACGGCGATGAAGCGCGGCATGCTCGGCCGCTGCCCGCATTGCGGCGAAGGCAAGCTGTTTCGCGGCTTCACCAAGACCGTCGAGACATGCAGCGTCTGCGGCGAGGAGATACACCATCACCGCGCGGACGATCTGCCCGCTTATCTGGTCATCGTCATCGTCGGCCACATCGTGCTCGGCGCCTTCATGGGCGTGGAGGCGACGTCGACCCTTTCCACCTGGCAGCACATCGCCATCTGGGTACCCTTGACGATCCTGCTGTCGGTTGCACTGCTGCAGCCGGTAAAAGGTGCCGTCATCGGATTGCAATGGGCATTCTATATGCACGGTTTTGCTGGCGAACACGACGTGGCCGAACCCCATCCCGGTGCCTGAGGTGCTGGCTGGCGCAACATGCCAACCGTCAAGGCTACTTTCGCATGCAAGACGTTTCCGCTAGGTCCTGCGCATGGAAGGAATGACCAAGGCGGACGTCGACAGGATCGACAAGGGTCTGGCCACGCATGGCGGCCGGGCGATTCGTCCACGTGATGCCGCGACCCTGATCCTGCTCGACGGCAAGGCCAACGACTTGCGGGTCCTGATGGGTCGCCGTCATGCCGGTCACGCCTTCATGCCAGGCAAGTTCGTTTTTCCCGGCGGCCGTACCGACCCGGCGGACAGCCGCATCCCCACCGCCACCGCGCTGCATCCCGAGCAGGAAGCAAAGCTCATCGCCGGTCCCGGCCGCACGAGCGAGGCGCGTGCCCGCGCCATCGCCTTGTCGGCCATCCGCGAGACCTATGAGGAAGCCGGGCTGCTGATTGGTCGCAAAGGCGCCTTCGCCACGACAAGGTCTGATTGGCAAGGCTTTGCCGAACATGGGGTGCAACCTGCCCTGGACATGCTGCGCTTCATTGCGCGCGCCATCACGCCGCCCAACCGGGTGCGCCGCTTCGACACCCGCTTCTTCTGCGCGTGGCGAGGCGACGTCGCCGTCGAACTGCCGGGCGGCGGTCCGACCAACGAACTCGAGGAACTGGTCTGGCTGCCGCTTGCCAAGGCCAGGGAAGCCGACATTCCTGACATCACCCGGATGATCCTGGACGAGCTGGAAAGCCGCCTCGCCCATGATCCGCTGTTGCATCCGGGCGGTCCCGTGCCCTTCTACCGGCTTGTCCGCAACCGCTTCACCCGCGAAATTCTGTAGAACATCGAGTATTCAGACATAACATGACGGTCGATACCCAACCAAAGGGCGACGAGCGCGTACACTGGCTGCCGATGGTGGCGGCGATCTCGTCGATCAGCGTCGTCGGCATTGCCATCGGCCTGGGCATGCCCCTGCTCAGCGTCATCCTGGAAACGCGTGGGCATTCGGCCTCGATGATCGGCCTCAACACAGCCGTCGCCGGCCTGGCCTCGATCGCCGGCGCCCCTCTGGCCACGCCGCTCGCCATGCGCTTCGGCGTTGCCTGGACGATGATCGCCATGATTGCCGCCGGTGCGCTGGCCTTCGTCGGCTTCCACTTCGCACCCGATTTCTGGATGTGGTTTCCGCTGCGCGTCGTGCTGCACATCGCGCTGACGGTGCTGTTCATCCTGTCGGAATTCTGGATCAGCACCTCGGCGCCGCCGCATCGGCGAGGTCTTGTGCTCGGCATCTACGCCACCGTGCTGTCGCTCGGCTTTGCCGCGGGGCCGTGGCTGTTCGCCCATCTCGGCAGTTCCGGCTTCAGGCCTTTCGGAGTCATCATCGCATTGGTGGCGCTGGCCGCGATCCCGGTGCTGGCGGCGCGTAACGAGAGCCCGACGATCGTATCTGACGGCGAGACCAGCAATTTCCTGCGTTATATCTGGCTGGTGCCGACCGCCACCGCCGCCGTACTGGTGTTTGGAGCCGTCGAAACGGGCGGTTTCGCCCTGTTTCCGGTCTATGGCAACCGCATCGGCTATTCCGAAGCCGACGCCGCCTTGCTGCTCACCATGATCGGCCTCGGCAACGTGCTCTTGCAGATCCCGATCGGCATGATCAGCGATCGCGTCTCGGACCGCCGCTATCTGCTTCTGGCCTGCGCCACTGTCGGACTCGCCGGTACGATCTTCATGCCGCATCTGGCCGGCAACTGGCACCTGATGGCGGGCCTTCTGTTCGTCTGGGGCGGCGTGGTCGCGGCCATGTACACGATCGGCCTCGCCCATCTCGGCTCGCAGCTTTCCGGCCATGAACTGGCTTCCGCCAATGCCGCCTTCGTGCTGTGCTACGGCGTCGGCATGGTGCTCGGCCCGCAGGCGATAGGCATCGGCATGGATGCGTTCGGTCCCTCTGGCTTCGGCTGGTCGCTCGGCCTGTTCTTCGCCGCCTACATGGTTCTTGCCAGCGTCAGGTTGGTCCGCAAGATCTTGTAAGCCGCCACCGGCGCAAACCGGATTCACGATCGCCCACTACCGGCTGGCCCATAACTGGCTACCCCCGGATGACTGGCTGCTGACAGAACCGTGTCAGCAGCCACGGTTTATACGGAGACCTCAAAACACCTGAAGTTGAGGAGACTCCGATGATCGACAGCGGCTTTGAAACCACATCATTGCGGATGACGCTGCTCCTGCTTGTCACTTTCCAGGCGCCGGCCGCGGATGTCGACCGCATCATGGACGCCGTGGTGGCGCTGGCGCCGCTGGCCATGGGTAAATATGACCGCAACGCCTACCAGTCGGCGCATGGCATCGAGCGCTACCGGCCACTTGACGGCGCAGCCGCCGGCGCCGAGACCGAATTGCGGCGGCGCCCCGGCACGGTCGAGGTTTCGTTCGAATTGCCCGATGACCAGGAATTGGCGGCGCGCGTCGTAGAAGCGATCTTTCAGGCGCACAGCTACCAGGAACCGGTGATCCGCATTCAGCCGGTCCTTGCCAGCCGTTCCAAGGGACTGGACGACCGCGCCAATCCGAATCGCTGGTGGAACACCACGGGAGATTGGAAGAAAACCATCGTTCTGGAGGCGGAACACGTGTGAATGCCGACAGGCATTGGCTTCCATGACGGCCGCAAGGCGCGTCGGGCTGTCGGTAGCTAATCAAGTTGTCCGGTTTGGTAGCACATGATCTGTCCGCTTCTGTTTTGGCGTCGAAGCGGTTCACGCGGCTTGCCTGATGGGGCAAGTGTCTTCGATTGCGGCGCCGTCAGAGCTGTAGCGAGTGATGCGGCGCGGCCCGTGAAAGATCGCGAGGGTTCCATCCGGGTAGTGCCTGACCTTGACGGTGGCTTTGACGAAGTGATGCCGGATCGGGCTCTATGGCAGCTGCAATCGCAACCGCGCGAAGGCGACCGTGTTGTCGCGGGCAACGACGCGCTCCTCCTCGATGCACAGGATCTGGGCCAGTTGTTGCGGGTCTGCGGCGACAAAGGCGCTGTCCTCGACCGCGGCCGGCCTGGCGAAGCGGGCATTGTGAGCTGGTAGGTAGGTCTGTGCGATGAACCGGTTGGCGGCCTCGATGTCGGCAATTCCGGCCAGCGCCAGCTCCCTCGGCAGCCGATCCTGCAAGGTGGAGAACATCCGCTCCGAGCGGCCTCGCGCTTCAGGGGAATAGGCTGGAATATGTTCGATACCCAGCCGCTCGAGCGCCCGGCCGACCTGGGTCAGCCGGCTTTTGTCGACCGCCTCGCCGGCCTTCAGCGTCACGAAATAGTGGCTGCCGCGATCGCTGTAGAGGCTCGATGGCAATCCCTTGGCGACGAATGTCTCCAGAAGGCCCTGAAAGCTCGACGCCGTGCCTTCCTCCTCGATCAGGAAGGCCGAATAGATCGTGCTCGTCGCATCGTCCATCGTCACGATCAGGTCCAGCATCGGCTCACCCACCAGCCATCGATGACGGCTGCCATCCTGATGCAGCATCATCCCCTCGCAAGGCTTCCTCTCCCGCTTGCGCCGGTGAGCACCGCGCCGCTTGGCCCGTTCCACAAGGCCCCCGCCGCGTGGAGCTGCGTCTTGATGACTGTGTAGCCCCAGCTGAAATGGTGATCGCGCAGCAGGTGCTCGTGGAAATGCTTCACATTCCAGCCGAGGTAGCGATGACGGTAAAGCTCCAGCATCTCCTCAATCGCTTCCGCCGGCACCCGACGCGTCGAAAGCTTGCCCAAGCGCCGATCCAGCAACCCTGCTTCCCCAGCCTCTTCGTACCGGTCGCGGTAGCGTCGGAATTGCCGCTCCGACATGCCAAGCAACTCGCCTGCCTCCATCATCGAAAGATCGCCACCATTCCAGCGGCTCAATACGTCTCGAAACTTCTGCATTCTCCGGTCCTGTAGCCATGCCGTCCGCTTCATCCCCAGCCTCCATCCGCTGGCGAAAAAACCGGACAACTCACGTGCTACCTAATCCGGACAACTCATCTGCTTACGACAGCAAGGCGCGTCGGGCTTGACTTTCCGGGCGCGTTCTTTATGTGTCGCGGCAAGTTTCCCGCGTCCGGGTGTTTGCCCGTGCTCCAGCGGCCAAAACCCCACGAACAAACGGACTGATACCATGGCCAAAGCC
Organism: Mesorhizobium sp. B2-1-1; assembly: GCF_006442975.2. Classification (NCBI taxonomy): domain Bacteria; kingdom Pseudomonadati; phylum Pseudomonadota; class Alphaproteobacteria; order Hyphomicrobiales; family Phyllobacteriaceae; genus Mesorhizobium; species Mesorhizobium sp. B2-1-1. The sequence continues at coordinate 3,451,710 of NZ_CP083954.1, read as the reverse complement.
GCAAACATCAAGATTAAGCTTCTGTCGACCGCCGACACCGGTTTCTTCTACGTGACCAGCAAGAACAGCCGCACCAAGACGGACAAGCTGTCGTTCCGCAAATACGACCCGGTTGCCAAGAAGCACGTCGAGTTCAAGGAAACCAAGATCAAGTAATCTGGTTTTTCCGAGAAAATGCCGAAACGCCGCCCATCGGGCGGCGTTTTTTGTTCCTAAAACATTGATTTCATTGGTTGGTAGTCAAATCCAGCATAACGGCCAACATAGTGGATCGCGCTGCCGATAGGGCTGCTATAGCCACAAAGCCCGCGCGAGGCAGGGGCCTTGTCGAGCGGCTCCCATAAACCGCGAAAGGCGTGCGCGTCGTCACCGCATAAATCTCCACGACAAAAGCCACGGCGCCTCAGCAAGGATCCAGAGAATTTGTCTCTACGCAGCTTTGCCCTAGCCACAAGAAAGTGATTCCAAGTACCTTTTCATGACATGCAATGGCACATAGTCACCCTCGACTAGATTTCCACCTTCCTCGTTCACAAGCACCATTAGAGCCTGTGTAGACTTTCTCATAAACACAGATAACTCAGATCTTATTGGTATATTACAAGAGAACCCTTTAATCATGATTAGAGAGAGTCGATTTTCGTCCATATTGAATTCGAGTTTAGACAAATCATCGTTAAATGGTCGATTGTGGAAAATGATAAGCTCTCCACGATCATTTATCGCTATTTCAATTTTAATGGGGAATTCAAAATTAATTCCTCCAATTACATAAGACTCACGTCTCTGAACTATCGCTAGGATTTTAGATATATCATCTTTAATATCAGATGTGTCGTTCTTTATCGAATTCGCTATCTGCAAAAATTGGTCAAATTTGGCTTCGAGTTTCGGTAGCGAATTGCGCAAATACCCAAGGCGAGACGCGACGAAGGCGACCTCCGCTTTGTGATTTTGCTTCAATGCCTCCCGCATGAAGGCAAGGAAAATAAGAGCCCAGCCCGGCTCATCATCTGTCGCCTTTCCACGAAAAAATGACGCGAAATCGGCAGGAACGGCCAGTTGGTCCTTTCCCTGCTCCGTTCCAGCGATGAGATCGCGCAGAACGCGCTTGCACGCTGCATCCAGACTCGCCTGGACCGCTGCAAAGTCGCGAGCCGATAGCGCGCCGTCCAAGTTTGTCTCTATTTCATCGACAACGTCCTTGTTGGATTCTAGCTTGAATGGCCCGCCCAATCCGATCTGCTTATGCAGATAGCGGCGCGCGGCACTAGCGAACTGAATCCTCGCGCGACGCTCCGGCGGCCGTCCGCCAAGCCGCAACTGGTCGGCCTCTTGCGTATCGACATACATGCGCACCATCACGAGTGAAGAGGTGAGTTCACTGAGTCGAATGGCGTGCTCCAAATCGTGGTTTGCTGGAACCGCGCCTGTATGAGCGCGCAGCTTGGATGCGACGTCCTCGTAGATCGCTTTATAACGTCCGCCAAACAGCGTCTCGCCGATCTTATCTAGGATGTCGCCGGCATTTTCGAGCGCCTTCCAACCGATCACCGCCCCGATGTATCCGCAAACCGAGATCATTCGTCTAGGTCCCTGATGATGGCCCAAAGTAGGGCGGCAGTTGACCAGAAATCAAGAATACCAAACGGCTGAGCCTAGCTCATATCCCGCCGCGGACGGTGGAGTTCAAAGAGATTTAGGCTGCTTTGCCGGCCGCCCTGGGATAGAGCGTGGCTTGATACTGCTGCCCTCGCTGTCCGCTACGCGTCAATTCGCGACTGAATCTGTTCCGTGATTTCGCTGCGTATGAAAGCAATTCTCCGGTCTCCGAGCGTGATGGCAGACGGAAGCCGTCTTCTGACATACCGGTTCACCGGCCTAGGCTGGTCATTCTCCGGCATGGTTCAGTGATACGAGCGTCGGCGGAGTTGTTATTCGCAGGCATTATAAATCTCCCCCCCCCGCTGCGTTGCGGCGATTCAAGAACCAAACTGATTGATGAAAGGACGCCACATGATGGCGGCAGGAGGAGGTTTCTATTAATGTGGCTCCGCAAAGCGGTTGGCCCGGGTGAAGCAAGTTTCGACTCGCCAAAAGGCCGTATGGCTAGAATATGCCCAGCGGGCAACAGAGTGGCCGCTCGGCGGCCGCGCCCCTACCCTACCCGGTCGGCGCTTTTCGGGTCGAAAACATGCAGCGCCGCCGGATCGGCCGATAGCCGCACCGTCTCGCCAGGCTTCACGCCGGCGCGGCCCATGGCGAACACGCAAAGCTGCTGGCCGGCCAGCTTGACGTAGAACTGCGTCGAGAGGCCGAGCGGCTCGACCACCACCACTTCGCCTTGCAGCGGGCCGTCATCCGCCAGCCTTATATGCTCCGGCCGCAAACCGACGGTAACCGCATCGCCTTCCCTGAGTGGCAGGCCATCAGGCAATCGCAGTTTCTGGCCATCGGACAGCACTGCATCCGCCTTGCCGCCCTTCTCAACACTCGCGGGCAGGAAATTCATGCCGGGCGAGCCAATGAATCCGGCGACGAACATGTTGGCCGGCCGGTCATAGAGGTCGAGCGGCGCGCCGACCTGCTGGACGACGCCGTCATGCATCACGACGATGCGGTCGGCCATGGTCATGGCTTCGATCTGGTCATGCGTGACATAGACGGACGTGGTCTTCAGTTGCTGGTGAAGCGCCTTGATCTCGGCGCGCATGTGCACGCGCAGCTTGGCGTCGAGGTTCGAAAGCGGCTCGTCGAAAAGAAAGACCTTGGGATCGCGCACGATGGCCCGGCCCATGGCGACGCGCTGGCGCTGGCCGCCGGAAAGCTGGCGCGGCAGGCGTTGCAGGAAATTGTCCAGCCCAAGCCGCCTGGCGGCTCCGTCGACACGCGCGTCGATCGCCTGCTTCTCTGCCTTCCTCAGCATCAGGCTGAAGCCCATGTTCTTAGACACGTCCATATGCGGATAGAGGGCGTAGGACTGGAACACCATGGCGATGTCGCGGTCCTTCGGCGCGACGTCGTTGACTAACCGCTCGCCGATACGGATCTCGCCATCGGAAACCTCCTCCAGACCGGCGATCATGCGCAGAAGCGTCGATTTCCCGCAGCCGGACGGACCGACGAGGACGACGAACTCGCCGTCGGCGATGTCGAGGTCGACCGCGTGCAACACACGCACGCCACCATAGTCTTTGCGGACTTTTTCCAGCGTAACGGAAGCCATCGATTATCCCTTCACGGCGCCGGCGGTGAGACCGGTGACGAGATAGCGTTGCAGGAAGCCGAAGAAGATGCAGACCGGGATCAGCGCCAGGATCGACGCCGCCATCATCTGCCCCCAGTCGACGGCGAACTTGCCGATGAAGGTGAGCAGGCCGACGGCGAAGGTCTTCTTGTCATCGCTGGAGATCAGCATCAGCGCGAACAGGAGTTCGCTCCAGGCAGCGGTGAAGACAAAGCCGAGCGTGGCGCCCATGCCGGGTAGCGTCAGCGGCACGATCACCCGGCGCATCGCCTGCGCGCGTGTGCAGCCGTCGATCATCGCCGCCTCCTCCAGGTCCTTCGGTATGCCGTCGAAGAAGGACTGCATCAGGAAGGTTGCAAACGCGGTATTGAAGGCGGTGTAGATGATGATCAGCCCGGTCAGGCTGTTGATCAGGCCGATCTGGCCCATCACGCGATAGATCGGTGGAATGACCATGACTAGCGGGAAAGTCTGGGTCAAAAGCAGCATCAGCGCCAGTGCCGCCTTGCCGCGAAAGGTGAAGCGCGACATGGCATAGCCGGCAAGCGTCGCGATGACAGTCACCAGTGCAGCCGTCGAAACCGAGACGATGACGCTGTTGAGGAAATAGCGCGGAAAGTCGGTCGCCTCGAGCACGGTGACGAAGTTCTGCAACGTCATCTGCGACGGCCAGAAGGTGATGCCTTCGGAATAGAGAAGCCGTTCCGGTGTAACCGATATCTTCAGCGTCCAGAAGATCGGGAACAGGGCGAAGATCACATAGGCCGCGATGGCCGCATAGAGCCCGACGCCGCCGAAGAAGCGCTGCGAAGATGAGCGTCCCGCAATCATCAGACGTGCCTCACCAGAGAGCGGCGGATGGCGATCAGCGCAATCGCATAGGCAATGAGCAGGACGAGCAGCAGCACGGCAACCGCCGATGCGTAGCCCTTGTCCAGCGACTTGAAGGCACTGACATAGATGTAGACCGGCACCGTGTTGGTCGACCCGGCCGGCCCGCCCTCGGTCATGACGAAGATCAGGTCGGCGAAAGTGGCGATCCAGATGGTACGCAGCATCACCGTGATGGCGATGGTCGGCGCCAGGAACGGCAGCGTCACCTTGGTGAAGCGTTGCCAAGGCGAGGCGCCGTCGATCGCTGCCGCCTCATGCAGTTCCGAGGGAATGGATTTCAGTGCCGCCAGCAACGTGATGGCAAAGAACGGGATGCCGAACCAGACATTGGCGACGATCGGCCCCCACATGGCGGTCGAGGGATCGGAGAGAACGTTGGTCGGCTCGGCCTTCAGCCCCAGCGCGAACAGCCAGTGCGGCAGCGGCCCGATGATCGGATTGAACAGCCATGCCCATGTCAGGCCCGACAGGAAGGACGGCACCGCCCAGGGCAGGAACACCAGCGCCTGCACCACCTTGCGGCCCCGAAACGGCTTGTCGAGCAGCAGCGCCAGGCCAAGGCCGAGGAAGAACTGGAAGAACAGGCTGGAGAGCGTCCACCACAACGTATTGACCAGCGCCTGGCCGAGCACGGCATCCGACAGCATCGCCTGGTACTGGCCGAGCCCGACATATTCCGACTTGAAGGCCGAAAACTTACGGAACGAATAGCTGATGCCGATGACCAGCGGCACCAAAAGCACCACGACCAGCAGGATGATCGCCGGGCTGAGATAAAGCCAGGGTTCGGTGGCAGCGTGCGTCAGCCGCTTGCGGCGCGGCCTCCCGGCGGGTCGTATTTCGGAAACGGCATAGGTCATTTGGGCTCAACAGTGGTGAGTGGGTGCCGGCGAAGCCGACAGCACCCTTCTCCCCGTATACGGGGAGAAGATGCCGGCAGGCAGATGAGGGGCAGCGCCAGGCTGACAGAACGTAGCGCCGCCTCTCATCCGGCCCTATCGGGCCACCTTCTCCCCGTGAACGGGGAGAAGGAAGAAAAACTACTTCTTGTTCTTCGCCATCCAGTCCTGCTGTTCCTTGGTCAGGAAGGCGGCCCATTGGTCGGCAACCTCCTTGGCCGTCTTTTGGCCCAGCAGCACTTCCTGGAAATTCTTGATCGCCACCTGGTCGACGAAATTGCCGAGGTTCTCCAGATGCGTCGGCGGCGTCACCATTTCATACTTGGCGCTGTCGCTGAGCTCCGTGAACCAGCCCTTGAACTGCTCGGTCTTGAAATGCGGATCCTGGTCGGCGCCGTTGTGGATCGGGACGACGCCGACTTCCTTGGCCCATTCCAGATTGTCCTTGGGCGAGAGCAGCGTCGCCATCAGCTTCCAGGCGTCGTCCTTGTGCTGCGAATTGGCGAACATTGCCCAGCCGGCATAGCCGAGCGTCGGATAGGACTTGCCGCTCGGCCCGACCGGCAGCGGCGCCACGGCGAAGTCGTCGGCGCTCATCTTGTCGGCGATGCCGAGCAGCGCGTCCGGATCCTGGTTGAGCATGGCGCAGGTGCCGGAATAGAAGCCGGTGACGGTTTCGTTGAAGCCCCAGCTCACCGCGTCCTTGGGCGCCAGGCCCTGCTTGTACATGTCGGCCAGCATCTGCAGGCCCTTGACCGAGCCCTCCTCGTTGATGGTCGAGGTGCCGTCTTCGTTGAAGTAGCCGCCCTTGCCGGCGGCGATGTTCATGAACATGTGCATGCCATTGAAGGCGCCGGGCCCGCCGCGCAGGCAGTAGCCGTATTTGCCGGGCAACGCCGAGATCTTCTTGGAATCGGCGACGAACTCGTCGAGCGTGGCCGGCGGGCCGTCGAGACCGGCTTCCCTGAACAGCTTCTTGTTCCAGAACAGCGCGTTCACATAGTAGCCGTAAGGGATCATGAACTGGGTGTTATTGACGGTCGAGCCGAACTGCTTGGCGCGCTCCCCGAGCGTCTTGGCGTCGTCCCACTTGGCCATGTACGGGCCGAGATCCTCGAGCTGGGCGTTGTTGGCGTAGAGGCCCATCCAACGTTCCGGCATCTCGACCACGTCGGGCGTATCGCCTGCCTGCACCATGGTCAGGAACTTTTCGAAAGCCTGCCCCCAGGGCAGCGAGATCAGCTCGACCTTGATGCCGAGATTGGCCTTTTCGAATTCGGCGATCTGCTTCTTCAGGAACTCCGTGCGCGGCGGGCTGGTGATGACTTCGACCATTTTCAGGGTCGAATCGGCCAGCGCGTTTCCGGCGGAAATCGCCAATCCCGCGGCTGTGGCAAGCATGACGGTCAGTTTTTTCATCTTCAAGACTCCCATTTTGAAGCGGCTTGTTATTTTCTGGCTTTTTCGAAGGCCTGCGCCACGTCGGCCCACAGGTCCTCGACACTTTCCAATCCGACATTGAAGCGGATTGTTCGGGGGCTGACGCCGAAGCGCGCCATCGAATTCAGTCCCGGCGTCTGCTCCAGCGACGCCTTGGCCGGCACGACCAGGCTCTCATGGCCGCCCCAGCTCACGCCGATGCGGAAATATTTTAACGCATCGACGAAGACGGGGATGTCGATATCCTCGGTGACCTCGAAGGAGAACAACCCCGCGTAACCAGCAAGCGTCGCCTTGCCCGGATGGTTCGAATAGGCGGGGTGGTTCACGCGCTCGACATTGCCATGCGCCTTCAGCCGCTCGGCGATGGTAAGCCCGCTCTTCATGTGATGCGGCAGGCGCAGCGGCAGCGTGCGCAGCCCGCGCAGCAAGAGCCAGGCCTCGAAGGGCGAAAGCTTGCCGCCGAGATAGGAATAGGTCTGCTCGTTGATGTGCTTGATGTGGGCGGCCGAGCCTGCCACCACGCCGGCGACCGTATCGCTATGGCCGCCGAGATATTTCGAAGCCGAATGCAGCACCAGATCGACGCCATGCGTGATCGGCTTCTGGAACACCGGTGTCGCCCAGGAATTGTCGATCGTGGTGACGATGCCCTGCTCCTTCGCCAGCCGGGTCAGGTGAGCCAGGTCCTGCAACTCGAACATCATCGAGGTCGGGCTCTCCAGATAGAGCAGCCTGGCGCCCGGAAGGGCCGCCGCCACCGCATCCGGATCGGAGCCGTCGACATAGTCGACCCTGATGTTGAGCCGCGGCAAAAGCCGCTCGAACAGCCGATAGGCATCACCATAGCAATTGCGCACCGCAACGATGCGCTCGCCGGCGCCGACGAAGGCGAGCACCGTGGCGCTGATCGCCGCCATGCCGCTGGAAAAGCCGCGCGCGGCCTCGGCGCCCTCGAGCGCGGCGACGCGTGCCTCGAACTCCATCACCGTCGGATTGTCGCCGCGCGAATAGATCGGCTGCTTCCGTTTGCCGGCAAAAGTATCCGCCATCTCGGCATAGCTGGCGAAGGTGAACAGCGATGTCTGGTAGATCGGCGGCACCACCGCCCCACCCGGGAAAGGTTCGTCATGCGCCAGAAGCGTCGCCGCCTCGGCAAGATAGTCGTGATCGAAACCTGAGGGATGTTCGTTCATGTCTGGCTCGAAAGTTTGAGTTTGGCGGCGCCGCGCTTCAGATCGTCCTCGACGGTGGCGATCAGCTTGAGCGCCTCGCCGCGGGCGCCGTGCGGGTCGCGCGCGGCGATGCGCTCGTAAATGGTCCGATGATAGGGAAAACTGGCGTGGCCGAAATCGCGCACGCCCAGCGGATGCTCCCAGAAGCGGTGGAACAATTCGTGCATGGCGGCGATGATCTGTTCGAACAGCGGGTTGCCGGAAACCCTGTAGATCGCCTGGTGGAACTCCCAGTCCTCTTCCGAAGACATGCCCTCGCGCGTGCGGAACGCCTGCTCCATGATGTCGAGCTTGCGCTCGATTTCGGCGATATCGGTCTGGCTCGCGCGTTCGGCGCAAAGGGCGGCGGCTTCCGCCTCCAGCGCGCGACGGATTTCAAGCGTCTGCATCAGGCTGGTGAAGTCGTTGCCGCCCGCAAGCGTCAGCGGCAGATGCAACATGTCCGGCGAAACGGCTGCCTTGAGATAGGTGCCGCTGCCTTGCCGGCGCTCGACCAGGCCGAGCCCTTCCCAGCGCGTCAGCGCCTCGCGCACCGTGTTGCGGCTGACCTTCAGCCGCTCGGCCAGGATGCGTTCCGTTGGCAGCCGCTCGCCCGGCTGGAGGGCCTCGGCACGAACAAAGCCTACCAACGCCTTCAGAACGGCGTCGTCACGCGCCGTCGTCTGAATAGGTGGCAGGCTGTTTTGATCCACGCGCGTTCCAAGTGGTCCAATGGTCCAACCAATTTCTGCACAGATGGTACCTCCTGTCAACGGGATGTCAGGAGACCTAGCACCGTAAAAGCTCGCAACGCATGACAAGCACGCGTTTGCGGGCGATGCGCCAGGCCGGCCTCGACCCTGCTACGCCACATCAACGCGCGGCCCGAACCAGGTGGTCAGCGCTTCGGCCAGTCCCTGTTGGCTTCCGGAACCAACCCATGCCACGTACCCGTCCGGGCGGATCAGCACCGCGACGGGCCTGGCGACGGCCCCGAGAACTGGCAGCTCCCAGTCGCCGTCGTACACGGCGTCGACCTGCTGGACCCGATCCGCCCATGGCTTGATGTCCAGCATGCCGGGCGTGCCGAGGTTGATCAGCACCGGCCGGGCATGATGCAGCAAGGTAAACAGCCGCACCGGCCCGCTGGCGGTGAGCAGATCGAGATCGGGCATTCGCCGCCCAAGCAACGGATGGCGCTCGCCCAAGCCGTAACGAACGTCCAGGCCGGACATTTCGGCCGCGATGCGTTTGCGAGGCTCGTCCATGCCGAGCAGTTCGGCAATGGTGTCGCCCAGAGCCTTGGTGCGGTCATCCATGCGCCGAAGCGCGACCTGTGCCATCGTGTTGCGCAACACACGGGCGGCGACCGGATGGCGCTCGGCATGGTAGCTGTCGAGCAGGCTGTCCGGTGATGCCCGTTTGACGACCTGGGCCAGCTTCCATCCCAGGTTGACCGCGTCCTGCACGCCGATGTTGAGGCCCTGTCCGCCCATTGGGGGATGGATATGCGCAGCGTCGCCGGCCAGCAGGACACGTCTGTCGCGGTAAGCGGCAGCCTGGCGCGTCATATCGGTGAAACGAGAGAGCCAGGTCGGACTGTGGACGCCGAAATCGGTGCCATAGATAACGGTGAGCGCCTCGCGGAGATCGTCCAATGTCGGTTCACCACCGATGATCAGTCGTTTCTCGGTCAGCACGATGCCCAACCGGTCGCCGTCCTCGATCTTGCCTATCGCATGGGTTCCGTGGGCGTCGCTGCGAAAGCCCAATGGCGGTTCTTCCGACATCTCGACCTCGGCGATCATCCAGCTCATCGTCGGATCCCATCCAGCGAATTCGATGCCCGCCGCCTTGCGGATCGTGCTGCGTCCACCGTCGCATCCGACGAGGTACTGCGCCTTCATCCGTCGGCCATCGGAAAGCCCCACATCCACGCCACTGTCGTCCTGCATGAAATCCGTGACTTCCTGTCCGCGATGGATCGGCACCCCCAATTCGCTGATCCAGTCGGCCAATATCCGCTCGATGTGGTTTTGCCGCAGCGCCAGCAGATAGTTGTGCCGGCTGGGAAAGTCGCTGATGTCCAAACGGATCATGTGGAAGCCGACGGTCGGGAAGCATCGCCCCTGGGAGAGGAACCGGTCGGCGATCCCGCGCTGGTCGAGCACCTCGATTGTGCGTGCGTGCAGGCCACCCGCGCGCAAGCCAATCAGCTGCTGGGTCGGGCGCCGCTCGACAATGGCGACGTCGATGCCCGCCAATGCGAGTTCGCCTGCCAGCATCAATCCTGTCGGGCCGCCCCCGGCGACAATCACCGCATGATTTCGACGCGATCCATCTGTCGGTGCACGCATTCCCGTCACTCCGCTCCTATTGGCTAGGGCCGCGGTTTTACGGGAGGAACCCGGGCTTGAAGCAAGCCCCTTGGGCGCCATATGTATGAAGTGAGGAGCAACGCCCTCCGCCGGATGGCAAGAGAGCGTGCGCCGCAGCTCTCCACATCGTGGCTCGCCTTTTACAGTCCAAATGCTGTCGATATCCTGTGCGCAAAAAGCTCCTGATATCCGGAGGTTGGCGCAGAATCCTGATGCTATTTTGAAAGGGGGCCGGTCGGCGTTTGGCAGCGGTACGAGGAGGCCACTATGTGCCAGCGCCGGCCGGCCGACCCCACGGACCCAGGAGATGCGGCGGACCTGAGCATCATGGGGTATTTTTTGATCGACCCGGCTGTCTGTCCTCGTGCCGGCGTCGCTCTGTCTGTGGCCGCACATTTGCGCAAGAGCTTATGAAAATCAACAGTTTCTTAACCAAGCCTCGTGAATCGCTTGGATTAAGGTAAATGGGTAACCTTGCCGGATTGACGGATACTCTTACCCGGTCCGTCAGGCAGCCTTGGCGACGACGCGGTTGCGGCCACCGCTCTTGGCTTCATAGAGCGCCAGATCGGCGCGTTTCATCAGCGCCGCCACCGTATCCACCCCATTCAGCACCGACGACACGCCGACGCTGACGGTGACCTCGATGGCCTTGCCGTCAGGCCCGATGACGAACGGCATCTGGGCGATTTCGGCGCGGATGCGTTCGGCCACCTTTTCGGCGATCGCTCCATCGGTGTCAGGCATGACCACTACGAACTCCTCACCGCCGAACCGGCAGGCCAGATCGATGCCGCGCACGTTCTTGCGCAGCCGCCGCGCGAATTCCCGCAGCACCTCGTCGCCACCGTCATGGCCGTGCGTGTCGTTAATCGACTTGAAGCGATCGAGGTCGGTGATCATCACCGACAGCGGCCGACGCCGCGCCACGGCGCGGTCGAACAGCGTCTGGAGATGGCTGTCGAGATAGCGGCGGTTGTGCAGCCCGGTCAGCCCGTCGGTCACCGCCATTTCGATCGTCTGCGTCACGCTGGCGCGCAATTGGTCGTTGTAGCGCTTGCGGCGCACCTGGGTGCGCAACCGCGCCGTCAGTTCCTGCTGGTCGATAGGCCGCATCAGATAGTCGTTGATGCCGAGTTCGAGACCACGGATGATGCGCTCCTCCTCGCCCTCCTCCGCCAGCAGGATGATCGGCAGGAAGCGTGTGCGATCGAGCGAGCGCAGTTGCGAGCAGAGCCGAAGCGGATCGAAATCGGCGAAGCTCGTCGAGATCATCACGCATTCATAGGGCGTCTCCGCCGCCTGGAAGAAGCCGGCATGCGGATCGCTGGCGACATCCAGGTCAGCACAGTCGCGCAGCATCTTCTGGACGCGCTCGATCGACGATTTGCGCTCATCGATCAGAAGCACTTTCGGCGTCGTGTCCTCGGAGGCGAAATTGCGGCTGAGCAACTCTTCGATGCCGATGTTGCGCGTGGTCGAAGCGCGCAGCCGCAACTCGTCGGTCAGCGACTTCAGCCTGACGAGGCTCTTGACGCGCGTCATCAGTTGCAGGTCGTTGACGGGTTTGGTCAGGAAATCGTCGGCGCCGACCTCAAGCCCGCGCACCCTGTCGGAAACCTGGTCGAGTGCGGTGATCATTACCACTGGAATATGCGACGTCGCCGGATCGCTCTTCAGGCGGCGGCAGACCTCGAAGCCGTCCATGTCCGGCATCATGACGTCGAGCAGCACGACGTCGACCTTGCCGTTCTCGCAGGTCTCGATCGCATCCGGCCCGTTGGTGGCGGTCAACACCTCGAAATATTCGGCCAGCAGCCGAACCTCCAGCAGCCTGACATTGGCAGGGATGTCGTCGACGACGAGAATCCGAGCGGTCATTTCACAAGGCTCCGGCTTTGGCGGCAAGGTGCATCAGGAATCACCCAGGTAGGACTTGATGGTTTCGATGAAGCGCGGCACCGAGATCGGCTTGGAGATATAAGCCTCGCAGCCGCCCTGGCGGATGCGCTCCTCGTCGCCCTTCATCGCGAAGGCGGTGACGGCAATGACCGGGATGACGTGCAGGTCGTCGTCTTCCTTCAGCCATTTCGTCACCTCCAGCCCAGACACTTCAGGCAACTGGATGTCCATCAAAATGAGATCCGGCCGGTGCTGACGCGCCAGATCGAGCGCTTCCAGACCGTTGCGGGTGCGAACTGTCTCGTAACCGCTTGCTTCGATGAGGTCCCGAAAGAGCTTCATGTTGAGCTCATTGTCCTCGACGATCATGACCTTCTTAGGCATCGATATCCCGTCCCGGCCGCTGTTTCGCTCGAACGCGGCCGTTATGCGCCCTTCCGGGACGCACCAAACCCTGGTCGACTCTACGGCAATATGATTGACGAAACGGAAACCTGCGGCGAGAAAAGCTGCTCCGTTTCCACCTCGGGTCCCGCACTGAAGAGGTAACGACTTGCCGCAAGCGACGCTTGCCATTACTGCGGAAGAGACTCACATTCCGCATACCCTGAAAGGTAGTGATGGCAAACGCAGCGTCAATGCGCGAAGAGGCCGAAACCATTGCCGTGAAGGCTCTGGCCTTCGTCGCCTCTGATCCCGAACTGCTGCCTCGCTTCCTGGCGATCACCGGCATCGAGGCGCATTCGATCCGCAAAGCTGCCGGCGAGCCGGGATTTCTGGCCGGTGTGCTGCAGTTCGTTCTCGCCCACGAACCCACATTGCTGCGTTTTGCTGAGGAAACCGGCACGCCACCGGCCTCCGTCGGCAAGGCGTTGCGCGCGCTGCCGCTGGGCGACGATAACCACGAGCATTCCATATGAGTGACGATCCCAAGGCGGCGCCCCGATCGCCAGGTCGAGCGAAGTCTGACTCTTGTCGCCCGCCCGTTTTGAGCGACAAGTATAAAACGAAGGCTTGAGGCGCGTCGCGCCAATCCGTTCGAAGGCGACGCGCTTTGGTGAGCCGAGTGGCTACGGTGTCGGATCCGCCTGGTCCGTCTCGTCGCCGCCATCGTCAATGCTGTCGTCCTCGGCAGGATCGGCCGGCTTCAGCATGACGCCATTGACAATGACCGAACCGTCCGGCTTGGCGTTGACGACCCATTCCATGCGGCCGTCCGTCAAGGTCTTGCCGAACCCTTTCACCATCAGGGCCACAGGCACGTACTGCGCCACCTCCGGTTCCGATTTCGCCGCTTCCTGCAAGCCCTCGACGATCTTGTCGAAGCCGGCCACGTCCACCGTCACATTGGCTTCCGGCTTCTCGCCAGGAAAAGTCATTTCGCCTTCCAAGGCAATTTCGGTATCCTTGTTCTTGATGGTGCTATGGCCAATGACGACCTTCGGCGTCTTGGCCATGAAGTCGGTTTTGAGCTGCTCTCCGAATTCGGCCGACAGCGGCGGGTTCTTGTTAAGATCAAAGGCTTCGATTGCCTTCTTCGCCATGCTGTCGAGATCGATATTGGCGCCGCCGAAGTTCAGGTCGATATCGGTCGGCAGCAGCGCCATGCTCCAGTTCGGCAGAAGCTGCTGCGGCACGGTCAACCCAGATGCCTTGATCCCGTAGCCGATCGTACCGCTCTGGGCGACGCCATCCATTCCGAAGGCGGTGCTGAGCTGCGCCGCACCGAACGTGCCGACCGGGCTCTCGACCGCGAAATTCTTGAACCCGTATGTCCCGTCGATGCGTTCCCACACAGGAAGCGCGGCGAGCAGAAGCGATTTGAGCTGCGCCTGGTTGGCTTTCAGCGTGGCTTCATTCTCATTGGCGACGGCAAATGCCAGGAGATCGAGCAGCGGCTTGGTCTGCACGCCCTTGCCTTTGGCATCCACCGACAGTTCCGGTGATTTGACGGTGACCGGGAATTTCAGTCCGCTTTCGGGATCGTCGAATTTGATCGACTCGACAAAGTTCGACACTTTTTGCGACAACGCGAAATCGACCCCGCCATTGGCAGCCTTGGTGGCGGCCATGGTCGCGGTGCCGCCGTCGGCGCTGACTTCCATGTGCTGCTTGGCATCTTGCGACACCATCGTCATGCCCGCCATCGAACTGGTGCCGCTGGTAAAGGCCGCCAGATTGGGGTCGTAGACACCGGAACCCTTGCCGTCCTTGATAGAAAATTGCGTGCTCTGCAGCCCCTGCGGCCCGTTGAACTCGAAGGAGGCGCTGTGCGAAAGATCCATCGAGACATCCCAGGTCCCGTCGCTGCGCGGCTTGACCAGCAGGGCGTAGGGCGCAAAGTCGAATTTCAACAGCTTCTGGTCGGGCAAGGTGCCGGCGAGCGCCTTGAAATCGAACATGATCTTGTAGGCGCCGCCTTCGACCGAGACCTTCAGGATGCCCTTGTCGAGGGTCTGTTTGCCGACATAGCGGGACAGGTTCTCGGATAGCTGCTTCGCACCCTGGCTGTCGACGCTCTGGCCGAAAGCGGGCGCGCTGAGCAGAAGCGCGGTAAAGGCGATTGGCAACATCCGGTTCACGTAGAATTCTCCGTTTGGTCGAAAAGGCAAAATCGTCTCCTACTTCTGGTAGGGAAAGACCGTCACAACTGCAAGACGGCGAAGTTCAGGCGCTCGGCTCCAGCACCAGCCGCATCAACGGCCGGCCCGCCTTGCGTTCCAGGAGCCGCTCGAACCCGGCCTTCTCGAACACGCGCGACGAGCCCACGAACAGCCCGATGGAGCGTGAATCCTTCGACAGGTCTATCGGGCAGGCTTCCACCATTCGCGCGCCGTTCCTGCGGGCGAAATCGATGCCGCCTTCGACCAGGCGATGGCTGATGCCCCGGCCCCGTGCCTTGGCGCGGATGAAGAAACAGGAAATTGCCCAGACGCTCGGATCCGATGCGTCCGCGGGATCGACCGGAGCCGAGCCCCGGCCCCGGTTGTTCCACTCGGGCACGTCGGCGCGCGGCCCGATCTGCATCCAGCCGACTGCCTTGCCGTCCTCGAACGCCAGCATGCCCGGTGGCGGGCCTGCTTCGATGCGCGCCCTGATGTGGTCTTTGTTGCGTTCGCGGCTGCTTTCGCGCCGAGCCGCCGGCGCCAGCCGGAAATGCGTGCACCAGCAGCCGTAGCAGGCGCCCTGCTTGCCGAAGAGATCTTCGAATTCACGCCAGAGCTCAGGCGCCAGCGGCACTATGGTCGTGCTCATGCGTTCTCCCCAGGCCAAGCTTGTCGCTAGCCTTGCACTGTCGTACCATTGTGTTTGTTCTCTTTATGTTCGCAGCGATGGCGGCTCCTGTCAATAATCCTGATCACGGTTTCTGCCGCGACTGCCTGGCCTTTCAGCGCAGCGACGCCAGGCGCTGCGAGCGATGCGGCAGCCCCAGGCTTGCCCGTCATCCCGAGCTGTACCGGCTGCATCTGGCCCATATCGACTGCGACGCTTTCTATGCGGCAATCGAAAAACGCGACAACCCGGCGCTGAAGGACAAGCCGCTGATCATCGGCGGCGGCAAGCGCGGCGTCGTCTCCACCGCCTGCTACATCGCCCGGATAAGGGGCGTGCGTTCCGCCATGCCCATGTTCAAGGCGCTCGAGGCTTGCCCCGAAGCGGTGGTTATCCCGCCCAATATGGAAAAATACGTGGTCGTCGGGCGCGAGGTGCGCGCCATGATGCAGGCGCTGACGCCGCTGGTCGAGCCGCTCTCGATCGACGAGGCGTTTCTCGACCTTGCCGGAACCGAACGGCTGCACGGCCTGCCGCCGGCGGTGGTGCTGGCCCGTTTCGCGCTGGCCGTCGAGAAGGAGATCGGCATCACCGTTTCGTCAGGTCTGTCCTACTGCAAGTTCCTGGCTAAGGTGGCGTCGGATTTCCGCAAACCGCGCGGCTTCTCGGTCATCGGCGAAGCGGAAGCCGTGGGTTTCCTCGCCGTACAGCCGGTGAGCATGATCTGGGGGGTCGGCAAGGCATTCAACGCCACGCTCGAACAGGACGGCATCCGCACCATCGGCCAGCTCCAGAAGATGGACCGTGGCGACCTCATGCGCCGCTATGGCGTGATGGGCGACCGGCTTTACCGGCTCTCGCGCGGCGAGGACGTCCGCCGCGTCGATCCCGACCAGGACGCCAAGAGCGTATCGGCCGAAACCACTTTCGACACCGATATCGCTTCGCTGGACGAGCTGGTCTCGGTGCTGCGGGGCCTTTCGGAAAAGGTCTCGGCGCGGCTGAAGAAATCCGGCATCGCCGGGCGCACGGTGGTGCTCAAGCTGAAGACGCAGGATTTCAAGATCCGCACCCGCAACCGCCAGCTCGGCGACCCGACCCGGCTCGCCGACCGTATCTTTTCGACCGGGGTCGAGCTGCTGCGCAAGGAAACCGACGGCACCAAATACCGGCTGCTCGGCATAGGCGTCAGCGATCTTTCCGCCGATGACAAGGCCGATCCGCCCGATCTGGTCGATGTCCAGTCGCGAAAGCGGGCCATGGCCGAAGGCGCCATCGATTCACTGCGCGACAAGTTCGGCCGCAAGGCGGTGGAAACCGGCTATACGTTCGGCAAAGGCCGCGACACCCACCCGCCAGAGCCGCTGGAAGACTGATGCTGGATATCAGCTGTCGAGATTTAGGTGCGCTGCAGATCGATCCTGCTTGTCACCATGCTCTTGCCGGTTTTCGGATCAGTGTCGATCACCGTCAGCCGCATGCCGTTCTCGCCTCGTTTCTCGACCTTCATCTGCGCCTTTCGGTCACCATTGACCTCCTTGGCCCAGCGGATGCCGAGATTGATCGCGTTGCCCGAACGGGTGCCGTTCAATTGCGCAGGCCCGGTACGAGACCCGACATAAGTGCCGCTATATTTCGCTCCGGCAGTCCTCAGGTCCGCGCTGATGGCGCGCGTCACCACGATAAGCCCTCGGCAATTGCCATCGAGCGACAATGAGGTCGACGTCGCGTTTGACCTGAACGTGCAGGACACATTCACCGTCGGCGCGTCGGTAGTCACCTTGACAATGCCCTTGCCGGTGAAATTGCCCTTGAACGACTGGAGAAATCTGGACTCGTCGGCATGTGCCGCGCCTGCCGTGACCAACAGGCAGCCAGCAAGCGCAAATTGCGCAAATGATCTCATCGAAATTCTCCTATCGACATTGAAAGGCACCTGCGAAGCACTTCCGATATTCGGAACTCAACGCCCCCTGCCGTGCCAGGTTCCGCCTTCAACATGACTGTTTTGCAACATCCGGCTGGCCCAGAAGAATGCGGCTGCTAGCGGTTGCGGCAAAAGCCACGGCCTGCGACATAGCGGAAATGGCACCCACCCCTTCCATCCCCAAGGCCGCGTTCTGGATGGCGCTGTCGATCGCCTCGTTCCTGGCGATGTCGGTCGCGGGCCGCGCCACCACGGCCGAGCTCAACGTTTTCCAGGTGCTGGAGCTGCGCTCGGTGATCGGCTTTTTCATCCTGCTGCCGCTGGTCATGCAAAATGGCGGCTTTGCCGCCATGCGCACTGGGCGCCCCCTCGCCCATGTCACGCGCAACGTGGTTCACTATACCGGCCAGGCGGCGTGGCTCTACGCCCTGACGCTGATCCCTTTGGCGGTGCTGATCTCGATCGAATTCACGACGCCGATCTGGACGGCGATCCTTGCGGTCACCTTTCTCGGCGAAAGGCTCACCCGGCCGAAGCTCGGCGCCGTGGCGCTCGGGCTGATCGGTGTCGTGATCATCGTGCGCCCAGGCGTCGGCTCGGTCGATCCGGGACATCTGGTCGTGCTGGGCGCGGCAATGTGCTTCGGCATCTCGCTGGTCCTGGTCAAGTCGCTGACGCGGACCGACAGCGTTGTGCGAATCATCTTCTGGATGTTGATCATCCAGTCGGTGCTCGGCCTGGTCCCCGCGCTCTACGAATGGCGCAACCCGTCGCTCGAGCTGTGGCCGTGGATCCTGCTGATCGCCTTCACCGGCATGTCGTCGCATTTCTGCATGGCCTGGGCGCTGAGCTACGCCGATGCCACCGTCATTTCGCCGATGGATTTCCTGCGCGTGCCGCTGTCGGCATTGATCGGCTGGCTGCTCTACCAGGAGCAGATCGACGCCTTCACCGCAGGCGGGGCATTGCTGATCCTGATGGGCAATATGCTCAACCTGCAGCGCCGGCAGCCAAAGCCGGCGCAAGCGGCGGCATCGTAGCGCGCCTCAATCGCCCCTCAATCACCGCTGTCGGGTATGTTGAGGAGGTGGCCGCAGGCCTTGCAGTGAACGGCGTCCGGCTCGTGCCGTTGCAGGCCGCATTGCGGACAGGGAAAGAACACCTTGGCCGGTCGGAAGATCGCCTGCGCCAGCCTGACGAACAGCGATATGCCGATGATCATGGTCACGATCGCCGTCAGTTTCCCCGCCATTCCCGGCAGCACGATGTCGCCGAACCCGGTCGTGGTCACCGTCGCGACGGTGAAGTAAAGCGCGTCGATGTAGCTTTCCAGCCCCGCTCCGCTGCGGAAGAAGAAAGTGTAGACGAAACCGGTGATCACGAAGAGGAACGTCAAGAGATTGATCACCGCGTGGCTCGCTTCGCGCCAGGGCCGCAGGCCCTGCATCTCGAAATGCCGCCAGAGCGAACCGCTGCGCGACAGCGACCACAGCCGCAGAATGCGCAGAAAGCCGAGATTGGCGAGCGCCGTCGGCATCAGCAGCGTCAAAAGGATGAAAATGTCCACCCAGGAGGTCGGCTGCTTCATCAGCCGCAGCATGTCGTTCGAGGCAAGCAGCCTGGCAACCAGGTCGGCGGCGACCAGAGCCGCCACCGCATAGTCGAGCCACAGGAATGAGGCCGACTGCTGGATGACGGGCGTGGCGATGAAGAAGGCAATGATGGCCAGGTCGATGATGACCGCAACCAGCTGAAACCGAAAAGCCGCCGGCGTGCGGCCGTGGTAGAGCTTGCGCAGCGTGTCGCGCAGCCACGCCATTGTGGAACGGTCCTGCAATCCGTCGCTGTCTTTCGTCTTCATGGCAATTGCGGTGACTTGAGCGGCGGATGCCGCCCGGCGGATTGCCACCAGTCCCCGTAAGTGGCGATCACACCAGCTCCACTTCGACCACGCCTGGCACGGCGCGCATCGCCGAGGCGATTTGCGGCGAGACGCGGTAGCCCCCCTGCAGGGCAATCTCCACCTCGCCCTGCGCTTCTTCCTTGATAACGATGATGCTCACCTGACTTTCACCGCGCTGGGTAAGCTGCGACTGAATGATCGAGGCAGGCGCATCGTTTCTGACGAAGATGCGCAGCGCCTTCTGGATGCGGCTGGCCTCGTCCTCAAGCGACTGCACGGTCTGGATGCGCAGGTTGACGCCCTCCGGCCTGTCCTCCGCCGCCACGGTGATAACGACGGAGCGGCCCGGCTCCAGCATGTCGCGATACTGCGCCAGTCCTTCGGAAAACAGCACCGCCTCATACTGGCCGGACGTGTCCGAGAACTGCACCACGCCCATCTTGTTGCCGGTCCGCGTCTTGCGCTCCTGCTTGGTGGTCACGGTGCCGGCGAGGCGCCCTGCGGTGGCACCGCGCTTGACCGCGGCCGAAAACTCCGCCCAGTTCTGCACCCGCATCTTCTGCAGCGCCGCCTTGTACTCGTCCAGCGGATGGGCGGAGAGATAGAAACCGACCACCTGGAATTCGCGGTGCAGGCGGTCGGCGGCGAGCCACGGTTCCGTCACCGGCAGGTTGAGCGCCTGCGACTGCGCCCCGAGGGATGCGCCGAAGATATCGGCTTGACCGGAGACGGCGTTCTGCTGCGCCAGCGATGCCAGCCCCATCATCCGCTCGACGCCAGCCATCATCGCGGCGCGGTCATGGCCGAAACAGTCTAGCGCTCCGGCCATGATCAGGCTTTCGAAGACGCGCTTGCCGACGATTTTCGGATCGACCCTTTCGCAGAAATCGGCCAGGCTCTTGAACGGCTTCTCGCCGCGCATGGCGACGATATGCTCCACCGCCGCGTCGCCGACTCCCTTGAGCGCGGCCATCGAATAGTAGATGCGGTTCTCCCCGACCTCGAAGGGACGAAAGCTTGTCATCACGGACGGTGCCACCACCTCGATGCCGAGGCGCAGCGCATCCTGGCGGAAATCCGCGAGCTTGTCGGTGTTTCCCATGTCGAGCGTCATCGACGCCGCCAGGAACTCGACCGGATAATGCGCCTTGAGATAGGCGGTCTGGTACGAGACGACGGCGTATGCGGCCGCGTGCGACTTGTTGAAGCCGTAGTCGGCGAACTTGGCAAGCAGGTCGAAGATGAAGTCGGCCTGCGGCTTGGCCACGCCGCGCTCGACCGCGCCCGAGACGAAGCGCTCCCGCTGCTTGTCCATCTCGGCGCGGATCTTCTTGCCCATGGCGCGGCGCAAAAGGTCGGCTTCGCCCAGCGAATAGCCGGACAATTCCTGCGCGATCTGCATCACCTGTTCCTGGTAGACGATGACGCCTTGCGTCTCCTTCACCAGATGGTCGATCTTGGGATGGATCGACGCCATCTCCTCCTCGCCGTGCTTCCTGGCGTTGTAGGTCGGGATGTTCTCCATCGGCCCCGGCCGGTACAGCGCCACCAGCGCGATGATGTCCTCGATGCAGTCGGGCCGCATGCCGATCAGCGCCTTGCGCATGCCGGCACTTTCCACCTGGAACACGCCGACCACTTCGCCGCGCGACAGCATGGCATAGGTTTCGGGATCGTCGAGCGGGATCGTCGCAAGGTCGATGTCGACGCCGCGGCGGCGTATCAGCTTCACCGCCGTCTCCAGCACCGTCAGCGTCTTCAGGCCGAGAAAGTCGAACTTCACCAGCCCGGCCTGCTCGACATATTTCATGTTGAACTGGGTGACCGGCATGTCCGAACGAGGATCGCGGTACATCGGCACCAGCTCCGACAGCGGCCGGTCGCCGATGACGATGCCGGCGGCGTGCGTCGACGCATGGCGATAAAGCCCTTCCAGCTTCTGTGCCATGTCGAGCAGCGTCTGGACGATCGGCTCCTTTTCGGCCTCCTCGGCAAAACGCGGCTCGTTGGCGATGGCGTCCGCCAGTTTTACCGGATTGGCCGGGTTCTGCGGCACCATCTTGGACAGCTTGTCGACCTGGCCGTAAGGCATTTGCAGCACGCGACCGACGTCGCGCAGCACGGCGCGGGCTTGCAGCGTTCCAAAGGTGATGATCTGGCCGACCTGGTCGCGTCCATATTTCTGCTGGACATAGCGGATCACCTCTTCGCGGCGGTCCTGGCAGAAGTCGATGTCGAAATCGGGCATCGACACGCGGTCCGGATTGAGGAAGCGCTCGAACAGCAGCGAGAAACGCAGCGGATCGATGTCGGTTATGGTGGTGGAATAGGCGACCAGCGAGCCCGCACCCGAGCCGCGCCCCGGCCCGACTGGAATGCCTTGCGACTTGGCCCATTTGATGAAGTCGGCAACGATCAGGAAGTAGCCTGGGAATTTCATCTTCTCGATGATGCCGAGCTCGAACTCGAGCCTCTCGCGGTATTGCTCGACCGTATAGCCCGGCGTCGGTCCGTGCGCGGCAAGCCGGGCCTCCAGCCCTTCACGCGCCTGGCGGGCAAGTTCGGCGGCCTCGGCCTTCTCGGCTGCGTCCTTGTCCGACGCGTCGCCGCCGGTAAAGCGCGGCAGGATCGGGCTGCGGGTTTTCGGATAGTAGGAGCAGCGCAACGCGATCTCGACTGTGTTGTCGATCGCTTCCGGCAGATCGGCGAACAACGCTGCCATCTCAGCCTGGCTACGCAGGAAGTTATCCGGTGAAAGCCGGCGGCGATTGTCCACGGCGACGACCGAGCCCTCAGCTATGGCGATCAGCGCATCATGCGCGTCATAATCGTCGCGCGAGGAGAAGAACGCCTCGTTGGTGGCGACGAGCGGTAATTCGTGGGCATAGGCGAGATCGATCGTGGAATGTTCTATCAGCCGGTCGTAACCGGAAACTCGTTCCAGTTCGACATAGAGCCGATCGCCGAACAGGGCTTTCAGGGTCGACAGCCGGGTCTCCGCGAGATCGCGTCGATCCTCCTTCAGAGCCGCGCCGATAGGGCCGCGGGGACCGCCGCTGAGGCAGATCAGCCCGTCGGCCTGGCCCTCCAGCATCTCGCTGGTCAGATGCACCGCCTCGCCGGGCGGCGTCTCCAGATAGACGCGGCTTACCAGCCTGACCAGATTGGAATAGCCGGCCTCGGTCGCCGCGATAAGCACGACTGGCCGCATCTCGGGCCCCTGCCGCCGGCGGTCGCGCTGGCCGTCGACGTTCTCGCCGGAAAAGGCGAGCGCGATCTGGCAGCCGATGATCGGCTGGATGCCGTCCTTCACCGCCTTCTGCGCGAATTCGAGCGCGCCGAACAGATTGTTGGTGTCGGTGACCGCGATTGCCGGACACTCGTCCTTGACCGCATGGCCGACGATCTTGCCGAGTTGGAGCGCGCCTTCCAGCAGCGAATAGGCCGAGTGGACGCGAAGATGCACGAAAGGACGCGCCGGCGCTTCTGGCGCCGCCGCCTTCACTGCCGCTTCGCGCAGCAAGGGGTCGCGTGGAAGTCTGTCATCCGCCATGGTTTTTCGCGTTTCCCGAAGGACTTGAGTCGATCAAGATGTATTGTCCGGCACCGGGCGATGCCAGTCCAGCACAAACGAACATCGGCCACAGGCTTCCGCCCGCCCTCGCTTCAGGCGAATTCCATGATCACCGCGTCGACGGCCAGGCTGTCGCCCGGCTTGACGTTGAGTTTCGCCACCACGAGATCGCGCTCGGCGCGCAGCACGTTCTCCATCTTCATCGCCTCGACGACGGCCAGAGTCTCGCCGGCCTTGACCTCCTGGCCTTCGGCGACAGCGATCGAGACGACGAGGCCGGGCATGGGACATAGCAGCAGGTTGGACGTGTCGGGCTCCAGCTTTTCCGGCATCAGCCTTTCCAGCACGGCAATGCGCGGCAGCATGGCGCGCGCCGTCACCGAAAGCCCTTTCCAGGCGATGCGAAGGCCGTTTGGCGCCGGGCGCAGTTGCGCCACCATTTCGTGCCCGCCGACGCTGCCGCGCCAGACCAGTTCGCCCGGCCGCCAGGCCGACGAAACCGTCAGCGGCTTGCCGCCCTCGATGGACAAGTCGACTTCCATCGGAATGGAGATCATGCCCTCCAGGATGGACGCGGACAGATAGTCCTTGCCAATCTTCACCACCCAGTGACGCTTGAGTGCCCCCGAATGCGGCGCCAAGCGCCCGCCCAGCCGGTCGAGCCGGTCGCGGCGCAGCAATTCGACCACGGTGGCGACCGCCGCCAACACGGCCCTGTCGTCATGGTCGGGCAGGATCGGCGCAAAGCCGTCGGGATATTCCTCTGCGATGAATCCGGTCGAAATCCGCCCTTCCCGCCAGCGCGGATGCTGCATGAGCGCCGCCAGAAAAGGGATGTTGTGCTCGATGCCGTCGACGACAAAACTGTCCAACGCTTCGGACATCGCGTCGATTGCCTCCAGCCGGGTCGGCGCCCAGGTGCACAGCTTGGCAATCATCGGGTCGTAGAACATCGAAATCTCCGATCCCTCGGTGACGCCGGTGTCGTTGCGGATGACGACGTCGCCGACTTGCCCTTCCTGCGGCGGTCGATAGCGCGTCAGGCGGCCGATCGACGGCAGGAAGTTGCGATACGGATCCTCGGCATAGAGCCGGCTCTCCACCGCCCAGCCATTCAGTTTCACGTCGCTTTGCTTCAAGGCGAGCTTCTCGCCGGCGGCCACACGGATCATCTGCTCGACCAGATCGATACCGGTGACAAGCTCGGTCACCGGATGCTCGACCTGCAATCGTGTATTCATTTCAAGGAAATAGAAGTTTTTCTCAGCGTCGACGATGAATTCCACCGTGCCGGCGCTCTGGTAGTCGACGGCCCTGGCCAGCGCCACCGACTGCTCGCCCATGGCCTTGCGCGTCCTGGCATCGAGGAAAGGCGATGGCGCCTCCTCGGCCACCTTCTGGTTGCGGCGCTGGATCGAGCATTCGCGCTCGCCGAGATAGAGCGCGTTGCCATGCGCGTCGGCCAGCACCTGGATCTCGATGTGGCGTGGATCGACGATGAACTTCTCGATGAAGACGCGGTCGTCGCCGAACGAGCTCTTGGCCTCCGAGCGCGCGCGGTCGAAGCCGTCGCGCACCTCGGCCTGGTTCCAGGCGATGCGCATGCCCTTGCCGCCGCCACCGGCCGAGGCCTTGATCATCACGGGATAGCCGATCTCTCCGGCGATCTTCTCCGCGTGGTCGGCGTTCTCGATGACGCCGAGCCAGCCGGGAACCGTCGAAACATTGGCGGCGTTGGCGAATTTCTTCGATTCGATTTTGTCGCCCATCGCCTTGATGGCCTTCGGCTTCGGCCCGATGAAGACGATGCCGTCCTTCTCCAGCGCCTCGCAGAATGATGCACGCTCGGACAGGAAGCCATAGCCGGGATGCACGGCCTGAGCGCCGGTCGCCTTGCACGCCGCGATGATTTTCTCGGGCACGAGATAGCTCTGCGCGGCTGGCGACGGTCCGATATGCACCGCCTCGTCGGCCATCTCGACATGCACGGCATCGCGATCGGCGTCGGAATAGACAGCGACCGTGGCGATGCCCATCTTGCGCGCGGTCTTGATGACGCGACAGGCGATCTCGCCACGGTTGGCGATCAGGATTTTGGTGAACATGCGGGCAAATTCCCCTCCGGCGGACGGTCCAGTTCTATGGATTATGTCGCCATGTCTCAAGTACCGTGTGCGTGGGCGCGAACGCCTGCGGTCAAGGGTATGCTACCTGCGTCAAGAAAGC
Source organism: Mesorhizobium sp. B2-1-1 (assembly GCF_006442975.2). Classification (NCBI taxonomy): domain Bacteria; kingdom Pseudomonadati; phylum Pseudomonadota; class Alphaproteobacteria; order Hyphomicrobiales; family Phyllobacteriaceae; genus Mesorhizobium; species Mesorhizobium sp. B2-1-1. The sequence goes on along the minus strand of NZ_CP083954.1, from coordinate 3,426,833 downwards.
CGATATTTCGTCTCATCTGGCGGTTGATGAGCAGGCCAAAACCTGAAAGCCTGAGCGCAAAATTGCGTTGGAGGATTGCCAGATGAAAACCCGCGCCGCTGTTGCCGTTGCTGCCGGAAAGCCGCTTGAGATCATGGAGGTCGACCTCGACGGCCCGCGCGAGGGCGAGGTGCTGGTCGAGATCAAGGCGACCGGCATCTGCCACACCGACGAGTTCACGCTGTCGGGCGCCGATCCCGAGGGCCTGTTTCCCGCCATTCTCGGCCATGAGGGCGCCGGCGTGGTGGTCGATGTCGGCAAGGGCGTCACTTCGGTCAAAAAGGGCGACCATGTGATCCCGCTCTATACGCCCGAATGCCGGCAGTGCCCGTCGTGTTTGTCGCGGAAGACCAATCTGTGCACCGCCATCCGCGCCACGCAGGGCCAGGGCCTGATGCCGGACGGCACCTCGCGCTTCTCGATCGGGGGCGAAAAATTGTTTCACTATATGGGCTGCTCGACCTTCTCCAACTTTACGGTGCTGCCGGAGATCGCCGTGGCCAAGGTCAATCCCGACGCGCCCTTCGACAAGATCTGCTACATCGGCTGCGGGGTGACCACCGGCGTAGGCGCGGTCATCAACACCGCCAAGGTCGAGCAAGGCGCGACCGCGGTGGTCTTCGGCCTCGGCGGCATCGGGCTGAACGTCATCCAGGGCCTGAAACTTGCCGGCGCCGACATGATCATCGGCGTCGATCTCAACAACGACAGACGAGCCTGGGGCGAGCGCTTCGGCATGACGCATTTCGTCAATCCGAAGGAGATCGACGGCGACATCGTTCCCCATCTCGTCAACATGACCAAGCGCGGCGCCGACCAGATCGGCGGCGCCGACTACACGTTCGACTGCACCGGCAACACCAAGGTGATGCGCCAGGCGCTGGAGGCTTCGCATCGCGGCTGGGGCAAGTCGGTGGTCATCGGCGTGGCGGGCGCCGGCCAGGAGATCTCGACGCGGCCCTTCCAGCTGGTCACCGGGCGGACCTGGATGGGCACCGCCTTCGGCGGCGCGCGCGGCCGCACCGACGTGCCCAGGATCGTCGACTGGTACATGGACGGCAAGATCGAGATCGACCCGATGATCACCCACACGCTCAAGCTCGAGGACATCAACAAGGGGTTCGACCTCATGCATGAGGGCAAGTCGATCAGGAGTGTCGTGGTTTACTGAGGGCGGCCACACGCCGCGGGCAACGGGCCCGCGACCTCTGTGGTCAAAAATGGGAGGAGAAAAGCATGGCGGAAAAACTGCATCCGAAAATCGACAATGGTCTGCCCAGGGAGAGTGCGAGCTTTATCGGCGGCACGCTGGTCTGCGCCTGTACCAGCAATCCGGTCAAGGTGAAGGTCAAGGGCCAGATCGCCCACGACCACGCCTGCGGCTGCACCAAATGCTGGAAGCCCGAAGGGGCGGTGTTCTCGGTGGTGGCCGTAGCCGGCACCGGCGACGTCACCGTCACCGACAACGGCGACAAGCTGAAGGTGGTGGACCCGAGCGCGTTGATCCAGCGCCATGCCTGCACCGGCTGCGGCGTCCACATGCATGGACCCGTCGAGCGCGACCATCCGTTCAAGGGCCTGTCCTTCATCCATCCCGAGCGCTTCGAGGAGGATGGCTGGTCGCCGCCGGGCTTTACCGCCTTTGTCTCCTCGATCATCGAATCCGGTGTCGACCCGAGCCGCATGGACAGCATTCGCGGCCAACTGAAATCGATCGGCCTCGAACCTTATGACTGCCTCAACCCCGGCCTGATGGACTATATCGCCACCTGGACCGCCAAGAGGTCGGGAGCGCTTCCGGCCTGACGACCATGAGATTTGAGGCATGGGGCCGGACGGGTTGCCGGCCCCATGCTCATTTGGAGAGACAATGCCCGCACCCGCCATCCTCGTCGACGCAGACGCTTGCCCGGTCAAAGCCGAAGTCGAAAAAGTTGCCGAGCGCCACGGCGTCGTCGTCACCTATGTTTCCAATGGCGGCCTGCGCCCCTCCCGCGACCCAATGATCCGCAATGTCGTCGTGTCCAAGGGTGCCGACGCCGCCGACGACTGGATCGTGGAAAACGCAAAACCCAACGACATCGTGGTGACTGCGGACATTCCACTGGCCGCACGCACGGTGGCGCTCGGGGCCCATGTATTGGGGCCGACCGGACGTCCCTTCACGCCGGAAACGATCGGCATGGCGGTGGCAATGCGCGACTTGAAGCAGCATCTGCGCGAGACCGGCGAAAGCAAGGGCTACAATGCGAGCTTCGCACCGCAAGACCGCTCACGGTTTCTCGGCGAACTCGACCGCATCTTGCGGCGCGCTCTAAAATCCGCCACACCGCAGTAGAAGCCCAGCGCCATTCGGAACCATCATGGCCGCCGAAATCCCCTCCAGGACGCCCATGCACCGGCACATGCTGTTCGCGGTGTCGGCTTGCGTCGGCGTCTTTGCGCTTCTGCTGGCGTTGCTGCTTCACGCGCCGCTCGCTTATTCGATCGGCGCCAACGCCTTTTTTGCCGCCTATGTCACGCTGGTTGTCGCGCAGATGCCCAAATTCACCGGCACATATCTCAGCAAGAATGCGCGCGATACCGACCAGCCTGTGCTGGTCATCTTCGCCGTCACGTTGGTCGTGGTCGGCGTTGCCATCACAGCACTGTTCCAGTTGATCAACCAGAAAGGCAGTTCGAACGCGATGGAGCTCGGCTTCGCGCTGCTATCGATTCCCCTCGGCTGGTTCACCATCCACGCCATGGCGGCATTGCACTATGCGCATGTGTACTGGATGGACGGCGACCTGGTCGATGCCGGAACCAAGAAGAAAATCCCGGTCGGCGGCTTGCTGTTCCCCGGCGACAAACGGCCGGAAGGCTGGGATTTTCTGTACTTCTCGACGGTCATCGGCATGACGGCGCAGACCGCCGACACCAACATCTCGACAACCCACATGCGCCGCGTCGTGCTTGTTCATTCGATCCTGTCGTTCTTCTTCAACACGGTCATCGTCGCCGCCGCCGTCAATCTCGCCGTCAGCCTGGGCGGCCCTTGAGCTTCGATCTGATATTTTCGTGATCGATGAAACATCGGCTTGGCTGGCGACGTATCAGGAGGAGAATGATGCAGACAGCGGCCGCGCCGGATGGAACGGCCAGGAAGCGAGACCAGATGGAATCGGTTGCCATGAACCCACCCGCCGCCAGCGCGGACAGTGACGCTACGAAGGCCACGACATTGATCTACCGGCAATCGGCCTGGACGCGGCTGACGCACTGGCTGTGGGCCATCTCGCTGTTCTTCATGCTGCTTTCCGGCCTCCAGATCTTCAACGCCCGTCCGCAGCTCTATCTCGGCAAGCAGTCCGGCTTCGACTACAACAACACCGTCTTCGCTATCGGCGCCGAGAACACGAATGCCGGGCCGCGCGGCTATACCGAAATCCTCGGACACCGCTTCGACACCACTGGCGTGCTCGGCTGGTCTGGGCCGGCAGGACAAGAGACGCCCCGCGCCTTCCCGTCCTGGGCGACGATCCCATCATACTACGACCTCGGCACGGCACGCGTCGTGCATTTCTTCTTCGCCTGGGTGCTGACGACGACGCTGCTTGTGTGGCTGGTCGCCAGCCTGGTCAACGGCCACATCAGACGTGACCTCGCCCCTCGCCTGGACGATCTCAGGCGCCTGCCGCAGGATATCGCCAATCACGCCAGGCTGAAGTTCCACCACACGTGCGAATACAACACGCTGCAGAAAATGGCCTATGGCGGCGTGCTGTTCGTGCTGTTGCCGCTGATGATCCTCACCGGGCTCGCAATGTCGCCAAGCATGAATTCGGTGCTGCCGTTCCTCAACGACCTGCTCGGCGGCCGGCAGACGGCGCGCACCATCCATTTCACCGTCATGGTGCTGCTCGTGGGCTTCTTCATCATCCATATTCTGATGATCGTCGCCGCCGGCCCGATCAACGAACTGCGCTCGATCGTCACCGGATGGTATCGGACCGACCCGCCGGCGCATCATGACGCAAAATCCTCCGAAAGGAGCGCCTGACATGGCAAAATTCGAGATCAACCGCAGGAAATTCCTGACCGCGGCCAGCCTTGGCCTTTCCGGTATCACGCTTTCAGGCTGCGATGCCTTCGACAGCCAGCTCGGCGTGGGCGACGGCCTGCGCAGCTTCCTCGAAAACGCCAACGATCTCACACACCACGCGCAACGTCTGCTCGCGGGCCGCGATTCGCTGGCGCCGGAGTTCACTGAAGCCGATATCCGTCAGCCGATGCGCCCCAACGGGGTGACGTCACCCGACGACGATACCTACAAGACCCTGCTCGCCAACAACTTCGCCGACTGGCGACTGGAGGTTTCGGGTCTGGTCGAAAAGCCGCTGTCGCTGACCCGCGAGCAGCTCGTGAACATGCCGAGCCGAACGCAGATCACCCGCCATGATTGTGTCGAAGGCTGGAGCTGTATCGCCAAATGGACCGGCACGCCGCTGTCGCTGGTGCTCGACCAGGCGGTGGTCAAACCCGAGGCGCGCTACGTCATGTTCCATTGCCTGGACACGATCGACCGCAGCCTTTCGGGCGACATCAAATATTACGGCAGCATCGACCTCATCGACGCCCGCCACCCGCAAACGATCCTGGCCTACGGCGTCAACGGCAAGCCGCTGCCGGTCGAGAACGGCGCGCCGCTGCGTGTCCGGGTCGAGCGCCAGCTCGGCTACAAGATGCCGAAATATCTCTACAAGATCGAGCTGGTCGACGGCTTCGCCGCCGTAGGAGCGGGACGTGGCGGTTATTGGGAAGACAACGGCTACGACTGGTATGGCGGGATCTGATCGCAATCGGCACGCTGCTACCGAGCCAGGCATTGCCTAAGCGGCCTTGCCTCGTCGTCAAGAGCTGGGCCGGCCCGCACAGCCTCGCAATCCCAGTGATATCGGCCGTGTCTTGCCCAGCAAACAGCCTGGTTGGCGAAGACTGTCGGCAACACGTCGCCGGCAGGTGACAATCTGTCGTTGACGGGCTATGGATAACGAGTCGAGGGCTTTTGCGAGCCCTACCTGTTTGCGGGAGAGAGCAGCGAGAGCTGTCGCCGAAGGGGAAATCGCCCGAAATCTCTCAGGCAAAAGAACCGTAGACGGGAAAGACACTCTGGAAAGTCGGGGCCTGCCCCCGCGCCGAAGGTGTAAGCGCTGCCGACAGAGTTACGGGGCGCGAGTCTCTCAGGCTTCAGACAGAGGGGCACGGACTGGTCGCCATTCGCGACCGATTGCGTGCGACTCTGGAGAACACATGACGGGCGACACCAAACACCTTCCTCTCGAAGACGTCCACGCAGCTGCCGGTGCGCGCTTTGGCGCCTTTGCCGGCTGGTCGATGCCGCTGACCTACCCGGCCGGCGTCATGAAGGAGCATCTTCACACCCGCGAACATGCGGGCCTGTTCGACATCTCGCACATGAAACTGTTCAGGGTCAGCGGGCCGGGCGCGGTTCTCCTGCTCGACCGTGCCTGTCCGCTCGATGCGGGCGCGCTCGAAATCTCCCAGTCGAAGCTGACGTTTTTCCTGAACGAGGCCGCCGGCATCCTGGACGATCTGATCGTCACCCGGCTGGGCGATACCAACTTCATGGTCGTCGCCAATGCCGGCAACGCGATCGCCGACGAGAAGCATTTGCGCGAGCTTGCGACCGGCTTCGACGTCAAGGTCGAACCGCTCGACCGGGTCTTCCTCGCCATCCAGGGTCCCGAGGCCTGGGCGGCGCTTTCCCGCGCCGGTATCGAGACCGGGTCGCTGCTGTTCATGCATGGCATCGAACCGCGAAAGAACTGGTTCATGAGCCGGTCCGGCTACACCGGCGAGGACGGGTTTGAGATCGGCCTGCCTGAGGCAGACGCGCGCGGTCTCGTGGCGAAGCTGCTCGAAGACGAGCGCGTGCTGTGGATCGGCCTTGCCGCCCGTGACAGCCTGCGGCTGGAAGCCGGCCTCTGCCTGCACGGCCAGGACATCACCGCGCAAACCGATCCGGCAAGCGCGGCGCTGATGTGGGCCATCCCGAAGGACATCCGCGCCAACGGCACGTTTATCGGCGCCGACGCGCTGCGCGCCGCCGTCGAGCGCGGCTCCGCTCAGAAGCGCGTCGGCCTGAGGCCGGATGCCCGCCAGCCAGTGCGCGCCGGCGCCACGCTCTTTGACGCCGACGGCAATCCCGCCGGCCACGTAACCTCGGGCGGTTTCGGCCCGTCTGCCGGCCATCCCGTCGCCATGGGTTATGTCCCGACGCCCTTGGCGAAACCCGGAACTCGGATTTTCGCCGACGTGCGCGGAACGAAGATTCCCGTCGACGTTTCTTCCCTGCCTTTCCTCCCGCATCGCTACCGCAAAGGATAATTTTCATATGGCAAAGACCTATTTCACCGCCGATCACGAGTGGCTCAGCGTCGAGGGTGGCATCGCCACCGTCGGCATCACCGACTACGCGCAGGAGCAGCTGGGCGACCTCGTCTTCGTCGAACTGCCCGAAACAGGCAAGAAGCTCGCCAAGGGCGACACCGCCGTCGTGGTCGAATCCGTCAAGGCGGCCTCCGACGTCTACGCGCCGGTCGACGGCGAGATCACCGAGGCCAACGCAACGCTGTCGTCCGATCCGTCGCTGGTCAATTCGGCGGCGACCGGCGCCGGGTGGCTATGGAAAATGAAGCTTGCCGACGAAAGCCAGCTCGCCAGCCTCATGGATGAGGCCGCCTACAAAGCCCATATCGGCTGAAATCAGGACGCATTGACATGACCGCAGCACCCTACCCCTTCTCGGCCCGCCATATCGGACCCGGCATTGCCGATGTGAGAGCCATGCTGGCCGTCATCGGCGTGCCCTCGGTCGAGACGCTGATCAGCCAGGCTGTGCCGAGATCGATCCGCCTCGACCAGCCGCTGTCCCTGCCCGCGCCGGCCAGCGAAGCCGAAGCGCTGGCCGAATTGTCGGCGACCATGGCCCGGAACACGGTGCTGAAGAGCTTCATCGGCGCCGGATATCACGGCGTGCACGTGCCGCCGGTCGTCCAGCGCAACCTGTTCGAGAACCCGGCCTGGTACACGGCCTATACGCCCTACCAGGCGGAGATCAGCCAGGGCCGCCTGGAAATGCTGTTCAATTTCCAGACCTTGGTTGCGGAATTGACCGGCCTGCCTGTGGCGTCGGCTTCGTTGCTCGACGAAGCGACAGCGGTCGCCGAAGCGATCGGTATCGCATTGCGCCATCACCGCGACAAGCGCACCAAGGTGGCTCTCGCCGGCACGCCGCACCCGCAGACGCTGGATGTGGCGCGCACCCGCGCCGAGCCGCTCGGCATCGAGATCGACGGCGAGACGATCGACGACAACACAGCCGCCCTGCTCGTCTCCTGGCCGGACACTTTCGGCGTCTATGGTGATCACAAGGCGGCCATCGACAAGGCGCGCGCGGCCGGCGCTCTGGTCGTCTTCATCGCTGACCCGCTCGGCCTGACACTGACCGACACGCCGGCAAGGCTCGGCGCCGACATTGCCGTCGGTCCGATGCAGCGCTTTGGCGTGCCGATGGGCTTTGGAGGCCCGCATGCCGCCTACTGCGCCGTTGCCGACAAATTGACCCGGCTGATGCCCGGCCGCCTGGTCGGCCAGTCGGCCGACAGCAAGGGCCGTCCAGGCTACAGGCTTGCCCTACAGACGCGCGAGCAGCACATCCGCCGCGACAAGGCGACGTCCAACATCTGCACCGCGCAGGCGCTGCTTGCCAACATGGCGACAGCCTACGCGATCTGGCACGGCCCCGCCGGCCTTCAGGCAATCGCCGGGCGCATCCACGCGCTGGCCAGCCGCCTGGCAGCCGGGCTCAAGGCGGCAGGCTTGCCGGTGATCGGCACGAGCCGCTTCGACACGGTGACGGTGGAGACGAAGGGGAAGACCGCGCAGATCGCCGCCGCCGCCGAAAAGGGCGGCCGGCTTCTGCGCGTCATCGACGCCGACCGTGTCGGCATCGCCTTCGACGAGACCTCTGACGAAGCCGACCTGGAAGCCATTGCCGCCTTGTTTGGGGCCAAGCCGAGCGCGGAGGCCGCCGCCGCCATGCCCGGCAAGCCACGCGGCAAGGAGTTTCTTACCCAACCCGTCTTCCACGAGAACAAGTCGGAAACCGAGATGATGCGCTTCCTGCGCCGGCTGGCCGACAAGGACCTGGCCCTCGACCGCGCGATGATCCCGCTGGGGTCCTGCACCATGAAGCTCAATGCCGCGGCCGAGATGATGCCTGTGAGTTGGCCTGAAATCGCCAACATGCATCCCTTCGCGCCGGCCGCGCACTCCGCAGGCTACCGCGCCATGATCGACGATCTGGAAGGCTGGCTTTCGGAGATTACCGGCTTCGATGCGGTAAGCCTGCAGCCCAACGCTGGCAGCCAGGGCGAATATGCCGGATTGCTGGCCATCCGCGCCTATCACCGCTCGCGCGGCGAGGGCCATCGCACGGTCTGCCTGATCCCGTCCTCCGCGCACGGCACCAATCCGGCGAGCGCGGCGATGGCCGGCATGAGCGTGGTCGTCGTTCGCTGCCTGGAGGACGGCAATATCGACATGGACGACATGAGGGCCAAGGCCAACGAGCATTCCAGGAATCTCGCGGCGCTGATGTTCACCTATCCCTCGACGCATGGCGTCTATGAAGAGGGCGCGCGACATCTCTGCGCCCTCATCCATGAGCATGGCGGCCAGGTCTATTTCGACGGCGCCAACCTCAACGCCCTGGTCGGCCTCGCCCGCCCGGGCGACATCGGCGCCGACGTCTGCCACATGAACCTGCACAAGACCTTCTGCATCCCCCATGGCGGCGGCGGCCCGGGTGTCGGCCCGATCGGCGTCAGGGCGCATCTGAAGCCCTATCTGCCGGGCCATGTTACCGAAGGCTCCGCGCATGCCGTGGCCGCCGCACCTTTCGGGAGTGCCTCCATCCTGCCCATCACCTGGATGTACATCCGCATGATGGGCGCTTCCGGCCTGAAGCAGGCGACCGAGACGGCGATCGTTTCGGCCAACTACGTCGCGACGCGGCTCGCCCCACACTTCCCGCTCCTTTACAAGGGCAGGAGCGACCGCGTTGCCCATGAGTGCATCCTCGACACCCGCGTGCTCAAGGAGAGCGCCGGCATCAGTGTCGAGGACATCGCCAAACGGTTGATCGACTACGGTTTCCATGCGCCGACCATGTCGTTCCCGGTCGCCGGCACGCTGATGGTGGAACCGACCGAATCCGAGCCCAAGCGCGAGCTCGACCGCTTCTGCGAGGCGATGATCGCCATCGCGGGCGAAGCGGCCAAGGTTGCGAGGGGCGAGTGGCCCCTGGCTGACAATCCGCTGGTCAATGCGCCGCACACCGCCGCGGAGGCGCTGGCCGGCCAGTGGAGCCATCCCTATTCGCGCCTGGAAGCGGCCTACCCCGCCGGAGACGCCGACATGGCGGCGAAATACTGGCCGCCGGTATCGCGCATCGACAATGTCGCCGGCGACCGCAACCTGGTCTGTTCATGCCCGCCGCTGTCGGACTATTTGGGCGCGGCCGAATAGTCTCGCAAACTATGCTGAGCGCAAGGCCGGCTTGATCGGCTCGGCCTTGCCCATCCTTTTGTGGCTGACGACGCAATTGCGGCCCGCGCGCTTGGCGGCATAGAGCGCTGCGTCCGCCTCGGCCAGCACCTCGCCGAGGCTGTTGCCGTTGGCGCCGCCAAAGCCGATGCCTCCGCTGACAGTGCTGCGCAAGGGACCGTGGGAGGTCGCAACGATCTCGGTGCCGAAGGCGACGCCGATCTTGCTTGCGAGCTCGTAAGCCCTCTCTTCGGTCACCCGGGACATGACGATCGCGAATTCCTCGCCGCCGAGACGAAAGGCGTCGACGCCCGTTCTGGCATATTTTCTGATGACTGCGGCGAAGCGGCACAGAACCTGATCCCCCACCGGGTGACCATAGATGTCGTTCGTCTTCTTGAAATGATCGAGGTCGAACATGACGACAGCCATGAACGGACCGAAGGCCCGTTCGCCATGGAGCGACATCAATCCCCGGCGGTTCATCAGCCCGGTCAACGGATCGGTCATCGTCTCGGCCTTCAGCTCGATCTGCGCCTGCAGGTGATGCAGGGAAAGCGTCAATGCGCCGAGACCGGTCATGCAGGCCACGGCCACGACCGAATTCAGGCGTTCGGCCCAGTTATCGGGGGCTGCCCCGAGCGTCCATTGCCCCTTGGCCACCAGGACGACCGCGCAAAGTGCAAACGACACCGCACAGGTGCCGCCTAGGAACGAAACCACCAGCAGGATTTTGCGATCATGACTGCCGTTGAGCCAGAACATGGTTCCGATCGCCGAGAGCAGCACAGTCACCGTTACATAGGTAACGATGAAGCCTACCCCGTCGAGACCGAGGGAAGTCACCGCCGCGCAGATCGTCATGGCGGCCAATGTCGGCAAAATGGCACGCCGGTAATCCGGCACGCCGAGATACTGCATGGCCGAGAGGCAGATGACCAGGAAACCGAGGCTGAGCAATGCAAGCGCGACCTGGCAAAGCAGCGGATCAGGCTCCTTCGTGTATCGCCAGAACAGGATGACATGCACAACGAGCACGAGAATGCCGCACCCCACCGTCAGCACGAAGCTGGCCCGGGGCGCGGCGAACCAGATCGCGAACATGGTGATGCTGAGGCAGATGCCCGACAGCGCGGCTGCGAGCAGGAGCGAACTGAAATCCAGCATATTGGGCGGGGGTTCCCTGAGCGTCGGCCTTACCGCTGCATTCTAGGTCAGCGACAGCCATCAGACATGATTTTCAACTGATCTTTCGGCTGAGACCTTCGGATAGGGTTTACAAAGCGTCGACGCCGAGTGTCCCAAAATCGTCCTCGCGACAATCATGGCCACCAGACAGCCGTCAGCCCTTGTTCAGGAGGGCAAGATTGGCATCGACGACCGTGGGGTCGGCCATGCCGGCCTTGGCTTCGAGCAGCAGCGCCCTTGCCTTTTTCCTGTTGCCGCGCAGCAATTGCGAATAGCCCATATTGTTGACGATCTGCGGCTTGCGCCCGGCGATCTTGAGCAACTGGTCGTAGGCACGATCGGCGAAGTCGAAACGGCCGAGTTCGTCATAGGAAGCGGCGAGCCCCATCCAGGCTTCCGCATTGTCGGCCTTCAACTCGACGGCCTTGCGGAAACGCTGTTCGGCAAGGCCGTAATTCGCGTCGCGAAACTGCGCCTTGCCTTCCGCCAGATCGGATGTGCCGACGTCCTTCGCGGCCGGTTGAATCGCGGTGGTTTTGGTGGTGTCGACGCCACTCGTCGTACAACCAGACATCATCAAGACGGCCGCCATCGCGGCCATTGCCGTTAAATTGCTGTGACGCATGCCCCTGCCCCATCGCCCGGTTTTTTGCCGGGTCGTTCTTCAGGAAACACACTATTCCAGAGCAATTAAACTTAGGTGCCGAAACGCCGCCAAAATTAGGCCTTGGGTACACCAGCTATTAACCACCAGGCCGCAACGCCTCAACCATGGCCCAGCGGCGTTCTCACGGTTCCAGGGCCTTGAGCCCCGCCGGAACCGTATACCGGCTGCCGTCATAGCGCAGCCGGTAGGTTTGGCTCACGGGCTTGCCGGGATGGGACTGGCACTCGCCATTGCTGTCGGGCAACGGATTGTCGGTGTCCATCCGTTCGACCACCGTGATGTCGTGATAGCCATGATGTTTGGCCGGGCTCATCGCCAGGCTCACCTGACTGGTATGGAAGAATCCGGCGCAATTGGTATCGCCCTCGCCGCCATTGCCGGCCACGACCAGGCCATCGAGAACCATCCGCAGGGCATCGTTGTCGATGGCATAGAGCCGCAGGTCGGTTTCACTGAAAGGGTTAGGCAGCGAATTGTTCGCCATTTCGATGCGCAGGCCGAAGGCGGAGACATCGGGCGCCAGCGCATACCGGCCGGTATCGAGTTCGACTTTGCGGATGGCGATGGCATCATCATTCATCAGCCCGGGCTGCAGCAGACGCTGGCGCACCTGCCGGCTCTTCCTGTCGATGACCAGAAGCTCGATATCGCCGGCATGCGCGTAGTCGCTGGGTTGCGAACTGTCCATCAGCGGCACCGCGACCAACAGCAGGGCCTCATGGGCGGGCCAGATCTTGCAGACCAGCCCCGGCGGGTCGCCAAATGCGGACGTCAGGGCGATGCTGGTGTGGGGTTCGAGCGTGAACGAGGCACCGTCAGCGCTCTTGCGGGCCTTGGGATAAGCCTGCTGCACCAGGGCAGCGGCATCGCCGCAATCGGCTGCAGCCCAGGCGGGCGACAGACTGGCCGCGGCAAGGCCGAGGACAAGAGCGCGCAACAGCATTCCCATGGACTTCTCATTCATTTGCGGACTTTGCAGATCGCCGGCTTCACTGAATATCAGCAAATCCTAGTGGCCGGTCATTTTGACGATGATCGGAATGACCGCGATCATCAGCACCACCGGCAGGATGCAAACCACGACCGGCACCGACATCTTGGCCGGCAAGGCATGCGCTTTTTCCTCGGCCAGCGACATGCGCTTGTGGCGCATTTCGTCGGAAAAGACGCGCAGCGCCCCCGACAGGCTGGTGCCAAGCTCCTTGGACTGTTGCAGCAGCGTGGCGAAGGAGCGCACCTCGTCCAGGCTCAGGCGATCGGCGAGCGCCTTCAGTGCATCGTCGAGGCTGCGCCCGGCCCGCAGCTCCAGCGACACGAGCTGCAGGTTCTGGCTGAGCGACGGGTAGGTCTTTGCGAGTTCCTTCGAGACGCGCTCGACGCCCGCTTCCATGCTCATGCCGGCATCCGAACAGACGATCATCAGGTCCATGAAATCGGGGAAGCCGTTGCGGTATTCGCGCATCTTTTCCCGTATCTTCTGGGTCAGCACCAGCCCTGGCAGGAAATAGCCGGCCACGCCCGACAGCACGACGAAGGCCCAGCGGCTGGTCATCGTGGCGTCGGGGCTGGCCATCCAGCGGTTGAGCACGAAGACGGCGAGCGCGATGCCCACCATCGCCGTGAAACGGATGAGGAAGAACATGCCGACGGCGCGCGGCTCCATGTAGCCCGCCTGGATGAGTTTCAAACGCAGGCGGGCGACGTTTTCGGGATCGCTCTTGGCGTAGAATTCCTGCGCCTTCTTCACCGCCTTCTCGCGAACGACGCCGGTATTCTTCTTCTGGACCGGTTCCGGCCTGGCGGCCATCGGACCGTCGTCGACCTTGAGCCTCCGCCTGACTTCGTTGCGATCGCCCTTTGCCACCACCATCGGCCAGGCAAAAGCGGCAGCGCCCACGGCCAGCAGCAGGACAGCCACCGGCATCAGCGAGGTCGGCGCGAGCGAGGCGAGGAATTCAACGACCTTCTGCATGTCAGAATTTGAAGTTCGACATTTTGAACATGATCAGATTGCCCAGCATCAGCCAGGTGACCGAGCCACCAACCATGTACCACGTCTTCGGCACGCCCCAGACGTCGCTGTAATATCCAGGCATGAATGCCATGATGGTCGTGAACAGCAGCGCCGGCACGGCCGTCAGGATATAGGCCGACAGACGGCCTTCGGTTGAAATGGCGCGCACCTTGCGGCGCAGCTTGCCGCGTTCGCGGATCGTCGTCGACAGTCCGTCGAGGATTTCGCGCAGATTGCCGCCAGAACTCGTCTGGATCGACACGGCGGTGACGAACAGCGGCAGATCCTCATGGCCGACCCTGTCGAACAGCGAATTCAGCGCCGAAACCAGATCCGAACCAAAGGTCACCTCATCGGCAATCACGCCGAACTCGGTGCCGATCGGGTCGGGCATTTCGCGCGACACCATGGCGATGGCCACCGGTACCGGATGGCCGGCCTTGAGGCCGCGCGTAATCAGTTCCAGCGCTTCCGGCAACTGCATGCCGAACCGCTTCAGCCTGCGCTTGCGCATGGAGCGCATCGCCATCACCGGCAGCACCGGCAACACGACGACAAACAGAATGGCGCCCATCAGCAGCGGCAAGCCATACCAGATGGCGGCAAGGGCCGCAGCCAGCGCCATCCCCGAAGTGATTATCAGGAACTTCGACAGCGGCATGATCATGCCCGACTGGGCGCGCAGGGCGCGAAAACGGTCAGGCGAGAACAGCGACGTGCCCGCATCGAGACCGCGCTCCTTACGCAATTGGATCAGCACCTGTTCCTGACTGATCCTGTTTTCCTGCAGCTTCATGCGCCGGTTGATGGCGGTGCGCCTGTCGCTGCGGCCGGCGTAGAGCAGGTAAACGGCCTCGGCGATCATGATGCCGGTCAATGCAGCCCCGGCATAGACGACATAGATCGCGCTGAATCCGTCCAACACCTGGTTACTCCTGCGGCCGGCCGGGTTCGAAATAGCGCCCGGGAAACTCGATGCCCATGGCGCGCAGGTCCTCCAGGAAGCGCGGCCGGATCCCGGTCGCTTCGAAATGGCCGAGGATCGTGCCGTCGGCGTCCATGCCGGTGCGCACGAAGCGGAAGATCTCCTGCATCTGGATGACGTCGCCTTCCATGCCCGTCACCTCGGCGACGCTCGTCACCTTGCGCTTGCCGTCGGAGAGCCGGGTCAACTGGACGATGATGTCGATGGCGCTGGCGATCTGGCTGCGGATCGACTGCACCGTCATCGGCATGCCGGTCATGCCCAGCATCTGCTCGAGCCGCGAAATGGCATCGCGCGGCGTATTGGCGTGAATGGTGGCCATCGACCCTTCATGGCCGGTGTTCATGGCCTGCAGCATGTCGAAGGCCTCCTCGCCGCGGCACTCGCCGAGGATGACGCGATCAGGCCGCATGCGCAGCGCGTTCTTGACGAGGTCGCGCTGCTTGAGCTCGCCATGGCCTTCGATGTTGGCCGGCCGGGTTTCCATGCGCGCGACATGCGGCTGCTGCAACTGAAGCTCCGCCGCGTCCTCGATGGTGATCAGCCGCTCGTCCTCGGGAATGAAGGCCGACAGCGCGTTGAGCATGGTCGTCTTGCCGGTACCGGTGCCGCCCGAAATGATCGTCGTCTTGCGGGCATGTACTGCCGCAGCAAGCACTTCGGCCATGTTCTGGGTGATGGCGCCGAATTCGACCAGCCGGTGCAGGCCGAGCTTGTTCTTGGAAAATTTGCGGATCGACACCAGCGGCCCGTCGACCGCGACCGGGCGGATGGCGGCGTTGAAACGCGAGCCGTCCAGCATGCGGGCGTCGACCATCGGCTGCGATTCATCGACGCGGCGGCCGACCGCGGCAACGATTTTGTTTATGATTCTAAGCAGATGCGCCTCATCCTTGAACGGGATGTGGACCTGCTGCAGCTTGCCCTTCTTTTCGACGAAGCAGTTCTGATGGCCGTTGATCAGGATATCGTTGATATCGGGGTCCTTGAGCAGCGGCTCGAGCGGGCCGAGCCCGACCATCTCGTCGACGATGTCGTCGACCAGGGCATCGAGTTCGACGGTGTTGATCGCCATCCGCTCTTCGCGCGTCTTTTCCGACACGAAATCATGCACCTGCCGGCGCATCTCGTCCCTGGGCAGCCGCTCCAGCGCGACAAGATTGATCTCCTCGAGCAGCAACCGGTGGATGCGCACGCGCGCATCGAGCACCTTGTTGGCACTCTTGCCCGGCACGGCTTCGGCTTTCGCCGGCAAGACCTTCCGGCTCGTCGGGATGACGACCGCGTGGTGCGCAACCGCCGTCGGCTCGGCGGAGCGCTGGGGACGCGCATCGCGGTTCTGCAAGGTGGAAAAGCGGCTGCTCATCCGGCCTTCCTCTTCAAAAGGCTCTTGCCGAAGCCGAACAGCGATTTCGATTTGCCCGGCGCCGCCGCCACTTCCTCCGGAAGGATGATCCTCTTGAGGTCGTTGACGACGTTGGCATTGGCATCGATCTCGTGCAGCGGCACGCCGCGATCGACGGCCTCGCGCACCAGCCGGTAATTGTTGGCGATGCCGCCGACGAAATGCTCGCCGAGGATTTCCTGGACGTCCGCCTGCTTGATGCCGCTGTCAAACATCTTCTGCTCGAAACGGTTGACGATGACGTTCGGCTTCACTTCCTTGCCGGCGGTCTCGTAGACCGCCTGGATCAGGCGTTGCGTGTGGCGCAGGCACGGTACCGTCATTTCGGCGACGATGTAGAGCTTGTTGGAGCCGAGCAGCACCGTCTCCGTCCACGGAAACCAGGTGCGCGGCATGTCGATGACGACATTGTCGAAATAGGCCGAGACGAGGTCCAGCATCCGCACCACGACATCGGTCTTGAACGAGCGCATCTCCGCCGGCTGCGTCGGTGCGGCCAGAACACAAAGTCCGCTGGCATGCTTCGACAGCATCACGTCGAGCAATTGCCTGTCGAGACGCTCCGGCTGGTTCTCGATTTCGGTGATGTCGAAACGTGGCTCCAGGTCGAGATATTCGGCGCAGGCGCCCTGCTGGAAATTGAGGTCCACCACGCAGGTCGAGGCGCCGCGCGTCACTGAATGATGCAGTTGGAACGCGGTCTGCAAAGCCAGCGTCGTGGTGCCGACGCCGCCTGCCGCGGGCATGAAGGTATAGATCTGCGACTCGGTGTTTTCCTCGCGCCCCGGCCCTTGCAGCGCACGCACCACCGAACGCACGAGATCGGCCGTGGTGATCGGCTTGACCAGGAAATCCGCGACCTTGAGCTGCACGAGGATGCGCGCGGCGGCGGCGTTGAACTCCTGGGTGACGACCACGACCGGCGCCTTGCCTTCCAGCCGGCGCATGACGCGTTGCAGCGCATCGATCTCCTCAAGCTTCGCTGCGTCCATATCGACGATGATCGCCCCGAGATCGGCCTCCTGGACCTCGCCGCGAAGTTCGGTGATATTCTTGTCCACCGTCGAGAGCTGGATGATCTCCGAGGCGGCAAACGCCGTCCGGGTGTCCTGCGCGAAGGTTCTGTCCGTCGATATGAGCAGGATTTTCCTGATCTTGATGCCGTTTGCCATTACTTGTCAGCCTGTGATCTCGGATCAATTGTCGGCGCTGGCTTGCGATGCCTTGGCGCTGGCCGCCTGCTCGGCGGTGGCGGGTTCCGTGCTGCCGCGCTGGGCAGGCACGAGAAGCCTGGTGTTCTGGACGCCGTATTTCCAGGGATCGACCATCTGCATGACGGTGTTGGCGGCCTGGGCCTCCCCGGCGCCGCTGGTCACGCCTTCGCTGCGCACATAGTCGTCACTCGTGCATCCGGCGGTGAAGCCGGCAAGCAGCAAGGCGACGCTCGAGCTCAAGGCCAGACGCATGGCTTCAGTCCTTCGGCAGGTCGAGGAAATGCCCGACTTTGGTGGCGGGAGCGGCACGCGCGGCGCTGCCGTCAGCCAGCGCCAGCGCGCGATTGGTATCCGACGCCCTCACCTCCTCGGTGTTGTTGAGAAAATAGTCGACATTGCTGGCAGGCTGCGTGCCATCGGTCGGCTCGGCCATTTTCTTCGATGGATCCACCGGCTTGACCAGGTAAGGCGTGACGATGATCACCAGGTCCGTCTCGCGCCGCTGGTAGGATTTCGACGAGAACAGGGCCCCGAGCACAGGCATCTTGCCGAGGCCCGGTATGCGCGAGGTGGTGATGTCGTTCTGCGACTGCAGCAGCCCCGCGATCATGAAGCTCTGGCCGTTCTTCAGGTCGACCGACGTCCTGGCGCGGCGCACGATGAAGCCGGGCACCGAGATGCTGCCGATATTGTAGGAAGCCGACGCGTCGATCGAGGAGACTTCCGGCGCGATATCGAGGCTGACCAGCCCGTCCTTCAGAACGGTGGGCGTGAAATCCAGGCTGACGCCGTACTTCTTGTAGCTGACGGAAATCTTGCCGTTGTCTTCGGAAACCGGGATCGGAAACTCGCCGCCGGCCAGGAAGCTCGCCGTCTCGCCGGACCGGGCGATCAGGTTCGGCTCGGCCAGCCGACGAGCCAGGCCGCGCTCTTCCAGTGCCTTGATGGCGATGTCGATGGAAACGCCGTTCGACAGCAGCTTGCCGATGATCTCGCCGGTCCCCGCCGGCTCAATGGTGCCGGGAGCAATCGTAACGTCGCGTCCGCCCATGCCATAAGCGAAATTGGCACTGTATTTGGCGCCGAGATCCTGCCCCGCCTGGCGGTTGATCTCGACGAAGCGAACATTGAGCTGGACCTGCTGTGAGGACGAGATGTTGACCGAATTGATCACCTCCTCATTGCCGGAGAAGCGGGTAGCGATCTTGTTTGCCTTTTCGGCGGCGACCGCGTCATCCGCCTCGCCCGACAGCACGACACGCCCATTGGCGGAGCCGACCTTGATCTTGGCGTCCGGCACGCTGGCGCGGATGGTGTCGGCCAACTGGTCGGTATCGAGCGTCACTTCGATGTCTACGGTGCCGACGAGCTGCTTGTTCTCGTCGAACAGCGCAATGCCAGTGGTGCCGAGATTGTTGCCCAGCACATAGAAGGATTTGTCGGTCAACGGGTTGACGTTGGCGATCTCCGGATCGCCGATGACGATCTGGTAGAAAGCCGCGCTCGTCATGATCGTCTTTGGCTTGCCCTTGGCGACCTTGATCGAGGCGTTCTTGGTCGCCGAGACATAGACGATGTCGTTGTCCGCCCTGGCCGGGCCGGCGAAGATGCCGGCCGCCGCCATCGTCACCGCCATCGCCATCGCCTGCGCGACGTGCAACCGGCCTGTCGTTCGATATTGAAGTTGCCTGAACATTGTTCCCGTCCCGTCCGGTCCCCACCGGTCCTGCTCTGGTTCCACTCAGGAACCTGATATTCCTATTTCTGGTCCCGCGCAGGAACCTGATATTCCTCGGCCGTCGTTCCACGCGTCACGATGACCGTCTTGAATTTCGGCTTCTCAGGCTCCTTTGCCATGGCGTCGAACAGCGAGCCGGCCGCGGCCTGCGCCTTGCCCGCCACCGATCCGCCAAAGGAGGAGATGGTGGTGACACCGTCCTTGCCCTCGCCGCCCTCGCTGGCGGAGCGAAGCGACAGCGACAGCGTGCCGACAGTGCGGGCCAGCGCCACTTTCTGCGCGCCTTCGGTGGTCACCTCGATGGTTATGGAATTGGCCACCTGCGGCGTCGTTTGGCGCTCGTCGGCGCCCTGCCCGACGCTCAGCACCTTCGCGTCGGCAACGACGATCTCTGAGGTGATGGTCGAACCGGCGGCGCCTTGCGCATTCTTGGCCACTTCCTGGATTTCGCCGGCATCGCGCGTCAGCACGACATCGACCCGGTCGCCCGGCGTGACGAAGCCGCCGACGCCCGCGATCTCGTCGGTGCGGATGGTGACGGCCCGCATGCCGGGCGTCAGCATGTTGGAGAGCGTGGCGCGGCCATTCGGGCCGGACAGCTTTGTAAGCAGCACCGGTTCGTTGACCTCGATCGGCGACAGCACCACGCGGTTGCCGTCCCCGAGCAGTCCATCGATGGTGGCGAAGGCGCCCTGCGGCAGCGAATCCTGCGGCCACGGAATTTCGCTGAGTTTCGCGCGGTCGAGATCCATGCCGTACCGCAACGGTGCATTCGCCACCACGATGGTCTTGAATTCGACCGTCGGCGCGGCGGGCGCCGCGATCGACGCGGTTTTCTCCTCGGCGTCGGCCCTGGCCTGGCGCTTGACCCAGAAATCCGCGGCAAAGATCGAGATCGCGCCGAAAACGGCGGCGATGCCGATCATCGTTATGGCCTTGCCCCTCACGCCCAAACCCCTGATGCCCGTAGTTTCTTGTTATGTTGGCTCACGCTAGGCGGCATTGTTAAAGAATCAGGAATCTTCTCGCTGGCTATCCGCCTGATTTCCGCCGGCTTGGTTATCGAATGGTTTTAGGATAAGAGGGGGTTAATCCCCGAACGTAACAGGAACCTCCGTCGCTTGGCGCTGAAAAGCGTGGCAGTATCGGCGGGTGATTCGCAGCTTGGGCTCTATGGCAGGCATGGACGACAACAACGATCTTTTCGGCAATCTGGAGAAGCAGCCGCAACCGGTTCGCACACCGGCGCGTCCGGCCGATCCGCTGGTGCAGGCGGCAGCCAAGCGTCCGGCGGCGGCGTCTCGTGACGGCTCAGAGGGCTACAGCGCCGCCGATATCGAGGTACTCGAAGGCCTGGAGCCGGTGCGGCGCCGTCCGGGCATGTATATTGGCGGCACCGACGACAAGGCCATGCACCATCTGTTCGCCGAGGTCATCGACAACTCGATGGACGAGGCGGTTGCCGGCCATGCCACATTCATCGATGTCGAGCTTTCGGCTGACGGCTTTCTCACCGTCACCGACAATGGCCGCGGCATTCCCGTCGATCCGCATCCGAAGTTCAAGAAGCCGGCGCTCGAAGTGATCATGACGACGCTGCATTCGGGCGGTAAGTTCGATAGCAAGGTCTATGAAACCTCGGGCGGCCTGCACGGCGTCGGCGTCTCCGTGGTCAATGCGCTGTCGGATCATCTCGAAGTCGAAGTCGCGCGCGGACGGCAACTTTACCGGCAGCGCTTCTCGCGCGGCATTCCGGTCAGCGGCCTCGAGCATCTTGGCGAAGTTCACAACCGGCGCGGCACCAGGACCCGTTTCCACCCCGACGAGCAGATCTTCGGCAAGGGCGCCGCGTTCGAACCGGCGCGGCTCTACCGCATGACGCGCTCGAAAGCCTATCTGTTCGGCGGCGTCGAAATCCGCTGGACCTGCGATCCCTCCCTGATCAAGGAAAAGGACACCACTCCGGCCAAGGCCGAATTCCATTTTCCCGGCGGCCTCAAGGACTATCTGAAAGCGTCGCTTGGCGACGAATTCCAGGTGACGCGCGAAATCTTCGCCGGCAAGAGCGACAGGCAAGGCGGCCATGGCTCGCTGGAATGGGCAGTGACCTGGTTCGGCGGCGACGGCTTCATCAACTCCTACTGCAACACCATCCCGACCGGCGAAGGTGGCACCCACGAGGCCGGCTTCCGCAACGTCTTGACGCGCGGCCTGCGCGCCTATGCCGACCTCGTCGGCAACAAGCGCGCCTCGATCGTCACGTCGGAGGATGTCATGATCTCGGCGGCGGGCATGCTGTCGGTGTTCATCCGCGAGCCTGAATTCGTCGGCCAGACCAAGGACAGGCTGGCGACGATCGAGGCGATCCGCATAGTCGAGACGGCGATCCGCGACCCGTTCGACCATTGGCTGGCCGACAATCCGCAGGAAGCGTCGAAGCTGCTCGAATGGGTTATCGCACGCGCCGACG
Source organism: Mesorhizobium sp. B2-1-1 (assembly GCF_006442975.2). Taxonomy (NCBI): domain Bacteria; kingdom Pseudomonadati; phylum Pseudomonadota; class Alphaproteobacteria; order Hyphomicrobiales; family Phyllobacteriaceae; genus Mesorhizobium; species Mesorhizobium sp. B2-1-1. The sequence goes on along the minus strand of NZ_CP083954.1, from coordinate 3,405,501 downwards.
AGCGGGTACGACGCCGCCAGGAAAAGGAAGTGTCGCGCAAGAGTGCGGTGCGCAAGCTGCGCCTGCCGGGCAAGCTTGCCGATTGCACGCAGAATGCGGCCGCCGGCGCCGAACTCTTCATCGTCGAAGGCGATTCGGCCGGCGGCTCTGCCAAGCAGGCGCGCGACCGCGCCAGCCAGGCGGTGCTGCCGCTGCGCGGCAAGATTCTCAACGTCGCCAGCGCCGGCAACGACAAGCTGGCCGCCAACCAGCAGATTTCCGATCTGATCCAGGCGCTTGGTTGCGGCACGCGGTCGAAATACCGCGACGAGGATCTTCGCTACGACCGCGTCATCATCATGACCGACGCCGACGTCGACGGCGCTCACATCGCCTCGCTGCTGATCACCTTCTTCTACCAGGAGATGCCGAACCTGGTTCGCGGCGGACATCTCTATCTGGCGGTGCCGCCGCTCTACTCGATCCGGCAGGGCGGCAAGGTCGCTTATGCGCGTGACGACGCGCACAAGGACGAATTGCTGCGCACCGAGTTCACCGGGCGCGGCAAGGTCGAGATCGGTCGCTTCAAGGGCCTGGGCGAAATGATGGCCGCGCAGCTCAAGGAGACCACAATGGACCCGAGGAAGCGTACGCTGCTCCGGGTCGATGTGATCGATGCCGAGGCCGCCACCAAGGACGCGATCGATGCGCTGATGGGCACCAAGCCGGAGGCTCGTTTCCGGTTCATCCAGGAACGCGCCGAATTCGCGGAAACGGAAGTGCTGGATATCTGAGCGCAGGCCGGTCGATCAAGGCTTGCGGAGACGCGCGTGTGAGCTGGCAACGGCTGAAAGACTATTTCGAAGCGGCTCTTGCCGGGCTGACACAGCCGACCCGGTCGGACTGGATCTTCGCCTTGCGCACGGTCTCGGCCGGCCTGATCGCGCTTATGGCCGCCTACGCCCTCAAGCTCGATCACCCGCAATGGGCGATGATGACGGTGTTCATCGTTGCCCAGCCGGTCGCCGGCATGGTGTTGGCGAAAGGCTTTTATCGGTTGCTCGGCACGCTGGCGGGCGGTGCTGCCGCAATTGCCATCACCACTGTCTTCGGCACGAATCCCTGGGTGCTGGTGACGGTGCTTGCCCTATGGATCGGCATTTGCACCTTCGTGTCGTCGCTGCTGCGCAACCCGGAAGCTTACGGAGCGGCGCTGGCCGGCTACACCGCGATGATCATCGGCTTGCCGGCGTTTGGCCAGCCGCATCTCGTCGTCGACCTCGCGGTCGCGCGCTGTGCCGAGATCGTACTCGGCATTGTCTGCGCCGGCCTGACCAGTCGGCTGATCCTGCCCAAATTGGCCAGCGAGGCCATCATCTCGCGGCTGAAGCGCAGCATTCTCGACCTTGCCACCTATGCCGGCGGCGCCTTTTCCGGTGGCGACACGGCAATGCTTTCCGGCCTGCACCGGAAGCTGGTCGCTGACACCCAGACGCTCGCCGAGATGCGCGCCTATGCCAGGCTGGAGGCCCCGAGCTTCGCGCCGCGCGCCCATCCGGTCCGGCGCACCATCGGACAACTGCTTTCAGCCCTGTCCGCGGCCCGCGCGCTGCATTCACACGCCGCACCGAAGAACGCGGCGCTCATTCCGGTGCGCTCGGAGCTGCAAGCCCTCGTCACTGAAATGGCGGCGACGCCGGGCGCGCTCGACGACACGGCGCCCTGGCTGGCACGGCTCGACGCGATCGGCGCCAAAGCGACGCAAATGCCCGAGGCCTTGGCTGACCAGGACGACGACAGGGTCGGCACCGTCACCCGGCTCACCATCGCCGCCGATTTTGCCGAAGCGCTGAAACAGGCGCTGCGCGGCCTCGATGCCTTGCGTGCGCCCGTCGCGCGGCCTTCACGCGAACGCAGGCCCCCGGCGCTGGTGGTACATCGCGATTATCACGGGGCGAGCCGCAACGCGGTCCGCGCCGCGCTTGCAACGCTGCTGGTCGCCGCTTTCTGGCTGACGACGAGATGGTCGGAAGCCGCCGGCACGGTCATTCTGGTTGCCGTCGTGTCGAGCTTGTTTGCCGCCCGCCCCGATCCGGTGCGGGTAGCCTGGGGGTTCTTCCAGGGAACGCTGTTGGCTCTGCCCTTTGCCTTTCTCGTCGGCCAGATCGCGCTTCCCGTTTTTCCTGGTTTCGGCTGGTTCATGCTGTTCGTCGTACCGATCCTGGTGCCGGCGGCGCTCGCCATGGCCAATCCCCGCTATGTCGGCGTGGCGACGGCCTTCGCCATCAATTTTCTTGCTTTCCTCAGCCCGCACCAGGCGATGACCTACGACCCGGGCCCGTTCTTCGCCGGCTCGGCCTCGATCCTGGTCGGCATCCTTTTGGCAATCGGCGTCTTCATCATCGTGCTGCCCGCCGACCCATGGCTCGCGGCGCACCGCATCGTGCGGGCCATGCGCGAGGATCTGGCGCGGCTTTGCCTGCACGAGCGCGTGCCGAGGCGTTCGGCCTTCGAGAGCCTCGCCTATGACCGCATCAACCAATTGATGCCGCTGGTGCAGACCAGCGGCAGGAAGGGTGAAGCGGTTCTGGGCGGCAGTGTCGCCGCCGTCACCGTCGGTCTGGAGGTCCTGCGGCTGCGTGGCGCACAGCAGGCGCACGCCGTTCCGGCCGAGACGACGCTTTCGATCGCCAACTTCCTGCGTGGACTGGCACGCGAACTGCTCTTCCGCGCCCCGGGCGATCCGCAGACATCCACCATTGCCGTCGCCCGGCAGTATGCCGCCGGCATCGCCCAGCGAAACGCCACTGGTGAAATGCTCCAGATCGCGGCGTCACTACGGATTATCGCGGCGGCGATGGAGGATTTTCCGGATTTTTTTTCCAGGGGCAGAGCTTAGGCGAACCTCAACGCGGTTTGGACCTGCGCATGGGCGTCACTGCTTGGGCGGGCTTTGCATCATCGGCAAGATCGACTTTGAAGTGCCCCGCGGCCCGCGAGATAAGGGCTGCGATATCGTCGATGGCTTTCTGAAGTTTTTCCCTGTCAGGCGCACGAGGTATCTGGCCCGAAGGCAATGTATATCTGAAAGTGGTGGCATAAGCCTCCAGCCAAACGAGTGATCCCAACGCCGTTTTCTCGGCGTGGTCGTCCGGAAAGCGTCTTAGAATCTTGTCGAGTTGGTGTGCATCATGACGTTCGATGTGAATGGCCTCCGACGTCGCCAGCGCCCTGATGATCTGCTCAACGGCCTGTTGGCTGAGATAAGCGGCGTTGCGAGACCCTGTTGCGACCAGAATACGCGCATCACTCATACAGCCGTTCGCCAACCGAAGCGCGCTGGCGATAGTCCACTGATCAGACATCTAATCGACGTCCGTCCCGAGCGATGTCATACGCGATCGTATTTCGCGAATCCCAACTTGCAGCCAAAGCGCCCGATGTCGTGGAAAGGATTGTCGCCGGAATTCCGATTTCGTGCTGAATGGTCCAGCCAATGAGTGGGTCGAGAAGTTCTGGTCTGGCATCATCTGGCAAAGCCACGAGGATATCCCAGTCGCTGTCAGGTCGATTGTCGCCGCGTGCTCGGCTTCCAAACAGCCAAATAGAATCGGGATTCATGCGGATCCTGATTTCATCGATCAGCGGCCTGATCTCGATCGGCACCGGAAGATGCTTTGAGGACGAGTGGCTCATGCGCGAAACATAATACCATTCTTTTGCGCCGACAACGCAATGGCATCAAGCCCGCCCAAAGGGGCTAAGCGGCTGCGATCGCCAGCGCATGGCCGCGCGCATTTTCACGCAACGCAGCGAGATGGATCGACTTGATCAGCGCGGCGAGATCGCCTTCCGCGGACTGTCCGCCCAATTCCTTCAGCATCAGCCAGCTGACTTCCTGCACGCCGGCGACGCGCTTGCCGTTGGCGACCTCTCGCCAGATTTTCAGCGCGCGCAAGATGACCGCGTGCGTGGCGGCAGCCAGGCCGGCACTGCGGAACAGCGCCTGCAAGGCCACGTCGTGTCCGCCGGCCAGCAGCGCCCTCACTCTTTGGGCGGACTGCTGGCTGAGCGCGACCAGCGCCGAGCCGAAGAAGTCGACCTTGCCATGCGCGATGGTGCGGATGAGGAAGCTCGCGGTGAGATCGCCGCGCAGCCTGAGATGCTCGATCAGTGCTGCATGCTCTTCCTGGCGCGTGCTCTCGATCAGCGTCACGCAGGCCTTAACGCAGGCGTCGCGCATGACGCGGTCGGCCCGGGCGGCTCCCATCAAGGCCATGACCAGCGGCGAGGTCTTGAGCATCTCACCGAGCTTGACGAGCAGCATGTGCCGGCAGTCGGCGGGCAGGCGTGAATCCGATATAAGCGCCTCGCGCACCAGCGGCAGATGGCCGTGGCGCTCGGCCATGCGGCGAAAACTCAACGAAGCGACATCGGCCCCGCTGTTGGCCAAAAGCACGGCGCAGGCCTCCGCCTCGCCGATCTCTGCGATAGCCGCCGACAGCGCCATCGAGACCAATGGCCGATCGGCGATCAGTTTTTGCGTCGCCTTCGGACCTGAAGCCACGCGATCGATCAGGTCTGCGTCGGTAAGCAGTGGCGATCGCGTCAGCACGACGCCGGCGACTTCCGGCTGGTCGGAAGCAAGCGCGCTGATGATCTGGGGCGGTGCGTGATGGCTCATGGACAGCGCCTCGGCCATCGCCAGCCGTACCTTCGACGATGCGTCGTCGAGCAGCAAGGTCAGCGCCGCCTCGGCGGCGCAGCGATCCTCGAACGGCAATTCCGCGTCGACATAGGCGCGGGCGAGCGCGCTTGCCGCCGCGGCGCGCTCCGACACCCTGGCCGTGTAGATCCATTTCAGGAAATGCGAGACAACAACCATACCGCCTGCTTACGCCCCTTGCCGGAAGGTTTCCGACCCCGTGCCGGACGTTAGGCCGAATTGGTTTATGAAGCGTTCACCATGTTCGTTAACTGGCTTGCGAGCGCTGGATGCAGCGCCTATCAACCGTCCAGCAGCGGAGGAGAATGAAATGGCTGGGCTTTATCTCGAGGAGTTCGTCGTCGGCCATGTCTTCCAGCACACGCTGCGCAAGACTGTCACCGAAAGCGACAACATGCTGTTCTCGGTGATGACGCTGAACCCGCAGCCGCTGCATATCGACTTCGATTTCGCCGCCAGGAGCGAATGGGGCAAGCCGCTGGTCAACTCGCTGTTCACGCTCGGCCTGATGATCGGCATTTCGGTTAACGACATCACCGTTGGTACGACGGTCGCCAATCTCGGCATGAAGGAAACGGTGTTTCCGCATCCGGTCTTCCATGGCGACACCATCCGCGTCGAGACCACTGTCGTCTCGGTGCGCGAATCCAGGTCGAAGCCCGATCGCGGCATCGTCGAGTTCGAACATCGGGCCTATAACCAGAACGGCGACCTCGTCGCCAAATGCACGAGACAGGCCATGATGCTGAAGAAGGTAGCCTGATGCGTTCGCTGCTGTTCGTTCCCGGCGATTCCGAGAGGAAGCTGGAGAAGGGCTTTGGCGCCGGCGCAGACGTGGTCATTGTCGACCTCGAGGATTCGGTGGCGCCCCAAAACAAGGCATCGGCGCGAATGACCGCGGCGCGCTTCATCGCCAGCCACAGGGCGAAAACAAGGTCGGCAATCTACGTCAGGGTCAACGACCTTTCGACGGGATTGACGGACGACGATCTTGCGGCGCTTATCCCGGCAAAACCCGACGGCGTCATGCTGCCCAAATCGGCTGGCGGCCAGGATGTCCAGCACCTCTCGGCAAAGCTCAGGCTGCGCGAAGCGGAGAACGGCTTGGCCGACGGCGCGACAAAAATCCTGCCGATCATTACCGAAACACCGGCGGCCGTGCTGGCGGCGGCGAGCTACGCCGGGGCAAGCGCGCGACTTGCCGGGCTGACCTGGGGCGCGGAAGACCTGTCGGCGGCGATCGGAGCGCGCACCACCCGCGACCAACATGGCCGTTACACCGAAATATTCCGCTTCGCTCGCGCCATGACCATTCTCGCCGCCGGCGCGGCGGAAGTCGCGGCGATCGACACCGTCTTCCCGAATTTCCGCGATATGGCGGCCTTCGAGGCCGAATGCAGGGAGGCCGAACGTGACGGCTTCACCGGCAAGATGGCGATCCACCCTGATCAGGTGCCGGTCATAAACGCCGCCTTCACGCCCTCGGTGGAAGCGGTGCAACAGTCGGCGGCAATTGTCGCGGCATTCCAGGCGGCGGGAAATCCCGGCGTCGTCGGCATCGACGGCAAGATGTATGACCGGCCGCATCTGCGGCTGGCCGAGCGGCTTCTGGCACGCGCCCGGGCAGCCGGAATCTCCGCCTGACCGCTACCAGACCAACGGGATCAGGCGGTAGCGGACATGGGCCGCATAGTCGTCATAGCCGCGCAGACCGGTGCGAAGCGTTTTTTCCTCGATGAATGTGCGGATGGCCAAGAGAACGATGAACACGACGACCAGTGCCAGCCCCCACCAGGAGCCGAGCAGGAGAGCCGTGCCGGCAAAGAAGAGGATGGCGCCGGCATACATGGGATGGCGCACATAGCTATAGGGACCCGTTGTGATCACTTGCTGTCCGCGCTCCGCCTGGATCTTCACGACGGGCGCCGCGAAGCTATTCTCCAGCATCGTCAGATAGCTGATCCATAGTCCGACCAGCAGAACCAGCGCACCGATCGCCTGTACCCAGACCGGAACGACGGACCAGCCGAAGCGGTAGTCGAAACCCATGAAGGCCAGCCAGGCAAATATGCCGAGCAGGAGTATGCTCAACAGAACCTTGTCGGCCGCGGTCTGGTCCTTCTGGATGGGAGAGCTCAGCCGTTCGTTCATCAGCCCGGGATCGCGCCGGGCCAGCGTCACGCCAAGGGTCAGGCTCAGCCCGGTCATCACCGCCAGATATACCCAGGCTCCCGGCCAGGTCAGCGTACCCGCTGTCAGGAAAAGCAGCGCGCCCATTGCGCCGAACCACACGAACGTCTGGAGGATCAATCTCGAGACCATGATCAACCTTCCATGATATTTGCCGTCGGCATTTACCAGCAACAGACTACCGCCGACCCTCAGCGGACTATCGCCCATCCCGCGCCTGGACGAAACGGTCCTGGTGTGCAGAAGGTTTCGTCATGCCGCGTCATCAAGCTCAGGGCGCGTCGTGATGACGGCTCGCCGTCAGGAAAGCACAGTGACTGGGCCCCCTTGCGGGCTAATCCTTGCCCCAACGCGGCCGGCGCATCGAAAACACTTCGTTGACGCTGGCATAATCCATGTAGCCGAGGCGAGCGACATTGCCGGCCTTGCTGATATCGAACAGGCCGTCTTTCAGGTAGGCATCGTCAATATGCACGCCGATCACTTCGCCGGCCACGACGACGGCGCTGGTCGGCGTTCCGTCCAGGGCCTTTGGCCGGAACACTTCGGTCACCTTGCATTCGAGTGCGGCGGGTGCGGCCGCCACGCGCGGCGGCGCGACAAGACGCGACGGCGCCATGGCGAGATCGGCATAAACGAACTCGTTGACGCCGCGCGGCGCGTCGACCGACGTCCGGTTCATCTTCTCGGCGAGATCGCGGCCGACCAGATTCGCTACGAACTCGCTGGTCTCCTGGGCGAAGGAGGCGCTGTCCTTCTCGCCCTCGGAGGAAAACCAGACGATGAAGGGCCTTGTCGAAACGGCATTGAAGAAGGAATAGGGCGCGAGGTTGATCTCGCCGGCCCCGTTCAGGGTCGAGATCCAGCCGATCGGGCGCGGCGCCACGATCGCCTTCGACGGATCGTGCGGCAGTCCGTGCCCCTTTGACGGCTCGTAGAACACTTAGCCCGCCCAGGGCCCGGCATAGTCCGCATAAAGCTTTGCCGGATCGGGGCGCGGCCGCTCCGGCGCCGGGCCGCCATAGGAGCCGATATGGACGAAGCCGATTACGCGCTCTTGCGGCGCCAGCCCCAAGATCGCCCTGCCCTCCGGCACGTCCGAATACCAGTTGCTGATCATGTTGGTGCCATAGCCCAGTGCGTTGGCGGCAATCATCAGGTTCATCGCCGCCATGCCGCCGGACAGGAACATCTCCCATTGCGGGATTTTTGGATTTTCCTTCGGCACCGACACGACGCCGATCACCAGCGGCGCGCGCGAGAAGCGCGCCAGCTCCTGGTTGCGGCGGCCATCCGGTAAAGGTCCCTCCCGCTGTTCGGCAAGGGCCGCCAGCTTCCTGCCGATCTCGATGCGGGCATCGCCGCGATAAAGAATGAAGCGCCAGGGCTCGAGCCGGCCATGATCGGGCACGCGCGTGGCGGCGGCGATCATCGTGGCGATCTCGGCGTCGCCGGGCGCGGGCTCCTTCAACTCCGGTATCGGCGCTGAATTGCGGGTCAGCAGGAAGTCGATGATCGGGGACGCCATGGGCGCAAGTCTCCTAAGTTCGATTTTGAGCTGAAGCGCGCCATGGGAATGCGGGGCGGCTCGGGCATCGACGCGGGCGCGCCAGGCTGGAGAGTCGTATCGGTCGGACTCTTAAGCCTTGAAATTGCCACCGCCATGGGCTTCAACGCAAGGCATGTTTGAGGGGACTTTGCGTCTTTTCCTGATCTGGGTCTGCACCCTGCTGCTCATGGCGCCGGTTTCCTTTGCCGTGGCGCAGAATGTGGATGGCGTCAGCGACCTGAAGCTTCCCGGAATTTCGAGCTACGCGACGCCGAAAGGCGAGACATCGCTGGCGCTTGGTGGCGGCGGCGCCATCACCTTGTCCGCGCAATTGACCGACAAGGGAGGCGATATCACTCGCGGTATCGTCTGGCGCGTCTTCAAGCCGGAGGCCGTCAACGGCAAATTGCCGATGGTGGCTTCCGCCCATGGCGGCACGGCGGTCTTCCAGCTCGAACCCGGCAGCTATCTGGTTCACGCTTCCTACGGCCGGGCCGGTGCCACCAAGCGCATCACCGTCGGCAAGGACGCCAAGCGCGAGAGCCTCGTGCTCGATGCCGGCGGCCTGAAGCTCGATGCCGTCCTTTCGGGAGGGGCGCGCATCCCGCCAAAGAAGCTGCGCTTCTCGATCTATGAGGGCAATGCCGAACCCAATGGCGATCGCGCGCTGATCATTCCCGACGTCGAGCCCAACAGCGTCGTGCGTCTCAATGCCGGCATCTACCACGTGGTCTCGACCTATGGCGCGGTCAATGCCGTCATCCGCTCCGACATCCGCGTCGAGGCCGGCAAGCTGACCGAAGCCACCGTCGAGCATCACGCCGCCGAGATTACCTTGAAGCTGGTGCGTGAAGCGGGCGGCGAAGCGATCGCCGACACGTCGTGGTCGCTGCTCAACGAATCCGGCGATCCGATCAAGGAAACCGTCGGCGCCTTCGCCTCGATGGTGCTGGCCGAAGGCGACTACACCATCATCGCCAAGAACCGCGACCGCATCTACCAGAAGGATTTCACTGTCGTGGCCGGACAGAACCAGGAAATCGAGGTTCTCGCGACGGAAGCCGCCGCGATGGATCCGGAAGAAGGCGCGGATTAGTCAATTCCGGAAAGCCTCGAGCCGCTTTCCCTTCGGATCTCCACGAAATGGACCTACGCCGCCAGCTTGGCTCGTGCCGGTAGGAATGGAATCCGGCGGCGAGGAACCGGCGGCGCCAGATCGAAGACGCCTCTATAGAGGCGCTCGAGCAGCGCCTTGCGGTCGCGCACGGGCTCCAGTTCATTCCAGTTCAGCACATCGCCGACACGCACGTCGATCGACTTGCCGGAAAGCCGGGCGAATTCGCGGATAAGCAGCGAAATGCGCAGCGCCAGCGATGCCTTGCCGACGAACTTCGCCACGCGTCCGTCGCGCTCGGCCATGTTCATGGGACCGCTGACCAGATGGAACAGCCTGCCGTTCTGGCCGGAGAAATGCATCGGCACTACGGAAGCCTTGGCATCCTGCACGAGACGCGCCGGAAACATCTTCCATGGCAGGTCGCGTGCCCGGCCAAAACCTTTCGGCGCGGTGGCGACACCGCCGGCCGGAAACACCACGATGGTGACGCCTTCCTTCAAGAGCCGCACCGCCTCGTGACGCACCGCCATGTTGTTCTTCAACGCGTCCTTGGTTTCGGAAAAGTCGATCGGCAGCGAATAGGGCTCCATCTCGCTGATCTTGAGCAGATCCTTGTGGATCATGACCCGGAACGGCCGCCCAAGCTGCTCAGTCAGCGACAGCACGGCAATCCCGTCGCCGATGCCAAAGGGATGATTGGCGACGATCACCAGCGGCGTGTCAGGCAGGGTCTGCGGGGGCCATTGGTCGGGGGTTCGCACCCGCACATCGATCAATTCGAGCATGCGGCTGAACACGCGCTCGCCGGACGGGACCACCTGGCGGCGCCAAAAATCATAAAGCGCTGCAAAACGGTCGCGTCCGGACAGGCCTTCGATGGAATGGATGACCCACCGCGTCAGCGCTGGCTGTCGGGGATTAGCATAGGAAAGCTCGGGAAACGGTTTTTCACGCAATTTCAGCTTGAGCATGAGGGCTTGTTACAAGACTGCCGTGACAGGGATGTGAAAATGGAGGGATGTGAAGACGGTGCGATATGGAAATGGCGGTGGACTGCTCCACCGCCATTCCGCTTGAAATACTACCGGGTCAGGCCGCAGGTTTGCGTCGGCGATCGGGCGTGATCGCTTCTTCGGTCAGCTGCGCGACCGCTTGGGCGAGACCCAGCGACTCCTGATCGCGCGATCCGAGGCGGCGCATGTTGACCGTCTGCTCTTCCGCCTCGCGCTTGCCGCAGACGAGGATGACCGGAACCTTGGCTAGGCTGTGCTCACGGACCTTATAGTTGATCTTCTCGTTGCGCAGATCCGCCTCGGCGGACAAGCCCGCGGCTTTCAGCTTCGCCACCACTTCGTTCGCATAGCCGTCGGCGTCCGAAGTGATCGTCGCCACCACTACCTGCAGCGGCGCGAACCACAGCGGGAAATGGCCGGAATAGTTCTCGATCAGGATGCCGAGGAAGCGCTCCATCGAGCCGCAGATGGCACGGTGCACCATGACAGGCTGTTTCTTCTCGGAATCCGAGCCGATGTAGAAGGCACCGAAACGCTCCGGCAGGTTGAAGTCGACCTGCGTGGTGCCGCATTGCCATTCGCGGCCGATGGCATCCTTCAGCACATATTCGAACTTCGGCCCGTAGAAGGCGCCCTCGCCAGGATTGATCGAGGTCTTGATGCGGTTGCCCGATCGCGTCCTGATCGTCTCCAGCACGCCGCTCATGATCGCTTCGGCGTGATCCCAGGCTTCGTCGGTGCCGACGCGCTTGTCCGGCCGGGTCGACAGCTTCACGCTGATTTCGTCGAAGCCGAAATCGGCATAGGTCGACAGAATCAGATCGTTGATACGCAGGCACTCCGACGCCAGTTGCTCCTCGGTGCAGAAAATATGCGCGTCATCCTGCGTGAAACCGCGCACGCGCATCAGCCCGTGTAGCGCGCCCGACGGCTCATAGCGATGCACATTGCCGAATTCCGCAAGCTTCACGGGCAGGTCGCGATAGGATTTCAACCCGTGCTTGAATATCTGCACATGGCCAGGACAGTTCATCGGCTTCAGCGCGAACACGCGGTCGTCATCGGTGTCGTCGCCGGCAACGGTGACCTTGAACATGGCGTCGCGATACCAGCCCCAATGGCCCGACGTCTCCCACAGGCTCTTGTCGAGCACCTGCGGTGCGTTGACCTCCTGGTAGCCCTGCTCGTCGAGGCGGCGGCGCATGTAGTTGACCAGGTTCTGGAACATCTTCCAGCCCTTGGCATGCCAGAAGACGACACCGGGCCCCTCTTCCTGGAAATGGAACAAATCCATCTCGCGGCCGAGCTTCCTGTGGTCGCGCTTTTCGGCTTCCTCCAGCATTGTCTGGTAGGCGTCGAGCTGCGCCTGATCAGCCCACGCCGTGCCGTAGATGCGCGTCAGCATCGGGTTGTTCGAATCTCCGCGCCAATAGGCGCCCGCCACCTTCATCAGCTTGAAGGCATTGCCGATCTGCCCGGTCGAGGCCATATGCGGACCGCGGCAAAGGTCGAACCAGTCGCCTTGCGCGTAGATCTTGAGATCCTGATCGTCAGGAATGGCGTCGATCAGTTCCAGCTTGTAGCGCTCGCCCTTGTCGGCAAAGACCTTTTTGGCCTTGTCGCGCGACCAGACTTCCTTCGTGAACGGCTTGTTGCGCGCAATGATCTCGCGCATCTTCTTCTCGATCACCGGGAAGTCGTCCGGAGTGAACGGCTCGTTGCGGGCGAAGTCGTAGTAGAATCCGTTCTCGATCACCGGCCCGATGGTCACCTGCGTTCCCGGCCATATCTCCTGCACGGCCTCCGCCAGCACATGTGCCGCGTCATGGCGGATGAGTTCCAGCGCGCGCGGATCGTCGCGGGTGATGATCTCGATCTTGCCGGACTTGCCGAGCGGATCGGAGAGATCGCGCACGGTACCGTCGATGGCATAGGCCACGGCCTTCTTGGCCAGCGACTTGGAGATCGATTCGGCAAGACCTGCACCGGTCATCGCCGCATCGTAGTCGCGCACGGAGCCATCGGGAAATGTCAGGGAAACGGCATTCAGCATCAGGTATTCTCCTATCCAGTCCCGCAAACGAGCGCGGGTGGTGAAATGCAGGTCGTCAGCCGTTCGAGGCTGCGGCCTGCCAGATAGCCGGAGGCGTCCGGCGGCGGCAGTCTTTTATGGGCAGATGCCGCCGCCGTAAAGCCTCGGCTATTTAATCAGCAGCGGCAGGTCCTTCAGGAAGGCCGCGCGCGTCGCGAGCCCCTTCGGCATATCGCTCCGCTTCGTATCGACGACGAGCCGGGCAAACACGATCTGGCGGCCGTTTTTCTGCGCCCAGCCGACGAACCAGCCGAGTGAACGCCTGTCCTTGCCGCCCTCGCCGACCCTGGTGCTGCCCGTCTTGCCCTGGACGGTCCAGTCGCCGGCCTTGAAGCTGGGTAGGATGGCTTTCGTCATGTCGTGAGCCTTGGCCGAGACCGGCATCTTGCCGGCGAGGAGCTTACGCAGGAAGTCTATCTGTTCGACCGGCGTGATCTTGAGCGAGGAGTTCACCCACGAGTGGGTCAGGCCGTCATTCTTGCCGGGATCGCCGGAAACGTCCGCATTGCCATAGGCGAACTTCGAGACGTAGCCGGCAAAGCTCTCCGGTCCAAGCCGGCGGGTGATCTGGCGCGAATACCACAGCACCGAGTCCCGCTCCCAGATCGTCGGATCGACGGTCTTGTGGTCCCGCTTGACCGCCTTGAATTCAGGCTTGTAGCCCCAGCTCGGCGTGTGTTCGTCGCTGAGTATGCCGGCATCGTAACCGATCAGCGACAGCGGCACCTTGAACGTCGAGGCCGGGCTGAACCGCTGATCGCAGACGCCGTTCTGGTAAAGCGTCTTGCCGCTCTGTGCATCGGCGATCAACGTGCACTGCACATCCCCGAGCGGCGCCGATTGCGCGCGCATCGGAAATCCCAGAAGCCAGGCAAGCAGGAACAGGACTCCGGCAAGGATGAAGGGAAGACGGTCGACATTGCGCATTGGATGCTCGCTCCAGAGGGGGTTCGGCGAGCGGCTTAGCGAGGTCTCTTGTCTCGATTTTGTCTCAAATTCGCAGTTGTTGTGCAGGCTGCCGTTAACCCTACCAGATCGTAAACGGTTGCCTTGAAGAACTGACCGGCAGTCAGCTTCGCGCCTCGTCGCGGTTGCTGCCGATCCGCCAATATCGCCACGGCGTGAACCAGACATACCGATCCGCCAGAACCTCCGGAACAAGGTCGACGCCATGGGTGCCGAATGGTCCGCAACGCAGAACCCTGAAAAATCCCATCCAGCCGCCGGCCCAAAGACCATGGCGGGCGATCGCCTCATGCGCATATTCCGAGCAGGTCGGCAGATGACGGCAGGAATTGCCGATGAAGCTGGACAGCGTCAGTTGATAGAGGCGCACCAGCGACGTGCCCAACACCCGGCCGGGGGTCTTGCGCCACGGGCCGGACCAGTTGCGGCCGCGCCGCGGCGGCCCGGCTGTATGTGCATGCCCATGCTGGTCGCCCACTGCGATCTCCGTCTTTCCAGACGATAGATGTGGGCTTCATCGGGAGAACGCAATCCCGCCCCTGCTTGCTGAGCTTTCACGGGCGGAAGCGGCGAAGTGGCTGCCGATCAGCCGGCGGTGCCCACCGGCAGGGGCTAGGCTGCTCTTCGTGGTGCTTTCGACAGGTTTTTTCGTCACGCCACTGAAACGTTGCAATCCGCATCACATCGCCAAAAATCTCCAGCAACTGGATCATGGCCGTATCTCCTTGGCGACGAGTAGACCGCCGCTGGCCTTCGCCTTCAAACGAGTATAATTTCCACTTCGGATAATCCTGGGTTATGCGAATGAAGCGTGGGCGACTGCCGCTGACGGCCTTGAGGAGCTTTGAAGCAGCCGGGCGGCACCTGAGTTTCAGCAGGGCGGCCGAGGAGCTTTTCGTCTCGCAGGCAGCGATCAGCCGGCAGATCCGCGAGCTCGAGATCTTTCTGCGCCGGCCCCTGTTCGAACGTCACCATCGCCGGGTCGAACTGACCGATGCGGGCCGCCGGCTGCTCAGTCAGCTGGTCAGGAGTTTCGACGCCATCGACGCCCTGCTTTCCGAGTTGGTGGCGGCTCCCGCGCAGACAGTGGTTCGCGTCAGCGTCGAGCCGTCTCTGGCATCGGTATGGCTGGTGCCGCGGCTCAACCGTTTTCGCCAATTGCGGCCCGACATCGACGTCGCGCTCGAAGTCGATCCAAGGCTGATTGAGTTTCGCGGCGACCAGCCTGAACTTGCGTTACGCTTCAGTGCGCATGCTGTGTCGTGGCCGCGCAGCGAGGCCGAGCAGCTTGCCTCGACGGTTGATTCACCGGTTCTGTCGCCGGCGCTGCTTGCCGCGGGGCCTCCCCTCGACAAGCCGGCCGACCTTGGCCGCTATACGCTGTTGCATGAGGAAAACCGACAGGGTTGGGCGCGCTGGTTTGAGGCGGCTGGTGTGCCTGCCGACGCGGTGCCCGCGCGCGGTCCCATGCTGGCGGATGCATCGCTTTCGAAGCAGGCCGCTCTGCTCGGACACGGCGTGGCGCTGGGCGATCTCCTGCAGATCGGCGAAGAGCTCGCCTCCGGCACGTTGGTCAAGCCGTTCGACATCGACGTCGCGTCCGGCGCCTATTGGCTGGTGGCCAGAAGCCTGCGTGATCTCCCCGAGCCAGCCGCCGCCTTCGCCGACTGGGTGAGAAGCGAATTCGCCGAAAGCAGACGGCCCCGATAGGCCGCCAAGTGGGCTATCAGGCGGCTTCTTCGGCGCGCTTCTTCTCGATCTGACCGATCGCGTCGACCACGGCGTCGAAGGTCAGCATGGTCGAGGCATGGCGCGCCTTGTAGTCGCGCACCGGTTCCAGATATTTGAGATCGGCGAAGCGGCCTTCCGGCGGCGCTCCGTTCTCTTTCAGCATTTTCAGCATGGTCTCGCGCACCGCGCGCAATTCGTCGGCCGTAGCGCCAACCACATGCTTCGCCATGATGGAGGACGAGGCCTGGCCGAGCGCGCAGGCCTTCACGTCATGTGCGAAATCGGTAACCACGCCGTCTGCCATATTGAGATCGACGGTAACGGTAGAGCCGCACAATTTGGAATGTGCCCTCGCGCTGGCGTCGGGATGATCGAGCCGGCCGATCCGTGTGATATTTCCGGCAAAACCGAGAATTTTCGCATTGTAGACGTCGTTGATCATTATTTTCCAGTCCGTCGCCGCCAGGCGAACAGCGTTTGCCGCTGACGCGTCTTTCTTTCGCTCGTCATGACCATATATAATGGTGGCAGTCCGGTATCGACAAGGCGACGAAAAGCCCACGTCTTTGCCGCAGTTTGCTCACGCCGCTTACGGGGCTGGAAACCGGGCGAGTTTCCGACGCCGAAAGGTCGTGGTCCGTTCAACTCGTTCCTCCTGAGAGAGGGACTACGGGAGACGCCTTTATGGATGCCGTTATCAAGAAGTTCATGCCCCAGTCGGCCTACATGGAAAAGCCCGTCACCGACCGGCCGAGCGAGGCCGAGGTCGAGGCTGCGGTCCGCACGCTTTTGCGCTGGACCGGCGACAACCCCGATCGCGAAGGGCTGGTCGACACGCCCAAGCGGGTGGCCAAGGCCTATCGGGAAATGTTCGGCGGCTATGACATGTGCCCGGCCGAAGAGCTTGGCCGCACCTTCGAGGAAGTGGCTGGTTACGACGACCTTGTCATCGTCAAGGACATCCAGTTCCATTCGCATTGCGAACATCACATGGTGCCGATCATCGGCAAGGCCCATGTCGGCTATCTGCCGGACGGCAAGGTCGTCGGCCTGTCCAAGATCGCGCGCGTGGTCGATATCTTCGCCCACCGCCTGCAGACCCAGGAAGCCATGACCGCGCAGATCGCCGGCGTCATTCAGGATGTGCTCAATCCGCGCGGCGTTGCCGTGATGATCGAGGCCGAGCACATGTGCATGGCCATGCGCGGCATCCGCAAGCAGGGCTCCACCACGCTGACCTCGACCTTCACCGGCGTGTTCAAGGATACTCCCGAAGAACAGGTTCGTTTCGTCACCATGGTGCGTGGCGGTGGGGTGTAAGCCGCCTCGCCCGGCATCGTCGGGACCATGATTCCGAAAGTGGCTACCGGTTTTCGGATAATCATGGTCAAACAGGAAGATAGCCCGGCGATGTCGGCACTGGAATTTCCGAAGGCTCCCTCAGACAAGAAATCGCTGGAAGAAGGCGCGGTGTTTTCACCGCGCTTCGATGCCGCCGGCCTGGTCACCGTCGTCGTCACCGATGCGGCAGACGGCGTGCTTTTGATGGTCGCGCACATGAATGCGCAGGCTCTGGCGTTGACGCTTGAAACAGGTATCGCCCACTACTGGTCGCGTTCGCGCAATGCGCTGTGGAAGAAGGGCGAAACGTCAGGCAATCTCCAGCATGTCATCGAGGTGCTCACGGATTGTGACCAGGACGCCATATGGTTGCGCGTCAAAGTGCTAGGCCACGACGCAACTTGTCACACAGGCCGGCGTTCCTGCTTCTATCGGACGGTGGGGCTGATCGACGGCAAGGCGATGCTTGCCGACGATGGCAGCGAGCCCTTGTTCGATGCGGAAAAAACGTATCGGAAGCTCCCGTGAATAACCAGCTTGAACCTTTTGCCCGCAGCCAACCACATAGATTCACCATTTCGATACGGCCCGCCTATATATTAGCTGTGGGACAAGGGAGATCATGATGCTCGAGTGGGCGTCATTGCGTAACAGAGCGGACGTACGAGAGGCGAATGGTCCCGCTTCGTCCGGCGGCGCGGCCGAAACAACATCACCAAAGAAAACTGGCATCTCGCTTGCACTGGGCGGCGGTTGCGCAAGAGGCTGGGCGCATATCGGCGTGCTGCGCGCGCTCGATGAAGCCGGCATCGAGGTTTCGATGATTGCCGGCACCTCGATCGGCGCGCTGGTCGGCGGCTGTTACCTCGCCGGAAAACTGGACGAGTTGGAAGAGTTCGCCCGCAGCCTGACCAGGCGGCGCATCTTCGGCCTGCTCGATCTAAACCTGCGCGGCAGCGGTCTGTTCGGCGGCATGAAGCTGGATGCTCGCCTGCGTGAGCATGTGGCCGGCATTCGCTTTGAGGATTTGTCCAAGCCGTTCGTCGCGGTCGCTTCCGAAATCCGCACCGGCCACGAGATTTGGCTGTCGAACGGTTCGCTGATAACAGCCATGCGCGCTTCCTATGCCTTGCCCGGCGTGTTCGAGCCGGTGACTTGCAATGGTCGCGTGCTGGTCGACGGAGCTTTGGTCAATCCGGTGCCGGTGTCGGTCTGCCGTGCCTATGAGCAGCCGCTGGTTGTCGCGGTCAACCTTCATTACGACCTGTTCGGCCGTGCCGCCGTCATCAAGCATAGCGCCGGCGAACTGGTCGTCGAGAACGATGCGCCGCGCAGTGGCCAATTCGACCCTGAGCACCGGGCACATCAGACGCGGCTTGGCATCACCGGCGTCATGGTCGAGGCCTTCAACATCATCCAGGATCGAATCTCGCGCGCCAGGCTTGCCGGCGATCCGCCCGACATGTCGCTGCAGCCCAAGCTCAGCCACATCGGCCTGACCGAATTCCACCGCGCCGACGAGGCGATCCAGATCGGCTATAGGGCGACGATGGCACAGATCGGCGAACTGACCCGGCTTCAGACGGTTCTCGCCTGATCAAAGACGCATCAGGCGCGTGCCGCGTCGACGATGCGGAACTGCACGCTGCGATTGCCGTTCCAGTAATTGCCCGACAATGAGCCGGCGACGTGGATCGTCTTACCACGGTTCTTGAACAGGAAGTCGCCGAGCACCGTGTCGACGGCACGAAAGGCGATCGCCTGGATGCGACCGCCACTGCCCGACTGGAGGTCGGCGCGGATGTGGTTGGTGCCGACCAGCCGGGCGTCGGCCAGCCGATGGCGAGGCAGCGCGAAAACAGGCGCGACATGCCCTGCACCGAACGGGCCGGCCTTTTCCAGCGCATCCAGCAAGGCCAGCGTCGCACCCTCGGCGGCAAGCGCGCCGTCGATCGCCAGGCTTTCCTCGTCTTGCAATCGGAACACGTCGGCTGCTGCGCGCTCCTCGAAAAATGCCCTGAGCTCGCCGAGCCGCGTGCGCTCGACGGTAATGCCGGCTGCCATGCCATGGCCGCCGCCCTTGACGATCAGCCCGGCATCTGCGGCTTCGCGCACCAGCCGGCCGAGATCGAAGCCCGACACCGAGCGACCTGAACCGGTGCCGGTGCCGGTGGCGTTGAAGGCGATGGCGAAGGCCGGCCGTCGGGCATGGTCCTTGAGCCTGGAGGCAAGCAGGCCGACGATGCCGGGATGCCAGTTGGTGCTAGCGGTAACGACGATGGCCGGCCCGCTGCCGCCGGCAAGCTCGGCATCGGCCTCGGCACGCGCCGCGGCCAGCATCTCGTGTTCCATCAGCTGCCGCTGCTGGTTGAGCCGATCGAGCGTCTCGGCGATGGTGCGGGCCTCGACCGGATCGTCGGTCGCAAGCAGCCGGCTGCCGAGGGCGGCGTCGCCGATGCGCCCGCCGGCGTTTATGCGCGGTCCGATCAGGTAGGCCAGATGGAAGGTGCTGAGCGGCTCGCCGACGCGCGAGACCCGCGCCAGCGCAGACATTCCCTCGTTCTTCTGCTGGCGCGCCACTTGCAAGCCCTTGACGACGAAGGCACGGTTGACGCCGGTGAGCGGCACCACATCGCAGACCGTGGCCAGCGCCACGAGATCGAGCAGCGAGAGCAGGTCCGGCGGCGTGGCGTCGGCCAGCCGGCCGCGCAGGACCTTGGCCGTCTGCACCAGCGCGAGAAAAACCACTCCGGCGGCGCAGAGATGGCCCTGCCCGGAAAGGTCGTCGTCGCGGTTGGGGTTGACCACCGCGTGTGCCGCCGGCAAGGCGCCGCCGACCTGATGATGGTCGAGCACCACGACATCGGCACCGGCGGCATTGGCCGCGTCGATGGAAGCCGCGCTGTTGGTGCCGCAATCGACGGTGACGATCAGCGTCGCGCCGCGCGAGATGAGCTCGCGCATGGCTTCGGGATTGGGACCGTAACCCTCGAAGATACGATCGGGAATGTAGATTTCCGACGATATCGAGAAATGCGCGAGGAAGCGTTTGAGCAAGGCCGACGAGGCGGCGCCATCGACATCGTAGTCGCCGAAGATCGCCACCTTCTCCCGGGCCATCACCGCGGCGGCTATTCGAATGGCCGCCTTGTCCATGTCGGTCAGCGAAGCCGGGTCCGGCAGCAGGTCGCGGATCGTCGGGTCGAGAAAGCGCTCCGCCTGTTCCGCCGTCACGCCACGTCCGGCAAGCACGCGCGCGACGATATCGGGCACGCCGTGCCCCTGTGCGATGGCAAGCGCGGCCATGTCCTGCCGCTCGGTCAGCCGATGTTCCCAGGAAACACCGGTGGCCGACTGTCGGACATCGAGAAAAAGGCGTCTCTCGCCCGTCATGCGAGGCGACGTTTGCGGATGATCATTGCCCACAATATGCGACGGCCAGTCAGGAATGCATCAAAACTTTTCCAGGTCCTGATGCCGGGCCTTGATCTCGCGCACGGTGCGCGACGACGAGCGCAGCACGATCGTGTGCGTTGTGATGTAGTTGCGGCCGAACTTGACCCCTGCCAGCATGTTGCCGTCGGTGACGCCGGTGGCCGCGAACAACACATCGCCGCGCGCCATGTCCTCGGCCCGGTAGACCCGCTTCGGGTCGGCAATACCCATCTTGCCGGCGCGGGCGACCTTTTCGGGCGTATCGAGGATCAAGCGGCCCTGCATCTGGCCACCCGTGCAGCGCAGCGCCGCCGCGGCCAGCACGCCCTCCGGCGCGCCGCCAATGCCGAGATAGATGTCGATGCCGGTTTCCTCGGGATCGGTGGTGTGGATGACACCGGCGACGTCGCCATCGCCGATCAGCCGGATTGCCGCCCCGGTGGCGCGCACGGCGTCGATCAGCTTGCCATGGCGCGGACGGTCGAGGATGCAAGCGGTAACGTCGGACACCGCGACGCCCTTGGCCTTTGCCAGGCTGGCTATGTTTTCGGCCGGCGAGGCATCGATGTCGATGACGCCCTCGGCATAGCCCGGGCCGATGGCGATCTTGTCCATGTAGACGTCGGGCGCGAACAGCAGGCTGCCCTTCTCGGCGATGGCGATCACGGCCAGCGCGTTGGGCAGGTTCTTCGCGCAGATCGTGGTGCCTTCCAGCGGGTCGAGCGCAATGTCGACCGCCGGGCCTTTGCCGGTGCCGACCTCCTCTCCGATATAGAGCATCGGCGCCTCGTCCCGCTCGCCTTCGCCGATCACCACCGTGCCCTTGATGGCGAGGCGATTGAGCTCCTGGCGCATGGCGTCCACCGCGACCTGGTCGGCGGCCTTTTCGTCACCGCGTCCGCGCAGCCTGGCGGCCGCGACGGCGGCGCGTTCGGTGACGCGCACCAGTTCCATGGTGAGTATCCGGTCAAGTCCGGCGATAATGTTGTGGGCCACGTTCATCAGGTCGATCCTCGTTCGCATGCCACCTCCCGCCGGAGGCGCGCCTCTTGTGTCAAACGAGCATGACAACGGCAAGACCTCTCGAAGGTTTTCTCGAAAAGCCTGCAATATCAATCGATTAAACTATGGATAGCACGATTCCGGCGAACTTGGGCCGCTTTCAAAGTAGGTATCGAGATCTAAAACACGGCCAGATATTTCAATAGCGAAACGATGCCGATGATGATGACGATGATCTGCGCGATCTGCCGCATCCTGGCATCCAGCGGCAATCGCTGAATGAGATAAAGCACCAGAATGATCACGAGGAACGTGATCAGAATACCGATCAGGACGGAAGAAGCCATGGTGCTCCCCTGGAAATTGCTCGATGGACAGGTAAGCCGGCAAACCCGGTTCGGTCGTTACCGGATCAATACCAGCGGCGCTGGGTGTCATTCATCGATTGGCCAACGGCGAGGCCGGCCAGAAAACCCAGCAGCCCGATGACGCCGACCACAGCCGTCGTCGTGCCCGGATTTTCCCGCGCGACCTCCGAGACCGCCTGCGCCTGGCTGCGCAACTGCTGAGCCGTTCGCGACGCACGGCTCGCCGCGCTGTCGTAGACATCGGATGCCTGAGCCGAGGCCTCGTCAACCAGTTCCGCACCTCGCTCCGAAAGGCTCTTGTTGATCCTGGTGATCTCCTTGCGCAGATCGGCGATCTGCTTTTCGAGCGTCTTTTGGATGTCGTCGATCTGGGGGGTGTCGGATTTCGATGTTTCGGCCATTGGCATTCCCTCGGTTTGCACCTCGGGAGAACGGCGCTGGCCGGGATTGGTTCCGGCGAGCCAGGCAGCGGCATCGGCCGCAACAGTATCGTCGCAGCAATCCCGTGGTAGGCGACGGAAGGAAATATCTATCCTGCCCGTTCGATCCGGATGACCTGCGGCTTGTCGGTCAGGTGACCATCCTTGGTGATACCGTCCACGGCCTTGCGCACCGCGGCTTCGGTGGTCTCGTGGGTGACGAGGATCACCGTCTTTTGCGCCGCCGCTTCGCCGCTGATCGCGTGCTGGACGATCGATTCCAGCGAGATATCGTTGTCGGCCATGCGCTTGGCGATGGCCGCGAACACGCCGATGCGGTCATGCACGGTCAGCCGGATGAAGTAGCCGCCGGCATGGCTGCGCATCTGCGCCTTCTTGTAAGGCTTCAATTCCCTCGCCGGCCTGCCGAATACCGGGCCGTGCTGGAAGCCGGGACGGCTCTTTGCGATATCGGCGATGTCGCCGATGACGGCCGAGGCGGTGGCATTGCCGCCGGCGCCGGGGCCGGAGAGCAGCAGTTCGCCGAGGATGTCGGTCTCGATCGCCACCGCATTGATGACGCCGTGGACCTGCGCGATCACCGAGGCCGTCGGCACCATGGTCGGATGCACGCGCTGCTCGATGCCGCTCTCGGTGCGCTGGGCAACGCCAAGTAGCTTGATCCGGTAGCCGAGATCGCCGGCCGCACGGATATCGGCCTGGGTGATGTTCGAGATGCCTTCCATGTAGATGTCGTTGGCGGCGATCTTGGTGCCGAAGGCCAGGCTGGTCAGGATCGACAGTTTGTGCGCGGTGTCATGGCCTTCGATGTCGAAGGTCGGGTCGGCCTCGGCATAGCCCAGCCGCTGCGCGTCCTTGAGGCAGGCGTCGAACGAGATGCCTTCGGCCTCCATCCGGGTCAGGATATAGTTGCAGGTACCGTTGAGAATACCGAAGACACGGGTGACCGAGTTGCCGGCCATCGCCTCGCGCATCGTCTTGATAACGGGAATGCCGCCCGCCACCGCGGCCTCGTAGTTGAGCAGCACGCCCTTCTTCTCGGCGATCTCGGCGAGCGCGACGCCATGTTTGGCCAGCAGCGCCTTGTTCGCGGTAACGACATGGCGGCCGGCTTCGAGCGCCGCCCTGACCGCCGCGAACGCCGGCCCCTCGTCGCCGCCGATCAGCTCGACGAAAACGTCGATCTCGGCGGCCTGCGCCATCTTGACCGGATCGTCGAACCATTTGGCGGCATTGAGATCGACGCCGCGGTCGCGCTTGGGATCACGCGCCGAAACCGCCGATACGACGATGTCGCGCCCACACTGCCGTGTCAGCTCCGCCGCCTTGTTGCGCAGCACGCGCGCCACCGAGGCGCCGACCGTGCCGAGGCCGGCAATTCCAACACGCAGAGCTTCAGCCATGGCCGGCGATGTCCCCCGAAAGATCAAACGAAATTGTGTGCGGAAAGCTTACCGATGGGCGGAAAGCGGCACGACATTGTTGGGTTGCTTGGCACTGGTCGCCAGGAAGCGCTTGATGTTGCGCGCCGCCTGCCGGATCCGGTGCTCGTTCTCGACCAGCGCGACACGCACGAAATCATCGCCGTGTTCGCCGAAGCCGACGCCTGGCGCCACCGCAACGTCGGCATGTTCGATGAGCAGCTTGGAGAATTCGAGCGAGCCGAGATGGCGGAACGGCTCGGGAATCGGCGCCCAGGCGAACATGGACGCAGCCGGAGCCGGAATGGTCCAGCCCGCGCGGCCGAAGGCATCCACCATCACGTCGCGCCGCTTGTGGTAGATGTCGCGCACTTCGGCGATGTCGGCGCCATCGCCGTTGAGGGCGTGTGCGGCCGCCACCTGGATCGGGGTGAACGCACCGTAATCGAGATAGGATTTCACCCGGGTCAGCGCCGAGATAAGCCGCTCGTTGCCGACCGCAAAGCCCATGCGCCAGCCGGGCATGGAGAAGGTCTTCGACATGGAGGTGAACTCGACGCAAACGTCGATCGCGCCCGGCACCTGCAGCACCGAAGGCGGCGGATTGCCGTCGAAATAGATCTCCGAATAGGCAAGGTCCGACAGGATGATGATGTCGTTCTTCTTCGCGAACGCCACCACGTCCTTGTAAAAATCGAGCGAGGCGACCAGCGCCGTCGGGTTCGACGGGTAGTTGAGGATCAGCGCCAGCGGCTTCGGAATCGAATGGCGGATGCCGCGCTCGACCGCCGGGATGAAACCGTCATCGGGTTCCACCTGCAGCGACCGGATGACGCCGCCCGACATGATGAAGCCGAAAGCATGGATCGGGTAGGTTGGATTCGGGCACAGGATCACGTCGCCAGGGGCGGTGATCGCCTGCGCCATGTTGGCGAAGCCTTCTTTCGAACCCAGCGTTGCCACCACTTGCGTATCGGGATCAAGCTTCACGCCGAAGCGGCGCTGATAGTAAGCGGCCTGGGCGCGGCGCAGGCCCGGAATGCCGCGCGAGGAGGAATAGCGATGGGTGCGCGGATCGCGCACCACTTCGCACAACTTGTCGACGATTGCCTTGGGCGTCGGCAGGTCCGGATTGCCCATGCCGAGATCGATGATGTCGGCGCCGCGCGAGCGGGCGCTGGCCTTGAGCCGGTTGACCTGCTCGAAGACATAGGGCGGAAGCCGGCGGACCTTGTGAAACTCTTCCATGGCAGTTCCAGACATCACTTGGCGTTTGGCAAGGCGCGCCGTGTCGGCAAGTGCCTTGGGCGCGCGCTATATACTTATTTGCAGGTAGGGTCGAGGGTGGGGTCGCATTTGCCTTCGATCTGCTTCAGCGTCTGGGTGCCATGCTTGCTGGCCAGGTCCGTCAGCGCCGCTTGATTGGTGACGTTGGGGGCGCCGCCATTGGCTGCCTGCGCGCTTTCGTCCCCCTTCAATTCCGCGAGCCTGGCATTCCTCTCGGCATCGGTAAACTGTTTGGCTGCCACTTTCGGCGGGATGTTCAGGTTCGGAAAGGTGCCGGTATCCTTCGGTCCCGCTGATGTGGCGATGGGCACCGGGCCGCTGGTATTGGTGCTCGAGCAGGCCCCAAGGCACAGCAGGGCAATTGCCGCACCGATGCGGCAAAAACGACAGGCGCCGAAAAAAACAGTCTCGCCAATGTTAATCGTCATATTGTTTCCTTGGCAGCCGGGGTAGAGCGAGGTTGGACCCGGTCGGATGTCCCATGGTAATATGTCAAGAAAACGCTTCGGGAGGAACCCCGCGCACCATGTCCAAAACACCCGATTCGGGCAAAGCGGAAGATGGCGGACCTTCGACGGTCGAGCAATATCTGGTGAAGGATCCGGAACGCTTCGCCCTGAACATGGCGCGCATGATCGAGCAGGCCGGCAAGGCGGCTTCCGCCTGGGCCGAGCCGCGCGAGAAGGGCGAAGTGCGCGACCACGTCGCCGAACCGGTCGTCGACATGGTGAAGACCTTTTCCAAGCTCAGCGAATACTGGCTTGCCGACCCGCAACGCGCGCTCGAAGCACAGACGCGGTTGTTCGCCGGCTACATGACGGTTTGGGCGAACGCCATCCAGCGCGTCAGCCCCGATGCCGAGCGAACCGAGGACGCGGTCAAGCCGGAGCGCGGCGACAAGCGTTTCCAGGATCCGGAATGGGGCCGCAACGCCTTCTTCGATTTCTTGAAACAGGCCTATCTCGTCACCTCGCGCTGGGCGGCTGATCTTGTCGAGCACGCCGAGGGCCTGGATGACCACACCCGCCACAAGGCGAGCTTCTACGTCAAGCAGGTGTCCAACGCCATCTCGCCGTCAAATTTCATCCTGACCAATCCGGAACTGTTTCGCGAAACGATCGCCTCGAACGGCGAAAACCTTGTACGCGGCATGAAGATGCTGGCCGAGGACATCGCCGCCGGCAAGGGCGACCTGAAGCTGCGTCAGGCCGACTACTCGCCCTTCGAGATCGGCCGCAACATCGCCACCACCCCCGGCAAGGTGGTCGGCCGCAGCGACGTCGCCGAGATCATTCAATACGATCCCGCCACCGAGACGGTGCTGAAACGGCCGCTGCTGATCTGCCCGCCCTGGATCAACAAGTTCTACATACTCGACCTCAACCCGCAGAAATCCTTCATCCGCTGGGCGATCGAACAGGGCCACACCGTGTTCGTCATCTCCTGGATCAACCCTGATGAACGCCACGGCATGAAGAACTGGGAGGCTTATACAAGAGAGGGGCTGCAATACGGCCTCGACACTATCGAGAAGGCCACAGGCGAGAAAGAGGTCAACGCTATCGGCTACTGCGTCGGCGGCACGTTGCTGGCGGCGGCACTTGCCCTGCTGGCGCAGGAGGGTGACGATCGCATCAAATCGGCGACCTTCTTCACCACCCAGGTCGATTTCACCTATGCCGGCGACCTCAAGGTGTTCGTCGACGAGGAACAGGTCGCGGCGGTGGAAAAGGCGATGAACGAAAAGGGCTATCTCGACGGCACCAAGATGGCGACCGCCTTCAACATGCTGCGCTCGGGCGACCTGATCTGGCCCTATGTCGTCAACAACTACATGCGCGGCAAGGATCCCCTGCCCTTCGACCTGCTTTACTGGAATGCCGATTCGACACGCATGGCGGCGGCCAACCACTCCTTCTATTTGCGCAACTGCTATCTCGAGAACAACCTCTCGCGCGGCAGGATGGAACTTGCCGGACGCACCGTTTCGCTCGCCGACATCAAGATCCCCGTCTACAACCTCGCCTCCAGGGAAGACCACATCGCTCCCGCGCTGTCCGTCTTCCTCGGCTCGAAATATTTCGGTGGCGAGGTCGAATACGTGATGGCGGGCTCCGGTCATATCGCCGGCGTCGTCAACCCGCCCGCATCGGGCAAGTACCAGTACTGGACCGGCGGCAAGCCGGAGGGCGACTTCGGCGAGTGGATCGCAAGGGCCACCGACCATCCTGGCTCCTGGTGGCCGCACTGGCAGAGCTGGATAGAGGCTAAGGACAATAATCGCGTGCCTGCCCGCAAAGCAGGCAAGCATATGAAAACTTTTGGTGATGCCCCCGGCACCTATGTCAAGGTGCGTGTGTAACCGACTGTAATCTCTGGTGAGTTGACGGACCCGTAAAAGCGGGCGAAATGGTGTCGTCAACCATCTTGCCGCCTAAATTCGGCAATTGCCGCAAAAATACTTCCAGGCTTGCTGATTTGACACAGGTCTCGTTTCCGGATCGGAGACAAGGGGCACCTCGACGCAGCCGTTCGGACGCCGCGCCAAGGATATACCGATCGGATATCGAGGGGGAATTTGACTTTGAAATCAGCAGGGTGGAGCCTCGCGAAGGGAGAACGCCGCACCATTGCGGCGGCGCTCTGCTCCGTGCTCCTGGCCTCCTGCACCTCGGCCGGCGACCCCACAATGTCGGTTGGCATGCCCGGCTACAATGCCTCCGCGTCGGACATCAACGCAGCCTCGACAAACAAGCCGATCGTGGCCGGCGATTCGTCGTCGCAGACGGCGACCACGCAGACCACAGTGATGGCGGAAGGCGACACAGCGCTGCCCGAGACGGTCGCCTACGTGCCGATTACCAAGCCGCAGGCGGCCTTCCCGCTCACCGCGCCGGCTGAAGCTGAAACGATTGCCGGGAACACGCCGCAATCGCTGCAGCAACCGACGCAGACGGCGCAGCAGACTGAGGCGGCGGCGCAGAAGATTGCCGCCGCCGACGCGGCCGTGACGGCACCGAAGCCGGCTTCGGCACAGGCGATGAACAATCCCGTCTATGTGACCGCAGGCGAAGCGCCGACTACCGACACGCCGAAGAAAAGGGGTTTCCTGGCCTCGATGTTTGGCGCCACGCCGGCTTCGGCGAAGCCCGCTCCACTGGTCAACACGCGCGCAGGCGAACAGCCGGCTGTGCAGGCCAAGCCCGCCCCGGCGGCGGCAAAGCCGATCATTACACTGGCCTCGGCCGATTCCACGGCGAAACCGGTGCAGCTGGCTCCGCTCGGCGACGACTCAGGTCACATCACCGGCAGCGATGCCCTGCCGGGCGTCCGCCAGACGGCGCTGTTCGAGATCAAGCGCAAATCCGGCCTCGACGACGAAAGCGACGTCGACCTCAACGAGGATGAAGGTTCGGGCGGCCTCTACCAGGTAGCCTCCGCCGCCGGCATGGCGCGCCTCGCGCCTAACGGCCTCTTGAAGCAGAACGAGAGCGTCGACGTGGCGTGCCTCAAGCCCTCGCTGGTGCGCGTGCTCAAGACGATCGAAGGCCACTACGGCCGCAAGATGGTCGTCACCTCCGGCTATCGCGACCCCGCCCGCAACCGCCGTGCCAACGGCGCCAAGAATTCGCTGCACATGTATTGCGCCGCCGCCGACATCCAGGTGCCGGGCGTCTCGAAATGGGAGCTGGCGAGCTACGTCAGGACGATGCCCGGCCGCGGCGGCGTCGGCACCTACTGCCACACCGAATCGGTCCACGTCGACGTCGGCCCCGAGCGCGACTGGAACTGGCGCTGCCGCCGGCGCAGCGGTGGCGAAGGCTGACCAGGGCCGGTTCGGCTGGACGCGCCAAAGCGCGTCGCGCTGAAACGGAGCTCACTTTTGAGCGACATGCATTTGCATCGGGCCGCTTCCGCAATCGTCTGAAAAGTGCCCGGAAATCCACGCAGCGGCTGGTGACGGCCGCCAGAAAAATTGCCGCTGGCGCTGCGTGAATCACTCGCTTCGGCAGGCAGGAAAAAAGTTGTCCAAGCCGGCACCTGACGGGTTGCCGGTTGCGCACAACGCCAGTATAAGCCGCTTTCATCTGAGCGCGCCCATCGTCTAGCGGTCAGGACACCGCCCTTTCACGGCGGTAACAGGGGTTCGATTCCCCTTGGGCGTACCAGCTTCACTCGATGTCCCCTCCGCTCCTTTCGGCGTCAAGAGCTATTGCGCCGGACAGGGTAACACCCCCTTCCGGAACGTCATTTTACGTGTTGACCATTCCGCCGCCTCGACCTTGTCGAGGGCAAGGCTCGATGGTTAAATCGGCTTTCCCAGGGGGATGCTAATATGGCAGTTCACCTTTCGGCGGATGCTCGAGTTCCTGCGGCGACGCCGCCACAAAGATATCTCTTTGGCCCGCTGGCCGACTTCCTCATGCTTGGCGGCAGCGCATTCCTGATTTTGCCGGCCCTGTTCTTCGTGCCTACCAAATACGACAGCCTTGTTGCGGCGGCGATGTTTTTCCTGGCCTACTTGATAAACTATCCGCATTTCGCCCACTCTTACCAACTTTTCTATCGCAATTTTGGAAGCAAGGTGCGCGGCGAGGGATACGACAGGGGCCTCCAGATCCGCTACATTTTCGCCGGCATTGTCGTTCCCCTGCTCATGGTCGGGTTTTTTGCTTACGGCTCGATAACGGCGAACGCCCGGCTGCTCGGAAACGCAGCCAACGCGATGTTCTTTTTCGTGGGCTGGCACTACGTCAAGCAAGGCTACGGCATGTTGATGGTGGACGCCGTGTTGAAGGGCAGGTTCTTCACCAATCCGGACAAGAAAATCTTGCTGGTCAACAGCTATGCCGTATGGCTGTTCGCATGGCTTCAGACGAACACGGCGGTCAGCCAAGCAAAATATTACGGCTTGGAATATTATACGTTTGCCACGCCTGCGTGGCTCAACACGATTGCGCTGTCGGCCGCGGCCGCTGCCACGGCCGCCACCGTCGTGATGCTGATCAATCGCTGGAGTAAAAATGGCGGCAGCCTGCCGTATAACGGCGTCGTCGCTTATATCGCGTCCCTATATCTTTGGATCCTGGTCGTGAGAATAAACCCGCTGTGGCTGCTCGTGGTGCCGGCTCTCCATTCGCTACAGTACCTGGCCGTGGTCTGGCGCTATCAAAGCAATGTCGAGCGTGACGGTCCCGATGCACAAAAGGTTCCGGACTCCAGAATCCTCTCCGTTCTTGGTCCGATCTACAGGACGCGAGTCCTGGGGTTCGTCGTCGCCGGCGGGATCCTCGGCGGTCTCGGTTTCTGGCTGATCCCGGCGGCACTGACTGCCTTGATCCCTTACGACAAGGAAGTCCTGGGTTCGTCGCTGTTCTTCTTCATAGTGCTGATCTTCATCAACGTGCACCACTACTTCCTTGACAACGTCATGTGGCGACGCGGCAACCCCGAAGTTTCAAAATATCTGTTCCGCTAGCGGTGGCATGGACCGGCTGTGGGACGCCTTGCGGAGCACTTCAGGCGGAAAGAATTGGCATCGGCTCAGCGGCCGCGCCGGCCGATATCTCTTTTTGCACGGCGAAGAAGAACCTGCGCACCTCGTCGCTGGCCGCCGCCCTGTCCCTGCCTGACCTGACGACGAGATCGAACAACTCCGTCGCCTTGGCCCTCCAGAACGAGGTGGCGCTGTCGCCATGCAAACTGTCGAGCCTGGCAGCCACCTCCCGAACCAGGAATGCCTGACGGTCAATCGGGAATGCACGGATTTTTTCTGGGGACATCTTCCGAACCACGAGACTGACGCAACGAATCAACCATTGCCGAACAAGCATGGCGTAGCCGCGAAAGTGGAAACGGAAGCTTAATGGCATCGGCATCGATGCTTCGTTCGGCCAGGAGAACGAAGAGCGCAGCGTACCTCAGGCTTGCAGCCCTCTCGCCTGGCCACCGCGCTTGCGCGGCGCCATCATGTCCCGGGCCATCAGCCCGGTCACCCGGCAGAACGCCATGAACGCCCGGCAGGCATCCTCGGTCTTGACCACGTCCACGGTGGCGCCGAAGCAGGCGTTGAAGGCCTTCTGGTAAATCGGGCCTTGCCGGCGCAGCGGCCAGGCCTGGAGAAAATCAAGGGCCTGTTCGACGCTGTAGATCTCCTCGACAGGCAGGCCGGGTCCGGGCGCGATACGCACCGGCACCTCGAATTGCAGTCTGTCCATCCGCCATCTCCCGAACTGTCGTCACCAGCGGCAACGCCATCCGTCGTAAAAAGTTGCTCTGGCCGGTCGCTACCGCAGGAATGTGGCGTCTCCGCGGTCATGGACGTTTTGCCGCAGCCGCCGCAAGCAAGCGCCAAGGCGCCCGGCCTTGTCGAGCGCGGGCGCCTTGGCGGTCCGGCTACTGGTTGGCGGGATCGGTCTCCGCATCGAAGGCCATGCGCACCGCCGTAAGCAGCACGAGGGCAGACGGCACAGCGAAAATCCCGCCAGGGACAAGTGCCCCTGTCGCCGAAAGGCCGAGCGTCTCCGTCAGCGCCCAGTAGACGGTTCCGATACAGATGAGCGCCTGGACGGAAAGGAAAATGGCGGCGCAGGCCGCGCGCGAAAGGCTCTTGAGTGTCTTGATACGTTGCATGGAAACAATCCGGAAATGACGCGCTACGCACCGCTGCGCGACCGAAGCCGCCGCGCGGATCGAGGCGCGAACAGGAAGTGGTTTGAGTGAAGGAGCGGTTGAAACCGCTCAGGCCGGAACCGATGGCGGCGCGCGCGGCTGATTGGCAGTCGCCCACGGTGTGCGGGCGTCCCTGTCGGCGGCGACGACCTCTGCCGGCGGAACCGAAACAAACCAGGAAAAGACGGTGTCCCGAGCCGGCAGGGCCGGATGGCCGCCGGCGAACTTAACCAGGGCCGGCCGGCCGGAACGAACTTCCAGCGCCTGCCCCTTGCCGGTGATGCGCAGCAGCGCCGCCGCTTCGCCGGACCGCTCCACGCCGGCGCTGGCGACACCGGAGGCTGCTCCGGCAAAGACGGGCACCTCCGCCCGGCCAAGCGACAGCATCGCCAGCAGCACAAGGCTCATCAGCAATGAGCAGGCCGCCTTCAACGGCGCTTCAGGCAATCTGGCGTGCTCGACGCTCATGAAATCTCCAAAAACCTCCCTCGCCCTACCGCACGGTCGACTGAAAGGGAAGGAACAAGGGCGTCAAGGACACCGGGGCGCGCCGAATATCCCTGCCGCTTGGTCGTGTCCGGGCAGTTCTTCCTTGAACCTTTTGCCCTCAAGTGCCAAATCTGGGGAGATTTTCACGCCGGCTCCCTTGCAGAGCCACACCGGCAAGACGGACACCAATGGTCACTTATCTCGACGCCGCCACGGCACCGCTCAGAAACACCGGCCAGATCCGCCTCTATGGCGAGGAAGGTTTTGCCGGCATGCGCAAGGCATGCGACCTCACGGCGCGCTGCCTCGACGAACTGGTGCCGATGGTTGCGCCCGGCGTCACCACCGACACCATAGATCGTTTCGTTTTCGAGTTCGGCATGGATCATGGCGCGCTGCCGGCGACGCTCAACTACCGCGGCTACACCAAGTCTTCCTGCACCTCGATCAATCATGTCGTCTGCCATGGCATCCCCGACAACAAGCCGCTGAAGGATGGCGACATCGTCAACATCGACGTCACCTACATCCTCGACGGCTGGCACGGCGATTCCTCGCGCATGTACCCCGTCGGCACCATAAAACGCGCGGCGGAACGCCTGCTCGAAGTCACCCACGAATGCCTGATGCGCGGCATTGCCGCGATCAGGCCTGGCGCCCGCACCGGCGCCATTGGCGCGGCCATCCAGAGCTATGCCGAGGGCGAGCGCTGCTCGGTGGTGCGCGACTTCTGCGGCCACGGCGTCGGCCAGTTGTTTCACGACGCGCCCAATATCCTGCATTATGGCAGCGCCAATGAGGGCGTCGAGATGCGGCCCGGCATGATCTTCACCGTCGAGCCGATGATCAACCTCGGCCGGCCGCATGTGAAAGTCCTGTCGGACGGCTGGACCGCGGTGACACGCGACCGCTCGCTGTCGGCGCAATACGAACACACGATCGGCGTGACCGACACCGGCTGCGAGATCTTCACGCTCTCCCCCAAAAAGCTCGACCGCCCCGGCCTGCCAGCCTAATGTTTCGTTCTCCCGGCGCTCGCGGTCGGGGAGCTGGGGGCAGACGAGATGTCAGGTGACGACGACGAGCGCAGTTTCTTTGCAGAAAAGCCTGCGCAGCTTTCCGCGACCATGCACTCTCCTGGGACAGCCCGGCCTCCTGCGAAGGCCAGGAGGATCGAGGAGAAGCCGCATTATCTCGGCCATCGCGACCGTTTGCGCGAACGCTTCGCCTCGGCAGGTCCGGACGCCCTGCCCGACTATGAGCTTCTGGAACTCCTGCTCTTCCGCCTGATCCCGCGCGCCGACACCAAGCCGGTCGCCAAGGCGCTGCTCTCCCGCTTCGGTACCCTGGCCGAGGTGCTTGGCGCGCCCGTCGGCCTCCTCCAGGAGGTCAAGGGCGTGGGCCCGGTGGTAGCGCTCGACCTGAAGGTCATTGCGGCGACGGCCCAGCGCATGGCGCGCAGCGAGGTCCATGGCCGCGAAATCCTCTCCTCTTGGCAGCAGCTTCTCGACTATTGCCGGTCAGCCATGGCCTTCGAGGCGCGCGAGCAGTTCCGCATCCTGTTCCTCGACAAGAAGAACACGCTGATTGCCGACGAGGTGCAGCAGACCGGCACTGTTGACCATACGCCCGTCTATCCGCGTGAGGTGGTCAAGCGCGCTCTCGAACTGTCGGCGACGGCAATCATCCTGGTGCACAACCACCCGTCGGGCGATCCGACGCCATCGCGTGCCGATATCGAGATGACCAAGGAGATCATCGACGCGGCCAAGCGGCTGGGCATTTCCGTGCATGACCACATCATCATCGGTCGCAAGGGCTATTCCAGCATGAAGGGCTTGCTGCTGATCTAGATCATCGGCTCGGCGAAGCTATCCGAATGAAAGCAGGCAATTCGCCGACGCAGTCTTTCGGCTTAAGAATTGAAAAACGTTCAATTCTGGAACGAATGACCCGCAATTGGGGCCACATCGCCATAGTTTTCCAAGTTTCTCTGCAAATTCCAGACCTTTTTAGAAGATAATTCCGTTGAGGGGCGGCATTTCCGTTGATACCGTTTGAAACGCTTCAATCGGAGCCAACCATTGCAACGCAAGCGCCCAACCATAGCGGATGTCGCACGCGCGGCCGGTGTCTCCATCGGAACGGTGTCGAACTTCATCAACGGGACTGCCGGCCTGAAGGAGGCCACGCGCGAACGCATCGAAAAGGCGATCGCCACGCTGATGTACCGGCCGAGTTCGTTTGCGCGCTCGCTGCCGGGCCGCGCGCCCCACAGGCCGAAGAATCTCGATCATCTGCCGAGGCTCCTGGTCGCGGGCCGGGTCAGTGTCGACTTTCTCTGCCGCGTCGACGTCCTGCCGCATCGCGACGACCGCATCACAGCCAGCCATATCGAGAAGGCGCTGGGCGGGCCCGCGGCCAATCTCGCGGTTGCCGCCGCCGGTGTTGGGGCGCCCTACGCTCTCGACGTGGAACTGGCGACGGCGGTCGGTGAAGACCCGGAGAGTGACTGGGCGCTCGGCGCGCTTTCCAAACTGGGCGTCCACGCATTGCCGATCCGCAACACGCCCAACAACCGCCTTTCGCAAGCCATCGTGATCATCGAGCGCAATGGTAGCCGCACGATCATCAGTGAACCGTTCGAACTCGGCGAGATCGATCTGACCGCCAATCTGGACATCCAGCCCGAGCCGCGCCCGGCCTGTCTTCACATCGAAGGCTTCCACTACGAAACGATGACCGCTTCCATCGCGCGCTTTCATCAGGCCGGCTGGAGGGTGAGCCTGCATTCGGCCGGCCTGCCCAAGAGCGCACGCACGCCTGAAACCTTCACGCAGATGGTCCGGCACATCGACCTGACCTTCATCAACGATGTGATGATGCGGGAGATTTTCGACTTTCGCTCCAGGATGGCGACGATGATCGAAGAGGTGCGGCTGATGCTGGCGCGCATCAAGCCGCGCGGAACGGTCGTGCTCACTCTCGGCGAGTTTGGCGCGGTCGTCTTTCCGGCGAATGGCGGACCGCAGATCGAGGTGCCGGCACTGCCTGTCGACCGCGTCGATGCGACGGGCGCCGGCGACAGCTTCGCCGGCATATTCCTAAGCCTCTGGCTGCATGGTGCGTCGCTGGACGACGCCGCCCGCCATGCGGCGATCGGCGCGAGCCTGACGACCACGGTCGAAGGCGCACAGGGCTACATCGCGGATTTCGCGACTTTGAAGGCTGCCGCTTTGGCGAACAACGCCATGTTGGCAAGCTGAACCAACAACTTACGGGAACCCAGGAGAGTATTGGTCATGGCGAAAACAAGAGTGCTTCTGGTCGGCGAGAGCTGGATGAGTTCGGCGACCCACTACAAGGGGTTCGATCAGTTCGGCAGCGTCACCTTTCACCTGGGCGCGACGCCGCTGGTCGATGCCTTGAAGAGCAGCGAATTCGACCTCGACTACATGCCGGCCCATGAAGCCGTCGAAAAGCTGCCTTTCACCACGGAGGGCCTGTCGCAATACAAGGCCATCATCCTCTCCGACATCGGCGCGAACTCGCTGCTGCTTCACCCCGATGTCTGGCTGCACGGCAAGACAGTGCCCAACCGGCTCAAGCTTCTGCGCGACTGGACGCAGGCCGGTGGTGGCATGGTCATGATCGGCGGCTATTTCTCTTTCCAGGGCATCGACGGCAAGGCGCGCTGGCACCGCACGGCCGTCGAGGAGGCGCTGCCGGTAACCTGCCTCCCCTATGACGACCGGCTCGAGATTCCCGAAGGGTTCCGGCCTGAAATCACCGGTCCCAAGGATCACCCGATCTTTGCCGGCATCGAAGGCGAATGGCCGCTGCTGCTCGGCGCCAACGAGGTCGTCGCTCGCGATCGCGATGACGTCGAAATCCTCGCACGGTTGCCGCAGGATCACGGCGGTCATCCGCTGCTGGTCACCGGCCGCCATGGCCAGGGCCGCACGCTGGCCTGGACGTCGGATATCGGCCCGCATTGGCTGCCCAACAGCTTCGTGGAATGGCCGGGCTATGCGCGTCTTTGGACCAACGTGCTGCGCTGGGTCAGCAAGGCCGTCTAGCCGACCAGCAACCGCCGGGGAACCGCCATGACAGAACCGTTTCTTGTCGCCAGAAATATCGCCAAGCGCTTCGGCGCTCTGACCGCGCTTGCCAATGTCGACCTGGAGATCCGCTCTGGCGAGGTGCTGGCGCTTCTCGGCGACAACGGCGCCGGCAAATCCACCTTCATCAAGATCCTGGCGGGCGCCCATCCGCCCAGCGATGGAAAGCTTCTCATCGAGGGCAATCCGGTGGCTTTCTCCTCGCCCAAGGATGCGGCGTCGTCGGGGATCGCGACGATCTTTCAGGAACTGGCGCTCTCGGAAAACCTGTCGATTGCCGAAAACGTCTTTCTCGGCCGCGAATTGAAACGCTCCATTTTGGGTATTCCCTTCCTGAAGCGCAAGGAAATGCGCCAGCGCGTCGACGGCCTGCTGAAAGAGCTCGACGCGCATATTTCCGATCCGGAAGCACCCGTCGGCAGCCTGTCCGGCGGTCAGCGCCAGGCCGTGGCCATCTGCCGGGCCCTCAATCTGAATGCCAGGCTGGTCATCATGGACGAGCCGACGGCGGCCCTTGCCGTCGCCGAAACCCGCAAGGTTCTGGCACTGACGCGGCGGCTTGCCGCGCGCGGTTGTGCCGTCGTCCTCATCAGCCACAACATTTCCGAAGTGTTCGAGGTCGCCGACCGCATCGTGGTGTTCCGGCGCGGCCGCAAGGTGGCCGAACGGCTGGCGGCCGAGACCAATCACGAGGAAGTCGTTTCGCTCATAACAGGCGCTCATCCCGACGTGCGGGCGCTTGAAAAATCAAACTGAAATGCACGTCCATTCCAGAGAGGATAAACCAATGCTTTCTCAACTCAAAAAAGCGCTCGCCGTTTCCGTGCTGTCACTCGTGGTCGCCACGGCGGCGCATGCCGCCGACAAGCCCAAGGTCGCCTTCGTCCCGCAATTGATCGGCATACCCTATTTCAATGCCATGGAAGCCGGCGGCAATCGCGCCGCGAAGGACCTGGGCGTCGATTTCATCTATTCCGGCCCCGTCGACACCAACCCGGTCGATCAGTTGCAGATCGTGCAGAACCTGATCGACCAGGGTGTCCAGGCGATCTCGGTCAGCGTGCTGGATGCGTCCAGCATCGCGCCCGTCGTCGAGAGCGCCAAGGCCAAGGGCATCAAGCTTTTCACCAGCGACAGCGATGCACCCGACAGCGGCCGTGCCGTCTATGTGGCGCAGGCGACCGACGAAGGGCTCGGCACGACGATCATCGATGAGTTGGTGAAGCGCGTCGGCGAGGACGCCACGATCGGCATCGTCTCCGGCGAGGCGACGGCGTCCAATCTCAACGCCTGGATCGGCTTCATGCAGAAAGAGGCCACCGCCAAATATCCGAAGCTGAAACTGCTGGCTCCGCAATTCGCCGGCGGCACGGCCGAGCGCGCCGCGCAGATATCAGGCGATCTCATGGCCGCCAATCCCGACATCAAGGCCATCATCGCCGTCGCATCCTCGACCTGCCCGGGCGTCGCCCAGGCCATCGAAACCGCCGGTAAGATCGGCTCCGTCATCGGCACGGGCTATTGCAGCCCGAACACGGCGCGATCCTACCTGAAGAGCGGCGCCTTCGGCTTCACCGTGCTGTGGGATCCCGAACAGCTGGGCTATCTCACGGTCTGGGCCGGCAAGCAGTTGATCGACGGCAAGAGCTTCGAAGCGGAAAACAAGATCGCCGGCCTCGAAAAGCCCGCCACCTATGATGCCGCCAAGGGCATCCTGCTGCTCGGACCGCCGGCGGTCTTCACGAAGGACAATGTCGACAAGTTCAACTTCTGAGCCTTGGGATGAACACGGTGCGACAGTTTGGAAACGGCGTTTTGGCCATGAACGGGCGGGAGTGGTCCTTGCTTGCCGCCTGTCTCCTGGCGATCGTCATCTTTTCTGTCGCATCGCCCCACTACGCGACGCCAGGCAATGCGGCGACCGTCCTGCGCAACAGCGTCGAACTGCTGCTGATCGGCCTTGGCATGACCTTGCTGCTGGCCATGGGCGGCATCGACGTCTCGATCGGCATCGTCATGGGTCTGGCGGCAATAGCGATCGGCCGTGTGCTCGGCGCCGAGGGCAATCCGCTGCTGGCGCTCATCGCTGGCCCTGCGGTCGGTGCGCTGCTCGGCTGCGTGACGGCCACCGTCGTCGTCCTCGGTCGCGTTCCGGCAATCGTGGGAACGCTCGGCCTGCTTGGCGTCTACCGCACCGCCGTCTTTGTCCTTCTCGGCGGGCAGTGGCTCTCGGGCCTGCCCTCGAGCCTCACCAATCTTCTGGCAACCACCGTACTCGGCATTCCAGTCCCAGCCATCGTCATTGCCATCGCCTATCTGGTCGTCTGGCTGGCGTTGCGGCGAACCCCCTACGGGCCGCACCTGCTGGCGATCGGCAATTCCGAGGAAAAGGCCCGGCTGTCCGGAATCCCCGTGGTCAAGGTACGCTTCATGACCTTCGTCATCAGTGGCGTCCTGACTGGCATTGCCGCCACGTTTTACGTCGCCACCTACCGCAATGTGGAGATGACGATCGGCAGCACGCTGGCGCTCGATGCGATCGCCGCGGTCATTCTCGGCGGCACGAGCATATT
Organism: Mesorhizobium sp. B2-1-1; assembly: GCF_006442975.2. NCBI lineage: Bacteria > Pseudomonadati > Pseudomonadota > Alphaproteobacteria > Hyphomicrobiales > Phyllobacteriaceae > Mesorhizobium > Mesorhizobium sp. B2-1-1. The sequence goes on along the minus strand of NZ_CP083954.1, from coordinate 3,366,989 downwards.
GGGCGGCAGATGCAGCTTGATCGGCACGGTCTTCGGCGTACTGCTTCTGAGAATTCTCCAGAATGGATTGCTCCTGATCGGCGTCCCCTCGCTTTGGCAGCCTGTGGTTACCGGCGTTCTCATCATCGGCGTGCTTGGCTTCGAAGCTGTCTCCAACCGGCTGCCGCTTGCCCAATTCCTGCGAGCCCGCGCATGAACAGGATCCGGAACCTGCAGGGCCCCGCCCTCACTTTGGCTCTGCTGTGCGGCCTCTGGCTGGTCGTTATTGTCGGCCTGCTGGCGCTCAAGCCCTCGGTCTTCAATCTTGGCACCGTCACCACGATTTTGCAATTTTCGACGATCCTGGCCCTGGTCGGCCTTGGACAGGCGCTGGTCGTCCTGGCCGGGGGCGCGGGCATCGACCTGTCCGTTGGCGGCGCCGTTTCGCTCTCGGCGATCGTTGCCATGCTTTCCCTGAAGCTGGGGTTGCCGCCCCTTCTGTTGCCGGTCGTCTGCATCCTGGCTGGCGCTGTGCTCGGTGCCTTGAACGGATGGCTGGTGAACGAGCTCGCCCTTCTCCCCTTCATCGCGACGCTGGGAACATTCTTCGTCTATTCCGGCCTCGCGCTTGCGGTCACCGGCGGCGCGGCGCAGTCCGGCGTGCCCGCCTGGCTGCTCGTTTGGGGGCGCGGTGCGATTATGGGCATCCCCGTGCCTTTCCTCACGCTCGCCGTCCCCTGCTTCGCGCTTGCCGGTCTCGTGTTGCTCTCGACGGCCTGGGGGCGCTGGATCTATGCCATGGGCTTCAACGAGCGCTCGGCCAAACTGGTCGGCATTCCGGTCGATCGCGTACGCTTCATTCTCTACGTGCTGAGCGGCGCACTGGCCGGTGCTGCCGGCCTCGTCTCTCTCGCCTGGCTCGGCAGCGGCAGGCCCAATATCGGCCAGAACCTCGAACTGGAATCGCTGACCGCGGCCATGCTGGGAGGCATCGTCATCACCGGCGGACGCGGTGGCGTCGGCGGCGTGTTCGCGGCCGTCCTGCTGCTGGTCACGCTGAAGACCGGCCTTCTGCAATTGAACATCAACACGGTCTGGCAGGTGGGGATTGTCGGCGCCCTTCTGGTTTTCGTCCTTCTCGCCGACCGACTTTCCCAACGTTGGAGATAACAATGCCTTCCATGGAAGAGACCATCGCCGCGCGCGTCGAGGCAGCCGCCGAGCGCATCGTCAAGACGCTGAGCGATCTCGTCGCCTTCCCTTCGATCGTGAAATCGAATCCGAAGGAGGCCGGCCCCGGCGAGCGGGATTGCCAGCTCTACCTGCAAAAGCGCCTTGAGGCACTCGGCTTCTCGACCGATCTCTGGGATCCAGACGGCCCGGCACTCTACGAAAAATACAAGGGACGTGCCGGCGCCAACAAGGGCAGGACGTTCGAGGGCCGGCCCAATCTCGGCGGCGTTTTGAAAGGCACCGGCGGCGGGCGGTCCATCATGCTGACCGGCCATATCGACGTCGTGCCGCCGGGTGCCGCCGGGCACTGGACCACCGATCCCTTCCAGCCTGTCCTGAAGGATGGATTCCTGCACGGTCGCGGCACGGTCGACATGAAGGGCGGCGTCGCCTGCATGCTGATGGCGGTCGAAATCCTGAAGGAACTCGACGTTTCCCTCTCCGGCGACGTCGTCTTCACCACCGTCGTCGACGAGGAAATCGGCGGCATGGGGTCGCTCGCCATGGTTGATCGCGGCTTTCGCGCCGACGCCGGCATCATGACGGAACCGACGGCGAACAGGATCGCACCGCTTTGTCACGGCATTCTGTGGGGCAAGATCATCATCGACGGCATAGGCGGCCATGCCGAACTGACGCCGAACGCCTGGTATTCGAGCGGCCCGGTCGACGCCGTCCAGCTTTGCCGGCAGATCCTCGACGGCATCGACATCCTCAACCGGCGCTGGATGTTCGATCCCAGGAAGAACCACCCGCTGATGGACCTGCCCAACCAGATCATCGTCACCCAGATCAATGCCGGCGAACATCCATCCTCCATGGCAGGACGCGGCGAGATCATCATCGACGCACAGTATCTGCCGAGCGAGCATGACGAGTTCAGGCTGGGCGGCAATGTCAAACGCGAAATCGAAGAGCACATCGCCAATGTCTGCCAGGCGGATCCTTATCTGCGAAAGCACCCTGCCCGTGTCGAATGGATCCTCGATGCCGATTGCGCCGAGATCCCGTCGGACAACCCCTTTGTCGGCCTGTTCCAGGAGGCCGTCAAAGCAGCCGACCTGTCGCCGGCCCTGAGCGGCTTCGGCGCACACAGCGACATCGGCCTGCCGACCGGCCTGGGCAACACCCCGACCGTCAACTTCGGTCCTGGCGATCCGGCGCAGGCGCATCAGCCGAACGAGCGCGTTTCGGTGCGCGATCTCGTCGACTGCACGAAGGCCATCGCCTTAGCGGTGGAGAAATGGTGCCGATAGTTTTTAGCTGATTGCGAGCGGCAGGAAGTTTGCGGAAGACGTCCGGGAGGAGCGGCGAGAGCAATTCAAGGAAAAGTGTGTACGGTTTTCCCGGGAAAAGCGCGTAGCGCTTTCCCTATGGATTGCGCAAAAACAAAGAGATGGAGCGGTTCGCCGTTTCATAAAACGGTGAACTGCTCTAAGAGGCCGCCCGTCAGCCACCAAACCTCGGCTCGGGAACTCCGGTCACGCCAAGGCCGGTGATGGCGAACAGGCTGCCGCGCAGCACGCCATCGCCGGGAAAACGCGGCAGCGGCGGCTTGGCCATCGAGGTGACGTAGAGCGTGTCGAGCCTCGGTCCACCGAACATGGCGCTGGTGATCTTCTTCACCGGCATGTCGATGATACGGTCTATGCTGCCGTCCGGCGCGTAGCGCACCAGGCGGCCGTCATAGACCAGCGCATTCCACAGACAGCCTTCGGCATCGACGGTCGAGCCGTCGGCGGCACCACCGCGGCTGGTATCGACGCGAACGAAGGTGCGGCGGTTGCTGGCCGCACCGGTCTCGATGTCGTAATCATAGGCCCAGATCTCGCCGGTCCAGGTGTCGGCGAAATAGAAGGTGCGGTCGTCGGGGCTCCAGCATGGACCGTTGGAGCAGATGATGCCGGAATCGATCCTGGTGACGGAGAAATCCGGATCGAGCCTGTAAAGGCCGCCGGACGGCCCCTCTTCCATCGTGTCCATCGAGCCGGCGAAGAAGCGGCCGCGCCGGTCGACCTTGCCGTCGTTGAGACGGTTCATTGGCTTGTCCGGCTCCGGATCATGGATCCGCGTCACCTCGCCGGTGGCGAAATCGAGCAGATGGAAACCGCGCTGCAACGAGACGACAGCGCCGCCGCCATCCTTGCGCAGCGCCATCGAGCCGATTTTCATCGGCACGTCCCAGCAACGGATCTCGCGCCCGTCGGCGGTCGCGCGGAAGACGCGCCCGTCGAAACTGTCGATCCAGTAGAGACGCTCCTGCTCGACGTCCCAGAGCGGTCCCTCGCCCAGCGTGGTCTTTACGTCCACCACGACTTCGATCCTCATGCCGTCCTCCTCTTTGTTGGCTCGCGCAGCGATTGGCTGTGTCAGAAAGCGACCTTGTCGCCGCCTTTCAGCGAAAGGATCTCGCGCGCTTCGTCCGGCGTCGCCACCTCCATGCCGAGCCCCTCGATGATCTTGCGCGCCAGCACGACCTGCTCGGCATTCGACTTGGCAAGCTTGCCCCTGCCGGCCCACAGGCTGTCCTCCAGCCCGACGCGGATGTTGCCGCCGAGTGCTGCCGATTGCGCGGCGATGCGCAACTGGCTGGCGCCGGCGCCGAGCACCGACCAGCGGAACTGGTCGCCGAACAGCCGGTCCGCCGTGCGCTTCATATGCGCGACATCCTCCGGATGCGTGCCGATGCCGCCAAGCAGGCCGAACACCGACTGCACGAAGAAGGGCGGCTTCACCAATCCGCGGTCGGCGAAATGGGCGAGATTGTAGAGATGGGCAATGTCGTAGCACTCGAACTCGAAGCGCGTGCCATTGTCGTAGCAGGTGGCAAGGATGTACTCGATATCCTTGAACGAGTTGCGGAAGACGAGGTCGCGCGTCGCTTCCAGATGCGGCTTTTCCCAGTCGAACTTGAAGGTCTCGTATTTGTCGGCGAGGTGATAGAGCCCGAAATTGATCGAGCCCATATTGAGCGAGGCTACCTCCGGCTTGAACTGGGCGGCCGGGCGCACCCGCTCCTCGACCTTCATATAGGGGCTGCCGCCGGTGGTGATGTTGATGGCGGCATTGGTGCCTTGCTTGACGCGTGGCAGGAAACGGGCAAAGGCCTCCGGCGTCTGGTCGGGCTTGCCGGTCTCCGGATCGCGGGCATGCAGATGCAGGATCGCGGCGCCGGCTTCCGCGGCGGCGATCGCCTCAGAGGCGATCTGGTCCGGCGTGATCGGCAAATAGGGCGACATGGTCGGCGTGTGGATCGCCCCCGTCACCGCGCAGGTTATGATGACCTTGCCCCTGGCCGCCGTGGCGCCGGGCTTGCGGCTGGTTTCTTTCATTGTCCGAACTCCTGATCCGATTTCTTCTTGTGCGCCGCCAGCGCCATCAGTCGGCGATCCCGCCATACCTGCCGATCGCCCAGTTTCTCCCGGGGCAAGCGCCTGCTGCGCTCGGCCTCGACGGTCTCCATCACCTCGCCCGCCCAGTCGACGCGGCGCAGCATCTGCGGAAAAATATTGGAATAGATGCCCTGATAGCGCTCGGCATAGTCGCGCACGCCGCCCGGCGCATTGAGGTCGATGGTCTCGAAGGGCCCCATGAACGACCAGCGCAGCGCCAGCCCGTCGCGGATGCCGATATCGACGTCCTCGACGCTGGCATAGCCATCGGCGACAAGCCGGAAAGCTTCTTCAAGCAGCGCCCCTTGCAGCCGGTTCATGATGAAGCCGTCGAGCTCGCGCTTCATCACCAGCGGCGCATGGCCGGCATCGATGAGGAAGGCGCGCGTTCTTTCGAGCGTCTCGGCGGACGTCCACGGCGCCGGCACCACCTCCGCCGCCGGAATGAGGTAGGGTGGGTTGATCGGATGCACGACCAGGCAGCGGTGCCGCCCCGGGAGATGATCGGTGAATTTCGACGGCAGCAGCGCCGAGGTGGAGCTGGCGATCACCGCCTGCGGATCAGAGAGGGAATCGATCCGCGAAAACACCTCGCGCTTCACTTCGAGATTTTCCGGTGTGTTCTCCTGGATATGCACGGCGCCGGCCAGAGCCGCGTCCAAGTCTCCCATGACGACGATGCGCTCGAGCACCGCGTGCGCGGTCTGTCCGCGCAGCAGATCATTCGAAGCGAGATCGCCGAGCACGCCTTCTATGTAGTCGCGCGCGCCGCCTGCCGCGACCGGCGACTGGTCCCACATGCGCACATCATGGCCGGCGCGCGCGAAGCTGATCGCCCATGCCCGTCCGATGAACCCGCTTCCGACAATTGCAACCCTGGCCATGGCTTGCTCCTCAAAGCGTTTCGACGTTGCCGTCGACGCCGAGCGACTGGCCTGAAATGTTGATGCCCGCGTCGGACAGCAGGAATGCGACCATCGAAGCCACGTCGTACGGGCTGGTCATGCGGCGCAACGAGATGTTCTGCAAATAGCGTTCGGTCATCTCCTGATGGCTGATGCCGACCTGTTTGGCGCGTGCCGAGATAACGCTCTCGATGCGCGGCCCCTCTATGATGCCCGGCAGGATGGCGTTGACCCTGATCCCGTGCGGCCCAAGCTCCTTGGCAAGGCTCTGCGTGAAGCCGATGACGCCGAATTTGGCCGCCGAATAGGGCGTGCGGAACGCATAGCCGTGGCGGCCGGCCGCCGACGACATCGAGACGATCGAACCGCCGCCGGCCCCCTTGATGAGCGGCACGGCGCGCCGTGCGCACAGGAACTGGCCGGTCAGGCCGATGTCGAGACAGCGCCTCCAGTCGGCCGGATCGATTTCGTCGACGCCGCCGGTCGGCCCGGCGATGCCGGCATTGTTGATCAGTGCGTCGAGGCCGCCGAGTTTCTCCTCCACCGCCTCGAACAGCCGGTCGACATCGTCGTCGCGCGACACGTCGGCCTTGACCGCTGCGACGAGCGCCATCTTCTTGGGGGCGGCCGCCAGGGATTCGTCGGACACATCGCAGACGACGATGCGCGCACCGAGCCGCGACAGCGTTTCGGCAATGGCGAAGCCAATGCCGCCGGCGCCCGCCGTGACCAGGACACGTTGCCCTTTGAGCCCCGCCAGGAATTCGTCGGGCGATTTGGGTGCGCTCGTGCTCATGATTCCATTCCCTTCATTGTATGCGTCTTTCGCGCAGCGCCATGACGGCGCCGAGCACCACCAGCCCGAACAGGATCGCCCGTGTGGCGTAGGGCAGCGTCGTGCCGGCCAGAAGCATCTGCAGCGCCGTCAAAAGCAGCACGCCGCCGAGCATGCCGAGATAGTGGCCGCGCCCGCCGGTGATCAGCGCGCCGCCGACCACGACAACGGCGATGGACGGCAGGAGATAGTCGTCGCCCATGCCAAGGCTGGCCTGGCCGGAAAAGCCGGTCAGCATGACGCCGACGATGGCCGCGCACAGCGCCGACAGCATATAGACGAAGATCAGCATCCGTCCGACGGCGATGCCCGAAAGCTGGGCCGCGCGCGGGCTGTTGCCGATGCCGTAGACCTTGCGGCCGAAGGCCGTGCGGCCAAGCAGCAGCACCGCAAGGGCCACGAAGACGACCATGAACGGCACGACCGGCGTCACCACCCATATCTTGCCGGTCATGAACCAGCGCAGCATGGGCGAGGAGAAGCCGGCCGGCGTGCCTTGCGAATAGAGAAGCGCGAAGCCTTGCAGGATGCCGTTGATGGCGAGCGTCATGACGATCGGCGAGATGCCGAGGAAAACGATACCGATGCCGTTCGCCAGTCCGATAAGACAGGCGATGGCGAGCACCACCGGCAGCGCATAGGCGAGTGCCGCGTCCGATCCGTTGACCATGCCGGCAAGGAGGATGCCCGACAGGCCAATGGTCCATGGCACCGATAGGTCGAGTCCACCGGTGAGTATGACGCTGCCCTGCCCGAGCGCAAGCACGGCAAGGAAACTCGACAGCACGAACAGCGAGTTCCAGTAGGTGGGATTGAAGATGGCCCGGCCGAGCCAGATCTGGGTGACGATCATGACGACGGCCAGGCAGACGTAAGCCGGCAGCGCGTAGCGCAGCGCCTCGGCATTGCGAACGCGAAAGCCGGGTGCCTGTCCTGGAACGGCCGTTTTGTGAGCGATGCGCAGCCTGCGGTCGGTATGATCGAGTTGCGACGGCAGCATGCCGGCGCGCCATGCGGCGAACCGCGCGCGCAAGGCGCGGACCTGGTAGGCGAGCACGGAGCCATGCGACAGCGAGCCCGCGAGAACGGCAAGGATGAGGATGGTGCCCTCGGCGATGGTCGAATAATAGGCCGAGACGTTGAGCACGAGCAGGACGTTGACGACCATCATCAGGATATAGGCGCCGAAGACGGTGCCGAACGGACCGCCCTGCCCGCCGCCGAGCCGCGTGCCGCCGACCACGACGGCGGCGAACATCGACAGCAGCAGCGGATTGCCGACCAGCGGATCGCCGCTGCCGGTCTGGGCGCTGATGAACACACCGGCAAGCCCATAGCAGCCGCCGGCGATGACATAGACGAGAAAGCGCACGAGAACGACGCGCACGCCGACCGCGGCAGCGGCGTCCGGATCGCTGCCGACCGCGTAGAGCGCCGTGCCGAACCGCGTGCCCTTCAGCCAGAACCATGCCAGCAGGACCACGCCGATGACGACCAACGGCATGGGCAACCAGCCTGGGATCGCGTCGCCGAGATAGAAGGCGCCGAGATCGGGCGAGACAAAGCCGCCGGGCTTGTCCATGACCAGCAGTGTGATGCCTTGCAAGATGAACATGGTCGACAGCGTGACGACGATGGGCTGCATGCGCAGCACCGCGATGAAGAAGCCGTTGAACGCCCCGACGAGCATGCCGACGCCAATGCCGGCCAGCGTCCACAGCCAGACGTTCGTTCCGGTCGCCATCGGATCCATCGACGTGGCCAGCACCACATTGACCAGCGAAACCACGGCGCCCGCCGACAGGTCGAAGCCGCCGGACAGGATGACGATGGTCTGGCCCATCGCCGCCAGCGCCGAGGTGGCGCCGCCGCTCGACAGGAACGAGATGTCGAAATAGGTGAGCCGCCCGGCGCTGATCAGGTCGACGACGACGAGCAGCACTGCAAAGACGATCGCCGCGATGATGGCGCCGCGATGCCGCGCCAGGAGGCGCACCAGGGATCCGGCCTGTCCGGTTGCCGTCGAACCGACCGCGCTCACTGTGCCGCCTCCAGGATATTGCCGTCATGCCCCAGCGCCGGCCGCATGATCGCGCTCTCGGTGATCTCGTCGCCGGCGAGCTCGGCCACCAGCCGTCCGTCATAGAGAACGAGCACGCGGTCGCATTGATGGACGAGTTCGGGAATTTCGGTCGAATGCAGCAGGATCGAGCCGCCCGCCGCCACATAGTTGCGCATCATCACGTAGAGCTCATGCTTGGTGCCCACATCGATGCCACGGGTCGGGTCGAAGAGCAGCAGGATGCGGCTTTCGGCGACCAGCCACTTGGCGATGGCGATCTTCTGCTGGTTGCCGCCGGAAAAGGCGCCTGCCCTTGTCCACAGCGCTCGGTTGTCCACCTCGACCGTCGAGAAGGCCGCCTGCACCGCGCGTGCTTCCTCCTCCTCGCGGATCAAGCCGAGCCGGGTGAAGCGGCCGACCACCGGCAGGGATGCATTCTGCCGGCCCGACAATTTCAGGAACAGGCCTTCAGTCTTGCGATCCTCCGGCACCAGCCCGATCGCCATGTTGGGCCTCAGCGCATCGGCCGGCGAGCCGAGCCACACTTTGCGGCCGTCGACCATGACGTGGCCGCGTTCGATCTCGGCCATGCCGAAGCAGGCGAGGAACAGGTCTAGCTGGCCCATGCCCTGAAGTCCGGCGATGCCGAGGATTTCGCCCCTGCGCAAATCGAAACTGGCGCCGTCGAGTTTTCTGCCCGCCTTGAGGTCGCGCACGCCGAGCACCGGCGGACCGAAGACGGCCGCGCCCTCAGGCCTTGGCGGAAAGGTCTGCGCGAGGGCGCGGCCGATGATCTTCTCGATCACATCCTCATCCGAGATGTCGGCCACCGGTGCGGTGATGATGTGGCGGCCATTCCGAAGGATGGTCAACGTATCGCAGAAGGCCCGCACCTCACGCATGCGGTGGGTGATGAACACGACCGTCGTTCCGGCGGCCTTGAGCCGCGCGATGATTGTTCCCAGCCATTCGACGTCGCCGCTCGAAAGCGTCGAGGTCGGCTCGTCCAGCAGCAGGATGCGCGGCTTGCGGTAGACGGCGCGCGCGATCTCGATCTTCTGGCGGACCGCGAGATCGAGCGTCGCAACCTCGGCGTCGAGATCGACCGAAAAACCGAGATCGGCAATGTGCCGGCCGACTGCCTTGCGCGCGGCCGACCGCCTGATCAATCCGGTCGGGCTGGATGGCGCATAGGGCAGCAGCATATTGTCGAGAACGCTGAGGTCGCGGACCAGCGTCATCTCCTGGAACGCCGTCTGCACCCCGCGTTCATGCGCGGCGCGCGGCGAACCGAGCGCGGCCGGCGCGCCAAGGATGCTGATCTGGCCCTGATCGGGCCGCACCAGTCCCGATAGGAGCTTGACCAGCGTCGACTTGCCGGCGCCGTTCTCACCCAGCAAAGCGTGCACGCTGCCAGGCGAGATCGCGAAGGAGACGTCGTCAAGCGCGACCGTCGCGCCAAACGCCTTGCGTATGCCGTTGACGGCAATAGCCGGCACATGCGTTGTTGAAGTCATCATTCCCGGTTCCGGCATGCCATGCTTGCGGGCGCGTGGAGCCCACAGTGCCCCACGCGCACGGATTGCTGAAGCCTACTCCTCGGGCTGGCCGACGAGCGCCGCGTTGAGGCCGATCTCGGGCGTCTGGTCGGAGAAGATCGACGCGAACCAGCCGGGGTTGGAAACCAGCGACGGTTTGAAGGTGTTGCATCCGGCCTTCATTTCGGCCCAGGTGCCCTCGTTGCAAAGCTTGCTCGTCTCGTTGGTGACGATCGGCAGCGGCAGGATTGTCGCTTTCGGCACATCCTTGCCCTCGATCGCCTCGATGGCGAGCTTCAAGGCGAGCGCGCCGGAATAAGGCGGCGAGGCATACGAAATGCGCGGCGCGCCGAGCGGTGCATAGGGAGAAGCAGCACCCTCGACCTCCGTCCCTTCCGGCAGCATCTGGATGCGGCCGCCATTGGAGCCTTCACCGGCGCAAGGCAGAAGCTGGCTGGCCTTCCTGCCCGCCTCGAGCTGCATCGAATTGGCGGTGAAGCAGCCTACCTGCATCCACAGCCCGTTAATGTCGTCCCAGCTGCGCGTGGCGAGAATCTTGGAGAGTTCGGTGCGTGCCACCGCCTGGCTCCACATGCCGACCGCTTCGCCGACAATCTTGATGTCCGGATATTTGGCGAACACCGCCTTGGCGGCCTTGGTGCGCAGCTCGTCGACCGAAGTGCCGGGAACGCCGGTCACGGCGATGATGTTGCCCTTGCCGTTGAGCTTCTTGGCCAGCCATTCGGCTGTCACCCTGCCAGCCTCCTCCTGGTCGATATGGACATTGTAAGCGCATGGCTCGGTGATCTCGGCGTCGTAGGCGAAGACCTTGACCCCCTTCTCGCAAGCGTTCTTGACGACCTGGTTCAGCGCCGTCGGCGAGATCGGATAAATCACGATCGCCTCCGCTCCCGCCTGCACCATGGCGTTGATCTGCTGGATCTGGCGCTGCGCATTCGGCCCGGCCACCTGGACCTGCAGGTCGACCTTGTCGACCAGGCTCTTGTGCGAGGCCATCGCCTTGACCATGTTCGCCGCCTCGGCCTGCCAGTCATTGCCGATGAAGCTCATGCTGAGAAAAATCTTGTGTTTTTCAGCGGCCTCGGCCGCGGAGATGCCAAAAGCACAGGCAGCCATGCCGGCCAGCAGCGCAAGCCGCCGGGCTTTCAATCCGATACCCATTATGAAACTCCTCCCGATCCGAACGATCGGATGCCTCCCAAGGGCACGAGACGTGACCTTGCCATCCGATATCGCAACCGTATCACCATTTGATCAAAGATCAATGATGAAATATGCTCATGACAAGGCGACGGCCGGGGTGCTTGACGCCGCAGCCGGAAGCCTGCATTCCGGATACGGGTTATGGCGCAGCTTGCGCGGGAAGGTTGAGGGGAGATGGCTGGAGCGGCGTTCAGAAAGCCGGGTGTCGAGATCGCGCCCCTGTCCAAGGAGACCTTGCAGGACAGGGTCTATCGCCATGTCACCGAATTGATCCTCGACGGCAGCATCGTGCCGGGCGAGATGGTAACGGTGCAAAGCCTTGCCGATGCTTTCGGCGTCAGTCCGATGCCGGTCAGGGAGGCCCTGCGGCGGCTGACCGCCGCCAACGCGCTGATGGTGGTTTCAGGCCGCTCGATCGGCATTCCCGCACTCAGCCGCACACGCCTCGTCGATCTGAGAAACGTCCGCTTCGAGATCGAAGCGATCGCCGCCGCATGGGCGGCCGAGCGTATGGACGACCAAGCTATCGCCCGGCTGCGCCAGCATCTGGACGCGCTCGAACAGGCCAATGCGGCGGGAGACGTCAAGTCCTATCTGCGCGCCAACTACGCCTTTCATTTCTCCATCTACCGGGCGGCCGGCTCCGAGAACATTCTCAACATCATCGAGAACTTGTGGCTGCAGATCAGTCCTTATTTCAACATGCTGCACGATTCCGGAAACTATTCGACCGCCAATACGCACCATCAGGAGATGTTCGCTGCGTTGCGCGACCGGGACGCGGAAGCGGTCAAGGCCGCGGTCCGCGCCGACATCGACGCCGCCTTCGACGTTCTGGTCGGCCTGCTGAAATAGCACAAACGAAACTTCGTCGGCGCGAAGATCGAATTCGGCCTGCCGACGTGGCTTGGCACACCCCACCGTCGACTTCGCCCAAACGATCCGGCGCAGGCGCATCAGCCGGACGAACGCGTCCCCGTGTGTGATGGACGGCTCCTCTCGAAGGGTTGGCGCAGGCAAGGCGGGATTTTTCCCGTCAAGACAGTCGGCTCTAGAATTGCGACCCCAAATCAAGCTATGATGCACTTGGCATTTCCGGAGACGGCTTCGCGCCCCTGGAATGCCGGGAGGAACGGGACATGGCCTTCGCGCTTGTACTCGTTTTGATAGTTGTGGGCTCGGTGCTGTTCCACCTCCTGAGCCCATGGTGGTGGACGCCGATTGCCTCGAACTGGGACTATATCGACAACACCATCATCATAACTTTCTGGATCACCGGCGTCGTCTTTGCCGCCGTGGTTTTGTTCATGGCCTATTGCGTCTTCCGCTTCCGTCATCGGGAAGGCAATCAGGCGGCGTATGAACCGGAGAACAGGCGGCTCGAATCCTGGCTGACGGTTGTCACCGCGGTCGGCGTAACGGCTTTGCTGGTTCCCGGCCTGTTCGTCTGGAACCGGTTCGTCAACGTTCCGAGCGACGCAACCGTGGTCGAAGTTGTCGGCCAGCAATGGCAATGGAGTTTCCGCCTGCCCGGCAAGGACGGCAAGCTCGGCACATCCGACACCCGCGGCGTCACCGCTGACAATCCGTTGGGCGTGATCACCAGCGATTCCAATGGCCAGGACGATGTCGTGGTCGAAGCGGCCGATCTGCATCTGCCGGTTGGCAAGCCGGTCAAGATGTTACTTCGCTCGATCGACGTGCTGCATGATTTCTATGTGCCGGAATTCCGCGCGAAAATGGACATGATCCCGGGCTCGGTCACCTACTTCTGGTTCACCCCAACGAAAACCGGAACCTTCCAGGTCCTGTGCGCTGAACTCTGCGGCCAAGGACATCCGATGATGCACGGTGTGGTGATGGTCGATACGCAGGAGGATTATCTGGCGTGGCTTGGCCAGCAACAGACGTTTGCGCAATTGTCGGCGCCCCAGCAGACGGGCTCGGCAAGCCAGGCGCCGGGTCCAACGACGGTGTCAAGTTCGAGGATTGCAGCAAAGCTCGAAACCGTCGGGTCTCGCTAAAAAGGACACGGAGGTGTTCCTATGGTCGATATTACCCCTGCAGATGCCATCCCGCCGGCCGAAGTCGCGGAAGTCGAACTGTATCATCCGCACAGTTGGTGGACGAAATACGTCTTCTCGCAGGACGCCAAGGTCATTGCCATCCAGTATTCGGCGACGGCAACGGGAATTGGCCTGGTCGCCCTGGTGCTGTCCTGGCTGATGCGGCTGCAACTCGGCTTTCCCGGCACCTTCGACTTCATCACGCCTGAAGCCTACTACCAGTTCATCACCATGCACGGCATGATCATGGTGATCTATCTGCTCACGGCGCTCTTCCTCGGCGGTTTCGGCAACTACCTGATCCCATTGATGGTGGGGGCTCGCGACATGGTCTTTCCCTATGTCAACATGCTGAGCTACTGGATCTACCTGCTTGCCGTGCTGGTTTTGGTGTCGAGCTTCTTTGCGCCTGGCGGACCGACGGGGGCCGGCTGGACGCTGTACCCGCCGCAGGCAATCATGACCGGCACACCGGGGGGCCAGGACTGGGGCATCATCCTGATGCTCGTCTCACTGATCCTGTTCATCATCGGCTTCACCATGGGCGGGCTGAACTATGTCGTGACGGTGTTGCAGGGCCGCACGCGCGGCATGACGCTGATGCGTCTGCCGCTGACTGTCTGGGGCATCTTTACCGCGACCGTCATGGCTCTGCTCGCCTTCCCGGCGCTATTCGTCGCCTGTGTGATGATGCTGCTTGATCGGACGCTCGGCACCAGCTTCTTCATGCCGGCGATCGTCGAAATGGGCGAGCAATTACAGCATAATGGCGGCAGCCCGATCCTGTTTCAGCATCTGTTCTGGTTCTTCGGCCATCCCGAAGTCTACATCGTGGCCCTTCCGGCCTTCGGCATCGTGTCGGACCTGATCAGCACCCATGCGCGCAAGAACATCTTTGGCTATCGCATGATGGTCTGGGCCATCGTCGGCATCGGTGCGCTGAGCTTCGTCGTCTGGGCGCACCACATGTATGTCAGCGGCATGCATCCCTATTTCGGTTTCTTCTTCGCCACCACGACATTGATCATCGCGGTTCCGACCGCCATCAAGGTCTACAATTGGGTGCTGACGTTGTGGCGCGGCGACATCCACCTCACCATACCGATGCTATTTGCCCTGGCTTTCATCGTCACCTTCGTCAATGGCGGGTTGACCGGGCTGTTCCTTGGCAATGTCGTGGTCGACGTCCCGCTGTCGGACACGATGTTCGTCGTTGCCCATTTCCATATGGTCATGGGGGTCGCGCCGATCATCGTGATCTTCGGTGCGATCTACCACTGGTATCCGAAGGTCACCGGCCGGATGCTGAACGAGGCGCTGGGCCGGTTCCATTTCTGGGTCACCTTCCTCGGCGCCTACCTGATTTTCTTTCCCATGCACTACCTCGGACTGATGGGCGTGCCCAGGCGTTACAATGAACTGACCGATATGACGGTGATGACAGAATCGGCCCACCATCTGAACTCGTTCATCAGCATCATGGCGTTCATCGTCGGCTTTGCCCAGATTGTGTTCCTGTTCAATCTGATCTGGAGCATCCGTCATGGCCGCGAGGCCGGCGGCAACCCGTGGCGGGCCACGACCCTCGAATGGCAGACGCCGCAAACACCACCGGCCCATGGCAATTTCGGCAAAGACCTACCGATCGTCTATCGCTGGGCCTATGACTACAGCGTACCGGGCGCCAAGGAGGACTTTATCCCGCAAAACGTACCGGGCTCCTTCGGTCCCTCCAAGGAGCCGGCATGAGCGTCATTCTGGTCTTCATGCTCGTGATCGCCGGTTTTGCCGGATGGTGGCTTTCCCACCAGCGGCTGATGACCAAGCCATGGCTCGAGCAAGGTATGGCCGGGGATTTTGTTGGTATGGAAGGATCGGCGCTACCGACCGCCAAGATCGGCCTCGGCGTCTTCCTGGCGGTCGTCGGCTGTCTGTTCGCGCTGATCACCAGCGCCTACTTCATGCGCATGGCGCTGTCGGACTGGCAGGCGCTGCCGCTGCCGCGGCTGCTCTGGTTCAACACCGGCATGCTGGTCCTCAGCAGCATTGCGCTGCAATGCGCCTCGCTCGCGGCGCGTAAGGGTCAAATGGACATGGTTAAGCTCGGCCTTGCCACCGCCGGGTTTACGGCGCTCTCCTTCCTGATTGGACAGTTTATGGCCTGGCGCGAGCTGTCTGCCGATGGCTACTTTCTGGCTTCCAATCCGGCCAACAGTTTCTTCTACCTGCTTACCGGAATGCATGGCCTGCACATACTGGGCGGACTGGTGGGCCTGGGCAGAACAACCGTCGGCGCTTGGAACGGGGCAAGGCCGGCGCGGCTTCGCCTCAGCGTCGAGCTGTGCGCCATGTATTGGCATTTCCTGCTTTTCGTCTGGCTTGCCATCTTCGCGCTTCTGGCCGGCTGGGCCGCGACTTTCATCGATATTTGCCGGGGGTTACTGACGTAGGAGGAACGGGCGGATGGCAGAGACACTCACGCATATCGCTCAGACAGAGCCGCGGCCCGCAGGCTGGCAAGGCATCGCCGCCGACTGGTCCTCGGATCAGCGGGCGTTCAAGAACGTGTCATGGGGCAAGGCCATGATGTGGATCTTCCTGCTCAGCGACACCTTCATCTTCGGCTGCTTTCTGCTCTCCTATATGACCGCGCGCATTTCGACACGCGTGCCGTGGCCCAATCCCAGCGAGGTCTTTGCGCTTCGTATCGGCGGCTCGGATATTCCGCTGATCCTTATTGCCATCATGACTTTCGTGCTGATCTCAAGCAGCGGAACCATGGCCATGGCGGTCAATTTCGGCTATCGCCGCGACCGCCGCAAAACGGCAATCCTGATGCTTCTGACCGCAGCACTCGGTGCGACCTTTGTCGGTATGCAAGCCTTCGAATGGACCAAGCTGATCACCGAAGGCGTGCGGCCCTGGGGCAATCCCTGGGGCGCTGCCCAGTTCGGGTCAACCTTTTTCATGATCACCGGCTTCCACGGCACGCATGTGACAATCGGGGTGATCTTCCTGATCATCGTGGCGCGAAAGGTGTGGCGTGGAGATTTTGACTTTGGGCGGCCCGGCTTCTTTACCAGCCGCAGGGGCCGCTACGAGAACGTCGAGATCATGGGACTCTACTGGCATTTCGTCGACCTGGTCTGGGTCTTCATTTTCGCGTTCTTCTATCTTTGGTGAGAGGCAGATATGGCTGAAGCAACCGCAAACGGCCTCGGGCAACACACGCTGCACGCTACTCATGACGCGGCGACGACCGGCGCCCCCCCGGCAGAAGTTCATCAGGAGCACCCGATCAAGCTTTATCTGGTGGTCTGGGCATGGCTGTTCATTCTCAGCACCTGCTCCTATCTGATCGATTATTTCGGTCTGCACGGCTATCTCAGATGGTCGCTGATCCTGATCTTCATGATCCTCAAGGCAGGGCTCATCGTCGCCATTTTCATGCACATGGCCTGGGAACGGCTGGCGCTGACATACGCAATCATCCTGCCGCCCGTGCTGGTGTTGGTATTCGTGGCGATGATGGTCTTTGAAGCGGATTACACGCTTCTCACCCGGATGGCGTTTTTCGGGGCTGGGCCCTGACGCCAAATCGGAGTTCAGACCTTGTCGATGGCCGATCAGGATTCCGACGATGCTGCGGGCGGTCCGGTGCCGCCACCCTCGCCTTGAAACAATCGACGGTTGGGCCATCTTTATTCATACCGAAACGACGGAAGCGAAATGATTGCCGCGTTTTGACCTGCGTCGCGAACTCAGCAAGGGACGCCCAAAATGACAATCGCAAACAAACTGAAGGACTATATCGACCGGAAAGGGATTTCCTACGACACTGTCGCGCATCATCGCACGGCCACAAGCAGGCAGGCCGCTATAGCCGCGCACGTGCCCGGCAGCATAATGGCCAAATCGGTGCTCGTTCACCACGATCTGGGTTATGCGCTGGCCGTGGTCCCCAGCACACATAGGATCGAGGTCGGCGCGTTGCAGAAGGTCATGGACAAGAGTCTTGGACTCGCCACCGAAGATGAAGCGGTTTCGCTCTTTGACGATTGCGATACCGGCGCCATTCCGCCGATCGGCGCGGCCTACGATGTGCCGGTAGTCCTTGACGAAAGCCTTGGCAGTGCCGCCGATATCTATTTCGAGGGCGGCGATCACAGGACGCTGGTGCGTGTCAGCGGCAAGGATTTCCGTAACCTGACTATGGGCGCCCACCAGGCCCGCTTCAGCCATCCGGCTTACTGAAGCCGGAAAGGGCTCTGATCAACCTGCACGCACCGGTCCTTGCCGGCGCGGCAGGGAGTTCATCGAGGCGCCGGTCCGGCCGTCGGCGGCGGTTCCACGACCTTGCGGTAGACATGCCAGGTAGCGTGACCGAGGATCGGCAGCACGATCGCCAACCCCGCGAATACTGGCAGCGTGCCGATGATCAGGGCGACGGCGACAATCAGGCCCCATACCGCCATCACGATCGGGTTCGCCAGCACCACGCGCACCGAGGTGTGGATGGCTTCATAGGCGCCGACATCTCGCTCGAGCAACAACGGGAAGGCGACGACCGTCGTGCACAGCACGATCGCAGCGAAGACGAAGCCGATGGCGTGCCCCAGGATGATGAGCGTCCAGCCGCGTCCTGTGGCGAATATGTCATTGATGAAGCTGGAGAAGGATTGCGGTGGGGCGGGGCCGAACAGGTGTTGGTAAAACGCCTGCGCAGTCAAAAGCCAGGCGATGAAGATTGCAAGCAGCATGATCGCAACCGCGGCGATGGCTGGCAGCGCCGGAGAATTCCTGACCTCGAAGGCGGCCCTCCATGAGGCGTCTAGCCCGGCTTCCCGTCGCCGGCTGATCTCATAGAGGCCGATTGCGGCGAATGGACCAATTAGCGCAAATCCGGACACGAGCGGAAACAACAATGGGAGCGTGTTATTGCCTGATGTCCAGACTGCAAGCACGACCCCCGCAAGCGGGTAGATCAGGCAGAGAAAAATGATGTGCGACGGTTTGACCATGAAATCGTCGACGCCGCGCCTGAGCGCATCGAAAAGGTCGGTGACACCGATCTTGCGAATTCTGGTGTGCTCCAGCGTCTCGCTGGCGCCTGCTATGACGTGAAAGCTTGCCATGACCATTCCTCCAGACAGGTCTGGTAAGGCCGCGGTTTCACGGTGCTGCCGTTCTGCATGACTGGCCACGCAAACCGCGACCTGCACCAGGATCAATATACTCTCATGCGAGCGACTTGTCGCGCTTTGTAAGAAGGTTGGGTAAGAAGGCCCGGTCGCCTGGCTAGCTCTGGACGCCTTTCTTCGATATTCTCCTCAAGTCGAAGGTGAAGGGTCATGGACGGAAGGACAGTTCTCATACTCGGCCTTGGCGTCGTTGTTCTGCTGCTGCTGGGTTTTTGCGCACTGCCGACGTAATGTTTTGCGCCGGCGTCAACGGCCAGCTGATGCGATCGTACGCATTACAGTAGTGTCGGCAAGTAACGTTGCAAAGATCGCGAACAGGTAGAAAATCGAATAAGAAAACAACGCCTTTGCTTGCTTCATCTCCTTGTCGGGGATGGTGAGCACCTTGCAGGCGCGCCAGACGAATCCCGCACCCAAGACGGTCGAGACAGTCCCGTAATATCCGCTCGCGAATCCAAAGGCCCAGGGAAGCACGCCGATTGGCGCCAGAACCAGCGAATAGGCCAAGATTTGCTTTCTGGTCGAGGGTTGGCCAGCCACGTTCGGCATCATGGGGACGCCCGCCGCGGCGTACTCTCCGACCTTGAACAGGGCTAGCGCCCAGAAATGCGGTGGTGTCCAGAGGAAAATGATCAGGAACAGAATGATGCTTTCAATGCCGATGGCGCCGGTGGCAGCAGCCCACCCGATCACCGGAGGAAGAGCGCCTGCCGCGCCACCTATGACGATGTTCTGCGGTGTCGAGCGTTTCAGCCAGATCGTATAGATGACGACGTAGAAGAAGATGGTGAATGCCAGCAGCGATGCGGCAAGCCACCCCACCAGCACGCCGAGCACCGTCACCGAAAGTGCGGAAAGCACCAGACCGAAGCCGAGGGCTTCGCCTGGCGCGACGCGGCCCGACGGGATTGGCCGCTTGGACGTGCGAGACATCAACGCATCTATGTCCGCGTCGTACCACATGTTGAGCGCCCCGGCCGCGCCTGCTCCCATCGCAATCGCACTGATGGCGATCACCGCGATGACCGGATTCGTCGGGCCAGGCGCCGTCATTAGGCCCACGAAAGCAGTGAATACGGCAAGCGCCATGACCCGCGGTTTTAAAAGCGCGAAGAAATCACCCGCCGTCGCTTCCGGAAGGCGGATGACGATATCCTTGAGGCGGCTTTCCCTAGTCGACATCTCAGACCGATGGAAGCAAGAAACCTAGGCCATGATCCCGAACCGAAGGCACGCGTGAGCGAAATTGAAACCCGGTTTTTGCTTACGCGGCCCCTTCGGGTTCGGACGAGATCACGGCGAACGAGAGGATAGACGCATGGCGGAGGAGAAAGTCACTTGGAGAACGTTTTCAAATAGGCGATGACGTTGGTCACGTCTGCATCGTTCTTGAGGCCGGGAAACGCCATCTTGGTGCCTTTGACCATAGCCTTGGGATCGTGAAGATAGGTCATCAGTGTTGGTTCGTCCCATTTGACGCCGGATTTGCCGGCCGCAATCATGGCGTCGGAATATTTGAAACCGGGATGCGTACCGGCAGTGCGGCCGATGACGCCGTGCAGCGATGGACCGATCTTGTTCTTGTCCTCGTCCGCAATGTGGCAGGCCTTGCATTTGGCGAAGACCTTCTCGCCAGCCGCAGTATCCTGAGCCTGCGATGGATTGGCGACGAAGGTTGCAACAAACACGACGGCGAAAAATGCGGCTAAGCGCATGACTTTTTCCTCCCTGATCGTCAAATGCGCCTGAGACGATCTGGTATAAGCCAGCATCGCCAGCGAAGCGCCTTGTACGGCAGAACAGATTGTCCACTTCTCCCATATGAAATTGCGGCCTCTATATACCACGGAATCTGGCCGGCAGGTAGAAGAGGTCGACCTACAAAGGTTTAGGTTGTCCGCAGCGGATCAAGGCATAGCAGTGTTGCAGCTGCCGGCGAGCTGGCTGACCGCTTCATCAAATCCGGTCAGATCGAAATCGGCGTGGCCCCGCCCCGACAGCAGCCCGAAGCGCCACGAAAGCTGGAGCCGGTTCGCGGCGGTAAGGCGCTTTATGCCGTCGGCGCCATCGCGCACCAGCATGCGGCCGCGCGGGCCGACCAACCAGCTCTCGTCGAACTTGTTGTCGCCGTCGACGGTGACCGACATGGTGATCTTGCGATTGGCCGAGACGGTGTCGTTCAATTGCAACCATTCGGTCCAGCGCGGTTGGCTGTCCGGGCGGCAGGCGATGGTCAGGATCGGGCTATAGCTCAGGGCGCCACCGCCGGTGATCAGCTTGTTGGTGGCATGGACCGAAGCCGTGACAAGGCCGTCATCGTCCGTGCCGATGCGCCAGGTGCCGGCATCGGCCTGGGCGAAATCGCAGGCAAAGGCCAGGACGATCGCCAAGGCGACGACGCGTCGCGTTTCGAAGAATAGGCTCAACCGCCCCTCCAACAACCCTGTGGTTTGCAGCAGGAGCGCAGATAGTGATCAATGCTTGGTATCGACAATGGTCACCGTCCGCGAAACGGATTGGCTGTTGCAGTTTCGCAACGAAAAAGGCCGCCTCGAGGGGCGGCCTTCGTCAGTTCCATCAACTCGGGATTTACTCGGCGTCCTTGGCGGCCTTTTTCTTCGGCGCGGCCTTCTTCTTCGGCTCTTCCGCGTCGTCGCTCTTCTTGTCTTCAGTCTTCTTCGACGCGGCCTTCTTCGCCGGCTTCGCCTTGGTCGCCGTCTCGGCTTCCTCGTCGTCGGCCATCAGCTCTTCCTTGCTGACCTTGACGTCGGTAACCGAGATCTGCCCGAGCAGGTGATCGACCACCTTCTCCTCGAACATCGGCGCGCGCAGCGCATTCAGCGCCTCGGGATTGTTGCGGTAGAACTCGAAGGCTTCCTGCTGCTGGTTGGCCGGGAAGCGACGAACCTGCTCGAACAGGCCGCGCTGCAATTCCTCGTCCGACACGGTGACCCCGGCCTTCTCGCCGATCTCGGCCAGCACAAGACCAAGGCGCACGCGGCGCTCGGCGAGCCGCATATATTCGGCGCGCGCTTCTTCCTCGGTCGTCTCTTCATCGGCGAAGGTGCGGCCGGCCGCTTCCAGATCGCGGTTGACCTGCGCCCAGATGTTGTTGAACTCGGCCTCGACAAGCCTCGAAGGCGCCTCGAACGAGTAAGCCGCGTCAAGCTGGTCGAGCAGCTGGCGCTTGACCTTCTGGCGCGTCATCGAGCCGAACTGGCTCTCGATCTGGCCACGCACCACATCGCGCAGGCGCTCCAGCGATTCCAGGCCGAGGTTCTTGGCGGTCTCATCGTTGATTTCGAGTTCGCCCGGCTTGGACACTTCTTTGACCGTGACGTCGAAAGTCGCTTCCTTGCCGGCCAGATGCGCCGCCTGGTAGTTTTCCGGGAAGGTCACGGTGACCTGCTTTTCATCGCCGGCCTTGGCGCCGATGAGCTGATCCTCGAAGCCCGGAATGAATTCCTTGGAGCCAAGCACCAGCGGCTGATCCGTGCCGGCGCCGCCGGCAAAGGCCTCGCCGTCGATCTTGCCGACATAGTCGATCGTGACGCGGTCGCCTTCGGCCGCCTTGCCGGTCTTCGGCTCGTAGCTGCGCGCCGATTCGGCGACGCGCTTGACCTGCTCGTCGATCTCCGCGTCAGGGACGTCGAACACCTGGCGCGTCACCTTGATGTCGGAAAAATCCTTGATCTCGATGGGCGGGATGATCTCGTAGTTAAGGCGGAATTCGAAGTCGGCGCCGCCGGCCAGGATCTTCTCTGCTTCCTTCTCGTCCTCGGTCATGATGACTTCGGGCTGCATGGCGGCTTTTTCGCCGCGGCCCGAAATGATCGACCGGGTCGAATCGTTGAGGATCTCGTTGACCACTTCGGCCATGAACGACTTGCCATAGACCTTGCGCAGGTGCTGCACCGGCACCTTGCCGGGACGGAAGCCGTTGATGCGAACCTTATTCCTGGCGTCCGTCAGCCGCGCCATCAGCTTGGCTTCCATGTCACCAGCCGGCACGGTGATCTTGATCTCGCGCTTGAGACCGGAATTGAGTGTTTCGGTGACCTGCATCGTAAAACCTTTGTTTTCACCAATGAGGCTGCCAAACGGCTCTCTGCCGTTCACAGCCTGCCGGTGTAATCTTGCCGGGAATGGCTTTTGGTACGGAACCTGGCGATTTGACCTGAAATACGGCTCAAACTCTTCCAAACTGCGTTCCAAAATGTGAATAAGTCTTTGTTTTTCCTACTTCTTATCACATTTTGCAGAAGCGGATCGTCGCGTCCCGTCACATTCGACACGCCTTTTGTCACAGGCGAGGCCAATTTTCAACCATCTTCGCGTTTAGGCGAATAACCATCATTTCGGCCCTGACATTGACAGAATGATGGCTAATGGGATCGCCGGACCGTGCGGGCGTGAAGGAATTGCCAGACCCTCAGGTCGGGGCTGGCGGCTGCCGCGATATTCAAAGGACGATGCGGTATTCCACCTCACTCCCAAGACCTCGACAAGGCCGCCGAGGCTCTGCTACAGCCCGCCCGAGGCGCGTGTGGTGGAACTGGTAGACACAGCAGGTTTAGGTCCTGCCGCCGCAAGGCTTGGGGGTTCGAGTCCCTTCACGCGCACCACTGCCGGCATGGCATCGGATAGTCCACTAGCGCACAGGCGCTGGCAGGAAATCAGGACACTGCCTAGGCGAGCTTCTTGATACGTCCCTTGTCGAGGCGGAAGATGCCATCGTTACCGCCTTGGCGCTGGAAATCATCCTGCAATTCGTCCCATGTGCCAAGATACTGACCGCAGTCGTCGCACCGGATGCCCGTCGAAGGTTCGGCATCGGCAGGAATCCGCAGCCTTATCGTGCCGCAAAAAGGACACTCCAACTGGTGATCCAAGTACCCGGTCGCCATGGGCTTTCCATCTTTCTGAATGCCACCGCCAGCGTTGAGAATATACCTACCACGCAACACAATCCAGTGGCGAGACGCTAGCGCCGTAAAGGACGCCCCTGAGGTCGATTAGACGTAAGCTTCCAAGGCTTGAGCCTTCGAGGCCGCATCGCCCTCCCCGTTCAAGCTATGGATGGCAGCCCACCCCTGCACACCTTAATATAGAGGCTCCTGAAACAGCGTCTTGTCGCCGTCCACCAGCGCCTTGATCTGGGCGGTGCCGTCGCTGGCCAGTGCAAGACGGATCCCGAACGGGCGTACCCGCATATCGTTCTGAATTGCCATCCCCGAGCCTTCCGGCAGGTAGAACCGTTCGATGCCGTAATCCGGCGCGATCGTCAGTCCCTCGCCGCGAAGATCCCAGCCTCCGGCGACATGACCGCGAATGTCGGCCTCGTCGGCGCCGGTCGGTGTCGGCGCCGCGCCGAACCACGCGGCGCTCGGCGTCCAGTAGCCGTCGGCGTTCTTCTTCAGACGGACGACGATCGAGGTGTCGTCGCTGGAAAGTTTTCCGGCCGGGATGTTGGCGATCATCTTCACCGGTATGCGCGAGATGTCGTAGCCGAGGATGATATGGTCGCCGCGCAGCAGGTCGCGCGGATCGACAGGCTCGATCTTCAGCAGCACTTCCTTGCCGCTGCGCAGGATCGCCGCCCGGCCGGCGATGATCCAACCCAGGAAGCCGATCTGGACGAGCGCCAGTACCAGCGCCGAGATGACGAGCCTCTTTCCGGTCATCATGCCGTGGCTCCTCCGGTGGCCGGATCCTTCATGCGTTTCTCCACGCGGATGATGACGATCGCCAGGATGCCAAGCAGCACCGCCGCGGCAAGGAAGAAGCCGGCGGTGTCGAGCATCGACTGCAGGGTCACGACATAGATCATGGCGAGTTCGAAGGCGAAGCCGAGATAGGCAAGCCAGCGCAGGCCATGGCTCTCGCGCCCCGCGAGCACAATGGCGGCAACAATGCCGGCCAGCGCGACGACCGAAGCAATGGCGAAGCCTCTGTCGTAGCTGCTTTCGCCGGCCAGTTCGAACTGGATGATGGCCAGTCCAGTGAGGAAGCCAAGCAGAGCATGCAGCGGCAAGCGGCCGCCAAGCTGCACGATCCGGTCGACCGGTTCCGGCGCGAAGACGGAAGCCACGAACAACAATACCGATACGATGACCAGCGGGATCGCCACCGGCAGCGTCTCGTGATCCACGGCGACCAGCACAAGGTAGAAAAGCAGCGACAGGATGATCAGGTGCCGCGCCGCCTGGCTGCGGGTCCAGAACGAGACGGCAAACAGCACAGCCGCCATGACGAGGAAGAGATGCGGAAATTCGCTGCGATTGAAATAGTCGAACCCTTTCAGGAGCAGCCAGGCGTCGGCGATGCCGACCGCGGCGACGGTCAGCGGGTTGGACCGCAGCGCCACCGCCGCCAACACGGTGCCGGCGCCCCAGGCGATCAAGGCCGAGGCCTCGTCGCCCGACAGATGGTACATCTGGCCGATCAGCGCGATCGAACCGCCGAAAGCCGCCGCCGCCACGATCCACAACGCCTCGCCGATCGCCGCGTGGTCGCGGGTTTTCAGCACTGCACCGCCGACATAGCCGCCAAGGATGACGGCAAAGAGCGCGGCAACGCGCGCCAGCCGCGGGATGGCTTCCCAGTTGGCGGCGACGAAGATCAGGATGGCCGCGCCGAACAGCAGCGCCGCCATCATCGCCAGGATCGAACCGAAGCTCAACGACTGGCGCGCGTTGATCTCGACGTCGCGCCGCAATGCATCGGCCGTCGGGGCGTCGATCAGTCCGGCCTCAAGCCATCGCGCAATGTCCGACCTGACCCGTGTCGCGTAGCCCGCCATGCTTCCCCCTGCTGCTTGGTCGGTTTTTCAGCTGGAGCTGCCAAACCGTTGACGTCACGGCACTTTCTGATTCTGGCTTCTTTGTGTCAGGTCCGCGAAGGCTTGTTAATGTTGCATTGCACAATTTGCATTGCTGCCATGCAGCCATAGCGCTTTTAAATCGATATGGGCCCGCCTATTTATGGTTTGTACACAAACGGAATGATCCGCAAGAAAAGACGAAACGAGAAATACCATGAACCTGATCCGCAACTACCGCAACTGGCGCCGCTACCGGGACACCGTTTCCGAGCTGAGCCGCCTGAGCAACCGTGAACTGACCGACCTCGGCATCAGCCGCAGCGACATTCCTTACGTCGCTCGCAAGGCGGTCTAATCCTTCGGACCGCGAATGGTCCGAACCAGTTTTGAGAAGAGCATGACAATGAACCTGATCCGCAACTATCGTAACTGGCGCGTTTATCGCGAGACGGTTACCGAGCTGGGTCGCCTTTCCAACCGCCAGCTGCATGATCTCGGCATCGTCCGCGACGAAATCAAGATCATCGCCCGCCAGGCGATCTAACAACGGAATTTCGCCAGGGTCGACCTCCTCCCCGATCCTGACGAATACGGTCACCCCTTACCTCCTCCCAAGGGTTGACCACCAAAACGGCGCCCGCCGCACCTCCTCCCGCGGCGGGCGTTGTTTCCCGGAGCAAAACGAGTTTTGCTCCAGAGGCTTCGCCCCTCTTCAAAATGGCGAAAAGAATTTCGTCAAAGCCGACCTCCTCCCCGGCGATGACGGATAGGCCCGACCTTCACCTCCTCCCGAAGGTTGGCCACCCAAACGGCGCCCGCCGCACCTCCTCCCGCGGCGGGCGTTGTTTCCCCGGAGCAAAACGAATTTTGCTCCAGAGGCTTCGCCCCTTTTCAAACGGCGAAAGGAATTTCGTCAAAGCCGACCTCCTCCCCGGCGATGACGAATACGGTCGGCCTTCACCTCCTCCCGAGGGTCGACCCCCAAAACGACACCCGCCGGACCTCCTCCCCCGGCGGGTGTTGTTGTTTTCAGGGCAGCCTTCGCCTTCGCCGCCGCGGCATGTTCCAGGTGCGGCAATTGCAATCGTCCCGCCAACCGATTATTCCGGCGCTCATGAGCAAAAAACCTATTCACATCATCGGCGGTGGCCTCG
Organism: Mesorhizobium sp. B2-1-1; assembly: GCF_006442975.2. NCBI lineage: Bacteria > Pseudomonadati > Pseudomonadota > Alphaproteobacteria > Hyphomicrobiales > Phyllobacteriaceae > Mesorhizobium > Mesorhizobium sp. B2-1-1. The sequence goes on along the minus strand of NZ_CP083954.1, from coordinate 3,340,577 downwards.
CCGGATCCGAAGCAGCATGGCAGGCAGCCCAAGCCGGCGTTCCCGTTGTGCTGCACGAAATGCGGCCCGTTCGCGGCACAGAGGCGCACAAGACCGACGGCTTGGCCGAACTCGTTTGCTCCAATTCTTTCCGCTCCGACGACGCCGAGAACAACGCCGTCGGTCTTTTGCATGCCGAAATGCGGCTGGCCGGCTCGCTGATCATGAGCGCCGGCGACGCCAACCAGGTGCCGGCCGGCGGGGCGCTGGCCGTGGACCGCGACGGATTTTCCGACGCGGTGACGGCCAGGATCGAGGCCCATCCGCTGATCTCCATCCAGCGCGAGGAAGTACCCGGCTTGCCGCCGGTCGAATGGGACCAGGCCATCATCGCCACCGGCCCGCTGACCGCACCCTCGCTCGCACAGTCGATTGCCGAAGCGACGGGCGCCGATGCGCTCGCCTTCTTCGACGCGATCGCGCCGATCATTCATTTCGACACGATCGACATGGACACCTGCTGGTTCCAGTCGCGCTACGACAAGGTCGGGCCCGGCGGCACCGGCAAGGACTACATCAACTGTCCCTTGGACAAGGACCAGTATCTTGCCTTCGTGCAGGCACTGGTGGAGGGCCAGAAAACAGAATTCAAGCAATGGGAAGGCACGCCCTATTTCGACGGCTGCCTGCCGATCGAGATCATGGCCGAGCGTGGCGTCGAGACGCTGCGCTACGGGCCGATGAAGCCGATGGGCCTCACCAATGCGCACAATCCAACCGTCAAGGCCTACGCCGTCGTGCAACTGCGGCAGGACAATGCGCTGGGCACGCTCTACAACATGGTCGGCTTTCAGACCAAATTGAAGCATGCCGAGCAGGTGCGCATTTTCCGCACGATTCCTGGTCTGGAGAACGCCGAATTCGCCCGCCTCGGCGGCCTGCATCGCAACACCTACATCAACTCGCCGACCTTGCTCGACGCCTCGCTGCAGCTGAAGTCGCGCCCGGGCCTGCGTTTCGCCGGCCAGATCACCGGTTGCGAAGGCTATGTTGAAAGCGCCGCCATCGGCCTGCTCGCCGGCCGCTTCGCCGCTGCCGAGCGGCTCGGCCACGCGCCGTCGCTGCCGCCACTCACCACGGCGTTCGGAGCGCTGCTCAACCACATCACCGGCGGACACATCGTTTCAGACGACGAGCCGGGAAAGCGCTCTTTCCAGCCGATGAACGTCAATTTCGGCCTGTTCCCGCCTGTCGAGGCGGTGAAGATCGAAGGCAAACTGCGCGGCAAGGACAAGACGGTCGCCAAGCGGCATGCGATTACGTCGCGTGCGCTGGGTGATTGCCGGCGATGGCTGGGACTGCCGGCGCAAGCTCAAGCGGCGGAATAGCCTTTCAGATTGGCTTGCCGCGGAAAGTAGGATAGTATCCTACTCGCTCGATCATGGGAGTCATCGCTTGGAACCAGCCGAGAAACTGTCCGTCACCGTCACGCCCGCCATGGCGCGCATGATCCGCGAAAAAGTCGAGGACGGTTCCTTCGGCTCGGCGAGCGAAGTCATTCGCGCCGCGCTCCGCGCTTTCCAGCGCGAAGAGGACGAGCATGCCGAGCGCATGGCGTCGATCCGGGCGCGGGTAAAATCTTCGATTGAGGACACAAGGCCGAACCTTTCCGGAAAAGAGGTTCGCGACCAGCTTAAGAAATTCGCTGAACAACATTCGAGCCGCATTGATGATTCGGCGGCTTGAGGTCGAGTATCGCGAAAGTGCCAGAGACGATCTTACCAACATTTTCAGATACATAGTTGAGTCGGGCGGAAGCCCCAACGCGGCGCTGAGATTCGTGCTTCGAATTGAAGACCGTTGCCAAACATCGGCAACGCACCTCGTAGCGGTCGCCTGCGCGACGACATCGTGCCGGGACTGCGAACCGTTCCGTTCGAGCACTCCGCCGTCATAGCCTATCTAATCGAGAGCGACATCATTCGCATCGTCAACATCTTCTACAGTGGCCGCGACTACGAGACATTGATGCGAGATCGCGGATCGAGCGGCCTTTCCTAGAAAGGGCTACGAAATAGCTACTCGGCCGGCTCGGCACGCGCCGGTCGCAGCCCGGGCTTCCCGGCCTCACCCGGATTTCGCCTGACATAGGCTGCTTTCAGGCTCTCGGAAGTTTCGCGCGAGCCGTCATGGCTCCAGCCGGGCGGCTTGATCAGGTAGTTCAGGCGGTCGCTCAGGGTCAGATCAGGTGCGAAGGCATCCCTGAACATGCCGATCCATTCGTGGAAAGCCACTTTCAGCGGATTGAAGGTGCCAAGATTTTTCACGATGCCGTAGCGCGGGCGGTCCTCTTCCAACTCCTCGACGAAGGTGCCGAACATGCGGTCCCAGATGATCAACGTGCCGGCGTAGTTGGCGTCAAGGTAGCGCGGATTGGTGGCGTGGTGGACGCGGTGGTGCGAGGGCGTGTTGAAGACGAATTCGAACCAGCCCCACATCTTGCCGATCGTCTCGGTGTGGATCCAGAACTGCCAGATAAGGTTGAAGCCGAAGGTGAAGGCAATCACCGCCGGATGGAAGCCGAGCAGCACCAGCGGCGCCTGCAGCACGAACATGAAGGTGAACAGGCCCGTCCAGCTCTGCCTGAGTGCCGTCGACAGATTGTAGTGCTGGCTGGAATGGTGGTTGACGTGCTCGGCCCACACCCAGCGCACCCGATGCGCGATGCGGTGGTAGATGTAGTAGCGCAAATCATCGAGCAGGAAGGCCGCCAGGAACACCCAGATCGACAGGCCGAGGTTGAAGAAACGGAACTGCCAGAGCCACAGCAGCGCCCAGTAGGAGACGACGCCCAGTAGCAGCCCGGCGACGACATTGCCGGTGCCCATCATCAGGCTGGTCAGCGTGTCGTGCGTCTCGAACGAGCCCTTGGCCCGGCCGGTGCGCACCAGCCACAGCTCGATCAGGATGGCGGCAACGAAGAACGGGATGGCGAGCTGGGTAACCTGCGGGAAATTGTAATCGCCCATCACGCGGCCTCCTTGGTCGAACTAGGATGCTGCGGCTGAAGAACTCTTAGCACAGCGTGCGCGTCGGCAGCGTTAGCGAAGGTGAAGTGACCGCCTTTCCAGGTGAAATCGGCAAGGCGCAGCGCAATCGTCCCGGCACCATCGTCACTCCGCGCCAATACATCGCGCGGCGTGATGATACGCGTCAGGAAACGATCTCCGATGGCATGGACGATGCCAAGGCGCCCTCGCCCGAGTTCCAGGAACGCGGTTCGGCCATCGGATGTGAGGTGGATGGCGGCCGCCGGTTCATCCGGAAAATCCTCGGCAAAACGCTCTCGCGCCTGCTCTGCATCGGCCAGCCTGGCCTTGCGGCTGCCGCCGGTGAAATGAACGGCGGCGACCGACAACGCGATGCCGAATACGACGATCACGACCAGCACGGGCAGGCTCATGGACAGGCATCTCCTCCAGCCGGCCTGTTGTCTTGGCAACAGTTCCCGGTTGAGCGATCCCTTAGCACAATTGACGTTTACGTCAAACTGCTGGCCAGCCCACCATGGCGCGACGCAGCATGAGCCAGTGGCGGCGCATGGTCGAGAGTCGCACCGTGCCGTCGAGCGGCGAACCGCGTTCCATTTTCGTCAGGTAGGCTCGCGACAGGACCAGCGGCAGAAAGGCCGGGCGCAGTGAAGCCGGCAAATCCGATGCGCCTTTCTCGAAGACCGAGAGATGCTCCCGCGCCAGCGCGATCATGGCGGCGACGGCGCGCTGCGCACCTGGTCCACCATCGTCGGTGACGAATTCCTCCGGAGACGAACCCGCCGCGGCCAGGATATCGGCCGGAACAAAACACTGTCCGCGACTGCGGTGCAGCGGCAGCAGGAGCAACAGTCCCGTAATCGCCTGCGCGCAACCGGCCCTACCGGCCAGTTCGGCGAAACGTGGCGCCACTCCTGGATCCAGCACCATTGCCGCCAGTTGAATAAGCGCGGCTGCCGTTTCGCCGCAATAGCCTTCGAGATCGGTTCGCGACGGCATCGGGTCGTCATAGAGGTCGAAGATGCGGGCCTCGAGCATATTCTCGAATGCCTGTTTCGGCAGGCCGTACCTGGAAATCGTGGCCTTCAGCACATCCGCGATCGGATGGCCCGTCTCGGACCCTTCGGCTGCGATGACATCGCGCCACCATTGCAACCGCACCTCGCCCGGCAAGGCCTCGCGGATGCGATCCCGAATGCCCGCGATTTCGGCATTGAAGGCGTAGAGCGAAAACAGCGCTTCGCGCTTGTCCGTCGGCGCGTAGAGCGCGCTGAGATAGCGGTCATGGTCGGCGGCGCGCACGGCGCCCATGACGATTTCGCCCTTTTGGTCCACGTCAGTCGACGGCGATCAGCGCGGCGGCTACCGCGCGATCCTCTGCGAGCAGGACATTATATGTCCGCACCGCTGCACCGGTCGCCATCGGGTCGGCGGCTATGCCCGCGGTCTTCAAGGCGGCGCGAAGCCCCGCCGGCAAGGGTCGTAAATCCTTGCCCGTGCCGACCAGCAGGATTTCGATCTTCTCGGCCTGGGCCAGCAGCCGTTCGAAATCCGCCACCGTCAGCGCAGATGGGTCCGCCGGCTCCCAGCCATGGATACCCGACGGCAGGCACAGAAGCGAACCGCGATGCGACATGTCGGCGAAGCGGAAGCCGCCATTGCCATACGCCTCGATAGGGGCGCGGCCGGGGAAATGCGCCTCGCGGATGACGATGCCTTTGGCCATCCCTGCCGATCCGCCCTTCGGGTCGCGCGTCAGGTCGCGACCGCCTTGCCGCCGCCGACCGGCTTTTCCTCGTCCGAGCTCGTGGCCTGCGGCCGCAGCTTGAACAGGATCAGCAGCGGCGCGGCGATGAAGATCGACGAATAGGTGCCGAAGATGACGCCGAACAGCATTGCCATCGTGAACGAGCGGATCACCTCGCCGCCGAACAGCACCAGTGCCAGGAGCGCCAGGATCGTCGTCACCGAGGTCAGCGTCGTTCGCGACAGCGTCTCGTTGATGGCGTTGTTGAGGAGCTGCGGCAGCGGCATCTTCTTGTATTTCCTGAGATCCTCGCGAACGCGGTCATAGACCACGATCGTGTCGTTCAGCGAGTAGCCGATGATGGTCAGGATCGCCGCCAGCGACGATTGGTTGAACTCCAGCCCGGTTATAACGAAGAAGCCTATGGTCATGACCACGTCATGGACCGTCGCCACGATGGCGCCGACCGCGAACTGCCATTCGAAGCGGAACCAGACATAGATCAGGATACCCACCAGCGCGACCAGCATGGCGATCGTGCCTTGCTTGGCCAGTTCTCCTGACACGGTCGGTCCCACCACCTCGACGCGGCGGAAATCGTAATTGTCCTGCAACTCGCCACGAACCTTGTCGATGACGGTCTGCTCGGCATTCTCGCCGCCGTCCTGCGTGCCGACACGGATCAGCACGTCATTCGGCTCGCCGAACTGCTGCACCTGCACTTCGCCGATATTCAGTTCCGAGAGCCTGGCTCTGATGTCGGCAAGATCGGCATTGCCGCTCTTGGACTTCACCTCGATCAGCGATCCGCCCTTGAAATCGATGCCGTAATTGATGTCGACGGTCATGAACAGCACCACCGACAGGACCGACAGCAGGCTCGACAGCGCGAAGGTCCAGCGGCGGATGCCCATAAACGGGATCTTCGTGCCGGGCGGAATGAAGGTTACCGGCGCCCGCGGCAATTCCTTCGGACGCGCGCGGCGCAGCCAGATGGACACCAGCAGCCGGGTAAAGGTGAAGGCGGTGAACACCGTGGTCAGGATGCCGATGGCGTAGGTGATGGCAAAGCCCTTCACCGGCCCCGTTCCGAGATAGAACAGCACCACGGTCGCGATCAGCGAGGTGACGTTGGAATCGACGATCGTCGCCAGCGCCTTCGAGAAGCCGGTGTCGATCGCCTGGATCACCGAGCGTCCGGCGCGCCGCTCCTCGCGGATGCGCTCATAAATCAGCACGTTGGAATCGACGGCCATGCCGATGGTCAGCACGATACCGGCAATGCCTGGCAAGGTCAGTGTCGCGCCAAGCAGCGATAGCAGTCCGACGATCATCGCCACGTGCACCGCCAGCGCGATGTTGGCGAGGAAGCCGAGGAAGCCGTAGGCGACGAACATGAAGGCGACGACAAGGATAGAGCCGATGATGCCGGCGACCTTGCCGGCATGGATCGAATCTTGGCCGAGGCCCGGACCCACCGTGCGCTCCTCGATCACGGTCAGCTTTGCCGGCAGCGCGCCTGCGCGCAGCAGGACCGCGAGGTCATTGGCGCTCTCGGCCGTGAAATTGCCTGAGATCTGGCCGCTGCCGCCCAGGATCGGCTCGCGGATCTGCGGCGCCGAAATCACTTGGTTGTCGAGGATGATGGCGAACAGCTTGCCGACATTCTGCGATGTCGCCTGCCCGAACCGTGTCGCGCCGCGCGAGTTGAAGGTGAAGGAAACCACCGGCTCGTTGGTCTGCGAGTTGTAGGTTGCGGTCGCTTTGGAGAGGTCTTCGCCGGAAACGATGACGCGGTTTTCGATCAGGTAGGGAACCGGCGGATCGTCCTGCGAATAGAGGATCGATGAACCGGCCGGCGGACGGCCCTTCAGCGCATCCTGCACCGGCATAGACTGGTCCACCATCTGGAAGGTCAGCTTGGCGGTCTGGCCGATGATTTCCTTCAGCCTTTGCGGGTCCTGCAAACCGGGCACCTGCACCAGAATGCGGTCGTCGCCCTGCCGCTGCACGATCGGTTCGGTGGTGCCGAGTTCGTTGACGCGGCGTTCGACGACTTCGATCGACTGTGCCAACGCAGCCGACGTGCGATATTTTATGCCGGCGTCGGTGACGGTGAATTTGAGCAGGCCGGGCTCGGAATCATCCAGCGCCATCTCCTGGACGGAGCCGCCGGTGAACAAGCTGGCGGCGACCGGATCGGTCAGCGGCTTCAGTGCCGTCTTGGCCGCATCGAGCTGGTTCGGGTCCTGTATGCGGACCTGTACGGTCCTGCCCGTGCCCGCCAGGCCGGTATAGCCTATCTTGGCCTCGCGCAGCAGCGTCCGGATCTCGTCACGCGTCGTCTCCAGCTGCGCCTTCACCAGATCGTTCTGATCCATCTGGAGCAGGATGTGCGAGCCGCCCTGCAGGTCGAGGCCGAGCGTCATCTGCCGCTTGGGCACCCAGCTCGGAAGCTGCGCCAGCGTGCTTGCGGGAATGAGATTGGGCGCGGCGAGGACCACTGTGGCGGCCACGGCCAGCCAGATCAGGATCATCTTGAAGCGCGAGAAATAAAGCATCAGTTCTTATCCGTTCAGGCGTACAAGCGGCAGCATTCCGCCATCGGTTCGGTTCGCGGGCCCGTTTCTCATTCTGAGCACGGCCGGCCCTATCGTGCTTCTTCAGCGATTGTCAATCTTGCCGGCAATGGGCCGGTTCGCAACAGCATGGCGATGGTGTTGGCTTCCCGGACCGTGAAATTGCCCGAGACTTGACCGTAACCACCATCGATGGGCTCGCGAATGACAGGTGCTGAAATCACGTGGTCATCCAGGATCACAGCCAATGGCTTGCCCACATTTTGCGTTGTAACCTGTTTGAACCGTGCCGCGCCTTTGGCGCCAAACCGGAACACGACAACCGGTTCGTCATTTTGCTGCCCACTGTAAGTTGGGCGGGCGTCGAGCACGTCCTTATCCGAGAGGATGACCCGATTCTCGACCAGGTAAGGAACCGGCGGATCGTCCTGCGTATACACCACCAGCGAGCCAACAGGCGGGGAACCGCTGATCGCATCGTTCACCGGCATCGAAAGGTCAACCAAATGGAAGCTCAGGCGACCAGGCCGGGTGAGAATTTTTTCCAGCGTTTGCCGATCGGCGATGTCTGACGTCTGAACAAGTATGCCGTCTTGGTCCGCTGGTTGGGCCACCGTGCCGGCGACACGCAGATCTTGGAGACGATTTTTGATGACCTTAATCGACTGAGAAATCGCGTTAGAGGTCTGATACTTCAAACCCGCATCCGTCAGCGTGAATTTGAGCAAGCCGGCTTTGGAATCCAGCGTCATTTCCTGAACGCGGCTGTCCGGGGCAACATCCGTTACCGTCTTGAGCGCTGTCTTTGCCGCCTCAAGCTGAGCCGGATTCGTGATGCGCACCTGCAAGGTCCTGCCCGACACAGCAAGCCCCGTGTAGCCGATCCTGGCCTCCATCAGAAGCGCCCGGACATCGCCACGCGCAATCTTCAGCCGGCCGTCGATCACATCCGCCACCACCAGATGGAGCAGGAGATGCGAACCGTCTTGCCCTGCTCGAACGACTGCCGGACTGTCGGCAGGCCGCTCGGGCCGCATGGCATGCGGACTGGCGGCGAAAAGGTTGGACGTGTCGAAGACGGTCATCGTGGCTACGGCAAGCCACGTCAGCATCATCTTCAGGCGCCAAAAATGAGACATATGCCGTCGCTTGTCAGGGCCCCGTCCGCGGATCGCTCCGCCTGGAATTTGGTTATTTCTTGGCGTTCTGGTTCGCTACCGGCTCGCCCTTGACGCGCACGTCGGCGATCGTCGAGCGCAACGCCGTCACCTTCGTGCCGCCACCGAGGTCGATCTCGAGCTCATGGTCGTCGATCACCTTGGTCACCTTGCCGACGAAGCCGCCGCCGGTGACGACCGTGTCGCCGCGGCGCACGGCCGCCAGCATCTCGCCGCGCTTCTTCAGCTGCGTGCGCTGCGGCCGGATGATGAGAAAATACATGATCACGAAGATCAGGACGAACGGCAAAATGCTGATGAACATGTCGGGAGAAGCCCCAATGCCTTGGGCATATGCCGGTGTCACGAACATCGAGGTACTCCTGAATTTTGAAAACAGCCGCCAAACGGCTCAGTGGATTTGGCAGCCCCGCGAAATTTGGCCGGAATATAGTCGGTAAAGTTGCCAATGCAACTGCGTGGCCGGGCAAATCGGCTGCTTTTCCGGCCTGTTCGCCCGTGTTAGAGCATGACCGCGAAAAGCGCGAGCGGGTTTTCGCAAAAGATCGCGCTGTAACAAACGGTTGCAGCGAGTTTCGAAACCGTCGGGATCGAACCCGGCCACACCTTCCCTCGCGGAACCAGAGCAAAAGACCTGAGATGACCGATACCAGCATCGACGCATTGAACCAGAAACTCGACCGCCTGATCGAGGCGGTCAGCCGCCTCGCCCCGCCGCCTGTGCCCGAAACCGACCTTGGCGGAGCCGATTGCTTCGCCTGGCAGGCGGATCCGGGTTACCTGGAGCCGGTGCGCAAGGTGAACCGCGTCGACATCGGCCTGATCCGCGGCGTCGACCGTGTGCGCGACATCCTCGTCGACAACACAGAACGCTTCGCCTCCGGCTATGCCGCCAACAACGTGCTTTTGTGGGGCGCGCGCGGCATGGGCAAATCGTCGCTGGTCAAGGCCGTGCATGCCGCAATCAACGCCTCGCCGAAACTCGACCGCCCGCTCAAGCTGATAGAGATCCATCGGGAGGACATCGATACGCTGCCGAAGCTGATGACGCTGCTGAAGGCCGCGCCTTACCGCTTCATCCTGTTTTGCGACGACCTCTCCTTCGACCATGACGATACCTCCTACAAATCGTTGAAGGCAGCACTCGAAGGCGGCGTCGAAGGCCGCCCGGCCAATGTCATTTTCTACGCCACGTCGAACCGCCGCCATCTTCTGCCGCGAGACATGATCGACAATGAGCGCTCCACCGCCATCAATCCGTCCGAGGCGGTCGAGGAGAAGGTTTCGCTCTCCGATCGCTTCGGCTTGTGGCTCGGCTTCCACAAATGTTCGCAGGACGAATATCTCGAAATGGTCAACGGCTACGCCAGCCATCATGGGCTCGACATCGACCCCGGGCAGTTGCGCGCCGAGGCGCTGGAATGGGCGACGACACGCGGCAGCCGCTCGGGCCGCGTCGCCTGGCAGTTCACGCAGGACCTCGCAGGCCGGCTCGGCAAGCCGTTGAAGGATTAGGCGCGGCTCACCGAGTGACGGCAGGAGCCGGCCACAAAAGTTTCGTGGCCGACCCGTCCGGGGACGCCGGTTTCTATATCGTGTTCATTCCCGCACAGGCTTTATGCTTCCCAGAACCATGGGAATATCGGTTTGTATCCCGAGTGTATCGGTCGCCCAGGCCTGCATTTCTGGTGAAGCATCACCTGATTTCAGGATGGAAATGGCCAGCTCGGACATGTCTGTGGGCGGCTTGGTATTGATCACCGCATAGGAGAAATAGCCGGCCAAAGCGGCACTTGCGATCGAAATGACCGGCGCAACGATTAAAGCAGTTGCTCGTACATGCGATTGCCAGCGATGCGTTGGGCTGGCGGACGGAAGTTCATCCTCTTCGACAGATTCAATCATTCCACTCTCCTTGCAGAGCGTCGAGAATGACTTTCCTCTACATTAGTTAAAATGCAGATAACCGCTTTTCTGACGGCGGCCCCGGTTTTGGAACGACGACATACATTGAGATAGCGACGTGCATCCCGCGACCAACTGAAAAAGCCCGCTCCTTGCGGGGCGGGCTGAGCCGGCGGGCCGGACTGGAGGTCAGGCGGCCCGCAAATCGCTTTTTTTATTCTATTCGAAATAGCCCCGACTATTCGAGATAGCCGGAGGGATCGACCGGGGCCGAGTTCTTGCGCACTTCGAAATGCAGCTTCGGCGAGTCCGTCGTGCCGCTCATGCCCGACAGCGCGATCTCCTGGCCGCGCTTGACCTTCTGGCCGCGCTGGACCTCGATCGAGCTGGCGTGACCGTAGACGGTGACCAGGCCATTCTCGTGCCGCACCAGCACCGTATTGCCGAATTCCTTGAGGCCGTCGCCGGCATAGATGACGACGCCATTCTCGGCCGCCTTGACCGGCGTGCCCGCCGGCACGGCGATGTCGACGCCGTCCTTGCCGGAACCGAAGCCGGAAATGACGCGGCCGCGCACCGGCCAGCGCATCTTGCCTATGCCGGTGGCGTCCGGCGCCACAGCGTCGTCATCCTCGGCCTGCTGGATGACCTTGGCGTCCTTCTTCGGCGGCGTGTAGGAAGCCAGCGTTTGCGACGGCGTCGTCTTGGCCGTCGGCTGCGTCGTGGCTGTCGTCACCGGGTCTACCGTCGCCGGCTTTGCGGCGGCCACCGTGGCCGTTCCGCCGGCCGGCACCTTCAGCGTCTGGCCGATCTTCAGCAAGCCGTCCTGCATGCCGTTCGCCTGCTTGATGGCGACAACCCCGACGCCAGTCTTCCTGGCGATCGAGGAAAGCGTATCGCCCGACTGCACCGTATAGGCGCCGGCGCCGGCCTTGGGCGCGGCGGCGGCAATTTGCGGCGCGGGCTTGCTGTCTTTGGGCTTGTTCGCCGCGGCCGAAGCATCGACCTGCGCGGCTGACTTGCCCTCCTTGAGCTTCGGCTGCTGCGGCAGCACGGCAACCTTTTCCGGCGCGGTGGCCGGCACGTCGCGCTTGCCATTAGCGGGCTTGGCATCGGCCATCTTGGGCTCGGCCTTGCTGGAATAGGCGTAGGCCGGAATGATGATCTTCTGGCCGGTCTTCAGCCCCTTGGTCGCGCTCAGCCCGTTGACCTTCATGATCACGTCGGCCGGCACCTTGTAGTGCTGCGCCAGCCCGGAGATCGTTTCACCGTCCCTGACGACGATTTCGGTGGCATGCGCCGTGCCGGCTGCCTTGGCGTCGGGCTGGGCATCCTTGAAGGGCTTGGCCGCGGGAGCAACCGTGCCGGTCGCCGTCCGGTCGACATGCGGTGCCGGGCGCACCAGAGCGGGCGCCGATGCAACACGCACCGGATTGGCGGCGGGTGCCAGCGCGGGAGCGGGCTGCGCCTGGGCGACCGGTGGCGGCAGCGGCCGCGTCGACACCGGTTCGAGGCTGGAGCGGCTGACCGACTGCGTGTGGCTGCCATCGAGCGGCGCGGCCGCGACATCCCCCGGATAGGGCTGCTGCACGGCATCCTGCTTGTTGATGATGGCGCGCTGATTGTTTGTCGAGGAGGTGAAGACGTCGTCGACGCCGTTGAACCGCGACACTTGCGAGCTGCACCCAGCCGCGGCACCCGCGATCATGAGAACAGCGCAGCCCCGCGCCAAATTGCGATTGTTTGCCTTCAAAACACTGAGTTGCATCGCACTAACCCGCACAAACTCTGCACCAACTGGACAGGATTAAAGCGCGTTAATGTTACTGGTCGGTTAACCCCTTAGAATCAGACGCAAAATTTCTTAAAATATTTGAGGCCGCCCAGACTGCCCATATAGAGGCACGCGCAGCCGCCGTTGCAGGCCGGCTGACATGGACAATCCCTAGATAACGGCCGCCAGGCTGCGCAATACCGGCTGCAGGCGCACGAGGCCGATATCCTCGCGCTCGAAACGGCTGCCGACCTTGGTGAGCTTGGCCAGCACCTGCTCGCCCTCCTCCGGTCCGATCGGCGCGATCACGATGCCGCCGCTCGACAACTGGTCGAGCAGGAAACGCGGCAGGCTGTCGAAGGCGGCCCAGGCGACGATCCGGTCGAACGGGCCTTCTGCGGCCAAACCGGAGGAACCATCCACCTGGCGCGCGATGACGTTGCCGATGCCGAGCGCCTCGAAGCGCTGCCGCGCCTGTTCGACCAGCGTCTTGTAGCGGTCGATGGTGACAACCCGGCCTGACAGGCGCGACATCACCGCTGCCGTATAACCGGAGCCGGTACCGATCTCGAGCACGCGATTCCCGACTTCGATGGCGAGTGCGGCGATCACCGCCGCCTGCATGTCCGCGCCCTCGATCGCTTCGCCGCATTCGATCGGCAGCATGCGGTCCGACCAGGCGATGGAATGGAATTGGGCGGCCAGGAAGCCGCGCCGCGGTGTCGCCTCGAAGGCCGCGATCAGCGCCTTCGGCACGGTCCCCCTGCCGCGCAGGCGCAGCAGGAAGGCGGCAAATCCTTCTCGGTCATCGATCGGCAGGTTCATGCAAGGGCCTTGCTCAGCTGGTCACGAATCTCATGCGCTGTGAGGTCGAGCTGCAACGGCGTCACCGACACCAGGCGATTGCGCAGCGCAAAAAGGTCGGTGCCCTGCTTGCCCTCGACGGGTTCGCGGCCGAAGCGCAGCCAGTAGTACGGCAGCCCGCGCCCATCGCGGCGTTCCTCGACCCACAGGCTGTGTACGAGCTTGCCCTGCGAGGTGACCACCGTGCCGGCGACCTCTTCAGGCAGGCAGTTCGGAAAATTGACGTTGAGCAGCACGCCGTCCGGCAGCGGCGTCGCGACGAGTTTCTTGAGCAGCGCCGGCGCCAGCGCCTCGGTGGTCTCGTAGGGAACGACGCGGTCCTCGCCGATAGTGCTGTAGCCCTGGCTGAGCGCGATCGAGCGTATGCCGAGCAACGCGCCCTCCATCGCGCCGGCGACGGTTCCCGAATAGGTGACGTCGTCAGCGATGTTGGCGCCGGAATTGATGCCCGACAGGATCAGGTCGGGCGCGCCGGGCAGAATCTTCTTCACGCCCATGATGACGCAGTCGGTCGGCGTGCCGCGCACGGCAAAGTGCTTCTCGCCGATTTTCCTCAGCCGCAGCGGCTCCGAGATCGAGAGCGAGTGCGCATAGCCGGACTGGTCCTGCTCCGGCGCCACCACCCAGACATCGTCGGACAATGTGCGCGCGACGCGCTCGAGCGACGCCAGGCCCTCGGCATGAATGCCGTCGTCATTGGTCAGGAGAATACGCATTATTTCGATTCGATCTTTTCCAGCCCGCCCATATAAGGCCGCAGCACTTCAGGAATGGTTACGCTGCCATCCTCGTTCTGGTAGTTTTCGATGACGGCGATAAGTGCGCGCCCGACAGCCGTGCCTGAGCCGTTCAGCGTATGGACGAAGCGGTTGCCCTTGCCGTCTTTGTCCTTGTAGCGGGCTTCCATGCGCCTGGCCTGGAAATCGCCGCAGACAGAGCAGGACGAGATTTCGCGATAGGCGTTCTGGCCGGGCAGCCACACCTCGATGTCATAGGTTTTTCGCGCGCCAAAACCCATGTCCCCGGTGCACAGCACCATGGTGCGGAACGGCAATTCGAGCCGCTTCAGCACTTCCTCGGCACACTCGGTCATCCGCTCATGCTCGGCGAGCGAGGACTCCTGATCGGTGATCGACACCAGCTCGACCTTGTAGAACTGGTGCTGGCGCAGCATGCCGCGCGTGTCGCGCCCTGCCGAGCCGGCCTCCGAGCGGAAGCACGGCGTCAGCGCGGTGTAGCGCAGCGGCAGTTTCTCATGGGCGGTGATCTCCTCGCGCACGAGGTTGGTGAGCGGCACTTCGGCGGTGGGGATCAGGCCAAGCCTGCCGTCCCCATGCGGCGTGAAGAACAGATCCTCCTCGAACTTCGGCAGCTGGTTGGTGCCGAAAAGAACATCGTCCTTGACCATCAGCGGCGGGATGACTTCCTCATAGCCATGCTCGGTCGTGTGCAGGTCGAGCATGAACTGGCCGATCGCGCGTTCCATCCGCGCCAGCCCGCTCTTCAGCACGGTGAAGCGCGAGCCCGACAGCTTTGCCGCACGCTCGAAATCCATCATGCCGAGCGCTTCGCCGATCTCGAAATGCTCCTTCACCCAGTTCGGGCGGGTCGGCACCTTGCCGACGATATGCTTGACCACGTTGTCGTGCTCGTCCTTGCCGACCGGCACATCGTCGAGCGGCACATTGGGCAGCACCGCCAGCGCGTCGTTCAGCGCCTTGTCGAGCTCGCGCTCGCGCGCCTCGCCGTTCTGGATGAAGGTTTTTATCTCGCCGACTTCGGCTTTCAGTTTTTCGGCAAGGGCGGCATCGCCCGAACGCATGGCGTTGCCGATCTCTTTCGAGGCGGCGTTGCGGCGTTCCTGCTTGGTCTGCAGCTCGGTGACATGTTCGCGCCGCGCCTCGTCCCTGGCGATCAGGTCATCGACGGTGGACTGCGCTTCCTCGACCGACCACGAGCGCTTGACCAGCGCCTCGACAAGGGCCTTCGGGTTGTCGCGAATCCATTTGATGTCAAGCATGGTCTGAAAGCTCCTGCGGTAGCTTGCCGCCAAAGCGCGCGGCGGTTTGCGCTACGATATGCTCCAAGAATATAGCCTGAAACGCATCGTCGGTTTCGCGATGCGTTTCAGGCCAGAGGGGGTAAACCGCATCTCTGATCGATGCAAGATCGGGCTTGCTGACGGCAGGGGCCGCGAGCCCGCTTTCGAGTGGTGAGGGATAGCGCGACAGTCCAGAAATAAAAAACCCGCCTCGGCGGCGGGTCGTTGGCGCAAATCAGCACCATAACCGAATATGTACCATAGCGGCGGGCACCAAGTCAAGAAAAAATTCCTATCGGCACCGGGCCGCGCACCGATTCCGAGGCCGGCAGCCCGCAGGGGCGACGCGCCTGCCCTATGTGGAGGATGCGTCTGCCGGCTTTTCCGCCACCTCTTCCTCGGATTGCTGCTTCTCCCGCGCCAGGCGCTCGCGCTCCTGGCTGCGTTCAATCATCCGCGCCGACCAGATGGCGACCTCGTAGAGCAGGATGGTCGGGATGGCGAGGCCGATCTGGCTCATCGGGTCGGGCGGCGTCAGCACCGCCGCGACGACGAAGGCGATGACGATCGCCCATTTGCGCTTCTCGGCCAGCGCCTTGGATGACAGCATGCCGACGCGCGTCATCAGGCTGGTCACCACCGGCAGTTGGAATACCAGGCCGAAGGAGAAGATCAGCGTCATGATCAGGCTGAGATATTCCGACACCTTCGGCAGCAGCGAAATCTGCACCTGGTCGTTGGTGCCCGACTGCTGCATGGCGAGGAAAAACCACATCACCATCGGCGTGAAGAAGAAATAGACCAGCGAGGCGCCCATCAGGAACAGGATTGGCGACGCGATCAGGAACGGCAGGAAGGCGTTGCGTTCGTTCTTGTAGAGGCCGGGCGCGATGAACTTGTAGATCTGCGTGGCGATCAGCGGAAAGGCGATCACCATGCCGCCGAACATGGCGAGCTTGACCTGCGTGAAGAAGAATTCCTGCGGCGCGGTATAGATCAGCTCGACCTTGTGCGGGTCGAGCCCCGCCCATTGCGTCGCCCATTTGAATGGCACGACAAGTAGGTTGAACAGCTTCTTGGCGAAGAAGAAGCAGACCAGGAACGCGGCGAAGAAGCCGCCGAGCGACCAGATCAGCCGGCGGCGCAACTCGATGAGATGCTCCATCAGCGGCGCCGAGGATTTCTCGATCTCGTCCTTTTCCTTGTCCGAAACGCTCACTTGGCGGCTCCCGCCGTCTTTTTGGCCACTGACTTCTTCGCTGGAGCCGGTTTCGCCTCGGCCTTGGTCGTCGCCGCCTTGGCTGCTGCCGGTTTGGCAGCCTTTGACGCCGCCACGGGCTTCGCCGGCGCTTTGGGTGCTGGCGCGGGTTTGGCGGTCGCCGCTTTCGCAGGCGTGGAAGCTTTCGCGCCGTTCGCCGAAGCCTTGGCGGGCTTGGCCGCTTTCCCTGCCGCAGGTGTCTTTGGCGCCAGCTCTGTCGGCGCTGAGGACGCCACCACCGATTCATCGGTCATGACTGGGAAGATCGGCGCGGCCGGCGCGGTATCGGGTTCAGTGGGCCCCGGCATGGTGGTCGCGCCGTTCTTCAACGGTTCGGCCGCCTGCGGCACCGAGCCGGCGGGCGCTGCCGTATCGACGGCCGGCTTCGGCTTCATCGCCGCGTCGACGCCGGAACGTACATCGGCGGCCGCCTGCTCGAACGGATTGAGCTGTTTCCTGATCTCGGCAACCGGGCTGAGCCCCCTTAGCTCGTCGACCGATTTCTTGACGTCGTCGAGCTCCGCTTCCTTCAGCGCCTCGTTGAACTGCTTCTGGAAATCGGCCGCCATGGCACGCAGCTTCGCCGTCGTGCGGCCGAAGGTGCGCAGCATGTTGGGCAAATCCTTCGGCCCGACGACCACGATCATAACGATCGCGATCACCAGCATTTCGGTCCAGCCGACTTCAAACATGGCTATCCGTTCCGACTAATGCATGCCGCCCAAAAGTGCGAAGCGGTTCTGGGACAACGACACACACAAAAGCAACAACCCTTGGCTCAGCTCTTGCTGGCCTTTTCCTTCGCTGCCGAAACGGTTTCGTCGGCGCGATGTTCGACGGTACGCTTGTCGTCGGCAACGTCGTCGTCGGCCATGCCCTTCTTGAAGCTCTTGATACCCTTGGCCATGTCGCCCATCAGCTCGGGTATCTTGCCGCGGCCGAACACCAGAAGCACGATGACCAGCACGATCATCCAGTGCCAAATCGAAAATGAACCCATAGCAACTCTCTCTCGAATGGTTTCCCTGCCGATGATCTATGCGTTTTCGCGTTGGGATTCAAACACAACCGCGACAGAGTTTATGAAAGGGTGTCGGATGTCACGCATTTTCCGCAATGCGGTCCGCTACCAATCGGCGCATCTAGCCCGGGAAAGCCTCCAGGAACAGAGGCTTGCGGTCAATCTTCCGTGACGCGCGGCGTCAGCAGGCCGAGTTCCTCGAGATCGATATCCGTCAGCGGATCCTCGTCCTCGGTCAGTACATCCGGGTCCGCCGGCGGCTGCGGAATGGAGAAATTCGAAGGCATGCGGCCCGAAAGCAGGCCGGCACCCTTCAACTCCTCCATGCCGGGGAGATCGCGGATTTCCTCGAGCGCGAAATGGTCGAGGAAGGTTTCGGTGGTGCCATAGGTCACGGGACGGCCGGGCGTTTTGCGCCTGCCGCGCATGCGTACCCATTCCGTCTCCAAGAGCGTATCCAGCGTGCCCTTCGAGGTTTCGACGCCTCTGATGTCCTCGATCTCGGCGCGCGTCACCGGCTGGTGATAGGCGATGATCGCCAGCACTTCGAGCGCCGCGCGCGACAGCTTGCGCTGCTGGACGGTGTCGCGGCTCATCAGGAAGGCGAGATCGCCGGCGGTGCGAAACGCCCAGGCATCGCCGACCCGCACCAGGTTGACGCCGCGCCGCGCATAGATCTGCTGCAGCTCGGCCATCGCGAGCGCGATGTTGATGCCATCGGGAAGGCGCGCGGCCAACTGCTTTTCGCTGACGGGCTCGGCACTGGCGAAAACGATCGCCTCGGCCATGCGCACCGCCTCCGCCATATGCAGCCGCTCGGCGGGATTCTGCGCCGGATTCTGGGCCGGATTCTGAACCGAAGCCTGGTCGATCTCGCCCTCCTCCGGTTCGTTGTCCATCTTGAACGGGACAACCGAAGCGTTGGCGCGTTCGCTCATGATGCCACCTCGACTGCCTTGATTGCCGGTGCGCGGTGGTCGCGCAGATAGATCGGCGCGAACACCTCGTCCTGCCGCACATCCATCTTGCCCTCGCGCACGAGTTCCAGTGTCGCCGCGAACGAGCTGGCGATCGCGGTGCGCCGCTCTTCCGGGCTGGACAGATATCGGACGAGAAAACTGTCGAGCGCCGTCCAGTCCTGCAGCGAGCCGATCAGCCTTGTCAGGATATCGCGGGCGTCCTTGAGCGACCAGACGCCGCGCCTGGCGATCGTGACATTGGTGATTGCCTGCTTCTGGCGCTGCTGGGCATAGGCGGTGAGCAGATCGTAGAGCGACGCCGAATAGGCATTGCGCTTCTCGATGATGACCATTTCCGGCATGCCGCGCGCGAACACGTCGCGGCCGAGCCGGTTCCGGTTGACCAGCCGCGCCGATGCATCGCGCATGGCTTCCAGCCGCTTGAGCCGGAATTGCAGCACCGCCGCCAGTTCCTCGCCGCTTTCGCCTTCCTCGCCCGGCTGCTTCGGGATCAAAAGCTTCGATTTGAGGAAGGCGAGCCACGCCGCCATCACCAGATAGTCCGCGGCGAGCTCAAGTCTCAGTGCCCTCGCCGTCTCGACGAAGGCCAAATACTGCTCGGCCAGCGCCAGGATGGAAATGCGCGCGAGATCGACCTTCTGGTTGCGGGCAAGATGCAGCAGAAGATCGAGCGGGCCTTCGAATCCTGCGACGTCGACGACCAGCGACGGATCGCCGGTCAGCCGGGAATCATCGCTTTCGGCCCACAGGCGGTCCATCGGTGCGGCCTTCCCGGCCTTGCTTTCCAATGCTTCCGCCACGTCCCGTTCTTCCCTCTGTCAGGCCACCGCATCGAAATAGGTGGCGAATTCGGCGCGTATCTCGGTTTCTTCAGCCGCGTCGCGTTTTTCTATATAGGTCATTGCCCGGTTTGCACGCTCAAGCGACTTGCCCTCAAGCCCTTTGGTTCGCGATGCGGTGCCCGCCATCTCCTCGAAAACGCCGTTGCAGTGAAGGACCAGATCGCAGCCGGCCGCAAGGATCGAGGCCGCCTTTGTCGGGAAATCCCCAGAAAGTGCCTTCATCGAGGTGTCGTCGCTCATCAGCAGCCCATCGAAGCCGATCTCGCGGCGAATGATCTCGTCGATGACCTTGCCGGAGGTGGTTGCCGGGTTTTTCGGGTCGATCGCGCTGTAGACGACATGCGCGGTCATGGCCATCGGCAGGTGGTTGAGTTCCCTGAACGGCGCAAAATCGTGCCGCTGCAGCTCGCTCATCGAAGCGTCGACGACAGGCAGTTCGAAATGCGTGTCCGCGAAAGCCCGGCCATGGCCGGGAATATGCTTCATGACCGGCAGCACGCCGCCAGACATCAGGCCTTCCGCCGCGGCGCGGCCGAGCTCGATGACCGGGCGCGGCTCCTTGCCATAGGCGCGCGCGCCGATGACGTCGCTCGCCCCTTCGATCGGCACGTCGAGCACCGGCAGGCAATCCGCCGTGATGCCGTAGCGCAGAAGGTCGAAAGCGTGCAGCCGCGCCATCAGCCAGGCGGCGCGGGCTCCGGCGTCATGGTCGTCGCGCCACAGCGCACCGAGCGCGCCGCCGGCTGGATAGTTCGGCGCCAGAGGCGGCCGCAGCCGCTGCACCCTGCCGCCCTCCTGGTCGATGAACACCAGCGCGTCCGGGCGTCCGATGCAGTCGCGCATCTCGGCGACCAGATCGCGGATCTGCTCGGTCTCGCTGATGTTGCGGGCAAACAGGATGAAGGCCCACGGGCATTCATTGCGATAGAAACTGATTTCTTCGCGGGTGAGCGACTTCCCGGCACAGCCGAGGATCATGGATTTTGATTCGGTCATGCCGACGAGTCTAGAATCTTCCGCGGCCAAAGGGAATCACGTCGAAAAGTGCAAAAAGAAAACGGCGCGGCGTTGAGGCCGCGCCGGTTTTCAAACTGCTCTCCTCCGACACGGGAGGTGAATGACTACCTCGACACGAAGCAGTTGCCGCCGGCAGCCTTGTAGCTGGTGCACAGATTGATGGCATCGTTGCGCGACTGCGCGGGCACGCGGACGCGGTAGAAAGTCCCCTTGCCGGCGATCTCCGCCTTGACGATGTTGGCGGTGCGGCCGGAAAGCACGCCACCATAGCGACGCTGCAGATCCTGATAGGTCGACTGCGCGCTTTCGACCGTCGGCTGCGAGGCGATCTGCATCGACCACGAACCGCCGCCGGTCGAGGGCGCCGCGGGACTGATGGAGGCAACCTGATCGGGCTTGACCTCGCCGACCACGTCGACCGGCTGGTCGGACGGGCGCTGCGGCGCGACCGGAACCTTGGCCGGCGTGTTGGCCGACTGGGCCTTGGCTTCCGCCTTGGGCTCGGCCACCGGTTTCAGGGCTGGCTCGTCGTCCGCCTGCGCGGCGTCCGGCGCCACCGTGCCGGTCTGGTCGGCATCGGCCTGAGCCGACGGCGCGACATGTTGCGGCGCCGGATCGACCGGCTCCACGGCAGCCACTTTCGGTGCGGCGGGCGCCGGATCCTCACGCGGCACCAGCGACCCGTCCGATTTGACCACCATGGTCCTAACCTTGCGCGGCGCCACGGCGACGACGTCGGGATTTGCGCCCTTGTCGACATCCTGCAGAACCTGCGCGATGCGGTCCTCCGACTTGGCTGCGGGCGCGGCGTTGTTGGCCGGCGCCGCAACGGCAGTCGGAGCATCGCCGCCGTCGCCGTCCGCCATGTCGGCTGCGGTCTGGTCGGGCGAGAGATCGACGGCGCGAGCCGGATCTTTCGCCGCCACATCCACCGGTTCCTCGACATTGGTGACGAGCTTCTGCTGGACCGGCTCGGCGGGCTTGGCGCCCTTGGCGACCGCGTCATAGACCTTGTTGTCCTGGTTCGGCACCACGGCGCCGCCCGGGTTTTCCGGCTTGACCTTGATCGGTGCATTGTCCGCCTTGACCAGGACCGGGGCGTCACTGCCGCCCTGGCCGCCCGGAGACAGCGCGAAGGCGCCGAGGCCTCCGGTGACAACGACTGCACCGACAATGGCGGCGATGAGCAGGCCGCGCCTGCGCGGCGACCCGCCGGCCTCGCGTTCGGCGAGACCAGGAACCGACATCGCCTCGTCCAGCTCGGGATCGTAGTCGAGCTCGTCGACGGCAAAATCGTCGGCCTGTGAAACCGGCTGGCTGCCGGGCAAGTCGTCGACGTCGAAGCCGTTGGTGGCGTCGGCATAGCCTGCCGGCGCTGTCGCGCGGGCAGACATTTCCGCCGGCCGTGCCGCGTAGGTGCGGGCCTCGGGCTGATAGCCCGGCTTGAGCCCCTCATAGCCCGGCTTGAGCCCCTCATAGCCCGGCTTGAGCGCCTCATAGCCCTGTTCAAAGGCATCGTATCCCGACTTGAAGCCGGGATTGTAGGAGTCGTCGGCATAGGGCGCGCTGGCGTTTGCGGGAGCCGCAGCGACATCCACTGTATTCATCTCGGTCAGCAGATTGGAGAATTCGGCGTCGAGATCGTCGTAGCCGGGCGCGGCCGGCTCGTCCTCTTCGAAGTGCAATTCCGGAATGTCGAGATCATCCTGAAGCGCCACGACGCGCTCCGGCACATCGACGGTCTCGACGTCAGGCATCTCGTCATCGAACGCGGACTGCTCGCACTGCGCGGCGGCCGGCGCCGCATAAGCGGCAGGCTCGGCCGCACGATAGGTCGGGATCGCGGCAGCCGGCGCCGCCATGGGGGCCGCCGAAGCCATCGGCTGGGCGGTAAAACTCGCCTGTTGCGGCTGCGGGACCGGCGTAACCCGGCTCCACGAGCGGGCCGGCTCGGGCGGAGTGGACTGCGTCGTCAGCCAATCGAGGGGATCGTCGCGGAAAGTTTCCGGCGCGGCGGAATCCGCGGCGAGGTCTTCATCCCGGTCGATTCCTTCGGCCAGGTCGATGCTTGCGGCGAGTTCCGCTTCGAAATCATCGTCTCCAGAGACAGTGGCATGCGCGCCGAGGTCCTGGTCCTGAAGCTCATCGAGCATGAGATCGTCAAGATCGACGTCAGCGGTCGAGACCGCCTGATGCTGCTGCGTCGCCGCAGGTTCGTCCAGGTTCCAGTCGAGGTCACCGGCCGTCGGTTCTTCGTCGGGTTTCGCGGTCGCGGCGACAGGCTGCTGAACCGCTACCTCCTCCTCGGCCACCGGCGCCGAGCGTGCGCTCATGGCGCCCAACAGCGCGTTCAACTCGTCTTCAAGGCTACGCTCGTCGGCGGCGGCATGCACCGGTTCGGCCATAGCCGGGGCGGCCGGATGAACGGGGGCAGCCACAGGCTCAGCGGCCGGCTCGTCCGTCGCTTCGGCAAGCGCGTCGTTGAAATCCTGCTCGAAAGCATCGTCCAGCGGCTCATCGGCGGCCAGGTCTGCCGCCTCGCCTTCCGCATCCGTCGCCTCGGCGAACACGTCCTCCATTTCGTGCGCATCTGCCGTCTCGGCGGTCACGTCATGCGCGTCAAGCGCATCCGTCTCCGCAGCCACGGGCGCATCGGTCGCGACCGAGTGATCGGCAGCCAGATCGAAATCGATATCCGCCAGCCCGTCGTCGAAAGCCGTGGCGTCATCAAAGCGATCGCCAAAATCCTCTTCGGAAACCGCATGGTTCGCGTTCAGCGCCGCCTCGACGGGAGGCTCGACCGGAGCCGCGGCCGCTTCAGGCTGCTGCTCCGCCACGTGACCATCGAGCATCAGTTCGTCTTCGAGCGAAAGGGCAAAGCCATCGTCGAATTCATGGTCGACGGTAGGCTCCGCGACAGGCTCCGCCACTTCGGCGGTCAAGGCGGGCTCGGCCGCATCGGTCGCGTCATCAAGCCGGAAGTCCTGATCGAGCGATGCCGCAAGCTCGTCCGCCATGGGCAGATCGTCATCGAGCGGCGAAACGCCATCGAGAGAGCTGGCTACCGCATCGTCGAAATCCGTATCGAAAGCGGCATCGACGGTTGGCGCGGCCTCGGCAACAGCGTCGTCGGCACCATGCTCATCGTCGAGCTGCATGTCGTCGAACGCCATGGCGAGTTCGTCATCCATGCCGTCGGTAGCGGCGGCGTCGAACGCCGGCTCATCAACATCGGCGACCGTCGCGGCGTTGCCTTCGGCAAAGTCGAAGTCGCCCATCAACTCCTTTTCGAGATCGATGTCGAAATCGACCTCCTGCGCCTGCTGGTCAGCGGCGGCTTTCGGTTGGGCGGGCGCCTGTGGCTTGACCGGCTGGCGCGGGTCGAACCCCATGATCCTGGTCAGTTCCGCGAACGGATCATCGTTGGCGATGTCGTTGTTGTCGGCTATTCTCAGCTGGGTTCTGTCTGCCATTATTGTTCCCGAACTCGCACTCATTCGGACGCCATGGACGTCGCGCAGGGTTGGCCCTTACCAGCGCAATGTGGGCAAAAGGTGACAGGTTTTTTAGTCAAACCTAACGCATTTCGGTGGGCGCCGCGGCGCCGATCAGCGTCAGGCCGGACGTCAAGACATCCGAAACAGCCTGCACCAGCCCTAGTCTGGCATGCGTCAATTGTCGGTCGTTAACCTTAACAAAACGTAAGTCCGGATTATCGGTGCCGCGGTTCCAGTGCCCGTGGAAGCTTGAGGCCAGATCGTAGAGGTAGAATGCCAGCCGATGCGGCTCGAGCGCAAGTGCCGCCGACTCGATCAACCGTGGATATTCAGCGAGTTTCCTGATCAGGCCGATCTCGCCTTCGTCGGTCAGCAACGCCACGGCAGCCGCCAGACTGTTGCGATCGAAATTGGCCTCTCCCAACTGCTCGCTCGCCTGCCGGAATACCGAATGGCAGCGCGCCGAAGCGTACTGCACATAGAACACCGGATTGTCCTTGGACTGCTCGGTCACCTTGGCGAAGTCGAAATCGAGCGGCGCATCGTTCTTGCGATAGAGCATCATGAAGCGGATGGGGTCGCGGCCGACTTCCTCCACAACCTCGCGCAGCGTCACGAAATCGCCGGACCGCTTGGACATGCGCACCGGCTCGCCATCGCGAAACAGCTTTACCAGGTTGCACAGAAGAACCGTGAGCTTCACCTCGTCGCCGGCGATCGCCCGCGCCAGCGCTTCCAGCCGCTTGACATAGCCGCCATGATCGGCGCCGAGCACGTAGATCAGTTCGACGAAGCCGCGATCGACCTTGTCCTTGAGATAGGCGACGTCGGCGGCGAAATAGGTGAACGAGCCATCCGACTTGACCAGCGCCCGGTCCATGTCGTCGCCGACCGCCGTCGAACGGAACAGGGTCTGTTCGCGATCTTCCCAGTCGTCCGGCCTCTCGCCCTTGGGCGGCGGCAGCTTGCCTTTGTAGATATGGCCCTTCAGCGTCAGGTCGTTGATCGCCGAGCGGATCTTCCTGGCATTGTCGGCGTGCAGCGTGCGCTCGGAGAAGAACACGTCATGATGCACGTTGAGCAGCGCCAGATCCTCGCGGATCATCGCCATCATCGCGTCGATGGTGCGGTCCTTGACGATGGCGAGCGCCTCTTCGTCCGGCATCTGCAGCAAGGACCGGCCGAATTCCTTGGCCAGCGCCTGCCCGACCGGGACCAGATAGTCGCCTGGATAGAGCCCGGCCGGGATCTCGCCGACCTCGTCGCCAAGCGCTTCGCGATAACGCAGCATCACCGAGCGCCCGAGAACGTCGATCTGCGAGCCGGCGTCGTTGATGACATATTCCTTGGTCACGTCATAACCGGCAAAGGCCATCAGATTGGCAAGCGCATCGCCAACGACGGCACCACGGCAATGGCCGACATGCATTGGCCCCGTCGGGTTGGCCGATACATATTCCACATTGGCCTTCCTGCCGCCGCCGATGCTGGAGCGGCCGTAATTGCGGCCCTCGCCCAGAAGCGTCGTGAGATGTGCCTGCCAGAAACCGTCCTTGAGCCGCAAATTGACGAAGCCCGGGCCAGCAACCTCGGCGGCCGCGATATCCTTGTCGTCCCGCAGCGCGAGCGCCAGGCGCTCAGCCAGCACCCGCGGGTTCTGGCCGGTGGGCTTGGCCAGCACCATCGCCGCATTGGTCGCGAGATCGCCATGGCTGGCATCGCGCGGCGGCTCGACGGCGATGCGCGACAGATCGGGCGAAACACCGTCACTGTCTTTCAGATCAAGCGCTTCGACGGCTTTTATGATTCGCGCGGTGAAGTCGGCGAAGATGTTCATGGGTATGACTCTGGCGGCTTTGCAGGGAATCCGGCTTGTTGGCCGGCAAAATCGAGCCCGCCCTAGCTCAAATCCGGCGTATGGTCAAACAAACGCCGGTGTTCCTTCAGCGCGTAGGTGTCGGTCATCCCCGCCAGGAAGTCGGCCACGCTGCGCGCCTTGATGCGATCCTCGGCCCGGTCGAGCCCCTCGCGCCAGCCGTCCGGCATAGCGCGCGGGTCGGCGAAATAGACGTCGAACAGGTCCCTGACGATCCGCTCCGCATCGGCGCGCACGCGCATGACTTCCTTGTGCCGGTAGAGGTGCTTGTAGAGAAAGGCCTTCAGCTCTTTCTCGGCGACGGCCATTTCGGCGGAAAAGGTCACCATCGTCTCGCCCGCCGCCCTCACCGCATCGGCGCTCCGCGGCCCGGTGCGTTCCAGATTGGCGGTGGTCGACCTGATCACGTCCTCGACCATGGCCGTAATCTGGCGCCGCATCAGCTCGTGGCCGGTGCGCACCTCGTCGAGATTGGGATAGCGCGCGCGCACCCCCTCCAGGATTGTGCCCGGCAGCGAGACGGCCTTCAGCATGTCCAGCGTCAGCAGCCCCGCCCTCAGGCCGTCGTCGATGTCGTGCGTGTTGTAGGCGATGTCGTCGGCGATGGCAGCACACTGCGCCTCGATGCCGGCGAACCGGTCGAGCTCGAGGTCGTGCAGTTCCGAATAGTCGCGGATCGCCTGCGGCACCGGACCCTTCAGGCCCTTGCCGTTGGCATCGGTCAGCGGACCATTGTGCTTGACCAGGCCTTCCAGCGTTTCCCAGGTCAGATTCAGCCCGTCGAACTCGGCGTAACGCGCTTCCAGCCTTGTCACGATGCGAAGCGATTGCGCGTTGTGGTCGAAGCCGCCCCAATCAGCCATCTTCTCGTTGAGGGCGTCCTCGCCGGTGTGGCCGAAGGGCGTGTGGCCGAAATCATGCACCAGCGCCACCGCTTCAGCCAGATCCTCGTCGCCGCGCAGCGCCCGCGCCAGAGCGCGTGCGATCTGCGCCACCTCGATCGAATGGGTCAGCCGGGTACGGTAATGATCGCCTTCATGGGCGATGAAGACCTGCGTCTTGTGTTTCAGCCGGCGGAACGCGGTGGAATGGATGATGCGGTCGCGGTCGCGCTGGAACGGCGTACGGGTCGGGCTTTCGACCTCTTCGAACAGGCGCCCGCGCGAGCGCGCCGGATCGCTGGCATAGGCCGCGCGGGGCCTATAGCCGAATCCGATGTCGCCCAACTCGTTGGTCATGGTCGATGCCGCCTGACTTTGGCCGCCTGACTTTGGCCGCTAGACTATGGCCGCCAGACTATGGCCGGTTGACTTGGCCCTTCGCGCTTCATACCTATCATGTGAAACCGAAAGCAAGGTGACGCCCATGGGCGCGGATGCCAAGACCGCCATGAAAGTCGAGATGACCGATGCCGCCGCAAGGCGGATCGCCAAGATTGTGTCGGACGAGGCCGGCAAGACGGCGTTGCGCGTTTCCGTCGAAGGCGGCGGCTGCTCCGGCTTTTCCTACAAGTTCGATCTGGTCGACGCGCGCAACGACGACGATGTCGCCATCGAGAAGGACGGCGCCACGGTTCTGATCGATGATCTGTCGCTGGTCTATATGGGCGGGTCGGTGATTGATTTCGTCGACGACCTGATGGGCCAGTCGTTCCAGATCCGCAACCCGAATGCGGTCGCCTCCTGCGGCTGCGGCACAAGCTTCTCCATTTAGGAACAACATGCCTGCCATTGGCGCGGTTCGTCAGGTCGCGCTCTCGGCCGGGCGAGACCTCGACGCGACTCTGGCCTTCTGGTGCGACGTGCTCGGGATGAGCGTGCATGTGCGTTACGATCCGCCGGGCATCGCCTTCATCATGGCCGGCAGCGTGCGGCTGCTGTTCACCGACGGCATTCCGGCCGGAACCGTCTATCTCGACATATCAGGTCTCGAGGATTTCCACGCCGGCGCGAAAGCTGCGGGCGTTCCCTTCACCGCGCCTCCAACGCTTGTTCATCGCGACACCGAGGGCCAGTTCGGTCCGGCGGGGGAAAGCGAGTGGATGGCCTTTCTAAAGGATCCCGCAGGCAATACGATCGGCCTGGTCGAACGTCTTGCCCCGGAAGAACATTGAGGCCGCCATGAAGATCGTCACCTGGAACATCAACGGCATTCGCGCCCGCATCGGCAATCTCACCCATTGGCTGACCGAAAGCGCCCCCGACATCGTCTGCCTGCAGGAGATCAAGACGGTCGACGAGCAGTTCCCGCGCGCCGAGATCGAGGCGCTTGGCTACAATGTGGAAACCCACGGCCAGAAGGGTTTCAACGGCGTCGCCCTGCTGTCGAAATTGCGCTTCGACGAGGTCATCAGAGGTCTGCCCGGCGACGACGCCGACGAGCATGCGCGCTTCATCGAAGGCGTGTTCTCGACCGACAAGGGCGCATTGCGCGTCGCCTCGCTCTATCTGCCGAACGGCAATCCGATCGATGACGAGAGGAAATTCTCCTACAAGCTGTCCTGGATGGCACGGCTGGAGCGCTGGGCCGAGGAGCGGCTGAGGCTGGAGGAAGCCCTGGTGCTGGCCGGTGACTACAACGTCATTCCCGAACCTGTCGACGCGAAGTTCCCGGAGAACTGGCTGAATGATGCGCTCTTCCAGCCGCAGACGCGGCAGGCGTTCCGCAGGTTGAAAAATCTCGGCTTCACCGAAGCGGTGCGTTCGGTCACCGATGCGGGCGACACCTTCACCTTCTGGGACTACCAGGCCGGCGCCTGGCAGAAGAACAACGGCATCCGCATCGACCACCTGCTGCTGTCGCCCGAGGCCGCCAACCGGTTTTCATCGGCCTCGATCGAAAAGCATGTGCGCGCCTGGGAAAAACCGTCCGACCACGTGCCGGTGGCCATCGATCTCGATTTGCTGCCGGCCTGAGGGAGACCCCGGGCCCGCGCTGGACCTCGTATCGCCACAATCAGGCGCATGATGGGAGATCATCATGGCGGCTGGGGTTCCCATGACCATACGACTTGTCCTTTGTCCGATCGGCCTGGCATTCGCTGTCGCCGTCCCTGCGGCGGCTTTCGCCGCCGAGGAATGTCTTGCCAATGGAAAATCCTACCCGGTCGGCCAGGTCGCCTGTCTGACGATCGCCGACAAGAACCACCTCGCCCGCTGCGAGATGGTGCTCAACAACACCTCATGGACGAAAGTCGGGGACAGCTGCCCGGCAGACAGGCTGGCGCCGCACCGGCGGATGACGCCGATCTCGGCGCCGGCTCCCAGCATGGTGCCGCCGGAGCCGACCGAGAATTAATGTCTGATTAGCGATCTCCTCGTGGGGAGATCATCCTTACTGATCGGCGCTGTTGCCCTTGGTCAGGATGTCGTCAGCGAGCGAGATCGCTGTGCGGCGGTCGGCTTCGCCGGCGGCGGCAAAGGCCTCCTCCTGCATGCCGCGGATCCAGGGCTGGTCGGCGGGCGCCGCACGTTCGAGTGCTGCCGTCATCATCGCCAGGCCGCGCACGATCTTGCCGCTCTGGAACAACAGATGGCCAAGCGTCGCCTGCGCGCCGGCATGGCCTTTTTCGGCGGCGAGCTGGAACCAGCGCCCGGCCTGCTTGACGCTGGCCTTCACGCCGCCCTCGCCCTTCAGGAACATCTGCCCCATCTCGAACTGGGCATTCGGGTTGCGGTAGTTGGCGGCGGCGCGCATGTAATATTCCTGGGCCGCCACTTCGTTCTCGGTCACCGGGCTGCCGGGAATGCCCTTGCGCAAATAGTCGCCCAGCGCCACCAGCGCGTCGGAAACGTAGCTTTCTTCCGGTGAGCCGGGCTCGACGTCCTGATCGACGATCTCCGAGAAGAACTTGAACGCCTCGTAATCGTCGCGCGCCACGCCGTCACCCTCGGCATACATGCGGGCAAGCTTCCAGGTAGCGCCGATCTGGCCGTTCTCGGCGGCGTATTTATAGGCCTCCGCGGCCTGTTCCTTGTGGCCGTTCTTGTAGGCGGAGAAACCGAACTGGAACACCGCCCAGGGGCTCGACTGCGGCTTCACGCCGGTCTTGTCGTCGAACACCTTGTCGTCGAAGGCCATGGCCTGGCCGACGGCGCCAAAGATCGCTAACGCGACCAGTGCCGGAAGGACAGACGACCTCAACAACTCAGATGTCCGCATAGCAGTGT
The DNA here is from genome assembly GCF_006442975.2 of Mesorhizobium sp. B2-1-1. Taxonomy (NCBI): domain Bacteria; kingdom Pseudomonadati; phylum Pseudomonadota; class Alphaproteobacteria; order Hyphomicrobiales; family Phyllobacteriaceae; genus Mesorhizobium; species Mesorhizobium sp. B2-1-1. The sequence goes on along the minus strand of NZ_CP083954.1, from coordinate 3,310,800 downwards.
GTTTCTTTCGCACCGCCCGGATGGGTGACTGCGCCGTCGCGGGCGGAACCTACCGTCTGTGCGTATTTCCATATCGCGCCGGACTGATAGTCGGTCGTGCGCGCCTTCCAACTCTTTGCCCTCGCAGCCAGTTCCCTATCGGACAACGCCACATCGATCGTGCCGTTCACGGCATCTATAGAGATCACATCGCCGTCCCGGATGAGGCCGATCGGACCGCCAACGGCTGCCTCCGGCCCGACATGGCCGATGCAGAAGCCGCGCGTCGCGCCCGAGAAACGGCCGTCTGTGATCAGCGCCACCTTGCCACCCATGCCCTGGCCGTAGAGTGCCGCCGTCGTCGACAGCATCTCGCGCATGCCCGGTCCGCCGCGCGGCCCTTCGTAGCGGATGACGAGAACTTCGCCTTCCCGGTAGTTGCGATGCGTCACCGCTTCGAAACATTCCTCTTCCGAATCGAAGCAGCGCGCTGGGCCGGAGAACTTCAACTCCGTCATGCCCGCGACCTTCACGATCGCGCCTTCGGGGGCAAGGTTTCCCTTCAAGCCCACGACACCGCCGGTTTGGGTAATAGGTCTGTCGGCCGGGCGGACCACATCCTGGTGTTCATTCCAGGCAATATGCTCCATATTTTCGGCCAAAGTGCGGCCAGTGACCGTCAGGCAATCGCCATGCAGGTAGCCGTGGTCGAGCAGCGTCTTCATCAACAGCGGAATGCCGCCGGCCTCGAACATGTCCTTGGCGACATATTTGCCGCCGGGCTTGAGGTCGGCGATGTATGGCGTCTTCTCGAAAATCCGGGCGACATCGAACAGGTCGAACTTGATGCCGGCCTCATGCGCTATGGCCGGCAAATGCAGCGCCGCATTGGTCGAGCCGCCGGTGGCCGAAACCACCGTCGCCGCGTTCTCCAGTGCTTTCAGCGTGACGATGTCGCGCGGCCGGATGTTCCTGGCGATCAGTTCCATGATCTTTTCGCCGGAGGCGAAGTTGAAACGATCGCGCATTTCATAAGGCGCCGGCGCGCCGCAGGAATAGGGCAGTGCCAGACCGATCGCCTCGGCCACGGTCGCCATCGTGTTGGCGGTGAACTGGGCGCCGCAGGAGCCGGCCGAGGGACAGGCGGCCTGCTCGATTTCAAGCAGTTCGGCATCGCCGATCGTGCCGACCGAGTGCTGGCCGACCGCTTCGAACACATCCTGCACGGTGATCTGGCGGCCGCGGTAGCTGCCGGGCAGGATCGAGCCGCCATAGATGAAGATCGACGGCACGTTGAGCCGCACCATGGCCATCATCATGCCGGGCAGCGACTTGTCGCAGCCGGCGAGCCCGACCAGCGCGTCGTAGCAATGGCCGCGCATGGTGAGCTCGACCGAATCGGCGATGACCTCGCGCGACACCAGCGACGACTTCATGCCCTGGTGGCCCATGGCGATGCCGTCGGTGACGGTGATGGTGCAGAATTCGCGCGGCGTGCCGTTGGCGGCCGCGACGCCCTTCTTGACCACTTGCGCCTGGCGCATCAGCGAAATGTTGCAGGGCGCCGCTTCGTTCCAGCAGGAGGCGACGCCGACCAGCGGCTGTGCGATCTCGGCCGCCGACAGGCCCATGGCATAGAGATAGGAGCGATGCGGCGCACGCGCCGGACCGACGGTCACATAGCGGCTGGGGAGCTTAGCCTTGGAGATGACTTTGGCGTCCATACTCTTCCTTGCCCCACATCTTCCTCGCAAGAGGGCGGTGCGGCCTGCTCCCATCGCCGAGCCTTTTGGCGCGTGTCCCGAGACAAGATCGAGGTGCGCCGGGTTTATGGCGGGAAATGGGCAATTTCGTCGGCCTGACTTCTAGCGCAGGGGTTGTTCAGAAAGTGTTGCCAAAACATCACAACGACACGAGGCGGAGCTGGTGCGGTTTATCTGCAACGCAGCCCTGGGGCCGACAGGCTCGGCCACAGCCCCGGAACGAAAAAGGCCGGGCATTGCCCGGCCTTTCATTTGATTTTACAGAGACTTAGAACTTGATCTTCACACCACCAGAGATCGCCGTGATCAGATCATTCCCGAAATCATAGCTGGCATCCTCGCCTGCAACATAGCCGTTCTCACCAGCCAATGTCCCCGAGTGGCCGCTGGTCAAAACGCCGACCGCTCCAGCGAGCCGCACTTCGATGTTGGGCTGCGGCGTATAGGCGACGCCGCCGCCCAGGGTCCACGTATCGGTCTGCGCACCATAGCCATGCGAGGTGCCACGATCCCAGGTCAATTGACCGGCGGCACTCCATTGATCATTGAACTTGTGGCCGATACCACCTGAAACGGTCCAGCCGTCACGATACATCAGGTCGAGCGACGTCACCTGACCCGGGCCGTTCGTGAAGCAAGCCGCCCCAGGCGCAATTGTTGGACAGATCGGAACGCTCTGCAGCACGCTCCAGTTGACCCACTTGATTGAGCCGAAGGCCAGCCAGTCAGGCGCAATACCGGACTGCAGTTTCAGTTCCAGCGAATCCGGCATCGACTCCTCTGCGCCATAGATCGGCCGAGAACCTCCAAGAATAGCTGGTAAGGTGAGTGTGCCCGAAATGTTGTCTAGCTTGACTTTCGAATTGTAGACCAAGCTGGCGCGGAGCGCGATATCAGGGATTTCGTAGGCAACGCCGGCGCGCCAGCCCCAACCGTTAGCCTCCAGATCGACACGACCAAGCAGCGGTTGTCCGAGGGGAGTAAAACCGACCAAGCTTTCCTTGAAGCCTGAAATGTCCTGATAGAACAACCCGCCGATAAAGCGGAGCTGGCCCTTGCCAGCATCAAACTTGTAGGAACAGGTGCCGGCGTAATTGTTGCTCTTGATATCAGTCTCGACGTTAGAAAGCGCTCCGTTCCACATACCTGGTGCGGTATGCGCGCCCCAAGGCTGCGAATAATCGACCATGCAGTCGACGCCCTGCACAACCTGGGCCTTCATTCCTATGCGCGGTACCCAATAGCCCTCGGCTCCGTCGGCCGAGGTACCAAGGCCGAGATTGGCTCCGCCGGGACCACGCGCATTCTCGTACTTACGGTCCGGCATCACATAGGTCGCTTCCGCGTCCGTCGCGAACGGCGCCGGATCAAACAGCAGGTCGATATCGTAGCCGCCACGTTCCAGGCCGCCGGCATGTGCCGAGCTCATTGCCGTCCCCAGCAAAGCCAGCGAAAAGCACCCTGCCCCCAGCAGTGCTTTCAAACGCAGATTGTTCATGGATGTCCTCCCCGAATAGTCAGTGCATCCAGCTAGAACCAATTCGGGTTAACGGTGCAACAACGAATTCTTGGGGCGTACATGTACATGTCCACCGGACGCATTCCGGACAAAATGCAGACCAGCGCAGCGAGGCAGAAAAACGGTTCGCCGGGCGTGTCTCACTCAGAAAAACGGGAGAAAATCGGCCAAAAAGGCCAAAAATAATCAGTTTTGAGCAGTCGAATGCCCCATTGTTACATTATGGCAACAATGGGGCGAAAACTTCCGTTTACGTCAACATTAACGCTACGGAATGCCGGTTTCGAGGCAAAAAGCCACCCCATTTTAGAGGGCCCTAAAGTCTCCCGAATCTGCCCTCAACCCGCTTCGCGAACCCTGGCCAGCGCCACCGAAAGCTTGCCCTGCGCCTCGCGGTATTCGGCCAGCTTTTCACGCTCGGCTTCCACGATCTCGGCCGGCGCGCTGGCGACGAATCTTTCGTTCGACAGCTTCTTGTGCAGGCGTGCGATCTCCTCGGTCACCTTGGCCAGTTCTTTCTGCAAGCGCGCGGCCTCGGCGGCGAGATCGATCAGGCTGCCGAGCGGCAGGCAGACCGTTGCCTCGTTGAGCACGATCTGCGCCGAGCCCTTGGGTGCGGCGTCAACCTGCGAGATGTCGCCGACGCGCGCCAGCCGCTTGATCGCGGCGGCGTGGCGCCCCAGCCGTTCGCGGGTAAGCGTGTTGGCTCCGATCACCATCAGCGGCGCGATGGCTGCCGGCGGCACGTTCATTTCCGAACGCACGGAACGAATGCCGGAGACGAGATCAACCAGCCAGTTGATGTCGGCGGCCGCTTCAGCGTCTTCGAAATCCGGCGACGGCCACGCGGCATGGCAAAGCAGCGAAGCGCGCTCCTTGCCCTCGCCCGCGGTCTGCGCCCAAAGTTCCTCGGTCATGAACGGCATCATCGGATGCAGGAGCTTGTAGATTTCGTCGAGCACGAAGGCGACGCAGGCGCGGCTTTCGGCCTTGGCCGCCTCGTCCGTGCCCATGAACACCGGCTTCAGCAGCTCCAGATACCAGTCGCAGAACAGGTTCCAGACGAAGCGGTAGGCCGCCCCCGCCGCCTCGTTGAAGCGATATGAGGTGATGCCGTCCGTGACCTCTCGCGCGGCGCGCGTCAGCTCGGTCAGGATCCAGCGGTTGACCGCCAGCTTGGCGTCGTTCAGCCAGAAATCGTCGTTGCGCGCGACTTCGTTCATCTCGGCGAAGCGCGTCGCGTTCCAAAGCTTGGTGCCGAAATTGCGGTAGCCGGCAATGCGCGCCGGGTCGAGCTTCACGTCACGCCCCTGCGCCGCCATCACCGTCAGCGTGAAGCGCAGCGCGTCGGCGCCATATTCGTCGATGAGGTCGAGCGGGTCGACGACGTTGCCTTTCGACTTCGACATCTTCTGCCCGTTCTTGTCGCGCACCAGCGCGTGCATGTAGACGGTGTGGAACGGCTCCTCGTCCATGAAGTGCAGGCCCATCATCATCATGCGCGCGACCCAGAAGAAGATCAGGTCGAAGCCGGTCACCAGCACGTCGGTCTGGTAGTAGGTTTTCAGCTCCGGCGTCTCATCCGGCCAGCCCAGCGTCGAGAACGGCCACAGCGCCGAAGAAAACCAGGTATCGAGCACGTCCTCGTCACGGGTCAGGATTTCGCCCGGCTGGAAATTCTCGAGCTTGTCCTCGACCCAGGCCTTCCAGGGTCCTTCGAGCGCCAGATAATATTCGATCGCGGCACTCAGCGCCTCTTCCTCCGTCTTCTCGACGAAGACGCGCCCGTCCGGCCCATACCATGCCGGAATCTGGTGGCCCCACCAAAGCTGGCGCGAGATGCACCAGGGTTCAATGTTCTCCATCCACTGGAAGTACGTCTTTTCCCAATTCGCGGGTATGATCTTGGTACGCCCCTCGCGCACCGAGGCGATCGCCGGCTTGGCCAGTTCGGCGGCGTTTGCATACCACTGCTCGGTCAGGAACGGCTCGATCGGCACGCCGCCGCGATCACCATGCGGCACGGCGTGGCGATGCGGCTCGACCTTGTCGAGGAAGCCGCCTTCTTCCATCAATTCGACGATCCTCTTGCGCGCGACAAAGCGGTCAAGGCCGTTGAGTTCATCCCAGACGGCTTGGCGCTCCGGCGTCACCTCGAGCCCGGCGAGGAAATCCTCGTTGTCCCTGAGGTTTACCGCCGCCTCGACGGTGAGGATATTGATCGCCGGCAGCTTGTGGCGCTTGCCGACCTCGAAGTCGTTGAAGTCATGCGCCGGCGTTATCTTAACCGCGCCAGAGCCCTTCTCGGGGTCGGAATACTCATCCGCCACCACGGGAATCTTGCGGCCGACGATCGGCAGGACGACATTCTTGCCGACCAGGTGCCGGAAGCGCTCGTCGTCCGGATGCACGGCGACGGCCGTATCGCCCAGCATCGTCTCGGGGCGCGTCGTCGCCACGATGATGAAGGTCTTCGGGTTTTCCGGATCGAAGGCCACGCCTTCGACGGGATAGCGGAAGTGCCAGAGATTGCCGTTGACCTCCTGCTGCTCGACCTCGAGATCGGAGATCGCGGTGAGCAGCTTGGGATCCCAGTTCACAAGGCGCTTGTCCTTGTAGATCAGGCCTTCCTTGTAGAGCGTGACGAACACTTCGAGCACGGCCTTGGACAGGCCTTCGTCCATGGTGAAGCGTTCGCGCGACCAGTCGGCCGAGGCGCCGAGCCGCTTCAGCTGGTTGAGGATCGCGCCCCCGGATTCGGCTTTCCACTCCCACACTTTCTCGATGAACTGTTCACGGGTGAGGTCGCGGCGATGGATCTGCTTTTCCATCAACTGCCGCTCGACCACCATCTGCGTGGCGATGCCGGCATGGTCCATGCCCGGCTGCCACAGCACGTTCTTGCCGCGCATGCGCTCGAAGCGAACGAGAATATCCTGCAACGTGTTGTTGAGCGCGTGGCCCATATGCAGCGAGCCGGTGACGTTGGGCGGCGGGATGACGATGGTGAAGGCCTCGGCCCCCTCCTCGGCGCCGGCGCCGGCGCGAAACGCGTCGGCCTCTTCCCACACCTTGGCAATCTTCGGTTCGACGGTTTTGGCGTCGTAGGTCTTTTCAAGCATGGGAAAATGGTCCGCGCTGTCGGATTTTTGCTGGTCCGGTGTAAATCGGAAGGCTTTGACCGAGTCAACCGTAGGGGCCGCCTCGGCAACCGGCACAACAGAAAGAGGATCACCGTTCAGATAGTGTCTGTCCCGTATGCGACAATCCCTGGTGGCGTCGGCACTGTCACCGGCTCCAGCCGGAGAGGCATTGCACGCCTACGCCGCCCAATCCCAAATGCCAGCTCGGGTCGTACGAAACGAGGAATAGTGCGACGTCTCAGGACGCGCTGGAGTCCTCTGGTTTTTCTTTCAAAGCTTCGGCGAACTTGCGCATGAGCCGCACGAGTTCGTCGATGTCGTGTGCGTCCCAGCTTTCGAAAACGGCGCGAGCGTTTCTCTCTCGTGCTGCGTCGATCTTGTCGGTCATCGCCTTGCCCTTTGGCGTGACGACAGCCTCATTCACGCGGCGGTCTGTCTCGCTCTGCCGGCGCACGGCCAGGCCAAGGCTTTCGAGCTTCGCCACCTGACGGCTGACAGTGGTGTAATCGCGGCCAGCCCGGTCGGCGAGGTCCACTATCCCTATCGGCCCAAGCCGCTCTATCCCGACCAGCAGAGGAAACAGTGCGCGGTCGAGCGCAATTCCGGCCTCCTTTACCATCTGCTCATCGCGCTGAGGCCGGTTCATAAGGCTGGCAATCTCGATCAGCGCTCCGTGGAGTTCACGAATCTGATGACTCCCAATATGTGTATTTTTCACGCTTTTCATTGACAGCACTCCGACTCTCCATTATGTGCATTTTACACACAAGGAGATCGACATGACAAACGGTTTTGCGGCAGATGTGCTCATCTGCGGCGCAGGAGCGGCTGGCCTGACGCTGGGGATCGAGCTTGCACGGCGCGGTATATCCTTCCAGCTCATTGAGAAGATGAGCGAACCCTTCCGTGGCTCGCGCGGCAAGGGCATCCAGCCGAGGACACAGGAGATTTTCGAAGATCTTGGCATTCTCGACAGGGTCGTTGCCGCAGGCGGCGTCTATCCGCCGATGCGCGTGTATGGCGATGACGGCAGCTATATCGAAAAGGACACCGGCGAGCGCCCCGATCCGACGCCGGCAGAGCCTTACGCCATCGCGCTAATGATTCCGCAATTCCTCACCGAGCGGATCATGCGAGAGCGGCTGGCAGAACTAGGCCATAGGGTCGAGTACGGATGTGAGTTGGTTGGGTTCGAGCAAGGTGAGAACGGTGTCATGGCACGTCTTGCGGGGCCGAATGGCGAGCAAACCGTTCGCGCACGCTATCTTGTCGGGGCGGACGGCGGGCACAGCTTCGTGCGCGGCGCGCTCGGCTTGAATTTCCCCGGCAAGACGCTGGGCGTGCGTGCGGTCGTGGCGGATGTGCTGTTGACCGGGCTGGACCGCGATGCGTGGCACCAGTTCAACGACGGTGACATGGAGCGAATGGTCGCGATTTGCCCGCTCGCCGGAACCGATCTCTTCCAGATTCAGGCACCCATTCTGCTGGACGGCGAAGTGGACCTCTCAGCAGAACAGCTGGGGCGCTTGATTAATGAGCGGACCGGCCGCGGCGACGTGCGGGTGGATTCGGTCGCCTGGGCGTCGGCCTACCTGATGAACGCCCGGCTTGCCGATCGCTACCGGGTCGATCGGGTATTCCTCGTTGGCGATGCAGCTCATATCCATCCGCCAACCGGCGGCCAGGGCCTGAACACCAGCGTGCAGGATGCCTATAATCTGGGCTGGAAACTTGCCGCCGTCCTCGACGGCGCGGATGATTGCCTGCTCGACACCTATGAGCAGGAACGACGTCCGGTCGCAGAATCGGTTCTCGGCCTTTCGACCCGGCTGCTCGACACCCAGAAACAGGGTGGAATGCACCGCGGCCGCGAGGTGCGCCAGCTCGATATCGCCTATCCGGAATCGCCGCTCTCCAGGGAAATGGCCGAACGCAGCAGCGGCCCGCACGCGGGGGACCGCGCGCCGGATGCCCAAATCAGGGGCGCGGCGGGGCAACCATGGCGACTGTTCCAATTGCTGCAAGGGCCGCATTGGACACTGCTTGTTCATCAAGCCGGGAGAGAGACGGTTGGGCCACTCAAGGGGCTGCATGTCCACCACATCGGCCCGCAAGGCGATGTCATCGATGCCTGGGGACACCTTCGCGATGCTTATGCACTGGCACCGGGCGAGTGTGTGCTGATCCGGCCGGACGGATATATCGGTGTGATGGCGATTCTTGATGCAGACCGAACCGCGAAGCTCGAAACCTATTTGGCCCGCATGGGCCTAGTCCAACCCGGAGAAGACCCGAAAGACTGCCGAGATATGTTCGAACAATGAGGTTGGCGGGCTCTATGCTTGGGTCGGGCCTATATGAAGCGTGGAGCGGCGTGGTCGTGGCAATCGCCATCATCGGAGCTATTATTGCGGCCACCGCCTCCTTCGACGTGCCGATCCTGAGATTACCGTGCCTGCGCCAGGGTGAAGGCGCAGCGGTGTCCAACTAGCCACCTAAGGCGACCCGGGAAAATCATTACGCGCCGCGCGCCACGCGCTCGATCTCCTCGCGCACCAGGCGCTCGACCAGCGTTGGCAGGTTGTTGTCCAGCCAGTCCTGCAGCATCGGCCGCAGCATCTCCTCGGCCATCTCGTCGAATGTCTTCTTGCTGCGGCTGGCAAAGGCGTCGGAGAGTTCGCCAAAGGCCGCGGCGACCTGCCGGCCCGTATGCTCGGAAAGGATTGCCGGACGGGCCGCAGGCGTTTCATCCGCCGCCTTGCGCGCCTCGTCGGTGCTCGCCGGGGCGGCGATCGAAGGGGTCCGCTCGAACGCCGGCTCCGGCATCGGCTCGTCCACCGGCGCTTCGGGCTGAACAACCGGCTTGCGAATGCCTGGTATCGCCTTCGCCTGCTCGCCGACCGCTGCGATCTCGCGGCGCCAATCGGCGACGATGGCATCGCTTGCCGCACCGGCCTCGGGCGTCGCGGGCCTGTCGGTCCTTTCGGCGGGCAGCGGCTCGGCGGCGATCCGGGCGCTCACCTCGGCAAGCGTCATCGACGCCCTTGGTGCCACGGGATCGGTTCGCTCCGGCGCTTCCATGCGCGCGACCGTTGGTTCGGCCGCCGATGTCTGTGCCTGCACCTCCGCCAGCGTGACCGGCTTCCTGACCTCGGGAGCGGCATGCAATTCGGCGCGGAGCGCATCGACGTCGGGAGCAGCGCCCGCCGCCGGCTTCAGATCCTGCCGCAAGTCATCGGCATCGTCCGGCTGCTTGCGGCCGCTGTCGCTGTCCTCGATGATCCTCCTGATGGAAGCCAATATCTCTTCCATGGAAGGTTCGCGCTGTGCGCTGCTTGCCGTTGCCATCGTCACATCCGCCGCCCTTGTGACCTGTTACAGACTTCCGCTCCGGTAAAAGCCGGATTCGAATCATGGCGACAGCGTAACCGACGGAGCGCCGTACGAGAATCCCCATTCTGGGGACATGTGGGATTTCAACAGATTAGCGCAATTCGTCGAAAAGCATGTGACGAGTTGCCGGCGCAGTTGCGCAAACAATGAAGCGACCCGGCGTTTCGATCGAACGCCGGATCGCTTCGAGAGAACTACTCGAATCTGTGGAGTTTAGCGGCCATCCGGCGTGCGCAGGCCGATCCACTTGTCCTTGACGGCATTGTAGTGCTCTTCAGGCCTGTACTTCGTCGCCTGCAGCGCAAGGCGCTCGGCCGAGAGGCGGCCGATCGCCGACAGGATGGCATAACTCGCCACCACAACGTCGTGCTCGGAATTTGCCTGGTTGATCTTGGCGGTGATGACGGTGGCCTGCGCGTTGAGCACATCCAGCGTGGTGCGCTGGCCGACATTGCGTTCCTCGATGACACCGTTCAGCGCCAGTTGAGCGGCGTCGATCACCTGCCTGTTGGCAGCGACGCTCTGCTGCGCGGCGGTGTATTGCGACCACGCCGAGGCGACGGCCTGGCGCACCTGGTCGCGGCTGACGTCGACCTGGATGCGGGCCTCGCCAAGCGATTCCTTGTTCTGTCGCACGACCGCCGAGGTGCGGCCGCCCGAATAGATCGGGATCGTCAGTGTCGCACCGATGTTGGCCGAGGTCGAACCGCCGTTGCTCCCCTGGAGGTCGGGATTGCGATGCAGATAATCCTCCGAAATGCCGGCCGATGCGGAAAGCTGCGGCAGCAATGCGCCCTCGGACGACTTCACCGAAAACGCGGCCGCATCGACCAGATGCTGGGTGGCGAGGATCGCCGGATGCTCGGCCGAGGCGATGGCTATCGCCGAATCGAGGCTCGGCGGCAGCAGCCTGGCCAATGGCGAGGCAGGCCTGAGCTTGCCCGGCTCGTCACCGACGATCTGGTGATAGCTCGCCGCACTTGCCAGCGCCTGCGCGCGGGCGGCGCTGAGCGACGCCACGGCGGAAGCGCGCGACGCATCGGCCTGCGCAACGTCGGTGCGCGTGCCTTCGCCGACCTCGAACCGTGAGCGCGCGGCGCGCGCCTGCTCGGTCAGGAACTGCAGATTCTGCTCCGTCAGCACCGCGATCTGCCGGTCGCGAATCACGTCCATATAGGCCGTGGCCGCGCTCAACAGCGTGTTCTCCTCGGTGTTGCGCAGGCTTTCGACGGATGCCTTGACCCGCGATTCGGCTGCCGCCACATTGTTTCTCGTCTGGAAGCCGTCGAACAGGTTCTGGTTTATGACGATGCCCACACTGGCCGACCCCGTCTTGACGTTGGCGCCGCTGGCACGGGTATTCACATAATTCGTGTCGGCCGTCCCGGTGATGGTCGGGCGCCAGCCGGACTTGGCGATGGCCACGCTCTCATCGGTGACGCGTACGCCGGCTCGGGAGGCATTCAGCGAGGAATTGTATTGATAGGCCTTTGCAAGCGCGCCGGAGATGGTTTCGGCCGAGGCGGCCAGCGGGGAAAGCGCGGTCGCCGAAACGAGGACGGCGGTGAAAAGTGACTTGCGTAGAGACGGCACCATTAAACCCTCATTCGTTTTCCATGGGAACCACGCCGCACCGGCTTCTCCTTAGAGAACCGGAGCGGCGTGTCAGAATGTTCCCTGTCGCTCGGCCCAAAGTGCCCCCATTGGGATCAGCAACGATTGTTCAAATGCAAGCGACCATGACAAAGCCTCTGCTGCAAGGCCAAATCATTCAGAATTCGAAAGCATGCTCACGTTCGAACCCGGGTAGTGGCTTAATTGCCGCATTAAATGCCCGTCTACCGGTTACAACCCCCCCTGCTTTGAAAAAAAGCCGCGCCACGCCGGAATTGCCCTGCCCTTCGACCGCGACGAGGCGGCCGCCTTCGGCGAGCTGGTCGAGCAGCGCCGCCGGCACTTTGCCGACGCTGCCGCCGACGAAGACGACATCGTAGGGCGCCTTGGCGGCATATCCCTGCGGCAGCGGGCCCTGGACCACGGTCACATTGCCGCAGCCCAGCGATGAGAGCACCGACTTTGCGGTTTCGGCCAGCGCCGAATCACTTTCAAGCGCCACCACGGAGCCCGCCAGTCGCGACAGGATGGCCGAGGCATAGCCGGTGCCGCAGCCGACATCGAGGACCGAATCAGCCTGACTGATCTCGGCCAGTTGCATCAGCTTGGCCAACGGCGAAGGCTCCATCAGATATCGCGCGCCGCCGGGGCCGTCCGCGATGCGGATGTCTTCGTCGATGTAGGCGAGATTGCGCTGGCGTTCGTCGACGAAAAGCTCGCGGGGCACGGAAAGCATGGCGTCGAGCAGCGGCGTGCTGGTCACGTCGGTGGTGCGGATCTGGCCATCGACCATCTTGACGCGAAGCTCGGAGAAATCAGCGCTCATGTCCCAACCAATCCGCTTGCCGCGCCACATCGCGGTTCATTTAGACGGGAACGGCGAGCTCCCTGCGCTGACGCGCGGGAGCCCGGAGATTGGAGGCCTCGCCCGGAATCGAACCGGGGTGCAAGGATTTGCAGTCCTCTGCGTAACCACTCCGCCACGAGGCCTCGTTACTCCCGGCGTTCCACCCGGTTCCAATAGGTTGCGGCGAAAAAGCCGTCAAGCGGCGACAATGCATTCGCGACGGTTTCGCCTGCGCCAGTCCTCGCACCCCGCCCTAAATGCGAGACGGGGCGGTTCGAGCTGCGTTAGCAAGCCGTTAAGCATGGCGGAGGATCGGGAGAACTCCGCGCACCGGGCTGCGTTGAGGCCGAGGAGGACTGCGCCATGCAGCTGGCCAAACCGGACGAGTCGACCAACAACGCGGACAGCTCGCCGCTGCTGGGGTGCGAGGAGCTGGTGCGCTACGCCATGGATTGCCTCAAGATAGAAGGCACCGGCCGGCTTTCACCGCGCGACCGCGCGCGCCTTGCCTCGGCTTCCGCCGTCCTGAAGGAAATCAGCGAGGATCTGAGAGCAGGCCAGCAGGACGCCCCGGAGGAGGCGAGCACTGGAACGCAGGATAGCGCTGCGATTTGATTCGGGCCCCAAAGGCCGCCGCGACGAAGCCGGGCAAGGTCCCCGGCGTGGCCGATCAATCCGGCCGGCGCCGCCGTTCCCACCAGACGACGAACCGGCGCCGATGGCGGCGCACCATGGCGAATTCGTAGGAGAGCACCAAAAGTCCGAGCGGCACCATCCAGAAACCGAGAATCGGCAAGAACCCCAGAATGCCGCCAATCGTCAAAAGCACGCCGATTGCAATCCTGAGGCCGCGCGAACGCGGCATGGTGAACTTGCGCCCGAAGACCGATATCTTTCGCGCCGGTGCCTGGTTTTCTTCTGCTGCCGTCATCTCGAATGGCTGGTCCGTCTGGTGGTTTGAGGATGTCACTTGACGAAAGCCGCGACCGCGCATTCGGTTCCGCGCCCTCGCAAGACGGCTAATATGAGGACGAACGCCGCCGATTGCGAGAAACGCCTGAGCGAAAAAGTCTCGGAAAAATGCGAAATGGTTCTTTGCAAAGCCGAAAAGGGTTTGCTATAGGCTGCGCCACTCGCATGAGAGCCTCTGTTCCCCGGTAGCTCAGTGGTAGAGCAACCGGCTGTTAACCGGTTGGTCGCTGGTTCGAATCCGGCCCGGGGAGCCACTTAATCCAGAAATGTCTTTAAACCCAAGCACTGCAAGGGTTTCCGCCTCCCAGAGGTACACTGCGGGGTACACTGGGCTATGACGATCGGCGTGAACCACATTCAGAAGCGCGGCAAGGCCGGATGGGGCTACAGGCGCAAAATCCCTGGAGAACTTTGGACCATTTTGGGCACGCGAGAACACCTCGTGCCCGCTTGGTGCCACTTACCAGGAGGCGCTAAAGAAATACCCTGCGGTTCATGCAGAGGCCGAGAAGTTTTTTGTCCGACGCGGTCAAGCGCGCCAACTGCCCCGACAGCGTGGGATCAGTTCCGCGACGAAATAGCCGCTGCTGGCAAAATGGGATTTGGCGAGGTCATCGAAGCGGCGCGATCCTATGGCGAATTCGGCGTGGCCTGAAGATCACGTCGCCTTCCACGCAGCGGCTCGATATGCCGATCCGTTCCGCTCAATGTCGTCGAGCAAGCCGTCTCTCGAAGAAACCAAAGCCGATAGTGATCAATGCCGCCAGCAGGAAATATCCTAGCGCGGCGGCGAACAGAGGCTCGTAGACCCGAAATGTCTGCGCGCGAACGAGGTTCGCCGCACCCATGAGTTCGAACACCGTGATCGTCGACGCCAGTGCGGTCCCCTTCAAAAGCAGGATATTCTGGCCGCCGATCGCCGGCAAAGCCAACCTGAAAGCCTGCGGGAGAAGGACGGAAATCATGATCCGTGTTTTCGACAGGCCAAGCGATTGGCCGGCCTCACGCTGCCCTTCTGGAATGGCCTGTATCGCCCCTCTCCAAATCTCGCCACAGTAGGCCGCGGTGTTCAGGGAAAGGGTAAAAAACGCATAGAAGTCCGCGCCTCGCAAAATGGGCCAGAGCGGGCTGTAGCGGATCGAGGGGATCCCCGAGAGAATTTGGCCGATACCGAAGTAGCAGAGGTAAAGCTGGACCAGGAGCGGGGTCCCCCGGAACGCGAGGATAAACGCAACCGCTGGATATCGCAGCCATTTGCTGTTGGATAGCCGGGCCAGTGCAACCGGGATGGCAAGCAAATTGCCGACCACCGCACAGCCGAGGAACAGGATTATGGTGACCTGGACGCCGGCCAGAAGCTGATTGGCAAGGTAGGCTCCAAACTCAGTCACGCTAGCCCCGCCTCCCGCCACGGACGGTGGCTGTTTCGAGGGCATGGAAAAGCATCGCCGATATGCCGGACATGGCGAGGAACACGAACGCGATCGCGCAATAGAACATGAAGTAATCGCGCGTCGCGCCGGCAGCCATCTTGCCGGCGAGAACGAGCTCGGTAAAACCGATCAGGCTGACCAGTGAGCTTTCCTTCAAAACGACCAGCCACAAATTGCCAAGCCCCGGCAAGGCCAGGGGGACCATTTGCGGCACGGTGACCAGGAAGAAGGTCTGGCGCCGTGTCAGACCGAGTGCATGGGCTGCCTCGACCTGACCTCGCGGGATGGCCACGATCGCGCCGCGCAGGACCTCCGTGCTGTAGCCGCCTTGAACGATCCCAAGCGACAGGGTCGCGGCGACAAACCCATTGACCTGGAATTCGGAAGTCAGTCCCGCCAGGCTCACGGCCCAGCGCAACGCGTCCGTCGCGGTATAGTAGACGAGGAATATGATGAGAATGTCCGGTACGGACCGGATGATTGTCGTATAGGCAACGGCTGCGGAGACCGCCACGCGGTTCTTCGAGATCTTGGCCACCGCACCCATGAGGCCGAGGGTCAGGCCCACGAGATAGGCGCTGATCGAAATTCCAAGGCTCAGGCAAGCGCCAAGAAGCAATTCGTCGCCCCAGCCCTTGTCCCCGAAGCTGAGCAGGGTTGCCCAAGACACGGTCGAGTTCATACAGCGCGTTCCAGTTCAATGAAGATGGCGACGGCCGCCCCGGGCCGGCCGTCCCCTGGGCCTGAACCAGATGATCAATCGCCGTAAATGTTGAAATCGAAATAGCGCTTGGTGATCGTCTCGTACTCGCCGCTGGCGCGCACCGCCTTGAGTGCTGCATTGAGGCGGTCCCTCAGAGCGGTGTCCTCCTTGCGCAGGCCGCCGCCGTCGCCGTATCCAAACATTTTCTCATGCGGCAGCGTCACCTTGATTTCATAAGCTTGGCCCTCCGGCTTCTTCAAGAAATCCTGGATCTGGATGCCTGCCGCAGCCATGAGATCCACGCGTCCGGCCTGGATGTCCGCGATTTCGTCATCGAGTGTTGGATAGATCTTCACTTCGGCAATGCCGTTGAACTTATCCTGCATGTAGGTCGCCTGCAGGCTGGCACTCTGTGCCGCGACCGCAATCCCCTTGAATGTCTCCGGCTTGGTCACGTCGAACTGCCGCGTATCCGCCTTGGCGCCGACAAGCACGTTGGGCGAATAGTAGTACTTGTCGGTGAAATCGATCACCTCCTTGCGCTTGTCCGTGATCGACATCGAGCTCCAGATGACGTCGAACTTCTTGGCCAACAGCGCGGGAATGATGCCGTCCCAGGCGATATCGACGATCTCACATTTCGCCTTCATCTCTTTGCAAACGGCATTCATCAGGTCGATTTCCCAGCCCTGCCAGGTGCCGCTGGCATCCTTGACGGAGAAAGGCGGGTATGGCTCCGCGGCGACACCGAAACGGATGACATCGTCGGCCGCCGACGATGAATTGGCGGCGCCAAATACCGCCACGATCAGTGACAAGGCGAGTGCAAGCTTTTTCATGATTGTTCCCCTTTTTGTTTATGTGGATTTGTATCTTCCGCAATGATGATGCTGGTAGCCGGGCATCTGCCGATCTTTCGACGTCGGCCCGTGGCCAGCCGGCAGCATCGAGCATCGTGGACTGGTTCGGATGTCGGCGATGCGAACTTGGCCATTCGGCTCGGTCGACCTTCTTTCAGGGCGGTGTTTGAAAACGCTAACAGTTCAAATGATCTCGATCTAATGCCCCCTGCCGTGCGGTTCATCACCAATAGTTATGACGATAGCCCCTTCGAGTGGCGCAGTCCGGCGACCGGCAAACGATCGGCGCTCATTGATCGGCGCGTGCGAGGACAGGGCTGAATTGAACGGTTCACGACGCCGCCATTGATCGCGCCTATGAGTTTTCAGCGATAGTCCCGCGCCCACGGGAATAAGCTCGCGACTGTCCACCAAATTTCTGATGTGGCATCGTCGGCTGGTTCCGGGATGGCCGGCCGCAATGCGGTCGGTCCGGTGCGTTCGCTCTAAGGTCGTCATATGAATAGCAGCCCTTGCCGGTCCATCGAGGAGATGAGCGAAAAGATCGCTGCCGGCCTGTCGCCCGTGGAAATCATGGAGGGTTGCCTCGATCGCATCCAGGAACTGAATGAACACATCAAGGCGATGATTTTCGTGGCCGAAGCTGATGCCCTGGACGCCGCGCTTCAGGCCACACGCGAAATCAGATCCGGTCACAGGCGCGGCCCGCTGCATGGCGTGCCGATCGCGGTCAAAGACGTTATCGACGTCAAGGATTGGCCGACAACGGCTGGCTCCCGGTTGTTTCGGGATCACGTCGCGACGGAAACGGCAACATGCATTGCCAATCTTCAGGCGGCCGGCGCCATCATCATCGGCAAGACGAACCTGCACGAACTGTGCGTCGGCGGCCACGACAATCCTTGGCACGGCAAGGTCGCCAACCCGCTTGATCCGGACCGTGGGACAGGTGGCACGAGCAGCGGGTCGGCCGCAGCGGTCGCGGCCGGTTTTTGCCTGGCAGCGGTTGGCACGGACAGCGGCGGGTCAAACCGATCCCCGGCTGCTGCAACCGGCTTGTTCGGTTACAAGCCGACGAATGATCTGATCGCTGTGCAGGGCGTCATGAGCATAGCGCCTTCGCTGGACTGCGTCGGCGTTCTTGCACGCTCGGTCAGGGACGTTCGCCTGATGACCGAGGCGCTTGCCGGAAAACGGCTCGCCCCGTCGGCAAGCGGGGGCAGCAAAACGACAACGAGCATCACGATCGGCATCTGCCCCGAACTGCTTGGCGCTCACGTCGACACGTCAGTCGATATCGCGTTGGCTACCATGCTCGATCGTCCTGAAGTGCGCACGGTCGAGATCACCTTCGACGACAGGGAGGCGTTCGTTGCCGCGGGACTGACAATCCTCCAATGTGAGTTCGCGCGAATCTACCGCAATGCAATCGAGCAGAAGCCGGACATGGTCGGCGACGCGGTTCACTCATTCCTGCAGGGCGGCATTCGCATCCATGCCGGCGCCTATGATAGCGCCATCGAAATCCGTAACGGCGTGCGAGGCCGGTTTCTGGAGAAAATCGCGGGCCTGGACGCTTTTGCCATTCCTACGGCGCCTGGATCGGCGCCGCGGCTTTCCGACGAACTTACCGAGGTGAATGGGGAAATGGTGCCGTGGGGAATGGCCGGCGGCCGCTTCCGCCGCTGGGCAAATATGCTTGGCATGCCGGCGTTGGCTATTCCTTTGCCGGTTCCTGACGGGCTTCCGGTGTCGGTGCAACTGGCCGCAGGTCCGGGTCAGGACGCCGGTTTGCTCGATCTCGCCGAAATGTTGACAGGCAACTGAAATCAGTTCCGCCAAATCGCTGAAAGTTCATAACCTCCAGGAATAAACTTCCTTCGCGCGCCTCTTGGAACATCCGACCCTTCCCATTAATCTTGGCGTTCGCAGCTCGCTGTTTCGGCACAGCGATCAGCTGCCTGGCAAGGTAAGCGGGCATGAAATTTGGCGAAAAGGACACCGTCACGAAGGAGGCAGAGTTTACGCCTCGCGAGATCGAGGTCTTCGCTTCGGTCATGCTGCATGGAACAACCACCAAGGCGGCCGACGCACTTGACATCACGCAGCCGGCTGTCAGCAAGATGCTCCAGCAACTCAGCGAGAAGGCGGATTTCCAGCTGTTCAGGAAAAGCCGGCAGCGGCTGATCCCCACTCCTGAAGCGCACATGCTCTATGCCGAGGTGAAGCGCGTTTTCGAGTCCGCGCGCGGCATCTCGCGCGCCGCGAGGGAGATACGCGAGCTACGAAGTGGCAGGTTGAATATCTGCGCGCTCCCGGCCTTCGGGTCCACGCTGCTGCCATCCATCATCACGAGCTTCTCAAAACAGCATCCATCCGTGTCGATTTCCCTGGATATCCGCAGCTCCGCCACGGTGGTGCAGCGGGCGAGCCGCAATCAGCTCGACATCGGAATAGGCGTAACGGCATCGGACGAGAATTCTTCAATCGTCAGGCGAGCGCTGACAGCGACCCCACCGGTTTGCGTCATGCCGGCGGGTCACCGTCTGGCCGAGCTCGACGTGGTGCAGGCGGAAGATCTCGACGGTCTCGACTTCATCTCGATGGGCTCTGCCGATCCGATGCGGCAGCAGCTCGATGCCTTGTGCGAAGAACGCGGAGTGGGACGTCTGTTGAAGGTAGAGGCCAGCCTGTCCAGTGCGTGCATCGCCCTTGTCGCGTCCGGGGCGGGCGTGAGCGTCGTCGACAGGCTTTCGGCGTGGCTGGCACGCGACCTGCCGATCGAGATCAGGGATTTCCGGCCACGTCTCGATCTGAACCTCAGCGTCTACCGGCCTTGGGGTGTCATTGCATCGACGGCGGCGGACGCCTTCACCGAGCATCTCATCCAGACGACGCGAAGCTTTATGAACGGCGTAGAGGCAGGAATCACCGCCCTGGGTCCTCGCCGCCAGGCCGACAGAACTGTTTTCATTCACCGCTGAAAGCCTCTAGCGGAGCGGCAGGCATTCGAACAGGCGGCCGATATCGGCTTCGTCATTGTAGACATGCGGCGACACGCGCATCTTCGTGCCGCGCAGCGTGACGTGCACGTCAGCCCGCTTCAGCTCTTGTGCCGCATTCGGCGCGAGACGGCCCCCTATGTCGAGGATCGCGATATGGGGCGTTGGGTGTCGCGGACGCGCGACCGGCAGCCCTCTGCTTTCCGCCTGCGCCCAGACAAGCTCATTAAGGTGACGCAGGCGCTCAAACACGCGCCCGACGGTCCAGCCGCGGATGAGCTTCATTGCGGCGATTGCGATGGGCAGGACCGCGAAATCGGAGCGTTCCCCCATGTCGAACCGCCGCGCGCCGGGAAGAAACTCGGCTACGGCCACCTTGTAGAAGTCCGATTTGTCCCCGCCCATCCGGTTCCATGAATGATGCTCCAGAGTGCGCCCCTCTGTGTGCCAACGCCGGTCGGCGTAAAGGAATGCGAGGCGATATGGCCCCAGAAGGAACTTGTAGGTGGCAAAGACGAGAAAGTCCGGTCGGACGCGCCGGACATCGAAGGGTATCGCGCCAACCCACTGGGTTCCGTCAACGACAAGACTGGCGCCCGCTGCCCGTGTGGCGGCGACCACCGCCTCCAGGTCGATCGCCATGCCCTCGAACCAATGCACCAGCGTCCCCGCAACGACCGCGATGGGACGGCTCGAGTCTTGGATTGCCGATACGATCGCGCTGGTCCAGTCGCCGTCGGCTGGTTGCGGGACGATATCAACGCAGGCGCCGGCGCGTTGCGCGAGGTCGTACCAGACATATCTGTGCGAGGTGTGTTCGTTCTCCATCAGAAGGATGGCCGAACCTGCCGCAACCAAAACGTTGGCGGCTGCGATAGCCATGCCATAGCTGGTGGCGGCCACAATGGCGATCTCATCGGCATCGGCGCCCACCATTGATGCGGCGAGCTGCCGCGCCTCTTCCACCTCGTCGTAATAAGAGGCGATGGTCATTTTCCAGGGTTCGGCTTTCACCCTGACGCCGGCCTCGCCGGCCGCGACGGCGGCGGTCGGGATCGGAGACATGTATGCGGCATCCAGATAAGCTGTCTCGCGGGGAATGGAGAAGAGATCTCGTTGGCAGCTCAGCATGGCATCACAACCTGAAATCAATTGAGGTGCCGAGTCCGGCGTTGCGGGCGGAGATATAGACAAGATTGGCAAGCTCGATGTCTTGCGCGGGAACGCCGAGAGACCGGAAAAGCGTGATCTGATCGTCGCCAGTGCGGCCGGGTTTCGCACCTGCCAGCACGTCGCCGACCTCGCCACGGATATGATCGACGCCGATCACGCCGGTTTCAATCGCCTCGATCAGTTCTCCCGCGGCCGTCAGCGCCATAGGCAGGTAGTCGACCCAGATCTGCGCTCTGCGCACACAGTCGAGGTCGAGCTCGCGGCATGAAGCGACGCTCGCCCCGACCGCATTGATATGGACACCAGGCGGAAGCCATTGGCCGCACAGCACCGGCTTTTCGGAAGATGTCGTGGTGCAGATGATGTCGGCCTCGCGAACGGCCTCGCCAGGGTCGCGATGTGCCTTCGCCTGGAATCCGGCGGCTGACTGCTCCTCGGCGAAGTGCTGCGCCTTTGCAAAGTCGCGACCCCAAACATGGATCGCATGGATCGGCCGGACGTCCGCAATAGCCGCGACATGCCGGCGCGCTTGCTCGCCATATCCGAACAGTGTCAGCGTGGTGCTGTCTTCGCGCGAAAGTGCCCTGGTCGCGACAGCACTGGCCGCCGCGGTCCGCCAAGCCGTAAGCTCTCCCCCGTCGATCAAGGCTACAGGCCGTCCATGATCCTTGTCGAACAGGAAGACACCGCCGCGATGAGACGCGAACCCATGCGCGAAATTGTCAGGAAACACGGAAAGCACCTTCGCCCCGAACAGCGGCCGGTCATCCAGCGCAGCATACATAAGCGACAGACAACTCCCGGCCGCACCCGGCAGATCGAGTGTGCGCCTGATCTGCTGGCGCGCCATGCCGCTCGATGTTTTGCGCAGTGCGGCCTCGGTCGCTTCAAGAGCCAGGGATAGGCTCAAAATGTCCCGGATCGCGTTCTTGTCGATCAGGAGGAATTCCGGCTCGCCACTCACCGTGCAGTCTCTTCCATTCCGCGATCCCCGATGCGCCGATAAGCGTAGCATTGCTCTCGCAAACGGTTGCGCCCGAATTTGATAACTTCGCACGAGAAGTTGCCCGTGCGGGCTAATGGGCCGACCTGGGCAGCCGCAGATGGCTGGGACATTGGTTCATAACTTTTGGCCATGAACGGCAGCGACCAGTTCAATTGACCGCAGTTGGCACCCATTGCAATGTTTTCAGGCAACCGAGGATGTTGTGCGGGGTTGCAAACACATCGCAGGCGCCGATCGAATTAAGAAGAGCGGCGTCAGCAGTACTGTCAAGAACTCCAGCAACATCTCTCAACGATATAGCGGCATTTGCATCGATTCGTCTTTCAGAGATTACTCGTATCGGATGACGTCATTAGCCCGGGAATTTTTGGAGGTCATCTTTATGCGTGTCGTGGTCATTGGTTCCGGTATCGTCGGCAGTTCCGCCGCCTATGAATGCGCCAAGGCGGGAGCAAGCGTCGTCGTGCTGGAGGCCGGACGGATAGCAGGCGGCACGTCGGCGGTAAGCTTTGCCTGGACAAATGCGACGACCAAGCGGCCCCGGCCGTATTTCGATCTGAACGTCTCGGGAATGCGCGCCCATCTTGAACTCAAGCGCGACTTCGGCATCGCTCCCTGGCTCACCCAGACCGGCAGTTTCGATTGGCGAACAGAGCCGGAGTCGATGGACGATTATTTCGAGAACTTCAGGCAGATGAAGGAATGGGGCTACGGCGTCGAGTGGATCGACAAGAAGCGCGTCGCCGAGATGGAACCCGATATCGATGTCTCCGCTTTCGGCGATTGTCCAATCTCCTACTATCCGGAAGAAGGCTGGGTCGATCCGGTGCTCTACTCGGCCTGGCTTTTGCGGGCGGCGAAGGAGCGCTGGGGAGCACAGGTCAAACTCGGTTCACGCGTGACCAAGATCGAGACCGAAAGCGGGCGCGTACGGGCAGTTCGGACGGCGAACGGAGACCGACACCCTGCGGATGCCGTCGTGAGCTGCACCGGCGGCTGGTCTAGTGAGAGGCTCGGCGATGCCCAGGGTATTCCACTTTCCTCGACCATAGGCGTGCTCGCCTTCACCCCGCCGGTGGCCCTGACGCTCCGCAGCCAGCTGCATGCCGACGATCTGGATATCCGTCCCGACGGAGCGGGCCGCATCATGATCCATAAGGTCTCGGTGGACATGACCCTGGAGAAGCCGGAGGTGCTCAGCCCTGCCGGGAACGAGGCGGCGACGCTCCTGGATGCGGCGACCAAGGTCCTGCCTTCGCTCCGCGACGCAGGTGTGGAAGCCATTCGCACGACGGTCCGGCCGTTCCCGGAGGACGGCTACACCTGTGCCGGCGCCATGCCGGATATCGTCGGCCACTACATGGCCGTAACGCACAGTGGTGTGACCATCGGCCCGCAATTGGGCAAGGTGGTCGCCGACGAAGTCGTGCGCGGCAAAATCCATGACGAAATGGAAACGTTTCGTCCGCAACGCTTCTTCCAGGCCCACGCCCAGCGCTCCGCTGTCGCGCACGTCTGATCCCGCTCAGCAGACCGCTGGATTGCGTACGGCGGCCTGCTTTTGACCAACGCAACCAGGGGCCTCCGCCATGGGGAACATCGAACGATTCGACAAGAACGAACGGCTTAGCCGTATCGTCGTCCGCAACGGCACGGCCTATCTCTCGGGCTTGACGGCCGATGACAAGAAAACCGGCACGTCTGACCAGACGAAGGAGATATTGGAAAAGGCGGATCGCCTTCTGGCGAGCGTCGGTTCGGATAGATCGAAGCTGCTGTTCGCGCAGATCTGGTTGAGGGATGTCGAAGACCTCGACGCGATGAACAAGGCTTGGGTCACATGGCTCGACGGCGTGGAGCCCCCGGCACGCGCCACGGTCGGGGCGAGCTTCGCCTTGCCCGAGATCCGTGTCGAGATCCAGCTTACCGCAGCGATTTGACACGTCGCACGCCACGTCCAGGCCAGCGAGTCCAATCAGATTCGTCAGGGACATGCTTGCGCACCGGCCTTCGCGGCGCGATAGATGCGGCGGTTCGGGGAGGAATTATGCGAAAAATCCTGGCATCGGCATTGCTGCTGGCGGCTGCGGCGTTCGCGACCGGCGCTCATGCGCTGGACAGCAGCGGCACGCCCGTCGTCGTGACACCCCTCGCCTCGCGCACGACCACCGCTTCCGGCCAGCCGATCACGCTGCCGCAGAAGAACGTGCAGGTGCTGGTGTCGACCTACGACATAGCGCCGGGCGCGACCTTGCCGGTGCACAAGCATCCGTTCCCGCGCTACGCCTATGTCGAGGCCGGCACGTTGAAGGTCACCAATGTCGACACCGGCAACAGCAACACCTACAAGACTGGCGATTTCATCATCGAGATGATCGGGCAGTGGCATCAGGCCACCAATATCGGTGAAGGCCCGGTCAAGCTGCTGGTGATCGACCAGGTCGAGGAAGGCACCAAGAACACGGTTTTGCGCCAGTAAGCCACCGCTGCTCCGGCTCCTCGAACTGTCTCGCCACGGGAGCGCGCCGCGTTAAGTGTTGGCCCAGCTCTTCACATCCGGTTCCGCACGACCGGGCTGACGATGCTATGCCGGTTGCCCGCCTTACCGGCGGAACCGGATTCCCCCCGTTGGGTTTTTCGCGAAATCCCTTTGCTTGGTGAATGCCTTTTCCTGGAGCAAACTCCCTGCCGGGGCTCAAGGAGCAGAAATGAGAGCACGAACAGCGACGGTCGGCGATCTGGAAGACGTGTTTCGCCATTTGTCCAAGCGCATGTCCGACGAATACATCGCCGCCGGCAAGGACAGCAAGGTCGCCTACGACAATCTGATGATGAACCTGAAGGAGGGCCGCGCCCATGCCCTTGTCGACAACGACGGGACCGTAGCGATCGTCGCCTGGCACGAGCATGGCGACGCCGCGGACACGCTGTTCGCCGCGCGCGAGGGCTTTTTCAGGGCCGCGACCGTGCGTTTCTGCAGGCGGCATATCAGGCAGATCCAGGCGCTCGCCGGCAATCTCCCTATTCACTCCCGCAGCTGGCTCACGGGACCGGAAATCGCAAAATGGTTTCGCACCATCGGCTATGTCGAACGCGGCGAGGAAAATGGCGCCAAACTGTTCGAATTGCCGCCGGCCGCGACCCGGCCGGGCTAGGCAAGCAGGTTTGGTGCACCGCGAGTCCAGCCGCCATTGCACCGTGGCACGGCTCGCCTTCGCGCGGCCTTAGCCCCAGGCGCCGACCATTTGGCGTGTCGTGGCGTTCAGCCGATTGAAGGCGTTGATCACGGCGATCTGGATGACGAGCCCGGCAAGCGCCTTTTCGTCATAGTGCCGGGCGGCCTCGTCCCATACCTCGTCCGTCACGGCATCCGTTCTGTCGGCCAGCCTTGTGCCGGCTTCGGCAAGGGCAAGCGCGGCGCGTTCGGCATCGGTGAAGTACGGCGTCTCCCGCCAGGCCGACAAGGCAAAGATGCGTTCGTCCTTCTCGCCAGCCTTCTTGAGTTCGCGCGCATGCATGTCGACGCAAACCGAGCAGCCATTGATCTGGCTGGCGCGCAGATGGACGAGCTTGCGCGTCACATAGGGCAAATCGGCCGCCTCGGTCGACTTGTCCAGCGCCAGCAGCGCCTGCAGGGCGCCGGGGATGAGCATCACGGGGTTCTTGAGCCTGGCTTCCATGGCGTTTCTCCGTTTGAAAAGTTTGGTCAGGGCGCGGTTTGCCATGCCCGGGAGCGGCGCATCCGGGAGACTTGTTGTGGTTCGCCGGCCATGGCGACCGGTCGGTCGAGGAGAGTCGGCGCTCAGCCTTGCTTCGCAGCCACCTGCTCAAGTCGCTCAAGAATACGCGGCCAGCCGCTTCCCATGCCGACATATCCACGCTCGTCGGCCGGCCGGAACCCCGAGTGCTCCATCCGCACCCGGGTCGCCGCGCCCTCAGGCGTGAGCGACCAGGTCACCACGGTTTTCAGTCCGCTGTCGGATTCGCTTCCGTCGCCCCAGCTATAGGCAAGCAGGCGTGGCGCCTCGACTTTCAGCACGACGCAGTTCGTCACCCCGGACCAGCCCGGTACCGGTGAAGCGCGGAACGTGAAGCGATGCCCCTCTTGCGGCGCGAAGTCATTCTGCATGAGCCATTCTGCGACGAGTTCGGGCACTGTCAGCGCACGCCATATCTTCTCCGCCGAATGCGGAATCAGCCGTTCAACGACGATCGATTTGGTCTGTGTCATGCCGTGCTCCTCTTAGTCGTCGTCGAGCCACCGCTCGCGATCAATAACTCGATGGCTATGGGTTAACTCATAACCATGTAGTTATAAGACTGTCAAGCAGGGAAATGCCCCCTGGTCCAATGCGCCGTGCCGTTCCTGCTTTCGCGCCCGCCGCGCGGGTGCTACGGGCTTCTCACAACATCATGGACAGGATCACACCTTGACTGAAGAAGCCCGCCCGCCGCTGATCGAAATCTGTGTCGAGGGCATTGATGGCCTTCTGGCCGCACAGGCCGGCGGCGCCGACAGGGTCGAACTGTGCGCCAGCCTCGTCGAAGGCGGCATCACGCCGAGCTTGGGAACCGTGCGCGCCGCGCTCGACCAGGCGATTGTGCCGTTCCATGTCATGGTGCGGCCGCGTGGCGGCGATTTTCTCTACAGCGAAACCGAGTACCGTTCGATGCTGGCCGACGTAGCCGCCCTGCGCGACCTCGGCGTGCCCGGCGTGGTGTTCGGCTGCCTCACCGCCGAAGGCACCATCGACGAGCGCCGCATGAGCGAACTGACGGAGGCCGCCGGCGGCCTTAACGTCACGTGTCACCGCGCTTTCGACATGACGCGCGACCCGGCCGAGGCGTTGGAAGCGCTGATCCGCTGCAAGGTCGGCCGCGTGCTGACCAGCGGCCAACGCGACACGGCGATGGAGGGCCTGTCGCTGTTGGCGGACCTGGTGCGACAGGGGGGCGACCGCATCGTCATTCTCGGCTGCGGCGGGCTCGATCTCGGCAACATTGCCGAGGTGCGGCAAAGGACTGGACTGTCCGAAATGCATTTCGCCGCCCTCAAGGACGTGCCCAGCGCCATGCGCTACCGCAATCCCAAGGTCGGCATGGGCGGCTCCGACCTCGACCGCGAGTATCGCAATACGCTAACCGATACGCCGCTTGTGGCAGCGACGATCGCGGCGGCCAAGGCATGACCGCTCTCTCCCCGATCAGCCGTGTCTCGCAAAGCGACGAAGCGGCCATACTCGCGCTCAACAACGAGCATGCCGCCGAATTGTCCTGGCTTGAGCCCGAGCGCCTGTCCTTCCTGCTTGGCGAGGCGTTCTATGCGCGCCGCATCGGCGCGCTCGAAGCCTTCATCATGACCTTCGATCAGGGGGCCCGGTACGACAGTCCGAATTTTCTCTGGTTTCGCGAACGCTACGAGCGCTTCGTCTATGTCGATCGCGTCGTGGTGGCCGCGCAAGCTCGTGGCCGCGGCCATGCCCGCCTGCTCTACCAGGACCTGTTCGAGCACGCCACGCGCGCCGGCCACGCACTGGTCACATGCGAGGTCAATGCCGACCCGCCCAACCCGGCTTCGGACGCCTTCCATGCCGCGCTCGGCTTCACCGAGGTCGGCGACGCGGTGATCCACGGCGGCAAGAAGGCGGTGCGCTACTACGTCAGGCGGATCATCGCCTGAGCGCTGCTCCTTTCCAGGTCTCTGCCGCTACTGGAACAACGCCGCTGCACTGACCAGCGTCGTCCAGAACCCCCACAACAGCGGGATGCCGACCAGCAGCCAGGCAAGGACCAATTTGACAGAATTGCTGTTGTCTTGCGCCATGATCACTCTCCTTACGCTGCAGCCGGTTCGGCCTTCATGTGGAACCGTGCATCCACCGGCCGCATCATCAGGTTGAGCAGGAAACCGACGACGAGCAGGCCGGCCATAATGTACATGGTGACCGTGTAGGCATCGGCCTTCGCTACTCCTGCATCGATCTGGTACTGCCTGATGTAGTTGACCAGGACCGGCCCCAGCACGCCCGCCACCGACCACGCCGTCAGCAGGCGGCCATGGATGGCACCGACATACCGCACGCCGAAGACATCGCGCAGATAGGCCGGAATGGTGGAAAAGCCGCCGCCATACATGCTCAAGATGACGCCATAGAACAGCACGAACAGGAACACGTTGCCCGACTGGCCCGTCCACGGCACCACCGCATAAAGGATCACGCCCAGCACGAAGAAGACCGCGTAGGTCGTCTTGCGGCCGATATAGTCGCTGGTCGACGCCCAGAAGAAGCGGCCGAGCATGTTGAAGATCGATAGCAGGCCGACGAAGCCGGCGGCGGCGGCCGGCGTGATGCGTCCCGGGAACATCTCCTGGCTCATGGCGGAGGCTTGGCCGAGGACGCCGATGCCGGCCGTCACGTTGAGGCACAGCACGCCCCACAACAGCCAGAACTGCGGTGTCTTCAACGCGTCGTCGAGATGGACGTTGGCGGTTGTCACCATCGTGTTTTGTGTCGTCGGCGGCGTCCAGCCGGCCGGACGCCAGCCATCGGGCGGCACCCTGACGATGACAGCGCCGATCAGCATGAAGATGAAGTAGACAATGCCCAGCACGATGAAGGTTTCGGCGACACCGATATGCTGCGGGGTCGAAAACAGCTTCAGCAGATAGACCGAAAGCGGCGAAGCGATGAAGGCTCCGCCGCCAAACCCCATGATCGCCATGCCGGTCGCCATGCCCGGCCGGTCGGGAAACCAGGTGATCAGCGTCTTGACCGGCGAGATGTAACCGAGCCCGAGGCCGATGCCGCCCAGGACGCCGTAGCCGAGATAGATGATCCACAGTTGATGCAAGGTGACGCCGAGCGCCGACACGATGAAACCGCCGCCGAAACAGCAGGCGGCCGCGACCATCGCCTTGCGCGGGCCGACGCGATCCAGCCAACCGCCGCCGAAGGCTGCCGCGAGGCCAAGAAACAGGATCGCGATCGAAAAAATCCAGCCGAGTCCGGTCAGCTTCCAGTCGTCGGGCGCCGAATCGGTGATACCGATCAGTTTCGACATCGGCAGGTTAAAGACGCTGAACGCGTAGGCCTGACCGATGCAAAGATGAATGCACAACGCCGCCGGCGGCACCATCCATCTGCTGAAACCGGGCTCGGCGATCGTGCGCGAGCGGTCGAGCCAGCCGCCGGCGTTTTCCCTGGTCGTTGCCATTCCATCCTCCCATGCAATGCTCCGATTCGAATAAACTAGGCGGAGCACGGGGCGGGACAACAAGGAATAGCTGCCATAATACCAATGTCTAAGGACATTGGGCTATCCGGCAAGCAGATCGCCAGGTCACCCCTGGCTATATTAGGACGAACTTACCAAACAAGCTGCCGGACAGGCGGCATCGAGCGAGGCTGACCTTGGCCGCTAGGCAACGCAAGGGAGGGACACTGCGGCGTCACTCACCAGTTGCGGTTCAGCCACTCACGCGACGGCCGCTCGATGACATAATAGCTGCAGAGCGCGCAGGCAAAGACCCCAGCCAGCATCAGCCATGGGTCGCTGCCTCGCTCATAGACGAATTTGTAGAATGGCTGCTGCCACAGATAGAGCGAATAGGACCATAGACCCAGCGTCGCCATAGGCCAGGACGACAGCAGTCCAGAAAACAATCTCGTGCTGAAATCGAGAGCGTTGACGGCAAGCGCCAGGAGCGGCACGGCGACCAGATAGTGGATCGGGGTTGGTACCGGGTCCATGAACAGAAGCACCGCCGCGATGGCCGCCGCCACCGCCACATAAGGGCCCTTCAACAGGGCCGGCAGCTTGCCGTCGGTCTTCAGCAGGCAGATGGCGGCCGACAGCAGGATCGACGCCATATGCACGTCGGTGCGCCAGTATGTGGTCTCGTAGTCCATGTGCAGGAACCAGTACGAAACCGCACCGTTTGCCATGGCCAGCACCGCCAGCACCAGGAGCAGCGGGATGACGCGGCTACGGCTTGCGACAAGTGCGCTGATCGCTGCCAGGATGATGTAGGCATGCTCTTCGACACAGAGCGACCAGATGTGGTCGAGCGCGCCGGCGCGGTTCACGAGAATTCCGGCATAGTTGTAGGTGAATGTCAGCGCCGTCAGCGCCGCCTTCCATTTGAAGGCGACGAACGTGCCCGACAGCGCAATCATCGAAACGATCACGAACACCAGCAGCGCGGGATAGATGCGGGAGAAGCGGCGCTTGAAGAATTTCTTCAGCGGGTAGCGCTCGACGAACAGGATCTCGGCCATCAGCCGGCCGCTGAGCACGAAGAAGAATTCGACGCCCAGTACGCCGAGATTGATCCCTGCAACGGGAAAGAAATGGCCAATGAGCACCAGCGCGATCGAAAGTCCGCGCCAGCCGTCGAGATAGGCCAGTCTTGTCCTGGCGGATCTGTCGGCGACGGATCTTGGCGGCACAACATGCGTCGCGGAGATGTCGGTCATGCCGCTCCCTTCGCATTGAAACATGCGAATAGGGTCGCAGGTCGTGATGAACACTCCGAACCCGGCTCGCGTTTGATCGCCGGCATAGTGCAGTGCAATATCGCTTTGTGCAAGTGCGAGATTGCCACAATGCGCCCATCTGCGGAAAAGGGGCGAGAAGTCCCTCTCCTGCCTGACAGGAGCAGGAAGGAATCAGGCGTTGGCGGCGGCCACCGCGCGCTTAGCCATGACCGCGACCAGATTGGCACGGTAGTCGGCGGAAGCGTGGATATCGCTCATCAGCTTGGTCGCCGGCACCTTGACGCCGTCGAGCGCCGAAGCCACGAAGTCCTTCGCGAGCGCGGCCTCGATCTCCTTCGAGCGGAAGACGCCATCGTCGCCGGCCCCGGTCACGGCCACCCTGACGCCGTCCTCACCCTTGGCCACGAACACGCCGACAATGGCGTAGCGGGAGGCCGGATTGCGGAATTTTTTATAGGCTGCCTTTGCCGGTGCGGTGAAGGTGACGGCCGTGAGGATTTCGCCGTCCTCCAGCGCCGTCTCGAACAGGCCTGTGAAGAACTTGTCGGCCGCGATCTGGCGCGTGTTGGTAATGATGGTGGCATTTAGCGCCAGCATGGCCGCTGGATAATCGGCCGCAGGGTCGTTGTTGGCGATCGAGCCGCCGATCGTGCCCCTATAGCGCACTGCCGGATCGCCGATCAGCGATGCCAGATGCGCGAGCGCCGGGCAGGCCTGTTTCAACCTGTCGTCGCTGGCAACATCGAAATGCGTGGTGGCGGCGCCGATCGTGACCGTCCTGCCGGACACTGTCACCCCTTGCAACTCCTTGATCCGCGACAGGTCGACGACATCGGAGGGGGCCGCCAGCCGCGTCTTCATGGCCGGGATCAGGGTCATGCCGCCCGACAGCAACTTGGCGTCGCCGCCCGTGACGAGCTTCGCGGCATCGGCGACTGAGGCGGCGCGGTGGTAATTGACTGCGTACATTGTCTCTCTCCCTTTGGGAAAGAGCGAATAGGGAATAGCGAGTAGCGAATAGGACCTTCCCTTCGCATCACGCTTTTCCCCTACTCGCTACTCCCTATTCGCTATTCGCTTTTCAATGCTTCGCCGCACGGATCGCGGCCCACACCGTAGACGGCGAAGCCGGCATGGCGATGTCAGAGATTCCTATGGCGTCGGTGATGGCGTTGATCACCGCCGGCGGCGAGCCGATAGCGCCGGCCTCGCCGCAGCCCTTGATGCCGAGCGGATTGCCCGGACACGGCGTGTTCGAGGTCGAGACCTTGAACGAAGGCAGGTCATCCGCACGCGGCATGGTATAGTCCATGTAGCTCGCTGTCAGAAGCTGGCCGTCGGCATCATAGTGGGCGCCTTCGAGCAGTGCCTGGCCGATGCCCTGCGCGATGCCGCCATGCACCTGGCCCTCGACGATCATCGGGTTGATGATGTTGCCGAAATCGTCGGCCGCGACGAACTGGATAATCTCGGTCGTTCCGGTC
This sequence comes from Mesorhizobium sp. B2-1-1, assembly GCF_006442975.2. Classification (NCBI taxonomy): domain Bacteria; kingdom Pseudomonadati; phylum Pseudomonadota; class Alphaproteobacteria; order Hyphomicrobiales; family Phyllobacteriaceae; genus Mesorhizobium; species Mesorhizobium sp. B2-1-1. Next base: position 3,279,411 of record NZ_CP083954.1, on the reverse strand, counting down.
TCCGGATCGATCTCGACCTCGCAGATGTAGCAGCCGGCCGGAAAGGTGAAATTGGACGGGTCGTAAAACGCCGTCTCCTTCAATCCCGGCTCCATGCCACCGGGCAAATTATGAGCGGTATAGGCCGCCAGCGCCATCTGGAACCACGGCACGTTTTTGTCGGTGCCGGCGACCTTCAGCGTGCCGTTCTCGATGACGATGTCGCCCTCGTCGGCCTCGAGCAGGTGCGCCGCGATCTTCTTGGCCTTGGCCTCGACCTTGTCCAGCGCCTTGGCAATCGCCGACATTCCGACCGCGCCCGAGCGCGAGCCGTAGGTACCCATACCCATCTGCACCTTGTCAGTGTCGCCATGGACGATCGAGACGCTGTCGATCGGCACCCCAAACCGTTCGTTGACCAGTTGCGCGAAGGTCGTCTCATGGCCCTGGCCATGGCTGTGCGAGCCGGTCAGCACCTCGATGGTGCCGGCGGCATTGACGCGCACCTCGGCCGATTCCCAAAGGCCGACGCCGGCGCCGAGCGAGCCCACCGCGGCCGACGGCGCCAGGCCGCATGCTTCGATGTAGCAGCTCATGCCGATGCCGCGCAGCTTGCCGTTCCTGGCGGCCTCCGCCTTGCGTCCGGCAAAGCCGGCATAGTCGGCGGCCCCCATCGCCGCGTCGAGCGAGGCGCCATAGTCGCCGGCGTCATAGTTCATGATGACCGGCGTCTGGTGCGGAAACGTGGTGATGAAGTTGGTCCGCCGAAGCTCCGCCGGCGAGACGCCGAGTTCCCGCGCTGCGGTCTCCATCGTGCGCTCGATGAGATAGGTGGCTTCGGGCCGCCCTGCCCCCCTATAGGCATCGACCGGTGCTGTGTTGGTGTAGACCGTGCGGACATTGGCGTGGATCGCCGGGATATCGTACTGGCCCGACAGCAGCGTCGCGTAGAGATAGGTCGGCACGCAGGACGAGAACAGCGACATGTAGGCGCCGAGATTGGCCAACGTGTCGACCTTGAGACCGGTGATCCTGTTGTTCTTGTCGAAGGCCATTTCCACTGTCGAGACATGATCGCGGCCATGCGCATCGGAGAGGAAGCTCTCGGTGCGGTCGGCCACCCATTTCACCGGCACGCCGGTTTTCTTGGACGCCCACAGGCAGACGATTTCTTCTGGATAGATGTAGATCTTGGAGCCGAAACCGCCGCCGACATCGGGCGCGATGACGCGCAATTTGTTTTCCGGCGCGATGTTGTAGAAGGCGCTCATCACCAGCCGGGCGACATGCGGGTTTTGCGAGGTCGTCCAGCAGGTATAGTGGTCTTCCGCCCTGTCGTAGTGGCCCAGCGCTGCCCGCGGCTCCATGGCGTTGGGCACCAGCCGGTTGTTGACGATTTTCATGCGGGTGACGTGGGAAGCCGCCTTGATCGCCGCGTCGGTCGCCTTGGCGTCGCCGATCTCCCAGTCGAAGATCAGATTGTTTTCGGCTTCCGGATGGAGTTGCGGAGCGCCCTTTTCGAGCGCCTTCGTCGCATCCACCACCGCCTCGAGTTCATTGTAGGTGATCTCGACCGCTTCGGCGGCGTCGCGCGCCTGCCCCTTGGTGTCGGCGACCACGACGACGACTGCATCGCCGACATAGCGAACCTTGTCGAACGCCAGCGGAGACCAGGCTCCCATCTTCATCGGGGAGCCGTCCTTGGAATGGATCATCCAGCCGCAGATGAGATTGCCGATACCATCGGCCTTCAGCTCCTTGCCGGTCAGCACGCCGATGACGCCCGGCATGGCTTGAGCCTTGTCGACGTCGATCTTCACGATCTGGGCATGCGCGTGCGGGCTGCGCACGAAGGCCGCATGCTTCATGCCGGGCACCACCATGTCGTCGACATAGCGACCGGCGCCGGTGATGAACCGCTTGTCTTCTTTGCGCGCCACGCTAGCGCCAACACCTTCAATGCCCATCAGAAATTCCTCCCGAAATAGTGAGTAGGAAGTAGTGAGTGGTGGAGATCGGCGCCGGTTCGTACCGACTACTCACTACTCAACTTTTCTCACGCCGCTTGCCTGACCTTGCCGCTCATCCCCTCCGATGCGGCGAGGATCGCCTTGACGATGTTGTGGTAGCCGGTGCAGCGGCAGATGTTGCCCTCGAGCTCTGCGCGCACCGTCGCTTCGTCGAGGCCCTCGGGGTGGCGCTTGATCATGTCGGCCGCCGTCATGATCATGCCCGGCGTGCAGAAGCCGCATTGCAGTCCGTGATGCTCCTTGAACGCCGCCTGCACGGGATGCAGGTCGGCACCGTTGGCAAGTCCCTCGATCGTCACCACGCTCGATCCGGACGCCTGCACCGCGAGCATCGTACAGGACTTCACCGCCTTGCCGTCGACATGGACGACGCAGGCGCCGCATTGCGAGGTGTCGCAACCGACATGGGTGCCGGTGAGGCCGAGATTCTCCCGCAAGAAGTGAACCAGCAGCGTCCGGTCCTCGGCCGCACCGCGGACCTGTTTTCCGTTCACCATCAACGAAACGTCCGACATGAATCCTCCCTGGGTATCACCTTGGTCATCACGCTGCCGACGCGGTGTTGGCTTCGGCCATGCGTTATTCGTACACCGCACAAGCCGTAAAAAACAGCGCGGCGCAAAAGCCGGATCATTGTACTTTCGGCCATGGCAGGGCGAAACACGCATTCCCCTCGCCCCATTGCCAAAATGCCGATTGGCGGCAACAATGGCTTTCGACGTTGGCGCAAGAAGCATATCAACAGCCGCGCACAGGCAGCGTCGGAGGAAATGCGGGAGAACGTCGCTGACCGTTTCACGGACGCGCTACGCATGCGGTTTGTCGGCGCTGACCACGGACGAGCCCGACCCGGACGTCTTCGCACGCGCGGTGGCGGCGGAGGCGGCCGCCATCGAGGCCAGCTTCGCCCTGTTATTCTTTTCCCAGCGCCTTGTCGAGGCCGGCGCCCTTTCGCGCGCAATCGCGGCTCATGCGCCGGCGCTCCACTACGCCGGCTGCTCGACCGCCGGCGAAATCACGCCGCAGGGCCTCGAGGAGGGCCATATCCTCGCCATGCTGCTCCCTTCGGCGTCGTTTACCGCGGTCAGCACCACGGTCGACAACCTGTCGTCATCGGGCTTGGACAGGGTCACTGGTGATGTCGAGGATCTGCGGCGCACGCTGTATGGGCGCATCGGCGGCGAGCGGGCTGGGAACACCTTCGCGCTCTGTTTCATCGACGGACTGTCCTATGCCGAGGAAGCGGTGAGTTCGGCCATCCATTGGGGCCTCGATGACATACCACTGCTCGGCGGTTCCGCCGGTGACGACCTGAAATTCGAGACGACGAGCCTGATCTCCAACGGCAAGGTCACCTCCGACAGCGCCATCATCGTGCTGGTCGCCACGGAAATCCCTTTCCATGTCTTCAAGACCGACAATTTCGTTCCCACCGACGAAAAGCTGGTGGTCACCGCCTCCGATCCCGATCACCGCATCGTGCGCGAGTTCAATGCCACCAATGCGGCCGAGGAATATGCCGCTTCGGTCGGCATCGTCGCGCAGACGCTGACACCGCTGAGCTTCGCCTCGCATCCGGTGGTGGTGAAGGTAGGCGGTGAATATTACTGCCGCTCCATCCAGAAGATGCATGCGGACGGCTCGCTGTCGTTCTTCTGCGCCATCGACGATGGTGTCGTGCTGTCGATCGCCCAACCCAAGGACATGGTGGAATCGACCCGCGCGGCTCTGCTCGACGTCGAGGCGAGGCTTGGCGGCATCGATATGATCATCGGCTTCGACTGTGTCCTGCGCCGGCTGGATGCGCGCAACCGCCAGGTCTTTCGCGAGATTTCCGAACTCTACCGGGTCAACAACGTCATCGGCTTCGGCACCTATGGCGAACAATACCGGTCGATGCATCTCAACCAGACCTTCACCGGCATCGCCTTCGGCGAGCGCCCGGCCGCCGAGTGAGCGCTGCCGTGCCCCTCAAGGACATAGACGATCCCGACAGGCTGAAGAAGATCAACGCCGCGCTGGTCAGCCGCGTCGAGCGCTCGATGGACCAGCAAGGCAACGCCTTCTCGCTGTTCCAGACCGCGATCTCACTGGAAAGCAGGGTACGCGCCCGCACCGAGGAACTGCACTCGACCTTGCGGCGGCTGGAACAATCGAACATCGACCTCAGCGCCGCCAAGGAAAATGCCGAGCAGGCGAACCTGTCCAAGACCCGCTTTCTCGCGGCGGCCAGCCACGACGTGCTGCAGCCGTTGAATGCGGCGCATCTGTCCGTCTCCGCCCTTGCCGAAGTGCAGACCAGCGACGAGGGCCGGAAACTGGTACGGCAGGTCGAGCGCTCGCTGGAGACGATGGAGGACCTGCTGCGCACGCTGCTCGACATCTCCAAGCTCGATGCGGGTGTGGTCCAGCCCGACATTGGCGACGTCAGCCTGGAGGCGCTGTTCTCGTCGCTGCGGTCGGATTTCCAGCCTGTGGCCGAACTGAAGGGCCTGTCGCTGAAATTCCGCGCCGTCAACGCAGTGGTTCGCTCCGATCGCACGCTGCTGCGCCGCATCCTGCAGAACATCCTCTCCAATGCGCTGGGCTACACCCGCTCGGGCGGTGTCCTTGTCGGCACCAGGCACCGCGGCGATGCCATCCGCATCGATGTCGCCGACACCGGCTGCGGCATTCCCGACGACCAGCGCGAGGCGGTGTTCGAGGAATTTCATCGCGGCATCATGCCTGCCAATGCCGAACTCGCCGGCGGCGGCCTCGGCCTTGGGCTGGCCATCGTGCGGCGCATCGCCGGCGCGCTCGGCCATCCCGTGACGTTTTCCTCGAAGGTCGGTCGCGGCACGATTTTTCACATCGATGTCCCCGTCGGCATCGGTGCCACGGCGGACGCCGTCGCCAGCGCTGCAAGCCTGGAGCGGCCGCGCGGCTACGGCTTGTTCGGCACCAAGGTTCTGCTGGTCGAGAACGATGTCGAGGTGCTGCAGGCGATGACCTCGTTGCTCGAACGCTGGCAATGCCTGGTGCGCGCCGCGACCTCGACCGACGACGCGCTCGACATGCTCGGCGACACGGACTGGGTGCCCGACATCGTCATAGCCGACCAGCATCTCGACGGCGGCGATCTCGGCACCGCCACCATATCGAAGGTCCGCCGCTATCTCGGCCGCGCGGTGCCGGCGCTGATCGTCACCGCCGACAGTTCCGAAGCCGTCGCCAAGGCGGCGCGGGCCGGCGGCATCGAGTTGATGCGCAAGCCGCTCAAGCCCGCGCAACTAAGGGCGCTGCTGGCACATCTGCTGGCTTAAAGGAGGCCCCGGCCAATCCAGCCTAAATTCATTCCGCTCTAAACGTGAAGAAGCGTGAATACTAATTTACTTACTGATGAAATAATACTAAGTTTCGGCACGCAATTTTACTGCTCGGAGGGTTGAATGGCCAGGAAATGCGTAGGTGGTAGCCTTGTTCCGCCAGGGCAAACCAGTTGGAACATTCCAGCTTTGCCAAATGATGAGGGCGGACGGCAATGCACCGAAAGCGGGGGAAACATCGTCCCAGATGAAACCACATCCTGCGGAGCAAGCACGTCTTCTGTTGGTCAGATGACTGGCTCGACATCTTCTGCAATGTCGCTGACGACAGCGGTGTTGGATCCTGTGCGACGCGTCCGGGATGCCTTTTTCGACACGCATCTGGTTCGCTCTCTCGCCTTGATCAACGACTCTGACGAACTCATCAAGATCGCAATGAGCGACAGGTCGATTGCCGGCCGCATCGCAGAAGGTGTGGGGTTCTTGAGCAGTGTTTCTACCGCGGTTCTAGCAGAGAACGACAAGGATCCGATGCTTCGATTGCAATACCAGCCTGACCTTCATGAATGGGTCGTTGCGCTCGCGAAGGACGTCCAGAAGCGCCTGTCGAGCAAGGATCTGCACGAAGCCATGGAACAAGCGATTGGAATCCTCGACACGTATGTCGGGCGAACTTTTGGAGACGTCGCGGCGGACCTGAAGAAAGGTCGCCTCAACTCGGCAACGTAGTCGCACTGATCCACTTCGTCTTCGCTGGAGACCATCATGTCGCGCGAACTGACATCAGGCTTCGCCTTGGTCGCACAAGTTGCTGAAAAGGAAATCTCGTCGATTTTTGTGAAGACATTCCTCGGATTGATGCCAAAAATTCAGCGTTCGGTGGAAGGTGTCACGGTTAACATCTGGTTCGGCAATTTAAGCCCGAGCGTCCGACTGATTGCGAGCAATAATCCGTTCGAAAACCTGGTGGAAATAAGCCTGCCTTTTATCGGCCGGGCGAGCGACCAATTCGATGAATGCGTAGGTACTTTGGTGGTCAGGCCGTCATTGATCCAAACCGAGGTCCAACAGAACGGCCAGACCCTGATCGCGCCCATGGTCGATTTTCGGGGGCTGTCGGTTGCGGCGTTCGAAGTCAGCGTCAACAAGGACAAATTCAAGGCAGTTATGCATCAGGCCTTGTTTGACTCGCTCAAGGGGCAGGGAACGATAACTGCTGGACCGCTTTTCCCGACGAGCGGCCGGCCGTTTTTCTTCAAAACTTTTCTTTCGGCCCCGCCGCGGGCTAATATCCTCGCCGTTTTCATCGCCGACGTGGGGAATGTGCCAGATCTACCAGACTCAGCAAACACCCTTACCAACAGCATTATGGTTCTTGTTCCGGTTGAAACCATCAACGCGAACATTCACGATCAACTTGCCGCCCATGGTCTGGGACAACTGCCTGCCGGACTTGAAGGAGGGACACTGACCTCCCTTTCGATCGAATTGAAGGCCGGGCACGTGTTCGTGAAGGGCACCATGGACGCTGACGTAGGTCCGTTTACCTCGACCGTTCATTTCAAGGCCTGGCTGACACTTTTCGTACAAGGAGGGAACGTTCAGGTATCCGTCGCCCGTACGCAACAGGACACAGATATTCTTGGAGATTTGCTGGACTTCTTTTCGGCAGGCGCGGTCACCCGGGCTCTTGAAGAGGCAATTCCTGCGGCGGTGAAGTCCATCGGCGGTGGTGCTTTCGGAACCTTGGGCCTTTTTGCGGATGAGGTTCCCTTCGAGCAGAGCTTTGCGGCGGCCCAGGCATCTGGATCGATTCTGATCCGTCCGGATGGATTGGGAATCCCCGTTGCACTTACGAACAGGGTGTCTCCGGCCACCGAAAAGCCCACCTATATGAGAGCGCACAAGCTGAGCCGCGAGTTTCACGTTCCGTCAGGCTGTCAGTTCGGTGACTTAATAAACGCCACAAATATCCGCCGTTTTGTTTCATGGCAGGAGGCTGTGCAGGTCGGTTACGATGGATGCAAGACATGCCAACCACAGTTCAACATCACAGTGTTTGGTCAGGTGGTAATACATGTGTCCGGCCCCTTCCAGCAATCGGAAGGCATGCCCCAAGTCGAAGCGGTGCTAACTGACAATGTCGTTCGCTTTGATGTTCAGGTCAGTCCGCTCAAGGAAACCGCTGGCCGTGCGTTTGCTCAAACAAATAATGGGACTACCGACTTCCGTTATTTCATTTCGCCGATTGTTCCTGGTCGATGGCAACTGTCGATCAGATGGGACGATTGGGCTGTGATCTCTCCCGTAGATGTCGCGCGAAGATGGATAAGCCACGATGGCCACTGGGAAGGGCAGTCCACAGTTGTACGAACGAAGCGCGGGGAAGACCAGGTAGCCGTCACCTATGAGGCGTGAATTGAAATGAAGGGTTTGATCGTCGCGCGGACTGGGAAAATACTGCGCTAGTGCACCCATTGCCCTGATCGCCGACTCAAAACCCCGCCTGATCCCTGAAAAGCTCCGCATTATCAAGCTTCGAAACCTCGATCACCGCTTGCGTGCGGCTGTAGACGTTGAGCTTGCGCAGGATCTCCGAGACGTGCGCCTTGACTGTGGTCTCGCCCACTTGCAGCTCATAGGCGATCTGCTTGTTGAGCAGGCCCTGGCGTAGCATCTGCAACACGCGCAACTGCTGCGGCGTCAATGTCGAAAGGCGCTGCACCATGTCGGCGCGGTCGGTGCTGTCGGCGTCGGGCGGGCGGCCCTCATAAGTTTCCGGAACATAGATGGCACCTTCCATCACCGAGCGTATGGCGTTGGCCAGATCGCTCTTGCGCGCCGATTTCGGGATGAAGCCGGCAGCACCGTAGGACAGCGCCTCGGAGATGATCTTGGGCTCCTCGTAACCGGATACTATGACCACGGGCAGGCGCGGATAGCGGGTCCGAAGCTGCAGCAACCCCTCGAAGCCGTGCACCCCGGGCATGCTGAGATCGAGCAGGGCAAGGTCGAACGGCTTTGTCCCGGCCAGCAGGTCGAGTGCCTCGGCGATCGAGCGCGCCTCCACCGTGTCGACCTCGGGATAGGCCATCTGCACGGCGCTGTGCAGCGCCTCGCGAAACAGCGGATGATCGTCGATGATCAGGAACCGGGCGCTGTCAGTGGCTGCTGTCATGTGGCTCGTTTCGGTTTGCCGGCCGCAGCATAATCCCGCGACCATGGCCGACTTATTGGCAAATAGTCTATCCCAACGGAGGATGCATCGCCGCGAAAGTGATGGAAACTCCGGATTCCTTATACGGGCCGGCAAGCCAATGCTTTATGAAAAGCGACGCCTTGCCCGACCCCTTAATTCGGCCGAAGGTGCCCGCGACCCCGACATCCAACAGCAGAGACAGACCATGACCGCCTTTGTCCTCCCCGCTCCGCCAACGCCCTCGGTCGCGGTAGCCGGCTCGAACGAACGATTTGCGGTGCGCCGCATCTTTTGCGTCGGGCGCAACTACGCCGCGCATATCAGGGAGTTCGGCAATGACGAGCGCGATCCACCCTTCTTCTTCACCAAGCCCGCCGATGCGGTGGCCGACTCCGGCGCCACGATCCCCTACCCGCCGCTGACGACCAACCTGCACCATGAGATCGAACTGGTGGCCGCGATCGGCAAGCCGGGCTTCCGCATCCCGCGCGCCCAGGCGCTGGATCATGTCTGGGGCTATGCCGTCGGCATCGACCTCACCCGCCGCGATCTCCAGGACGAAGCCAAGAAAGCGGCGCGGCCCTGGGACTGGTCGAAGGCTTTCGACCGCTCCGCGCCGTGCGGTCCTCTGGTTCCCGCGCAAAAATCCGGCCATCCGAGCCAAGGCCGTATCTGGCTGGCCGTCGACGGCAAGGTCCGGCAGGACGCCGACCTCGCCGAGTTGATCTGGCCGATCTCCGACATCGTCTCGATCTGCAGCGAAGGCATGGAATTGCAGCCAGGCGACCTCATCTTCACCGGCACGCCGGCCGGCGTCGGCGCGGTCAACCCTGGGGAGACGATGACCGGCGGCGTCGACGGCATCGGCACGATCGAAGTGACCATCGGCCAGCCAAATCGGTGAGTGCATGAGCGACATCGTCCTTCACAACTACTACCGCTCCTCCACCTCCTACAGGGTGCGGATTGCGCTGGAGATGAAGGGGCTGACCTATGACTACGTGCCGCATCACCTGCGCCATGGCGAGCATCTCGAACCGGCCTATCTCGCGGTCAACCCGCAGGGCCTAGTGCCGGCGCTGATCCTGGGCGACGGCACCCTGCTGACGCAATCGCTGGCGATCATCGAATTTCTCGACGAGACGACGCCCGAACCGCCTCTGCTGCCGAAGGACGCAGTTGGGCGCGCCCGTGTCAGGATGCTGGCGCAGATGATTGCCTGCGATATCCATCCGGTGAACAATCTGCGTATCCTGACCGCGCTGCGAACCCTGTTCGGCGCCGGCGACGAGGATGTCGCCAAGTGGTTCCGGCACTGGGTCAAAGAGGGTTTCAAGCCACTCGAAGACCTGTTGATGGCTTCGCCCGAGACCGGCACCTTCTGCCACGGCGACACGCCGGGGCTGGCCGATATCTGCCTGGCGGCACAAGTCACCAGCAATGCCCGTTTCGGCGTCGATATGGCGCCCTACCCGACGATCTCGCGCATCAACGCCGCTTGCATGGCCCTGCCGGCCTTTCAGAACGCCGCGCCGCAAAACCAGATCGATGCCGAGTAACCTTTTCGGCGACGCGCAGCGTCGCCATCGGCGTATGCCCAAACGGCCGGCTTGTCTGGCGGAATCGATTTCCGCTTGACCGGCCAGGGAATCGGCTATCGTTTCCCGAAGTGCGCGCAAGGTGGAGTTGCCGATGAAAGCCGTCGTCTTCGAAAAATTCGGCGAGGCGCCGACGATCCAGACCGTTCCCGATCCGAAGCCGGCGCCGGACGGCGTCGTCATCAAGGTCGAGGCGACAGGCCTGTGCCGCAGCGATTGGCACGGCTGGATGGGCCATGACGCCGATATCCGCTTGCCGCATGTCCCCGGTCACGAGCTGGCCGGCGTCGTGGTAGCCGCCGGCAAGCAGGTGACCCGCTGGAAGGCTGGCGAGCGCGTCACCGTCCCGTTCGCCGTCGGCTGCGGCCATTGTTTCGAATGCACGTCCGGCAATCACCAGGTCTGCGAGCACCAGTCCCAGCCGGGCTTCAACGCCTGGGGCTCGTTCGCCGAATATGTCGCCATCGAGCACGCCGACACCAACCTCGTGCGCCTGCCCGACGAGATGGAATTCGCCACTGCCGCCAGCCTCGGCTGTCGCTTCGTCACCTCGTTCCGCGCCATCGTCGACCAGGGCCGGGTGAGGCCGGGCGAATGGGTGGCGGTGCATGGCTGCGGCGGCGTCGGCCTGTCGGCGATCATGATCGCCAGCGCCATGGGTGCCAATGTCATCGCCATCGACCTCACCGAAGAGAAGCTGGACTTTGCCAGGAAGATCGGCGCGGTGGCGACCATCAACGCGGCGACGACCCCGAACGTCGTCAAGGCGGTCAAGCAGATCACCAATGGCGGCGTGCATATGTCCATGGATGCACTCGGTCATCCCACGACCTCGTTCAATTCGATCGCCAATCTGCGCCGGCGCGGCCGCCATGTGCAGGTCGGCCTGATGCTGGGCGATCACGCCCGCCCGCAGGTGCCGATGGACAAGGTGATCGCGTTCGAACTCGAAATCCTCGGCAGCCACGGCATGCAGGCCTACCGCTACCCCGCGATGATGGAGATGATCCGCACCGGCAAGCTGAAACCCGAGCTTCTGGTCGGAAAGAAGATCAGCCTTGAGGAAGCGCCCGCCGCCCTGATGGCGATGGGCGGCTTCGAAGGCATCGGCATCGGTGTGGTGACGAAGTTTTAGCCAGCGGCGCCGGTTGCGGGCCGTGGCAAATCCCGCCTGGCAAACTTTTTGGCGCCGAATACGCACAGCACCACGCCGAGCGTGATGACGACCATCAGGGGGCTGACCTGTTCATGCAGCAGGGACGCCGCCAGGGCGAGGCCAAAGAAGGGCTGCAGCAGTTGCAACTGCCCCACGGCGGCGATGCCGCCTTGCGCGAGGCCGCGATACCAGAACACGAAGCCGATCAGCATGCTGAACAGCGAGACATAGGCAAGCCCGATCCATGCATTGGTCCCGACCGTGGCGAAGGACGGTGGCAGGGTGACCACGGTCAGCACCAGCATGACCGGCAGTGACAGCACCAGCGCCCAGCAGATCACTTGCCAGCCGCCCAGCCTGCGCGACAGCGCGGCGCCTTCTGCGTAGCCCAGGCCGCACACGATGATGGCGGCAAGCATCAGTGCGTCGCCAACGGGTGAGGCCGTCATGCCTTGCGCAAGGGCAAACCCACCCACCAACGCGCTGCCGAGGCATGAGAACAGCCAGAAGGCCGGTCTCGGCCTCTCGCCCCCGCGCAGCACGCCGAAGATCGCGGTCGCCAGCGGCAGCAAGCCGACGAAGATGATGGAATGAGCAGAGGTGACATGCTTCAGCGCCAAGGCTGTCAGCAAGGGAAAGCCGACCACCACACCCAACGCGACGATGACAAGCGACATCAGGTCATGACGTTCCGGGCGCTTCTCGCGGAAGACGAGCAGCAGCGCGAGGCCAAGCAAAGCTGCTATCACCGCGCGCGCCGACGTCAGGAATGTCGGATCGAGATCCATCACCGCCACGCGCGTTGCCGGCAAGGAGCCGCTGAAAATCAACACGCCGATGAATCCGCTCACCCAGCCGCTCGTCGTCTTGTCCATTGCAGGCACTCCATCCGTTGCGCCCTCTATCGGGCCCATACCCATGGCGTCACCAGAGACAATGCAGTACAATTCAACAAAACTGTAATGGTTTGCCGGAAGGTACAGATGGACGTATCAGCGAGATTCGACAACAGCGGAACCCTTGTCGAAGGCGTCATGGCCGCGATCCGCCGGCGAATTGCCGCGCGCAGCCTCACGCCCGGCGCCCGATTGCCCTCTATCCGCGCCTTCGCCAAATCCATGCAGGTTTCCAAATCGACAGTGGTCGAGGCCTATGAGCGACTGGCGGCGGAAGGCGCGATCCGTTCCCGGCCAGGCTCCGGCTTCTATGCCGCCGGATCGCTGGCGCCGCTGTCGCTGGCCGAGATCGGCCCCCGACTCGATCGCGCCGTCGATCCGCTCTGGGTTTCGCGGCAGTCGCTGGAAGCGGGCGATGAGATGCTGAAGCCCGGCTGCGGCTGGCTGCCCGCCTCGTGGATGCCGCAGGCAGCGCTACGTCGCGCGCTGCGCACCGTGGCGCGCGCCGATGATGTGGCCCTTGCCGACTACGGCACGCCGCTCGGGCTGCCGCCGCTGCGCCAATTGCTGGCGCGGCGCATGGCCACGCATGGCATCGAGGCTTCCCCCGAACAGATCATGCTGACGGAATCGGGCACGCAGGCCATCGACCTCCTGTGCCGGTTCCTGCTCGAACCCGGCGATACAGTGCTGGTGGACGATCCCTGCTATTTCAATTTCCACGCACTGTTGCGTGCCCATCAGGCCAAGGTCGTCAGCGTCCCCTATACGCCATCGGGACCGGATATCGACTTGTTCGCGCAGGCGCTGGCCGAGCATCGGCCGCGCCTCTACATCACCAACTCCGCCATCCACAACCCGACCGGCGCGATCCTGTCGCCGGTCACCGCGCACCGGCTGCTCAAGCTCGCCGATCAATCGGACCTGACCATCGTCGAGGACGACATCTTCGCCGATTTCGAACACGCTCCTGCCCCAAGGCTCGCGGCTTTCGACGGTCTCGAGCGTGTCGTCCATATCGGCAGTTTCTCCAAGACGCTTTCGGCCTCGATACGCTGCGGCTTCATCGCCGCGCCCCGTGACTGGATGGAAGGGCTGGCCGACCTCAAGATCGCCACCACCTTCGGCGGCGGGCGGCTCGCGGCCGAATTGGTGCTGACCCTGCTCAGGGATGGCAGCTATCGCAAGCACATGGACCTGCTGCGCGCCCGGCTCTCACGCGCCATGATCGAGACAGGCGCTCGGCTGAAGGCGATCGGGATCACGCCCTGGATCGAGCAGCCCGCCGGTCTGTTCCTCTGGTGCAACCTGCCGGATGCAGTGGACGCAGCCGAGATTGCCCGTCGCGCGCTTGCGGCCAATGTCGTGCTGGCGCCCGGCAATGCGTTCAGCCTGTCGCGATCAGCCAGCCGATTCCTGCGCTTCAACGTTGCGCAATGCGAAGACGAGCGGATTTTCAAGGTGCTGGAGGCAGCCATGCCGCGTTGACGGCCGGGGCGCGGCTTGCGCGATCAGGACTTCACGCAAATCTCGCGCACACAACTCCGCAGCCAGCGCTGCGCCGGATCGGCATCGAGCCGCGGATGCCAGAGCATGGAAATGGTGACCGCCGGAATGTCGACCGGCAGGGAAAAAGTCTGCATGCCGGCGCGCGCGCCTTGCGTATGCCGCTCGGGCACGCTGGCGATCAGTTCCGAGGCGCGCGCCATCGCGAGCGCGGCCGAAAAACCGGAAGTCATGCACACGACCATTCGTTGCAATCCGAGCCGGCTCAAGGCCTCGTCGATCGGCCCCCTTTCGCGGCCCCGCCGCGAAACATTGATGTGGCGGCCGGCCGCATAGCGTTCCGGCGTCATCGCGCCCTGGCCGAGCGGATGGCCGCTGCGCACCGCGCAGACGAAACGGTCGCGAAAAAGCGCCTGGATGCGCACCTCCGGCCCGGTCTCGCCGGCCACACCTACTTCCAGGTCGATCGCCGCTTCGCGCAGTGACGCCATGTCCTTGTCCGACTTCGGCGCGAAACGCAGCCGCACGCCCGGCGCATCGGCCTGGATGCGGGCGATCAGGCGCGGCCCGAACTCCTCGACGAAGCTTTCATTGGTGCGCAGCGTGAAGGTCCTCTCCAGGCCCGGCAGATCAAGCAGCCTCGCCGGGCGCAGCAGCGTTTCCGCATCCTGAACCACACGACCGACCTGCTGGCGCAGTTCCTGCGCGCGTGGCGTTGGAACCAGACCGCGACCGGCCCGCACCAGCAGCGGATCTCCCGTCGCCGCGCGCAGGCGCGCCAGCGTGCGGCTCATCGCCGAGGGGCTGAGCCGTAATCGCGTCGCCGCACGCGCCACGCTGCCTTCGTCCAGCAGGACATCGAGGGCGACGAGCAGGTTGAGATCGGGCGGCGACATGGTTCGATCCTAGCACGAAATCCGCTGATGTGGCGTGCAACGCACGAATAGAATGCAAATGCTGCGCGTTCCGCCACATCATACAAACGATTAGATCTTCGAAGCTTCGACCTGAAGCCGACAAAGGGAGATCGCCGTGGCAGTCACTGAGCAACATCGCAACGAGCACGCATCGGTCGCACAGAAAATCCCATCGGCTGGATGGGCGCTGGCGAGCCTGTCGCTGGCCACGCTGCTGTCGTCGCTCGGCACCAGCATCGCCAGCGTCGGCCTTCCCGCGCTGATGCAGGCATTCGATGCCTCGTTCCAACAGGTGCAATGGGTCGTGATTGCCTATCTGCTCGCCATCACCATCCTGATCGTCAGTGCCGGGCGCCTCGCCGACATGCTCGGGCGGCGGCCGCTGCTGCTTTTCGGCATCGCGCTGTTCACATCGGCGTCGGTGCTCTGCGGCCTCTCGCCGGCTTTGTGGCTGCTGATCGCGGCGCGGGCGGTGCAAGGGCTTGGCGCGGCGCTGATGATGGCGCTGACATTGGCCCTTGTCGCCGAGACGGTGAGCAAGGCCAGGACCGGCAGCGCCATGGGCCTGCTCGGCGCCATGTCGGCCATCGGCACCACGCTCGGCCCCTCCATGGGCGGCCTGCTGATCGCCGCTCTCGGCTGGCGTTCGATTTTCCTGGTCAACGTGCCGCTCGGCATCCTGACCTTTGCAATGGCCTGGCGTGCTTTGCCTACCGGCAACCGGACGGTGCGGACCGGCCAAGCCGGCTTCGATGGTTTGGGCACGGGCCTGCTGGCCCTGGCATTGGCGGCTTACGCATTGGCGATGACACTGGGTAGAGGCAGTTTCGGCCCCATCAACATCGGCCTGCTGGTCGCGGCTGGCATCGGCATCTTCCTGTTCGCCACGGCGCAAAGGATGGCGAAAAACCCATTGGTCGAGCTTTCCGCCTTCCGCGATCTCTCACTGAGCACCAGCCTTGCCATGAACCTGATCGTCGCCACGGTGATGATGGCGACCTTGGTGGTCGCGCCGTTCTATCTCTCGCGCGGGCTCGGACTGGACGCGGCAAACGCCGGACTGGTGCTCTCGACAGGCCCGCTGGTTTCGGCGCTGTCGGCGTTGCTTGCCGGACGCCTTGCCGATCGCTTCGGAGCCAAAAGGATGATGGTCGCGGGCCTGCTCGGCCTTGCCACGGGCACGTTCCTCCTGTCCCTGGCGATAACGACACTCGGCATCGTCAGCTATGTCGTCCCCATCACCGTGACCTGCTTCGGCTATGCCCTGTTCCAGACAGCGAACAACGCCGCCGTCATGAGCAGCGTCGGCGGCGGTCAACGCGGCGTCATCTCCGGCCTGCTCAATCTGTCGCGCAACCTTGGCCTCATCACGGGCGCCTCCGTGATGGGCGCCCTATTCGCCGCCGCATCGGCCGGAGGACGTGAAGCCGGCGGCCAAGGCATGCTGACGTCAGCGGCGGCGGCCAGCGGAATGCAGGTGACCTTCCAGACGGCAACGGCACTGGCGGTGGCGGCGCTGGCGCTCAGCCTTTTGCCGAGCCGGCGGGCGGAGAATGCCTGACGAAGATCAATTCAGGGGCTTGGGCGAATGCCGCTCAGGCCCCTGCCCGCTTGCGGCGCTCATAGAGCATGACCAGCGTCTCGGCCGTCAGCGCCGGCTTTTCCTCGCCCTCGATCTCGACGGTGTTGGCGGCCTTCATCAGGTATTGGCCCGGCCCCCTGTCCTCCATGGACAGCAGCGTGGTGCGCAGCCGGATGCGTGCGCCCACCTTGACCGGCGCCAGGAAACGCACCTTGTCGAAGCCGTAGTTGAAGGCGGCCTGCGTGTTCTCGGGCACGATTCCCATGCCGAGCGCCAGCGCGCCGATGATCGACAGCGTCAGATAGCCATGGGCGATCGTCGTGCGGAACGGGCTTTGCCGCCGCGCCCGTTCGGGGTCGACATGGATCCATTGATGATCGCCGGTGCATTCGGCGAACTGGTTGATACGGTTCTGGTCGACTGTCGTCCATTCCGAGACGCCAAGCTCCTGCCCGGACATCGTCCTCAACTGCTCGTAGGTCGGCGGCGTCTTAGGCCGTATTTCGGTCATTCCTGTTTTCCCGATAGCTTCCAACGCTTCCGGACCACGAACCGGCGGCCTCTGTCAATTCGCCCTGCATGATTCGGTCCCCTTGGGATCGATGCGAATCCTGGCATCACTCTACGTCAAGCCGTGTTCGCCCGGCCTTGGCATTTGAGGGTACCCATGGTGTAAAGGCATAGCGGCCGATGAAAGAGCATCCGAACAAACTTCGCCTGGCGCAGGGTTGGCAGGCAACCGGTCTTTGTCACGCAAGCTACTTCTTCTCGTAGCCGGCGCGGATTTCCTCCATCGCCTCTTTGATGCGCATGCGCAGGATGTCGACCGATTCGGTGCCGGATTTCCTGACCAGCTCGGCCACTTCGCTGGCATTCTTCAACGTAGTCTCGAAGGATTTCCTGGCGAACTCAGTCTGTTTGGCCATCAGGTCCTGCGGCGTGCCGGGCGCTCTGTAGCCTTGCGTCATGTCGGCAATTTCGCGCAGCGTGTCCTGCAGCATCTCGCGTTGCCTGGAGAACAGCGACGACGCGCCGGCGGCACTTGCCCGCGCCGATTTCTCCAGCGCTTCAAGGTTCTTGCGGTGGTGCGCGAGGATCGCCTCGACATCGACATTGGGCAGTTTCAGGTCACGGCCGAACCGGCCGAACATGTCCGTGAAGGAATCGGAATCCGGTTGTTTGGCCATGCTCATCTGCTCCCCTGTTGCCGCGACTGCTGATGCCCGTCCATGAGAATAGGGCATGGCGTGCGCCCGTCAATTGACGAGAAACAGCCGCTCAGCTGTGTAAAGCGCGATGCCAGCCAGACCGCCAATGATCATGCCGTTGAAGCGGATATATTGCAGGTCCCGGCCGATATTCATCTCGACCAACCGCGTCAGCTGCGCCAGGTCCCAGCGCTTGACCTGGTCGGCGATGAATTTCGATACGCCGCTCTTCTGGCTCTCGACGAAAGAGGACAGCGCCACCACGAATCCCTGGTTCATGTCGGCCCTGATCTTGGCGTCTCCGGCCAGATGCCGGCCGACCTCGACGAACATGTTGGCAAGATGCGCGCGGATGATCGATCGCGGCGCCTTGGCATCCTGCTCGATGAACAGGCTGAGGCTTTCCCACATGTCGCCGGCCAGCGCCTTGACTTCCGGCCTGGCGAGGAAATCGCGCTTCAGCTTCTCGGCGCGCCTTGCATATTGCTTCGACGTTCTCAGCCGCTCGACGAAGCCCTGTGCGAAACGATCGAATTCTGCGCGCATCGGGTGCTCGGGATCGGCTCTCACCTCGTCGAGCAGCGAACCGGCCGAGGCGACGATCTTCTTCAGGAGATAGGCGTCGGCCCTGAACAGGTTGAACAGCGACGGCAGTTCCTCGCGGATCTTTTCGCGCATGGTCGTCAGCGCCTGTTCATCGTTGAGGAACTGGCCGATCACCTTGATGAACTCATCGAACAGCCTCTGGTGACGGCGATCGTCGGTCAGGGCCGAGAGCAATTCGGCCGCCAACGGCGCCAGCGGCACTTTTTCGATCTGCTCCAGCATCCGGCTGGTGACGAAGCCGCGCAGCCCCGATTGCTCGACGGCGGCAAGCGTCTGCGGAACCAGGCGCACGACGAAACGCGACAGGCCCGCGGCACGTTCGGAATCGGCCAGCCAGTCGGCTACGAGCGCCGAGAAATCGACCTCGGCCAACTTTTCGCGCACCGGCTCGGGGGCAAGGAAATTGGCTTCGATGAAACGGCCGAGATTATCGGCGATACGGTTCTGGTTCTCGGGAATGATCGCGGTGTGCGGGATCGGCAGACCGAGAGGCCGCTTGAACAGCGCGACCACCGCATACCAGTCGGCCAGACCGCCAATGGTCGCCGCCTCGGCAAAGGCGGCGACGAAGCCGAGCCAGGGATAGGTGCTCTCGAAGGACTTGGCCAGGGCGAACACGGCGACGCAAAGCGCAAGTGCCGCCGTGGCGACGAATTTGGTCCGCCGCAGCATTGTAAGCTTGGCATGCGCGTCGGCATCGTATCCGCCGGAAGCCAGGGCCGTGGCTGATTGTGACATGTCAGAGCCGCTCCTCGTCGATCTCTGATCTATTTAGAGCATTCCAGGAAAGGTGTGTAACGCTGTTCTCTGGAAAAGCGCCTGGCGCTTTCCCCAGGGAATTGCGTGAAAACAAAGAGTTAGGGCGGTCGGCCATTCTGCCAATCACTGGACCGCTCTGGTGTTTCGCCCGAGAAAATGCGCGTGACAGCCGATTCGGCCCGCGTCTTGCCGCCTTGCGCACACAAAGTTGACGGAAATATTCAGCTATTAGGCGAAGCTAGTCTGGAATTATTCCAAGGTATAGGCCATATTCCGCCGAGGCCAGTGTGGCGAATCCGAAAGCTCGGAGCAAAGCCGCACCAGCAAAGTTCAAAATCTGGCGTGATCGCAGCTCGCCGGCGCTTTGTGAGGACAAGATGCGACTTACCCGCCAGACCAATTACGCCATGCGCATCCTGATGTATTGCGCGGCCAATACCGATCGGCTGAGTCGCATCCCCGAGATCGCCGCCGCCTATTCGGTGTCGGAGCTTTTCCTGTTCAAGATCCTCCAGCCACTGGTTGAGAATGGCCTTGTCGAGACGGTGCGTGGCCGCAATGGCGGCGTCAGGCTTGGCCGTGCCGCGGAATCGATCAATCTGTTCGACGTCGTGCGCGTGACGGAGGAAAGCTTCGCCATGGCCGAGTGCTTCGAGAACGATGCCGCGGAATGCCCTCTGGTCGACAGTTGCGCGTTGAATTCCGCATTGCGCGAGGCGCTCAACGCCTTCTTCGCGGTGCTTGCCCGCTACACGATCGCCGATCTCGTGGCGGCGCGTCCGAACGTGCGCAACCTGCTCGGCATTGACCTGCTAGAGCGCCGCGCACCGGCGGCCTGATCCGGTTCGCCGCAGGCTGGACCTGCGGCGAACGTCCCGAATCTAGACCGCAGCCAAAATCTAGGCCGCTGCCAGAATCTAGGCCGCTGCCAGAATCTAGGCCACTGATTGAGGCAGCACGAACGGCATATTGCCGGCGGGCAGGACTCCGACCCTCAAGCGGCAACCGAACACCCTTTCGATCAGATCGTCGCTCAGCACATCCCGCGGCGAACCGGTGGCGGCAAGCCGGCCGCGGTGCATGACGAAAATCCGGTCGGCATACATCGCCGTCAGGTTGAGGTCGTGCAGGATGGCAACCACGCCGCCGCCCCTTCTGGCGAAGTCGCGGGCGATGTTCATGATGATCAGCTGGTGCTTGATGTCGAGGCTGGACACCGGCTCGTCCAGGAACAGATAGCGCGGCTTGCCGTCGAGCACCGGCGCCCAGACCTGGCACAGCACGCGGGCGAGTTGAACGCGCTGCTGCTCGCCGCCGGAAAGCTCCTGATAGAAGCGGCCGGCGAAACCGTCGAGGTCGACACGCGCCAGCGCCCGTTCCGGCAGGCGTTCGTCCTCGCCCGGCAGCACACCCGAGCGGCCTCCGACAAGGCCGAGCCTGACAATCTCGCGCACGGTAAAGGGAAACGACAAGGTCGTCGCCTGCGGCAGCACCGCGCGCAGCGTCGCCGCCTCGACTGGCGTTATCGTCGAGAGCTCGCGGCCGTTGATGGCAATCCGGCCGGTATGCGCGAGTTCCCCCGACAGCGCCTTGAGGAAGGTCGTCTTGCCCGACCCATTGGGGCCGACAATGGCCGAAATCTCACCCGGCCTGACCTCGAAATCGACGCCGGCGACAATGCCTTTCCTGCCGATCGCCACCGAAACATCGCGCGCTTCGATCATGAAACACCCCTACAGGTCGATGACGCCGCGCTTGCGCAGCAGGATCCAGAGGAAGAACGGCGCCCCGGCGATCGCCGTGACGATGCCGATCGGCAGTTCGGCGGGCGCCACGATGGTGCGCGCGACCGCGTCGGCCAAAAGCAGCAGCGAGGCGCCGAGCAGCGCCGAGGCAGGCAGCAGATAGCGATTGTCGGGGCCGATCAGCAGGCGCAGCAGATGCGGCACCACGATGCCGATGAAACCGATGCCGCCGCTGACGGCGACGGAGGCGCCGACCGCCGCCGAGACGCCGACGATGGCCGTGTACTTAAGCCGTTGCACCGGGATGCCGAGATGGCCGGCGGTCGCCTCGCCCAGCGCCAGCGCATTGAGGCCGCGAGCCAGGAACGGCATCGCCGCCAGCGAAAGCACGATGACCGGGCCGACAGAGCCGATCTTCTGCCATGTCGCACCGGCCAGCGAGCCGAGTTGCCAGAAGGTCAGGTCGCGCAGTTGCCGGTCGTCGGCCATGAAGATCAGGATACCGGTCAGCGCCATGGCAAGTGCGGCCAGCGCCAGGCCGGCAAGCAGCATGGTGGCGACGGATGTGCGGCCCTGTCGCGTCGCGACCCTGTAGAGCAGCAACGTCACCGAAAAACCACCGCCGAAGGCCGCCAGAGGAAGGGCCAGCGCGCCCAACCAGGCGGTAACCGGAGACAGCACGGTCGTGCCGAGCACGATGACGGCCACCGCGCCGAGGCTGGAGCCCGCCGAAACGCCGATAAGGCCGGGGTCGGCAAGCGGATTGCGGAACAGCCCCTGCATGACCGCGCCGGACACCGCGAGGGCGGCCCCGATCAGCACGCCGAGCACGACGCGCGGCAGCCTTATGTCATAGACGATGAGGCGATCTCGCGCGCTCATCGCCACGTCGCCAGGCGCTGCGCCGAACAGCCAGTCGCCAACGACCTTGACGGCGGACGCATCCGAGGCGCCGGAGGTCAGCGACAGCAATACCGCTGCCGCAAGCATGACGCAGGCGAGCGCGATGACCAGACGGGCGCGCCCGGAACGGTCACCGTCGCTGGCCATCTTCCTCTCCGCCGGCCCGGCGATCGACTGGTCGACCATGCCGCTCAGTCCGTAATCTGCGTGCCATAGAGCGCGGCGGCAAGGTCGTGGACGGCGTCGGCCGTACGCGGTCCGAAGCCGAGCAGATACCCGCCGTCGATGCGGATCAGCTTGCGCGCGGTTCCGGCCGGCGTCGAGGCGATCGATGCGTTGCCGAACAGTTCATCGTCCGATACCGGCGGCCCGGCATTGCTCATCATCAGGATCGCGTCCGGCCTGGCGGTGACAACAGCCTCGTCGGACAGTTGCTTGTAGCCGGAGAAGCCTTCGATCGCGTTGACGCCGCCGGCCAGCTTGATGATGCCGTTGGCCGCGGTGTCGCTGCCGGCCGCCATGATCTTGCCGCCCTGCATCGACAGCACGAACAGAACGCGCTTGCGCTCCTTGATCGAGGCCGTCTGCTTTTCCGCCGCCTGCAGCTTGGCATCGATCTCCCTGGCCAGCGCTTCGGCCTTGGCGTCGGCGCCGAGCGCCTTGCCGACGATGCGGACCTTTTCGAGGATGCCTTCACGGTCATACAGGTCAGGCACTTCGATGAAGGGTATGCTCGTCTTCTTCAGCACATCGAGCGCCTCCTTGGGGCCGCTGCCGTGCAGCGCCAGAATGCCCGAAGGGTTGACCGACAACACACCCTCCGGCGACAGCTGGCGCATGTAGCCGACATCTTGCAGGTCGAGAGCGGCTTTCGGATAGCGGCTGGTGGAATCGCGCGCCACAAGACGCTTTTCCTCGCCGAGCGCATAGACGATCTCGGTGATCGAGCCGCCGATCGACGCGATCCTGGTGGGATCGGCGAAGACGGAAACACCGTCGCTGGCGCCGGCCGGCTGCAGCGCTGTGAAAGCAAAGGAAAGGCCGACCATCGGGCCAAGCATCGATCCGCGCGCAGCCGTCAATCCGGAGAGAAGACCCATCATCGTTTCCTCAGGCTGCCGTCGGGCTTGGAATGCGCGGCAGGTTTTCGGCCAGGAAGCGCCAGTCGTCGCGCTCACCCTCTCCTTCATGGCGCTTGCCGAAGAACTGGATGATCATGTTGCCGCCGGCGTCGTAGACCTCCAGCGACGTAACATGGCCGTCCTTGGTCGGCTTGCGCACGGCCCAGACCTCATGAATGTGGTCGGTTCGCAGGTGCAGATGGAAGGTCTCGTCCAGCACATTGATCCATGGCCCCATTGGCTTGATCGACTTGACCGGACCGGAATGGATTTGGATACAGCCACGGTTTCCCACAAAGCACATGATCGGCATCTCGCCCTCGGCGGCACGATTGAACATGGCTCTCACCGCATCATTGTCGAGCAGCCATGCATAGTCCTGGCCCACCATGCGCACCGCCTGGCGACGGCTGAGCTTCAACGTCTTCAGCATGCCGAAGAACTGATGCACGTCGGTCAGCCGGCTCCAGCGATCGCGCAGATCGTCGAGATTCGCGGTCGTTGTCACCGCCTCGCCTTCGTTCTCGGCGGCTGGCCCCGAAATGGCGACCAGTGGCTCCTGGTTCGGCGATTCCAGCGAAGCGACCAGTTTCTGATAGGCATAGAGGTTTGACCCCGGCCGCAGATGCACCTTGTGCACCGCCTCGCCCGCCGCGTCGAAGAATTGCAGGCTGCGGCGGATGTCGTCGCCGTCGCGTTTTTCCACGGCAAAGCCGTGCGCCCATATTTTCGGGAAAATGCGCAGGTCGATGTTCTCGCCCAGCACCATGGCATTGTGATTGCCGGTGACGACCTTGTCGTAGGCGCCGATCTTTTCATGCACGGCGCTTTCGTTGCGGGTGAGCGCCATCACCTCGCCGAGGGCTTCGAGGCCGGTCAGAAGATCGTTGACGCGTGGCTCGACGCGAACGACACCGTCGCCGCAATGCGCGGCCACCAACTCAGCCTCCGAAATGCCAAGCTGTGCGGCCAGATCGCGCTCGCGCGTTTTCGGATTATCCGTCCGCGCCCGCCGGATTTCGTGCGGGGTGGGTTTTACGCGCTGGTCCATTGTCCTGCTGCCTTACGCTTACTTGTTGAGGATGAGCTTGCCCTGACGGGTGATCTTGAGCCGGTAGAGCGCGCCGTGATGCTCGATGCCGATCTCGTGCTCACCTTGGAACAGCGTGTTGCTCGACAGCGTCCGCACCGCCAGCGGAACGCCGTCGAAACGGGCGGAGGCATCGTCGGAACGGCGGACGCGATAGCGGAAGTCGTTGGGATTGTGCGTGTTCATGTGGATCGGTCCCTTTCCTGTGCCGGGCGTCTGGCTAGGCGTTTTGCGTAATCCGATTCATTCTTGACTTGAATAATCATGTTTACTAGTCAGTGCAATACCGGATTAAATGAGTCAAGATTTAAGACGCGAATACGATCACAAATGCCAGCCAGCCCCAGGCCAGCCCGCATCGAACCTGGAAACTTTGGAGTTGGGGCACATGGGGTTAGCGATTTGGGAACGGCGCGGCTGGTCGGGGCCGAACGGTGCAGCGGCTTTGCTGGCGGGCGTGGCGGCGATTGCCTTGTTCGTGCCACCTGCCAACGCTCAGCAATCAGCACAGGCGGCGGGAGAGCAGGCCGATCAATCGAAGCAGGCTGAGCAGGAAAAGCCGGCGCCAGCGGGCGCAACACTGCTCGACAAGGTTCTGGTCATCAGCCGCACCGGAGAAACGGCCATCCAATCGCTGGCCTCGGCCAGCCATGTCGACCAGGAACAGCTCGACCGCCGCATGGCGACGACGCCGAACGAAATGCTGTTCGGCGTGCCCGGCGTCGCGGCGCAGGCCGATGCCAGGCGCGTCAGCACCAGCGTCAATATCCGCGGCCTGCAGGATTTCGGTCGCGTCGCGGTTATCGTCGACGGCGCGCGGCAGAACTTCCAACGTTCCGACCATGGCACCCAATCGACCTTCTACGTCGACCCCGAGCTTATCAAATCCGTCGACGTGATCCGCGGGCCGGTCGCCAACACCTATGGCTCGGGCGCGATCGGCGGCGTGGTCTTCTTCGACACCAAGGACGCCCAGGACTTCCTCAAGCCGGACGAGACATGGGCTGGTTCCGTCACTGGACGCTACGAGAGCAACGGCAAGGGCTGGACCACCAGCGCATCCGGCGCCTATCGCTTTAACGACAATTTGGATGCGCTGGGCAATATCGTCTACCGCAATTATGACGACTACAAGGATGGCGACGGCGACACCGTCAAGGGCACCGGCTTCGACGTGCTGAGCGGATTGCTAAAGACCACGATCCGCCCGAGCGACAATAGCGAACTGAAGCTCGGCTGGGTCGGTTCGAGCGACGGCTGGAACGAGACCAGCGGCGGCATGCCGGTCAATGACGTCGACCTGAAGTCGAACACCTTCACCGCTCGCTACAATATCACGGACGAAGACAGGAGCTGGCTCGACCTCCACGTCAACACCTCCTACAACAAGACCAATCTCGACCTGACCGGCCTTGTTCCGCAAAACCGCTTCGATCCCGTCACCGGCCTTCCCGTGATGTTGCCGGCAGGTTCGACGTCGACCTTCGATGTCGGCACCGCCGCCATCGACATTTGGAACACGTCGCGATTCGAGACAGGCGGCCTCGCGCATGAACTGACCTATGGCGGCGACTGGGTGAATGACGACGTCGAGACTGGCGGCACGGCAGGCGGTGACAGCTTCTACACGCCTTCCGGCAAGCGCAACGTTTCTGGCGCCTACGTCCAGGACAAGCTCAGCTGGGATTGGCTCGAAGTCATTGCCGGGCTGCGCTATGACAATTACAGCCTCGAGAACGACACGCACGAAACGTCGGGCGACCGCCTGTCGCCACGCATCACCGTCGGCGTCTCGCCTTTCGAAAGCGCCGGCCTTGCCGGCCTGCAATTCTACGGCACCTACGCGGAGGGCTACCGGTCGCCTTCGCTGACCGAAACCATGATCAGCGGCAACCATCCGGCGGGCGTCAGCTTCCCGTTCCTGCCCAATCCCAATTTGAAGCCCGAAACCGGCAAGACCGTCGAATTCGGTGTCAATTACAAGCAGAACGACATTCTGGAATCCGGCGACGCGTTTCGGCTGAAGGCAGCCTATTTCAACAACGACGTCGACGATTATATTGACGGCGTTACGCTGTCGGCCTTCGATCCGACCAGCGGCTGCCCCTTCGGGCCGGGCATTCCGATCTGCTTCCAGTACCAGAACTTCGCCAAGGCAAAGATCAACGGCTTCGAGATGGAAGGCGTTTATGATGCAGCATGGGGCTACGCCGGACTTTCCGCCTCCATCATCAATGGTCACACCATATCCTACGAAGGCGATCGGGCGGACCTTGCCACGATACCGTCCGCGCAGGTCACCGTGCAGCTCGGCCTGCGCTTCCTCGAGGACAAACTCACTGTCGGCGGCGAGGTGCAGTACAATGGCAAGCCCAAGGGTAACCTGATCGCCGAGGACTATACGCTGGTCAACGCTTTCGCCAGCTACCAGGCGACCGACAATCTGAAGGTTGATTTCCGCGCCGACAATCTGTTCGATGTCAAATACGCCAATCCGTTGAACGGCAGCACCACGGTCGCGGTCTATGAACCGGGCATAACGCTGAAGCTGGCGGCAACGATGCGATTTGGAGGATGATGATGACGAACTTGACGGCATCCCTTCGTCTGCTGACCTCGGCGCTGGCGATGTCGCTTGCAGCGGTTCCGGCGTGGGCACAAGAGTCCGCGCCGGCGCCTGCTCTCTCCCTCGAACTCAATGGCGCGCAACCGTCTGAAAAGGGCTGCCGCCTGACCTTCGTGGTCACCAACAATCTCGGCGCCGACCTTTCCAGGGCGGCGTTCGAGATCGCGCTGTTCAACGACGCCGGCGTCGTCGACCGCCTGACCGTGCTCGACTTCAAGGACCTGCCGGCCGGCAAGACCAAGGTGACGCGCTTCGATCTCGCTGGCACCAACTGCGCCAAGGTCAGCCGCGTGCTGATCAACAGCGCGACCGAATGCGTCGGCACCGGCGTCGAGCCGAACACCTGCATGCGAAAACTCAAGACAGATGCCAAGACCGGCATCGCCTTCGGGGTCTGAGCACGGCGTGGGGCCGCACGCGGCATCCTGCGGCACCACCCGTCTAAGTCCAGGAAATCGAAAGGAACTCCATGTACATCGCCATGAACCGCTTCAAGGTGCAGAACGGCTCGGAAGCCGATTTCGAGGCCGTGTGGAAACACCGTGATTCCAGCCTTGCGGAAATGAAGGGCTTCCGGGAGTTCCATCTGCTGCGCGGCCCAGTCAACGAGACCGAAGGCTATACGCTGTTTGCCTCACACACGGTCTGGGCAAGCCACGACGATTTCGTCGCCTGGACCAAGTCGGAGAATTTTCGCGCGGCCCACAGGAATGTCGGCACGACGAAGGTCCACTATCTCGGCCATCCCCAGTTCGAGGGTTTTTCGGTCGTCGAGGGCGCCTGAAGCAACCTCGCCAGCCGGATAAGGGTCCTCACGCCGCCGCAAGCAGGCTGGCATTGCCGCCCGCGGCGGTCGTGTCGACGCAAACGGCCCGCTCATGCGCGTAAGCCGCCGGATTGAGCACCTCGCTGACCAGCGGCACGATCGGCCCTGCGCGTTCGGCGATCACCTTGCGCACGATACGCGCCGCTTCCGGCGTCCCCGAGAAGGCGACGACGTCGACGTGCAACGACCGAGCCTCGACCGGATCGGGGCGGCCGTCGATCGCCGCCAGCGGCAGGCCCTTGCCGGTCAGCGCTGAAAGTGCCGCCGGCGCTCCTGGCGCCACCGCCAGCACCGCATTGCCGGCGGCGAGCGCCTGAATCGTCTGGGCAAGCAGCGTGTCGCCGTCTGGTCCCAGGCACAGCACCCGGCCGCGCGGCGCCAGTGACAGCGTGTTGGCCTCGCCGGTCGGCCCGGGCAGGTCGATCTGGCCGAAATCGATACCGGCGGCTGCTCCGATCGCCGCGGCACCTTTGCCGCGCAAATGCTTGCGCAGGATGGCGATGCGGTCCGGCCGCGTCGACCAGCCGCCAAGCGCGGGATCGGGCAGATTGTCGGCGAGTTCGGTCGCCGTCACCTTGTGGCCGTCGCCAACAGGCGCGCCTGCCTCCGGTCCCTTGCGAAAGCGCCGGAGATAATGCGGTCCGCCGGCTTTGGGCCCGGTGCCGGACAGCCCCTCGCCGCCGAACGGCTGCGAGCCGACGACCGCGCCGATCTGGTTGCGGTTGACATAGATGTTGCCGGCATGGATCCCGTCGACGAAATGCTGCACGCGACCCTCGATGCGGGTGTGCAGACCGAACGTCAGGCCGTAGCCCTTGCGGTTGATGGCGGCGATCACCGCATCGATCTCATCGGCGTCGAAACTGGCGACATGGAGCACCGGCCCGAACACTTCGCGCTCCATCTCCTCGATACCCTTGACCCGAAACACATGCGGCGCGACGAAGCGGCCATCCCTGGGTGCTTCGAGCTTGGCGATCAGCCGTCCCTGCAAACCCATCGTCGTGCAGTAATCGCGGATCGAACCCTGCGCCTCGTCGTCGATGACGGGACCGACATCCGTCGAGATAGCCCAGGGATCGCCGACCTTGAGCGCCTCCATGGCGCCCTTCAGCATCTCCAGCATCTTCTTCTCGACATCCTTCTGCACATAGAGGACGCGCAGCGCCGAACAGCGCTGGCCCGCACTCTGGAAGGCGGAGGCGAGGATATCGCGCACCGCCTGCTCGGGCAGCGCGGTGGAATCGACGATCATGGCATTCAGCCCGCCCGTCTCGGCGATCAGCATGGCATCGGGCGCGGCTGTCTCGGCCAGTTGCTTCTCGATCAGCTTGGCGACGTCGGTGGAGCCGGTGAAGCAGACGCCGGCAATGCGCGGATCTGATGTCAGTGGCCCGCCAACCGAGGGGCCGTCGCCCGGCAGAAGCTGGATGACGTCTTCCGGCACGCCGGCCTCGCGCAGCATTTCGACGGCTCGGAAAGCGATCAGCGGCGTCTGTTCTGCGGGCTTTGCAATTACCGAATTGCCGGTGACGAGCGCTGCGGCGATCTGGCCCGTGAAGATGGCGAGGGGGAAATTCCACGGCGAGATGCAGACAATGACGCCGCGCGCCTCGGTGCCCGCTTCGGCATTGGCCGCCTCGGCCGCGTAATAGCGCAGGAAATCCACCGCTTCGCGCACTTCGGCGACGCCGTCGGCCAGCGATTTGCCGGCCTCGCGGGTGGCCAGCGCGAAGAATTCGACGGCATTGGCCTCGTAGAGATCGGCGGCGCGATTGAGGATGGCCGCGCGCTCGGCAACCGGACGCTTTGCCCAGGCTGGCTGCGCTTCGACGGCGATGCGCACGGCGGTTGCCGCCTGCTTGGCGGTGGCTTCGCTGACCGTGCCCACCACTTCCGAAGGCCTGGCGGGATTGACGACCGGGCGTTGCTCGCCATAGCCGGCCGCGCGCGTGATCGGCTTGGCGTGCCAGCGGTTAGGGCCCGCGAAGGCTGTCCTCTCCTTCTCGATTCCTGCCAACGTCACCGGATCGGTGATGTCGAACCCTTTCGAGTTGCGGCGGCTTGCACCGAAGATGACGGCAGGCCGGGGGATCGCGGGATTGGCGGCGGGGCCTTGGCTCTCGACCGCTTCTAGCGGGTCGCGCGCGATGTCTTCGGGCTCGACATCCTCGTCGGTGAGTTGGTGGACGAAAGATGAATTGGCGCCGTTCTCCAGCAGTCGGCGCACCAGATAGGCGAGCAGGTCGGAATGCGCGCCGACAGGCGCGTAGATGCGGCAGCGCGTGCCTTCGGCCTTGCGCACCGTCTCGTGCAACGCCTCGCCCATCCCGTGCAGGCGCTGGAACTCGAAGCTCTCACGGTTCTTCGTCATCGACAGGATGGCGGCGACAGTGTGGGCATTGTGGGTGGCGAATTGCGGATAGATGCGATCGGTCATCGACAAAAGCTTTCTCGCGCAAGCGAGATAAGAAACGTCGGTGTTGACCTTGCGGGTGAAGACGGGGTAGCCGGCGAGCCCCAGCGTCTGCGCCCGCTTGATCTCGGTATCCCAATAGGCACCCTTGACCAGCCGCACCATGATGGTGCGATCGTATTTCGTGGCAAGCGCATAGAGCCAGTCGATGACGAAGGCAGCGCGCGGACCATAGGCCTGGACGACGACGCCAAAGCCGTTCCAGCCTGCAAGCTCCGGCTCGGCAAGCACGCGCTCGATGACGTCGAGCGAGAGGTCGAGGCGATCGGCCTCCTCGGCATCGATATTGAGGCCCATGCGCGAATGGCGCGCCGCGAGCGCCAGCGAAAGGAGCCGCTCGGCCATGACAGGCAGCATCTCTTCCTTCTGCGCTTCCTCGTAGCGCGGATGCAGCGCCGAGAGCTTCACCGAGATGCCGTGGTTGTGGCGGATATCAGGCCCGTTTGAACCGGCATCGAGTGACGAGATGGCATCGGCATACGCCTTGTGGTAGCGCAGCGCATCGGCCTCGGTGCGGGCCGCCTCGCCCAGCATGTCGAAGGAATAGAGATAACCCTTCTGTGTCATCGGCCGGCCGCGCTTCACCGCTTCGGCGATGGTGCGGCCGAGCACGAACTGCTCGCCCATCTCGCGCATAGCCGCCGCCACCGCCTTGCGGATGACGGGCTCGCCGAGCCGGCGCACCATGGCGCGCAGCGTGCCTTCGATGCCGCCCTCGCCTTCATCGAGCACGCGGCCGGTCAGCATCAGCGCCCAGGTCGATGCATTGACGAAGATGGAGCTCGAGCCGCCCGAATGCGCCGACCAGTCGTGCGGCGCGATCTTGTCGGCGATCAGGTCGTCCATCGTCTCGGTATCGGGCACGCGCAGCAGTGCTTCGGCCAGGCACATCAGCGCCACGCCCTCCTTGGTGGAAAGGCCATAGGCGGAGAGGAAAACCTCCATCAGCCGTGGATCGGACGAGCCGCGCACCGCCCGCACCAGATCGGCGGCACGAGCCGAAATCGCCCGGCGATCCTCCGCCGAGAGGCCGCTCGCCTCGGCCAGCCGCTTCACGGCCTGATCCTCGTCGGGCAGATAGTTGGCGCGGATTTGCTGGCGGATGGCGTCGAGCGCTGGCATGGCGGGTCCTACTGGCAAGCACAAGGGAGCGGGCCGGCGGTCACCGGACCGAATGGCGCAAGCTAGCACAAGTCCCGATTTTCAGGCGGTCTGAAGAAATCGACATTGCAGTTCGATCGATCTATCATATCACCGCAAACTACCCGAAGAAGGCTGCATTTTCGATGAGGGAAGACCAATTGGACCGCATCGACAGGAACATCCTGTCGGCGCTGGCAAGCGCCGGCAGGCTTTCCATGTCGGAGCTCGCCGCCAAGGTCGGCCTGTCCAAGACGCCGGTTCAGGCGCGGGTGAAGCGGCTGGAGAAGGACGGCTATATCAGAGGCTACCAGGCGATTATCAATCGCGAGCGCATGGGCGAAGGCCATGTCGCCTTCGTCCAGGTGAAACTGTCCGACACCCGGTCCGCCGCGCTGGACGCTTTCAACCGCTCTGTCCAAGCCGTTCCGGAGGTCGAACAGTGCCACATGATGGCGTCGAGCTTCGATTATCTGCTGAAGGTCCGCACCCGCGACATCGCCGCCTATCGCCGCGTGCTGGGCGAGCGCATCTCCGCCCTGCCCCATGTCGCCCAGACCTCGACCTTCGTGGCGATGGAGACTGTGAAGGATCGATAGTTCATTCCGCCAAGGTCTTCAAAAACGCCACCAGCGCCGCGCGCTCGCGGTCCGACAGCGCCAGCGGATGAATTTCGGATGTCCCCTCCACACTGGGGGCAGCCTTGGCATAATGCGCCACCACCTCGTCGAGCGACGCAAACTGACCGGCGTGCATGTAGGGCGGCCGCGTCGCCGCGCCGCGAAGCGAAGGCGTCTTGTAGGCGCGCACCAATTCCGGCGCATCCTTGACCATGAACCGCAATTCGCCGCAGGCGCCGACATCGCCATCGCGATAGGCGCCGAAGCAGTTGAACGGGTCGGCTTGAACTTGGCGTACCGCGTCGACGCGGCCGCGATCCGGCGGCAGCCCGTTGACCGGCGGCACGCCGGTGTTGTGGAACCCATTGTCGGTGAAGCGCGGCCCATTGTGGCAGGTCACGCAATTGGCCTTGCCGATGAACAGTTTCAGGCCGAGGATTTCCTCCCGGGAGAAGGCGGCGTCGCCTTTCGGCTCGGCGCCGGTCGCCAGGTCCAGCGCGAACCGGTCGAAGCGGGCCTGCGGCGGCTCGATCGAGCGTTCGAAGGCAGCGATTGCCTTGCCGATGTTGGCGAACACCCGGTTTATCGCGTCACGCTGCTGGTCGCTCATGGCGCTCCATGCAGCCTTCTCGGCATCGCTGCCGAGCGGACTGGCATTGGCTGGTATGTCGGACAGATCGGGCAGCGGGCCGAAGATGCGCTCATAGCGGTCGCCGAAGCGCGCCTTGATGTAATGCGCATAGGCGGCACGGTTTCCCGCCTGCTCCAGCGGGTTCTCCAGCGGCGTCAGCGCCTGCGCCCACAGGCTGTCGCGCCGTCCGTCCCAGAAAAACCAGGGATCGCGTGCGATGCCGGCGAGCGGCATGGTACGCCGGTTCGTGCGGCCGACGCCAACCGCCTGCGGCAGGCCGTCCTGAAACTGCCGGTCGATCTTGTGGCAGGTCGAGCAGGACACCGTGCCGTCGCGGCTCATGCTGGCGTCAAAGAACAGCGTCGAGCCAAGGGCAGCGGCGGCCGGGACATCGGCGAACCGGTTGGTGGTGTCGGGTTTCAGCGCCGGCAGCCTCGACAGCGCCAGCGAGGCGATGGTCTTCTTCTCGGCATCGGAAAAGTCCGGCTTGCCGCAGCCGGCAAGAACGGCCATCGCCATCAAGACGAAAAAGCGCGCAAGACGCCTCATCTGCGGCTCACAGCACGACGTTGAAGACGACCGTATCCGACCCAGCCGTCGCGGAGATGGCAAAATGCAACTGCCACCAGCCGCTCATGGTGAATTTCACGCCCTCGATGCGATAGCGCCCGTCGCCGAGATAGTCCGTCGCTTGCGGGCTGGTCGGCAGGCCGTGGCGGTGCTGCGGCATGCCTCCCGATACCGCGATCGCGGCCCCTTCCACCGGCGTCCCGGCTATCGTCTTCAACGTCAACAGCCAGGCTTCCAGTTCGCCTTGACGGACGACGCCGCGTTCCGGCGCGAAGCTCGCCATAAACAATCCGTTCTCGGTCTTTTTGGTTCGGGAGATATCCGGGCCGGCAACCTGCGCGGTTCGCGGTGCGGTCAGATAGACCACTGCCAGGATGCCAGCCAGCAAGGCTGCCAGACCAAGACCCGCCAAAAGATAACGCCATATCGAAGCCAAGCCGGTTCCTCTTCAGGGGATAACGTTTTGCCGCACCGATCGCATCCCGCCAAACCTGTTGGAATCGCAGGTGACGGAAAAAACCGCCCTTGCCAAGCATGGCGCTCTACTCTCCAAAAAGCTACAGCAGCATCGTAACAGGGGAATGGATCATGATCGGCAAAGGTGTCGCCTCGATCGGCGAATGCATGATCGAGCTTTCGGGCCAAACGGGTTCGAACTGGCGCATGGGATTTGCCGGCGATACGTTCAACACGCTGTGGGCCCTGCATGCGCTGAGTGGAAGGCCAGCGACCTACGTCTCGGCTTTCGGAGACGATCCTTTCTCGCAAGACCAGATCGGCTTCTTCGCGGACAATGGCATCGGCATTGGCGAAAGCCCTGTTATCCCGGGGGCGCGGCCCGGCCTCTATGCCATCACGCTGACCGGCGCTGAACGCTCCTTCACCTATTGGCGCGGCGATGCAGCTGCCAGGCAGCTTGCCTCCAATCCGGCTGCGTTGGCAAAAAGCCTTGAAAAGCAGGCGCTTGTCTACTTTTCCGGAATCACTTTGGGAATTCTGGACTCCGCTGCGCGCGCCACGTTGCTATCGGCCGTGGCCGAGGCGCGATCCGCGGGGTCCCTGATCGCCTTCGATCCCAACTACCGGCCACGGCTGTGGCGCGATCGCGAGGAGGCGCAAGCCGCGATCCTGGAGGCGCTCGCCGTCACCGACATCGCATTGCCGACTTTCCCGGACGAGCAGATGCTGTTCGGCGATGAAGCGCCACAGGCAACGGCTGGGCGGCTCGGGCAACTGGTCGGCGAAGTGGTGGTCAAGAACGGCGAACAGGCCGCGCTGATCGTCGAGAACGGGACGCTGCGGGACGTTCAGGCGATCCATGTGGCCACGCCCGTCGACACCACGGGCGCGGGCGATTCCTTCAACGGCGGCTATCTCGGCGCGCGTCTCGCCGGACACACCCCTGCGGAGGCTACGAAGCGCGCGCACCGTGTCGCGGCCAGCGTGGTGCAGGTTCGCGGCGCATTGGCGCCATTCGAGACGTTGCGTGCGGCATTCGAAACGGATTGAGGGTCAGGGCAGCCGGAACCGATATTCCGTCACGTGATGGTAGATCGCACCCGGCCACAGTGTCGCCTGCGGGAAATACGGCCGGTTCGGCGCGTCCGGCCATATTTGCGGCTCCAGGCAAAAACCACAGAAAGCTTTGTGGTTTCGCCCTTCCAGCCCCGTGCGCGGCGTCACATACTGGCCGGTATAGAGCTGGACGCCGGGCTCCGTGGTCCACAGTTCCATCTCGACGCCGGAGCTCGCGCCTTGCACCCACGCCGCCTGCTTGAGCGGCCCGCGCGCCGAAGCGAGGCAGAAGTTCTGGTCATAGGCAAGCTGCTCGCCCTCGATCTCCATGCGCAGCGGCCGTGCCTGGCGGAAATCGAAAGGCGTGCCGTCGACAGGCTTCACCGTGCCCGTTGGAATCATCTCGCCATCCACCGGCAGATAGGCGCCGGCATTGAGCATCATCCGGTGATCGAGGATGTCGCCCGTCCCGCCATCATCGAGATTGAAGTAGGAATGCTGCGTGAGATTGCACAGCGTCGGCTCCTCGCATGTGGCTGATATCTCGACGCTGAGCGTGCCGGGGATCTTCAGCCGGTAGGTGCAGGTGACGTCGAGTGCGCCGGGAAAGCCCATCGTGCCGTCGGGATCGTGCAGCGTCAGCGTGACGAAGTCCCGCCCGTGCAGCGAAACCGTCCACGGCCGATGGAAAAAGCCTTGCGAGCCTCCATGCAGCGTGTGCTTGTCGAGAAAATTGCGCTCGGTCTGGTAGCGCTTGCCGGCGATGGTGAAACGGCCGTCGCGGATGCGGTTGGCATAGCGGCCGACGACCGCGCCGAAGAAAGCCGTGTCGGTTTCATAGGATGATAGATTATCATAGCCGAGCACGAGAGGCGCATCGTGGCCGGCCAGGCGCAGGTCCTGGATGATCGCGCCGAGCCCAAGGATATTGGCGCTAAGTCCGCCGCCTCTGATGGTGAAGCGGCGAATCGGGTCGCCCGCCTGGGTGGTGCCGAAAACCTCGCCGTCCTTCATTGCCATGCCCGCAAACGTCAGTTGATCCAGACGGCCCGTTTCGTAGCCGGGGCAGGCAGATCATAGGCCTGCCTGTCCCGGCGACAGTCTATCAGAGGCCGAGGCCGCCGATGCAGACATATTTGGTGTCGAGGTAATCCTCGATACCCTGATGTCCGCCTTCCTTGCCGAGCCCGGACTCCTTGACGCCGCCGAACGGTGCTTCCGGCGTGGTGATCAGGCCTTCATTGACGCCGACCATGCCATATTTCAGCCCTTCCATGACGCGGAAGGCGCGGCCGAGATCGCCGGTGTAGAAATAGCAGGCGAGGCCGAATTCGGTGTCATTGGCAAGCGCAATCGCTTCTTCCTCGGTCTCGAACCTGAAGACGGGCGCCACCGGCCCGAATATCTCTTCCTTCATGAAGCGCATCTTGGGCGTCGCATCGGCGATGACGGTCGGCTGGAAGAACGAGCCGCCGAGCGCATGGCGCTTGCCGCCAGCGACGACCTTGCCGCCCTTCGAAGTCGCATCGGCGATCAGTTCCTCGACCTTCTCGACCGCCTTCTCGTCGATCAGCGGCCCCTGCTGCACGCCCTCCTCCAGGCCGGAGCCGACCTTCAGCTTGTCGCTGGCGGCAGCCAGCTTCTCGACGAACCGGTCATAGACGCCGGCCTGGACAAGGAAGCGGTTCGTACAGACGCAGGTCTGGCCCGAATTGCGGTACTTGGCTGTGATCGCACCGGCGACGGCGCGGTCGATGTCGGCGTCGTCGAAGACGATGAACGGCGCATTGCCGCCGAGCTCCATCGACACCTTCTTCACGGTGACGGACGACTTCTGGATCAGGATCTTGCCGACCTCGGTCGAGCCGGTAAAAGTGATCTTCTTGACCAGCGGATTGGCGCAGATCTCATCGCCAATTTCGCCGGCCGCACCGGTCAGGATGTTGATTACGCCCTTGGGGAAGCCGACTTCCTCGGCCAGCGCGCCCCAGGCGAGACCGGAGTAAGGCGTCTGCGAGGCGGGCTTGACCACGGCGGTGCAACCCGCGGCGAGTGCCGGGCCGAGCTTGCGGGCCAGCATCGAGGACGGGAAATTCCACGGCGTGATGGCGGCGATGACGCCGACCGGTTCCTTGGTCACCAGGATGCGGCGGTCCGCCCACGGCGACGGCACGACATCACCATAGGTGCGGCGGCCCTCCTCGGCGAACCACAGGATGTAGGAGGCGGCCGAGCCGATCTCGCCCTTCGATTCGAACAGCGACTTGCCCTGTTCAATGGTCAGGAGCTCCGCCAGAACGTCCTGATTGTCCATCATGGCATCGTGCAGCTTGCGCAGCAGCTTCGAGCGCTCGAGCGCGGTCGTCTTGCGCCAGGTCTTGAAAGCTTCGTCGGCGGCTTCGATGGCGCGGCGGGTCTCGACCTTGCCCGCTTTCGGCACGGTGCCGATCTTGAGGCCGGTTGCCGGATTGGTGACGTCGACCGTCTGGCCGCTGTCGGCCTGCACCCATTCGCCGTTGATAAGATTGGCCTGGCGCATGAAATGGCTGGTTTTCTGAAGCATGGTCTAGCCTCCGTTCGGCGCTCACGGGCCGCTATCTGGATGTCTTCGATTAGCGCACCGTGCGCTGGGGCCATTGCTCTTAACCTAGGGAAAGCCCCGCAAGCAATCGCAAGATGGCATATAGGGGTTATGCCAGTGCAAGGCGAGAGCCGAGGTTTGATTTCACCGCTGAGACATCGCGTCAAACCGGATTCACGCCGAGCGGCTCAGACTCCGGTCTTATTCATGTCAGCCGAACACGTGCACGCTCACCGCCAGCCAGAAAGCAGTGGTAACGACCGCGCTCGCGGTCGCGATGGTCATCTGGTTCGACGCCAGCGCCTGGCCTGTGTTGAACTGCACGGCAATGAGATAGGAATTGATGCCGGATGGGAGCGCCGCCACCACGACCGCTACCTTGGCGGTCAAGGGCGGCAGGCCGAGCAACCAGACGAAGATCAGAACCAGCGCCGGCATCAGGAACAGCTTCAGTGTTGATAGCGCCAGCGCCGGGCGGACATTGCCTGATATGCCGAAGCGGCGCAGGCTGAGCCCCATGGCGAACAGCGCCACCGGCCCGGCGGTGCCGGCCAGCGCGTCCACCAGCCGCATGACCAGTTCGGGCAGCGGGATGCCGCTGAAGCGCCATGCGAGACCCAAAAGAATGCCGATGATCAGCGGATTGATGAACAGCCGCCTCAGGAAATTGCGGACGACGCGCACGGGGTGCACATGCTCGCCGCCGCCGCGGCCGAACATCTCGAACAGCACGATCGAAGCCATCATCATGACAGGCAGATGCACGGAAACCAGGAGCGACAGCACCTCGAATCCATCCCGCCCGAATATGCCGAGAATGAACGGCGCGCCGAGCAGGACAACATTGGAATAGGCCGACGACACCCCGCCGACGACACCCGCGCGTGCGTCGCGTCCGAATATCCGCGTGGTA
The DNA here is from genome assembly GCF_006442975.2 of Mesorhizobium sp. B2-1-1. Lineage (NCBI taxonomy): Bacteria > Pseudomonadati > Pseudomonadota > Alphaproteobacteria > Hyphomicrobiales > Phyllobacteriaceae > Mesorhizobium > Mesorhizobium sp. B2-1-1. Next base: position 3,241,910 of record NZ_CP083954.1, on the reverse strand, counting down.
ACGACATGGCCGGCGGCCCAGGTGATTGCCACCGCCGCGAAATAGGCCCCCCATAGCGACCACGGTGCCACCCCGTGGAAATCGGCATTCACCATCGTCTGGAACAACAGCAGCGGCATCGCAACGCTGACCGCGAAATCGGATATCCCCTCGCCGCTCGCCGGCTTCATATAACCGGTGAACCCGGCGAGGTAGCCGAGCGCCACGAGGCTGAAGACGAAAAGGACGGTTTCGGTAAGCGGAGACATTTTTCCAGGGATAGGCGAGCCAAGGTCGCGGTGCAATCGCGCCCGAATTTCTTCGACCCCGAATTTGTTCTGCCAAGCGGGGCATCGCCGAAGGCGGCTGGACTTTTCCCATCCCGCTCACGACCGGAAGACCGATCTGGTGAAGCAGCGGATGACGAAGGAGAAGTGAGACCGCGGAGACCGCAGGCCTTTCGCTTGTCTTTGTACCTGCTTTCCGATCCCTATATGCGGGTGGCCGGTACCCGGCTTCTGGAAGGATTACGATGATCCGATTTGCCTTGGCGTTGTTCCTGTTTGGCGTTCCGGCTGCAGCGCATGCGACGGATGCCGGCTGGGCGCTGCTGCGCGATGGCGGCCATGTCGTGCTTTTGCGCCATGCCATGGTCACCGGCACCACCGATCCCGCCAATTTTGATATCGACAGCTGCGCCACCCAGGTCAATCTGTCCGCACGCGGCAAGCAGCAGTCGAGCAAGATCGGCGCCTTGCTTGCCGCCCGCGCCGCGCCGATCGAGCGCGTGCTGTCCAGCCGCTATTGCCGCTGCCTCGACACCGCGCGCATCGCCTTCGAGACCGAGCCGGAGCCTTTCGCGCCGCTCGACCTGCTGAAGGGCGACGCGGCGCAAAAGGCGGCCCAGATCGCCGCGATCATGAAGGAAATCCGCGCCTATTCCGGCTCTGACAACCTGGTCATGGTCACTCATCTGGAAAATATCGCTGCGTTGACCGGCGTCTCGCCGCGCGAGGGCGAAGCCGTTGTCGTCGAGCCGCAGGGCGACGGTCTGCGTGTGCTCGGCCGGGTTACGTTCTAAATCGGGGCCGACCGGCGCATCCGCGAGCAGCCACGCGTCGATGAGGACTTGCGACAGAGGTAATGTTGCCAAAATACCACCCAAAAAAGATGCCGCGCTAGGGCCGCGACAATGAGGCCAACATCATCCGCGGTCGCCAGCCATGGGGGGGCCGCCGGGTTGACCGGCGGCCCGTCTTGCGTTTCTTGGGCACGCTACCCATCTGCGCCCGGCGTATCAGGCCTTTTCCTGCCGGGAAAAACCGATTAGACAGCGCCCAAACAAGATGCGGACAGATTCCGCCCGCAACCGAAGGAAAAGCCCTTGTCCACCACGTTCGACAAAGTCGCCAAGATCATTGCCGACACCAGCGAGATCGATATCGACACCATCACGCCCGAGAGCCACACGATCGACGATCTCGGCATCGACAGCCTCGATTTCCTCGACATCGTCTTCGCCATCGACAAGGAATTCGGCATCAAGGTGCCGCTGGAAAAGTGGACCCAGGAAGTCAATGACGGCAAGGCCTCGACGGACGATTACTTTGTCATGAAGAACCTGTGCGCCAAGATCGACGCACTGGTCGCCGCCAAGACCGCCTGATCCGTACCCGATCATCCATGAGCCCCCGCGACGTCGTCATCACCGGCATTGGCCTTGTCTCCTCGTTGGGAGAAGGCCCCGATGAACACTGGCGCAAGCTCACTCAGCCGGGTCAGAAGCCGGTGCTCGAAGCCGAGCGTTTCGCGCCCTACACCGTCCATCCGCTGCCGGAGATCGACTGGAACCTGCAGATCGCCAAGCGCGGCGACCAGCGCCAGATGGAAACCTGGCAAAGGCTCGGCACCTATGCCGCGGGTCTTGCGCTGGACGATGCCGGCATCAAGGGCAATGACGAGCTCTGCACGACCATGGACATGGTCGTGGCCGCCGGCGGCGGCGAGCGCGACGAAGCGGTCGATGCCGCCATCCTGGCCGCCTCAGAAAGCCGCAACGACCGTGACGTGCTGCTCAACGAGAAGCTCACCACCGAACTGCGCCCCACCCTGTTCCTGGCACAGCTTTCCAATCTGCTCGCCGGCAACATCTCCATCGTCCACAAGGTGACGGGATCGTCCAGGACCTTCATGGGCGAGGAAGGCGCCGGCGTAGCCGCCGTCGAGACGGCTGCCGCGCGCATTCGTTCCGGCCAGTCGACGCATATACTGGTGGGCGGCGCTTTCCAGACCGAACATTCCGATATGTTGCTCGGCTATGAGCTTGCCGGCTACCTGCATCGCGGCGCCTGGAAGCCCGTCTGGCAGCGGCAAGGCGCCGAAGGTGGCGGCGTGGTGTCGGGATCCGGCGGCGCTTTCCTGGTGCTGGAGCAGCGCGAACACGCGGCAAGCCGGGGGCGCAAGATCTATGCCGAGCTCGGCCCGGTCGTCTCCGGCCGTGCTAGGCGGCGGCAGGGCGAGCTCGATTCCGAGATCGCCGCGCTGCTCAAGAAGACCGCCGTGCCGAATGGCGGCTTGCTTTCCCTGTCTGGCGCCTCAGGCGCTCACGCGGCTACCGCCGCCGAGAAGTCGGCGTTCGACAGCAATCCCGCGATCGCGGTGCGCGGCTTCGCGACGCTGACCGGCCACATGAAGGAAGCGCAGTTTCCCTTCGCCGTGGCGCTGGCGGCGCTCGCCGTCGACCGCAAGGCCGCTTATCCCGTTTTCGATGCCGCTGCCGAGAAACCGTTCGAAGGCATTCCAAGAAGCGTCCTTGCAACGGCGATCGGCTACCACCAATTCGAGGGCATGGCGCTGGTCAACGCCGCATAGAGCGGCCAGCCACATACAACGACAAAGGTTAGGGCTTCCGGATGGCCAATCTCAGAGATCACATGGGCAGGCCGATCGTTGCCGTCACAGGCATCGGCGTGGTTACTTCCCTTGGAGCCGGCAAATCAGACAACTGGACGGCGCTGACCTCGGGCAGATCGGGCATCCACCCGATCACCCGCTTCCCTGTCGACCACCTCAACACCCGCATTTCCGGCATGGTCGATTTCCTTGCGTCGAGCTCGAAGGGCGCCAGCCCCCTCACATACGAACTGGCGGAGACGGCCGCGCAGGAAGCCGTTGCCGAAGCCGGCCTCAATTCCAGCGACTTCGGCGGACCGCTGTTTCTGGCCTCGCCGCCGGTCGAACTCGACTGGCATGAGCGGTTCGCGCTCTATAATTCCGACAAGCACGACGCCGGTGCCGAAAGGCTGCTTCGGGTGGCGCGCGGCCTGAAGGAGCTCGATACTTTCGAGACCACGCAGTTCGGGTCGATCGCCGACCGGCTCGCCGACCGTTTCGGCACGCGCGGCCTGCCGATCACGCTGTCGACCGCTTGCGCCTCCGGCGCCACGGCCATCCAGCTTGGGGTCGAGGCAATCCGCAGAGGCGAATGCGACCGGGCGCTGTCGATCGGCGCGGACGGCTCGGCGACCGCCGAGGCGCTGATCCGTTTTTCGCTGCTGTCGGCGCTTTCGACCCACAACGACATCCCGGAAAAGGCTTCCAAGCCCTTCTCCAAGGACCGCGACGGCTTCGTGCTGGCCGAAGGTTCCGGCGCTCTGGTGCTGGAATCGCTGGAGGCAGCGCTCGCCCGTGGAGCGAGCGTTCTGGGCATTCTGCGCGGCTGCGGCGAAAAGGCGGACGATTTCCACCGCACCCGCTCCAAGCCGGATGGTTCGCCGGCGATCGCGGCGGTGCGCGCCGCCCTCGCCGATGCCGGCCTGGGCGAGGACGAGATCGACTATGTCAACGCGCACGGCACCTCGACGCCGGAAAATGACAAGATGGAGCACCTGTCGCTGTCGACGGTGTTCGGCGAGCGGATCGGCTCGATGCCGATCTCGTCCAACAAGTCGATGATCGGCCATACGCTGTCCGCCGCCGGCGCGGTGGAAGCGGCATTTTCCCTGATGACCATGCGCGAAGGCGTCATTCCGCCGACCATCAACTACGACAATCCCGATCCGGCGATCGTGCTCGATGTCGTGCCCAACAAGAAGCGCAATGCGCAGGTTGGCACCGTGCTTTCGAACTCCTTCGGCTTTGGCGGCCAGAACACTTGCCTTGTCATGGCGCGGGAACCGGTCTAAGCGAGCCACTTCCGCTAGAACAGAACCGACAGGCTCCATGCGCGCACTGCAACTTATCGAGGACCGCCGTCTTGAAACGGTGGACCTGCCGCCCCCGCCGCCGCCCGCGCTCGGCGAGGTGACGCTGCGCATCAAGGCAGTGGCGCTGAACCACATTGACGTCTGGGGCTGGCGCGGCATGGCTTTCGCCAAGCGCAAGCTGCCGCTGGTCGTCGGCGCGGAAGCCTCCGGCGAGGTCGAGACCGTCGGTCCCGGCGTTTCCGGCCTGCTGCCGGGACAGTTGGTCTCGATCTACGGCGCGCGCACCTGCGGCCTTTGCCGTGCCTGCCGCGAAGGCCGCGACAATCTTTGCGAACACGTCTCGGGCGTTCATGGCTTCCACCTCGACGGCTTCGCGCAGGAGAAGATCAACCTGCCGGCGCGCCTGCTGGTCCCCGTCCCTCCAGGCGTGAGCGAGATCGGCGCGGCTGTCGCCCCCGTCACTTTCGGCACCGTCGAACACATGCTGTTCGACAATGCCAGGCTCGAGCCCGGCGAGACGATCCTAGTCCATGCCGGCGGATCCGGCATCGGCTCGGCCGCCATCCAGCTGGCGAAGCGGATGGGCTGCACGGTCATCACCACGGTCGGCTCGAACGACAAGATAGACAAGGCCAAGGCGCTCGGCGCCGATCATGTCATCAACTACCGTGACGACCGGTTCGAGGGCGTCGTGCGCAAGCTGACCAAGAAGAAGGGCGTCGACGTCGTCTTCGAACATGTCGGCGCCGACACCTTTGCCGGCTCGATGCTGTGCCTGAAGCGCGGTGGCCGGCTCGTCACCTGCGGCTCGACGTCCGGCGTGTCGGCGCAGGTCAATCTGATGCAGCTCTTCCAGCAGCAGTTGAAGCTGCTCGGCTCCTTCGGCTGCCGCATGGAGAACATGGCCAACGCCATGCAGAAGATGGCGGCGGGACAGGTCGCACCCGTCATCGATACCGAAGTCGGCTTCGACGACATCGACGCCGCGCTGAAGCGCATGGAAGGCCGCGACGTCTTTGGCAAGATCATCCTACGCGTCGTCTAGGCCCTGACTTCTGTGTTGAAGAAGCTTCGCCGCGACCTGATGTTCCGCTACGGCCGGCAATTGCGCCGGTTCGAGCACTGGCTGGTCGCGCGCATTGCGATGATCATCATCTCGGTGCTGCGCCTGCTGCCGCCCGACAGCGCGCTGAATTTCGCCGACCGCGTCGCCCGCCGCATCGGTCCATGGGTCGGACGCCATAATGTGGCTGTCGACAATCTGCGCAAGGCCTATCCGCACAAGAGCGAAGCCGAGATCCAGGCCATCGCCTCCGACATGTGGGGCAACATGGCGCGTCTGGCCGCCGAATACATCTTTCTCGACGCCTTGTTCGACTACGATCCAGCCGCCACCAGTCCCGGCCGTGTCGAGGTCAGGGGAGTAGACCATTTCGTCGAGATCGCGGCCGAAAAGAAGCCGCACATCGTCTTCACCGGACATCTCGGCAATTTTGAATTGCTGCCGGTGGCGGCGGCTACTTTCGGCATGAATATCACCGCGCTGTTTCGCCCGCCCAACAATCCGTACCTGGCTGACTACATCCTCTCGACGCGCCGCGCGACCATGGGATCGTTGCTGCCCTCGATGGCGGGCGCCTCGTTCGCGCTCGCCTCGGTATTGGAAAACGGCGGCAATATCGGGGTCCTTGTCGACCAGAAGTTCACGGGCGGCCTGGAAACGACATTCTTCGGCCGCCCCTGCCAGAGCAATCGCGTGCTCGGCACACTTGCCCGTCATTATGATTGCGACGTCTACCCGGCGCGCTGCGTCAGGCTGCCGGGCAATCGCTTCAGGCTCGAGATAGAAGAGAAGCTGACATTGCCCCGCACCGCCGATGGCAGTGTCGACGTGCGCGCCACCACCCAGCTTCTCAACGACGTGGTCGAGCGCTGGGTGCGCGAGGATCCCGGCCAGTGGATGTGGTTCCACAAGAGATGGGACATCAGCCGCAAGCGACGCAAGGCAAAGACCCGAAGCGCGTAGTCTGGAGCCGTCCGATGCGCCTCCGGCACAAGCCGGCTTAGCAGTCAGTTCCTCACGACGATGCGCGTGTTGCCGAAGCCGACTTCTCGCACCATCGAGTAGAAAGCCGCCGCATTGGCCGTATGCAGCCGCACGCAGCCATGCGACGCCGGTCGGCCGAGCTGCCTCACCGCGCCCGTTCCGTGGATGGCATAGCCGCCGTGGAAGAACACGGAATAAGGCATCGGCGACATGTCGTATTTGCGCGAATACCACATCCGGGCCGTTCGCTGCGGCCGGTAGGTGCCGCGTGGCGTGAAGTAGCCGGACCGAGCCGTGGACACGCTCCACCGGTAAACGTCCTGGCCGTACCTGATCGTCATCGTCTGCGACGACACGTCTATATTTGCAATGAGGCTGGCTGCCCAGCTCTGCACCGAAACACCCAACAGCATCGTGACAAGTGCTGCTGCCATGAGAACTGTCTTTTTCATGCGATCAAACCCCTTTGATTGCCCCTTGCCTGCCTTCACGTCGTTTTTCATCTCTTTAATGACAGGTGAACGGCATAACATATACCCTTGACCAATTCGCCAATCCAAAGCAGCGAATTTGAACGAATTCCCGCAAGAGTTGCCGTAACGACACGCCGCAACGGCCCAATTGCCAGCGGACTTGCAAAACGACGCCGATCGTTGCTCAACTCGGGCCATGAACGAGCGACTCTTCCAAGCGATCGATGACCGGCGCGACGATCTCGTCGCGCTGACCGCCGAGTTGATCCGTTTTCCCACCATCAACCCCCCCGGCGAAGCGTACCGGCCATGCGCCGAATTTCTTGGCGCGCGGCTGAAGAAGAGCGGCTTCGAAACCGAGTTCATCCGCGCCGAAGGCACGCCCGGCGACACCGACCGCTACCCGCGCGTCAACGTCGTCGCACGCTTCGAGGGCCGCTCGCCCGGCGCCTGCGTCCACTTCAACTCGCATATCGATGTCGTCGAGGCCGGCGACGGCTGGACCGTCGATCCCTTCGCCGGCGTCGTCAGGGACGGCAAGGTCTATGGCCGCGGCGCCTGCGACATGAAGGGCGGCCTGGCTTCCTCGATCATCGCGGCCGAAGCCTTCATGGAGGTATTTCCCGATTTTCCCGGTGCCATCGAGATATCAGGCACGGTCGACGAGGAATCCGGCGGCTTCGGCGGTGTCGCGCATCTGGCGAGGCTCGGCTATTTCTCGAAACCCAGGGTCGACCACGTCATCATTCCCGAACCGCTGAACAAGGACCGCATCTGCCTTGGCCATCGCGGCGTCTGGTGGGCCGAGATCGAGACCAAGGGCGAGATCGCGCATGGCTCGATGCCGTTCCTCGGCGACAATGCGGTGCGCCATATGGGCGCCGTGCTGCAGGCATTCGAGGACGAATTGTTCCCCGCGCTTGACCGCAAGATGACGCGCATGCCGGTCGTGCCCGAAGGGGCGAAGCGTTCCACCATGAACATCAACTCCATCCATGGCGGCCAGACCGAGGATTTCCGGCCCGGCCTGCCCTCGCCCAACGTGCCCGATTCCTGCCGGCTGACCATCGACCGCCGCTTCCTGCTCGAAGAGGATATCGCCACGGTCAAGGGCGAGGTGACCGGCATTCTCGAGCGGCTGAAGCGTGATCGGCAAAAGTTCGACTACGAGATCCGTGACCTGATGGAGGTGCTGCCGCTGATGACCGAACGCGACGCTCCCGTCGTCAAGGCAATCGCGCAAGGCATCCACGCGATCTTCGATCGCGAGCCCGACTACGTCATTTCACCCGGCACCTACGACCAGAAGCACATTGCCCGCATCGGCCATGTCTATGATTGCATCGCCTATGGCCCGGGCATTCTCGATCTCGCCCACCGGCCGGACGAATGGGTCGGGATCTCGGATATGGTGGAATCGGCCAAGGTGATGGCGTTCGGGCTCAACATGCTGCTGCGCGGCGCCCGATAGCGCCGCACGGGCAAGAGCCAACGATCAATGCGGCCGTCCGGAGAAAAACATTCCCGGCTACGCCGCCGCGCGGCACGAAACGCAATTTACTCCCGTGCGAAATCACGCTTCTATTCGCCCGGTTTGAGCGCATGTTTGACCACACGGGGAGTAGCACCATGAAATTGTGGAAAACCATCCTGGCCGCCGCCGTCCTGGCGCTGGCCGTCGGCACTCCCGCGCTGGCGGCGCGAACCGATCTGGTCATTGGCATCCCGCTCGAACCGCCACATCTCGATCCGACCGCCGGCGCGGCCGCGGCAATCGACGAGGTTCTCTACGCCAACGTGTTCGAAGGCTTGACCCGCATCGGGCCAAATGGCGAGGTCCTGCCGGATTTGGCTGAAAGCTGGACCATCTCCGACGACGGCAAGACCTACACCTTCAAGCTGCACACCGGCGTGAAATTCCACGATGGCGCCGGCTTCAGCGCCGACGACGTGAAATTCTCGCTCGACCGCGCCCGCGCCGACAATTCGGTCAATGCGCAAAAAGCCCTGTTCGCAGCCATCGATACGGTCGACGTGGTCGACCCGGCAACGGTCAAGGTGACGTTGAAGAACCCGCAGGGATCCTTCCTCTACAATATGGGCTGGGGCGATGCTGTCATCGTCTCGCCGAAATCCGCTGACGCCAACAAGGAAAAGCCGGTCGGGACCGGCCCGTTCAAATTCCAGAGCTGGGCCAAGGGATCCTCGATCAAACTGGTGAAATCCGACAGCTATTGGGGCACGCCGGCTTACCTCGACAAGGTCGAGTTCCGCATCGTGCCCGATGCCGCTGCTAGCGTACCGGCATTGCTTTCCGGCGATATCCAGGCGTTCCCATTCTTCGATCCCGACAGTCTCGCGCAGGTCAAGGACGATCCGCGTTTCAAGGTGGTGATCGGTTCGACCGAAGGCGAAACCATCCTGTCGATCAACAACAAGAAGCCGCCCTTCGACAAATTGCTGGTCAGGCAGGCGATCTCCTACGCGCTCGATCGCAAGGCGATCATCGACGGTGCCTCGGCCGGCCTCGGCCTGCCGATCGGCTCGCATATGTCGCCGGCCAACAAGGACTACGTCGACCTCACCGGCCGCTATCCGCACGATGTCGCCAAGGCCAAGGAACTCTTGAAGGAAGCAGGCCTGGAGAATGGCTTCAAGGCGACGCTGAAGCTTCCGCCGCCCACCTATGCCAGGCTCGGCGGCGAGATCATCGCCTCGCAGCTCCGTGACGTCGGCATCAACCTTGAGATCATCCCGGTCGAATGGGCGCAGTGGCTGGACCAGGTGTTCACCAAGAAGGACTACGACCTGACCATCGTCTCCCATACCGAGCCCAACGACATCGGTATCTATGCGCGTAAGGATTATTACTTCAATTACGACAATCCGGCCTTCGACAAGGTGATCGCCGATCTGGACGTCACCTCCGATGAAGCCAAGCGCAAGGAATTGCTGGGGCAGGCACAGAAGATCTTGGCCGACGACGCCGTGGTCGGCTTCCTCTACGAACTGCCCAAGGTCGGCGTCTGGGACGCCAAGCTGCAGGGCCTGTGGGAAAACGCGCCGATCCAGGCCAATGATCTCACCAAGGTGAAGTGGAACGAGTGAAGCCGTTGGCCAAGAGGCGACGCTTGCGCTCCGCACTCCCCTCTGCCCTGCCGGGCTGCCTGACCCGAGCCGCAGGACGATCGCTTCAGGTTTGCGCCGCCCCTCATCGCCCTGCCGGGCACTTCTCCCCGTATAGTGACGGGGAGAAAGGGGCTGGCCGCAACCTCGGCACCCTTTCTGCAACGCTGAAGATTGGCGAAATCCTTTGCGAAGGCGTCCTTCTCCCCGTCTCTATACGGGGAGAAGATGCCGGCAGGCAGATGAGGGGCAGCGCCGATTTCGACTGTTGGCCGATCAAGCGATGACCGCCTACCTCCTCAGGCGTCTCGCGATCGCCGGCGCCACGTTGGCGCTGGCCTCCATGGTCGTCTTCGCGGTGCTGGAGATCCTGCCCGGCGACCCGGCGCGGCTGATGCTGGGCATGAATGCCAGCGCCGACCAGGTCGAGCTGCTGCGCAACCAGATGGGCCTCGACGCGCCCCTGCCCTGGCGCTACCTGCACTGGGCCGGCGGCCTGCTCTGCCTGGATTTCGGCCGCTCCTACACCTATTCGGTGCCGGTCATCGACCTCGTGCGCGAGCGTCTCGTCGTCTCGCTGCCGCTGGCGCTGATCGCGCTCGCCCTATCCACCCTCATCGCCATCCCGGTCGGCCTGTTTTCAGCGAACCATCGCGGGCGGATGGGTGACACAGCGGCGATGGGCGCCGCGCAGCTCGGCGTCGCCATTCCCAATTTCTGGTTCGCGCTGATGCTGATCTATCTCTTCGCGGTCTGGCTGCGGCTGGTTCCGGCCGGCGGCTTTCCCGGTTGGGGGGCCGGTGCCTGGCCGGCGCTGAAATCACTGCTGCTGCCGGCTGTGGCGCTCGCATTGCCGCAGGCCGCGATCCTGGCACGCGTCACCCGTTCGGCACTGATCGAGGTGCTGAACGAGGACTATATCCGCACCGCCCGCGCCAAGGGCCTGCCCTATCGCGCGGTCCTGTGGCGGCACGCACTGCGCAACGCCATGATCCCGGTGCTGACCATTCTGGGCCTGCAATTCGCCTTCCTGCTCGCCGGCACCATCATCATCGAGAACGTCTTCTACCTGCCCGGCCTCGGCCGGCTGGTGTTCCAGGCGATCACCCAGCGCGACCTGATCGTCGTGGAAAGCGTCGTCATGCTGCTGGTCGCCGCGGTCATCGCCGTCAACCTCGTCGTCGACCTCTCTTATGCCGTCGTCGATCCGCGCCTCCGAAGCCGGCAATGATGTTGCATCCGGACATCCCCGAAGAGACGCTGGGCGGCATCCTCGTCAAGGCGTTCGGCAACCGCTCGTTTCTTGCCGGCTTCGTCGTCACATTGTTCGTGGCGGCGGTGGCGATCCTCTCCTATCTCTGGACGCCCTATGACGTGACCCGGCTGGTGATATCCGACAAGACGCTGGCGCCGTCCTGGGCGCACTGGTTCGGCACCGACCATTTCGGCCGCGACATCCTGTCGATGATCATGGTCGGCGCCCGCAATTCGATCGCGGTAGCGCTGGTCGCGGTCGGCATCGGCATGGGCATCGGCGTGCCGCTCGGTGCTTTCGCCGCGGCGCGCGGCGGCCTCGTCGACGAGGCGCTGATGCGCGTCAACGATCTGGTCTTCGCCTTCCCTGCGCTTTTGTCGGCCATCATGATCACCGCCATCTTCGGCCCCGGCGCCGTTAATGCCATCATCGCCATCGGCATCTTCAACATCCCTGTCTTTGCTCGCGTCGCCCGCGCCGGCGCCTTGGCGATCTGGCCGCGCGAATTCATCCTCGCCGCCCGCGCCGCCGGCAAGGGCAAGGCGCTGATCACTATCGAACATGTGCTGCCCAACACCGCCACCTTGCTCCTGGTACAAGGCACCATCCAGTTCGCGCTCGGCATATTGGCCGAGGCCGGGCTTTCCTATCTGGGCCTTGGCGCCCAACCGCCAATGCCGAGCTGGGGCCGCATGCTGTTCGACGCCCAGACCCGCATGGTGGTGGCGCCCTGGATGGCGATCTTTCCCGGCATGGCGATCGTGATCACCGTGCTTGGGCTGAACCTTTTGGGCGACGGCATCGCCGACATCCTCGATCCGAAATCGCGGCGGCAACGATGAGCCTGCTGGAAATCGACAATCTGTCGCTGGCGATCGGCGACACGCCGATCCTCCGGAGCATCGAGTTCTCCATCGCGCCCGGCGAGGTAATGGGGCTGGTCGGCGAATCCGGCTCCGGCAAATCGATGACGGCTCTGAGCGTCATGCGGCTCTTGCCATATGCCGCGCGTGCCAGCGGGCGCATCACCTTCGACGGCATCGACATCCTCGCGGCAAGCGAGGATCAGATGTGCGCCCTGCGCGGCGACGATATCGGCATGGTGTTCCAGGAACCGATGACCGCGCTGAACCCGCTCAAGACCATCGGCGAGCAGGTCGCCGAAGGTATACGCTGGCATGCCAAGGCGAGCCGCGCCGAGGCGGAAGAGCGGGCGCGAAAAATGCTCGACCGGGTTGGCTTGCCGTCGGCAAAATTCCCGCTGTCGCGCTATCCGCACGAACTGTCCGGCGGCCAGCGCCAGCGCGTCGTCATTGCCATGGCCTGCGCGCTGAAGCCGAAGCTGCTGATCGCCGACGAGCCGACCACGGCGCTCGATGTTGTGCTCCAGGCGCAAATCCTCACCCTCTTGCGCGACCTTGTCGCGGAGAGCGGCATGGGCCTGCTCCTGATCTCGCATGACCTCGCCGTGGTCACCGAGATGGCGGACCGCATTACCATCCTTCGTCGGGGCGAAGTCATGGAAGCCGGCGATACGGCCCGCACGCTCTCTGAACAGCTCCACCCCTATACCCGCCAGCTGGCGCTGGCCTCGATGCACGTGCCGGCTCGCGCCCGGCCGCATGGCCCCTCGGCAGCCCGGCCGTTGCTCGAGGTTGAGGGCGTGACGCGCGATTATCCCGGCCGGCGCACCTCGCTGTTCCGGCGCGCGCCTGACATCCGCGCCGTCAACGGCGTGTCGCTGTCCATGGCGCCGGGCCAGTCGGTGGCGCTGGTCGGCCGCTCCGGCTGCGGCAAGTCTACCTTGGCGCGCATGATCCTGGCGCTGGACCGGCCGAGTTCGGGAACCATCCGCTTTCGCGGCGAGCCCCTCACCGGCAAGAGCGAGGCGGACCTGAAGCCGGCGCGGCGCGACATGCAGGTGGTATTCCAGGACCCCTATGGCTCGTTCGATCCGCGCCAGACGGTCGAGAAACTGGTCGCCGAGCCGCTGCACGTGCTGGACAGGAAACCGGGGCGCGCCGAGCGCCGCGAGATGGTGGCGCAGGCGCTGCACGAGGTCGGCCTCGACCAGCACGACATGGAAAAGTATCCGCACGAATTTTCCGGCGGCCAGCGCCAGCGCCTGTCGATCGCCCGCGCCATCATCACCCGCCCAAAACTGGTCGTCGCCGACGAGCCGGTTTCGGCGCTCGATGTTTCGATCCGCGCTCAGATCCTCGACCTGTTCGCCGAGCTCAACCAGAAACTCGGCATCGCCTATCTCTTCATCACCCACGACCTCACCGTCGCCCGCGCCATAACGGACGAAGTGCTGGTCATGCATGACGGCCAGATCGTCGAGCGTGGCCGGACGAGCGAGGTGCTGGATCACCCGCAATCCGAGGCGGCCAAGACGCTTGTCGCCGCAGCGCCGGACCTGCACAGGGCAATTGCACGCCGTATGCAGGAGCAGGGGTGAGCGATCGGTTCGCGAAGCGAATCCGCCGTGTGAGTGAAAGGCCGCAAATGCCGGAGGCTGCCGTAGACAGCCGGCCCGGCTGGGATCCCATCAACCTACTGCTCAGATTTCACCACGTCGACCGGGCTGATGTCGAGCAGGTCGAGCGTGCGGCGCAGCAGGCGCACCTCGGTCTCGGCCAATTGCGCGTCCGCCCTGGCGATCTCGGCCATATGCTGCGCCAGTTGCTTGCGCCGCTCGACATCGAGGTCGCGGAACAGCGCGATGGCCTGTGAGCCATTGGTTTCGTAGCCGAATTCGTTGAGATATTCGATGACGGCGTCGATGCTGGTTTCCGGAATGCCGAAGGCATCCTTGCAGATGCGCCGGAAGGCAACCATCTCGCTCTCGCTGACCGTTCCGTCAGCCAGGATCATGCGGAACAGCATCAGAAGTTCCGCCGACAACACGGGGTCGTCCGCCACCTTGCGCACCCCGGGGTCGCCATCGAAGATCGAGCGTATCTGGTCGAGCAGTTCGAATGCCATCGGGAGCCCCTTTGCCGATTCCTCTAATCCATGTAGCCCAAAAAAGCGGAGCGGTTTTGGGATAATGACAGCACAATGCGAAATCCAGGCGCGACGCGCTTGGATAGAAGTAGCGTGAAATCGGTCTTGCGCAAACGGGGTGTTCGTGATCGAAGCCGGAGCATCTCTGGCTTGATTTCTCCCTGATGATCGACCTCACCTTAGAATCCGTCGCCATGCTCGCCTTCGCCGGTTTTGCCGCGGGCTTTGTCGACTCGATTGCCGGCGGCGGTGGGCTGATCACTATTCCCGCACTGCTGCTGGCCGGCTTCTCGCCGGTCGAGGCGCTGGGAACCAACAAGCTGCAGGGCATGTTCGGCTCGGGATCTGCGACCATCCACTATGCCGCGAAAGGCCATGTCGACCTTCGCCGGCAACTGCCTTCTGCGCTGCTGGCGCTTGCCGGCGGTGCCGTCGGCGCCTTGCTGGCAACGGTCGTGCCCGGCGATCTGCTGCGGGCGCTTCTGCCGCTGGTGCTGATCGCCATCGCGCTCTATTTCGCCCTGAAGCCCAACATGACCGACGTTGACCGCGCCGAACGTATGACGCCCTTCCTGTTCGGGATAACGCTGGTGCCGGCCATCGGCTTTTACGACGGCCTGTTCGGGCCGGGTGCCGGCTCCTTCTACATGCTGGCCTTCGTCGCGCTGGCCGGCTACGGCGTACTCAAGGCGACGGCCCACACCAAGCTGCTCAACTTCGCCTCCAATATCGGCGGCTTCGTCGTCTTCGCCGCGGTCGGTGTCATCTCCTGGAAGATCGGCCTGATGATGGGCGTCGCCCAGTTCCTCGGCGCCCGCCTTGGCGCCAGCCTGGCCATGCGCATCGGCGCCAGGCTGATCAAGCCGCTGCTTGTCATCGTCTGCGTCGCTCTGGCGGCGAAGCTCCTGGCCGACCCGGCGAACCCCCTGCGCGTCCTGATTGGTGTGTGACCCGCGCGCCTGATGGAATGCCGCTGTTCGAATCATGTCGAGGAGAGGACCCGCACATGAATCTCAGCACACCCACCGAGATTGTTTTCATCATCTCCCTTGTCATCGCCCTCATCGGCATTCTCGCCGCCCTCGGCCTTCTTTCGTTCATCCCACTCGCATCGGTGTGGATCGTGCTCATTGCTTACCTCGTGCGTGCCGGCGGCTGCCTGATGCGCGGCGCCTGACATTCAAATCTCAGGCAATTCGGAGCGCCCGGCCGAGCCGGGCGCTTTTGATTCGGGTCCGGGCTCTGCTAGAGTCCTGTCGATGCCAATCGAGATGCCATGTCAGGAGGAACAGGACCGGTCAGTCCCCGGGCGGTTCGAGATGCGGCGGCGCCTTCCCAGCCCTGCCCTCGCGGGCATTGTGTCAGACATTTGCGGTTATCGCGAAACGGCGCCCGGCCATTACCGCAATGTCGAATATGCCTCCCTTACCGTGCCTCTGGTCATCAGCTTCGCCGAACCTTTCGCCATCGGCCTTGGCAAGCCGCCCGGCGACAATGATCGCTTCGCCAGTTTCGCCGCCGGCCTCTATGCCGGACCCGTGATGATCGAATCCTTCGGCGGCGCCTGCTGCGTCCAGGTCAATTTCACCCCGCTTGGCGCACGCCGATTCTTTGGCCAGCCGATGAGCGGGTTGACCGACCGCATGGTCAGCCTGGACGATGTGCTCGGCATCGAAGGCGTCGCCTTGCGCGAGCGGCTTGGCAACGCGGCGGACTGGAGCAAACGTTTTGCCCTTGTCGAGATGTTCGTCGCCGCCCGGCTGGCCGATGCGCCGGAAACGCAGGCCGGGGTTGCCTGGGCCTATGACAGGATCCTCGCCTCCGGCGGCCGCGTGCGCGTCTCCTCGCTGGCCGACAGGCTGGGCTGGAGCCGCAAGCATCTGGCGGGGAAATTCGCGGACGCGACCGGCATCGGCCCGAAAACGCTGTCGCGCATCGTCCGCTTCAACCGCGCGCTTGGCCTGTCGAGGCAGCAAGCTGGCGATTGGGCCGACATCGCGGCCGATTGCGGCTATGCCGACCAGGCGCATCTGGTGCGTGAGTTCCGCGTCCTTGCCGGCGAGACACCGACCGCGATCGAGGGTTCGGCACAGGCCTGAAGTCCCGGGTAACATTTCTTCAAGACGCCGGAACGGCTGTCGCTCAGACTGGGTTCATCGACCAGCCTGAATGAAGGAGGTTACCATGCCCGCATCACCTGAAGCCCCCCGCCTCTACCCCGCCTTGCGTTACAGGAACGCCGCAAAAATGATCGACTGGCTGTGCGAAGCCTTCGGCTTCAGGATCCGTGCTCGCTACGGCGAAGGCGATGTCGTGCACCATGCCGAACTGGTCTTCGGCTCCTCGATGATCATGCTCGGCAGCGCGCGCGACGACGACTACGGCAAAATGGTTGGCGAACCCGGCACAGGCGGCGGCAAGTCAATCTACATCACCGTCGACGACGCAGACGCCGCCTACGCCAAGGCGAAGAAGGCAGGCGCCACGATCCTCCAGGAATTGACCGACCGCGACTATGGCAGTCGCGAGTTCATCTGCCGCGACCCGGAGGGCAATGTCTGGTCCTTCGGCACCTATTGGCCGAAGGCGGGAGAAAAGAGCAGCTAGCTACCGCGCCAGCGAAAAGATCGCGTCGCAGTCAAGATGGCTCTCCAACTGGGCCGCGACCTCGTCGAGAGCCCTCTCGACCTCGGCGCGATAGTCGATGCCGCTGCCCTTGACGCCGAGGCTTTCGAGGAACCTCCCTCGAAAGGCGTCGGCGCCAAACAGGCCGTGCATGTAGGTTCCGACCACCTTGCCATCCGCCGAGACCGCACCGTCCTCGGCGCCATTGATGATCGCCGACGGCCGCAGCATGTCCGGGCCGGTGGTGCGGCCGAGATGGATCTCGTAGCCTTCGAGCGGCAGGTCGAACGGCACCGAGCGGGCGCTGACGTTGCGCACCGTCTTTTCCGGTTCCATCACTGTTTCGATGTCGAGCAGGCCAAGCCCTTCCGCTTCGGTGACGCTGCCCTCGATGCCGTCGGGATCGCGCACGATGCGGCCAAGCATCTGGAAGCCGCCGCAAATGCCGACGACATGGCCGCCGCGCCTGCGATGGGCGAGAAGATCACGGTCCCAGCCATTTTCGCGAAATTTCAGCAGATCCCCGATCGTCGACTTCGAGCCGGGAATGACCACCAGTCCCGCATCCTGCGGCAACGGCTTTCCAGGCGGCACGAACACCACTTCCACCTGCGGCTCGGCCTTGAGCGGGTCGAGATCGTCGAAATTGGCGATGCGGCCGAGCATCGGCACCGCCACCTTCAGCGCACGTGCCTCCCCGGAGGCAAGCCGTTCGAGCACCACCGAATCCTCCGAGGGCAGCCGCGCCGCCGCCTTCAGCCACGGCACGACGCCGAAGCAGCGCCAGCCGGTGAACCCTTCGATCGCCTTGATGCCGTCGTCGAACAGCGACACGTCGCCGCGGAACTTGTTGATGAGGTAGCCGACGATCATGCGCCGGTCTTCCTCCGGCAGGATCAGATGCGTGCCCGCGACCGAGGCGATGACGCCGCCGCGATCGATGTCGCCGACCAGCACGACAGGCACATCGGCCCGCGTCGCAAAGCCCATATTGGCGATGTCGCGGCTTCTGAGGTTGATCTCCGCCGGCGAACCCGCGCCCTCGACGATGACGAGATCGGCGCCCTCGCCAACCTTTGCCCAGGAGTCCAGCACGGCCTCCATCAGCCGGCCCTTCAACGCCTGGTAGTCGCGCGCCCGTGCCTCGCCGAACACCTTGCCTTGCACGATGACCTGGGCGCCGACATCGGTCTGCGGCTTGAGCAGCACCGGGTTCATGTGAACCGATGGCGGCACGCCGCAGGCGATCGCCTGCAGCCATTGCGCGCGGCCGATCTCGCCGCCGCCAGCCCTGTTGTCGCCGGGAATATCGGCGACAGCGGCATTGTTCGACATGTTCTGCGGCTTGAACGGACGCACCTTCAGCCCACGCTTTTTCGCGGCGCGGCACAGCCCGGCGACCAGCACGGTCTTGCCGACATCCGAACCCGTGCCTTGCAGCATAATGGCTTTAGCCATGGCTCAGCCCCTGCCCTGCGTCGCGGTCCCGGTGATCGTGGATTTCTGCGCCAGCGGCCCGCCGCGCCAGATATAGAGCGCCAGCAACGGCTCCTTGCCGGTGCGCATGGCGTGATTGACCTTAGAAGCGTGGTGGATGACCTCGCCGGCCTCTCGCTTGTGAAAGCTGTCCTCGCCCATGCGCCACTCGGTGCCGCCGGTCAGCGGGATATAGATCTCCTCGGCGACATGATGGTGGTCGGGATAGACGATATCAGGCCCAAGGATCAGCACGCCGGCGGCGACCTCGTCGTTGGCGAAGTGGCCGCGGGTGCCGAATACTTCGAGCCAGCCATAATTGTCGATGAACGCCTTGCCGAAATCCGACTCGCCGTAGGTCTGGCCCCAGCGCAATTCGCCGCGCTCCTGCGCCAGAAATTGCACCAGCTGCTTGGTCCGCGCCGGCGTCAATTCGGCGGCGCGATCGAGATGGCGCAGGCAGCCGAGTGAGTGCGGTTCAAGCTCGCGGGCGGGCATATCCCACCCTATGCGCGCCACCGCATCCTGCACCAGGAAGTCACCCACGGAAGCGAGATAGGCGTGGAACCGCTCTAGCAGCTCATCGAATTTTGTCGTCACATCTTGCTCCGGGCATGCATTGACGCACAGCCGCTCCGCGGCGGCTCGGGTTGCGCGGCGGCATCATTGGTCTAGATTGGTGCGCGCGCAAAGCCAAAAACGACAGGCCAGCGAGCCAGCTGGCCAGTATATAGGGAGCACGCCATGGACGCCGCGGTCGATGCGAGCACCAGCCAGTTCGAACTCAACGAGGACCAGCGCGCCATCCAGGAAATGGCTCAGGCCTTCGCCGCCGATCGCGTCGCGCCGAATGCGCTAGACTGGGACCGCAATAAGCATTTCCCCGCCGACGTGATCCGCGAGACTGGCCCGCTGGGCCTCGGCGGCATCTATGTCAGGGACGATGTCGGCGGCTCCGCGCTCGGCCGGCTCGACGCCGTGCTGATCTTCGAAGCGCTGTCCCACGCCGACCCGGCCTTTTCTTCCTTCATCTCGATCCACAATATGGTGGCCTCGATGATTGACCGTTTCGGCGACGACGCCCAGCGCCGGCGCTTCCTGCCGAAGCTGACCTCCATGGAGTGGCTGGCGAGCTATTGCCTGACCGAGCCGGGTTCCGGCTCCGACGCCGCCGCATTGAAGACGCGGGCGGTGAAGAGCGGCGGCGACTACGTGCTGAACGGCGCTAAGCAGTTCATCTCCGGCGCCGGCGACAGCGATGTCTATGCCGTCATGGTGCGCACCGGCGCCGAGGGACCGAAAGGCATTTCCACCATCGTCGTGCCGAAAGATGCGCCAGGCCTCTCCTTCGGCGCCAATGAGCACAAGATGGGCTGGCATATGCAGTCGACCCGCCAGGTCATTTTCGAGGATTGCAAGGTGCCGGCCGAAAACCTTTTGTCAGGCGAAGGCGCCGGCTTCGGCATCGCCATGGCCGGGCTCGATGGCGGCCGGCTGAACATTGCCGCCTGTTCGGTTGGCGGGGCCCAGTCGGCGCTCGACAAGGCGCTGTCATACACCGCCGAGCGCAAGGCATTCGGCTCCAGGATCAACCAGTTCCAGGCGCTGCAGTTCCGGCTGGCCGATATGGAAACCGAGTTGCAGGCGGCGCGCATCTTTCTTTATGCCGCCGCTTCCAAGCTCGACCGCAAGGCACCGGATGCCTCGAAATGGTCGGCAATGGCCAAGCGCTTCGTCACCGACACCGGTTTCAACGTCGCCAACGATGCGCTGCAGCTGCTCGGCGGCTACGGTTACCTGCACGATTACGGCATCGAGAAACTGGTGCGCGACCTGCGTGTGCATCAGATCCTCGAAGGCACCAACGAGATCATGCGCGTCATCATCGCCCGCGCGTTGATCGGTCGCTGAAGCGTGCAAACTCCGGGAGAGACACAATGACCACAATCGCCTTCATCGGCCTTGGGAATATGGGCAATCCAATGGCGGCGAACCTGGTCAAAGCGGGGTATGCCGTGCACGGCTACGACCTAATGTCCGAAAACCTCACCGTCGCCAAAGAACATGGCGTTACGATCATGGCCAATGCCTTGACCGCAGTGAAAGATGCGGATGTTGTCATTACCATGCTGCCCGCCGGCAAGCATGTCCTGTCGGTCTACGAAGACATCGCGTCCAAGGCAAAGAAGGGCGCGCTTTTCATCGATTCCTCGACCATCGACGTCGAATCGGCGCGCAAGGCGCATGCCATCGCCGCAAAGCACGGCCTGCTGTCGGTTGATGCGCCGGTCTCGGGCGGCACCGGCGGTGCCGCCGCCGGCACGCTGACTTTCATGGCCGGCGGCTCGGACGACGCCTTCGCCGCCGCCGAGCCGATCCTGAAGCCCATGGCCGGGCGCATCGTCCATTGCGGCGGCGACGGCGCCGGCCAGGCGGCCAAGATCTGCAACAACATGATTCTCGGCATTTCGATGATCGGCGTCGCCGAGGCCTTCGTGCTGGCCGAAAAGCTCGGCCTGGCGCACCAGGCCCTGTTCGACGTTGCCTCAACCTCTTCAGGCCAGTGCTGGTCGCTGACCACCTATTGCCCGGTGCCCGGCCCGGTGCCGACCTCGCCCGCTAACCGCGACTACAAGCCCGGCTTCGCCGCCGCACTCATGCTGAAGGATTTGAAGCTGTCGCAGGAAGCCGCACAAGCCGCGGGCGCGGTGACACCGCTTGGCGCCGAAGCGACACAGCTCTACGGCCTGTTCAACGCGCAAGGGAATGCCGGCGCCGATTTTTCCGGGATCATAAATTTTCTGCGCGGCGCCAATCAATAAGCAATTGATAAAGCTCGTTTTCTTTCGTACGCCTCGCCGGAGAACCGCAAAATTTAGGTTTGCTTAAGCTCTCGATAACTCCGCGGTAACGATGTCCCTATAAAACGGACTGCGAGGCGGATATCGCGTCCGCCCGGCGCTCCGGATCAGGTCTCGCGTACCGGAGCCCGTAAGTTTCGCCAAGTGTTTGCGTAGCGAAACGCCAAGCGTATCTGGCAAAGCCGCGTTCCCGGTGGGGCGCGGTTTTTGCGTTCCAGGATCCGACATCCCTCATATTCCGATTGCCGCGTTCGGGATCGGCACGTGATCTTCATTGGTCAGCACGATCGGCGCATCGGCGCCCTCGACCCGGACCACGAGCAGGTGCGTGCTCCACGTGCCTGCATTGCGAACAAGATGCGAAAACACCGTGCCCTTTCCCTTGGCGCCGTGGATGGGAATGCTGAACTGCGCGTCACCCGTCCCATCTGCGTTGACGTTGAGATGGCCGCCGACCCAGAAATTGGCGGTCACGTCGTCGCCGATAGCGGCTTTCACCCGGGTATCGGCGCGAACGACCTCCATGGTCATGTGATAGGCGTCACTGCCTTTGATCATGAAAGGGATGCCGCCGACCATCGTCGCGCAGCCCCCGATACTAAGCACCCAGACGGCAAGACCGGCGATCGCCCAGTTGCGCTGCGTTCTGCGGAACTGCTCGGCATCGCGCCACACCCGGTTCCGCCATGCCCAGCGGCTGCCGCGCGCGCCGAGCACGAAGATCATGACGATGTTGACGATCGGGATCAGCGCCAGCAGGGCGATGAAGGTGGAGTTGCCGATGCCCCAGATCCAGTTGAGGAAGAAGGCGCCCCAATTCCAGCGATCGAGCTCAGCCGGGATTTCGGCGGGCTGGTTGAGCGGTTGTCCGGCCATCGCGTTCCCCGTCGGCAAAACTGCCTTGGCGGGTTGTAACCGATAGCGCCGGCGACCGGAACCCTCGGTCGTCTGGGACCGGCATTGGGTCACCGACGGCCGGGCGTCTCGATCACGAACGCCCGGCCATTTCTTTTACCGTTTGCGCAGATCCGCTTGCGCCAGGTCGAGCGCCTTGCCGACACGCTCGCAGGCCATATCAATCGTGTCGTGGGTCCAGATCAGCGGCGGTGAGAGGATCATTGTGTCGCCGGTGGCGCGCAGCATCATGCCGTTGGCGATCGCATGGTCGCGCACGGTCACCGCGGCACTTCCAGCCGGCAGGAACCGCTCCTTGGTCGCCTTGTCCTTGACGATCTCGATCGCACCCATCAGCCCGATCGAACGCACCTCGCCGACCAGCTCGTGCCCGGCGATGCGCTCTTGCAGCGCCTTGGCGAAATAGGGCCCGGTGTCGCTCCTGACGCGGTCGACCAGACCCTCCCGCTCCATGATCTCCAGGTTCTTCAGCGCCACGGCGCAAGCCACGGGGTGGCCGGAATAGGTATAACCGTGATTGAACTCGCCGCCCTTCTCGATCAGCGTCGAGGCAATGCGATCGCCGACCAGCAGCGCCGACAGCGGCTGGTAGCCCGACGTCAGCGCCTTGGCGGTGGTGATGGTGTCGGCCTCGATGCCAAGCGTCTGCGCGGCAAACCATTCGCCCGTGCGGCCATAGCCGGTGATGACCTCGTCCAGCATCAGCAGCACATCGTATTTGCGGCAGATGCGCTGTATCTCGGGCCAATAGCTTGCCGGGGGGATCTTCACGCCGCCGGCTCCCATCACCGGCTCGCCAATGAAGGCGGCGACCTTGTCGGCGCCGGCTTCGAGGATGGCGTCCTCGACCGCCTTTGCCGCGCGCAGGCCGAAATCATGATCGCTCTCGCCCGGCAGCGACAGCTCATAGGCGTACGGCGTCATCACATGGACGATGTTGGGCACCTCTCCGTTGAGCTGCTTGTGCATGGCGTCCATGCCGCCGAGCGACGTGCCGGCGATGGTCGAGCCGTGATAGGCCATCTTGCGCGAGATGACGCGGTTCTTCTGCGGCTTGCCTTCGAGCACCCAATAGTGGCGCACGAGCCTGAGCGCGGTGTCGTTGGCTTCCGAACCGGAAGAACCATAGAACACCTGGTTGATGGTCTTCGGCGCGATCTCCGCCAGCTTCTTCGACAGAAGCACAGGCGTCGGTGTCGAGCATTTAAAGAAGGAATTGTAGTAAGGCAGCTCCTTCATCTGCGCATAGGCAGCCTCGGCGAGCTCGTCGCGGCCATAGCCGATATTGACGCACCACAGCCCCGCCATGCCGTCGAGAAGTTCGTTCCCTTCGGAATCGTAGATGAAGGGACCGTTGGCGTGGGTGATGATGCGCGATCCGGCCTCGCGCAGTTCCCTATGGTCGGTGAACGGGTGCAGATGATGCGCGGCATCGATCTGCTGAAGCTGCTTCAGCGAATAATTTTGATAGGTCATGGATCTGATCTTCCTCTGGAACCAATCCGGCTGCGCCGGGGCGGATTCTTCAGAGGATAGCGGGTGGCGAATAGCCTATGCGGGCGCAAAGCCGCAAAAGCTCGGCGCGCAACGTGCGCAGCGACGGCGTCACCGCGCCCCCAAATGCCCGAACCCCGAAAAGGCCGGCCAATGTCACCACGGGAGCCATGAAGGCACCTTAGAGCAAAGAAGGTTCGAGGTGAACCACCCTTCGCTCCGGTCCGAAGGCTTTCGGTTCAGCCCTTCCCGCCCAGCGTCCTCTGCAGGAAAACGTACTTCATCGCGGCCTGTGCCGCCTGCGGCCGGCGGTCGCCGCGGCCGCCATGGCCGCCCTCGGTCTCTTCGAAGAAGAGCGTCCCGGCGTGGCCGGCCTCCTGCAGGCGGGCGGCCATCTTGCGCGCATGGCCGGGATGCACCCGGTCGTCGGCGGTCGAGGTGGTGAGCAGCACCGGCGGATAGGCACCGGCCTCGACATGCTGGTAAGGCGAGTAGGCGGCCAGCCAGGTCGCATCTTCCGGCTTCGACGGATCGCCATATTCGGCCATCCACGACGCGCCGGGCGGCAATTCGGTGTAGCGCAGCATGTCGAGCAGCGGCACCTCGATGATCACGGCGCCGAACAGCTCCGGATGCTGCGTCAACGAGACGCCCGTCAGCAGGCCGCCATTCGAGCCGCCCTGGATGCCGAGCGAGGCAGCTGTCGCAATGCCGCGCCTGACGACATCCTGCGCGACCGCCGCGAAATCGTCGAAAGCGTTCTGCCGGTTGCCCTTGAGCGCTGTCTGGTGCCAGGCCGGGCCGAACTCGCCCCCGCCGCGGATGCAGGCCTGCACATAGGCATTGCCCTTCTCCAGCCACAGCCTGCCGCGCACGCCGGCATAGCCAGGCAGCAAAGGCACTTCGAAGCCGCCATAGCCGTAGAGCAGCGTCGGCACCGGGCCCTTCTGGTCACGCCGCCTGACGACGAAATAGGGGATCATCGTGCCGTCCTTCGAGCGCGCCTCGAACTGTTCCGAGACGAGCTGCGAAGCATCGAACCGCGACGGCTGCGACTTCACTGTGGCGAGCGTCTCGCCATTGTCGTCGGACCAGATGATCGAACTCGGCGTCAGGAAATCGGTGAAAGAGAAGGAGACGCTGGCGCCGAAATGTTCGGCATGGCTGATGCCTACCGTGCCGTTTTCCGGCAATGCGACCGGTTTCAGCGACCAGGCGCTGTCCCTGCGTTCGCAGGCCACAACCTTGCCGCGCACATTGTCCATCAGGCTGATGAACAGGTGGTCCTGCGTCCTGGCGAGAGCGGCGATGGACACGCGATGCGCCGGCGCGAGCAAGGTCTCGATGGCGCCGAAACTGCCGGTCTCGATCCAATGAGCGAAATCGAACGAATAGAGCCCGTCCGGCCGGCAGGCCGTTCCATCCTGCGCCGTCCAAGGCGTACGCACGCCAAACACCATCTGGTCCTCGAAGAGCGCCGTGTCGGTAACGTCGTCAGGCAACGGAATGCGTCTGTTTTCACCTGACGGGAGACGCAGGAAACTGTGCGATGCAAAGAAGTTGAGCGTCCGCGTTAGAAACAAATGCCGCTTCTCGCCATCGAACTCCAGGCCGGCGCCGACGGCGAGGTCTTCCTTCTGCGCTTCGAAGATCGGCGTCGCGTCTTCAAGGTCCGTGCCGCGCGTCCACAATTTGACGACGCGCGGGTAGCCGGATTCGGTCTTGTCGGCCTCTTCGAAGGCTGCCGAGACGATCACCGTATCCTTGTCGAGCCAGCCGAAACCGGACTTGGAAGCGGGCGCGCGAAAACCGTCCTCGACGAACGATTTGGCGGCGATGTCGAATTCGCGCATCTCGCTGGCGTCACCGCCATCAGGCGACATCGAAACCAGGCAGCGGTTGAAATCGGGGTAGAGCCGGCTGGCGCCGCCGAACACCCACTTCACTCCCTCCTTCGCCGCGAGCTGGTCGAAGTCGATGATGGTTTCCCAGTCCGGTCTGTCGGTCTTGTAGGAAGCCACCGTCGTGCGGCGCCACAGGCCCAACACATTGGTCTTGTCCTGCCAGAAATTATAGACGTAGCCGTTGAGCGCGGAGCCAACGGCTATGTTGTCCTCGGCGGTCATCAGATCGAGCGCGGTTTCGAACGACGCCTGGTAGGACGGATCGCCCTGCAATTGCGCCACCGTGACTTCGTTCTGGCGATGTACCCAGTCGAGCGCCTCCTTGCTCGTCCTTTCCTCCAGCCAAAGAAAGGGATCATCGGTCGCCAAGCCAGGCTTTGTCGTCGAAATGGTCATGGGGGTCTCCGGGAAATCGGGGGGCGGCCCTGCCTACATCGCGTCAAAGGGCGCCGGATTCAAGGTGTTGAAGCCGCGTCATCGCGGCAGATCGCTTCAGGCCGTCACACGATCCGCCGCCGGATGACGGTCGCAGCCGCCAGCGCCAGGCAGATCGCGCCGAGCGTCACCGGCAGGCCGCTCGCGCCGATCCCGTCCATCACGCCGCCCGCAAGCGGCGGGACGAGGATGCCGCCGACGCCCCACATCAGGGAGAAAGCGGCATTGCCGGCAATTAGCGCCGAGCCGCTGAAACGCTCGCCGAGTTCGATGATCGCCATCGTATAAATGCCGTAGGACACCGCGCCCCAGACGAAGATCATCGGCCAGACCAGCGGCGTTTCGATCAATAGCGGCAGCAGCAGACAGCCGAGCAGCGTCAGCACCAGGCAGATGAACCGCACCAGGCGCGCCGTCAGCCGCTCGGCCAGCAGGCCGAGCGGCACCTGCATGGCGATGTTGCCGGCGATCATCGTCGACAGCAGGGCCGACATGCGGTTCTCGGCGATGCCGTAATGCGTGCCGTAGACGGGCAACAGCGCCAGCACCGCCTGCTCGAAGCCGGCAGCCACGATTACTGCCGACAAAAGCAGCCAGGCGAGCGGCATGAAGCCCATCACCGAAAGCCGATGCCCGGCTTCGTCGACCTTAGGCAGGCGCCCGACCACCAGGGCGAGGCACCCGCCGCAGAAGATGAAAGCGGAAATGCCGACCAGGAATGGCGGCCAGCCCTCCGTACCGACGGCCAGCAGGCAAAGCGGCCCGGCGGCGAAGCCGGCCGAGATGATCGTGGAATAGACGCCCATGATGCGGCCGCGCCGGGCCGGCGGCGCCAGCGCGATCACCCAGATTTCGCTTAAGACATAGAGCGGATTGGTCACCGCGCCGATCAGGAACCGCAGCGGAAACCAGAGATAGACGTTCTGTGTCCAGCCGATCAGCGCCAGCACGACCGCCGAAAGCGCCGCGCAGGTCAGCGCCGTGCGCCCTGCCCCGAACCGCCGCGCCAGTGACGGGATGAGCGGCGACGAGACGATGAAGCCAATCGGCGTCATCGCCGCCGACAGGCCGATCATGACAGGCGAAACGCCCTGCCGCTGCAGGATGAAGCTCAAGAGCGGATAGGACAGTCCCTGCGCGATGGCGAACACCGACACGGTCGCGATCACACCGGTGATCGCTGCCCACTGCATCGTCTCGTCGCGCTTCGGTTCCACCCGGTCCATGATCCACATCGCCTCTCGGCTGCAGGCTTAGCGTTTCGACCCGATAGCCGTAAGCCCCAAAGCCCGAACCCACGCTTGTTCCGGCCAAACCCTGTCAGGAGCCTCTGCGGCTGGCCGATCTGTAGAGCACGAAGGCGACCAGCAGCGCGTCCAGGCCGACGATCACCGCCGGCAATCCCAAAGGCCCGATCGCCTGCATCAGCAGACCGGCGCTGGGCGGACCGACAATGCCGCCAACGCCCCACAACAAGGCGAAAGCGGCGTTGCCGGTGACCAGCAGCGAGCCCTTGAACCGGCTGCCGAGTTCCACCAACGCCATCGTGTAGACGCCATAGCCGACCGCTCCCATCACCAGCAGCACCGCCCAGATCAGCGGCGTCGTGATCAGCAGCGGCAGCAGAAGCGCGCAAACGGTGGTCGCCACCGCACAGGCCAGGATCATGGGGCGGCCGCCGAAGCGTTCGGCGAGCAGGCCGAGCGGGATCTGCAGCAGGATATTGCCCAGGGATAACGCCATCACCAGAGCGGCGAGCACGGCTTCCGGCAAGCCATAGCCGGCGCCGAAGACCGGAACCAGCGCATAGGTGCTTTGCTGGACCGCTGCCGAGACCAGCACCGCCAGCAGCAGCGCCGGCGCCAGCCGGGCAAAACCGACAAAGCTGCCGGCTGGCTGGCCGTCATCCTCGAAACCGGTGAGCTTTGAGGAGACAAGGCGCAGAATGACGGCGCAGAGCACGAACCCGCCAATGCCGACGCTGAAGGGAGCCCAGCCCGACGTGCCGAGCAGGGTCAGTGTGAAAGGCCCGGCCGCGTAGCCGGCCCCCATCAGCGTGTTGAACACGCCCATCACCCGGCCGCGTCGCGCCGGCGGCGCCAGCGACAGCGCCCAAACCTCCCCGAGGATATAGAGCGGGTTGATGACCACGCCGATGATGAAACGGAGGACGAACCACGCCACCCAATCCTGCAGATAGCCGATGCCCACGAAGCACAGCGCACCGATCAGCGAGCAGCCGACGGCGAGCGTGCGGGCGCCGACCAGCCGCACGGCAGCCGGCACGAACGAGGCAGACAAGATCAAGCCAACCGGCATCATCGCCGCCGACAGGCCGATCAGGCCCGGCGACATGCCTTGCTTCTGCATCAGCAGCGTGAACAGCGGCGAGCTCAGCCCTTGCGCGGCGCCGAACATCGCCAGCGCTGCGGTGACGCCGGCGAGCGCTGCCCACTGCGTTGCCGCTTCGCCTTGGCTCGAGCCGGTCGCGACCATGCTGCCGTTCCATGAGTGAATCGCCGACCTGCGGATCGGCAAGCCATCAGCTACCGGTTCGATCACGGGAAAGGAAGGGCCGGACAGCGAAATCCGCTTGCGCCAACGGCCGGCGCCGTGCACCGGAAGGCTCGCGTCAAAAGCCGCCAGCACCCGCCGGCAGCACTATGGAAAATACCGTGCGATCGCGCCTTTCCTGCCTTGCGCGTAAGGCTTCAGCCACTTGTCGTCGATGGAGAGCCCATCGTCATCCGAAGGTCCCTTGCCGATGGTCCTGCGCCAGGCGCGGAACTTGTAGTGGTCGAACACGTCGAGCATATGCACGGCATAGGCCGCGGCGAAGGTCTTGTCGCCTTCGACGATCACCATGTTCTCGTCATTCTCGTAGGAAGCCTTGTAGCCGAGGTTGTGGCTGCCGGTGACGACCGTCGCGTTGTCCTCCATCGGATCGATGATGACGATCTTGTCGTGCACGATGGCATGGCCGACGGTCAGCACCTCCGCCTGGAAATCGCGGGCGATCGTGGCGCCGGTCAGGTTCGCCGCCCGCACGATGGAAACGTTCGGCACCTCCCAGACCTTCTCCGGATAGACGAAGGGCGACTTGCCGTCCCTGTTCGACTTGTGGGTGACCGTATCCTTGGTCGGCGCGACATAGTTGGGCATGGCGGTCTCATCGCTGATCGCCCCTTGCACGATCAGCTTCGGATCGGCCCTCGCCGCCGCCACCGCCTGGTCGACGATCGAATTGTCCCCGAGCCGCGAAGGATTGAACACCAGGAACAGCACGGCGCGCTTGGCTGCCTTGATGCGGGCGAAGAGGTCCTCGAGATCGACCGGCCGCACCGAGATGTCCTTCTTGTTGCGCTCGGGATCATTGGGCGAGAACCACACCGTCATGCCGTCCAGCGCCGCCGTGGCGCCGCTGAGCGGGTTTGGCCTGTGGTTCTCCCTGCGAAACGGCACGCCTTGCGTCTGCGCGACATGGCCGGCGGCACTTTCCGTGGCCGGCGGCGGGAACAGGTCGGCCTTCATGCGCTGCCAGTAGGCGTCGAATATCTCGGCCATCGCCGGGTCGTCGCGGATGAAGGCGTTGTTGGATTGCCCGCAAATGCCCATCGAGGTCCAGTTGGTGCTGCCCGTCATCACCGATTGCGGCTTTCCCTGGGCATCGCGATAGACGGCGAACTTGTTGTGGCCGATATGGTTGTTGTTGAACAGGCGATCCGTCATCGCGACGCCTGCGTCGTGCAGCCGCTTCCTGTAAGGCGCGTTGCCAGCGTCCCAGGCCTTCGTCTGGTCATCCCTGCCCGAGTTGGAAAGAATGACCTCCACGACATCCCTGGCGGCAATGATTGCGTCGCACAGTTCGTCGTCGCCAAGCTCGTAGAGCGCAAGCCTGACCGTGCCGCCTTCGGCCTTGGCCCGCTTCAGCAGGCTGGTCAGCACATCAGGCACGTCGCCATGCAGGTAGGCGCGTATCTTGCTGGTCGGGTCCTGCAGCACAGCCCTGATCTTGTCGCGCTGCCCGAGCTTGATGCCGGCCTCGGCCAGCGCGCGCGACATCCATTGCGTCGACAGCACGCCATTCGTGAAGGCGACGCGCGCCTTGCCGAACATCTGGCCGAGGAAGATCGGCGGACTGACCGCGCCCCGGCCGAGATAGCCCAGCGGCCGCGCTGGGCCGGTATAGGTCTTTTCCGGGCGCACCGGCACGGGATCGAGCCCGGCCTTCATATCGCCGACCGGACGCACCCGGTAGGCGATCATTTCGCCGTCTGGCCTGACATCCAGGCTGTCGCGGCGCCGCCGGACAGTGAGATCGCGCCAGAATGTCTTCTGCACCGGCCAGACGCCGGTATCCTGGGGGATCCAGTCCTTGTTGCGCTGTCCCTTGAAGGGCACCCAGGAAGCCAGGCAACGCTCCTCGCCGGTGTCGGGATAGAGGCGAACGATCTCGAAGCCCAGGCAGCCCGGGATCATCCCGTCGAGGTCCCAGGAGAGGAACGCGACTTCGTTGTTGGTGGCGGCACGCACTTTGACGACGTCAGGCATGGCTCTCCCTCCGGAGATATTCGACGCACAAGTTTATCAGAAGCAAAAGACGATACTGCAACGAATGGCGCCCCCTTATCCGCGGGCCCGCCTCGGGACCACGCAGCTGCCGTTCCGGCATGTCGCTTCCCTCGCTCTAGTGGTCGCCGCCTCCGCAATGGCCGGACAGCCGCCGGTCCATTATGCCGCCCACTTTCGCATCGTACGAGGCCCCTCATGACCGCCGCCCTTCAACCCGCCGAACCGGCATTGGCAACCGATCGTGCCCGCCGCGGCGGCCGCGCCGGAAAACGCGCAGGCGGCTCGGCCGCGTTCGAGCAGCCGCCGTTCCGCCAGCTGAAAATCCCGCTCCAGCCGACCAAGCTGGTTTCCGACGACGAGCTGGAATCGATCCACCTGGCCTCGCTGCGGGTGCTGAAGGAGATCGGTGTCGACGTCCTGCATGACGAAGCCCGCCGCATCATGAAGGAACATGGCGCCGACGTGCGCGAAGGCAGCGAGCGCGTGCGCTTCGACAGCGACATGATCCTCGATCTGGTGTCGCACTGCCCACCTGAATTCACCATCCATGCCCGCAACCCCGCGCACAATGTGCGCTTCGGCGGCGACAATCTGATCATCTCGATGATGGCCTCGGCGCCCAATTGCTCGGACATCGATCGTGGCCGCCGGCCCGGCAACCAGCAGGACTATCGCAATTTCCTGCGCCTGGCGCAGATGCACAACATACTGAACTGCACGGGCGGCTATCCGGTCGAGCCGATCGACATCCACCCCTCCGTCCGCCACCTCGAATGCATCCGCGACCTCGCCACGCTGACCGACAAGGTGTTCCACATCTATTCGCTCGGCAAGGAACGAAATGTCGACGGCATCGAGATCACCCGTATCGCGCGCGGCATCAGCCACGAGCAGTTGCTCGAAGAACCGTCCGTTTTCACCATCATCAACACCAATTCGCCGCTGAAACTCGACGTGCCGATGATGGAAGGCATCATCCAGATGTCGAGCAAGGGCCAGGTCGTCATCGTCACGCCGTTCACCCTGTCGGGCGCCATGGCGCCGGTGACCATTGCCGGCGCGCTGGTGCAGCAGAACGCCGAGGCGTTGTCCGGCATCGCGTTTGCCCAGATGGTCAGGAAGGGCGCGCCGGTCGGTTATGGCGGCTTCACCTCCAATGTCGACATGAAGTCGGGTGCGCCCGCCTTCGGCACGCCCGAATACATGAAGGCGCAGCTCGTCGGCGGCCAGCTGGCCCGCCGCTACAACATCCCCTACCGCACCTCCAACACTTGCGCCGCCAACACGGTCGACGCACAGGCCGCCTATGAAAGCGTGTTCTCGCTGTGGGGCGCCATCCAGGGCGGCGGCAATTTGATGATGCACGCCGCCGGCTGGCTCGAAGGCGGCCTGCGCTGCTCCTACGAGAAGACCATCCTCGACATCGACCTGTTGCAGATGGTGGCGGAATTCTTGACCCCGCTCGACCTGTCCGAACAGGCGCTTGGCTTCGACGCCATCCAGTCGGTCGGCCCCGGTGGCCACTTCTTCGGCACACAGCACACGCAGGATCGCTACAAGACCGCCTTCTACTCGCCGATCCTGTCCGACTGGCGCAATTTCGAGACCTGGGCCGAAGCCGGCTCGCCGACGGCGCTCGAAAAGGCCAACAAGGTATGGAAGGAGCGGCTGGCCTCCTATGACGAGCCCTACATGGACCCGGCGATCCGCGAAGAGCTCAACGCCTTCGTCCAGAAACGCCGCGCCGAAGGCGGCGCGCCGACCGATTTTTGATCGTCTGCGTTGTTGATGAACTGATCACGCGTATGGATTCGATGAACGGTCGACCCCCACTCCGTCGAGCTGCGCTCGACACCTCTCCCCCGATCGACGGGGAAGAGGAAGGGCGCGGACTTGGCCAGGCTGGCTCCCTTCCTCTCCCTCCGGAGGGGGGAGAGGTGGCGCTGCGAAGCAGCGACGGAGTGGGGGAAGCCGCTCGTAAAACCCGCAGTCGCCGAAAGTCAGTTACAACCCAGAGAACCAGGAAACTCAGGCAAGGCAACAATCAGGCCGAAGCACTGCTTTGGCTCGAGCTGAAAACCCGCAAACTTGGTAGCTACAAGTTCACGCGACAGTTCTCTATCGGACCATATTACGCCGACTTCTGTTGCCGCGAAAAATGGCTGATCGTCGAGCTCGACGGCTCACAGCACGCCGACAGTTCCTACGACCGCCGCCGTGACGATTTCATGCGCGCCCAAGGCTACTCGATCCTGCGCCTCTGGAGCTATGAAGTCCTGAAACACCGTACTCCCGTGTGCGAAACCATCCTCGCCGCGCTCGACGACAGGCTGGTCGAAAACATCGCTGCATCCGACCTCCGCTTTGTTTTCATACCGCACTCACCCGATTCAATCTCTTCAAAAACGGACCTAGCTTCATGAAATCCCATGTAAAAGCGGTTGTCATCGGCGGCGGCGTCGTCGGCTGCTCGGTGCTCTATCACCTGGCAAAGGCCGGCTGGACAGACATCATGCTGATCGAGCGCTCGGAGCTCACCTCCGGCTCGTCCTGGCACGCGGCGGGCGGCTTCCATACGCTCAACGGCGACCCCAACGTCGCCAAGCTGCAGGCCTACACCGTGCAGCTCTATAAGGAGATCGAGGAGCTTTCCGGCCAGTCCTGTTCGCTGCACCTGACCGGCGGCGTGATGATGGCCGATTCGCCCGAGCGCATGGACTTCCTGCGGCTTGCCCACGCCAAGGGTCGCTACCTCGGCATGGATACCGAGCTGATCACGCCATCCGAGGCCAAGGCGATGTTCCCGCTGATGGACGAGACGAATTTCGTCGGCGCCATGTGGGATCCGGTCGAAGGCCATCTGGATCCGTCCGGCACCACGATTGCGTACTCGAAAGCGGCGAAGAAACTCGGCGCCGAGATCGTGCTGCGCAACCGCGTCGTCGAACTGACGCAGCAGGTCGACGGCACCTGGAACGTCATCACCGAACAAGGCACGGTTCACGCCGAGCATGTCGTCAACTGCGGCGGCCTGTGGGCGCGCGAGATCGGCCGCATGGTCGGCCTCGAGCTGCCGGTGCTCGCCATGGAGCATATGTATCTCTTGACCGAGCCCATGCCGGAGGTCGAGGAATTCAACAAATCGACCGGCCGCGAGATGATCGGCGTGATGGATTTCAAGGGCGAGATCTACACCCGCCAGGAGCGCAACGGCATCCTGCTCGGCACTTACGAAAAGGCGTGCAAGCCGTGGTCGCCGGTCAACACGCCCTGGGATTTCGGCCACGAGCTGTTGCAGCCCGACCTCGACCGCATCGCGCCGTCGCTGGAGGTCGGCTTCAAGCATTTCCCCGGCATCGAGAAGGCCGGCATCAAGCAGATCATCAACGGTCCCTTCACTTTCGCATTGGATGGCAATCCCCTGGTCGGCCCGGTGCAGGGCCTGACCAACTTCTGGTGCGCCTGCGCCGTCATGGCCGGCTTCAGCCAGGGCGGCGGTGTCGGCCTGGCGCTGTCCAACTGGATGGTGCATGGCGATCCCGGCTTCGACGTCTGGGGCATGGACGTCGCCCGCTTCGGCGAATGGGCGAGCCTGCGCTACACCAACGCCAAGGTGCGCGAGAACTATTCGCGCCGCTTCTCGATCCGCTTCCCCAATGAGGAACTGCCGGCAGCACGCCCGGCGCAGACGACGCCGCTCTACGACACCATGCTCGCCAACAACGCCGTCATGGGCGACTCCTGGGGCCTTGAGACCCCGCTATGGTTCGCGCCGAAGGGCAAGGAGCCCAAGGATATCGTGTCCTTCCACCGCTCCAACGATTTTGGGCCGATCGGCGAGGAAGTGCGCGCCACGCGCGAGCGCGTCGGCGTCACCGAAATCGCCAACTTCGCCAAATACGAAGTCTCCGGACCAGGGGCGGAGGATTTCCTCAACCGGCTGATGACCAACCGCATGCCGAAGGCGGGCCGCATCGTGCTGACCCCGATGATCAACGAATTCGGCAAGCTGATCGGCGACTTCACCATCGCCAAGGCCGCGGAAGACCGCTTCATGATCTGGGGCTCGTCGGCCGCGCAGAAATATCACATGCGCTGGTTCGAAAAGCACCTGCCGAAAGATGGTCCAAGGGCGTCAGAGGTTCGCATCCACCGCTTCGACCAGACGCTTGTCGGCCTGTCGATTGCCGGACCGAAGTCGCGGGATCTCCTGCAGAAGCTGGTCGATGTCGACATCTCGACCAAGGCCTTCCGCTTCATGGATTTCCGCGAAATGGCGGTCGGCGGCGCGCCCTGCATGGTCAACCGCATCACCTATACCGGCGACCTCGGCTACGAGATCTGGATGGCGCCGGCCTATCAGCGCTTGGTTTACAAGGCGATCAGGGACGCAGGCGAAGAATTCGGCCTGGTCGATTTCGGCATGCGCGCCCTGCTCTCCATGCGCCTGGAAAAGAACTTCCCGACCTGGTTCCGCGAATTGCGCCCGATCTACGGACCGTTCGAAGGCTCGATGGACCGCTTCATCAAGCTGGAGAAGAACGACTTTATCGGCCGCGACGCGGCCGCCAGGGAACGGGCCGAAGGACCGAAGCTGCGCCGCGTGTCCTTTATCGTCGAGGCGGCCGACGCCGACGTGATGGGTGACGAGCCGATCTGGGCCAAGGTCGGCAAGGACTACGGTACGGTGGAAAAGCCGCATGGCTTTGGCGCGCCGCGCTTCGATGCGGCCGGCAAGGAAGTGCGGGGCTCCAAGGCGGCACAAGGCGCATCCGCCGTGCGCGGCATCGTCGACGGCGACTGGCGCGTGGTCGGTTGGGTCACCTCCGGCGGCTATGCCCACTACGTCCAGAAGTCGATGGCGCAGGGCTACGTGCCGGCGGCGCTGGCCCAGGATGAAAGCGCCGGCCTGTTCGAGATCGAGATTCTCGGCCATCGCCGTCCGGCCCGCATCAATGTCGAGGCGCCGTTCGACCCGAGCGGCGAGAAGATGCGGAGCTGAGGTTTCGCCATGGACAGCGCGGCGCCAAAGGGGAGCTTCGGCCGCCACCGCAAGATCATGCCGTTTGTGCCGGGCTCGATCGAGGCGCTGCGCGAGGCCTCCCGCCGGAAGGCGGCTGATCTCAACCAGCATGTGCTGGGCTACGGCGCGACAGCCGAAGCGGAATGGGCGGCGGCAGGCATTGCCGCCCCCGACCTGGCCAAAATGCGCAAATATCGGCTGGAGCGCATCCGCACGGAGCTGAGGCGCCGGGGCTACGCCGGCGCGCTGCTCTACGATCCCGTCAACATCCGCTATGCGGCCGATTCCACGAACATGCAGCTTTGGGTGGCGCACAACCCGACACGTCATTGTTTCGTCGCCACCGAAGGGCCGGTGGTGCTGTTCGACTATTTCTCCTGCGAACATCTGTCGGACCATTCCGGCGTCGTCGACGAGGTTCGCCCCGCCGTCTCGTGGATGTATCTCTACAGCGGCGAACTCACCGAGCAGAAGGTCCGCCGCTGGGCGGCCGGGATCGCCGATCTGGTGCGGGAACATGGCGGCGGCAACAGCCGCATCGCGGTCGACCACATCAACCCGGAAGGCGTCGAGGAACTTGCGCGCCTCGGCATTTCCATCGGCAATGGCGAAGCGGTGATGGAGAATGCGCGGCTGGTCAAATCCCCGGACGAGATCCTTGCCATGCGCCGCGCCATCGTCGCCTGCGAGGCGGCAATGGGCGAGATGGAACAGGCGCTGAAGCCCGGCACCTCTGAGAATGAATTATGGGCCGAACTGCACCGCGGCAACATTGCCCGCGGCGGCGAATGGATCGAGACGCGGCTGTTGGCATCCGGCCCGCGCACCAATCCCTGGTTCCAGGAATGCTCCTCGCGCCTCATCGAGGCGGGCGATCTCGTCGCCTTCGACACCGACCTGATCGGCCCCTACGGCTTCTGCGCCGACCTGTCGCGCACTTGGCTGTGCGGGGATGTGAAGCCAACCGACGAACAACGCGATCTTTTCCGCATCGCCGCCGACCAGATCGCGCACAATACCGAATTGATACAGCCGGGCACCTCCTTCCGCGACCTTGTCGACCGCTCGGCGGTGCCGCCCGGCGACTGTTTCCCGATCCGCTATGGTGTGCTCTACCATGGCGTCGGGCTGGCGGACGAATACCCGACCTTGCCGCATGCCGACGACTGGACATCGGATACGCCCGACGGCGTGATCGAGCCAGGCATGGTGCTGTGCGTGGAGAGCTATATCGGCAGGCTCGGCGGGCGCGAGGGTGTCAAGATCGAGGAACAGATCCTGGTCACCGGCACCGGCAACGAAAAGCTTTCAACCTATCCGCTGGATGCGAGGCTGCTCGGCTAAGCCGGCAAGGGCCTCGCGCATCGCGGCAACCGTTTTTTCCGGCGTCGCTTTCGCGGTGATGAAGGGCAGGCCCTTGCGCAGGCCCGTCCAGCCGACGACCTTCACCTGGCTGGCCGCCGGCTCGAAGCGCTGCGCCAGCGCCCAGCTCTCGCAGTCGATCGCCGCGACATCGGCCCTGCCCTCGGCCACGGCGACGATCGAAGCGCGATGTCCGCCGCTTTCGCTGCGCGAGGAAAACACATCAAGGCTTTCGCCCAACGCCTCCAGGTCGCGCGTCGGCGCGATGATACCGGACATGGAATCGAGGCTGTTGAAGGTGAAGCGCTTGCCCCGGATCAGATCGAGCGGGATGACGGGCCTGCCATTGCCAGGCGCAGGCACCGACGCCTTGCCGTCCGCCCGCATCACCAGCGCGCTCGAATAAAGCTCGCCCTGGCCGCCTTCGTAGACGTCATAGCTCGGCTGGCCGACAACCTGCACATGGCTGGCCAGGCCAAGCTCCATTGGCCCCCAGCAAGTCTGCGCGAACAGCAGTGCGGGATGCAGCCAGAGCTGGTGAAAATCGAGCGCGTCCGGCGGCAATGTCGCGGGGTCGGGCGCGATCAGAACGCCGGTGCCACTATGAATGCCACCCGGCACCGGCGGCAGATCGCCGTTGCGGCGAATGACGGTCTCCGGCGCATCGATTATCCCCCCTTGACGGAAGGCATCGCGCAGCAGTGCCCATTGGTCGTCGACCTCGCGACGCACTTCCGGCCAGTCATACATCGGCAGCGCTGCAACGAATTCGCTCATGCCGGGATCTGACCATTAAATCTGGAGAGAGGTTCACAAAAACGCGGCGTCGGATTTGAGATAGCCGACACCGTCCGTCGTGTCGCGGGCTTCATTCCTTGGGCGGCTCGGCCGGGACTGGCGCGGTGCCGAGCCCGCTGATGCTGCGCGCCCTGACGCGCGGCTTGAACGCCCTGCCCGGCTCCGGCTGGCGCCGCAACACCGGATGCACGATCGGCTCCTTGGCCTTGAAAGCATAGGACCTGATCAGCGCGAAATAGTTGGGATAGGCATAGCCATTGTTCATCCGCAGCCATTCCTCGCGACGCTCGCGAAACAGCTGAGGCAGTCTGTACCAGGCCACCGTCGGGGTCTTGTGGTGGACGAAGTGCAAATTGTTGTTGAGGAACAGGAACGACAGCGGCGAGCGCTCGATGATCACCGTGCGGCCTTCGGGATGCTCGGACCATTGATGCTCGGCAAAGGTGCGGATCGCGATCAGCGACTGGCCGAGCCACACCGGGAGAATATAGAGCCAAAGCGGAATGCCAAAGCCGAACTGCACGATCGGCGCCACGACGGCGAGGCCGATCGCATGCAGCAGCCAGGCTTTGCGGATGGCCTTGTCGCCGGCCATTATGTGCTTGGCGTCGTCGATGAAGAAGCCGATGCAGGACAGCCAGGGACCGAGAAAGAACCGGCCGGCCATGGTGTTGTTGATCCTGAGCAGGAATTTCATTGCTCGCGGCAGGTCGTCATGCTGCCAAAGCGCCTGGTAGTAGCTTTCCGGATCGTCGAGCGGATCGGTCAGGCGCTCGTCGGCATGGTGGCGCAGATGAAGCGTCTTGAAGCGGCGGAACGGCCAGACCACACCGATCGGCAGGAAGACGAAAGCCTCGTTGATCAGGGCATTGCGCGTCGGATGGCCGTGCAGCACTTCGTGCATGATCGACGACTGAAGTGCCAGGATGAAACCGAGGAGAGCGAGCGCGAAGATCGGATAGGACGGCCAGAGCAGTAGACCGGTGGCAAGCCATGCTCCGTAACAGAAGAAAGCGAGGGCTGCGGTTGGCCACTCGATGGCCGGTGTATTGCGTCGCCTTATGCTCTTGCCAGTCATGCTATCGACCACTGCCCCTCAGTCGCCGGAACCCCAGCGGCTCCTGACAGCATAGTGTCAGGAGAAACGATTCCACTCAACGAGACAAAGTGTACAAAATGTTGCGATTGCGCATTTTCAACCGCACATGTTACAGATTGTAAACAGACCCAGGGATTCATTTACGCCTGGAGCGCCTCGTCAGGACGTCTCGGCGAAAATTTTTCCTCATGATTCGGAGACTTGGAAGATGGACAAACGAGATCTGTCAGCAATCTTTCGGGAGCGTCTCAAGTTGCTCCTGACACGGTCCGACCTCAACCAGTCCGCCTTCGCCACCGCCGTCGGCATCGATCGGTCGGCGCTGTCACAGCTGATGTCCGGCGCGTCGACGCGATTGCCGCGGGCCGAAACGCTGCTCAATATCGCGGCCGAGTTCAAGGTGTCGCTGGATTGGCTGCTCGGCCTCAGCCAGGACGAGGGCGTCACCGGTGAAATCCGCGAAAGCCTGGAGATCGAGGAAGCCCCCGACGGTTTTGACCGCACGCTTCTGGCCAGATGGTTCGCCGAGGCCGCGGGCACCAAGATCCGCTATGTGCCGGCCGGCATCCCCGATCTTCTGCGGACGCACGCGCTGGTCGACTATGAGGCAAACATCACCAACAGGAGCAGGCTCGCACAGGCCAGCGAGACCCAATACCGCATCGAATACAACCGGCGCCCAGAGACCGACATGGAAGTCTGCATGCCGCGTCACACGCTGGAGATTTTTGCACGCGGCCTAGGCGTCTGGGATCGCTTTCCGGAGGCCGATCGTCGGCAGCAACTCGCCCATATGGCGACGCTGCTTGATGACCTCTATCCGACTTTCCGCCTGTTTCTCTACGACGGCCGCATGCGCTATTCGATCCCGCTCACCATTTTCGGACCCTACCGCGCCGCCATCTATGTCGGCGACATGTATGTCGTGCTGAATGCCACCCAGCCGGTCCAGGCATTGACCCGGCATTTCGACAATCTGATCCGGGCCGCCGACGTCAACCCGCATGAGGCAGCAAGCTTCGCGCGCAATCTGGCCGGCATGTCGTTCCCATCAGGTTCCGCATGACAGTGGGCACCCGTAACCGCGCCCTTCAACTGCGACTCCGCCGTCGCTATTTTATTGACTGGACATAAAGACTTCTTTATATCCTTATTCGAATTCAGAATGTGAAAGCCAATCCGATGACGACGACCAACCCGATCGACGCGCTGCTGGCGCAAAAAGGCGTGCTTTTGGCTGACGGCGCCACCGGCACCAATTTGTTCGCAATGGGTTTGGAGGCTGGCGAGGCGCCGGAGCTGCTGAACGAGACCAAGCCCGACACCATCACCAGCCTGCACCAGAATTTCGTCGACGCCGGCGCCGACATCATCCTGACCAACTCCTTCGGCGGCACCCGTCACCGGCTGAAGCTGCATCATGCGCAGGACCGCGTGCACGCCCTGAACAAGCGCGCCGCCGAGATCGCCCGCGCGGTTGCCGACAAGGCCGGCCGCAAGGTGATCGTTGCCGGCTCCGTTGGCCCTACCGGTGAGTTGCTGGTGCCGCTTGGCGCCATGACCTATGACGAGGCGGTAGACGCCTTCGCCGAGCAGATCGAAGGCCTCAAGGAGGGCGGCGCCGAAGTCGCCTGGATCGAGACCATGTCGGCGCCCGACGAGATCCGTGCCGCCGCCCAAGCGGCGATCCGCGTCGGCCTGCCCTATACCTATACCGGGTCTTTCGACACAGCCGGCCGCACCATGATGGGCCTGCTGCCGAAGGACATACACGGCGTCGCCGACGGCTTGTCGCAAGCACCGCTCGGCGTCGGCGCCAATTGCGGCGTCGGCGCTTCCGACATCCTCGCCTCGCTGCTCGACATGACGCAGGCGAAACCGGAGGCAACCGTGATCGTCAAGGGCAATTGCGGCATTCCCGAATTCCGCGGCACCGAGATCCATTATTCCGGCACGCCCGAATTGATGGCCGACTATGTGCGCCTTGCCGTCGACGGGGGCGCGAAAATCATCGGCGGCTGCTGCGGCACCTCGTTCCAGCACCTGGCCGCCATGCGCAAGGCGCTCGACGCCCACACCAAGGCGGATCGTCCGACCGTCGAGACGATTGTCGAGCGCATCGGTCCGATGCGCAACAAGGTGGCCACGGCGAACAGCGCCGAGACCAGCGAGGCCCGCCGCGAGCGTCGTCGCAGCCGGGCCTGAAGCCACCGCTTTCTAATTATTCGCTGTTGTCGGCGTAGCTCGACTGCGCCGATTTGAGATCGACGACATTGTCGCCGCGCATCGTCATCAGCGCTCCGGATGAAACCGGATCGGTGATCTGCTCCAGCATAATGCGGAAACGGTCGTTGGTCAGAGCCGACATGGCGGTGTGGCGCGCCTGCGCGACATCGTCGCCGATGCGCCTGGATTCGGCTGATTGGGCGGCCGCCGAAGCGTCCCGTGCCGGCGGTGTCGAGTTGGCGGTAGTCCTGATCTGCAATTCCGGCTCCCTCAGCCCCACACACCTATCCGGCGTAACAAGAGGAAATTGCGATCCGGTACCGGAAATGCCGCGCAATTTAACAATCGCAAATTCCGCAAAAAACGGGCCGGCAGGGAATGCCCCCTCGCCGGCCTCGCCTCACCCGCCCATGGCCGGTTTTCCCATCAGAACGACCCCATCTGGAAGAAACCGACCGTCATCAACATCAGCGGTTGCCGCCCAGCGCCGAGGCAAGGCGCACAAGCGAGAGGAACTCGGACCTGTACCCAAACGGGTCGGCTCCCCGGGCGGCTGTGGCGATCTCCAAGATCTTGTCGTAGCCGAACTTCGCCGTTGCATCCTCCTCGCGCAGTTTCTGGCCGAAGGCCGCGACCGCGACGGAGAAACGCTGGTCGGTGGTGGCCTGGTCGAAAGACGCAACCTCGTTGGCCGACGTCACCGGCGTGGTGATCAGCTTCGAGAGGTCCTCGTTGGGCAGCTTGTAGCGTATCTTGACGAAGGCGTATTCGTCCGCATTGGCGACGCCACCATTGTTCACCGCGGCCTGGCCATAGCGAAGCGGTTCGATCTGTTCGCCGCCGCTGCCCTTGGGCGTGATCTCGTAGATCGCGGTGACCGAATGGCCCGAACCGATCTCGCCGGCATCGACGCGGTCATTGTTGAAATCCTCGCGGTTCAAGGCGCGGGTCTCATAGCCGATCAGCCTGTACTCCGAGACCTTGGCGGGATTGAACTCGACCTGGATCTTCACGTCCTTGGCGATGGGGAACAGCGTCGAGGAGGCATCCTCCACCAGCACCTTTTCCGCCTCGGCCAGCGTGTCGATATAGGCGGCGGTGCCGTTGCCGTTCTGCGCGATGGTCTGCATCATCTGGTCATTCAGATTGCCGCGGCCGAAACCGAACACCGACAGGAAGACGCCGCTCTTGCGCTCTTGTTCGATCAGGCGCTTGAGATCGTCGTCGTCGCTCTGGCCGACATTGAAGTCGCCGTCGGTGGCGAGCATCACGCGGTTGACCCCGTCCTTGATGAAGGACTGCTCGGCCAACTTGTAGGCCTCCTTGATGCCGGCCTCGCCGGCCGTCGAGCCACCCGGCTGCAAATTGTCGATGGCGTTGAGGATCTTGTCCTTCTCGGCAACCTTTGTCGGCATCAGCACCGTGCCGGCATCGCCGGCATAGGTGACGATCGAGATGGTGTCGTCGGCCTTCAGCTTGCTGACCAGCAGCCGGAATGCCGACTTGAGCAGCGGCAATTTATCCGGTTCGTCCATCGAGCCCGAGACGTCGATCAGGAACACCAGATTGGCCTTGGGCTGCTCGGCCGGCTTGACGTCGAAACCCTTGATGGCGACATGCATCAGCTTGCTGTGCGCGTTCCACGGCGTCGGCATGACGCTGACGGTCGAATTGAACGGCGTCGACACCGCATCCGGCCCCTTCCAGTCATAGGGGAAGTAGTTGATCATCTCCTCGACCCGCACCGTGTCGGCCTGCGGCAGGAAACCCTCCTTCAGCGAACGGCGCACGAAGGAATAGGAAGCGGTGTCGACATCGATCGAAAAGGTCGAGACCGGGTCCTCGAGTGCCGAATGCACCAGATTGGTCTTGAAATCCTGGACGCGGTCGCGATTTTCCTCCGGTGGTGCGATCTGGTCCGCCGGCGCCACGGCCGGCTGCTGCGGTGCTATCATTTTGGACATGCGTGCGGCTCGCGACGTGCTGGGCGCGGCAGTGCTATCCAGGGCGAACTCGCCCGTTGGGGCAGGTGGCGCAGGTTCCGCCGGCGCAACCTGTTCCTGCGCATTCTGCGGCGCCAGGCCTCCAGCAACGGCCGATTCGGATCTGCTCGGCGCCGCCAAGGCCTCCGTTTCGTCGCGGCTTTCTGCGTCGGTCTTCTTGTCTTTCTCAGGCGCGCTCGTTGCGAGCGGTTTGTCGATCGCCTGATCGCCCGTGGCCTGTTTAGCCAGCGGCTTCACCGTGGCGGGCTTGTCGGCCAGCGTCTCGGTGATCTTTTCGCCGCCGCCGAAAGTGGACGGCTGTTCCCTCAGCATATGGAAAGTGGCGTATCCGGCAATCGGCAGGGCGACGAGCCCGGCAATAGCCGGCGTGGCAATGAGTTTCTTTTGCATGATTTCGCTCCAGAGCTTTCGTGCTCGCTCTGTGAGACGAAGACCGCCGGCCGATCCTTGGCTGACGGCGGAAATATTTTCCTCATCATAGGCGCGCAAGGCGGCCTCGAAGGCGCGCGCCTTCGCGCTCTCGCCGGGAGCCGGGATCACTATGTCGCGCAGCCTCTTGAGTTCGTTCTCGTCGACCATGGTCACACTTCCCCGGCTGAACGCATGAGCGTCTTCAGCCGTTTCTTCGCTTCATGGATGTGCCAGGAAACCGTCGTCTCCGAGATCGCCATCGCCTCGGCGGCGGCCGCGTGGCTCAAGCCCTCGCCATAGACCAGCAGCACGGCGTCGCGCTGCTTGTCGGGCAGTCGCCGCACCGCGGCCCACAGCGCCTCGGCAAGATCCTCGTTCTCGGCCGGAGCCTCGCCCGAAATCAGCGCATGGACGCCATAGGCTTCGGTCTTGACCGTCTCGCGGGCGCTCTTGCGCATCATGTCGCGCGCGGCGTTCAGCGTCATGGCATAGAGCCACGTGGTGAAGGCGCTGCCGCCGCGATAGTCGCGGATCGCCTTGCCGAGCCGGACGCAGACTTCCTGGGCGATGTCTTCGGCGTCCGCCTTCCGACCGCACCAGCGGTAGGCGGCGCGATAGACGAAGTCATAGTGCCTTTCGAGCAACGCGCCGAAAGCTCCCCTGTCTCCGCCCTTCGCCCGCCCGATCAGTTCGGCGTCGGAGGCTTCGCTCTCATCCAGCATCATCGCCATCATTTGCCTGTTGGACGAAGGCTAATGGCCAATCCTTGGGGTGAGGGAAAGATTTTTTTACTGGTACCTCTTCCTTCTCCCCGTTCTACGGGGAGAAGGTGCCCGAAGGGCGGATGAGGGGCGGCGCCGACCTCTCGAAGATTGGCTTTACCCGAGCGTCTCGGAAAACAGGGTGATCAACCGGTTCCAATGCCGCTCGGCGCCATCTTCGTTGTAGACGCTGTGGTCCGGCACGCACCAGCCATGCGCCATGCCGACATAATTCTCCAGCACGTAATCGACTTCCGCCGCCCTGAACGC
Organism: Mesorhizobium sp. B2-1-1; assembly: GCF_006442975.2. Classification (NCBI taxonomy): domain Bacteria; kingdom Pseudomonadati; phylum Pseudomonadota; class Alphaproteobacteria; order Hyphomicrobiales; family Phyllobacteriaceae; genus Mesorhizobium; species Mesorhizobium sp. B2-1-1. The sequence goes on along the minus strand of NZ_CP083954.1, from coordinate 3,197,581 downwards.
CTCGGCCAGCCGCGCCGACTGTTCGGGCGGAAAACTCCTGTCGACGCCGGCCATGCCGACATGGACGCGTGCCTTGACCGACCCCGCCTTGCGGTGCGGACTGTCGGCCGCGTCGGTGGCGAGATTGCCGCCATGGAAACTGGCCGCCGCCCTGATGCGATCCGGATAGGAGGCGGCTGCGTTCAGCGCCCGCGCGCCGCCCATGCAATAGCCGACAACGCCGATCGGCCCGGTGACGCCTTCGGCAGCGAGTGCGTCGAGGAAGGCGCCGCTGTCGGCAATCGTCATCTCCTGCGTCGTGCCGCTGATCAGCGCCATTAGCGGCACCTTGGTTCTCTCCTCGACGAAGGCGGTCTTGGCATCGAAAGGACCGTAGGGCGCGTTGCGATAGAAGAGATCGGGCACCAGAACCGCGTAGCCCTCCTCCGCCAGCCGCTCGGCCATGCCGTCGAGCGCAGGGCGCGGGCCGAAGGCATCCATATAGAGGATGATGCCGGCCTTGGGCGGGGAAGCGTTGGCCGGGCGGAACAGCCCCGCCCTCGCCGTGCCGTCCCTGGTCTTGATCTGAAGGTCCTGTTTCGGCATCGCCAGCTCCGTTCGGTTGCTGGGCGATACATATCCGGGCACGCCGACAGGGCAAGCTGTTGCCTGATTTTGGCAGTCAACATTTCGTGCGGCAGCGCGACGAGCTTACCGGCTCGCGAACGCTGCCATGTGGAAGGCCTGCATGTCCGCGGGGTAGCGATAGGCCACGCCATAAGGGCAGGCATTGCGGTCAAGGCAGCCGCCGTCACGGCAGGGGTCGCCACTCGGCCCGCGCACATGCGTCAGGCAGGCTTGATGGGCGAACCCCTCCGCGGAATAGGCATCTACCGGACAGGATTTCAGGCACGGTTTGTCGACACAGGCGTCGCAAAGATGGATCGCCTCGCGAGCCTCCGGAAGCGCGATCTCGTCCTCGAACAGCAGCGCGCCGCGATAGGCATGCCAAAGCCCATATCGCGGATGCATGAGGATGCCGAGCGGTGACGGCTTCAGGCCCTCGGCCCGCATCGCCCATCGCTGGAACGGCAGATAGGGCTTGTCGGACGGCGACACGGCGCGTGCGCCGAATTCTTCCGCGACCGCGCCTATGACCTGCCGGGACCAGGTGTCGAGCGGATTGGCGATTGCTCGCGGCTGCTTTTCACGCCAGCGCAGAAAATGCGGCCAGGGTGCTGCCCCCGCCTGTCCCACCAGCAGCGCCGACCTGGCTGGTGCACCGGAGCGGCCACAAGGCGCCGCCTCGCCGTCCGCAAAGGTGAAGCCGCCACGCAGGATGAGGCCGTCGGCGCCAAGCACGGCCGCAATCTCCTCCATCCTGCCGCGCGAAGGAATCATCCCTTCTTGACCGGATCGGAGAAGGCGCTCCGCCAGACTTCCTTGTGGATGATGTTGGCGACTTTAGCCCCGCCTGACTCGGGCTCCTTTCACGTGAAGGCGTCGGGCATCGACCCCTTCTTCTTGGCGATGAAGTCCTTCAGCGCTTCGTCGATCGCCGGATCTAGATGCGGCGCCTCATAAGATTCCAGCCAGCGGCGGGCGAGTTCGTTGGCGCGTTGCGGTGCGGTCTTCTCGCCTTCGGCCAGCCACTGCTCGTAGGAATTGTTGTCGGCGATGTTGGAGCGATAGAAGGCAGTCTGGAAATTCGCCTGCGTGTGGTCGCAGCCGAGATAGTGGCTGCCCGGCCCGACCTGGCGGATGGCGTCCATCGCCTGGCCGTTTTCCGACAGGTCGACGCCTTCGGAGAATTTTTGCGTCATGCCGAGCTGGTCGATGTCCATCATGAATTTTTCGTAGCAGGACGCCAGCCCGCCCTCGAGCCAGCCGGCCGAATGGAGGACGAAATTGGTGCCGGCCAGAATGGTCGAGTTCAGCGTGTTGGCGCTTTCATAGGCTGCTTGCGCGTCGGGGATTTTCGAGGCGCAAAGCGAGCCGCCGGTGCGGAATGGCAGGCCGAGGCGCCGTGCGAGCTGTGCGGCGCCGTAGGATACCAGCGACGGCTCCGGCGTGCCGAAGGTCGGCGCGCCCGACTGCATCGAGATCGACGAGGCGAACGTGCCGAACAGCACCGGCGCGCCCGGCCGGATCAGCTGCGTGAACGAAGCGCCGGCAAGCACCTCGGCAAGCACCTGGGTCAGCGTGCCGGCCACCGTCACCGGGCTCATCGCGCCGGCGAGGATGAACGGCGTGACGATGCAGGCCTGGTTGTGGCGCGCATAGACCTTCAGCGCGCCAAGCATGGTCTCGTCGAAGACCATCGGCGAGTTGGCGTTGATCAGGCTGGTCAGGACCGTGTTGTTTTCGACGAAGTCGTCGCCGAACACCAGCTTGGCCATGGCGACCGTGTCTTCAGCACGTTCCGGTGCGGTGACCGAGCCCATGAACGGCTTGTCGGAATATTTGATGTGCGCGTAGATCATGTCGAGATGGCGCTTGTTGACCGGCACGTCGACCGGCTCGCACACGGTGCCGCCCGAATGGTGAATCGAAGGCGCCATATAGGCGAGCTTCACGAAATTCTGGAAATCCTCGATGGTCGCGTAACGCCTGACGCCGTCGAGGTCGCGCACGAAGGGCGGGCCATAGACCGGGGCGAAGACGGTAGCATTGCCGCCGATCTGCACCGAGCGTTCGGAATTGCGGGCATGCTGGGTGTAGATGGGGGGCGCGGTCTTCAAGAGCGAACGGCAGAGCCCCTTCGGGAAATGCACGCGTTCGCCCTTGACGTCGGCGCCCGCCTCTTTCCACAGCTGCAACGCCTCCGCATCGTCGCGGAAGATGATGCCGATTTCTTCGAGCACCGTGTCGGTGTTCTTCTCGATCAGCGCCAGGCCTTCCTCGTCCAGCACTTCATAGACGTTGATCTTGCGCTTGATGTAGGTGAGCTGGGTGCCGGGACCGCCGCCCGACCGCGCTGCCCGCCTTGCCGCCGCTCCGCCGCTGGCGCCGCGTCCACGTCGCGCGTTTGACGCTTCCTGGTCCACTGCCGCGTGTTCGCTCATGATCGTTCTTCCCTGAATTTGGACCGGCTTGATTAGCGCCCGGCCCGGAACCGTTGTGGCCGCCTATCGCGGCTTCCGGCGGATCGTAGCCATGCACCCTATTCGAAACGGCCCGTCCGCGCCAACGCCTGTCGCAAAATCGACAAGAAAACCGATAGATTTTTCAGTCGCTTTCCTTTTGCGGGAAGTCGCAAATCAGCTATGGATACCCGCCCCTTGCGGGTTAGGTATTGGCGCGTTGATTTTAAGCTGCCATGGTCGTTCCCGGCAGCAAGGAGCCTGAGAAACAATGTCCGACGACGAGATTATCCTCTCCGAGCTTTCCGACGACGAGTTGGTGCAGCAGATGCACGACGATCTCTACGACGGTCTGAAGGAAGAGATCGAGGAAGGCACGCGCATCCTGCTCGAGCGCGGCTGGGCACCCTACAAGGTGCTCACGGAAGCGCTGGTCGAAGGCATGCGCATCGTCGGCGAGGATTTTCGCGACGGCATCCTGTTCGTTCCCGAAGTGTTGCTGTCGGCCAATGCGATGAAGGCCGGCATGTTCATCCTGCGCCCGCTGCTCGCCGCCACCGGCGCGCCCAAGCAGGGCAAGATGGTGATCGGCACCGTCAAAGGCGATATCCACGACATCGGCAAGAACCTCGTCGGCATGATGATGGAAGGCGCCGGGTTCGACGTCATCGATCTTGGCATCAACAATGCGGTCGAGAAATATCTCGATGCCATCGAGCAGCACCAGCCGGACATTATCGGCATGTCGGCGCTGCTGACCACGACCATGCCCTACATGAAGGTCGTCATCGACACGATGAAGGAAAAGGGCATCCGCGACGACTACGTCGTCCTGGTCGGCGGCGCGCCGCTTAACGAGGAATTCGGCAAGGCGGTCGGCGCCGACGCCTATTGCCGCGACGCCGCTGTGGCGGTCGAGACCGCCAAGGACTACATGAAGCGTAAACACAATGTGCGCGCTTCCGCCTGATACAAGGCAAGGCGGACGCTCAACAGACGAAGCCGCGCCTTGCAGCGCGGCTTTTTTGTTCCCAGATGTCGGGAGCGGCGGTCAGGGTTTCTTGACGGTATCGTCAACGGCCTTCGCGGTAGACTTGATATCCCTGCCGACGCCGCGGACGGTGTTGGCACAGGCCGAAAGGGCCAGGGCACAAGCCAGGATTGCGATTGGCGCAATGCGTAACAGTTTCATCGACGGTTTATCCCTCTCTCGGTAGATCGCCCCACAGCAACGAAAGCCGGCTCGGCTGGTTTCATGAAGATGCCCAGACCTAAGCAGAATCAAGCGGACAAGCTGCTCATCATCGCCTGCGGGATGATTGCGCGCGAGGTGTTGGCCGTCAAGGAACAGCTCGGGCTCCATCACCTCGAATTGACATGCCTTCCGGCCGAGTTTCATTTTTATCCGGACCGCATCGCGCCGGCGATGGACAAGGCCATCGAAAAGGCCAAGGCGGAAGGCTACAGCAACATCTTCGTCGGTTACGCCGATTGCGGCACCGGCGGCCTGCTCGATCGGGTCTGCGAGAAGCATGGCGTCGAACGCATGGCCGGTCCGCATTGCTTCGCCTTCTACCAGGGCATGGATGCCTATGCGAAGGTCGCCGACGACGACATGATGTCCTTCTACATGACCGATTTCCTCTGCCGCCAATTCGATGCCTTCTTCATGAAGCCGCTCGGTCTCGACAGGCATCCGGAGCTGATCAAGGACTATTTCGGCAATTACGAGAAGCTGATCTACCTGGCCCAGACCGACGATCCGGAGCTCGACAAGGTCGCGGAAAAGGCCGCGAAACTGCTTGGCCTCGTCTATGAGCGGCGCACGACAGGCTATGGAGACCTGACGGCCGGGCTGGCCAAGGCCGCGGCTGACGTCTGACGCTGGCTGGGCTGCGGCCCCTCTTGCGCGGCGATTGGCGATTATCGCCTTTCCGAAGGCGAAGACAGGACGGAGCGCCGCCTCCTACTGGAGAATGGCCTTGATCTGTTCCCAGGCCAATTGCCCCAATCTGGCGTCAGCCTCGTCATTTCCACCATGCGCATGCAGGGATGATCGCGGCGTCGTCTCGCCCGGCAGCAATATGCGATGGCCCGCGTCCTCCGCCAGGAGAAGTTGGGTCGGCAAACCGGCATCCGCTCGCCGTTCCACAATTGAGGTCGCAAATTTGTCCGAGGGCCAAAGCGCATCATCGTGTCCTGCGACGAGCAGGATCTGGGCGTTGGTCTTCTCCAACGGGATGGTCGCCGCCTCGATCTCGGTCTCGTGCCTCTTCAGGCAATGTTCGAACAAACTCCTGTAGGCGATAAGACCGTCTCTATATTCTGGCTCCCATTCAGGGTCCGTGGGCACAAACGGAAGTGGCCTGCCCCGCAGTGTCCAGGACGAGCGCTCCGGCCAGCTGATGCCATCGAGGCCAGCGCCGATGTTTCCCCACACGACTGACGAAGGACTGAACGCGACGACCGCGCTGATGCGCGAATCGTGCACTGCCGCCAGCAAAGCGGCTTCGGCGCCTTTCGACGTGCCGACAAAGACGATCCGCTTGCAGCCCAGTTCCACCAGGCAGTCCGCCGCGGCAAAGAAGGTCTCCAGCGGCACCTCGCAGATGCCAGCGGCTTGGCCCTCGTCCCCGAACCAGCGGAGCGCAACCGCCATCGTTCCCTCATTCGCAAAAAGCCTGGCTCGCGACACGTCCACCCGACCGCTGGAACCGCCGAGCACCACGACCCCCGTGGTGCTGTCGGCTGCGGTCCGAAACATCTTTCCGGACAGTCCCCGTGGAAGGCTGTCGCCGTCTATCGCCATGGCAGGCTCACTTTCGACCCAACCAGCCCGACGATCCTGTAAGCAATATCCGTATTTCGCCGCACCATCGTTTTTAACCTCGGACATTGTTAAGCACGGATGACAGCCTGCCGCGAATGGGTAAATTGCGCGCAAGCCATGCAAAGGCGCCGTCCAGCGGTCGGCTGCCGGACACCGACGAGGAATGCCGATGACCCTTCGCCCGATGCTTGCCGTTGCCGGCCTTCTCTGCTGCACCTTGCCCGCGCTTGCTGACGGCGAGGTGCAGAAGCTGATCACCGCCGCCGACAAGGCGCGGCTGGACAAATATGGCGAGGCGCGCAAGGCGGCTCTTGCCGAGGCGAAGGCGGGCAATCCTGGCGAGGTCAGGCAGCTCGACGCCTTGCTGGCCAAGCCGCTGGTTGCCTTCTCCGACAAGGACCTCACCGGCAAGTGGCAATGCCGCACCATCAAGGTGGGCGGGCTGAGCCCGCTCGTTATCTATGGCTGGTTCAAATGCAGGGTGACCGACGACGGCTCCGGCTGGCGACTGGAAAAGCTCACCGGCTCGCAGCGCACCAAGGGCCGCTTCTTCGACGACGGCGAAAAGCGTGCGATCTATCTCGGCTCCGGTTCCGTCAACAACGATCAGGCAAAACCCTATGGCAGCGGCCCCCGGACCGACCAGGTCGGCTACGCCTTCCGCAATAGCGCCGGGGAATGGCGCATCGAGTTCCCCGCTCCCTATTACGAATCGAAGCTCGACATCATGGAGTTCAAGCGCTGAGCGGAGCCTTCCTGACGGCTCCGGCATACCAAGGATTAACCCGCCCCGTCTAAGCTCCGGCCGTGGCAGTTGGTCCCGGGGGTGGCAAGATCAATGGCAATACCGGAAACCGATCCGAGACCGATCGTGGTCGTTACCGGAGGAGGCCAGCACGTATGGGCAATGGTCAACGCCATTGCCGACCATGTCGGCCCAGTCATCGTGATCCTGGAAGTCCCTGAATCCAAAAAGCGATTGCTGCTTGGCCGTGCCCGTCGCCAGGGCTGGCTGCAGGCCATCGGCCAGTTCGGCACGATGGTGCTGAGCAGGCTGGGCAAGCGGCTCTACGCCAGCCATGCCGCCCGGTTGATTGCGCAGGAGAAGCTCGATACCGAGCCGCGGCCGGGTCAGCAGATCATTCATGTTGCCTCGGCCAATGGGCCGGAGTGTCTCGCGGCGATCCAGAGAATCCAGCCAGGCGTCGTCCTGCTTAACGGCTGCCGACTCCTGTCGAAGGACATGTTGGCCAGGATGCCTTGCCCGGTGCTCAACTATCACGCAGGCATCACGCCGAAATATCGCGGCATGAACGGCGGCTACTGGGCGTTGGCATCGGGCGATTCCGCGAATTTCGGCACCACGGTGCATCTGGTCGATGCCGGCGTGGATACGGGCGGCGTGCTGAAACAGGCCTACGGTCAGCCGAAACCAGGCGACACGATCTCAAGCTATGCGCTGCGCCAGACGGCGTTTTCGCGCGACATCTGCGTCGAGGCGGTCAGCGATGCTCTGGCCGGAAAACTCGTGACGTTCGATCCAAGCCTGCCATCTAAACAGTGGTACCATCCGACGATCTGGTTCTATCTCTGGACCGGGCTCAGAACCGGCATCTGGTAGCGCTGGCGATACGGGCGATCGTATGCTATTGTCATACAAAATAAGGAGCCCTATCGATGTCCAGCATGGCGCCTGTCAGCGTTCGCGTCACCTCGGACGAGCGTGACATTCTCGAGGCCGCCGCCAAGCAGGCTCATACAAATCTGAGCGACTTCATTCGGCGCAAGGCTGTTGAGGCCGCCGAGATGGAGGTTTTGGGCGGTCGTGTCGTCGTTATTCCCGTCGTCGATTGGGAACAATTCGAGGCCTGGGCGAAATCGACACCAAAGACCGAGCCCAGACTGCAAAGGCTTGCTGCGTCCAGGCCAGTATGGCGGGACTGACGCCACCCCGTCCGCTCGCCGGGGATGACGACTGGGACGCTTTCGATTGCGGTCGCGAGTCGTTGAACAACTGGCTTCGCCGTCATGCATGGCGCAACCAGCAGGATGGATTGTCGCGGACGAGCCTCGTCTGTGATTCCGAAACCGGTGGGATAGCGGCTTACGTTGCGCTGAGCGCTGGCCAGATCGAACGCGCATACCTGCCCAAATCGGCACAGCGTAATCGGCCTGACCCTATTCCGGTAATCCTGCTCGGCCAGTTGGCCGTCGATCGCAAATATCAGGGACGCGGCTGCGGGCGCTCCCTTCTCCTGTTTGCGCTCAGGACGGCGGTGCGGTTTTCCAGCAATATCGGCTGCTTCGGCGTTATCACACACCCGCTGGACGAAGGCGTAAGAGACTTCTATCGCGACTTCGCTTTTCAGGATCTTCCATTCGATCCCAAACGGAGCATGATCGTCCGCATTGCCGATCTGAGGCACAATGGCTTCGATGGCAGCATCGATCATTCCTGCTGATTTCTGCCTCAGGCCGACATTGAAGATTGCCTTTCATTTTACGACATCCAAATGCGTCGCTTTTGAATGCGCGCGCGTCGTCCCATAACAAGCGGCCCAATTGCGCATGCGGCAATGCTCGCAGATCGAGGAGTGAGAATTCATGGCCGATCTGATCGTCGTCTACTGGCGCGACATCCCTGCCCAGGTCATCGTCAGGAAAGGCCGCCAGAACGCCAAGCGCGAACTGCCGTTGCGCTTCACCGAGGCGATCGACATGTGCGCCATGCGCACCGGCGCCGGCGGCACCGACGACTATCTGGCCGAATGGCGCAAGGCCGATCCGGTTCCGGTCGGGGACGACCTCGAAGCCGAGGTCGAGAAGGCATTCCAGGACATCGACGCGAAATATGACCGCGAGCGGCTGATCGCTCTGGTGAAGGCGGGCGGCAAAGAAAATGTCTGAAACCATTCCCGCCAAGGAGAGCCCGGCTCTCCAGCCGATCACCCAGGCGACCCTGGTCAAGAAGGCAGCACCGAAATCCGACTACAAGCCGGCCGACGTGTCGCCACAGCGCCGCGTGCAGCGCTCCTTCGCGGTGAGATTGTGGTCGGTCCGGCACTCGCGCCTGCTCGAATGGTTCTATGCCCGCTTCGCCGACATGTTCCTTCTGCTGCATCCCTTGTGGAAAGGTATCGGTTACAGCCGTGTCGAGGCCCCGGTGAAGTTTGTCGAAAAGCGCGTCAAGGGCTTCATGTTCGACTGCCGCATGTGCGGCCAGTGCATCCTGTCCTCGACCGGCATGTCGTGCCCGATGAACTGCCCAAAACAGCTGCGCAACGGCCCCTGTGGCGGCGTGCGCGCCAACGGCAATTGCGAGGTGGAGCCCGACATGCCTTGCGTCTGGGTCAAGGCCTGGGAGGGGGCGCGCAACATGGAGCACGGCGACAGGATTCTCGCCGTGCAGAAGCCGGTCGACCAGTCGCTGCGCGAAACGTCCGCCTGGCTGCGCGTCACCGCGCAGGCGGCAGCCGCCCGTGAAGCCGCGGCCGATGCGAAGACCGGAGCGGCCGCATGATCGCCCGCCAGCGTGACGAGAACCCGGCCGGCATCCATCTGCCGCTCGACCCCTTGCCCGGCCACACCTCGCGCGGCCGGCTCGAACGCGTCCTGCGACGCGGTGAATTCGCGGTCACCACCGAGCTCAACCCGCCCGACAGCGCCGACCCCGAAGACGTCTACAACAGGGCGAAGATCTTCGACGGCTGGGTCGATGCCATCAATGCGGTCGATGCGTCGGGCGCCAACTGTCATATGTCGTCGGTCGGCATCTGCGCGCTCCTGACCCGCATGGGCTACGCACCGATCATGCAGATCGCCTGCCGGGACAAGAACCGCATCGCCATCCAGGGCGACGTGCTGGGCGGGGCTGCCATGGGCGTCGCCAACATGCTGTGCCTGACAGGCGACGGCGTGCAGGCCGGCGACCAGCCCGGCGCCAAGCCGGTGTTCGACCTCGATTCCATGTCGCTGCTCGAAACCATCCGCATCATGCGCGACAACGGCAAGTTCCTGTCCGGCCGCAAGCTCACCACGCCGCCGCAGTTGTTCCTCGGCGCGGCCGTCAATCCGTTCGCACCACCCTTCGACTTCCGCCCGATCCATCTCGGCAAGAAGATCGCCGCCGGCGCTCAGTTCGTCCAAACGCAGTATTGTTTCGACGTACCGATGTTCAAGACCTTCATGCAAAAGGCACGCGATCTCGGCCACACGGAGAAAGTGTTCGTCCTGTGCGGTGTCGGACCGCTCGCCTCGGCCAAGACCGCCAAATGGATCCGCTCCAACGTGCCGGGAATCCATATTCCCGATACCGTCATCAAGCGGCTGGAAGGCGCCCAGGACCAGAAGAAGGAAGGCAAGCAGCTCTGCATCGACATCATCAACGAGGTGAAGGAAATCCCAGGCGTTTCAGGCGTCCATGTGATGGCCTACCGCCAGGAGGAGTATGTCGCCGAGATCGTCGATGAATCGGGCGTGCTGAAGGGCCGCCAGCCGTGGAAGCGCGAAATCCGCCGCGACGACCAGATGGTCGCCGACCGGCTCGACCATATCCTGCACGACGATGTTACCGAAACCCAGGTGGACATGGTGAAGACCGCGCATTGACTTGCGCGGAGAACCACCATTCGCTTGATCGACAAGAGATAACGATATAAAGAACTCTTTATATCACGACGGAGAGATTTCATGACCCGGACCATCGTTGCCTCGGCGACACGAGAAATCATCATCGGCTTCGACCAGCCCTTCTGCGTGATTGGCGAGCGCATCAACCCGACCGGCCGCAAGAAGCTCGCCGCCGAGATGATCGCCGGCAATTTCGAAACCGTCATCAAGGACGCGCTGGAACAGGCCGCTTGCGGCGCCACCATGCTCGACGTCAATGCCGGCGTCACCGCCGTCGACCCCAACGCGACCGAGCCGGCATTGCTGGTACAGACGCTGGAGATCGTCCAGGGCCTGGTCGACCTGCCGCTGTCGATCGACTCCTCGGTCACCGCCGCGATCGAGGCGGCGCTCAAGGTCGCCAAGGGCCGTCCGCTGGTCAACTCCGTCACCGGCGAGGAGGAAAAACTCGAAGCCATCCTGCCGCTGATCAAGAAATACAACGTGCCGGTCGTCGCCATCTCCAATGACGAGACCGGCATTTCGATGGATCCGGATGTGCGCTTCGCCGTCGCCAAGAAGATCGTGCAGCGCTGCGCCGATTTCGGCATTCCGGCGCATGACGTCGTCGTCGACCCGCTGGTCATGCCGATCGGCGCGCTCGGCGATGCCGGCCGCCAGGTGTTCGCCCTGCTGCGGCGCCTGCGCGAGGAACTGAAGGTCAACACCACCTGCGGCCTGTCCAACATCTCCTTCGGCCTGCCGCACCGCCACGGCATCAACGCCGCCTTCATCCCGATGGTGATCGGCGCCGGCATGACATCGGCCATCATGAACCCGGTGCGTCCGCAGGAAATGGAAGCCGTGCGCGGCGCCAACGTTCTGAACGGCACCGACGAGAATTGCACCAACTGGATTCGCACCTATAAGGATTACAAGCCGGCCGAAGGCGGCCAAGCGGTCGCCGCTCCGACGGCGGTCAATGCACCAGGCGAAGGCGGCGGCAATGGCGGTCGCCGTCGTGGCGGTCGTGAAGCCCGCATGGCAAGGGGATAAGCGCGCAATCGTGAATTCGCATACCAACATCACCGATCCGCTCGTGCTGTTCATGCCGTCGGGCAAGCGCGGGCGCTTTCCGGTCGGCACGCCGGTGCTCGACGCCGCGCGCCAGCTCGGCGTCTATGTCGAGAGCGTGTGCGGCGGGCGCGCCACTTGCGGGCGCTGCCAGATCGAGGTGCAGGAAGGCAATTTCGCCAAGCACAAGATCGTCTCCTCCAACGACCACATCTCGCCCAAGGGGCCGAAGGAAGAACGTTACGAGCGCGTGCGCGGCCTGCCGGAACGGCGCCGCCTCTCCTGCTCGGCGCAGATCCTCGGCGACCTTGTCATCGACGTGCCGCAGGACACGGTCATCAACGCACAGACCATCCGCAAGGATGCCGACACCAGGGTGATCGCGCGCGATACGGCGATCCGCATGTGCTATGTCGAAATCGAAGAACCCGACATGCACAATCCTTCAGGCGATCTCGACCGGCTCAAGATCGCGCTGATGAAGGACTGGAACTTCAAGAACCTCGAATTCGATTTCTATTTGCTGCCGCAGGTGCAGGGCATCTTGCGCAAGGGCAACTGGACCGCGACCGCCGCCATCCACAAGGATGCCGACAGCGACATCGCGCGCGTCATCGCTTTGTGGCCCGGCCTCAAGAACGAGGCCTATGGGCTGGCCTGCGATATCGGCTCGACCACCATCGCCATGCATCTGGTGTCGCTGCTGTCGGGCCGCGTCGCCGCTTCGTCAGGCACGTCGAACCCGCAGATCCGCTTCGGCGAGGATCTGATGAGCCGCGTTTCCTATGTCATGATGAACCCGGATGGCCGCGAAGGCATGACGGTCGCCGTGCGCGAGGCGATCTCCGGTCTTGTCGACAAGGTCTGCGCGGAAGGCAGTGTCCAGCGCAACGACATCCTGGATTCCGTCTTCGTCGGCAATCCGATCATGCACCATCTGTTCCTCGGCATCGATCCGACCGAGCTCGGCGGCGCCCCCTTCGCGCTCGCCGTCTCGGGCGCGGTGCGCATCAAGGCCTCGGATATCGGCCTCAAGCTCAACCCGGGCGCACGCCTCTACATGCTGCCCTGCATCGCCGGCCATGTCGGCGCCGACGCGGCGGCGGTGACGCTGTCGGAGGGCCCGCATCGCCAGGACGAGATGATGCTGATCGTCGACGTCGGCACCAACGCCGAGATCGTGCTCGGCAATCGTGCCCGGGTCGTGGCTGCTTCCTCGCCCACCGGTCCGGCCTTCGAAGGCGCCGAAATCTCCGGCGGCCAGCGCGCCGCGCCCGGCGCCATCGAGCGCGTGCGCATCGATCCCGACACGCTCGAGCCGAAATACCGCGTCATCGGCTCTGAACTGTGGTCCGACGAGCCGGGTTTCCTCGACAGCGTGCAGGCGACCGGCGTCACCGGCATTTGCGGCTCCGGCATCATCGAGATCGTTGCGGAGATGTATCTGGCCGGCATCATTTCGGAAGACGGCGTCGTCGACGGATCGCTCAGCATGCGCTCGCCGCGTATCGTCGCCAACGGCCGCACCTTCTCCTACGTGCTGAAGGAAGGCGAGCCGAAAATCACCATCACCCAGACCGACGTGCGCGCCATCCAACTCGCCAAGGCAGCACTTTATGCCGGCACCAAGCTGTTGATGGAAAAGCAGAACACCGAGCATGTCGACCGCATCCACTTCGCCGGCGCCTTCGGCTCCTTCATCGATTCGAAATACGCCATGGTGCTGGGCCTGATCCCCGATTGCGACCTCGACAAGGTCTCGGCCGTCGGCAACGCCGCCGGCGCGGGCGCGCGCATGGCGCTGCTCAATCGCGGCTATCGTCGCGAGATCGAGGAGACGGTGAGCCAGATCGAGAAGATCGAGACCGCACTGGAGCCCAAATTCCAGGAGCACTTCGTCTATGCGATGGCGTTGCCGAACAAGGTCGATCCGTTTCCGAAACTGTCGGCGGCGGTGAAGCTGCCGCCGCGCAAGACGGTGAGCGAAGACGGCATCGCCGGCGACGCCACCCCGCGCCGGCGCTCGCGCGAAGGCCACGCCGCGCGACGTGGCCGGGAATAAAATTAGGGCACAATGCAACGCCGAGGCGCCTTGGCCGCTTGTCAGTCGTTTGCCTCATTCGATGGCAAGCGCAAGCTGGGCCGCTGAGCCAGCAACGGCATGCTTTTGACGCACGACCGGTTGAGAAAGCCCGTCAGCGGCTTTTCAATCGACAGGTAAAGCATCGCGGAAAGCGCGATGCTGATCAAGGCAATCGGCGCCGGCTGCCAATTTGGCGGAACCCCAAGCCGCAGCATGATGCCAGTTACCACGACAACCACCAGCACATGCCACAAGTAGATCGAATACGAGGCACTACCAAAAAATGTAAACAAGGCCACGGGGTTGAACGGTCTGGCACGCTCGGCAAAAACCGCTCCAGCAACGATCAGGGTCGCCGGAATACCCCAACGCAGAACACGAGGCAGCTCGGGGTCAAGCATCTGGATCGTCATCAACAGGAGAAATCCGCCAACAACCAGCGACAGCGCCGGCACAAGCCGGAGCCGAATATCCTCCATCCACAGCCGCCCGATAACAATGCCGGCCGCGAACTCGAGCATGAGGGGAGAGGTAAAGCGGTAGCCTTTGAGCAGCAAGTTCGATGCGACCATCACCGTCAGCACGCCGATCAGCACGGCAAAACGCTGCTTCTCGCCTAAAAAGAGCGCCAAGGCGAAAATGACGTAAAACATCATTTCATAACACAGCGTCCAGCCCTGGATCACCACGGGATGAAGTACCCCATCCTGCACGATCGGAAGAAACACCAGCGAGCCGAAAAAATTTTCCGGGCTCAGCACATGTCCGTAGAGAAATTGCGGCTTGAGGAAAATTGCCAGCGCGGTCAGCACCGTGACGATCCAATAGAGCGGCACGATGCGAACAATCCGACGCCATATGAAACGCCGTGGATTGGCAGGGCGATCGGCCGTGGTCACCCACATGATGAAACCGCTGATGACAAAAAACAGGTCGACGCCAGCAGCACCGACCGCGAACGGACCGCCGAACTGTTCGTTGATGTGAAAGCAAACTACCGCGGAAGCGGCGAGTCCTCGAAGGTATTGGATACTGTGAATGTCATTCACGCCATACTCCTTACCCGCACCCCCGATGCTGCAATGCACAATAGCAGACATCCGCCATCTGCTGTCAACGGGCAAGCTAGGTAGGATCGCGGCACGCCCTCTTGGACGCGGCCGAGAAGCGATCGCTCGGGGGTGTCAATCACCTGCAATTTCATTTGTATGCAAATGTTTCCGGATTGACTGATCCGGAAACCAAATCACCGTTTTCGCGAAATCCGACCGATACATGGCAGGCGCATTTACCCGGCATCGAACGGCGGCCGAAGATAATCCTCGGCCGCCGCCGTTCTTCAAGGGAGATGAAAATGTCGATGTTTGAAAATCTCGGCCGCTACGGTGCGACCATCAGGCAGGCCCGTGCCAGGAACAAGGCCGTCCGCGCCCTGAACAGCCTGCCGGCACATGTCCAGAAGGACATCGGCTGGCCGGCCTCGCCGCCCAGCGACCCGCAGGCGGCGCTTTCCGCCTTGCTTTTGGGCTTTACGCGCTGATGACCTTTGCCGAAAAGTGCAAACTGCTCGGCACGCGCCGGAGCCCGCGAGGGGCTCCGGCCGTCACCAGCAACCGCCTGCGCGCAGCCCTTCTGCCGCAGCGCTGATCCCTCCCGCGAGAAATGCGGCGCCGATCACAGCGACGTGTGCACACAGCGTAAATCTTGACATCTTCGACCAGGGCACGATCTTCAAATATGAAGGGGACTTCTCTTAGTCGGCTGCCGCCGAAGTTCGTGTATCCGCATGCCAAGTTTGAAAAGCCACGTCGTGTCCTTCGTGCTCAGGCACAGTCGCAAGAAGGCGTTTTCCAGCCCGGAAAACCTGCAGCGCTGGATCGCTGCGGCGCGCCGGACAGAGGACCATCACCCTCCGGTGTCAGTGCAGCAGCGCTTCAACATCGAGACGCGCACCGTCGACGGCTTTCCCGTCTACGAGATCGCCCCCAGGGCCGGCGAGCGCAAGCGGGTTCTCTATCTGCACGGCGGCGCCTATGTCTTTGAAATCACGCCCTATCATTGGCACCTGATCGCCGACATGGCCGACCGGCTGGGCTATGCCTTTACGGTGCCCATCTATCCCATCGCGCCCGAGCATGACTTCCACGCCATGTTCGGCATGGTCGGCGACGTCTATCGCCGGATGCTCGGCGAGACGGAGGCGGAAGACATCATCTTCATGGGCGATTCCGCCGGCGGCAACATGGCCGTGGTGCTCACCATGATGGCTGCCGAAGAAGGCCTGCCCTTGCCGTCGCGCCATGTGCTGATCTCACCCGGGCTCGACGTCTCGCTTGCAAACCCCGAGGTGTTCGAGGCGGAGCGGAACGATCCCTGGCTGGGCATCGCGGGCGGACGGGAGGCTATCCGGCTCTACAGTGCCGGAATAGACCCGACGGACTGGCATATCAGCCCCGTCTATGGCGACCTCTCGGTGCTGCCCAGGACATTGCTCCTGGCGGGCTCTCGCGATCTTCTCACGCCCGACAATCTGATCTTCGCACAAAAAGCACGGGCCGCTGGCGTCGAGGTAGAGCTCGTGCACGAGGAAGGCATGTTCCACGTCTGGCCGCTGATCGACATGCCGGAATCGCGCCGCGCGCGCGAACGGATCGTGGCGTTTCTGACCGAGAACCCCTCGCCCCTTGTTGAAGGCGCCGGCGCAAGCTTCGAAGCGCCGTCCACCGAGGCTTCGGGGCAGAGCCTCCAGTCAGAGCACCCCGGTTGATCAGAACTTGCCGGTTTCCCGGAAGACTTCGAACGTCGCCCGGATGTGGTCGGCCACCGCCTTGACCGGCGCGCTGGCGTCCGGCGCTACCACCATGGCGAGGTTATAGGTGCCGATATCGGGCATGCCGTCCTTGGGGCAGAGCTCGACCATGTCGTTGCCGAGGAAAGACTTCGGCAGCGGCGCCACGGCGAGATCTGACATGATGGCGGCGCGCTGGCCGGCCGTATGCGCGCTCATATACGCGATGCGGTAGTTGCGGCCCTCGCGGCTCAGCGCTTCGAGCGCCCCTGCCCGCCAGGCGCAGCCCTCTTCCCACAGCGACACCGGCAAGGGTTCGCGCAGATGCGCGCAGCCGCCCTTGGCGCCGGCCCAGACGATCGGCTCCGTCAACAGCACCTCGGCGCCGAGCGCGCTGGTCTTGTAGGAATTGGTGAGCAGCGTGATGTCGAGCGCCCGGTCATCCATGCGCCGGCGCAGATTGCTGCTCTGGTCGATGGTGACGTCGACGGCGATCGATGGATGCGACTGCGCAAAACGCTTCAGCACATGCGGCAGCACGCGCTCGCCATAATCGTCCGGCGAACCCAGCCGCACCACGCCGACAATATCGGGAATGATGAACTTGGACACCGCCTCGCGATTGATCGACAGCAGACGACGGGCATAGCCCAGCAGCATTTCCCCGTCGGTGGTCAGCGTCACCGAGCGCGCATCGCGCGCGAACACCGAGCGGCCCAGAATATCTTCCAGCTTCTTGATCTGCATGGAGACCGCCGAGGGCGTACGGAAGACCGCATTGGCCGCGGTGGTGAAGCTGCCGGTTTCGGCGATCGCCACGAAAGTGCGCAGCACGTCGAGGTCCAGCAGCGGCAGCGGATGATTGAGTGGGGCGTTCATGACGATCGACCTTCAATTTTTCTGATGCAAACTATCATTCCATTTCGTTTGATTGAACATCAGTTCGAGCGCATAGTCAACTCCATCGAAGCAGGATGCTGCCAAGGCAGCCACGAAACGATCACGACACAGACCTGCCTTCGACATGCAATGAAGCTGATACAGACCTGACGTAAGGCATTGCCGGGCACTTCCGCCCCGACATGAGGAGATCGAAATGTCTATCCTGTCATCCATCGGTCGGCTTGCGACCGAATTCAGCGCGGCCCGCGCCCGCTACCAGACCGAACGCGCCATCCGCTCCCTGCCGATCGAGCTGCAGAAGGATATTGGCTGGCCTGAAGCGGCCGACACGAAGGCCGGCATACGCGCCGGCGTCGGATCCTGGGCTGGAGCAAAGTAAACCGTGTGTACCATGCATTGAAGGCCTGCCGCGCAAACCGCCCGGCAGGTCTTCTTGTTTTACCGACCTGTTTTGCCGTTTTATTTGCGTTCACATGAATTTCGGAGCCATGCTGCCGCTGCATGGCGCATATGAACAAGCCGCATAGCGGCTGGGTTTTGAGCTAACGCTTTGTAAGCTAACGAAAAATCCGGGAGTGCCTACAAAGGCTCCCGCCTTGCGTGTCGCTTTTCATATCAAGTGCTTCGCTTTTGCGATTTAGTTTTTACTTACACAAGCCTATATCCACGCCAGCAAACGAGCTGCCCCACTCCATCAAGCGAAGGCGACCCGTCTGAGCAACCGATTGGAGATGAACATGAAGCTTTTTGCCCGCCTTTTCCCTCGCCGCGAAATGAACCTGACCACGGCCCTCGAGCGCCAGCGCCTCGCCAACACCATGCCCGGCCAGACCGGCGCCATGGCTGCCGCACGCCTCGGTTTCGTCGCCTGAACCGATCCCGCAGGCAGCGCTCCCTCGCGCTGCCTGAATAGATGACGCCGCCCGGTTCCGCCGAGGCGGCGTTTGTTTGCACACCCTGACGGCGCTTCCATCGCGAACGGCGCCGCGGCTGCGCGGCATCGCAACACGATTGCCCATTTGCGACCCATGTCGCAAATTAAATCTTGCTAAAGCTCCTTAGCCGATTGACAAGGATGGTTTTTCCTGTTGTCGCTATGCTATTCGCGACATTCTGTTCGCGCCATGGCTGCGTGAGGTTCCCGTGAACGCCGTTAAGCATCCGATCAAGCGATCGTTTGTATTTTTTCTCATTCCCGACTTCACCATGATCGCGTTTGCGACGGCGCTCGACCCGCTGCGCTCGGCCAATCGCATGCTCGGCTACGAGGCCTATCGATGGCGCCTCGCCAGCATCGACGGCAAGCCGGTGCGCGCTTCGAACGGTGTCGAATGCGCGGTCAACACCTCGCTGGAGGAGGAGCGCAGGAAGATGGGAGGGCCGGATCGCCCCAACATGGCCATCGTCTGTAGCGGCACCAATGTCGAGCGCTACCAGAACAAGTCCGCCTTTGCCTGGCTGCGCGAGGAATACAATCGCGGCGTCTCCGTCGGCGGCCTGTGCACCGGAGCGCATGTTCTGGCCGCTGCCGGCCTGTTGTCCAACAAGCGCTGCGCCATCCATTGGGAGAACCTGCCCGGCTTCTCCGAGGCATTCCCGAAAGCCAATGTCTTTGCCGACCTGTTCGAGATCGACCAAAACATCTACACTTGCGCCGGCGGCACCGCCGCGCTCGACATGATGCTGAAGCTGATCGGCGACGATTTCGACGAGAATCTCGTCAACCGCGTCTGCGAACAGGTGCTGACCGACCGTGTGCGCAGCCCGACCGACCGCCAGCGCCTGCCGCTGCGTGCCCGGCTCGGCGTACAGAACTCGAAAGTGCTGACCATCATCGAACTGATGGAAGGCAATCTGTCGGAGCCGCTGTCGCTGATCGAGATCGCCGACCATGTCGACCTGTCGCGCCGGCAGATCGAGCGGCTGTTCCGCACCGAGATGGGACGCTCGCCGGCCCGTTACTACCTCGAAATCCGCCTCGACCGTGCAAGGCATCTCTTGATCCAGTCCTCGATGCCGGTGGTCGAGGTGGCGGTCGCCTGCGGCTTCGTCTCGGCCTCGCATTTCTCGAAATGCTACCGCGAGCTCTACGCCCGCTCGCCGCAGCAGGAGCGCGTCGACCGCAAGCAGCTGCTGGCGGCATAGAGGCGCGCCTCAGAGCACCTCTGCCGACCGCATCGCCTCGACGCGGATGTCCTCGGTCAGCCGCGCCTTCAACACGGAGAATTCCGGACTGGTCTTCAGCGTGTAGTGGCGCGGGTGCGGCAGGTCGATGGCGACGTCCGACTTGATCCGGCCGGGCCTGGCCGTCATCACCACCACGCGCGACGCCATGAAGATCGCCTCCTCGATGTCGTGGGTGACGAACAGAACCGTTTTCTTGCGCCGTTCCCAGATGCCGAGCAGCAGTTCCTGCATCAGCCCGCGCGTCTGGTTGTCGAGCGCGCCGAACGGCTCGTCCAGCAAAAGAATCGCGGGGTCGTTGGCCAACGCCCTGGCGATCGCCGTGCGCTGCTGCATGCCGCCGGAAAGTTGCTTCGGCCAGTGGTTCTCGAAGCCCTCCAGCCCGACGAGGTCGATATAGGAGGCGACGATTTCGCCCCTCTCCCGCTCGGCCATGCCGCGTTCGCGCAGGCCGAAGGCGATGTTTTCGGCGACCGTCAGCCATGGGAACAGCGTGTAGGACTGGAAGACCATGCCGCGATCCGGCCCCGGCCGGGTCACCGCTTTGCCGTCGAGCAGCACGCGCCCTTCGCTCGGCGCCTCCAGCCCGGCGACGATGCGCAAGAGCGTCGACTTCCCGCATCCCGAAGGCCCCAGGATGGTGATGAAATCATTGGCCGCGACCGCCAGGTCGACAGGCATCAGCGCCTGGACCGGTGAGCCGCCGCGCACGCCGGCGAACGTGCGCGAGACGCCCTCGATGAGAAGCTTGCTCATGCCAGGCTCCATGGGAAGAGCCAGCGATTAAGCGCCTTGAAGGCAAGATCGGACAACAGCCCGATCAGCCCGATGACGATGATGCCGAAGATGATCTGGCCGGTTGCCAGTCGCGACTGGCTGTTGATGATCATGTAGCCGATGCCCGACGACGAGCCGATCAGTTCAGCGACGATGACATAGGTCCAAGCCCAGCCGAGCACCAGCCGCAGCGTCTCGGCGATCTCGGGCGCATTGGCGGGCATGATCACACGCTTGACGATGCCGTTGTCCGTGGAGCCGAGCGTGTAGGCCGCCTCGACGAGATCGCGACGCGTGGAGCCGACCTTTACTGCGATGATCAGGATGATCTGGAACACGGAGCCGACGAAGATGACCAGCAGCTTCTCCAGTTCGCCTATGCCGGCCCAAAGGATAAGCAGCGGAATGAAGGCCGAGGCCGGCAGGTAGCGGGCGAAGGAGACGAACGGCTCCAGGAACGCCTCGACAGGTTTCCACGCGCCCATCGCTATGCCCAGCGGCACGGCGACGGCCGATGCCAGCACGAAGCCGCCGAAGACGCGCCAGATGGTGATCAGTATGTCGAGCCAGAACCGGTCCTCGACCAGCAGCCGCCAGCCATCCCGCAGCATCGACAGCGGATCGGCGAGAAAGATGCGGTTGACGTGGCCGCCAAGCGTGATCCACGCCCAGAAAACGACGAACAGCACGAAGAAGGAAATGCCGAGCACGGTTCGCGTGCCCGGCGAGATCGGATGCAGGGGGCGCGGCATTTACAACGGTCCTTGTGAAAGCGAAACGGCGGCGCGGGGCGCCGCCGCGAGACAGCGGCCGCTCAGTTCGCCACGGCGCTGGTATCGGCCAGCGTGGAGACATCAGGCGCTTCCTTGATCAGCCCCATCTGCAGCAGAAGCTCGCCGGCGGTCTTGGAGAAATCCTGGAACTCCTTGGTGAAGAACTGCTTGTTCTCCGCCCGGTCGGCCCATTTCAGGTACTTCGCCGAATCCTCGAACTCCTTGGCCGACTGTTTCACGTCCGCGCCCATGATGCCGTAGGATTTCTGCGGGTCCTTCTTGATCAGGTCGAGCGCGTCGAAATAGCTGTCGGCAAGCGCCTTGGCGGCGTCCGGATTGGCTTTGAGGAATTCGGGCGTGCAGCCGACCGTGTCGAGCACCATCGGGTAGTCGAGCGTGGTCGCCAATATGTGGCCCTGGTCGGCCTTGTCGCGCACCGCCGAGATGAACGGCTCATAGGTGACGGCCGCGTCGTTCTGGCCGGCAAGGAAGGCCTGCGCCGCCGCGTCCGGCTCGAGATTGACGACCGTGACATCCTTTGTCGACATGCCGTTCTTGTTCAGCACCCAGGCCAGCAGGAAATAGGGCGAGGTGCCCGGCGCCGAGGACGCGACAGTCTTGCCCTTGAGGTCGGCGACGGCCTTGATGTCGTTGCGCACCACGATGCCGTCGGCGCCGTAGGATTTGTCGAGCTGGAAGATCTGCTTGGTGGTCACGCCGCTGGCGTTCCACACCTGCCACGTCTCGACCGTGGTGGCGGCGCATTGCAGGTCGCCGCTGGCGATGGCGAGCGGCCGGCTGGCCTGCGGCACTTTCTTCAAGGTCACGTCGAGGCCGTGCTTCTCGAAGAGTCCCGCCTGTTTGGCGAGCGTCAGCGGCGCGAAGCCGGTCCAGCCGCTGATCCCGATAGTGACCGATGTGGCGGCCGTCGCCGGCGCGGACAAGCCGGCGGCAAGCGCCAGCGTAAGGATAATGGTCCTGTTCATGTCAGTTCCCCTTTGTTTTCTCTGGGGGAATGTTCACGGACGCCGCCCGGCTGTCAATGAACAGGGCCGTGTTTGCCCACATCGTCGGCGACGAAGGTTCGCCTTGCCGCCACAAAACGGCAAGGCCGAGGACCTTGTCGTCAATACTGGTCGCAGTAGCACTCCGCGGACGAGATTCGGTCGTTCCAGTCGCTACCGCCGAAATCGCGGACCCTGCGCCTGATCTCGATCGATCGGCCTCCCCTGCGCGAATCCTCATAGGCAACGAGAGTGCAGCCTCGGCGAACGATCACCGACGACACGCGGTCGTTCCAGAACTCGCGGCCGCGAAAATTGACCGAATCGTCGGCCCCGAGCGCGATCGACCGTCCGCGAAAATTGCCATTTTCGAACATGATGCAGGCGGCCTGATCGTCGTATTGGGCGCTGGCGCCGTCGGCGTAAAGCATGGACGCGACCGCAGTCAGGATAGCTAGACGTCTCATCTGGTGTTTCCTCGGTTTGACCGCGTCACCCCGCCCGCCGGATGGCGCGGCAAGGCCAGTTTGCCACTGCTTCTGCCGGACTGGCAAGCCTGGAACAGTTCGGCATTTCACGGAAACGCCGAACCGCTTTGACTATTTTTTTCAATCAATTCCAAAGGGAAAGCGTTACGCGCGTACCGGGAAGGCGCTATGCGCTTTTTCTGGAATTTCTCAGCGGCTATCGAGCATCCAATTGCGGTTGCGCCACATCTTTTCGCCGACCAGGCAATCGCTGGCCTGTTCGGCCTGCGCCAGCACCACCGGCGGACGATCGGCCTGGTCAACCGGCCGCGGCGAGGCCGGGCCGGCGAGTTCAAGCACAAGCTTGCGGCGGATAGCTTCGGGAAACTGCGTCCAGTCGTTGACCGGAACCATGAAGGCTCCGGGACCGCCAATGACGCAGTCGCTGTAATAGCGGTCGAGATCGTTGACATCGTAGGCGCTGGTGAAGCCGCCGCGGGTCATCAGCGGCAAGCCGTTTATGACGATGCCTTGCTTGACCACCTCGTCGCGGATGATATCGACCGGCGCGCCCTGGTTGTTGGGGCCGTCGCCGGAAATATCGATGACCCGCTTCGTCCCTTGAAAGCCACTTTCGGCGAAAAGGTCCGCGCCGAATTCCAGCGCGCCGGAGATAGACGTGCGCCGCGCGCTGTTGGGAGGCTGGGCGGACAGCCGCGCCACCACCTGCTCGGCGTCGGCGCGAGTGGAGATCACCGTCCACGGCACGATGACGTGCTGCGAGTTGGTGCCAGCCCATTCGACATAAGTAACGGCGATCCTGCCGTAAGTGCCGGCGGCGATGGCTTGCAGCACATGATCGTGCGTCAATGCAGCAGCGTAGCCGCGACGCTGGATCTCGAGCTCGTCCGCCGACATGGACAGCGAGACGTCGACCGCCAGCACCAGTTCGACGTCGACGGGTTCGTCCGCGAGCGACACCGGGGCCAGCCACAGCATCAGCGCCAGGGCGGCGGCGCCTGAAAGCAGATGTCTTGCGCGAGCAAAAGCAGACATGCCGCAGGGTAAGCCAGAATCGCCAGCCGAAAAAGAGAAAAGCCCCACCATAGCCGCCGGGCTTATCAAAATTTGCTCACGAGCCCTGCTGGGAGGTTGCCTAGCTTCTCGGCTTCAAATTCTCCGGATCGTAGAGCGGCTTGTAGCCGACCCCGGCGACCTCGACCGGATAGGTCTCGCCGAAATACTCCACCTTCAGCTTGCGGCCCTCTTGGGCATAGGCCCATGGCAGATAGGCGAGCGCGATGTTCTTGCCGATGGTCGGGCCGTAAGCGACCGACGTGGTGAAGGAACGGCGGCCGAGTTCGTCGACCAGCGTCTCGCCGGTCTCGGGGTCCAGCACCGGCATCGTGCCCACCGGATAACGCGCCACACCCTTGGAATCGGTGTTTTCGGTCATCACCAGCGTGCACAGCATCGCCGGCTGGTGCTCGCGGGCGCGGTATTCCAGGTGCTTGGCCTTGCCGCAGAAGTCGTTCTCCTTGACTTTCGGGCGGGCAAGATCGGCCTCGAGCAGGTTGTACTCGGTGAGCAGATCGGCATTCTGCAAACGCAGGCTCTTTTCCATGCGCCGCGTATTGGCATAGGTCTCGACGCCGAACGGCATGACGCCGGTCGAGCGCAGCGCATCCCAGACGGCCAGGCCGTCCTCGTAGCGCATGTGCAGTTCCCATCCCTGTTCGCCGACATAGGAGATGCGGAAGGCGGTGACGTCCTTGCCGGCGATCCGGATCGGCTTGATCGCGGCGAACGGGAAATTCTCCAGCGCAAGGCCCTCGGGATTCTCGACCACCTTTTGCAGGGTTGCTCGCGCGTTCGGGCCCCAGATGCCGATGGTGACGTATTTTTCCGTCACATCGGTGATGGTGACATCGAAACCTTTATCCTGCGCGGTGCGGCGCATGTACTGGAAGTCGCGCGGGCCGGCGTCCGCGCCATCGATCAAACGGCAGCGGTCGGCCATGCGGATGACCGTGAAGTCGGCGCGCACCATGCCTTCCTCGTCGAGGAAGTGGGTGTAGATGCCCTTGCCGATATTGTTGTCGCCGCCGATCTTGGCCGCGCACAGCCACTCCAGCAGCGCGACGTGGTCGGGTCCCTCGATGTCGTACATCGAGAAGTGCGACAGGTTGACGATGCCGCAGTCTTCGCTCATCGCCAGATGCTCGGCATTGGACACGCGCCAGAAATGGCGATTGTCCCATTCGTTCTCGCGCACCGGCACCCGGTTGGCGTATTTCTCCAGAAGGTGCTCGTTGGCGGCATAGCCGTGCGCGCGCTCCCAGCCGCCCAGCTCCATGAAATAGCCGCCGAGTTCCTTCTCGCGCTCCCAGAACGGCGAGCGCCTTATGTTGCGGCCCTTGGAGAAGGGCTCGCGCGGGTGCACGGCGGGATTGTAGACCTTCATCGCCGTCTCGGTGCAGCGATCCCAAATGAACTGCTCCTTGGTCTGGTGCGGATAGAAGCGCGCATAGTCGATGGCGTGATGGTCGATCGAGGTGCGGCCGTCCGTCATCCAGTCGGCGATGAGCTTGCCCATGCCCGGGCCGTCCTTGACCCAGATGGCAACGGCATACCACAGCCCCCTCACCTTCTGGCTCTCGCCCATCGACGGGCCGCCATCCGCCGTCACCTGCAGCAGGCCGTTGAAGGAATGGCTTTCGTTGTAGCCGAGTTCGCCCAGGATCGGCGTCAGTTCCATGGCGCGCTCCAGCGGCGCCAGGATCTGCTCCATGTCGAGATCGCGCTGCGAAGGCGAAAGCCGGGCCTGGTCCTTCTCGAGCAGGTCGCGCGGATGGCAAAGGCGCGGATTGGTCTCTTCGTAATAACCCCATTCGATCTGCCCGCCCTCGGCGGTCTTGGGGTCGCCGGTGTCGCGCATATAGGCCGAATTGCCCTGGTCGCGCAGCAGCGGCCAGCCGATCTCCTTGCCCGTGCCGGCGAACTCGTTGTAGGGCCCGAAGAAGGTGAGCGGATGGTCGATCGGCATGACGGGCAGGTCCTCGCCCACCATCTCGGCGATCAGCCGGCCCCAGATGCCGGCGCAGACGATGACGTAGTCGGCCTCGATGGTGCCGCGGTCGGTCACCACGGCGCTGATGCGGCCGTCCTTGACGACGAGCGACCGGGCCGGCGTGTTGGCGAAGGATTTGAGCTTGCCCGAGGCTTCCGCCTGGTCGACGAGCTTGCCGGCGACCGTCTGCGAGCGCGGGATGACCAGGCCGGCGTCGGGATCCCACAGGCCGCCCTGCACCATTGCCTCTTCGATGAGCGGGAATTTCTCCTTGATCTCGGCCGGTTCGATCAGCCGGGCGCGCGTGCCAAAAGCCTTGGCCGAGGCGATCTTGCGCTTGATTTCGTCCATGCGGCTGTCATCGCCGACGCGCGCGACTTCGAGGCCGCCGATGCGTGCGTAGTGGCCCATCTTCTCGTAGAAATCGATGGAGTAGAGTGTCGTCCAGCAGGACAGGAAATCGTGGCTGGTGGTGTAGCAGAAGTCGGAAGCGTGCGCCGTCGAGCCGATGTCGGTCGGGATGCCTGATTTGTCGATACCGACAATGTCGTCCCAGCCGCGTTCGATCAGGTGATGGGCGATTGACGCGCCGACAATGCCACCCAGGCCGATGATGACGACCTTCGCCTTGTTCGGAAACTCTGCCATTGCCCGCGACTCCAGGTGCTGTTGCGGGCGGCGTCGGCGCCCGTCTGATCGGCGCACAATATGCAGACGACGATGAGCGCGCTACCGCCTGTTTGCGACACGCCGCGAATGCGTCGCGACCCAGTTTGGATCAGGGAAAATCTCTGCGGTCAGGCGAAGGCCCAGATGTCCTCGGCCTGGAAACCGACCTGATAACCGGCGGTCTTGAGCTTGACCACGACCTGGCCGATCTCCGGAGCGGGCAGTGCGCCGACCTCGACCTTGATCATGCCCGGACGGTAGCGTTGGAGATCGAGTTGCTCGAAGACCATCCAGTCTGCGCCCTCGCAATCGACGAGGAAGGCGTCGATATGGCTGATGCCGTTGCGGTCGAGCAATGTCTGCAAGGTCTCGGACGGCACTTCGATGTCCCTGAGATAGGGCGCGAATTTGTTGAAATTCACGTCATCCTCGCCCCAGGCATTCTTGCCCGACATCAGGTTGGTGTCGGTAACCGAGGAGCAGCCGATGAACTCGATCGGCAGCGTGCCGGCCTCAAGCGCGGCGGCATCGAAGGTGTGGACGGTGATCGTCCCCCTTATTTTCGTGACGGCAACCGGCTCGATGATGAAGCGGCTGGTATCGGGATAATTGGCGCGCAGGCGCTTCTGGTTATAGGGGATCGGCTCGACCAGCAGGGCACGGGCGCCCGGTATGCGATGCAGCCACGGCGTGACGTCGTCGAACAGGGCGCCGTCGCAGGCACCGACATTGACCATCTGGAAAGGCCGCCTTGTCCCGCCGAAGCGCGCTTTCAGTGCCGCCCCGGCCAGGAATTTCGTGCCGCGCAGCGACGGACCGCGGTCGAGCAAACCAGCCGGAAGGCCAAGCGACAGCGCGATGCGCGTCAGGCTGGATAGCGAACTCATGGCGTGTCTCCGGGAATGGCATGCAAGGCGGCGCGGTGCTGGCCGCGGGCGATCGTCGCCCACAGCGCCATGAAAGGGGCGGCCAGCAGCAGGAATGGCGGGACCAGATGCGGGAAATAGATGCGCGTGTCGTGGATCGGGAAGACGGTGAATTTAGCCAGCGCGCCGAGCACGAGCGCCGCGAACAGAATGCCGGCGCGTCGGTTGATCCGGAAGCCGGCACGGCCGACCGCGTACCAGCCGGCCAGCGCCAGCACCGAGACGCCGACCCAGCTGTTCAGGTTGACGGCGCGCAGCAGCGATGCGGCAAATGCCTTGAGATAGGCAACGACGGAGAACGGCGGCTCGAACCCGTCCATATTGTAGTGCTGCTCGACGCTGGAGAACCACAGATGCGGCCACCAGCCAGGATGATGCGCCCAGTGCGAGATGGCGAAATAGGCGACGAAGGACGCCGCAAAACCGACCAGCGCACCCCATGCCTGCTGCCGGAAGGCGATGAGCAGAACGGCGAAAACGGCAAGAAAGACAATATTGTCCGGCCGCACCATGAAGGCGAGGAAGAGCAGGATCGCCGTCGCCGCCTCGCGGCCCCTGACATAGGCGTAAAGCCCGCCGAGCAGCAGCGCCGAAGTCAGCAGATCCGGCGTCGAGGCGCGCGCCGCATCGCCGAAATCGGCCATGATCAACACCGCGCCGATCACCGGCGCCAGCGCCAAGGCCTTTTCCGAGCGCAGCCAGAGCAGCGTGATCGCGCCGAACAGCAGCACCGAGGCCACCTGCACCAGCCGCATCGCTTCGACCGGCGACATCGCCGCGCTCAGCGTCGACAGGATCTCGGCGTAGAGGAACTTGATCCGGTACATGCCGAGCAGCGAATGGAAGTCGGCGGCATTCTCCGCCATGTGGCTGCGGAAGCCGCCGCCATCATCGGTCAGCGTCTTGTAGTCACCTGCCGAGACCCCGGCCTTGACGGTGTTGTAGGCATAATCATGCAGCGCCTGCGCATCGGGGTATGTGCCTTCCTCTGATATGGCGAGATAGGGAAGCATGTCCCAATTAGAATCGGGCATCACCCAGGCCGTCAGCGCCGTCAAAAGGATGTAGAGCGCGAAAGCCGCCGCGCCGATGGGTGCCGCCAGCCGCGCATAGGTCCCCTCGCCCCACGCCAGGCCGGCCGCTGTGAGCCGGTCGAGCGGGTTTTGCGGAGTGGGCGACTTGGTCAGCATCGTCGTGGGGCTCAACGAACCTGGCTTTTGACGAAATCCTTCACGATTCCCACAATGCCGCGCGACAAAAGGCTGTCGAAAGCATCGACGAACCGGTCGACATGCTCGCGCTGGCAGATCAGCGGCGGCTCGAGCCGGATGACGTTGCGGTTGTACTCGGTGAAGGCGACGAGCACGTCATAGTCACGCAGCAGCAGCGCGCCGATGAAGCCCGACAGCGAACCCTTCAGCTTGTCGTCAAGCACGCTGACCACCGGCCGCAACACGGTCGGCAATGTCTGCGAGAAATCATGGAACTCGAGCCCGATCATGAGCCCCTTGCCGCGGACGTCCTTGATGATCTTGGGGTATTTGTCCTTCAGTGCCTGGAGGCGCTGCAAAAGGTACTCGCCGGTAGCGGCGGCATTGTCGATCAGGCCCTCGTCATAGAGAACGTTGAGCGCTTCGATCGAGGTGACGCAGGCCTCGCCCATGCCGCCGAAAGTCGCCATGGCATGGATCATCGCCGTCTTCGGCGTGCCGTAGGCCTTCATATAGATCTCGCGCCTGGCGACCATCGCGCCGACCGCCGCCTTTCCGCCGCCGAGCGACTTGGCGAGCGCCGTCACGTCGGGAACGACGCCATAATGTTCGAAAGCATAGAAGCGGCCGGAGCGGCCATAGCCGCACTGCACTTCGTCGGCCACCCACAGCACACCGTATTGATCGCACAATGCGCGCAGCTTCTGCCAATATTCCGCGGGCGCCTGGATGATGCCGCCGCCGCCCTGGATGGTTTCCAGCACGATGACGCCGATCTCGGGATCGGCGCGGAATGCGCGCTCGACCGCTTCGATGTCGGCGAACGGAATCCGGACCGCATTGTCCGCCACCTTGAAATCGGCGCGGTAGAGCTGGCCGTCGGTGATCGCCAGCACACCCTTGGTCTTGCCGTGGAAGGAATTCTCGGCATAGACGATTTTCGGCCGCTTCGGGCCGGCGGCACGCTCGGCGAGTTTTACCGCCGCTTCCATCGCTTCCGAGCCGGACGAGCCCAGAAACACCATGTCGAGATCGCCGGGCGAACATTTGGCGATGTTGTGGGCCAACGCGGCCGCATATTGCGACATGAAGGCGATGGCGATCTCCTGGCGCTTCTCCTCCTGGAATTTCTTGCGCGCTTCGAGGATGCGCGGATGGTTGTGGCCGAAGGCCAGCGAACCGAAGCCGCCGAAGAAATCCAGGATCTTGCGGCCGTTCTGGTCGATGTAGAACATGCCCTCGGCGCGCTCGATCTTGATCTTGTGGAAGCCGAGCAGCTTCATGAAATGCAGCTGGCCCGGGTTGAGATGCGCCTTGAACAGGTCGGTCATCGCAGCGACGTCCATCGCCTTGGCCTGCTCGACGCTGATCAGGTCAGGCTTGGCGATGGTGGCTGGCGACAGCGCCGGCGCGCTGACCATGGTGCGCGCGCTCGCCTGATCGGGCTTGGCCATGACGGTCATTTCAATCTCCTGTCCGCGCGCAGGATCGGGGATCGTGCGCAGATGAAACTGTTGGCGGGCTGCTATTCGGCGGGCACATGTTTGGTGGCGACGGCGTGGCCGGCCTTCCTGGCGCGGTATTCGCTGTAGGCGGCGATCAGCATGTCCTCGTCGCGATGTTGCGGCACCCAGCCGAGTTGGCGTCCCGCTTTGGAGACGTCGAGCACGCACTCCTCGTCGGCGATCAGATATTGCTCGGGATCCATAATCGGCAGGTTCATCAGGTCGAGCAGGTCGAGCGTGCGCTTCACCGCCCAGCCCGGCGTCGGAATCAGGATCGATTTCGAACCGGCATGCCTGATCAGGTCGCCGAGCAATTTCCTTACCGGCGGCGGGTTGAGCGAACCCAGATTATAGGCCTCGTTCGGTACGCCGGCTTTCCAGGCCGCGCGGGCAGCTTCCGCACAATCGAAAACAGAAATGAACTGGTATGGATTCCGGCCCGAGCCGATCATCGGCACCGGAAGGTTCCAGTCGATCAGCTTGAACAGTTTTTCAAGGATGCCGAGGCGGCCGGGACCGATGATCAGGCGCGGACGAAACAGCGAGATCGACATGCCGCGCTTGCGCCATTCGGCGGCCAGTTCCTCCGTCTTCTGCTTCGACCAGCCATATTCGCCGAGCGGCGCGACCGGATGCTCCTCGGTCATCGGGAAGGTGACCGTATGGCCGTAGATCATGTCGGTCGTGTAGTGGACAAGCCTGGGTGCGCCAGCCTTGTCCATCGCCTGCATGATATGCTCGGTGCCATGGAAATTGACCGGAAAGAAGAAATCGTGCCGCTTGGCGCGCACCTGGATCGGCGACAGCATCTTTGCCGACAGATTATAGACCATGTCGTCGGCCTTCAGCCCAACCGCCGCCACCGATGCGGGATCGGTCACGTCGCAATGGACGAAGCCGACGTTGCGGTAATGCGCAAGATCGCTCTTGACGATGTCGGCGACGACAACCTCCTCGCCATCCGCCACGAGCTTCGGGGCAAGGTGGCGACCGACAAAGCCGTCGCCGCCGAAAATCAGATGTCTCATCGAACGATCTCGCTGGTGCCGATCTTGTCGGAGGTGATGGAAACGGTCTGCTCGTCATGCCCGTGGTCACCCAGGTCTCGGCCGCTTTGGGCGATCAGCACTGTGCCCACGCAGATGCAGCCGATACCCGCGATGCGCCAGCCATTGAGGTCCTCGCGAAAGACGAAATAGGCGAAGACCGCGACGGCGACATAGGCGAGGCTAAGGAACGGATAGGCAAAGGAAAGCTCGACCTTGGACAGCACGTAGAGATGCGAGGCCATGGAAATGACGAAGGTGCACAGGCCGAGGAACACCCAGGGGCTGAAGACGATCTGCAAAAGCCTGATAAGCGGGTTGGCGCCTTCGAACGAGATCGGCCCAAGCGACATCATGCCTTGCTTCAGCATCAGCTGCGCGGCCGCATTGGTCATGACCGTAAAGAGAATGAAGACGATATATTTCATGTCCGTTCACCCACCCGTGACGCCTTCTATTACAAATCCGAAAAGATTTCGTGAACTCACAAGGACGTTTTGAGTAAATCTTCTCGTTAACCGATCGCTAACCACGATCCATTTCAATTTTATCTATTCGGCGGCCTCGGCACCCCGCCTTCGCAGGTCGATGTTTTTGGCTGTGCGCGCCCAGAAGCCGGACATGAAGGCCGGGTCGCGCTGCGCCTCCAGCCGTGACCACTCCGGAAAGGACGCGGCGAAGGTCGCGGCGCTCATACGCGCATCCTTGTAGGGGTTGACTGCCCCGCCGGCTCCGATGGCGATGCGGTCGAGTTCGTCCAGCAACGCCAGGGTCGCGGCTCCCCTGTTGGGGAAATCCAGCGTCAGCGTGTAGCCAGGTCGCGGGAAGGAGAGCAGCGCCGGGGATCGGACGCCGCCGAAGCGTTTCAGAACGGTGAGGAACGAGCCCTGCCCGGCCCGCCTGGCAGCCGCGAGCAGCGCCGGCACCGCTTCACGCGCGGCTTCTTCCGGCACAACGCTCTGGTGCTGGAACAGCCCGTTCGGACCGTAAAGCCTGTTCCAATCGCGCACACCGTCCAGCGGGAAGAAGAAGTCCTGGTAGCCGACCTGGTGCGGCGCGGCAGAGCGGCCCTTCCGCCATCGGTAGGCCGCATTGAAGGCGCTCAGGAACGGCCGGCTGAGCACATTGAAAGGCGGCTGGAACGGCACCGCGAAATTGCCGCCGGCACGCGCGGCGGTGTGCGAGCCATGCTCGGCGTGGTTGCCTGTGAACAGCAGGCCGCGCCCGCTGCCCCGACCGCCGGCGAGCTGATCGATCCAGGCGACGGCATATTCATTGGCCTGGTCCGCCGCCTCGGCCAGGTCGAAAAATTCGCCCAGGTCGCGAAACGGCGTCACCTTCTCGATGATGTCGAGGGAATGCACCCGCATCAACCGGATCGAGGCCGACAGGATCAGGCCTGTCAGCCCCATGCCGCCGATCGTCGCCCGGAACAACCGCGGATTGTCCGTGGCGGAGCAGCGGTAGGTCCGTCCATCGGACCGCAGCAGCGTGAGGCTTTCGACATGGCAGCCGAACGTGCCGCGCCGGTGATGGTTCTTGCCGTGGACGTCGTTGGCTATGGCGCCGCCGAGCGTGACGAACTGCGTGCCCGGAACGACTGCCGGGAAGAAGCCGTAGGGCGCGGCGTGGGCAATGACGTCGGACAAAAGCACGCCCGCATCCGCTTCGAGAAGGCCGGTCTCGGCATTGAAGGCGCGGATGCGGTTCAGCGGCCGCATGTCGACGACCGCGCCGGCCTCGTTCTGGCAGGAATCGCCGTAGGATCTGCCATTGCCATAAGCAAGCAGCGAGGCTTGCCTGGCCTGGCCGCCCTTCAGCAACACGATCGCGTCATCGATGCCGATGACGCGGGGCGCGGGCAACGTCGCGCGCCCGAAGCTGTCGAAGCGCTCGCCGGCCATGTCTACCAGCCCCCAATCACCAGCAGCACGGCGCCGATCAGCACCACGATCTGGCTGCGCCAGTCGCGGATGATGAACACGACCGGATCGTCATGCATCTCATCGCGACGCGCCAGGATCCAGACCCGCATGGTGAGATAAAGCACGATCGGCGGCAGCGGCCAGATCAGCCAGGGATGCGGGTAGAGCTCACGCACCGCGACACTGTCCATGTAGAGCGCCAGCACCAGTGCCGAGGAGAAGGCCGAAGCCATGCCGGCCTGAGCGACGATCTCCTGGTCCTCGGTGCGATATCCGCGCCCGGCAATGCGCTCGCCGGGTGGAATGGCCGTGGTGCGCAATTCGACGAAGCGCTTCACCAGCGCCAGCGACAGGAAGAAGAAGATCGAGAAGGCGAGCAGCCAGAACGAGACCTCGACGCCGGTCGCGGCCGCGCCCGCCAGAACGCGGATCGTGTAGAGGCCGGCCAGCGTCAGCACGTCGACCAGCAGCATGCGCTTGAATGACAGCGAATAAGCCGTGGTGACAGCCATGTAGCCGCCGAGCACGGCGAGGAATTCGGGCGCCAGAAACAGTCCTGTGCCGATGCCGATCGCCAGCAGCACCGCGATCGCGCCGATCCCGAACGGGATGGAGAGCGCGCCGCTGGCGAATGGCCTGTTACGCTTGGTGGCATGCTTGCGGTCAAGCGCCAGGTCGAAGAAGTCGTTGAGGATATAGATGGCCGACGCCACCGCGCTGAACGAGATGAACGCCAGCACGCACTCCCAGATCATGCCGGCGTTGAAATATTCGTGCGACAGCACCATCGGCACCGCGATCAGCGAATTCTTCAGCCATTGATGCACGCGCAGCATTTTGACGATGGTCCGCAATGTCGGTTTCGGCGCCGACATGGTTTCGGCGCCATGCGCAGCCTGCCAGCGCGCGGCGTGGCGATCCGGCGCCACCACGATCGCGCTGCGTGCCGCATCAAAAACCTGGAGATCATGGCGGCTGTTGCCGGCATAGTCGAAGCCGCCATCGCCATAGGCCGCGACGAGCGAGGCACGCTTCTTGCCGGAAGTCAGATTGTCGACCCCGTCCGTCGCCAGCACCCTGTCGAAGACACCGAGGTGGCGAGCGATGGCGTCGGCGAATTTGCGCGGCGTGCCTGTCGCCAGCACGATCTTGCGGCCTTCGGCATGCTCGGCCCGTATGCGGTCGAGCAATGGCGCGCGGTAAGGCAGCGACGCGGGATCGATATCGACGCGCTGGGCGATGGCTTGCTTCAGCCGGGCCGGCCCGGCGGCGGCCCAGAAAGGCACGAGGAAAATGTAGAGCGGGTTCTTCTTGAGAAGGATGAACAGTCCTTCCCATAGCAGGTCGGTCGCGATCAGCGTGCCGTCGAGATCGACCGCAAGCGGTATTGCGTTTCCGTCGGACCGCGCGTCCATGTCGTCCTGCCCTGCCTCGAACCCGCCGCGCCGTTTGTCGGCGTCTTCGCAAGACGTATAGCGGGGAGATGGCGTAACGAACGTTAAAACGCCCGGTTGTGGGCGGCTGTCACCGCGGCATTTCCCGCGTCATTGTTAAACAACCGCTACCGAAAACAATAAAAGGCCGGACAAATGTCCGGCCTCTCAAGACATGTCGGCAAAAATTACTTGATGCGGGCGACGCCGCCCGAGATCTCGACCGTTTCCGAACCGGTCAGGGCTTCGAGGTCGCCATTGGGCAAGGTGACGAAACAGCCATTCGGGCAAAATTCCACGGTTTCGCCGGCGGCCAACGCCAGGTCGGTCTTGCTGCCGCCTTCCGTCACGATCAGCGTGCGGGTCTCGGCGTCCTTGTTGACCGCGCTGGCGGAATGGGCCGACCCGCTCACGGCGAGCAAGGCGACGGCAGCGACGAGAGACTTCCACATGTGCAATATCGGTGTTCCCACCGCCTCTGTTGCATTTCGCAAGGCATTCTCGCCTTTGCATGGGAGCTTATATGAGATGGAAGCTGAACCGCAACTGAATGCCGCATTCATGCCGCAATTGGTTTGATGGCCTGAAACCTTCCGATCGCCGATCTAATCCGGATCAGGTTTCTTCGCCTTGCGTCCTGATTTGGAGAGACGTTTGGCCCCGGCCGCGGCCTCCGCCTTTGCTCGTTCCTGCTCGGCGAAATCGGCCTCGATCTTGTCGTCGTCGGTCGGCCAGGCCTTCGCATGCTTGGGCTCGACGACGGCGCGTGGCGTCGAGGGTATCTCGATATGCTGATCGCTGAATGTTTCCAGCACGGTGAAGCGGATGTCGTTCTGCACGATGTTGCCGTTCATCACATCGGCCAGGAACAGGCGGATCTCGAATTCCAGCGCGGCAGGCCCGAAATTGGAAAACAGGACGAAGGGTTCGGGGTTCTTCAGCACCAGCGGATGACCGCGGGCGATCTCGAGCAGGACGGCGTGCACCTGCTTGACGTCGCTGCCATAGGCGACGCCGACCTTGATGTCGATGCGGCCGAGCTTGTTGCGGTGCGTCCAGTTGCCGACGGCGTTGTTGATCAGGTTCGAATTGGGCAGGATCACCGACTGCCGCTGGAAGGTCTCGATCTCGGTGGCGCGCACGCTGATCTTCTTGACGGTGCCGCTGATGTCGCCGGCGACGATCCAGTCGCCGACCTTGAACGGCCGCTCGGCCAGCAGGATCAGGCCCGAGACGAAGTTCGACACCACGTTTTGAAGGCCAAAACCGATGCCGAGGGACAGCGCGCCGGCGACCAGCGCCAGGCTGGACAGGTCGATGCCCGCCGCCGAGATGCCGATCAGTGCCGCAAGTGCCACGCCGGCATAGCCGACGGCCAGCCGGATCGAGTTGCGCACCCCCGTGTCGACCTTGCCGCGCGCCATCACCGAACCGTCGAGCCAGCCCTGGAACCAGCGCGTCAGGAAATAGCCGATGATGAAGACGACGATGCCCGACAGGATGCCGGTGACCGAAATCGTCACCGAACCGATATTAATCCCGGTCGCCAGTTTGTACGCCCAGGCCTGGATGTCGCCCAGTTGGAAGCCCCACATCAACAGGATCAGCGGCAGGAAGACCAGCACGATCATCACGTTGATGGCCACGCTGACGACAAGGCCGAGCTGGTCGAGCGCGGTGTCCTCGTAGCTGGAATTGACCGACAGCCAGCGCCCGACCGACGTATTGGCGAAGGCGCCCTCGTCGCCGATCGCCTGTGCCGACAGGAAGCCGATATAAGCGGTGACGAGCGCCGTGCCGGTGACCACCACCTGCAGCGACACGAACAGCGCAAGGCCGATATAGCCAAGCAAGGCGGCTATGATGGTGAAGAGCCCCAGAGCCAGCGCCAGGTAGCGCAGCCATGCCGGCCAAGGCCGCCAGCTGCCGTCACGGGCCTTGAACGGCCGCAGCATCGCCATCAGGATCAGGATGATGCCGACGACGATGGTGGCCACGAAACTGCGCGCGATCGTCAGCGACAGCGGCGATCCCATCTTGTCGTTGATGACGGACAGGAAGGTGTTGACGCTGATGACCACGGCCATGGCGGTGGTCAGGCGCACCAGCCAACGCGCCGGGCCGGATTCGACCGGGATCAGGCGCCAGTTCGGCAGCCTCGGCTCGAGCGCCGCATTGGCCAGCCGATTGACGCAGAACACCACCCCGATGACCGTCGCCAGCGCGTTGAGGAAAAGGCCAATGTCGCCGCGCAAAACGTTGTAATAGTTGAAAAAGAAAATCGTCGATCCAAGAAAGGCGCCGACCGCCAGCGTCGGCAGCAATGTCGACCAGAAGGCCACCGACAGGCGGCTGAGATAGGACGGGTCCTCATTGGACGGATCGGCTTCGAACACCCGTCCAAACAACCGCCTGCCGCCGACCAGAAGCACCAGGGCCAGCCCGAGCGCCACGAAGGTAGCCGCCAGAATGGCCTGGAACTTGAACCTGAAGGCGAAGCTCAGCCAGGACGAGACCGCCTTGTAGAAATTGCCGAACTCGTCGCGGGCGTCGGAAAAGACCTGTGGGCTCAGCGCATCCGACAGCACATAGCGCTTGGTCAGGAGATTGCGGAAGAGCGCGCTGCGCATGTTGCCGATCTTGTCGATCATCCCGCTGATGCGGATCGACAGCGTCTGCGCCTGCGCGATGACCGCGTTGATCTCGGCCTTTTCGGAGACCAGCGCCTGGCGCTCGGTGCTGACGATATCGGGCTCGGGCGGCTGGCCGGCGGCGGGTGCCGGGCCGAGTTGCTCGAGCCGGCTGTTGATCTCGCTAAGGCGGGTGCGGAAGGCCAGCGCGCTGTTCAGCGATTGCCGCGACAACTCCTCGAGCTGCAGGCGGATATCGACGAGAGTGGCATCGTCATCACCGTCCTGCTGGATCTTCTTGTCGAAATTGTCGGTCTTGGTCGTCAGGTCCTGAAGGATTTTCTGCTGGTCGGCGACCAGTCCGGCAGGCGCCTGGCCAAGCCCTTGCGCCGACGCATCGAACGAAAGCGGCGCCGCAAGGACAAGCGCGAACATCAAGACGAGACGAAGCAATTTGAAAAACATGATTTGTTGGCGACTCAAGGCGGCAATGGCAATTGAATTTGCCTGTCCTTGATAAAGACGGCCATATCATGGGGCAAGCCGTCGCATCCGACCGCCAGGGCTCCGAACTCGGGGCAACAAAGACCTGACGACCGCCAGTCCCGTTGTGCCGGCAGCTTTATGATAGGAATTTCTTCTTGACTGGGTGAAGGCAGCTATGGTAGATATTCAGTCATGGTGCTGAGTTGCGCCAACGACCCGCCGCACAGGCGGGTTTTTTCGTTCAATGCTCCATCAACAGCGCGCCGGCGAAGGACCCCGTCACCCGGACTCGTCGCCTGATCCGACCGCACCTGCGCTGATCTGGCGGTGGCCGGAGCGTCGGCCAGTCGAAAGGCGATGGCGCAATATTGGCTTTGCGCGTGCGGCCTGCTCTATAGTCTGCCGCATCGCCCGAAACGGACATCATATCCATGGCAGAGTACTCGGCCCTTTCGCTGCTCGCGAATGCGCTCAAGGGAAACAAGGACTGGAAGCCGGCCTGGCGCAAGCCGGACCCGAAGGCATCCTACGACGTCATCATCATCGGTGGCGGCGGGCACGGGTTGTCGACCGCCTATTATCTCGCCAAGGAACACGGCATCACCAATGTCGCGGTGCTGGAAAAAGGCTGGCTCGGCTCCGGCAATGTCGGCCGCAACACCACCGCCGTGCGCTCCAACTATCTGCTGCCTGCCAACACCCGCTTCTACGAGCATTCGATGAAGCTGTGGGAGAACCTGTCGCACGATCTCAACTACAACGTCATGTTCTCGCAGCGCGGCTGCCTGAACCTGGCGCACACGCCGGCCCAGTTCGACGACTATGCACGGCGCGGCAACGCCATGCGCCATCTCGGTGTCGACGCCGAACTGATGACGCCGGCGCAAATTAAGCGCCTGATCCCCGCGCTCGATATTTCCAGTGATGCGCGCTTCCCCGTGGTCGGCGGCCTGATGCAGCGGCGCGCCGGCACCGCCCGCCACGACGCCGTGGCCTGGGGCTATGCGCGCGGCGCCGACCGGCGCGGCGTCGACATCATCGAGAATTGCGAGGTCACCGGCTTCCTGCGCGACGGCGACCGCATCACCGGCGTCACCACATCACGCGGCGACATCCGCGCCAAGAAGGTGGCGGTCGCGGTGGCCGGCAGCACCGGCCGGGTGATGCAGCTTGCCGGCATCGAGACGATGCCGATCGAGAGCCATGTGCTGCAGGCCTTCGTCACCGAATCGCTGAAGCCCTTCATCGATACGGTCGTCACGTTCGGCATGGGCCATTTCTACATGTCGCAATCGGACAAGGGCGGCCTCGTCTACGGCGGCGACATCGACGGCTACAACAGCTACGCCCAGCGCGGCAACCTGCCCATCGTCGACGAGGTGATGAGCGAGATGCTGGCGCTGTTCCCGGGGCTTGCCCGCGTGCGCATGCTGCGCTCCTGGGGCGGCGTCTGCGACATGTCGATGGACGGCTCGCCCATCATCACCACCGGGCCCCTGCCCGGCATGTATCTCAACTGCGGCTGGTGCTATGGCGGCTTCAAGGCGACGCCCGCCTCCGGCTGGTGCTTTGCCTGGACCATCGCCAAGGACGAGCCGCATGACCTCAACGCCCCCTTCACGCTCGACCGCTTCCATCGCGGCCTGGTGATCGACGACAAGGGCCAGGGCGCCAATCCCAGACTGCACTGAACAATATCTCTCCAAGCAAGGCTTCACCGAGCAAGGCTGCACCAGGAATATCCGATGTTGATCACTTGTCCCTATTGCGGCCCGCGCGACGTCATCGAGTTCACCTACCAGGGTGACGGCAACCGCGAGCGTCCCGACCCCGCCTCGCAGAACTTCGAAGCCTGGAACGCCTATGTCTATGACCGGCTGAACCCGGCCGGAGACCACAACGAGATCTGGCAGCATTCCGGCGGCTGCCGCGCGCATCTCAGGGTCGTGCGCAACACGCTGACGCATGAGATTTCCAGCGTCGCCTTCGCACGCGGCGACCACGGCCCGGTCGCGCGGCGCAAGGCGGAGGGCAGATCGTGAGCCCGCGCCGGACCGAGACCGGCGGCCGCATCGACTGGCTGAAGACCATCCGCTTCACCTTTGATGGCACGCCCTACACCGGCCATGCCGGTGATACGCTGGCTTCGGCGCTGCTGGCCAACGGCGTCACGCTTTACGGGCGCTCGTTCAAATACCACCGCCCGCGCGGCCTCCTGACAGCAGGCGTGGAAGAGCCGAACGCGCTGGTGACGGTGCTGAAGGGCGAGGTCCGCGAGCCCAACGTCGCGGCGACCATGGTCGAGCTTCATGACGGGCTGGTCGCCGTCAGCCAGAACCGTTTTCCGTCGCTGGCCTGGGACGTCAGCGCCGTCAACCAGCTCGGCGGCAAGCTCCTATCGGCCGGCTTCTACTACAAGACCTTCATGGGTCCGGTGATCGGTCCGCTGAAGGGCACGCGCTTCTGGATGTTCTGCGAGCATTTCATCCGCCGCGCCGCCGGCCTCGGCCGGGCCGGTTCCACCGCCGACCCGGCGCGCTATGAGCGCATGAACGCCTTTTGCGACGTGCTGGTGGTCGGCTCCGGCCCTGCCGGGCTGACGGCCGCCAAGGCCGCTGCTGATCAGGGCGCGCGCGTCATGCTTGCCGAACTCGATCCGCGTTTCGGCGGCTCTGCCAACTGGTCGAACGAGACGATCGATGACCTGCCGGCGGCCGACTGGGCCAGGCGAACCGTGGCCCAGCTCGAGGGTTACGACAACGTCCGGCTTCTGCCGCGCACCACGGTCTGGGGCTACTACGACAGCAATACGCTTGCCGCCCTTGAGCGCGTCACCGATCACAAGGAGACACCCGGCAAGGGCGAACCGCGCCATCGCTATTGGGCGATCCGCGCCCGATCGGTGGTCTTGGCCACCGGCGCTTTCGAACGGCCGCTCGTATTTCCGGGCAATGACCGCCCGGGCGTGATGCTGGCGCATGCCGCGGAGCGCTACGCCAACGAATTCGGCGTGCTGGCGGGGCAGACGGTCGCGCTGTTCACCAACAATGACAGCGCCTATCGCTGCGCCCTGGCGCTGAAGAAGGCCGGCGCAAGGATTGCCGCGATTGTCGATGTCCGTCCCGAGCTTTCGGGCGAAATGCGCAAGCTGGCCGAGGAGACCGGAGCCGAGATCTTTCCCGGCCATGCCGTGATCGCCACTGAGGGCGGCAAGGCGCTCTCCGGCGTCAAGCTGCAGCGCTTCGACATGGCCAACGGCACGCTCACCGGCGACGCCCGCAGCATCCATGCCGACTGCCTCTTGATGTCGGGGGGCTGGTCGCCAACCATCCATCTGGCCAGCCAGGCCGGCGCCAAGGCGGAGTGGAATGCCGCCCGACAAGCCTTCCTGCCGCCGAAGCCGACGCAGAACTGGATTGGCGCAGGCGCCTTCACCGGCAGCTTTTCCACCGCCGAAGCGATGACCGAGGGCCGGGCCGCGGGCCTTGCCGCGGCAGGCGCGCAAGCCACGCCGGCCGCACTGCCCTCGGTCGAAGCCGTAGCTTGCGATCCCGATCCGGCGCCGGTGTTCGAGATCAGGGCCAGCGGCAAGAGCTTCGTCGACTTCCAGCACGACGTGACGTCGGAGGACGTGCGGCTGGCGCACCGCGAAGGCTTCGTCTCGGTCGAGCATCTGAAACGCTACACCACGCTCGGCATGGCGACCGACCAGGGCAAGAATTCCAACGTCCCCGGCCTGGCCATCATGGCCGAGGCGCTGGGCAAGCCGATCCCGGAAGTCGGCACGACACGCTTCCGGGCGCCCTTTGCACCGGTTTCGATCGGATCGCTGGCGGCGGAGCGCTTCGGTGACCTCAAGCCCGAACGGCTGACGCCGATGCATGACTGGCATGTCGCCAATGGCGCGACCATGTATTCCGCCGGCCTGTGGTACCGGCCGATGATCTACGGCCTTGCCGGTGAGACGATCGAGCAGGCCTATGTACGCGAGGCCAGGGCAACGCGCGAAAGCGCCGGCATCGTCGATGTCTCGACGCTCGGCAAGATCGCGGTGCAAGGTCCGGACGCGGCCGAATTCCTCGACCGTGTCTACACCAACATGTTTTCCACGTTGGCCGTGGGCAAGGCGCGCTACGGACTGATGCTGCGCGAGGACGGGCTGGCCTTCGACGACGGTACCACATGGCGGCTCGGCGAACAGGATTACCTGATGACCACCACCACGGCCAATGCCGGCAAGGTTATGCAGCATCTGGAATATTTCCTCGATGTGGTCTGGCCGGAGCTCAAGGTTCATGTCACCTCCGTGACCGACCAGTGGGCGGGTGCCGCGATCGGCGGGCCGAAAGCCAGGCAGATCCTGGCCGGCTGCGTCGCCGGCACCGCTGTCGACAATGCGGCGCTGCCGTTCATGGGCATCGTGCATGGCCAGATCGCTGGCGTGCCGGTGATGATCTGCCGGCTGTCCTTCTCCGGCGAAATGGCGTTCGAGGTCTATTGCGGCGCCGACCATGGCACCCATGTCTGGGAAACGCTTGTCGAGGCCGGCAAGCCGTTCGGCCTGGCAACCTACGGACTGGAAGCGCTGGGCACGATGCGCATCGAGAAAGGCCATGTGACGGGCGCCGAGATCGACGGCCGCACCACGGCGCGCGACCTGCATCTCGACTGGATGCTGTCGAAGAAGAAACCGTTTATCGGCTCGGCGATGATGGACCGCGAGGGCCTCATCTCGCCCGACCGGCTGGAACTTGTCGGCCTGGTCGCGCTCGACAACAGGCCGCTCAACGGCGGCGCGCATATCGTCGAGGAGCTTGACGAGTCCAACCCGCACGGCTCCATCGGCCACATCACGGCATGCTGCTATTCGCCGGCGCTCGGCAAGCACATCGCGCTGGCGCTGGTCAAAGG
Source organism: Mesorhizobium sp. B2-1-1 (assembly GCF_006442975.2). Lineage (NCBI taxonomy): Bacteria > Pseudomonadati > Pseudomonadota > Alphaproteobacteria > Hyphomicrobiales > Phyllobacteriaceae > Mesorhizobium > Mesorhizobium sp. B2-1-1. The sequence goes on along the minus strand of NZ_CP083954.1, from coordinate 3,155,216 downwards.
CGGCAAGGCCAGGCACGGCTCGCGCGCCCATGTCTCCGATCCGCTGCGCAACCGGTTCGGACCGGTCGAGATCGTTTCCAACCACTTCTACGATCCGGACGGGAGCCGCATGCATGGTTGAGCGCCTTTCACCGCTGGAACCGGAATTCCATGTCGGCTCGCACGGCAATTTCGAACGTGGTGTCGAGGTCATCCTGACCGAGACGAGACCGGGCTCGATCGTGCAGCTCGCCGCCTGGCCGGGCGAAGAGAAGAAACTGATATCATGCATCCGCGCCGTCACCGGGCTTGCGCTGCCCGACGGTGCCGGCGGTGGCGCCACCAATGGCGCCAAATCGGCATTCGGTTTCGCACCGGGAAAGTTCACCGTAGCCGACGAAGCCGAGGGGCTGGCCGCGGCTTTCGCGGGCGTGGTGACCCCCGCCATCGGCACGGTGACCGATCTTTCGCATGGCCGCAGCGCGATCCGCATCGCCGGACCGAAGGCCGAATGGGTGCTGGCGAAGTTCTTCGCCATCGATTTCGCGCTGCCTGCCTTCCCGCTCGGCGCCGGCCGCTCGACCACCCATCACGATGTCTTCGCCCAGATCCAACGCACCGGCGGCGACCAGTTCGACATCTACGTCTTCCGCTCTTTCGCGCGCTCCTTCTGGAAGGCGCTGTGTCACGCCAGCGAGGAAGTCGGCTACGAGGTCCAGTAGGCGCGCCTCGAGGGATTCTGGCATCAAGGCCGGCCGGCTCTGACGCTACAGCAATGCACCGGCGGCCGCCATAATGGCGTGATATGGCCGTCAAGCCGGTCCGAAGGGTAACAAAACCCGTCTTCAGAATCCGCGCATCCGTTTGGTTCGAATATCTCCATGACCGCAGAAATATCCGCCGGCGTCACTGATCGCGCCGATGTGCCAGCCAGAGCCCTGCTCCTGCTGCCGCTGACGGTCGCCTGCGGCGTGTTCATGACCAGTCTCGACCAGAATGTCGTGGTGACGGCGCTGCCCGGCATCAGCGAAAGCCTTGGCCGTCCACCGAGCCAGCTTGGCCTGCTGATCACGGTCTACGTCGCCAGCCTGATCATCTCGATGCCGCTCGGCGGTTGGGCTGCCGACCGCTTCGGCCTGCGCAACGTCTACTGCTTTGCGCTGCTGGTATTCGCCGCCTCGTCGGCGCTGTGCGGCCTGTCCGACAACATCTGGACGCTGGTCGGCGCCCGCGCGCTGCAGGGCTTCGGCGGCGCGCTGATGGGCACGCTCGGTCAGGTCGTCATCCTGTCGACCTTCCCTCGAAGCCGGACGCTGAAGATCAACATGTATATCTCGCTGGCCGGCCAGTCCGGCCCGCTCGTCGGTCCGCTCGTCGGCGGCGCGCTGACCACTTACATTTCCTGGCGCTGGATCTTCTTCATCAACGTGCCCTTCGCGCTGGCCGCGGCTGTGCTTGCCGCCTCGCTGTTTCCGACGGTGACCAAACCCGTGCGCACACCGTTCGATTTCCCGGGCTTCCTGCTGGTCGGCAGCGGCATGGTCCTGCTTGTCTTCGGCATGGATTCGCTGGCGGCGAAAGATGCGGCCGCCGGCGTGATCGCGGCCGAGCTTGCCCTGGCGCTGGTCATCCTGACGGTCGCCTCGTTCTATTGCCTGCGCGTGCGCAATCCCTTGCTCGACCTCAAGCTCCTGCGCATCCGCACCTTCCGCATCTCCTTCCTCACCGGCGGCGGTCTGGACACGATCGGCCTCAGCTCCGTCGTCTTCCTGCTGCCGCTGATGTTCCAGCTCGGCTTCGGCATGAGCGCGGTACAGGCGGGATCGCTGACCTTCGTCGCCGCGGTCGGGTCGGTGGTCATGCGTGTCTTCATGCCTCGCCTGCTCAACCGCTTCGGTTTCCGCCGCGTGCTGGTTTTCAACACGCCCGTCGTCGCGGCCATGGTTGCGGGCTTTGCCCTGATGCAGGCGACCACACCGGTGTGGATCGTGCTTGCCTACATCTTCATCTTCGGCGTCTTCCGTTCCGCGCAATGGGCGTCGACCGGCAACCTTGCCTATTCCGACATCGCGCCCGATCAGCTCGCCCGCTTCAGCGCGCTCTATTACATATTGTGGCAACTGGCGGTGGCGATCAGCGTCGGCCTGGCCGCCGCGGCACTATCGTTTCTGGCCGGCGGCGGCCCGGCCGTCGCCAATGACTTCCGGATACTGTTCGTGATCGAGGGTGTCATCACGCTGTGCGCGCTATCAGCCTATCTCAAGCTGACGCCGCAGGATGGCGCCCATGTCAGCGGCCATGGCGCCCAGATGAACACGGAATAGCGGATGTCGCAGCGCAGCAGCGGCCTACTCGCTGAACGTCACCCATTCCTCCAGCGGCACGCGGTCGGTTCGGAAGGCGTTTTCGGGCTTCGACGTATCTTCATAACCGAGCGCCATGCCGCAGACGACGATCTCCTCGTCGGGAATGCCGAGCACCGGCCTGATCTGCCGGTGATAGGGCGCGAACGCCGCCTGCGGACAGGTGTGCAAGCCCCTGCCCCGCGCGGCAACCATGATGTTCTGCAGGAACATGCCGTAGTCGATCCAGGAACCCTGGTTAAGCCGGCGGTCGATGGTGAAGATCATGCCGACCGGCGCGTCGAAGAAGACGAAGTTGCGGTCGTGCTGGGCACGCATCTTGTCGACCTCGCGGCGACCGATGCCGAGCGCGCCGTAGAGCCCGAAACCGTTGGCGCGGCGGCGGGTCAGGTAGGGTTCGAAGAACTGCGTGGGATAATAGCGATATTCGTCCCAGTCGGCCTTTTCAGCACGGATGCCGGAATTCAGGATGGCATCCGATATCCGCTGCTTGGTGTCGCCCTTGGTGACATAGACCCGCCATGGCTGCATATTGGTGCCGGAAGGGGCGCGTGCCGCGACCGCCAGTATGTCGCGGATCGTGTTGTCGTCGACCATGTCGGGCAGAAAAGCGCGCACCGACCGGCGCGATACGATCGCGTCGTCGACGATCTCGGCATCGGCCGTGATTCGAGCCTTCTTTCCAAGCATGGGCCGTCCTTACCCTGTGTCCCGATCGGACGTCCCCACTCGCCGCTCGCGGCCGAGCCTTTGCATGAACCGCCAAAATCGCGCAAGCAAATCTTGTGCACCCGTGAAAATCCGCTTGATTTTTTCACCGCTCCGGCATCTCATGAAATTTGATGGGATTTTTTCACGAGAGCGCGATTTGCCTCCAACTACAGCGAAAGCATTGCAGGGAAATTACGAGCGATTGCTGGCCAGCGACATCAGGGCGCTGCGCAAGGCGCGAGGGTTGACGCTCGCCGAGATCGCCCTGAAACTCGGCCGGTCGGTCGGCTGGGTCAGCCAGGTCGAACGCGGCCTGTCGACACCGTCGCTCAGTGATCTCCGGGCTTTCGGCGAACTGTTCGGCGTGCCGGTCAGCCTGTTCTTCGGCCACGACGTGCCTGTCGAAAGCGAGCGCGGCGCGGTCGTGCGGGCCGGCAGCCGCCGCACCCTTGGCACAAGCGAATCCGGCCTCATGGAGGAGCTTCTGTCGCCCGATCTCGGCGGTAGCTTCGAGATGCTGCGTTCCGTCTTCGCGCCGGGCGCCGAGCTCAAGAGCGAGGCGCGTCGGCCGACCGAAGAGGCTGGATATGTCGTGTCGGGGACGTTCGACATCGAAATATCGGGGACATGGCATCGGCTCGGCGAAGGCGATTCCTTTCGCTTCGAGGGCAAGCCATTCCGCTGGCGCAATCCGGGAATGGAGCCGGCGGTCGTCATCTGGGTGGTTTCGCCGCCAGTTTATTGAATGAAATTGGACCAAGGGTTGGAGAAGAACATGGCCGGTTTGCCGAGCACGGCACGCGTGGTGATCATCGGAGGCGGTGTCGTTGGCGCCTCCTCTCTGTACCATCTCGCCAAGGCGGGCTGGACCGACTGCGTTCTCCTGGAAAAGAATGAACTCACCTCCGGCTCGACCTGGCATGCCGCCGGTAATGTGCCGACCTTCTCCTCGTCCTGGTCGCTGATGAACATGCAGCGCTATTCGACCGAGCTCTATCGCGGGCTGGCCGAGGCCGTCGACTATCCCATGAACTACCATGTCACCGGCTCCCTGCGGCTTGCCCACACGCAAGAGCGCATGCAGGAGTTCCAGCGCGCCAAGGGCATGGGCCGCTACCAGGGCATGGACATCGATATCGTCGGCACGGACGAGATCAAGCGCCGCTATCCCTTCATCGAGACGCATGAGCTGGAAGGCGCCCTCTACGACCCGAGCGACGGCGACATAGACCCGGCGCAGCTGACCCAGGCGCTGGCCAAGGGCGCGCGCGACATGGGTGCCCGGATCATACGCTTCTGCCCGGTGACAGGCGTGCGCCGCGAAAGGGACGAATGGGTGGTCGTGACGCCGCAAGGCGAGATCCGCTGCGAGATCGTCGTCAACGCCGCCGGCTACCGTGCCGCCGAAGTTGGAAAAATGTTCGGCCGCGAGGTGCCGATGATGGTGATGAGCCATCAGTACATATTGTTCGAGGAGATCCCCGAACTCGCCGCATGGTCGAAGGAACAGGGCAGGAAGCTGCCGCTGCTGCGTGACGTCGACACTTCCTACTATCTGCGCCAGGAAAAGAACGGCATGAATCTCGGCCCCTATGAGCGCAATTGCCGCGCGCATTGGGCGGGTCACAACGATCCGATGCCGGAGGATTTTTCCTTCCAGCTTTTCCCCGACGATCTCGACCGGCTGGAACATTATCTGGCCGACGCCGTCGCCCGCGTGCCGATCCTGGGCACCGCCGGCCTGTCCAAGGTCATCAACGGCCCGATCCCCTATGCGCCGGACGGCAATCCGCTGATCGGGCCGATGCCGGGCGTCCCCAATGCGTTCGAGGCCTGCGTCTTCACCTTCGGCATCGCGCAAGGCGGCGGTGCAGGCAAGGTGTTGGCCGAATGGGTCACGCAAGGCCAGACCGAATGGGACATGTGGTCTTGCGACCCGCGCCGCTTCACGTCCTTCGCTTCGGCTCCGGATTACTGCGTTGCCAAAGGCATGGAGATCTACGGCAACGAATACGCCATCCAGTTTCCGCGCCATGCCTGGCCGGCGGGACGCGACAGGAAATTGTCGCCGATCCATGATCGCATGAAGGCGTTCGGCGCGCGCTTCGACGCCTATAATGGCTGGGAGCGCGCCACCTGGTATGCGCAGGATGGCGACGACGTCTCGGAGGAAGCAACGCTCACCTTCCGTCGCGACGGGCCGTGGCAGCACCGCGTGCGCGAGGAATGCCTGGCCGTCCGCGACGCCGCCGGCATCCTCGACCTGCCGGGTTTTTCGCGCTTCAACCTCGAAGGTCCGGGCGCCGCCGAATGGCTTAGCCGGCAAGTGACCGGCCTCGTGCCGAAGCCCGGCCGCATCGGTCTCGTCTATTTCTCCGACGACAAGGGCCGCATCGTCACCGAAATGTCGGTGGTGCGCCACGGCGAGGAGTCCATGACGCTGATCACCGCGGCGGTGGCGCAATGGCATGATTTCGAATGGCTGAAATCGCACATGCCCGTGGATGCGACTTTCAAGCTGATCGACCGGACCGAGGAATTCTCCACCCAAATCCTGGCCGGACCCAAGTCGCGGGAAATCCTCGCCGCCGTCTGTGAGGCCGACCTGACCTTGCCGTGGCTCACGCATCAGGAAACCAAGATCGCCGGGCGCTGGGCGAAGCTGGTCCGCGTCTCCTTCGCCGGCGAACTCGGCTGGGAAATCCACACCAGGGTCGACGACACCGCCGCCGTTTTCGACACCATCTGCGCGGCGGGACAGCCGCACGGCCTGAAACCATTCGGCATGTACGCGCTGGATTCGCTGCGGCTCGAAAAGGGCTACCGCACCTGGAAGGGCGACCTTTCGACCGACTATTCGATCCTGCAAGGCGGGCTCGAGCGGTTCGTCAAATGGGACAAGCCCGAGTTCCGCGGCAAGGCAGCGCTGCAGAACGAGAAACAGCAGGGCGTCAGGAAGCGCTTCGTCACGCTGGTGGTGGAAAACCCCGGCGATTGCGACGCGCCCTACATGTCGACGCTGTGGCGTGAAGGCCAGATCGTCGGCGAGACGACGTCGGGCGGCTGGGGCCATCGCGTCGGCAAGTCGATCGCGCTCGGCATGCTGCGTGCCGATCTGGCGGAGCCCGGCACCGCCGTGGAGATCGAGATCTTCGGCGACCGTTTCAAGGCGGTCGTGCAGAACGATGAGCCCTTGTGGGATCCGAAGAACGAAAGGTTGAGAGCCTGATGCCAAAACCATCATCGCGCATTTCAGGCATCGTGCCGTCGGGCAAGGATGGCTGGGAAGTCCACTTCGCCGCATGGGCCCGCAAGGAAGCCGGCGAGGACATCATCATGCTGTCGGTCGGCGATCACGATTTCGACACACCTTCCGAAACGATCGAGGCTTGCGTGACCGCGGTTCGCGGCAGCAATCACCACTATACCCCTTTGCCCGGCCTGCCGCGCCTGCGCAAGGCGATGGCGGCGGCCTCGGTCGCCTGCACGGGCGTCGGGACGACGCCGGACCAGGTCATCGCCACGCCGGGCGGCCAGGCGGCGCTCTACGCCGCCGTGCAGGCCGTGCTCGACCCGGGCGACCACGCCATCGTGGTCGCGCCATACTACGCGACCTACCCCAACACCTTCAGCGCCGCGGGCGCGACCTTCACGGTTGTCGAGACGCCGGCCGAGGACGGTTTCCAGCCCCGCGCCGACATGATCCGCGCGGCACTTCGGCCGAACACGCGCGCCATCCTGATTAACACGCCGAACAACCCGACCGGAGCCGTCTATTCGCGCGAACGGCTGGAACAGCTGGCCGAGGTCTGCCGCGAGCACGATTTGTGGCTGCTGTCCGACGAAGTCTATTGGACGCTCGGCGGTGGCGAGCACATCTCGCCGCGTTCCCTGCCCGGCATGGCCGAGCGCACGCTGGTCATCAATTCCATGTCCAAGAGCCACGGCATGACCGGCTGGCGCATGGGCTGGCTGACCGGCCCGAGCGAGATGATCTCGCTGCTGACCAACCTCAATCTGGTGACGACCTACGGCCTGCCGGCCTTCATCTCGATCGCCTGCACGCAGGCGCTGGAGAAGGGTTATGGCGTGAAGGAAATCGCCGAACGCTATGCGGCGCGACGCGCCGTCCTGCTCGACGCCGTGCGAGGCATGAACGATGTCGGCGTGCGCGGCTCCGAAGGCGGCATGTATGTCATGCTCGACATATCGGCCGTCGAATCCGACGACGAGAAATTCGCTTTCGCCTTCCTCGACAAGGAGAAGGTCGGCGTCATGCCCGGCTCCAGCTTCGGCGAGGCCGCGGCCGGCCATATCCGCGTCAGCCTGTGCCAGCCGGAACCCGTCTTGCGGGAAGCAGCGCTCCGGCTGCGCCGCTTTGTCTCCAGCTACCGCCGCGAGGCCGCATGAACATCCCTTCCCCCAGAACCATTCCCGCCAAGGCAAGAGCCGTCATCATCGGCGGCGGCGTTTCCGGCTGCTCGGTCGCCTATCACCTGGCCAAGCTCGGCTGGACCGACATCGTCCTTCTGGAGCGCAAGCAGCTGACCTCGGGCACGACATGGCATGCCGCCGGCCTGATCGGCCAGTTGCGCGGCTCGCAGAACATGACGCGGCTGGCGAAATATTCGGCCGACCTCTACGTCAAGCTGGAAGCCGAGACCGAGGTCGGCACCGGCATGCGCCAAGTCGGCTCGATCACCGTCGCGCTGACCGAGGAGCGCAAGCACGAGATCTACCGTCAGGCGTCACTCGCCCGCGCCTTCGATGTCGACGTGCGCGAGATTTCGCCCAGGGAAGTCAAGGAGATGTACCCGCATCTCAACGTGTCCGACGTCGTCGGCGCCGTGCATCTGCCGCTTGATGGCCAGTGCGACCCCGCCAACATCGCCATGGCGCTGGCGAAGGGCGCGCGCCAGCGCGGCGCCACCATCGTTGAAAATGTGAAGGTCACCAAGGTCCACACCAAGGCAGGCCGCGTCACCGGCGTGTCCTGGGCGCAGGGCGAGGAGCAAGGCACGATCGAGGCCGACATCGTCGTCAACTGCGCCGGCATGTGGGCGCGCGAACTGGGCGCCCAGAACGGCGTCACCATCCCGCTGCACGCCTGCGAGCATTTTTACCTCGTCACCGAGCCGATCCCGGGGCTGAGCCGCCTGCCGGTGCTGCGCGTGCCCGACGAGTGCGCCTATTACAAGGAAGACGCCGGCAAGATGATGCTCGGCGCCTTCGAGCCGGTGGCCAAGCCGTGGGGCATGGACGGCATCCGCGAGGACTTCTGCTTCGATCAGTTGCCCGAGGACATGGACCATTTCGAGCCGATCCTGGAAATGGGCGTCAACCGCATGCCGATGCTGGCGACCGCCGGCATCCACACCTTCTTCAACGGCCCCGAGAGTTTTACGCCCGACGACCGCTACTATCTCGGCGAGGCGCCGGAACTGCGTGGCTACTGGATGGCGACCGGCTACAATTCGATCGGCATCGTCTCGTCAGGCGGCGCCGGCATGGCGCTGGCGCAGTGGATCAACGACGGCGAGGCACCGTTCGACCTGTGGGAAGTCGACATCCGCCGCGCCCAGCCGTTCCAGAAGAACCGCCGCTACCTCAAGGAGCGCGTCTCCGAAACACTCGGCCTGCTCTATGCCGACCATTTCCCCTATCGCCAGATGGCGACATCGCGCGGCGTGCGCCGTTCACCCCTGCACGAGCATCTGAAGGCGCGCGGCGCCGTGTTCGGCGAGGTCGCGGGCTGGGAGCGCGCCAACTGGTTCGCGCGCGAGGGACAGGAGCGCGAGTACCGCTATTCCTGGAAGCGGCAGAACTGGTTCGACAACCAGCGCGAGGAGCACCTCGCCGTCCGCAACAAGGTCGGCCTGTTCGACATGACCTCGTTCGGCAAGATCCGCGTCGAAGGCCGCGACGCCTGCGCCTTCCTGCAAAAACTCTGCGCCAATGACCTGGACGTGGCGCCGGGCAAGATCGTCTACACGCAGATGCTCAACCGGCGCGGCGGCATCGAGAGCGATCTCACGGTGTCGCGCCTGTCGGACACCGCCTATTTCCTCGTCGTGCCCGGCGCCGCGCTGCAGCGCGACCTCGCCTGGCTGCGCAAGCACCTGACAGATGAGTTCGTCGTCATCACCGATGTAACCGCTGCCGAAAGCGTACTCTGCCTGATGGGCCCGGATGCGCGAAAACTGATCCAGAAGGTCAGCCCCAACGACTTCTCCAACGAGAACAACCCATTCGGCACGTTCCAGGAGATCGAGATCGGCATGGGCCTCGCCCGCGCCCACCGTGTCACCTATGTCGGCGAACTCGGCTGGGAGCTCTATGTCTCGACCGACCAGGCGGCCCACGTCTTTGAAGCCATCGAAGCGGCCGGCGCCGATGTCGGCCTCAAGCTGTGCGGGCTGCATACGCTCGATTCCTGCCGCATCGAAAAGGCTTTCCGCCATTTCGGTCACGACATCACCGACGAAGACAATGTGCTGGAAGCCGGCCTCGGCTTCGCGGTGAAGACGGCCAAGGGCGATTTCATCGGTCGCGACGCGGTGTTGAAGAAGAAGGAAGCCGGATTGAGCCGCCGGCTGGTCCAGTTCCGGCTGAAGGACCCGCAACCGCTGCTCTTCCACAACGAGGCGATCCTGCGCGACGGCAAGATTGTCGGTCCGATCACCTCAGGCAATTACGGCCACCATCTCGGCGGCGCGATCGGGCTGGGCTATGTGCCCTGCCAGGGCGAGACCGAGGCGGATGTGCTGGCCTCGTCCTATGAGATCGAGATCGCCGGCGAGCGGTTTGCGGCAGAGGCATCGCTGAAGCCGATGTATGATCCGAAATCGGAACGGGTGAAGACGTAGCGCGGTTTTCCCTTCTCCCACAAGGGGAGAAGGCAGTTCGCCCCCTCAAAACCGCTCCAGCTTTGCCCGCACCTTCGCCAGAAACGCTGCTCTCGTCTTCGGCGTCGAGGCGTCCATCAGATAGTGCGCCAGGAAGAAGGTCCGGCAGCGCGTGGCGCACAGCGCGCGCATGCCGCGCAGCAAGGTCTTGCGCCCGGGCTGGCCGACGACGACGCTCCACCATGTCGGCGCGCCGCAGGTGGTGATGACGCCGACCTTGGTCACATGCCGCATCAGCGACTTGATCCGCCCCTTGCCGGCCGGCAGCTTGAAGGCGACGTCCGTCGCCCACACCCGGTCGAGCCAACCCTTCAGCATCGCCGGCAGCCCGTACCACCAGGTCGGATAGACGAAGAGGATCGCCTCGGCCCAGTTGAGCAGCTCGAAATGCGGCTTCAGCGCAAGGTCCTGCGGCGCCTGGTTGTTGTAGAAACGCCGTTCCTCGCAGCTCATCACCGGATCGAACTTCTCGGCGTAGAGGTCGAGCAGCCGCACCTCCCAGCCCTTTCGCGTCAGCACCTCCACGGCGGTGTCGCGGATAGCGGCGCAAAAACTCTCCGGCACCGGATGGCAATAAACCACCAGCGCGCGCATCAGAATCTGTCCATGCTGGCCGTGACCTTGGCCAAGAACGCCTTGCGCGTCTCGTCGCTCGAAATGTTCATCGAATAATGCGCCAGGTAGGAAACCGAAGCGCCCGGCTTGACCGTGGTGCGCAGCATGCGCTTGATCAGTTTGCGCGGCGGGTCACCCATCAGCATGGCGCGGAACCGGCTGCCGCCATAGGTGGTGACCGCCGCGATCTTCCTGATGTTGTGCAGCGACGGCTGCGCCTTGCCGTCGACCAGCTTGAACGACACGCCGGGCAGGAAGACGCGGTCGAAGAACCCTTTCAGGATTGCCGGAAAGCCGTAATTCCAGACCGGATAGGAAAGCACCAGCGCATCGGCGCGCAGCAGGCGTTCGACATACGGCGCCGCAGGGTCGGCGGAGCCGCGCGGATTGTGATAGTCCAGCCGTTCCTGGCGAGAGAGCCGCGGGTCGAAGTCCTCGGCATAGAGGTCGCAGTCGTCAATAGCATGACCGGCAGCCGTCAGTCGCTCGACGATCGTCCGGTGCAGGCCGGCATTGAAGCTGGTTTCGACCGGATGGGCGTGGAGGACGAGGATGTTCATGGCGAGGCATTGCCTGGGTCAGCGCGAGGCACCCCCCTCTGCCCTGCCGGGCATCTCCCCCGCATGGGGGGAGATCGGACTATCTCCTTGCTTTCGCCAATTGTCAGCGCGGCAGGTTGGCGGCAGCGCTTAAGCTGCCGATCTCCCCCCTTGAGGGGGGTGAGGAGTGGTCCGCGCAGCGGACGGGAAGCCAATTTCTTGGCTTTCCGAGCGACGAACGCCCGAAGCGACAGCGAAGGGCCCGGGCCGGAAGGCCAGAGGGGGGTGTTCAAGCGCGAACCTCTCCTCATCCCGTCCTCTGCAGCCCCTTGAACAGAAAAGTTCGTCCCGAACGGTAATCATAATCCGGGTTTTCCCAGGCGATCATCTTGCCGGGATTGAGCAGTCCTTGCGGATCGGTCTGGCGCTTGAAGGCGAGTTGCACCGCATCGGTCTGCTTCATGCCGCCCTCTTCCAGCGTGTAACGATGCGGGTTGAAGATCGGGCAGCCATTCTCCTCATGCAAGCGGATGATCTCGTCGAGCCGCGCCTCGGTGGTGAACTTGACCAGCGGCAGGCCGAAGCAGGTGATGTTGCCATCCAGCCGCACGAACTCCAGATGCGAGAACACTTCGCCCGGAAACATCGCGTCCATCTTCTCGACCAGCGCCAGCTGGTTGGGAAAGGGATAGAGCGACTGCAGATAGGTGATGTCGGGGTCGATTCGCAGCGCCCTGAGCGTCGTGTGATTCCAGGCCAGCTCATAGGCCGGCGGCAGGCCCTTTTTCTCCTCTGGCGTCGCCGTCGCGGCATTGAAGACCACCTCGCCTCCAGCCCGCCGCGTGAAAGCGAGAAAGGCGTCCAGCCCATGCCGCGCCACCATGACGACGCAGATGCTCTGCCCATCCTTCAGGAATTTCTGGTGCCGTTTGAAATAGAGCTGCGGCACCGGTGCCGCGATCGGCGTGATCAGCTTGGTCAGGATGCCGTCCTGGCAGGCCAGCGCGTTGGCGTAGCGCGCCGCATTCATGAAGGCGTCGAAGCCGACAATGATGTCGATCCACTCATAGGCCGCGGTCAGCGGCATTTCGACTTCCATGATGATGCCGTTGGTGCCGTAGGCGTGGGTCACCTTGTGCAGATCCTCGCCGGTGAGTTCGAGCGCCCTCGGCTCGGCCTCCATGGTTACCACGCGCAGGCGCAGCACATTGCCGAAATCACGCAAGCCGCCGAAATTGATCGAACCGACGCCGCCCGAACCGCCGGCGATGAAGCCGCCGATCGAGGCGGTGTTGTAGGTCGAGGGTGAGAGCCGCAGTTCCTGCCCTGAATGCGCCCGCGTTGCCTTGTCGATGTCGGCCAGCACCGCGCCCGGCCCGGTCACCACACGCCCCGGCGCGATCGACTTGATCTCGTTCATCTCGGCGAGATTGAGCACGACGCCGCCCGAGAGCGGCATCGCCTGGCCGTAATTGCCTGTGCCGCTGCCGCGCGGCGTCACTGGCACGCCATGCCGGTGGCAGGCGGCGAGCACGCGGATCAGCTCGGCCTCGTTCTTGGGCGTCACGACAAGATCGCCGGTGACGTGATCGAGCTGCTGCTTCAGCACCGGGCTGTACCAGTAGAAATCGCGGCTTTTCTGCTGGACGATGGCCGGATTGTCGTCGAGTTTTATCCCGTCGAGATCGCGTTTCAGCGCGGCGATATCCATCAGTCCACCATCAGCTCGTCGAGTTCGGCATAGTCGGGCAATTGCCGGTCGATTGCGCGCCCGGCGCGCACGACGATGCGATCCGATTCGGGCCGCGACAGCAATTCCGTCCAGCTGCGGCCCTTGAAGACAATGAAATCGGCATCCCCGCCGGCGGCAAGCGTGCCGAAACCATCGAGCCGCATCACATCAGCCGGCGTTGCCGTGACGGCCTGCGGCCAATCGGCGACCGGATGATCGAAATGCAGGATGCGCGTCGCCATGCGGTAGACCTCCAGCATGTCGAGATCGCCATAGGCATAGAACGGATCGCGGGTATTGTCGGAAGCGACCGCGATCGGAATGCCCCTCGCCTTCATCTCGTGCAGCAGCGTCACCCCACGCCAGCGCGGCGTGGTTTGATCGCGCCGCCGGTCCTGCAGATAGAGATTGCACATCGGCAGCGAGACGATCGCCAGCCCGGCTTTCGCCACCTTGTCCAGCGTGTCCAGCACCTCGAGGTCCGGCTGGCGCGCCAGCGAACAGCAGTGGCCGACGAGGATCTTGCCCTCGAAGCCGCTCCACAGCGACGCCTCGGCGATCTTCTTCAGCGAGATCGCCGCGACGTCGTCGGTCTCGTCGGCATGGAAATCGAGATCGAGGCCATGCTTGACGGCTTGGGAGAAGACATGGTCGAGCAGTTCTTCCAGATCCGGCACCATGTAGGTGACGACGCCAAGCACGCCCTTGGCGGCGGCCACCCTTTTGGCCAGCCTGTCGAACCAATTCTTGTCGCGCACGCCCTCGACGCCAATCAGGCAGGCGCCCTGCAACTCGATGCGGCCGCGCCACCTCTCGCGCATCGTCTCGAACACCGGCCAGGAGATTTCCTCCTGCGGCGGGACACTGTCCAGATGCGTGCGCAGTGCTTTGGTGCCATGCGCGTAGGCGCAGCGCAGCGAGAAATCCATGCGCCGCGCCACGTCCTCGGCACTCCAGCGGTCAGTGCGGTCGGCACCTGTGGCATTCAGCGCCCCGATGAAAGTGCCGTCAGGATTGGGTTTTCGCGGCCAGATATGGCCCTTGTCGATATGGGTGTGGCAATCGATGAAGCACGGCAGCAGAATCCGCCCGCCGAGGTGGATCTCATCGGCAGGTGCGTTCGATCTGCCAGGAACAGCAATGCTGGAAATCTTGCCGTCGCCCACCGCGATGTCGGCAAGTGCGAAACCGTCGCCGTCGAAGGGCGCGGCAAGGCCAGGCGTGACGGACCGATGAACGCGTGCGTTGGCGAGCCGGTATGAACCTGTGTTCGGAATCAAGGCGCTACCGCTCCTGCTTCAGCGCGCTCTCGTGCCAGCGCCGTAAGATGAGATGCGAAATCAGCGACAGCACGAGGAAGATCAGGATGCCGGTCAGCGAGATCAGGAACAGCGCCGCGAACAGCCTGGGCGCGTTCAGCCGGTAGCCGGCCTCGATGATGCGCGAGGCGAGGCCCGAAGACTGGCCGGTGGCGCCGGCGACGAACTCGGCCACCACCGCGCCGATCAGCGACAGGCCGCCGGCGATCTTCAGCCCGCCGAGAAAATACGGCATCGCCGCCGGCAGCCTGAGATAGCGCAATTGCTGCCAGCGCGTTGCGCCGTTGAGCTTGAACAGGTCGCGCAGATTGCGGTCGACCGAGTTCAGGCCGAGGGTGGTGTTGGAGAGGATCGGAAAGAAGGCGACAATCCAGGCGCAGAGCAGAAGCTTGGTCGTCTGGTTGTCGACATAGATGTTGATCAGCGGGAAGATGGCCACGATCGGCGTCACCTGCAGCACGATGGCGAAGGGAAAGAACGACATCTCCACCCATTTCGACTGCGCGAACAGCACCGCCAGCCCGACGCCGCCGATGACGGCAAGGAGCAGACTGAGGAAGGTGATGCGCAAGGTGACCAGCAGTGCGGAGAACAGCAGGCCGGCGTCGTTGTAGAGCGTTGCCAGCACCACACCGGGACGCGGCAGGATGTATTGCGGAATTTCATTCCACACGCAGATACGGTCCCACAGCCAGATCGCCAGGATCATGATCGCCAGCGGCAGAACCCAGCGGCCGATCCGCTCGAGCCGCTCCTGGCGCGCGCGGCGTGCTTCCTCGGGGTCGAGTTTCAATGCACCGTCAATGGCCGTCATGATGCGAGCCTGCAATTGAGTTGATGGCCTTGACCAGCACGTCGGACGTCTGCCGGCACAGCGCCGCATAATCGGGTGAGGTGCGAAAGGCCTCGTCGCGCGGATAGGCCGCATCAATGGCAAGCTCGTCGAAGATCCTGCCTGGCCGCGCCGCCATCACGACAACCCTGTTGGACAAAAACACGCTTTCGAAGACGCTATGCGTGACGAAGACGACGGTGAAGCGCTCGTCCTGCCACAACTCCAGCAGATCGTTGTTGAGCTTGAAGCGAGTGATTTCGTCGAGGGCCGCGAACGGCTCATCCATCAAAAGCACGCGCGGCTTGGTCACCAGGGCCCGTGCGATCGAGACGCGCATCTTCATGCCGCCCGACAATTCGCGCGGCACGGCGTTCTCGAAGCCGGTGAGATGAACCCTTGCCAGCATCTCGGTCACCACCGGTGCCGCCTTGGCGCGGCTGACGCCCTTCAGCCTGAGCGGCAGCCAGACATTGTCGAAGACGCTGGCCCAGGGCAGCAATGTCGGCTCCTGGAACACGAAGCCGATGTTCGAGCGGTCGAGCGAACCGCCCGCACGCCAGTCGAGCATGCCGGAGGTCGGCGTTGACAGGCCGGCGATCAGCCGCAGCGCCGTCGACTTGCCGCAGCCGGACGGCCCGAGCAGGCTGAGGAAATCCCCTTCCCGGATCGTCAGGTCGACGTCGGCGAGCGCCGTCACGCCATTGGAAAAGACCTTGCCGACGCCCCGCAGCGCCAACAATGCCGGAGCCGTGTCGGACCCGTTCGCCGGCGCCTGCGCTACCTGTTCCCGCATCATGCTGGGACGGCCTATTTCTTCAGCTCGAGCCCGACGCCCTTGTTGACGAAGGCCAGCGTGTAGGCTTTCGTGATGTCGATGCCGGCGGGCGTGACCTTGGCCTTGACCATCTTGTCGTAAAAACTCTTGATCCGCGCCTCGTTCATGGCGCCGATGCCGAGCTTCTCGGTGTCGCCGGAATCGGCCAGGCCGAACTTCTTCATCTGCTCGATCGAGAAAGCGATCTGCTCATCCGTCATGTCAGGATTGTCTTTCTTGATCATGTCGTTGGCGGCCTTGTTGTCGCCGTAGAGATATTTGTACCAGCCCTTGGCCGAGCCATCGACGAAGCACTGGACCACCTCCGGCTTCTTGTCGATCGTGTCCTGCATCACCTCGATCGTCGTCGAATAGGTGTCCCAGCCATAGTCGGCGAGCAGGAACTGGTTGGGCACGAAGCCGCCTTCCTTTTTGACCGCGAACGGCTCGGAGGTGACATAGCCTTGCTGGATCGACTTGTTGTTGGCGAGGAAGGGAGCAGTGTTGTAGGTGTAGGGCACGCGCTTGGCCGCGTCGAAGCCGAGTTC
Source organism: Mesorhizobium sp. B2-1-1 (assembly GCF_006442975.2). Taxonomy (NCBI): domain Bacteria; kingdom Pseudomonadati; phylum Pseudomonadota; class Alphaproteobacteria; order Hyphomicrobiales; family Phyllobacteriaceae; genus Mesorhizobium; species Mesorhizobium sp. B2-1-1. The sequence continues at coordinate 3,138,856 of NZ_CP083954.1, read as the reverse complement.
GATGATCATCCACTGGAAGAAGGTCTGCGCGCCCTCGTCACCCAGAATGTACTGCTCGGCGTTCTTCAGGTCCTCCCATTTGTCCAGCCCCTCGCCGGGATGGGACATGATGACCTGCGGATCCTTCTGGAAATCGGCCGCCACCACGCGCATCGGAATGCCTTGCTGGACGGCGTCGAAGGCCGACAGCAGGTTGCCGCCCATGTAGAAATCGATCTTGCCGGCCAGGAGCATCGGCCGGCCGCTGACCTGCGGGCCGCCCTGCATGATGGTGACGTCGAGGCCGCAGGCGGCATAGGTGCCGTCGGCCACGGCCTGGTAGTAGCCGCCATGTTCCGGCTCGGCCAGCCAGTTGGTGCCGAAGGTGACTTTTTCATTTGCCGCGGCACCAAGCGTGCTCGCCGCAAGCACGGCCACCGCCGCTACCGACATCTTCAGTTTTCCGTACATCGACACCACCACCCTTTGTTTGCTCCGGCGCGCCACGCGCCAGGCTCGACACCAGAGATTCAAGAAGCAAGACACATGCCACCGGCGTCTCGCGCCGGGACCCGCCCGCCTGCACCACAGCCATCTGCGAACGCCGGAAAGGTCGTGCTGCACCGGAGGCATCGTGCCTATTTTTTAAACGCCTGTCCACAATCGCACCGGCGACATGCACCGCCATCTTGAAGCTGTGATGAATCCAGTCTTAGGCTGGCGGTATCCAGGAGATTGCCATGTTCAAGTTCCTCACCCCGAAGTCGATCAAGCCGCCTTTTGCCCGCTACAGTCACGGCGTCGAAGTGCCCCCGGGCAAGCGGCTGGTGTTGTGTTCAGGCCAGGTCGCGATCACGGCGGACGACCAGATCCCCGAAGACGCCGGCGCCCAGGCCGAGCTTTGCTTCAAGAACATCGCCGCGATCCTCGGCGAGGCGGGGCTGGGGCTCGGCGATATCGTTCGCATCAACGCCTATGCCACCGACCGCGCGCATCTGAGACCCTATATGGATGTTCGCGACCGGCTTTTTTCGAACCCCGCGCCGGCCTCGACCCTGATGATCGTCAGCGGATTTGCCCGGCCTGAATTCAAGGTCGAGGTCGAGGCCATCGCGGCCGGGTGATCGACACGCCGTGTATCTCGCGCTAGGTCTCACCGTTCATCGAAGAGGCATGACATGACCGTAGCAAAAAGACGTGTGTGGTGGGGTGACTATCGGACCACCGAATATGCCTCGATCGATCCCGAAGCGACGATCGCCGTACTGCCGGTGGCGGCGATCGAGCAGCATGGACCGCATCTGCCTGTCTCGACCGACACCTCGATCATGAACGGCATGCTCGACACGGTGATCGCCCGCCTGCCCGACGATCTCGACATCCGCATCCTTCCGGTCCAGGCGGTGGGCAAATCGAACGAGCATCTTCACGCGCCGGGCACGCTTACTTTGCCGGCAACGACGCTGGCGGACGCCTGGACCGAGCTTGGCGTGTCGATTGCGCGGGCAGGCGTGCGCAAGCTGGTCGTCGTCAACTCGCATGGCGGCAACGAGGAGATCATGGGCATCGTCACGCGCGAATTGCGGGTGCGCGAAAAGATGCTGGCGGTGAAGACCAGTTGGCAACGCTTCGGCCGCCCGGCCGGCATGTACACCGAACTCGAGGACCGCCACGGCATCCATGGCGGCGACGTCGAGACCTCGCTGATGCTGCATTTCCGGCCGGATCTCGTCGACATGGCCAGGGCCGACAATTTCGTGTCCAATGTCGCCAAGGCCGAGAAGGAATTCGCGCTGCTGCGGCACACCGGCACCCACGCCTTCGCCTGGATCGCCAGCGATCTCAACCCGAACGGCGTGGTCGGCGACGCCAGCATTGCCACGGCTGAAAAAGGTCGGCTGACAGCGGAACATCAGGCTGATGGTTTCGTCAGCCTGCTTAGGGACGTACGCAAGGCGAAGCTCGCCGATTGGCTGAAGTAGCCTCTAGCCGTCGATCCTCAGTTCGAACGGGTTGCCTTCAAAGGCATCGGCGCCGCGCCCGATCGCTTCGATTGCCGCGATCATGCGGCCGCCTCGACCAAGCAGCGCGTCGGCCACCGCGATCAGCCGCGGATTGGGCGTCGCCGAAGGCGACAACCTCCGCAACGTCCGGGCCAGCTCGGCCTCGTCGCGTTTCGGCGCCAGCGCGGCAGCGATGATATAGGCGGAGGCTGTCGAGCGGCTGATGCCGGCATAACAGTGAACGACCATCGGCCTTGCGCGGTCCCAGCGGCGCGCGAAATCGAGCAGATTGCGCACATGCTCCTCGCCCGGCATGGTCATGCCATCCTGCGCCGCCGCGATGTCGTGCATGACCAGGTGCAGATGGTTTTCCCTCATGATCGAGGCCGGGCGGAGCACATCGGTGCCGGCGGCCAACAGCGACAGCAGCCGCTCGGCGCCGGTCCTCGCCACCGTTTCCTCGACCTTTGCCAGCGAGCAGACATGGATCATGGTTTGATACCTTCCGCTCGATCCTCGCGCCGGGCCGCCCATTCGGCAAGGGCGGATTCAAGCCGCAGCCACTCCTCCCCGTTCCCCGGCAGGCCGGCCCGCAGGACATGCGGGCGGTCGGTGAAATGGCGAAGCAGGATGCCGCGTTCCCCAAGCACAGAAAACAAGCCGGCGGCATCCGACAGCCTGAGATAGCGGAACAATGTGGTGCCGCCCGCGGCAGGCACGCCGAAACGACCGAACAGCCCGTCGAGCCGAGCCGATACCTCCGCCAGCGACGCGCGCATCGCGTCCTGCCAGCCGATATCGGCAAGTGCGCGAATGCCATATTCCAGCGCCGGGCCGGCGACGGCCCAAGGTCCGAATTGCGTTTCCAGCCGTTGGGCCGTCGGCGCATCGGCAAGCGCGAATCCAAGCCGCAGGCCGGCCAGCCCAAAAAACTTGCCGAAAGAACGCAGCACGACGATGCCGCCCTGGCCGACATCGCCGGCAAGGCTGTGTTCGCGCGGGCCGACATCCATGAACGCCTCGTCGACGACCAGCAGCCCGCCCTTGGCGCGCAAACCGGCGGCCAGCGCCAGCAGCCGGTCGCGCTCGACGATGCGCCCATCCGGGTTGTTCGGGTTGACCACGACGGCAAGGTCGGCATTCGCCAGATCAGCGAAATCGCTGACTTCGGTCACCTCGTGCCCCGCGATCGCCGCCGCGCGGGCATGTTCGGCATAGGTCGGCCCTAGAACGAGCGCCCTGCCCGGCGCGACCAGCGATGCCACGCGCGGCAGCAGGATCTGCGTACCGGGCGCAGCGACGACATTGGCTGGCGAGGGCGCACCATAGCTACTGGCTGCGATCGCCGTCAGCTCACGCGCCCGCCCCGCTTCCGGCAATCGCGACAGCGAGGTGGCGGGCAGCTCGAAAAGCGGGTAGGAGTGCGGATTGATTCCGGTCGAGAGGTCGACGAAAGGCTGGGGGGCGTTGGGGAAAAGCGCCCTTGCCCGGCCGAGACTTCCACCATGGTCCACCGCTCCTTCAAGAAGCTTCATGTCAGTCCTGATCGCTTTCCTGTCATTGGCCATCGAATCCGCGCTGGGCTACCCCGACTGGCTGTTTCGCGCCATCGGCCATCCCGTGACGTGGTTTGGCTGGCTGATATCCTTTCTCGATCGCAGGCTCAACCGCGCCACTGATCCCGACGCACTGCGTCGCCAACGTGGTGTCCAGGCGCTTCTGGTCATCGTGCTGGTGCCGGCGCTAATTGGCCTGTGCGTGCAGATCCTGCTCTGGTTCATTCCCCTGGGACTGTTCATCACCGCCCTTCTGGCAACATCGTTCCTGTCGCAGCGGAGCCTTTATGAGCATGTCGAGGCCGTCGCCGATGCGCTCGACTCGGGCGGCCTCGACATGGGCCGCGCCGCCGTCTCGCGCATCGTCGGCCGCGATCCCGAAACCCTCGACAGGGCCGGCGTCTGCCGCGCGGCGATCGAGAGCCTGGCCGAGAATTTTTCCGACGGCATCGTTGCCCCCGCCTTCTGGACGGGCGTCGGCGGCCTCGCCGGCGGCGCCGCCTACAAGGCCGCCAACACCGCCGATTCGATGATCGGCCATCGCACGCCGCGCCACGAAGCATTCGGCAGGGCAGCCGCACGCTTCGACGATTGGATCAACCTGCCGGCGTCGCGGCTGACGGCGTTGCTCATCACGTTGGCGGCTTTCCTGGTGAAAGGCGCCGACGCGAAAGCCGCATGGCAGGCGGTGCGGCGCGACGCGAAAAAGCACCGCTCGCCCAATGCCGGCTGGCCGGAGGCGGCGATGGCGGGCGGGCTCGGCCTGGCCCTCGCCGGGCCGCGCAGCTATGGCGGCGTAACGGTCGACGACGCGTTCATGGGCGAAGGCGGCCGGCGCGAAGCCGACAGCATCGACATAAGGCGGGCGCTGAAACTTTATCGTGTCGCCGACTGCCTGTTGATCGCGCTGTTCGGCGTGGTTTCGGCGATCGTCATTCTGGCATGATCTCACCCCCCGTGAGTTCTCTCCCGAAGGGGAGGAAGGGAGCCGGGCTGCAACAGGTTCGCGCCTTTCCTCTCCCCCGTCGATCGGGGGAGAGGTGGCTCGGCGAAGCCGAGACGGAGTGGGGGTCGACGAGCTCGGCAGTCGCGGTTCTCGCACCCGCCGGGTTGCGCCTGCCTGTCTGCGGACCGCGCGTTCGATCACCGCCTTCCCCCAATCCGTCGCTGCTTCGCAGCGCCACCTTTCCTCCCTCCGGAGGGAAAGGAAGTGAGCCCTGCTGGAAGCGTTTGGCGACCCGACTTGAATGCTCATCCACAAAAGGGGACAACAGCTCTCAAAACTCCACCCCCTGCTGCGCCTTCACGCCCGCCGCGAAATGGTGTTTGGTCAGCCCCATCTCGGTCACCAGGTCGGCCGCCTCGACCAGCGCCGGCTTGGCGTTGCGACCGGTGACGACGACATGCAGGCCCTCGCGGCGCGCTTTCAGCGCGGCAACCACCTTGTCCAGATCGAGATACTCGTAGCGCAGCGCGATGTTGAGTTCGTCGAGCACGACGAGACTGATCGACGGATCGGCCATCAGCTCCAGCGCCTTGGCCCAGGCGGCCTCGGCCGCCGCGATGTCGCGCTTCAGATCCTGTGTCTCCCAGGTGAACCCCTCGCCCATCGCGTGCCAGACGACGCGGTCGCCGAAGGCGGCGAAGGCCTCCTTCTCACCCGTATGCCATTTGCCCTTGATGAACTGGACGACGCCGACGCGCTTGCCGTAGCCGAGCATCCGCAGCGCCAGGCCAAAGGCAGCCGTGGTCTTGCCTTTGCCCGGGCCGGTGTTGACGATCAGCAGCCCCTTTTCGACCGTCTTGCTCGCCACCTCGGCGTCTTGGACCGCCTTGCGCTTGGCCATCTTGGCGCGGTGGCGCTCTTCGTCCTTTTCGTCGATGTCGGTCATGTCACTTCACCTTGAGCGGCAGCCCCGCCACCATCAAAAGCACGGTCTCGGCAATCGCCGCGACCTGCTGGTTGAGCCGGCCGGCGGCGTCGCGGAACCGGCGCCCCAGCGCATTGTCGGGCACGATGCCTTGCCCGACCTCGTTGGATACCACGAACCAGGGTCCGCGCGGCCGCGACAGCATGTCAGCCAGCCGCCGACATTCGGCCTCTACATCATGATCGGCCAGCATGTGATTGGTCAGCCAGAGCGTCAGGCAGTCGACAAGGACCGGCTGGTCCTCCGGTAGGGCCTCGAGTGCACCGACAAGGCCAAGCGGTGCATCGATGGTCGTCCAGCCCTCGCCGCGCCGCGACCGGTGCAACGCGATGCGCTGCCGCATCTCGTCGTCATAGGCTTGCGCCGTGGCGATGTAGGTCCATGGCGAAGGCAAGGCCGTCATCAGCGTTTCGGCGTGCGCGCTCTTGCCGGAGCGCGCACCGCCGATGATGAAGGTCAGTCTTCCGCGATCAGGCAAAGCTGTCGCGCAGGCTCGTCGCGCTGCCGGTGAAGCGTCCGCGCACCACGCCGACGACAGCGCCGAGCACGAGCCAGAACACCAGGTTGGTTACGGTTACCGCCACCACGAACTGATGGTGCAGGCCTTCCGGAATCGGCGTCTCGAAACTGTCCGGCTGCGGCGCGCCGACAATATGCGGCGCGACGATCAACACCACGCCCAGAATCGCCAGCGGCAGTGATTTGGGGAAGGCGATCAGGGCAAGGCCGATCGCCGTCGCCGCCACCGTCGCCGTCCACCAGATCTGGCGTGGCAGAAGCTCGGCGGCAGGCATGGCCGGCAGTTCCGGCGGCAGGCCGAGGCCCGGCGCCAGCGTGAACACGGCAAAGCCGGCCAGTCCCCAGAACACGCCCTGGCGCCAGTTGCCGATGCCGCCGGCGAATTCCGAAACCGCGACCAGGACCAGCGCGAAGCCGATGCCGGTGACGATGTTGGCAAGCACGCTGAAGGCGAAGCGCTCGAAGCCGTCGGCCGGCGCCCAGCCTTCCTCTTCAGCCGGAACAGCTTCAGCGGCTGCCGGCGCGGCGGAGCTCATGGCATTGCCCGCCGGGGCGGCAGAGTTCATGGCGTTGTTGTCGGTCGGGGCCGGTGCGGTATGGTCGTGGTGGTGGCCGCCGCCGGCCTGTTCGTAGACTTCCGCCTTCAGGATCAACGGCACGGTGGCATAGGCCTGCATGCAGGCGAGAACGACACCTGCCACGAGCCCTGCGATCGCCGCGATGAACACGACGTTGCGAAACAGGTTCATGATGTCAAATCCCTATCAGTGGCAGGGAAACGCCATCGAGTGGCGATAGTCGTGCGCGGCATTGTGGACCGCGTCGATATGCGAGAAACCGACAAAGCCTACGACGAAAACGCCGAGCAGCGCCGCGAGCGCGAGCTGCAGGAGGCGCGACTGCGAGGAGATGGAGGCGCCGAGGGAGACGGAAGCGGTATTCATGTCTTGTCCTTTCACCCTCCACCCGAGGGCATCGAAGTCAGTTTCCTGTCGCCGGCAGGTCTCCTGGCTCGCGGATCAGCGCCCTTCCCCACCTTCCCGAAGAAAATCTTCAGTGGCATATGGAGAGGACTACCGCACACAGTTGCGGGGGCAGCCACGGCATTGGGCAACAAATCTGCCCGCACCGCATTCCCTCTTGGCTCCAATCGGAACCGACGACGAAGGTGACTATAGGGAAAATCGCCGCATCCGGCAAACCAAATTCCGACGGCGACAAGCGCTTTAGCGCCGTCCGGCCGCTTGCTCCGCTGCAATTGACAATTTCCGTGGCCGGGTGTCGGCTGCCATCCTCACAGGAGGCCAGCCATGCAGCCCGTCCAGAGCCAGCACGCCCCCTATAACGGCCTCACCCGGGCCGAGCCGACATTGCCGTCCTCGGCCTATTGGGATGCGGCGGCCTACCAGCGCGACCTCGACGCCATCTGGTACAGGAACTGGCTGCTCGTCTGCCGTGAAGCTGATCTCGCCCAACCGCTGGCTTTCCGCACCTTCCGTGTCGGCAGCCAGGAGATCGTCGTGCTGCGTGACGATACCGGCGAACTGCGCGCCTTCCACAACACCTGCCGGCATCGCGGCTCGCAGCTTTGCCAGGAACGCGAGGGGCGGCTGAGGGCGCGGCTGATCACCTGCCCCTACCACGCATGGTCCTATTCGCTGCGCGGCGAGCTCGTGCGCGTGCCATCGAAAACGCTGCCCGAAGGTTTCGACAAGGCGGACCATCCGCTCTATCGCGTCGCGCTGTCGGTCTGGCGCGGCTTCGTCTTCGTCAATCTCGCGGAAGATGCCGCCGGCTCGGCGCACTCATCCTTCGACCCGGCCTCCGGCGATCTCGGCAACTGGCCGCTGGAATCGCTGGTATCGGGCCATGTGCTGCGCAAGGTGATGAACTGCAACTGGAAGATCTTCTGGGAAAACTTCAACGAATGCCTGCATTGCCCCGGCGTCCACAAGGACCTGTCGCGGCTGGTGCCGATCTACGGCCGCGGCCTGATGGGCCGGCATGACGACCCCGAATGGACCCGCCATGCCGACAATGACGCGCCGGAATTTTCCGGCGGGCTGCGGGCGGGTGCCGAAACATGGTCACGTGACGGCCAGGCGCATGGGCCGGTCTTTTCGGGCCTGACGCCGGCCGAGCGCGCCGCCGGCCAGACCTACGCCACCAGCCTGCCCTCGATGTTCATCGTCGGCCACGTCGACTATGTCAGGTCCGTACGGCTGGTGCCGCTTGGCCCCGAGCAGACCGAATTGACCGCCGAATGGCTGTTCGCGCCCGACGCGCTCGCCGCCACCGACATCGACAACATCGTCGGATTCGGCACCCAGGTGCTGGAGGAGGATGCCGCGATCTGCGAGGTCAACCAGAAAGGGCTGCGCTCCATGCGCCATAAGGCCGGCGTGCTGATGCCGGAGGAGTACGACCTCCACCGCTTCCACGATTGGGTACGCGAACGACATGCTGCGCTTGTGCCGTAAGCTTCACAGCGACTTCGGCAGATACCGCCAGGTGACATAACCGCAGACCGCCGCAAGCAGGCCGAGCGTGACGAAAACCGAGCCCAGTCCGAAAAAGGCCAGCACCACCGAGTAGACCAGCGGCGGCGTCAGTTCGGAAAAGTCGAGATAAGTGCGGTAGACCGCAGCCATCTGCGCCCGCTCATAAGAGCGGACCGAGCGCATGAAGGCGGTCGAGCCCAGCGCGTCGAGCGCGATGGTGAAGAAGGCGCCGCACAGCAGGAAGGCGCCGGTGACGAGCGGCGCGCTTTCGCCGACGGCACCCGCCGCCAGCAGCACCACCGACATGGCGAAATAGGCAAAAGTCATGGTCCTGCGGCCGCCGAAGCGCTTGCCGGCCTTGCCCCAGAAAATCGCCATGAACAAAAGCGCGTTGCCTGCCGAAACCAGAATGCCGCCGGCAAGTTCGCCCTCACCGGTGATGACCATGAACAGCGGGCCATAGACGAAAAATGTCGTCCAGAAGCAGGAGCGGCCGAAGGCGATCAGCCAGGCCAGCCTCAGCCTCGGCTGCGCGACGAAGCGGCCGATATTGGCCAGCGGGTTGACCGGGCGCGTCTTGCCCGGCCGGATCGAGGGATTGTCGCCGAGCCGGTAGGTCCAGAACAACGCCAGCAGGGCCAAGGCGAATACGGCGACCGCGCCATGCGCGGCATAGATGCCGAAGCGCGTGTAGAGAAAGATGCCGAGCGTCGGCCCACCCGTCCAGGCAAACATCGACCACGCCATGCGCAGCGATTCGGCCTGCATGAAATCGGTCTTGCGGATGTGGTCCATGATGTAGAGGTTGAGCGTGATCGACAGCGCGCTGGCGCCCATGACACGGCACAGCATGCCGGCCAATTGCCCGGCGAGCGTATGCGTGACGAAGAACAGCGAGCCGATCGCCAGCAGGCAGGCGCCCGCCGTGTAGACCCAGCGCCGCGCGAAGCGCTGGATCAGCATCGGCATGAACAGGGTCACCGACAGGCCGAGCATCGCCACTATGGTGTAGAGGATCGAGACGATCTGCTCGTTGTGGAGGATCTCGTAGGCCTGGATCGGGATGACGCTCGACACCGTGGCGCGAGCGAAGGATTCGACCGCGTAGAGCGAGGCGAAGGTGCGGGCATCCGCGGCCTTGAGGGCCGGTAGCCAGATCGGATGGCGCACATGCGTGGACATTGCTTCCCCAAAGCAGAATCACCAGCCAAATCTGCGGCCATCATTTCGCGACCGGTAACAGGAAACCGACGTGCCCCGGTTAAAACGAAGCCGGTCAAAGGCTTTCCGGTGCTGGCCTAAAGGGGTGCCTGATGCAGCGCCGGCTGATCGTCCGTATCGAAGCTCACGGCCTTCTTTTGTCCGGCGTAACCGTGATAGTCCTCGTGCGGGGCTGAATCAGATCGCGAGACCATGAGCATCCAGACGCCGACCATGCCCACAGCGGAGTTGCCGAAGACCAAGCGAATCGTCGCCATCGACATGCTGCGCGGCATCGCGCTGGTCGCCATGGCGAGCTACCATTTCACTTGGGACCTGGAATTCTTCGGCTACACCGATCCCGGCCTGACCGCCTTCGGCTGGTGGAAGTTCTATGCTCGCTGCATCGCCTCGACCTTCCTGTTCCTGGTCGGCGTCAGCCTGTATCTCGCCCATGGCAAAGAGATCCGCTGGAACGGCTTCTGGAGACGATTCGCCATGGTCGTCGGAGCGGCGATCGCCATTTCGGTCGCCACCCGTATCGCCACGCCGGACGGGTGGATCTTCTTCGGCATCCTGCACCAGATCGCGCTGGCGAGCCTGCTCGGGCTGGCATTCCTGCGCCTGCCGGCGCTGCTCACACTGCCGATCGCCGCGGCGGTCATCGCCATTCCCTTCTATTTTCGGCTGGAATCGTTCGATCACCCCTGGCTGTGGTGGGTCGGCCTTTCCGCGGTCAACCCACACTCCAACGACTATGTCCCGCTGTTCCCGTGGTTCGGTGCGGTGCTTGTGGGCCTCGGAGCGACCAAGCTTGCCTCCGGCTTCGGCGCCTTGGCGCGCCTGGCGGATGTGGCACCCGGGCGCTGGTCCAACCCGCTGGGCTTCATCGGCCGGCACAGCCTGGCCTTCTACCTGATTCACCAGCCGCTGCTGATCGGCAGTGTCTGGTTGTTCTCGCAAGTAATGCCGGCCAAGGTCGAAACCCCGCAGGTGAACTTTCTCAAGACCTGCCAGATCTCGTGCGAGCAGCAGCGCGACAGCAAGTTCTGTTCGAGCTATTGTGGGTGCATGCTGGACACGCTGGAGGGCGAGGCAACGCTTGATCGGCTCTACAAGAACGACCAGACCGCCGAATGGAGAGCGCATCTGGCGGATCTCGCCGGCACCTGCACGGCCCAGACCGACAGCAAGATGACGGAGGAAGGTGTCGAATGACCGAGACCCTGCCCAAACCTGGGCTAATACCATGGCCGCCGCTGATCTATATCGCCGCCATCGCCATCAGCATCGCGCTCGGCTTGCTTTTTCCCCTGCCCTGGATCGGCGACCTCCTGGGCGACCTCCTCTACGCGGCCGGCTGGGTGGCGCTGTTCGGCGTCGCCGCACTCTGGTTCACCGCCATCCGCACCATGACGCGGGCCAAGACCACGCTCAACCCCAACGCCGTGCCGGACCATCTCGTCACCACGGGTCCTTTCGGCGTCACCCGCAATCCGATGTACCTCGCCAACACGCTGCTGTTGATTGGCGTCGCCTTCATCTCCGGGATCGTCTGGTTCCTGCCGCTCGCCTTCGTCGCCGCCTTCGTCACGCAGAAGGTCGCGGTGGAAAAGGAAGAAAAGATGCTGTCGGCAAAGTTCGGCAAAAAATACCGCGACTATGCCAAAAGAGTGCGGCGCTGGATTTGAGCATCTGAACGCCGGCTGCCAGAGCCATATCGGGAAGATAACGGTTTCCGATTTGTGGCGGAGACCAACAATTTGTCGATGTCGGCGCCGCCCCTCACCTGCCTGCCGGCATCCTCTCCCCGTATAGTGACGGGGAGAGGGGCGCTGTCATCAGCGGTTTCGCCAGCCACCAGCGTTGCAGGAAAGAGACCGAGATCACGGTCAGCCCCCTTCTCCCCGTCACTATACGGGGAGAAGTGCCCGGCAGGGCGATGAGGGGCGGCGCCGACTCTAAAGCGATTGTCCTGCCTGGAAGGCCGCTACGTATTAACCCCGAGCTCGACCAGCCGCTCAACGCAGGATTCCTCGGCCTGGTCGAGTTCGGCCAATGTCTCCTCGAGGTCGCGGCGCTTTTGCCTCAGATCCTCGCGCTTTTCCTCGATGCGCTTGATCATCAGCTTGAGCTGGCCGACCTCGCCGGGCGGTTCCTTGTACATCTGGATGATTTCGCGGATCTCGTTGATCGAGAAGCCGAGCCGTTTTCCGCGCATGATCTGCCGGATCAGGTGTCGGTCGGATGGACGAAACAGCCGCGTGCGGCCCCGCCGCACCGGCTGCACCAGGCCCTCGTCCTCGTAGAAGCGCAACGTCCGTGTCGACACGTCGAATTCGCGCGTCAGCTCGGTGATCGAATAATATTCCCGCATTCTCGCCCCATAGCCGGAGATTGGCGATTGCTGCTCTCCGTCCGCGGCAGACCTGCCGGAATAGGCCGCAGTCTGCCTGTCGCCGAGCCTCGCACGGCATTTACGTAAAAGTCAATTGAGCCTGATCAATGGACGCCGAACCACCACGTGGCAAGGCCGAGAAAGGCGAAGAAACCAACGACGTCGGTGACCGTGGTGACAAAGACCGCCGAAGCGACCGCGGGATCGACCTTGAAGCGGTCGAGCAGCAGCGGGATCAGGATGCCGGCAAGGGCCGCAACGAACATGTTGATGATCATGGCCGCGGCGATGATGCCGCCCAGATTGGCATCGCGGAACCAGACGGCGGCTACGATGCCGATCAATATGGCGAAAACGATGCCGTTGATGAAGCCCACGCCTATCTCGCGGCGAATGATGCGGCCGGCATTGTAGATGTCGAGATCCCTTGTCGCCAGCGCCCGCACGGTGACGGTCATGGTCTGCGAACCGGCATTGCCGCCCATCCCGGCCACGATCGGCATCAGCACGGCGAGCGCCACAATGCGCTCGATCGTGTGGTCGAACAGGCCGATCACCGATGCCGCGAGGAAGGCGGTCAGGAGATTGACAAGCAGCCATGGCACACGCGAACGCGAGGTCGAAAAGATGCTGTCGGAAAGCTCTTCGTCGCCGACGCCGCCCATGCGCAGGAGATCTTCCTCGGCTTCCTGCTGGATGACGTCGACGACGTCGTCGATGGTCAGCACGCCGACCAGCCGCTCGTTCTCGTCGACGACGGCGGCCGACAGAAGGTCATATTGCTCGAACTCCCGCGCGGCCTCTTCCTGGTCCATCGTGGCCGGAATGGCGTGCCGCGTCTCATGCATGACCTCCTCGACCTTGACCGAGCGCTTGGTGCGCAGGATCTGGTCGAGGTCTATGGCGCCAAGCAGCTTGAAGCTCGGGTCGATGACGAAGATCTGGCTGAAGCGGTCGGGAAGGTTCTTGTCCTCGCGCATGTAGTCGATGGTCTGGCCGACCGTCCAGAACGGCGGCACCGCGACGAACTCCGTCTGCATGCGCCGCCCGGCGGTCTCCTCGGGGTAGTCGAGCGAGCGACGTAGCCTGATGCGCTCGGTAAACGGCAGCTGCGACAGGATCTCGTCCTGGTCCTCCGGTTCGAGATCCTCGAGGATGTAGACCGCGTCGTCGGAATCGAGTTCCTGCACCGCCTGGGCAATCTGCGCGTTGGGCAGATTGTCGACGATGTCCATCCGGATCGCCTCGTCGACCTCGGTCAGCGCGGAAAAATCGAAGTCGGCCCCCAAAAGCTCGACAAGGGCGCGCCGCTGGTCGGGATGCAGCGCCTCGATCAGGTCGCCCATTTCAGACTGGTGCAGGTCGTCGACCTCACGCTTGAGCGTGAGCGTATCGCGGTCGGCGATCGCCGCGCCGATCTGGGCGAGAAAGGACGAAAGGACAGCGCCGTCCTCACCGTAGATGTCGGCGCGGTGTTCGTCAGCGCCCCCAGCGCCGGTCGTCCGTTCGTCCTGGCCTTCCACCAGCGCCTCCCGCCATTGCAATCCTGGAAAAGGTGCGTCTCAGGTCTAGAACATCGGACCCGAAAGTGGAAACCGGTTTCGGGAAAATCCGACGCCCAAAAAGAAACTGGCGTAACGCGCGGGAATATCAAACGAAATGCGCGGTGCCCGTAGGGCTGGAGGTGCCGCTACAAATCAGATTCTGGGGAGAGAGAATGGTGCGGTCGAGAAGACTCGAACTTCCACGGGTTGCCCCACAGCGACCTCAACGCTGCGCGTCTACCAATTCCGCCACGACCGCACGTGGTAGGAGCCGGAACCGACCGGCTCGCGGCGTGTAGCAAATCGTTTCCGGCGAAACAAGTGCGCCCCGAGCATTTAATCGCTGGGAATTGCCATAACGGATCAAAGCGCCAAAATGCGCCGCGAACTGGACGTTTCGGCCCGATATCGCCATATGGAGTACAACAAGGGACACCCCATGCCAGAACGCAGCCAGATCGCCACGTCGTTCCTGCCTTTGCCCGGTTCGGCGCCCGTCGAATGGGCGATCGAGCCCGGCCTCACCGCCTATCCCGAGGCGCTTGCCTTCATGGAGGCGCGCGCCGAAGCGATCCGCAGCGGGGCCGCCGGCGAGATGGTCTGGCTGGTCGAGCATCCGCCGCTCTATACCGCCGGCACCAGTGCGCGCAGCGAGGACCTGATCGACGCCAACCGGTTCCCGGTGTTTTCGGCCGGCCGCGGCGGCGAATACACCTATCATGGGCCGGGCCAGCGCGTCGCCTACGTCATGCTCGACCTGAAACGCCGCCGCGAGGATGTGCGCGCCTTCGTCGCCGCCCTCGAACAGTGGATCATCGGCACGCTCGCCGCCTTCAACGTCAATGGCGAGCGCCGTGAGGATCGCGTCGGCGTCTGGGTGGTGCGGCCCGATCGCCCTGCCCTGCCGGACGGCTCTGCCGCGGAGGACAAGATCGCGGCAATAGGTATTCGGCTCAGGCGCTGGGTGAGTTTTCACGGCATCGCCATCAATGTCGAGCCGGACCTCGGCCATTTCAGTGGTATCGTGCCGTGCGGCGTGCAGGACCACGGCGTCACCAGCCTTGTCGATCTCGGGCTGCCGGTGACGATGGCCGATCTCGATCTGGCGCTGAAATCAGCGTTCGAGGATGTCTTCGGCCCGGCTACGGCCTTGCCCTTGGAAACAGCCCGCGAGGCCGGCTGAACGCTTCCCGGACAGCTCAGATCAGCCGTGCCGACGCCCAGAGCACTCCATAACCGTGGATGACGAACACCGCCAGCAGCGCGCCGGCGATGACGAAACGGTCGGCCGTGCGGATCGGCTTCAGTTCGTGGCGCGGCCTCACCCCGCTGCCCGCTGTCAGAAGGCTGAGGATTGCAAAGACCGCGCCGGCCGCGAGCAGAAAGCCGATGGAAAAGCCGGCCCGCCAGCCAAGCGCCAGGAACGCCGAGAGCAGGAAGAAGGAGGCCAGCGCCAGCGCGACCGGCCCCGGGCAGATCTGGCGCAGCACCTGGCCGCCATCGAATTTCCACACCGGCACCAGATTGGCGATGTTGAACAGGGCAGCACAGCCCGCCAGTGTCGCCAGCAATGTCGCGGCAAGCCAGTGCCCTTCCGCGCTTGCAAACGTGCTGCCCATCATCGCCAACGGCACCAGGAAAGCAGAGAACCCGGCGCCCATCAGCGCCACGAACGCAACTTCGAAACGGCTGTCATAGGGCCGGCCGCCAATGGCGAGGCCGCCGAGCAGCGGGATGAAGATCATGCGCGCCCTGCGGTGGCCCATCAGGCGGAATGCCGCCATGTGGCCGAGCTCGTGCAGGGCGACAACGGAAGTCAGGATCGCGGCCAGAGCAAGCCCGCCGCGGTGAAGCCCGAAGAACGGCCACAGGATGAATGCCGAGAGAGCGGCGAAGCCGAGCTGACTCAGCGGATGTTCGAACCAGCCGCCCTTGCGATACCGCCCTGTCCTGGCCCAGCCATCCAGCTTGGCGAGTTCGCGGCGCATGGCGAAATAGCGGAACGCCAGGAAGGCCACGCCGCGGTAACGGTCGGTCTGGGTGAGCGTAACCCGGGTGGCCTCGCCAATCGAGACCAACTGCGCGGTTTCCCGATAATGCGCCCAGAAAGACGGATCGAGCGCCGTGTCCTCGATGACGCGCATCGAAAAGCACCTGCCATGCACGACATTCTCGAGCAGGGCCTTGCGTTCGATCGGCAGGCCGTCCCGGCCCTCCCAGGACATTCTGGTGCGGACCACTCCCTCGCCCAGCATCTCTGCCGAGAGGATTTCGCCGGACCAGCCGGCATTGCTCCCGAGCGGCCACAGCGCCTGCCACAGACGCTGCCGGTCGGCCGCGACCGTGCGGCTGAGCCTGATTGTGCGCAAACCAAGCGGCACGCTCATCAGGAGAAAAATCAGCCCTAGATTGCTGGCCACGAGGAAGGCGGCGACGATGGGCGACACGCGGCGCTCCTGCTTTCAGGAGCGACACCCTAGCGCCATGGGCGGCAAGAAAGGCTTAACGGCAAAGCGGACTTTCGTCCGCCGGAACAGCGACTGCAGAGACGGTCACCTCACATGGCTCCGATCCAGATCGCCATGGAAATGAGGAAGGTGCTCATGCAAACCAGCGAGATGACATCCTGAACCAGATCGGTCATAACTCTCTCCTGTTGTTGATATGTTCGCAATTTGTTCTAATTTTGTTTCAAAGTCAACGAGCGGCATCCGTCCGCAGCCGGAATTTTCGAGCGATCAAACCGGCAGGGTTAAGAAAAGGTTGACGGCGCGGGACCTATCAACAGGTCAGGAAGATGTCGGCGACGCTATCGTCAGTTAGCGTATGGGATGAGCGCCTGCTGCCCTCAATCTCAGTCGAGACAATAGTGGGTAAGCTACGACTGCCGAGTGATGACGTGAGGCAACACCAAGGCGCCAATCAAGCTGATCGCTGGCGAAAGCGCATGAGGCAAGGCCGCCGGTGGCGCCTCTCGCGCAACTTTGTAACCCTGGCTGCTCATCCTGGTGATGACCGCGATCTCTTCCGCCCTGATCGCACTGAAGGCTCACTGGCGGTTCTGATCCAGAGGACTCCCGGAGGGATCAGTATCCCCGAAGGCAAACTAAACCCGCGGAAATCTCGCTGGACGTTGTTAAGGTTGAACCCAATCTCGCAGCGGACATCGAGGTACCCCTTAGAGCGGCACCACCTTGCCCTCGGCCAGGGTGACGCGCCGGTCCATGCGCGCTGCCAGCTGGTGATTGTGGGTGGCGATCAGCGCCGCGAGGCCGGATTGCCGCACCAATGCCTCCAGCGCCTCGAACACATAGGAGGCAGTGACCGGGTCGAGATTCCCGGTGGGCTCGTCCGCCAGCAGCACCAGCGGCGCATTGGCGACCGCGCGTGCGATTGCCACGCGCTGTTGCTCGCCGCCCGACAGTTCGGACGGCCGGTGCGATGCGCGCTTGCCGATCTGCATGTAGTCGAGCAGCTGCGCCGCGCGCTCGGCCGCCTCCTTGCGCGGCAGCCCTTTGATGAGCTGCGGCATCATGATGTTTTCCAGCGCCGAAAACTCCGGCAGCAGATGGTGGAACTGGTAGACGAAGCCGACATCGTTGCGGCGGATCGAGGTGCGCTCGTCATCGGATAGCCGGCCGCAGGCCCGGCCGGAGAGAATCACGTCGCCGGCGTCGGGCCGTTCCAAGAGCCCTGCCGTATGCAGCAGCGTCGATTTGCCGGTGCCGGACGGCGCCACCAGCGCCACCATCTCGCCGCGCTTCAGCGAGAAGTCCGCACCGTTCAGAATGGTGAGCTTGCGCGGCCCCTGGACATAGTGCCGCTCGACGCTCTTCAACTCGATAATGGCCTGCGCCATCATTCGTACCTCAGCGCTTCGACCGGATCGAGGCGGGCCGCCCGCCATGCCGGAAACAACGTCGCCAGGAAGGACAGGCCGAGCGCCATGATGACGACATAGGTCGTCTCGCGCGGATCCATCTTCGCCGGCAACTGGCTGAGGAAATAGAGCTCCGGATTGAACAGCACCTTGCCCGTCATCCAGGAAAAGAACTCGCGGATCGATTCGATGTTGAGGCAGATGACCACGCCGAGCAGCACGCCGGCGATGGTGCCGGTGACGCCGATCGCCGCGCCCGTCATCAGGAAGATGCGCAGGATGGCGCCGCGCGAGGCGCCCATGGTGCGCAGGATGGCGATGTCGTGCCCCTTGTCTTTCACCAGCATGACCAGCCCGGAGATGATGTTGAGCGCCGCCACCAGAACGATCAGGGTCAGGATCATGAACATGACGTTGCGCTCCACCTGCAGGGCGGAAAAGAAGGTCTCGTTGCGCTGCCGCCAGTCGACGAGGTCGATGGGTCGCTGCGCCGCCTCTTCCACCTTCGGTTTCAGCGCGTCGACATCATCGGGATTGTCGACATAGATCTCGATCGTCTGGGCTCGCCCATCCATGTTGAAATAGAGCTGCGCCTCGGAAAAGGGCATGTAGACGATGGAGGCGTCATATTCCGACATGCCGACTTCGAAGATCGCCGCGATCTTGTAGCCTTTCATGCGCGGCGTCGTGCCGAGCGGCGTCACGTCGCCGTCCGGCGAGATCAGCGTGATCGTGTCGCCGAGCGCCAGGCCGAGATTCTCCGCCATGCGCTTGCCGATGGCGACGCCCTCGCCCGTGTCGAAATCGGCGATCGAGCCCTGCTTGATGTTGTTGGCGACGATGGCAATCTTGCCCAGGTCCTCGCCCCTGATGCCGCGCACCAGCGCGCCGGAGCCGCCGCCGACATTACCTTGCGCCAGCACCTGGCCGTCGATCAGCGGAATGGCGTATTTCACGCCGGCCACGCCGTTGATGCGGCCGGCGACCTGCGCATAGTCCTCAAGCGGCGAATCCAGCGGCTGCACGATCAGATGGCCGTTTACGCCGAGGATGCGGGTGAGCAGCTCGGCCCTGAACCCGTTCATGACGGCCATCACCACGATCAGCGTCGCCACTCCCAGCATGATGCCGAGGAAGGAGATCGAGGCGATGACCGAGATCACCGTCTCCTTGCGTCGCGAGCGCAGATAGCGCCACGCCACCGTGCGTTCGAAGATGGAAAACGGTCCGGCGCCTGCCGGTCTCGCTGCCGCCGCCTCGCTCATGCGGCGGCACCGAAGCGTTTTTTCGCATCGGCGATCGGCAGCGTCACGCGCTCGCCGGTCTTGCGGTTCTTGATCTCGACCTCGCCGGCGGCCACGCCGCGCGGTCCGACGATCACCTGCCAGGGCAGGCCGATCAGGTCGGCGGTGGCGAACTTGCCGCCCGGCCGCTGGTCGGTGTCGTCATAGAGCACATCCTTGCCGGCGGCAGTGAAAGCTGCGTTGAGTTCATCGCAGACACGGTCGCAATCGGCATCGCCGGCTTTCATGTTGATCAGGCCGATGTCGAACGGCGCCACCGCTTCCGGCCAGATGATGCCGTTCTCGTCATGGCTGGCTTCGATGATCGCCGCAACCAGCCGCGACGGGCCGATGCCGTAGGAACCGCCGGAAGCGAAATGATCCTTGCCGTCGGGCCCGGTCACCTTGGCGCCCATCGGCTTGGAGTATTTCTCGCCGAAATGGAAGATATGGCCGACTTCGATGCCGCGCGCCGAAACCTTGTCGCTGTCGGGAACCTCAGCCCAGGCCGCTTCGTCATGCATTTCGTCGGTCGCGGCGTAAGGCGTCGTCCAGGTCTTGACGATGCCTGATATCTCGGCGTCGTTGGAGAAATCGGTGTTGGCTCCGGGCACGCCGAGCGACAGATAATCGCGATGGCAGAACACCTGGCTCTCGCCGGTGTCGGCCAGGATGATGAATTCATGGCTGAGATCGCCGCCGATCGGACCGGTGTCGGCCCGCATCGGGATCGCCTGTAGGCCCATGCGGGTGAAGGTCCGGAGATAGGACACGAACATCCTGTTGTAGGCGGCTCTCGCGCCTTCGAAGTCGAGATCGAAGGAGTAGGCATCCTTCATCAGGAATTCCCGGCTCCGCATGACGCCGAAGCGCGGCCGCACCTCGTCGCGGAACTTCCACTGGATGTGGTAGAGGTTGAGCGGCAAGTCCTTGTAGGACTTTACATAGGCGCGGAAGATCTCGGTGACCATTTCCTCGTTGGTCGGGCCGTAAAGCATGTCGCGGTCCTGGCGGTCCTTGATGCGCAACATCTCCTTGCCGTAGTCGTTATAGCGGCCGCTTTCGCGCCAAAGGTCGGCCGACTGGATGGTCGGCATCAGGATTTCCAGCGCGCCGGCGCGGTTCTGTTCCTCGCGGATGATCTGGCAGACCTTGTCCAGGACCCGTTTGCCCAGCGGCAGCCAGGAAAAACTGCCCTGCCCCTGCTGGCGGATCATGCCGGCGCGCAGCATCAGCCGATGCGAGACGATCTCCGCCTCGCGCGGATTCTCTTTGAGGATGGGCAGGAAATAGCGCGACAAACGCATGGACTGGTCCGTGAATGAGGAGGCCGCGCCAGAATCGGTGCGACGCAGGCTTGCTTGCCCCGGCTTCATAGCCATTTCATGGCGCAATGGGAACCCGGACGCATCGACCCGGAAATCGGAAATTCAGCTTACGAACGGCGTGGCGCGCGGAATGAAAACGTTTTGAGCACCCCTCGCGCGCGCCGCGAATGCTGGACGATCGAAGGAGCCACGGTTGCATAAAACGCCCGGCTGGTGGTTTCCCAAGCAAAGCCTGCCGTACTATTGTGCAGTGCAGCACGAGAATGCCCGTTTCAAGGCAAAATTCTTCGTGACATTTTCATTTCCGTTGGGCTAATGTGCCCCGATAACCGAGAGAGCAGAGAAAAATCTGTTCTCCTACGCGGTCAAAGTCTTGGGAGGATGCGATCTAGGCGCGGTTACTCGCTGCCGCCGGAAACCGGAAACAGATCGGACGCGTTTAAATTGCAAGGCCTTGTGCCTTGCATTTTTTTTGTGCAATCACCTGCTTAGCGCAATGCGTTGCCAAACCACCTTACCCTGCGTCATGATTTTTGAAGCCTGAACAGATGAGCCGGCGCCGAATGGCGGCATGACCTCGCCCGAAGCGCAAGAGCCGGTTTGAATGCTGCTATTTTGCCGTGGCCTGGCCGAATTCCGGCACGATGTGCGGGATGTCGTTGAGGCTATATCCCAGCCCGTGCGTCAGGCCGTAGAAAATGCCCATGAGCACCGCCGTGGCGACGGTGGTGCGGATCACCGCACGCAGCATATGTGGTCCGCGCGGCGCGCTAGGCACCGTGCCCAGCGTCACGTCACGATCGTCATCCTGCGTCCTGACGCTGAACGGCAGAACGGCAAACAGCACCACCCACCAGGTCGCGAAAAACAGTGCGGTGAACGAAACCCAGCTCATGGTTGCTCCAGTTCGATCAGCGTGCCGAAGAAATCCTTCGGATGCAGGAACAGCACAGGCTTGCCATGCGCGCCGGTCTTCGGCTTGCCGTCGCCCAGAACCCGGGCGCCGGCCGCCTGGAGCCGGTCCCGCGCGGTAAGGATATCGTCGACCTCATAGCAGAGATGGTGCATGCCGCCCGACGGGTTCTTCTCGAGGAAAGCCGCGATCGGCGAACCCTCGCCGAGCGGCTCCAGCAACTCGATCTTGGTGTTGCCGACATTGACGAACACCACGGTGACGCCATGCCCGGGCAGCGCCTGTGGTTCGCTCACTTCGGCGCCTAGCGTGTCGCGATAGCAAGCGACAGCCGCAGCCAGATCCGGCACCGCAAGCGCGACATGGTTCAGGCGTCCAAGCATAGAGCGCTCCGCTTTAGGGGAGTAAGGGAGTAGGGAAACAAGACAGAAGAAAAGCAACGGCTCATTCTCCCCTACTCCCCTACTGCCTTATTCCCCTATTCCCTATTCGTCACCGCGTGACAAATACAGTCACCAGCGGTTTCTTGCCCCAGGCTTCGTTGGCGGCGCCACGTACGGCACGGCGTACCGCCTCCTGCACCAGATCGAGGTCTTTTCGGCGCTGACGGGGGATGGAGTCCACCGCGCCGATTGCCGCATCGATCATCAGGTCCTCCAGCGTCTCGCCTCTGGCGTCGGCCTCGGCGACGCCGATTGCGACCAGATCGGGATCGCCGGCGAGCTCATACTTCTCGTCCAGCACCACATTGACCGCGACATGGCCGGCAAAGGACAGTTTGCGACGGTCGCGAATGCCCATCGCCTGGTCGGTGCCGATCAACCTGCCGTCCTTGTAGATGCGGCCGAACGGCACCTGGTCGATGATCGTGGCAGGGCCGGGAGCAAGCCGCAGCATGTCGCCGTCGCGCACCTGCGCCACCTGGCCGATGCCCGACGTCGACATCAGCGAGCCCTGCGCCACCAGATGCGCGGCCTCGCCATGCACTGGAACGCCGATCTGCGGCCGTACCCATTCATACATCTTGCGCAATTCGCTGCGCCGCGGATGGCCGGAGACATGAACCAGCGCATCGCCGTCCTCGATGATCTTGATGCCGAGATCGACGAGGCGGTTCTTAATTTCGAGGATCGCCTTCTCGTTGCCGGGAATGGTGCGCGAGGAAAACACCACCGTGTCGCCGGCCGTCAGCGACACCGACTTCATCTCGTCGCGCGAGAGCTTGGCAAGCGCCGCCAGCGGCTCGCCCTGGCTGCCGGTGCAGATGACGACCAGGTTTTCGCGCGGAATGAAGCCGAAATCCTCCTCGGCGATGAACTCCGGCAGACCGTCCATGTAGCCGAGTTCGCCGGCGACATCGATGACGCGCTTCAGCGACCGGCCGAGCACCAGGCACTGACGGCCGGCATCGCGCGCCGCCTTGGCGATGGAAACGATACGGCCGACATTGGACGAGAAGGTGGTGACGGCGACGCGGCCCTTGGCGGCCTGGATAACCCCTTTCAGCCCCTCGCCGACCGCGACTTCCGATGGCGATTCGCCTTCGCGCATAGCATTGGTCGAATCGCAGACCAGCGCCAGCACGCCCTTGTCGCCATAGGCGCGGAACCGTGCTTCGTCGGTCTTGGGTCCGATCGTCGGCGCCGGGTCGATCTTCCAGTCGCCGGTGTGGATGACGGTGCCTGCCGGCGAGGTGATGGCCAGCGACATCGGTTCGGGAATCGAATGCGCGACCGGGATCGCCTCGATTTCGAACGGACCGACAGTGAATTTTTCGCCCGCGCGGTAGATGGTCAGCGGGATCTTCGGCGCGCCCTGCTCGCCCTGGCGCTTGGCTTCCAGCAGCCCGGCGCTGAACGGCGTCATCCACACCGGCGCCTTGAGCCTCGGCCAGATATCCAGCAGCGCGCCATAGTGGTCCTCATGCGCGTGGGTGATCACGATACCGCGCAAATTGGCGATGTTCTCTTCGATGAAGCGCGTGTCGGGCAGGATCAGGTCGACGCCCGGATGCGCCGCGTCGGGAAAGGTGACGCCGACGTCGATGACGATCCATTCGCGCGCGCTCGGCGGACCATAGCCGTAGAGAGCGAAGTTCATACCGATCTCGCCGACGCCGCCCAGCGGCACGAAGACGAGTTCGGCGTTTTCCGCTTTCGCCATGATTTTTTCCTTCCTGGCCCTCAGGCCAAGCCATTGAAGCAATTCCGGGAAAAGTCTGTAACGGTTTTCCGTCTGGAATTGCGCAAAAACAAAACTATACCCGGGCGGATGCGACCGCGCCGAAATGCACATCGCCGGCGGCGATCGTCAAAACCGAGCCCTCATCGTCGCGGATCACGAAACGGCAGTCCTCGTCAATGGTCTCGAACACCCCGCGCACCACATTACCGTCAATTCTGACAGCAACCTCGCCGCCAAGCCCTGCCGCGCGTGCCAGCCAGCGCCGCCTGACGGCGGCAAGTCCCCGCCCGTCGTCCCACAGGCGGGCATTCTCGCTCCAGGCATCCGACAGCGCCAGGAACAGCGTTTCGGCATCGCATGCCGCACCCAGTGCGTGAAGCGACGTCGCGGGATACGGCAAATCCTCAGGGTACGCCACAACATTGACGCCGATGCCGACCGCCACCGCGAAACGGCCGCCGTCCAGCATGGCCGATTCCAGCAGGATGCCGGCGAGCTTGGCGCCGGAGGCGAGCACGTCGTTCGGCCATTTCAGCTCGAAACGGTTCTTGCCTTCATTGCCGCCGTCGAGGCCGATGGCGATCCGGCCCGCCGGCACCACGGCGTCGAGCGCATCGGCCAGCGCCAGGCCGGCGACGAAACCGAGCGTCGCGGCGAGGCGAAGCTCGCCCCCGGTGAGGACGAGCAGCGTCGCCGCCAGATTGCCCTCGGGTGTCGCCCAGACGCGGCCGCGCCGCCCGCGCCCGCTTTCCTGTTTCTTGGAAACGACCCACAATCTGCCGGGGTCGCCGGCCCGGGCGTGATCCAGCGCCAGCGCATTGGTGGAGCCGACGCTGTCATGCGCCTCCAGCCGGAATCCTTCCGACGCCGAGGTTGGAGCCAGCCGAAATGCCATCCCGTCAGAAGAATGTCTTGGCGGCGGCTTCGGCATAGGTGCCGATCGGACCGCCGATCAGCACATAGAACAGCACGAAAGCGCCGGAGACACCGAGTACGAGGCGCAATTCACTGGCCATCGGCACGAAGCCGCCGACCGGTTCGTCGAACCACATGATCTTGATGATGCGCAGGTAATAATAGGCGCCCACTACCGAGGCCAGCACGCCGATGATCGCCAGCGCGTAGAGGTTGGCATTGATGGCGGCGAGAAAGACGTACCACTTCCCCCAGAAGCCGGCGAGCGGCGGGATGCCGGCCAGCGAGAACATCAGGATGGTCAGGATCGTCGCCATGATCGGGTTGGTCGAGGACAGGCCTGCCAGGTCGCTGATCTGCTCGACATTGCCTTCCTTGCGCCGCATGGCGAGAATGAAGGCGAAGGTGCCGAGCGTCATCACCAGATAGATCAGCATGTAGATCGCGACGCCGCGCACGCCGGCCTGGCTGTTGGCGGCAAGGCCAACCAGCGCGTAGCCCATGTGGCCGATCGAGGAGTAGGCCATCAGGCGCTTGATGTTGGTCTGGCCGATCGCCGCGAAAGAGCCGAGCGCCATCGAGGCGATGGAGATGAAGACGATGATCTGCTGCCAGTCGGAAGCGATCGGCTTGAACGCGCCCATGGTGACGCGCACGATCAGCGCCATAGCCGCCATTTTGGGTGCCGCCGCCAGGAAAGCCGTCACCGGTGTCGGCGCACCCTCATAGACGTCGGGCGTCCACATGTGGAACGGCACCGCCGAGATCTTGAAGGCGAGGCCGGCCAGCACGAAGACCAGGCCGAAGACGAGGCCAAGCTGGCGCTCTCCGCCGCCCAGCGCCGTCGCGATCTCCTGGAACCCGGTGTTGCCGGTATAACCATAGACCAGGCTGATGCCATAGAGCAGCATGCCCGACGACAGCGCGCCGAGGACGAAGTACTTCAGGCCCGCCTCGGTCGAGCGCAGGTTCTCGCGGTTGATCGCGCACAAGACATAGATCGCCAGCGACTGAAGCTCGAGGCCGAGATAGAGCCCGATCATGCCGTTGGCGGAGATCATCAGCATCATGCCGAGCGTGCACAGAAGGATCAGCACCGGATATTCGAACTTGTCGAACCGCTCCGCCCTGGCGAAGCGCATCGACATGATCAGCGTCACCGCCGAGCCCACCAGCGCCAGCAGCTTCATGAAGCGGGCAAAGGAATCCTGGATGAAGGCATTGCCGTAGGCGCTGCCCTGCCCGGTGGAGAAGATCAGCCAGGCGCCCGATATCACCAGCACGGCAACGGCAAGGCCGGTCACGGTGTTGGCGGTGTTGGCGCGCGAATAGGCCCCGACCATCAGCAGCGCGAGCGCGCCGATGGCAAGGATCAGCTCGGGCGTCGAGAGCGACAGGCTGGAGAGAAGGTCCGGCGTCATGGTTCGCAAAACCCCTGGGTCAGTTCGCCGCCGCGGTCTGCGCGGCGCCGATGGATGCGGTGACATTGGTGACGAGCGACTTGACCGACTGGGCCGTCGCGTCGAAGACGGGAGCGGGATAGACGCCGAAGAAGATGACCAGCACAACCAGCGGATAGATGATCGCCTTCTCGCGTGTCGACAGGTCGAGCAGGCCCTTGAGGCTGTCCTTGGTCAGCGCGCCGAAGATCACCCGGCGGTAGAGCCAAAGCGCGTAGGCGGCCGACAGGATGACGCCGGTGGCAGCGAAGAACGCCACCCAGGTATTGACCCGGAACACGCCGAGCATGGTCAGGAACTCGCCGACGAAGCCTGACGTGCCCGGCAGGCCGACATTGGCCATGGTGAAGATCAGGAACACGGTGGCGTATTTCGGCATGTTGTTGACCAGGCCGCCATAGGCGGCGATCTCACGCGTGTGCATGCGGTCATAGATGACGCCGACGCACAGGAACAGCGCGCCCGAGACCAGGCCGTGGCTGAGCATCTGGAAGATCGCGCCCTGCACGCCTTCCTGGTTCATGGCGAAGATGCCCATGGTCACGAAGCCCATATGGGCGACCGACGAATAGGCGATCAGCTTCTTCATGTCCTCCTGCATCAGCGCCACCAGCGAGGTGTAGATGATGGCGACGACCGAAAGCGCGAAAACCAGCGGCGCGAACATCTCGGACGCCAGCGGGAACATCGGCAAGGAGAACCGCAGGAAGCCGTATCCGCCCATCTTCAGCAGAATGGCCGCCAGGATCACCGAACCTGCCGTCGGCGCCTCGACATGCGCATCGGGCAGCCAGGTGTGCACCGGCCACATCGGCATCTTCACCGCGAAGGAGGCGAAGAAGGCGAGCCACAGCCATGTCTGCATGTTGGCGGGGAAATTGTGCGTCAACAGCGTCGGGATATCGGTCGTGCCGGACTGGTAGAACATCGCCATGATGGCGAGCAGCATTAGCACCGAGCCGGCGAGCGTGTAGAGGAAGAACTTGAACGAGGCATAGACGCGCCGCTTGCCGCCCCAGACGCCGATGATGATGAACATCGGGATCAGGCCGGCTTCGAAGAAGACGTAGAACAGCACGATGTCGAGCGCGCAGAACACGCCGATCATCAGCGTCTCGAGCAGCAGGAAGGCGATCATGTAGGCCTTGACGCGCTTTTCGATCGCTTCCCACGACGCCAGGATGCAGAGCGGCATCAGGAATGTCGTCAGGATGACGAACAGCATCGAAATGCCGTCCACGCCCATATGGTAGGAGATGCCGGAATCGAGCCAGGCGACCTTCTCGACGAACTGGAAGCCGGCTTGCGAATTGTCGAAGCCGGTCCAGATGAACAGCGAGATGATGAAGGTGAACGTCGTCGTCAGCAGCGCGATGGCGCGGATGTTGCGGCGTGCGTTTTCGCTGTCGTCGTTGATGAACAGGATGAGCAGCACACCAACCAGCGGCAGGAAGGTGACCAGCGAGAGAATTGGCCAAGCGGTCATCAGAGCATCATCCAGGTGACGAATGCGGCAACGCCGATCAGCATGGCGAAGGCATAGTGATAGAGATAGCCGGTCTGCAGCTTGACGACGCGGTTGGTGACATCGACGACGCGTGCCGAAATGCCGTCAGGCCCGAGACCATCGATGACGGTGCCGTCGCCGGTCTTCCACAGGAAGGAACCGAGGCGTTTGGCCGGCCGCACAAAGAGGAAGTCATAGAGCTCGTCGAAATACCATTTGTTGAGCAGGAAAGCATAGAGCCCGCGATGCTGGGCGGCCAGATTGACCGGCATTTCCGGCGAGCGGATGTAGAACTTCCACGCCAGCGCCAGGCCGATCAGCATGGCGATGAACGGCGACAGCTCGACCCATAGCGGCAGTTCGTGAATGTCGTGCAGGATGTGATTGTCCGGCAGTGTGAACAGCGACGCCTTCCAGAATTCGGCATAGCCTTCGCCAATGAAGGCACCGTGGAAGATGATGCCGGCAAACAGCGCGCCCGCCGCCAGCACGAACAGCGGCACCAGCATCACCGGCGGCGATTCATGGACATGGTGCATCACCTCATGGCTCGCCCGCGGCCTGCCGTGGAAGGTCATGAAGATCAGCCGCCAGGAATAGAAGGAGGTGAAGCCGGCGGCGATCACCAGCAGCACGAAGGCGAGGCCCGCCACGGAATTATGCCCGGCAAAGGCCGTCTCGATGATGGCATCCTTGGAGAAGAACCCGGCGGTGCCGATGACGGTGACCGGAATGCCGACGCCGGTCAGCGCCAGGGTGCCGATTACCATCATCCAGTAGGTCGTCGGGATCAGCGTCCTCAGGCCGCCCATCTTGCGCATGTCCTGCTCGTCGGAAACCGCATGGATGACCGAGCCCGAGCCGAGGAACAGCAGCGCCTTGAAGAAGGCATGCGTGAACAGGTGGAAGATCGCCGCACCATAGGCGCCGACGCCGAGCGCCACGAACATGTAGCCAAGTTGCGAGCAGGTCGAATAGGCGATGACGCGCTTGATGTCGTTCTGGACGAGGCCGACGGTCGCCGCGAAGAAGGCGGTGAAGGCGCCGATGAAGGTCACCACCGTCAGCGCCGAATGCGACAGCTCGAACAGCGGCGACAGCCGCGCCAGCATGAACACGCCGGCCGTCACCATGGTGGCGGCATGGATGAGCGCCGAGACCGGCGTGGGACCTTCCATGGCGTCCGGCAGCCAGGTGTGCAGCGGCACCTGCGCCGACTTGCCCATGGCACCCATGAACAGCAGCAGGCAGACGATCGTCATCGCTGCCTGCTTATCCAGCGCATAACCGAGGAAGGTCAGCACCGCAGCACCTTGCGGGGCGCCTTCAGCCGGGATGAACGTCGCCGCATTGGCGAAGATGGTGCCGAGATTGACCGAGCCGAACAGCACGAACACGCCGAAGATGCCGAGCGCGAAGCCGAAATCGCCGACGCGGTTGACGACGAAGGCCTTGATGGCCGCGGCGTTGGCCGAGGGCTTCTTGTACCAGAAGCCGATCAGCAGGTAGGACGCCAGGCCCACCCCTTCCCAACCGAAGAACATCTGCACGAGGTTGTCGGCCGTCACCAGCATCAGCATGGCGAAGGTGAACAGCGACAGATAGGCAAAGAAACGCGGCCGGTTCGGATCGTGGTGCATGTAGCCGATCGAGTAGATATGGACCAGCGCCGACACGGTGTTGACCACCACCAGCATGACCACCGTCAGAGTGTCGATCCTGAGCGCCCAGGACGCCTCCAGTCCGCCGGACTGGATCCAGCGCAGCACCGGCACGGTGAACACCTCGCCATGGCCGAAGCCGACGGTGAAGAAAGCAACCCACGACAGCACCGCCGCGATCACCAGGAAGCCGGAGGTGATGTATTCGGACGCCTTGGCGCCGAGCGACGTGCCGAACAGGCCGACGATCAGGAAGCCGAGCAGCGGAAGGAAGACGATGGCCTGGTACATGGTGGTTCCGTCAACCCTTCATCATGTTCACGTCTTCGACCGCGATCGAGCCGCGGTTGCGGAAGAAGACGACGAGAATGGCAAGTCCGATGGCGGCCTCCGCCGCCGCGACCGTCAGCACGAACAGCGCGAACACCTGGCCGACGAGGTCGCCGAGAGCCGCCGAAAAGGCGACGAAATTGATGTTGACCGCAAGCAGGATCAACTCGACCGACATCAGGATGACGATCACGTTCTTACGGTTCAGGAAGATGCCGAACACGCCGAGCGTGAAAAGGATCGCCGATACGGTCAGATAATGTGCGATGCCGACGACCATCTCAGACTCCTTCGCCCGACTTGACCTTGCGGATTTCCATGCCCGTCGCCGCCGTGCGGGCGACCTGGGCTGCGATCGACTGCCGCTTGACCCCTTCCTTGTGGCGCAGCGTCAAAACGATGGCACCGATCATGGCCACCAGCAGCACGAGGCCCGAGATCTGGAAGTAGTAGAGGTAGTCCGTATAGAGGATGTCGCCGAGCGCTGCCGTATTCGAGCGCGCCGCGAGATCGGGAATCGGCTTCGATACCGTCGAGGCGAGCTGCGGCGCGAAGGTATAGCCGCCGAGCACCACGATCAGTTCCGCCGCCAGGATCAGTCCGACCAGCGCGCCGATCGGCGCATATTGCAGAGCGCCCTCCTTCATCTCGGCGAAGTCGACGTCGAGCATCATGACGACGAACAGAAACAGCACCATGACAGCGCCGACATAGACGACGAGCAGGATCATCGCCAGGAACTCGGCGCCCGTCAGCATGAACAGGCCGGCGGCGTTGAAGAAGGTCAGGATCAGGAACAGCACCGAATGCACGGGGTTGCGCGACGAAATGACCATGAACGCCGACGCCACGGCGACAAAGGCGAAGAGGTAGAAAAAGGCCGCCTCTAGTCCACTCAGCATTGGGGTTCCCCCGGGTTCCTGTCCAAACAGGACGTTCGTCCTGTTTGTTGTCTGTGGCTTCGTTCCGCCTCCGGTGCGAAGCCGCGTTGTCCTAGCCCATGTTCCAACCGGGTTGAAAGACCCGGCGCAAAGAAACATGGGCAACTCTGAAGTCCTGAGGGATGACCTTGCCTGAAATGCTTCGGGTCATCCCCGGACAAGGGCCCTCGCCCCTGTCCATGCGATATCAGCGGTACGGTGCGTCCAGCGAGATGTTGCGCGCCAGTTCGCGCTCCCACCGGTCGCCATTCGCCAGCAGCCTATCCTTGTCGTAGTAGAGTTCCTCGCGCGTCTCGGTCGCGAATTCGAAATTCGGCCCCTCGACGATGGCGTCGACCGGGCAGGCTTCCTGGCAGAAGCCGCAATAGATGCACTTCACCATATCGATGTCGTAGCGCACGGTACGGCGCGTGCCGTCGTTGCGGCGCGGGCCGGCCTCGATGGTGATGGCCTGCGCCGGGCAGATCGCCTCGCACAATTTGCAGGCTATGCAGCGTTCCTCGCCATTGGGATAACGGCGCAAGGCATGCTCGCCGCGGAAGCGCGGGCTCACCGGCCCTTTCTCGTGCGGATAATTGATCGTCTCCTTCGGCGCGAAGAACTGGCGCATCGACAAGAAGAAGGCGCTGACGAAATCCTTCAGCAGCAGCGATTTGGCGGCCTGGGACAGAGCGGACATCACGCAAACCCCGTGATCTTGAGGAAGGCGGCGGTCAGCACCACCATGAACAACGAGATCGGCAGGAACACCTTCCAGCCAAGCCGCATCAGTTGGTCGTAGCGG
Organism: Mesorhizobium sp. B2-1-1; assembly: GCF_006442975.2. Classification (NCBI taxonomy): domain Bacteria; kingdom Pseudomonadati; phylum Pseudomonadota; class Alphaproteobacteria; order Hyphomicrobiales; family Phyllobacteriaceae; genus Mesorhizobium; species Mesorhizobium sp. B2-1-1. The sequence continues at coordinate 3,108,039 of NZ_CP083954.1, read as the reverse complement.
TAACGCGGCACGAACGCCTTCACCATGGAGAACATGAAGAACATCAGGCAGATCTTGAGCACGAACCAGATCACCCCCGGCACCCAGGTGAAGGGCGCGAAGTCGAACGGCGGCAGCCAGCCGCCGAGGAACAGGATGGTGGCCAGCGCGCACATCAGCACGACGGCGACATATTCGCCGAGGAAGAACAGCAGGAACGGCGTCGACGAATATTCGACCATGTGGCCGGCGACCAGTTCCGATTCGGCTTCGACGAGGTCGAAAGGCGGGCGATTCGTCTCGGCTAGCGCCGAGATGAAGAAGATGACGAACATCGGCAACAGCGACAGCCAGTGCCAGTCGAGGAAGGTGTTGGGCAGGCCGAGCCTGGTGCCCAGCCCATCCTGCTGCGACAGCACGATGTCGGACAGGTTGAGCGAGCCGACGCAAAGCAGCACGGTGACGATGACGAAGCCGATCGAGACCTCGTAGGACACCATTTGTGCTGCCGAACGCAGCGCCCCGAGGAACGGATATTTCGAATTGGACGCCCAGCCGCCCATGATCACGCCATAGACCTCGAGCGAGGAGATGGCGAAGACATAGAGGATACCGACATTGACGTTGGCGACGGCCCAGCCCTGGCTGACCGGAATGACCGCCCAGGCTGAGATCGCCAGAACCGCCGATACCAACGGCGCCAAAAGAAACACGCCCTTGTTGGCGCCGGACGGGATCACCGGCTCCTTGAAGACGAACTTCAACAGATCGGCAAAGGCCTGCAGCGTGCCCCAGGGGCCGACGACGTTCGGGCCGCGGCGAAGTTGCACCGCCGCCCAGATCTTGCGGTCGGCATAGAGCAGGTAGGCGACGGCGATGAGAAGCACGACGATCAGCACGACCGACTTCAACACGATGATCAGCGCCGGCAGCACGTAAAAGGAGAAGAAGGTGTCCATGCTTATTCCGCCGCCTGCTTGAAGCCGCTCTTGGCCAGCGCAGAGCACTCCGCCATCACGGCAGAGGCCCGCGCGATCGGGTTGGTCAGGTAGAAGTCCTGGACCGGCGACGTGAACGTGCCCTTGTTCAGCCGTCCGCTGAGCTTCGCCACATTGGCGATATCCTCGGCATTGCCCGCAGCAACCTGGTCGATGCGGGCAAGATGCGGGTACTCGCCGTAGAGTTTAGCGCGCAGCTGCGGCAGTGAATCGAACGGCAACTTCTTGCCCAGTACATCCGACAATGCCCTGATGATGGCCCAATCCTCGCGCGCGTCGCCCGGCGCGAAGCCGGCGCGGTTGGTCTGCTGCACGCGCCCTTCCGTGTTGACATAGGTGCCCGACTTCTCGGTGTAGGCAGCGCCCGGCAGGATGACGTTGGCGCGGTGCGCGCCGGCATCGCCATGGGTGCCCACATAGACCACGAAAGCGCCGCCGGTCTTTGCCATGTCGATTTCGTCGGCGCCCAGCAAGAACAGCACGTCCGTCTCGCCCAGCATGCCGGCGACGTTCCTGCCGCCCTCGCTCGGCACGAAGCCAAGGTCGAGGCCGCCGACGCGTCCAGCCGCATTGTGCAGCACGGCAAAGCCGTTCCAGTCCGCGCGCGCGGCGTTCACGGCCATGGCGAGCTTCGCTGCCTGGCCGAGCACCGCCGCGCCATCGGGGCGTGCCAGCGCGCCCTGGCCGACGATGATGAGCGGATGCGTGGCCTTCTTCAGCACCTGGAAGAACTTGCCATCACCGTCGGCCAGATCCTTGAGCGATTCCGGTCCTGCGCCCAGCAGTTCGTAGTCATAGCGTGTATCCCCGACATCGCCGATGACGCCGACCGGCAGATTGCCGACCCGCCAGCGCTTGCGGATGCGGGCGTTGAGCACCGAGGCTTCGAAGCGCGGATTGGCGCCGATGATCAGCACCGCGTCCGCCTGTTCGATGCCTTCGATGGTGGGGTTGAAAATGTAGCTTGCCCGGCCAAGCGACGGGTCGAGCGCGGCGCCGTCCTGGCGGCAATCCATGTTCTTCGAACCGAGTGCGGCCATCAGGAGCTTCAGCGCGTAGATTTCCTCGACCGCGGCAAGATCGCCCGCTATGGCGCCGATCTTCTCGGGCGTAGTCTTCGACACGGCGTCCTTGATCGCCGTGAAGGCCTCGGCCCAGCTCGCCGGGACCAGCTTACCGTCCTTGCGTACATAGGGCCGGTCGAGACGCTGCGTGCGCAGGCCGTCCCAGATGAAGCGGGTCTTGTCGGAGATCCACTCCTCGTTCACCGCCTCGTTGACGCGCGGCAGGATGCGCATCACCTCGCGGCCGCGGCTGTCGACGCGGATCGCCGAGCCGACGGCATCCATGACGTCGATGGATTCGGTCTTGGTCAGTTCCCACGGCCGTGCCTGGAAGGCGAAAGGCTTGGAGGTCAGCGCGCCGACGGGGCACAGGTCGATGACATTGCCCTGCAGCTCCGAGGTCATCGCCTGCTCGAGATAGGTGGTGATCTCGGCATCCTCGCCGCGGCCGATCAGGCCGAGTTCGGAAATGCCGGCAACCTCGGTGGTGAAGCGAACGCAGCGCGTGCAGTGGATGCAGCGGTTCATCACCGTCTTGACCAGCGGGCCGATATACTTGTCTTCGACCGCGCGCTTGTTCTCGTGATAGCGCGAGGAATCAACGCCGAAGGCCATCGCCTGGTCCTGCAGGTCGCATTCGCCGCCCTGGTCGCAGATCGGGCAATCCAGCGGATGGTTGATCAGCAGGAATTCCATCACGCCTTCCCTGGCCTTCTTGACCATCGGCGTGTTGGTGAAGATTTCCGGCGCTTCTCCGTTCGGACCGGGACGCAGGTCGCGCACGCCCATGGCGCAGGACGCTTGCGGCTTGGGCGGCCCGCCCTTCACCTCGATCAGGCACATGCGGCAATTGCCGGCGATCGACAACCGCTCGTGGAAGCAGAAGCGCGGCACTTCCGCGCCCGCGTCCTCTGCCGCCTGCAGCAGCGTGTAATGGTCGGGTACAGTGATTTCTTTCCCGTCGACCTTGAGCTTTGCCATTCGCCTCAAACCTCTGCGGATTTCCCGCAATCTCATTTCCCGGGCGCGACAGACGCGGCGCCCGGCATTTCACTCACTTCTTCGCGGCCAGCACAGCCGCCTGGGCAATCCAGTCGTCGCGCACGATACGGCCGTTGAACGACAGGTAGTCGTCGACCCAGGCGATCTCTTCGGGTGACCAGTCGGCGATCTGGCGGAACGTCCAGATGCCGAGCCCGTTGAGCACCGTCTCCAGCTTCGGGCCGATGCCCGATATCTTCTTGAGATCCGAAGGCTTCGCCGGCCTGTCCACAGCCTTGGGCTGCCTGAAATCCTCGGGCAGCAGCACATCCGGAAGCTCGTCCGCTGACCGCCCCGCCTGTGCCGCCGGCACCGTGGTGGTGGCCTCCCTGGCGGCAATGTCGGTGACTTCCTGCGCGAAGGACTGCGCCTCCGCAATCAGGGTCTTGGCCGTCGCCCGCGCTCTGGTGGATGAAAGGCTCGCATCCTCGAATTGTTCGACGCGCGCCTCGAAATCCTCGATGAGCGGCTGCATGAGGCGTTGCGACGCCTCGGCTGCGCCCGACAGCGCGCCCAACCAGACGCCGAAAGCGTGGTTGGCGAGCCCAAGTCCCAGAGCCGACATCGCCGCCGCGCCCGCGACAGGGTGCGCCAGAAGGTTGACGGCGCCGGCCATCTCCTTCGGCATCATCCTGGTCAGGTCCTGGTTCATCTTCTCGATCTGGTCCAAATTGGGCATCAATGGGTGGGGTGTCGAATACGGCGCCATAGAATTCTCCTGGTCGTTTCTTCGTTCGCCCCGCCCCGTTCTTCTCGCTCCGGGCTATCGCCCATTCAATGCTTCTCTATTCCGCCGCCACCAACACCGGCTCGGCCCGGTGCGCGTTGCGCGAAAATTCGTCGATGCGCCGCTCCACCTCGCCGCGGAAGTGCCGCATCAGGCCCTGGATCGGCCAAGCGGCCGCGTCGCCCAGCGCGCAAATCGTGTGGCCTTCGACCTGCTTGGTCACGTCGAGCAGCATGTCGATCTCGCGCTTCTGCGCCTCGCCGCGCACCAGCCGCTCCATCACCCGCCACATCCAGCCGGTGCCTTCACGGCACGGCGTGCATTGGCCGCAGCTCTCATGCTTGTAGAAGTAGGACAGCCGCGCGATGGCTTTGACGACATCGGTCGACTTGTCCATGACGATGACGGCCGCCGTGCCGAGGCCGGATTTGAGGTCGCGCAGCGCGTCGAAATCCATCGGCGTATCGATGATCTGCTCGGCCGGCACCAGCGGCACCGAGGCGCCGCCAGGAATGACCGCCAGAAGATTGTCCCAGCCGCCACGGATGCCGCCGCAATGCGTCTCGATCAGCTCGCGGAATGGGATCGACATCGCCTCTTCGACGGTGCACGGATTGTTGACGTGGCCGGAGACGCAGAACAGCTTGGTGCCGACGTTGTTGGGCCGGCCGAAGGATGAGAACCAGGCCGCGCCCCGGCGCAGGATCGTCGGCGCCACCGCGATCGATTCGACGTTGTTGACGGTGGTCGGGCAGCCATAAAGGCCGACATTGGCCGGAAATGGTGGCTTCAGCCTGGGCTGGCCCTTCTTTCCCTCGAGGCTTTCGAGCAGCGCCGTCTCCTCGCCGCAGATATAAGCCCCGGCGCCATGGTGCATATAGACGTCGAAATCGTAGCCTGAAGTGTTGCCCTTGCCGATCAGCTTGGCCTCATAGGCCTCGTCGATGGCACGCTGCAGCGCCTCGCGCTCGCGGATGAACTCGCCGCGCACATAGATATAGGCCGCGACCGCGCCCATGGCGAAGCCGGCGAGCAAGGCGCCTTCGACCAGCGTGTGCGGATCGTTGCGCAGAATGTCGCGGTCCTTGCAGGTACCGGGCTCGGATTCGTCGGCATTGATGACGAGATAGCTCGGCCGGCCGTCACTCTGCTTGGGCATGAACGACCATTTCAAGCCGGTCGGGAAACCGGCGCCGCCGCGGCCGCGCAGGCCCGACGCCTTCATCTCGTTGACGATCCACTCGCGCCCCTTGGCGACGATGCCGGGCGTGTTGTCCCAGGCGCCGCGCGCCATTGCGCCGGCCAGCGACTTGTCGAAGAGGCCGTAGATGTTGGTGAAGATGCGGTCTTTGTCCTGAAGCATTGTTCGTCCCTCAGACCGGCTTCTTGCCGAAGACGCGGATATATTCGGCGACGCCGCCCTTGGCGAGCGCCTTGGCCTGCTTGACCCAGTCGTCTCGCTCGATGCGGCCGCGGAAGGAGAGATAGCTGTCCACCCACTCCCGTTCGGCCTTCTTCCAAGACGCAACCTGGGCGAAGGTGAAGATGCCGAGCGAATGCAGGATGCTCTCGGTCCTCGGGCCGACGCCGGAGATCAGCTTGAGATCGTCGACCAGCGCCGGCCTGGCGATGCCGGCCGGCCGGTTCTTGTCTTCCAACGAAGGCTTGGCCGCTTTGGCGGGAAGCTTGGTTTCCGGCGACTTGAACGCGGAAGCCGGCTCAGCCTTGTTCAGGGGGCCGCTGCGCGGCTTCAAAACTTTCTCGACCTCGGGCGCCGCCTTGTTGGCGTTTGTCGCCGAGTGGCGGGGAGCCGCGACGCTCGCCGCTTTTTCCGTTGCCGACGCGACCTTGGCCGGCGACGGCGTTTTCAGCGCCGGGCTGGTTTCAGCCGCATCGGTTTTCGGCTTGCTGGCATTGGACGGCGCGACAGGGGTGGCGGCCGGCGTTGGCACCGGCGCCGCGATGATCGCGTCGGGTGCCGCCTTGGCGGCCTTGGCGGCTTCCCTGGCCTCCCTGTCACGGGTCGACTTGAGGATCGCCTTCTCGCTTTTCAGCGTCGTGAGGCCGGCGGCCGGCTCCGAGCCGGTGCGGCCGTTCTGCGGCCCCGGCGTCACCGAGGCCCCCTTGCCCGCATCGTAGAGATCAATGATTTCGGCCAGCCGTTCCGGCGTCAGGTCTTCGAACGTGTCCTTGAAGATCATGACCATCGGCGCGTTGACGCAGGCGCCGAGGCATTCGACCTCTTCCCACGACAGCGTTCCCTTGTCGTTGGTGTGGAACTGGTCATGGTGGATCTTGGAGCGGCACACGTCCATCAGCGCTTCCGAGCCGCGCAGCATGCAGGGCGTGGTGCCGCAAACCTGGATGTGCGCCCGCGTGCCGACAGGATTCAGCTGGTACTGCGTGTAGAAGGTCGCGACCTCGAGCCCGCGGATGCGCGGCATGCCGAGCATGTCCGAAATCGTCTCGATCGCGGCCTTGGTGACCCAGCCTTCCTGTTCCTGCGCCAGCATCAGCAGTGGAATGATCGCAGACTGTTCCCGGCCCTTCGGGTACTTCTTGATCCATTGCTTGGCCGCGGCCGCGTTCGCCCGGTTGAAGGCGAAGGATGCTGGCTGGACGCTGGCTTCTGCGAGACGACGGACTGACATTTAGCGATCGACCTCACCAAACACGATGTCGAGGGAGCCGAGGACGGCGGTGACGTCGGCCAGCATGTGACCGCGGCACAGGAAATCCATGGCCTGGAGATGCGCGAAACCGGGCGCGCGCAGCTTGCAGCGATAAGGCTTGTTGGTGCCGTCGGAGACCAGATAGACGCCGAACTCGCCCTTGGGCGCCTCGACCGCCGCATAGACCTCGCCGGCCGGCACGCGGTAGCCCTCGGTGTAGAGCTTGAAGTGGTGGATCAGCGCTTCCATCGAGCGCTTCATCGCCTGGCGCTTTGGCGGCACGACCTTGCCGTCGAGGTTCGACACCGGCCCGGCGCTTTCCTTGCCGAGCAGGAGATCGATGCACTGGCGCATGATCTTCGCCGACTGGCGCATCTCTTCCATGCGCACGAGGTAGCGGTCGAAACAGTCGCCGTTCTTGCCGATCGGAATATCGAAATCGAGCTCCGAATAGCATTCATAGGGCTGCGATCTGCGCAGGTCCCAGGCAGCGCCCGAGCCACGCACCATGACGCCGGAAAAGCCCCAGGCCCAGGCGTCGGCCAGCGAAACCGTGCCGATATCGACATTGCGCTGCTTGAAGATGCGATTGCCGGTCAGCAACTGATCGAGGTCGTCGATCGACTTCAGGAACGGATCGATCCACTTGCCGATGTCCTCGAGCAGCTTCTGCGGCAGGTCCTGGTGGACGCCGCCCGGACGGAAATAGGCGGCATGCATGCGCGAACCCGAGGCGCGCTCATAGAACACCATCAGCTTTTCGCGCTCGACGAAGCCCCACAGAGGCGGCGTCAGCGCGCCGACGTCCAGCGCCTGCGTCGTCACATTGAGGATGTGCGACATGATGCGGCCGATCTCGCAGTAGAGCACGCGGATCAGCTGACCGCGCTTCGGCACCTCGATGCCGAGCAGGCGCTCGGCCGCCAGTGCGAAGGCATGCTCCTGGTTCATCGGCGCGCAATAGTCGAGCCGGTCGAGATAAGGCACTGCCTGCAGGTAGGTTTTGTGCTCGATCAGCTTTTCGGTGCCGCGATGCAAGAGCCCGATATGCGGATCGACACGATCGACCACTTCGCCGTCCAACTCCAGAACCAATCTCAAAACACCATGCGCGGCAGGGTGTTGCGGTCCGAAGTTGATGTTAAAATTGCGGACGGAAGTTTCGGCCATTACTGCTTTGCCTTCTCATCCCCTGGCAGCACGTAATCGGTGCCTTCCCATGGGGACAGAAAATCGAAATTGCGGAATTCCTGCTTCAGTTCCACCGGCTCGTAGATGACGCGCTTGGCTTCGTCGTCGTAACGCACCTCGACGAAGCCGGTCAGCGGGAAATCCTTGCGCAGCGGGTGACCGTCGAAACCGTAATCGGTGAGAATGCGCCGCAGATCGGGGTGACCCGAAAACAGCACGCCATAGAGATCGTAGGTCTCGCGCTCGAACCAGTCGGCGCCGGGATAGACGCCGGTGATCGACGGCACCATCGTCTCCTCGTCGGCCTGCACCTTGATGCGGATACGCACGTTCTGCTTCGGCGACAACAGGTGATAGACGACGTCGAAGCGCTTGGCCCGTGACGGATAATCGGCGCCGCAGACATCGATGACCGAGATGAATTGGCAGCGCGGATCGTCGCGCAGGAAAGTCACCACTTCGATCAGATCGCGCGGTTCGACATGGATGGTGAGTTCGCCATAGGCGAACACTGCTTCATTGACGCGGCCAATCAATTTTTCGCCGAGATAGGTCGACAGTTCGCTCAGGGATGCGGCCATGGATTTACCGTTCGATCGTGCCGGTGCGGCGGATCTTCTTCTGGAGCAGAAGAATGCCATAGAGCAGCGCTTCGGCGCTCGGCGGACAGCCGGGCACATAGATGTCGACCGGCACGATGCGGTCGCAGCCGCGCACCACCGAATAGGAATAGTGGTAATAGCCGCCGCCATTGGCGCAGGAGCCCATCGAGATGACGTAGCGCGGCTCCGGCATCTGGTCGTAGACCTTGCGCAGCGCCGGGGCCATCTTGTTGGTCAGCGTGCCGGCAACGATCATGATGTCGGACTGGCGCGGAGACGCGCGAGGAGCAACACCGAACCGCTCCGAATCGTAGCGCGGCATCGAGGTGTGGATCATCTCGACGGCGCAGCAGGCGAGGCCGAAGGTCATGAACATCAGCGAGCCGCTGCGCGCCCAGGTGATCAGCGCCTCGGTCGAGGTGACGAGAAAGCCCTTGTCGGCGAGTTCGTTGTTGATTTCGAGGAAGAACGGATCATCGGACCCAACCGGCCTGCCGGTATTGGGATCGATCAGACCCTTGGGCTTCGGCGCGACGAGCGTGCCGGAACTGTCGCTCAATCCCATTCGAGCGCTCCTTTTTTCCATTCATAGGCAAAGCCGATGGTCAGCACCGCCAAAAACACCATCATCGACCAGAAACCGAGCATGCCGATTTTCGAGAACGACACCGCCCACGGAAACAGGAAGGCCACTTCCAGGTCGAAGATGATGAACAGGATCGACACCAGGTAGAAGCGGATGTCGAACTTCATACGGGCGTCATCGAACGAGTTGAACCCGCATTCGTAGGCGGAAAGCTTTTCCGGGTCGGGATTGCGATAGGCCACCAGGAACGGCGCCACGATAAGCGCGACGCCGACAGCCGCCGCCACTGCGATAAACAGGACGATGGGCAGGTACGAACTGAGAAGTGCGTTCATGCTGCGGCTTTCCGTTGGCGCCAATCCATTTTGATTACAGCACCAGACCCTATTGCGGAAGCGTGACAGTTTAACCGCTGAACCGTTTTAAGGGGCCTTTGCTGCAACGCGGCGAGGGTTAGCGCAGCGCTTCCGGCGAAGCAAGTCAAACCTTGTTCAAAACACTGGCCTGGACGGCATAAGGGAAGAAACTGGTCCGATCCGCTCCTGTTTGATTTCCTTCGCTTTTTACTCCACTTTTCTCTCCTGACAGAGTTGCCGCCAAAACCCTGCTAGCATGGCCGGAATCAACTGTCCGAACGACGCTCAACAAGCCATCAGAGTCGCATCCGAATGAAGGAAAAGATCTCGCTTGCCACGGCCCGGCGTATCGCGCTCGCCGCCCAAGGGTTCACTGATCCCCGCCCCGCCGGCACGCCCGACCGACGCCACTTCGCCCGCGTGCTCTCGCGTACCGGCCTGCTGCAGATCGATTCCGTCAGCGCGGTGGTGCGCGCTCATTACATGCCGCTCTATTCGCGCCTTGGTCCCTACCCGTTCGCCTTGCTCGACAACGCCGCCGTCACGCGCAAGCGCACGGTTTTCGAATACTGGGCGCACGAGGCTTCCTTCCTGCCGGTCGAGACCTATCCGTTGATGCGTTGGCGCATGCAGCGCGCCGAGCGTGGCGATGAAATGTATCTGGGCCTGGCCAAATGGGGCCGCGAGCACGCCGCCTATATAGAAGAGATCTACCGCGAGGTCGCGGAGCGCGGCCCGATCGCCGCCTCCGCGCTCGAAGGCCAGAAAGGATCCGGCGGCTGGTGGGGCTGGAGCCACGCCAAGCATGCCTTCGAATGGCTGTTCTGGGCAGGACGCATCACCACCGCGCACCGCCGTGGCTTCGAACGCTTCTATGATTTGCCCGAGCGCGTACTGCCGCAGGCGATCCTCGATCTGCCGGTGCCGTCTGCCGAGGATGCGCATCGGGAATTGCTGCGGATATCCGCCCGCGCTCATGGCGTCGCGACAGCAAGCGACCTGCGCGACTATTTCCGCCTGTCGCCGGCCGACATGAAGGGCCGGCTGGAGGAGCTGGTTGAAACAGGCGAGCTGGTGCCGATGCGTGTCGAGGGCTGGAACAAACCGGCTTACCTCCATAAGGAGGCCCGTATTCCACGAAAAATCGAGGCCCGCGCCTTGCTGGCGCCGTTCGATCCGGTCGTTTTCGAGCGCTCGCGCACGGAGCGGCTGTTCGATTTCCACTACCGCATAGAAATCTACACCCCTGCCGAAAAGCGGCAATACGGCTATTACGTCCTGCCGTTCCTGCTCGGCGATAGGATCGTGGCGCGCGTCGACCTCAAGGCCGACCGGCCGGCCAGCGTGCTACGCGTCCACGCGGCCTATGCCGAGCCCAGCGCGCCGCCTGAAACCGCCGCGCAACTCTTCCAGGAATTGACGCAGATGCAGCGCTGGCTCGGCCTCGAACGGATCGAGGTTACGCCCGCCGGCGACCTTGGGCAACCGCTCGCCGACATTGCCGTGTCGTAGACGCGCGTTGACACCGCCGCCTGCAAGAGCCTAAATCCCATCCAGACGGTCTCCTCTCGGCAAAGGGAGGAGCCAAGAGGGAATGCGGTGCGAAATCTCGATTTCAAATCCGCGGCTGTCCCCGCAACTGTAAGCGACGAGCCAAGGCCGAAAACCACTGGGACGGTCCCGGGAAGGCGGCACGAAGGCGATGACCCGCGAGCCAGGAGACCTGCCGTCTGAGACATAAGAATCCGATCGCCCGGCGGGTTTTCCGGGCAAGGAGCCCGATTTGGAACGCGACAGCAGTTTCCCGGCTGAAACAGCGGACATTTTGTCTTGCGATAGCGACTTGTCTGGCGATAGCGACGCCTTGGCCGGCGTCACTGTCATCGTCTGCGCTTCCTGCCGCGACGAGACCGGTTCCGATGCCCATCCCCGCGCCGGGGAAGTTTTGGCTCAAGATACGCGCCAAGCCGCAACGGCCGACAATGTCCGCGTCCGCACCGTCGAATGCCTCGGCAACTGCAAGCGCCGCCTCAGTGCCGCGATTCTTCGTGACGGCTGCTGGAGTTATGTCTTCGGCGACCTGAACATCGCCAGCGGCGCCGATCTCGTCACCGGCGCGAAACTCTTCGCCGCTTCGACCGACGGCCTCATTCCGTGGCGTGGTCGCCCGGATTCCCTCAAGCGCGGCCTCGTCGCCCGCATTCCTCCCCTCGACATGCTGAAGGACTGATCATGACCGCCGCAGTTTCCGCCGCCACTCTCTCCCGCGTCCCCTGTACCGTCGTCACCGGCTTCCTGGGTGCCGGCAAGACCACGCTGGTCCGCCATCTCCTGGAAAACGCGGGCGGCAAGCGTATCGCCATCATCGTCAACGAATTCGGCGACATCGGCATTGACGGCGAGATCCTCAAGGGCTGCGGCATCGACACCTGCCCGGAGGAAAACATCGTCGAACTGGCCAATGGCTGCATCTGCTGCACCGTCGCCGACGATTTCGTCCCGGCGCTCGACCAGATCCTGTCGCTGACGCCGAAGGTCGACCACATCCTGATCGAAACCTCGGGTTTGGCTCTGCCCAAGCCGCTGGTCCAGGCCTTCCAGTGGCCGACGGTGAAGAGCCGGGTGACAGTCGACGGCGTGATCGCCGTGGTCGACGGTCCGGCATTGGCCGAGGGGCGCGTCGCCAACGACATGGACGCCCTGCAGGCGCAACGCGCGCAGGACCAGACACTGGACCACGACGACCCCGTCGAGGAGGTGTTCGAGGACCAGATCGCCTGCGCCGACCTCATCATCCTGTCGAAGAGCGACCTGATGGATGCCGCAGGTTCGGCTCGCGCCAACGCCATCATTGGCGAACACTCCGCCCGCGCCGTGAAGGTCGTGCCGACGGCTCACGGCAAGGTTGATCCGTCCGTGCTGCTCGGGCTAGGCCTCGCCGTCGAGGACGACATCGAGAACCGCAAGTCCCATCATGACGGCGCTTTCGACCACGAGCACGACGACTTCGATACGTTCATCGTCGACATCCCCTCGATCGCCAACCCGGACGACTTGGCAAAGCGCGTCGCCACCGCCGCCGAACAGGAAAACGTGCTGCGGGTGAAAGGCTTCGTCGAGGTCGGCGGCAAGCCGATGCGGCTTTTGCTCCAGGCCGTTGGTCCGCGCGTCAATCATTACTACGACCGCGCCTGGACGGCTGACGACGACCGCCGCTCGCGCCTGGTCGTCATCGGCCTCAAGGGGCTGAACCGCCCGGCGATCGAGCATATCCTCGCCGGCTGAGGCAACACCGACCGCGATGCACATCCTCACCACCACATCCGCCTCGCTCGACGATCTCGCCGAGCCGGTCGATCTGCGGCAGACGCCGGCGGAAATGGTGGCGCTGTCCTTCACGGACAGCGACCTGGCCGGACTGGCAGCGGCCTGGAAAGGCGACGCCGATCGGCTGCCCACGATGCGGCTGGCCGCGCTGCGCGACCTGCGCCACCCCATGTCCGTCGACCTCTGGATCGACAGCGTCGCCCGTCACGCCAAAGTCATTCTGGTGCGTATTCTCGGCGGTTACGAGTGGTGGCGCTACGGCTGCGACCAGTTGGCCGTGGTTGCCCGTGAGCGCGGCATAAAGCTGGCACTGCTTCCCGGTGAAAGCCACGACGAGGATATCAGGCTGATCGAAGCCTCGACGCTGCCGCGCGAGGAACTGGACGGGCTGCTCAATTATTTCCGCCAGGGCGGCCCGGCCAATATGAGCGCGCTGGTGCGCAGGCTGGCGCGGTTGGCGGGGTCTGATGGCGAGATTGCCGAGCCGGTAAGCGTGCCGAAAGCCGGGTTTTATGAGCCGGGGCGCGGAGTCGTGGAGAAGCCGGACTTATCGAATGTTGACGATCCTTCACACCCCCCTCTGTCCGGCAGGACATCTCCTCCGCAAGGGGGGAGATCGGCTGTCATCAAGGCCGGCTCCTCTTCTGTCCCCTTGGACAGGGATTTATCTCGACCATCCGCGATAGGCGAAATCGTCGATGAAAGAGCAATCTCCCCCCTTGCGGGGGAGATGTCCGGTAGGACAGAGGGGGGTGTGACGGAACTCGACGCCGGCAACGTCAACCCACCCGTGATTCCCATCCTCTTCTACCGCTCGATGCTGCTCGCCGCCGATGTCGCGCCCATCGACGCACTTTTCGAAGCCTTGCGGCAGCGCGACATGCTCCCCGTCCCCATCTTCGTCTCCAGCCTGAAAGACCCGGCATCCCTGGCGTTTGTTGAAACCGCGATTGCCCAGCTCAAGCCCGCCGCCATCATCACCGCGACCGCTTTCGCGTCCGGCGCCGAACCCGGCGTCGAAACCCTGTTCGACCGCGCCGGCGTTCCCGTCTTCCAGGTCATCGTCGCCACCACCCGCCGCGACGTATGGGAGAAGAACCAGCGCGGGCTGGCGCCCGCCGACCTCGCCATGCATGTCGTTCTGCCCGAACTGGACGGCCGCATCCTCGCCGGCGCCGTTTCGTTCAAGGGCGAAAGCGAGACCGACCCGGCGCTCGGCCACCGCGCCTTTGCCAACCGGCCGGAGCCCGATCGCGTCGAACAGGTGGCGGACCGGGTCGCGGCCTTCATCAGCCTTCGGGAAACGCCGCGCGCGGGACGCAAGCTCGCCATTCTGATCCCTGATTATCCGAGCGCTCCCGGCCGCACCGGCTATGCGGTCGGGTTGGATGTGCCATCGAGCGTGCTGGCGATGCTGCACGACCTCGAGGAACAGGGCTATGTAGTTGAGGGAATTCCCCAAACGTCGCGTGCGTTGCTGGATTTGCTGGAGCGCAGCAAGGCTGGGTTGGAGTTGGATGAGTACCTTGCCTTCTCAACGGAATTGCCGGGCGCAGCAATTGCTGCCGTAGAAGCAGCTTGGGGCAAAGCCGAAGGCGAGACAGGTTTGCGCGAGGCACCCCCCTCTGTCCTGCCGGACATCTTCCCCGCAAGGGGGGAGATTGGCAGTTTCGACGCTGGAGCTACTCTTGCAACGTTGGAGATTGGCGAAGACAGAGATGACGGCGTAATCTCCCCCCTTGCGGGGAAGATGTCCGGCAGGACAGAGGGGGGTGTTCAAGCGCTGCCCGCCGCCAAATTCCCCTTCCGCGCCGCGACCTTCGGCAACATCACCGTGGCGCTGGCTCCAGACCGCGGCCGCTCGGCCGACCGCCGCGCCGACTATCACGACCCGACGCTGCCGCCGCGCCATGCGTTGCTCGCCTTCGGCCTGTGGCTGCGCAAATTGCTCGGCGTCCATGCGCTCATCCATGTTGGCGCGCATGGCACGCTGGAATGGCTGCCGGGCAAGACGGTTGCGCTTTCGCAAAGCTGCTTCCCCGAGATCGTCACCGGTCCCCTGCCCGTCATCTATCCCTTTATCGTCTCCAATCCCGGCGAGGCGGCGCAGGCGAAGCGGCGGATCGCCGCCGTCACGCTCGGCCATCTGCCGCCGCCGCTGACCGGCGCCGGATTGGACGAGAACCAGCACAGGCTCGAACGGCTGGTCGATGAATACGCCCAGGCTGACGGTCTCGACCGCCGCCGCCGCGACCGTCTGGCCAGTCTGATCGTCGAAACCGCGCAGACCACGGGCCTCGCCGCGGAGGCCGGCGTTGCCCGCACCGACGCGCCGGACGAGGCCCTGCGCCGCATCGATGCCTGGCTCTGCGACCTGAAGGATTTCGCTATCAAGGATGGGCTGCATGTCTACGGCCGCGCGCCCGACGAAGAGCCCGACCTTATGCGCCGGCAAAGCGCCGAGGCCGAAAAGGCCGCCCTTCTTGCCGCGCTCGACGGTCGTCATGTCACCGCGGGCCCGGCCGGCGCGCCCGCGCGCGGGCGTTCCCACGTTCTGCCCACCGGCCGCAACCTGTTCACGTCGGACCCGCGCGCCATGCCGACGCCGACGGCTTACGACATCGGCAAGGCTGCCGCCGAGGAAATGGTGCGCGCCTATATGCAATCGCATGGCGACTGGCCGCGCTCGCTGATCATCGACCTCTGGGGTTCGGCGTCTTTGCGCACCGGCGGCGAGGAGATCGCGCAGGGGCTTTCGCTGATGGGCTGCCGCCCGCAATGGGATGCCGCCACAGGCCGCGTCACCGGCATCGAGGTGTTGGCGCCGGCAGCGCTTGGCCGCCCGCGCGTCGACGTCACCTGGCGCATATCGGGCCTGTTCCGCGACATGTTCCCGACCCAGATCGCGCTGATCGATGCCGCTGCCAACGCCGTTGCCGCGCGCGACGAGGACGATTCGGAAAATCCGCTCGCCGCAAGGACCCGCGCCGAGGGCAAGATCAGCCCGCGCATCTTTGGCACCTCGCCTGGCACTTACGGCGCTGGCGTCGAGGAAATCCTGTCGAGCGGCGACTGGGCGGCGCGCGAGGAAATCGGCCGCGCCTATCTCGATGCCACATCGCATGCCTATGGCGGCGCCGGCGGTGAAGGGATCGCCGCGCCCGGCGCTTTCGAGAACCGCATCGCCGAAGCCGATCTTCTCGTCCACACCGGCGACGATCCCGGCCGCGACATCCTCGAAGGCTCGGCCGATGTCGCTTTCATCGGCGGCTTCTCGGCCGCCCTTGCAGCGCTTGGCAGGAATGCCGACGTCATCGTGCTCGACACGACCGACCCGCAGAGGCCGAAGCCGCGTTCACTTAGTGAGGCCGTGACGCGCGTCGTGCGCGCCCGCGCTGTCAACGCCCGCTTCATAGCGGGCCAGATGCGCCACGGCCCGCGCGGCGCCTCGGAATTCGCCGAAACCGTCGACCGGCTGGTTGGCTTCGCCGAAACCACGCAGGCCATACCGGGCGCGCTGATAGACGCCGTGCACGATGCCTATCTCGGCGATGCGGACGTCCGCGCCTTCATCCTGCGCGAAAACCCGGCCGCCGCAAAAGCCATTGCCGAACGCCTCCTGTCGGCGCGACGGCGGGGCCTCTGGCATCCCTTGCGCAATTCGATCGACGACGACCTCGCGGCACTGATTGCCGAGGCACGGGAGTTGGCGGCATGAACGCCTACTCCCGCCGCGGCGCCTGCCCGGCCCTTTCGGCGCCGATGCAGACCGGCGACGGCCTGCTGGTGCGGCTCAACCCGGTCGCCGGAGGCCCATCTTCTGGCGGATTGTCGCCGAAGCTTCTGATCGGGCTGGCAGAATCCGCCCTGCGGCACGGCAACGGCATCATGGAAGTGACAGCGCGCGGCAGCTTGCAAATACGCGGATTGACCACGCAAAGTGCAACCCTGCTGGCGAAGGAAGTCGATGCGCTGGGCATTGTGGTCCGCACTGGCGTACCAGTGGAGACCGGACCACTGGCCGGCATCGATCCGCAGGAGATCGCCGACCCCAGGCCGCTGGCTGATCGGATCAGGGAAGCGGTCGAGGACGCCGGGCTGACGCAGCGGCTCGGGCCGAAGGTTTCGGTCGTTGTCGACGGTGGCGGGCAACTCACGATGGATGCTGTGACGGCCGACGTGCGGCTGAAGGCGGCGAGCACCGAGGCGGGAATCCGCTGGCGGGTGTCGGTTGCCGGTGACGGGCGGAATGCAAGGCTGCTCGCGGTTGCTGATGAAGGTGTGGCTCGTGATATAGCCGTCGCGGCTCTAAGGATGATCGCCGAGAAAGGCCGCGATGCTCACGCAAGGGATTTGTCGGAGCGGCAGTTGGTGTCTCTGGCGGGTTGGCTATGCCTGACAAGTTTGCGCGAGGCGCCCCCCTCTGTCCTGCCGGACATCTCCCCCTCAAGGGGGGAGATTACGTGGTCACCGACGGTTTCGCCAATTTCCGGTGCTGCTAAAGAAAAGCCGACGTCGAAGCCGCCGATCTCCCCCCTCGAGGGGGAGATGTCCGGCAGGACAGAGGGGGGCGCCTCGCGCAGACCTATCGGCCTTTTCCCCTTAGCCGGCGACGTCCCCACTCTCGGCATCGGTCTCCCCTACGGCAGCATGCCCGCCGAAAGGCTCATCGCCCTCGCTCAAAGCGCTCTCACCCTCGGGACGTCGGAAATCCGCCTCGCCCCGGGCCGCGCCCTGCTCTTCCTCGGCCAGCCACCAGCCGCCAATCCTTCCCTCCAGCAAACAGCCGCCACCCTCGGCTTCGTCACCGCCCCCACCGACCCGCGCACGCGCATCGCTGCTTGTCCCGGCGCGCCGGCTTGCGCCTCGGGTCGCATCGCCACGCGCGACATTGCCGAGGCGATCGCCACCGAAAACGCCGATAGTCTTGACTTCACCTTGCATGTTTCTGGCTGCGCCAAGGGTTGCGCGCATCCCGGCCCAGCGGCGCTGACCGTGGTCGGCGGCGAAAATGGAGCCGGACTTGTCGTGAACGCGACGGCAAAGGCCCTTCCTGCCGGTTACAGGCCGGGCTATGACGCCGCGCGCGGCATCGGCCGCGTCGCGGCGGCAATCCGCAGCGCACGCTATCAGGGCGAGACCGCCGCCGCCTGCCTGACGAGGCTGGGGCCGGCCGACATCGCAGAGGCTTATCGACAGGAATGACAATGGTCGCCTACGACTACATCCACGACGGCACGGCGATCTACGAACGCTCCTTTGCCATCATCCGCGCCGAGGCTGATCTCGCGCGCTTTTCCGAAGCAGAGGCCGATGTCGCGGTCCGCATGATCCATGCCTGCGGCCAAGTGGAAGCCGCCAAGAATTTTGTCTTCTCCAGCGATTTCGTTTCCGCCGCACGGGCCGCGCTTGCCGCCGGCGCGCCGATCTTCTGCGACGCCGAAATGGTCTCGCACGGCGTCACCCGCGCCCGTCTGCCTGCCGGCAACGAGGTGATCTGCACCTTGCGCGACCCGCGCACGCATGAAATCGCCAGGACGATCGGCAACACACGTTCTGCCGCCGCGATCGACCTGTGGGGCGAGCGCATCGCCGGTTCGGTGGTGGCCATCGGCAATGCGCCGACCGCACTCTTCTATCTTCTGGAGAAGCTGCGCGACGGTGCGCCGAAACCGGCCGCCATCATCGGCATGCCGGTGGGCTTCGTTGGTGCCGCCGAATCGAAGGACGCGCTGGCGCAGAATTCCTACGGCGTACCCTATGCAATCGTGCGCGGCAGGCTTGGCGGCAGCGCCATGACCGCGGCAGCCCTCAATTCTCTCGCGAGGCCCGGCCTGTGAACGCGCTCCCCAAAACCGGCTCGAGGGGCCGCCTGGTCGGCGTCGGTACCGGTCCCGGCGACCCGGAACTGTTGACGCTGAAGGCCGCGCGTGCGCTGGCCGAGGCCGATGTGGTGGCGTATTTCGCCAAGCGCGGCAACAACAGCAATGCGCGCGCCATCGTCGAAACGCGCTTCCGGCCCGACATGCTGGAACTGCCGTTGCTCTATCCCGTGACCACGGAGATCGACAAGGATCACGACGATTACCGCGCGCAGATATCGGCCTTCTACGAGGAGTCCGCCGAGACCGTTGCCGGTCATCTGGATGCCGGTAGGATGGTCGCCGTGCTGTCGGAAGGCGATCCGCTCTTCTATGGCTCCTACATGCATCTGCATGTGCGCCTCGCCCATCGTTTTCCGACCGAGGTCATTCCCGGCGTTACCGCCATGTCGGGCTGCTGGTCGGCGACCGGCCTGCCGATCGTCCAGGGCGACGACGTGCTGACCGTGCTGCCGGGCACGATGAGCGAGTTCGAACTGACCCGGCGCCTCGCCGACACCGATGCCGCCGTTATCATGAAGGTCGGCCGCAACCTGCCCAAAATCCGGCGGGCGCTGGAGGCCACCGGCAAGCTGACACGCGCCGTCTATGTCGAGCGCGGCACCATGCCGGGCAGCGTCTCGATGCGGCTCACCGACAAGCCGGACGACAAGGCGCCCTATTTCGCCATTGTGCTCGTTGCCGGCTGGTCCGGACGCCCTGTCGCGTCGGCGGGTGGCGCATGAGCGGCCGCCTCACGGTCATCGGGCTCGGACCCGGCAACGCCGATCAGGTGACGCCGCAGGCGAGCCACGCCGTCGCCGAGGCAAGCTTCTTCTACGGCTACAAGCCCTATCTCGACCGGCTGGAATTGCGCCCGGACCAGACCCGCATCGCCTCCGACAATCGCGAAGAGCTTGCCCGCTCCAACGAGGCGCTGGCGAAGGCGGCCGAAGGTCACAATGTCGCCGTCGTCTCCGGGGGCGATCCAGGCGTCTTCGCCATGGCGGCGGCCGTCTGCGAGGCGATCGAAGCCGGCCCCTCCGAATGGCGCGCCATCGACCTCGCAATCGTGCCTGGCGTCACCGCCATGCTCGCTGTCGCTGCCCGCATCGGGGCACCGCTCGGCCATGATTTCTGCGCCATCTCGCTGTCCGACAATCTGAAGCCATGGGACCTGATCGAACTGCGCCTGCTGGCGGCCGCCGGCGCCGGCTTCGTCATCGCGCTTTACAATCCGATCAGCAAGGCGCGCCCCTGGCAGCTTGGCCGCGCCTTCGAATGTCTGAAGGCCATTCTGCCGGGCACCACGCCCGTCATCTTCGGCCGCGCCGCAGGCCGGCCTGACGAGCGCATCGAGGTGTTCCTGCTGGCGGATGCCGATGCCGACAAGGCGGACATGGCAACCTGCATCATCATCGGTTCGCCGGAAACCCGGATCATCAGGCGCGGTAACAGGCCGGCGCTGGTCTACACGCCGCGCTCCGCGGCAGGCTCGACAAGATGATCGACCATGTCGGCAAGCTGGTCGACGGTCGCAGCCGAAGGAACCTCCGGCAGCGCAGGCCTGTGCACCATGACGACGTCGAGGCCAAGCGCCCGCGCCGCGGCGATCTTGCCATAAGTCGCCGTGCCGCCGCTGTCCTTGGATACAACGATGTCGATACCGTGCCGCTGGAGCAGCGTGCGTTCCTCCGCCTCGCGAAACGGCCCGCGCGCCAGGAGATAGGTGGCATCGGGCACTGCCAGCTTCGGCTCGACCGGATCGACGCTGCGGATGAGATAGTGGTGCTGGGGCGCGGCTTCGAAAGCCGCGACCTCCTGCCGGCCGAGAGCCAGGAATACACGGCGCGGCGCCGGTCCAAGCGCCTGCACGGCATCGCCTGTCGTATCGACCTGCGTCCAGCGATCGCCCTCGACAGGCTCCCAGCCGGGACGGCGCAGAGCGACGATCGGCACCCCGGCCATGCGCGCGGCCTGCGCGGCATTGGCGGAAATTCGCGCCGCGTAGGGATGCGTGGCGTCGATCAGCAGCTCGATGCTTGTCTCCTTGAGATAGACGGCCAGACCATCGGCGCCACCAAACCCTCCACTGCGTACCGGCACGCCCTGCGCCACCGGACTTTCGGTGCGGCCCGCCAGCGACAGCATCACCGAGTGACCGGCTGCCAGTTTTCCAGCCAGTTGCCGGGCTTCGGTGGTTCCGCCGAGGATCAGAATGCGGTGGGTCATCATGCCTGCTAAGGGTCCGCGCGGCGCCAAGCTCAACCAGAAATGGCTCACCATCGTCGGCATCGGCGAGGACGGTTTAGCGGGTCTCGGCGACGAGGCCAAGCAGCGGATTGCCGATGCGGAAATCATCTTCGGTGGCAAGCGGCACCTTGCGCTCGTTTCATCATTCGCCAAGGGCGATCCGCGCCCATGGCCGGTTCCCTTCGATGCCGAGATGCACGACGTGCTGGCGCTCGCCGGCAAGCGCGTCTGCGTTCTTGCCTCCGGCGATCCCTTTTTCCACGGCGTCGGCGTCACCCTCGCCCGCAAGGTCATGCCGCGGGAGATGCATGTCATTCCCGCGCCGTCGGCCATTTCGCTGGCGGCCGCTCGCCTTGGCTGGGCGCTGCAGGACATCGAAACCGTCTCGCTGCATGGCCGCCCCATCGACCTGATCCGGCCATTGCTGCAACCCAACGCACACATCCTGGCCCTGACATCCGATGCCGATGCACCGGCGGCGATCGCCCGCCTGCTCACCGAGCTTGATTTCGGCGCCTCGCGGCTGACGGTTCTGGAGGCGCTTGGCGGGCCAAAGGAGAACCTGCGCTCGGCCCGCGCCGATGCGTTCAACCTCGAAAACATCAATCCGCTCAATGTACTGGCGCTCGAAATTCAATCTGGTCCGGATGCGCGTATCCTGCCTTTGACATCAGGCCTCGCCGATCATCTGTTCGACCATGACGGCCAGATCACCAAACATGACATCCGCGCCATCACGCTGTCGGCGCTGGCGCCGAGGCGCGGCGAACTGCTGTGGGATGTTGGCGCCGGCTCCGGTTCCATCGGCATCGAATGGATGCTCGCCCATTCCTCGATGCGCGCTGTTGCCATCGAAGCCGACCCGATCCGCGCCGCCCGCATCGCCCACAATGCTGCCGCGTGTGGCGTTCCCGGCCTCATCGTGGTCGAAGGCAGCGCTCCCAAGGCGCTTGCAAGGCTCGAGACGCCAGATGCGATTTTCATCGGCGGCGGCGGCAGCGATGCCGGCGTGCTGGCCGCCGCCATCAAGGCGCTGCGCACCGGCGGCCGCCTTGTCGCCAATGCGGTGACGCTGGAAATGGAGACGCTGCTTCTTGCCCGTCATACCGAGCTCGGGGGCGATCTCACCCGCATCGCCATATCCCGCGCCGCGCCTGTCGGTTCGATGCAGGCCTGGCGGCCGGCGATGCCGGTTACCCAATGGAGTTGGATCAAGCCATGATGGTCGCGGGCATCGGCAGCCGAAAGGGCGTGAGCGTCGAGGACGTGCTTGCCGCGATAGAAACCGCGCTCGAAGCGCACGGGCTGGCGATGACGGCGCTCTCGTCGCTCGCCACCGCCACGCTCAAGAAAGATGAACAGGCGATCGCTGCCGCAGGTCGCACACTCAACCTTCCCGTCATTGTCGTCGATGAGGCAGCGCTTAAAGCAGCGTCGACG
Source organism: Mesorhizobium sp. B2-1-1 (assembly GCF_006442975.2). Lineage (NCBI taxonomy): Bacteria > Pseudomonadati > Pseudomonadota > Alphaproteobacteria > Hyphomicrobiales > Phyllobacteriaceae > Mesorhizobium > Mesorhizobium sp. B2-1-1. The sequence goes on along the minus strand of NZ_CP083954.1, from coordinate 3,085,942 downwards.
AAGGCGCTCAGCAACTCCAGCCTCTCGCAGGATCTGGCCGGCACAGCATCGGTGTCCGAAGCATCGGCGCTGGCCGTCGCCGGCGAAGGCGCCAGGCTGCTGGGACCACGCATCGTGCTCGGCCCGGTCACCTGCGCCATCGCCATCAGCGGAGACGCGGCATGACCGTCCATTTCATCGGCGCCGGTCCGGGCGCCGCCGACCTCATTACCCTGCGCGGCGCGCGGCTGCTGGCAAGCTGCCCGGTCTGCCTCCATGCCGGCTCGATCGTGGCGCCCGAATTGCTGCAGCATTGCACCCCGGGAACGAAGCTGATCGACACCGCGCCGATGTCGCTCGACGAGATCGAGGCCGAATATCTGGCCGCCCACAAGGCCGGCCATGATGTCGCGCGGCTGCATTCCGGTGACCTGTCGGTATGGAGCGCGGTTGCCGAACAGATCCGCCGGCTGGAAAGGCACGGCATTCCCTACACGCTGACGCCGGGCGTTCCCTCTTTCGCTGCCGCGGCGGCTGTTCTGCGGCGCGAGCTGACCATTCCCGAAGTCGCCCAGAGCCTGGTGCTGACCCGCGTCTCCGGCCGCGCTTCAAAAATGCCGCCTGGCGAAACGCTGGCCAGCTTCGGCCGCACCGGCGCCACGCTTGCCATTCATCTTGCCATCCACGCCGTCGATCGCATCGTCGCCGAGCTGACGCCGCTCTATGGCCGCGATTGCCCGGTGGCGGTCGTCTTCCGTGCCTCCTGGCCGGACGAGCGCGTGCTGACCGGCACGCTGGAAACCATCGAGGCGCAACTGGCCGCCGACCCGATGGAGCGTACGGCCATCATTTTCGTCGGCCGCTCTCTGGCAGCGGAAGGCTTTGGCGAGAGTTCATTGTACGACGCCCACTACCAAAGGCGTTTTCGCGGACGGGACGGATTGTGAGCGACAGCACCAAGAATAAGGGCGAGAACGCCGCGCTCCAACAGGCGCTTGCCCGGCTGAACTTCAAGCCGCGGACGCTTGAGCCCGGCCATGTCTGGCTCGCCGGCGCCGGCCCCGGCGATCCCGGCTGCCTGACGCTGGAAGTGCTGGCGGCGCTGAGTGAGGCGGATGCGCTGGTCTACGATGCGCTGGTCTCCCCGGACGTCGTCGCGGTTGCCGAAAACGCCGAGCTTTTCTTTGCCGGCAAGCGCGGCGGAAAACCCTCGATGAAACAGGACGACATAACCGCCCTGCTGGTCCGGCTGGCGCGCCAGGGCCGCCGCGTTGTCAGGCTGAAGGGCGGCGACCCCTATATTTTCGGCCGTGGCGGCGAAGAGGCGCTGGCGCTGGCGCGGGAAAACATCCCGTTCCGCGTCATGCCCGGCCTCACCTCGGGCCTCAGCGCGCTGGCCGCCACCGGCATCCCCGCGACCATGCGCGGCATCAACAAGGCGGTAATCCTGGCGACCGGCCATGCCGCCGGCACCGATGACGATCTCGACTGGGCCGCGATCGCGCGCACCGGCCAGCCTGTCGTGGTCTACATGGGCATGGCCAATCTGCCCGTAATATCGGCCGCATTGCTCGACGGGGGGCTGGCGCCATCGACGCCGGCGGCGGTGATCGTCGCCGCGACGACGCCGCAGGAACGCATCGTCGTCGCCACGCTGGCCACCATCGCCGAGGAAGCCGCCGCCGCCGGCCTGTCCGCACCGGCGCTGATCGTCGTCGGCGGCATCGTCGCCATGCGCGCGGCGCTGGCGGGTGCATCGTGAGCGCCCGCGCGATCATCGTCGGCGCGCCGCGCTCCGGCTCGGGCAAGACCAGCGTCACCATCGGCATTTTACGCGCACTCACTCGGCGCGGCCTGAAAGTACGCGGCGCCAAGTCCGGCCCCGATTACATCGATCCCGGCTTCCACACCGCCGCCACCGGCCTGTCCGGCGTCAATCTCGACAGCTGGGCGATGTCGCCGTCGCTGCTCAACGCACTGGCCGTGAATGCCGCCGACGACGCCGATTTTGTCATCCTCGAAAGCGCCATGGGCCTGTTCGACGGCATTCCGGCCGCGCCGGGCCGCAGCGGTTCGGCGGCCGATCTGGCACGGCTCTACGGCCTGCCGGTGCTGCTGGTGCTGGACGTTTCCGGTCAGTCGACCACGGCGGCGGCCGTCGCCAAGGGGTTCGCTACCTATGATCCGGAGGTTCGCATGGCGGGCGTCGTGCTCAACCGGCTGGGCAGCGAGCGCCACCGCCGGCTGTCCGGCGACGCCATCGAGGCGATCGGCCTGCCGGTCGTCGGCGCCATCCTGCGCGATCCCACCTTGAACCTGCCCGAGCGCCATCTCGGCCTCGTCCAGGCCGGTGAATATGATGACCTGATGGCGCATCTCGACCGGTTGGCCGACATGGCGGAAAAGTCGCTCGACCTCGACGCCGTCATGGCGCTGGCAACACCTCTCGCCCCGGAGCCCGGCAGCTTCGACGATGCGCTGCAGCCGCCCGGCCAGCGCATCGCACTTGCCGAGGATACCGCCTTCACCTTCCTCTATCCGCACGTCGCGGCCTACTGGCGCAAGGCCGGCGCGGAGATCGTTCCGTTCTCGCCGCTCGCGGACGAGGCGCCTGACGACAGCTGCGACGTCTGCTGGCTGCCCGGCGGCTATCCCGAGCTTCACGCCGGCCGTCTCGCCGCCGCTGCGAATTTTCGGAAAGGAACGGCAAGGTTCGCCGGGACGAAGCCCATCCATGGTGAGTGCGGTGGCTTCATGGTGCTTGGCGAAGCCCTGGAAGATGCGTCTGGCGAAACGCACAAAATGCTCGGCCTGCTCGGCCATTCAACCAGCTTCGCCAGGCGCAAGATGAACCTCGGCTATCGCGAAGCGCGGCTGCGCGCCGACTGTCCGCTCGGCCCGCGGGGCGCGTTGATCCGCGGGCACGAATTCCATTATGCGCAGATGACGGCTACCGGCGATGACGAGCCCCTGGCCGACCTCGCTGACGGGCAAGGCAATCCGATCGGCGCCTCGGGCTACCGGCGCGGCCAGGTCAGCGGCACCTTCTTCCATGCCATCGCAAGGGGCTGAGGCATGAAGTTCCCGAAGGTCACCCTTTCGCCCCGGCAAATCCCCAGCGATGTTGCCCTCTGCCTGGTCTTCTTCACCAGGCTGCCCTTGCCCGTCATCGACTTTCGCGACCGCAGCCTTGCCGCCGCGATCTGGGCCGCCCCGGTCGCCGGCCTCGTCGTCGGCCTGATCGGCGCCATCGTCTTTGCCACGGCGGAACGGTTTGGCCTTGCCATCGGGTCGGCGGCAGCCCTTGCCCTGGTTGCAACCGCGGTCACCACCGGCTGCCTGCACGAGGACGGGCTGTCCGATGTCGCCGACGGTTTTGGCGGCGGCAACACGCGCGGTCGCAAACTGGAGATTATGCGCGACAGCCGAATCGGCGCCTATGGCGCCATGGCGCTGGCGCTGTCGCTGCTCATCCGCTGGAGCGCCCTGTCGGAATTCGTCGATCCCACACAGGCCCTCTTCGCCCTCTTGGCCGCCCATGCCGCCTCGCGCGGTGTATTCGGCGCCTTCATGCATCTCTTGCCGCCGGCGCGCGACGATGGCCTCTCGGCCGGCGCCGGCACCGTCTCGCGGGAAATCGCCATAGCCGGCGCCGTGCTCGGCGCCATCCCGCTCCTCCTGCTTGGAATCGGCGGCGCCATCGCCGCGCTTATCCTGCTCGGCCTGCTCTTTGCCGCCTTCCACGCGCTTTGCCTCAACCAGATCGGCGGCCAGACCGGCGACACGATCGGCGCTATGCAACAGGTGAGCGAAATCGCGGTGCTGCTCGTCGCTTCCGTAGCCCTTTCCTGACTCTGTTTCGGAGAATTTCCTTCCATGCCTTTCAAATCCCTAGATGAATTGCGCGCTGCTTGCCTAGACCTGCCTGGTGGCGATGACGCCGCCGCGAGCGCGGTCGCTCGCCGCCAGGACACGTTGACCAAGCCGCAGGGCAGCCTCGGCCGGCTTGAGTCCATCGCCGCGTGGCTGGCGCGCTGGCAGGGCCGCGACATGCCTAGGCTCGAGCGGGTGAAAGTTTTCGTCTTCGCCGGCAACCACGGCGTTACCGCGCAAGGCGTGTCGGCTTATCCTTCGGAAGTCACGGTGCAGATGGTGGCGAATTTCGCCGGCGGCGGTGCGGCCATCAACCAGCTCGCCCGCATCGCGGGCGCCGAACTCGATGTCATTCCGCTCGATCTTGACCATCCGACCGGCGATTTCACGCAAACGCCGGCGATGGACGACAAGACGTTTCTTGCCGCGGTCTCGGCCGGCTACGATGCGGTGACTGATGATCTCGATCTCGTCTGCTTCGGCGAGATGGGCATCGGCAACACCACGCCGGCCGCCGCGATCTCGGCGGCGCTGTTCGGCGGCGGTGCGGAAAAATGGACCGGACGCGGCACCGGCGTCGACGATGCCGGCCTCAAGCGCAAGGTGGTTGCCATCGAATCGGGCTTGAAGCGCCACGCCGCCATTCTTGCCGACCCCCTGGGGGTTGCCGCGGCGCTCGGCGGCCGCGAACTCGCCGCCATCTTCGGCGCCACGCTTGCCGCCCGTCACATGGGCATACCGGTGCTGCTTGACGGCTTCGTCTGCACCGCAGCCGCAGCACCTTTGGCAAAGCTGCACTCCACAGGCCTTGCTCATACGATCGCCGCCCACGTCTCTGCCGAGTCAGGTCATCGCGGCCTGCTGGAAGCGCTCAATCTGCTGCCGCTGCTCGACCTCGGCATGCGGCTCGGCGAAGGCTCCGGCGCTTGCCTCGCCGTCAACATCGTCCGCTCGGCGCTGGAGTGCCATGCGAGGATGGCGAGCTTTGCCGAGGCCGGCGTGTCGGAGAAATGACAGTACGCTAGCTGTCTATTTCGTCTGCGAGCTTGCGCGCGCCACGACTGGTCATTTCGAACTCGGCTCCGGTAGGTCCAATTTTGGCTCTGGTGGATGCCCGCAGAAGAGACCCCAACGCCTCTGATCCATGGCCGTCGGACGATTTATCTCCTTCGCCAAATAAATTTCTGGAAACACCAGCCACTAAAATGTCTGGAATAGTCGATCCATCGTGTTTGGCTTCCATAATTGTTTCGACGGCCCAGCTGGCCCGATTTAGGTCGATAGAATATCGCTCAAGATCGCGATGAGCGCGCAATCGATCGTGATAAATATTCTTAAGCCAGGCAATCGCATAGACGAGGAAGGCAACCGCACCAATTCCAGTCACAGCAGCCCTGGCAAGAACGACCCACGCCTGACTGGACTGCACACGCGCTATGGCCAATTTGTCTTCCGGCGATTCCATTTTTGAGCCAGCACTTTGTATCGCAGACTTCAGGAGTTGGGAAAACTCCTGAAGCGAATAGACCGATGTCACAGCGAGGAAAACCGTCCCGACTAACGTAAGAAAGAAAACTCCCCACCCAATGAACGATGTTTGCGCTGGAACCATGGAGCTTCTGAGCCTTGTCGCTATCCCACTTGTAATCTGCTCCCTTAGTTCGCGTCGCGCGTGAATGTGATCTCTGTCGTCTAGCTCCTTCGCTCGTGTCTGTAGTTGCTCCTCTCGGCGTTCCAGCGCCTGACGCACGTCATCGAGTGCTTGTTCTGCCAAGGTTTTTCGTTTCTCGAATTCGGTTTCGAGAACCGTCAACCGTTGCGCGGCCTCTTTTTCCAGGCGAATCCGCTCTGAAGCAACCTGCTCGCCAACGGAGACAACGGACTCTTGCATTCTCTCAATCATCCGCTGATGCGAGGCTAGCAATTCTCTATAAGTGTCCGGATCCGAATACAACAGAGCAGACGATTCTATCGAATTTAGGAATATACTGTTAGCTATATTGTTGACTTTATATATTGTATCTTCACCAAATGGATTAGCAACCTGTTGATGGTCATACTGTCCGTTATGGGTTTTAATTCGATCAAAAATAAAGCTTTGGGAATCAGAGTCTCTAGAGAGAGAGACTGAAAATTTGTTTATTGTCGTTGTAATACTCTGTATTAGGTATGCATTTGAACTTGCATAGGGCTCAAATGGTAGATCCTCACTCGCCAGCGGTATCTGCACTCCCTTGGCAGAGCCGAACTGTCGTATGGCGATGACATCGGAGCCGAGGATAGTTGCGACCTGGCGAAAGAACGCTATTAGGTCACAGTCCTTAGCTCGAGGTATTTGTAGATAGTGCTCTACAGCCATGATTCGCCCCCAATAAAGAACCCCAATGCGTGGAGAAGAAATCACACGCGCAACTGGCCGACAAGCAACAATGCTTGTCGGCCAAAACTAAATGATTTGAGGCGGCTGGAGTCAGATGCGCACTGGGTGCGCCGCCAGTGGGAGGCTCAGCAATGATCGGATCAGCCACGGCTGAAATCCTACGTAGGACGGCCGCAATCCCGTCCCACGTTCCCCCGCTTTCCGGGTCTTTCCACCAAGTCTTTGAAGAATTTGGTGGGTGCGCACAGGATTGAACTGTGGACCCGCTGATTAAGAGTCAGCTGCTCTACCAACTGAGCTACGCACCCACTCGGCCGGCAAAAACCGGCGTTGGCGGGCATATAGCCGCCGATGCCGGTCCTGTCCAGCCCTGCCGGAATCATTTCCCGACAAATCGCCGAAGTGACGCAGATGGTCAGACGAACAGCTTGCCTTCCGCCACCTTGACCGCGTTGCCACCGATGCGCGCCGAGACCAGTTTTCCGCCCTGTACACTTAGTTCCAGGCGGATACGCGAGGGCCGCCCCATCTCCAGCCCCTGTTCGATCCACAGCTGCGAAACGCCATCCGTCGGAGCGTCGAAATGCATAACGGCGCCGGCGAAAGCCGCCGCCGCCGAGCCCGTCGCCGGGTCCTCGTAGGAAGGCGTGCCGGGCACGATCATGCGCACATGGAAGGCGCTCTCGTGGTTCACCGTCTCTCGGCAATAGACATAGGGACTGGCAAAGGCCCATTCGCTCTTGCGCGGCGCCAGTTCCGACCACGCCTGATTGTCGAGCCGGATCCGGCCGGCCGCCTCCAGATTGGCCACCGGTATGGTCACGTAGGGCACGCCCGCCGACCAGAACGCGACGCGGTGATTCTCGAAACCGATCTCGTGCGGCGCCAGGCCAAGGGCGGCGCCGATCGCCACCGGGTCGGCTTCGAGCTTCAGCGGCTCCGGCAGCTTCGCCAGGTCGAATTCGGCGAAGGTGGCGCCATCGTGCTTGCTGACGGCACAGCGCACCGGGCCGATGTTTTCCTCCAGCACGAAAATGCTCGCAGCGCCGTCATTGTCGGCCATTTCAGCGAGCGCGATATCGGCCAGTTCGGCCAGCGCGATCGCCGAGCCCACGGTCGGGTGGCCGGCGAAAGGCATTTCATAGTCGGGCGTGAAGATGCGGATACGGGCGCGGTGCTTGGGATTGTCCGGCGGCAGCACGAACACCGATTCCGACAGGTTGAACTCTCGCGCGATGGCCTGCATCGCAGCCGTGTCCAGTCCGCCGCTGTCCAACACCACCGCCAGCGGGTTGCCGGCCAGCCGATCGGTCGTAAACACATCGTAAAGCAAGTAATCGCGTCTCATGGAGGAAACCTTCCGCTTTGATCCGAATTTCTGCCTCAATCCCAACATGAGCGAAATTTAATTTGATATTCGAACCATTAGCACTGATCTGTGCACTCATAGGGACTTATTGCGCTTCAGGGGGTCCGGCGTGGACCAGATTGTCAATCTGCCAAAGACGGAATCGGATTCCGCCATCGAGACCGCGCTCGGGCTCGACCAGACGGGGCGGCGCAAGAATCGCCGCCGCGGCTGGCTCTATGCGCTGCTGGCGCTGATCGTCCTTGTCGCGGCTTTTGCCGGCTACCAGTGGTATGCCGGCTCGCCGGTCAAGATCGACTATACGACGGCGCCCGCCGCCAAGGCCGACCTCACTGTCGAGGTTTCGGCGACCGGCATCTTGCAGCCCCTCACCCAGGTCGACATTTCCAGCCAGCTCTCGGGCATCATTCGTTCAGTCTCGGTCAACGAGAACCAGCAGGTCAAGAAGGGCGATGTGCTGGCCGCGCTCGACACCGCCAAGCTGCAGGTGCAGATCGAACGCGCCGAGGCATCCGCCAAGGCGGCCGCCGCCAATGTCGCGGACGCCACCGTGACGCTGGCCGAGAATGAGAGCGCGCTCGTGCGCGCCGCCGCCCTCACCAAGCGCGGCATGGCCACCGACCAGTCGCTCGAAGCGGCGACCGCGACCCGCGACCGTTCGAAGGCAGCGCTCGATAGCGCCGAGGCCAATCTCGCCATCGCCAACGCCGACCTGAAATCGCAGCAGACCGACCTTGCCAACAGCACCATCTATGCGCCGATCGACGGCATCGTGCTGACGCGCTCTGTCGACCCCGGCCAGACGGTCGCCTCCTCCTTGCAGGCGCCGGTGCTGTTCATCATCGCCGCCGATCTCAGGAACATGGAACTGGTGGCGGCGGTCGACGAAGCCGATATTGGCGCGGTGAAGCCGGGCCAGCATGCCCGCTTCACCGTGGATGCCTTCCCGGAGCGGCCGTTCGACGCCGAGATCCGCGACATCTCCTACGCCTCGGTCACCACCGACGGCGTCGTCACCTACAATGCGCGGCTCGAGGTCGACAACAACGAGCTGTTGCTGCGCCCCGGCATGACGGCCACTGTTTCGGTCGTCACCCGGCAGGCCAAGGACGTGCTGACCGTCCCCTCCTCCGCCTTCCGCTATCGTCCTGCGCAGCAGGCCGCCCGCGGCTGGAGCCTGAGCGACCTGTTCACCGGCCGCATGGGACGTCCCGGCGGCAATCGCCAGCGCCAGGCGGCAGCGCCGCCGACCGACGGCTCACGCATGCTCTACGTGCTGGAGAAAGGCCGTCCGCATCCGGTCAACGTCAGGATCGGCTCGACCGACGGCGAGCTGACCGAGATCACCTCGGGCCTGTCAGAGGGGGCGCAGGTCATCACGGCCTCGCAGCAGCGGAGCTGACTTCGTGGCGATGGGCGCCCCCCTCATCACCTTCGACAAGGTCTGGAAGAGCTACGGCCATGGCGAAGCCAAGGTGCACGCGCTGGCCGGCGTCGACCTGGCGATCCGGCGCGGCGAATTCGTCGCCATCATGGGCCCGTCCGGCTCCGGCAAATCGACGGCGATGAACATCATCGGCTGCCTCGACACGCCGACCGCCGGCACCTATTCCTTCATGGGCGTCGATGCCGGCCGGCTCGACCGCAACCGCCGCGCCATGCTGCGCAACCTCTATGTCGGCTTCGTCTTCCAGGGCTATAATCTGCTGGCGCGCACCACGGCGGCGGAAAATGTCGAACTGCCGCTGATCTATCGCGGCGTGGCCAGCCGCGAGCGCCGCGATCTTGCCATGCAGGCGCTGGCGCAAGTCGGCCTTGTCGGTCGCGAGCATCACACTCCGGCCGAGCTTTCCGGCGGCCAGCAACAGCGCGTGGCGATCGCGCGCGCCATTGTCACGAGGCCGACGCTGCTCGTCGCCGACGAACCGACCGGCAATCTCGACACTGCCCGCACGCACGAGATCATGGAGTTGCTGACGCAACTGAACAAGGAGCTTGGCCTGACCATCACCATGGTCACCCACGAGGCCGACGTCGCCGAATATGCCGAGCGCACGGTGCGCTTCCTCGACGGCCATGTCGCCTCCGACACCATGACCGTCGAGGTGGCCTGACAATGCTCTGGGAAACCGTCCGCCTCTCCTTGCGCTCGATCCGCCGCAACATGCTGCGCTCGTTCCTGACCTTGCTCGGCATCGTCATCGGCGTCGCCGCGGTCATCGCCATGCTCACCATTGGCGCCGGCACCACCGCCAAGGTCAAGGACGACATCGCCAAGCTCGGCAGCAATCTTCTGGTTGTGCGCTCCGGCCGCCCGGCCGGTCCCGGCGGCCCGGGCGGGCTCGACCAGGTCGTCCGTCCGCTCACCGAAAAGGATCTTGCCGCGCTCATTGCCCATCTGACAGGCGCACGCGCCATTTCGCCGGCCTCGCAGAAGCAGGTCCGCGTCATCTTCGGTACCGAGAGCCTGACCTCCGGCGTCACCGGCACCGACAGTGCCTATCTCGATGCTCGCGACTGGAAACTGGTCTCAGGCCGTTCGTTCAGTGAGTCCGAGACCCGCTCGGGCACCGGCGTATGCCTGATCGGTGAGACGGTGCGCCAGCAGTTCTTCGGTGCCGGCGACCCGGAGGGCGAAATCATCCGCGTCAACCGCACCTCCTGCAAGATCATCGGTCTGCTCGAGCCGAAGGGCTATACCGGCTTCGGCCAGGACCAGGACAATGTCGTGTTGATGCCGCTGCATGCCTATCAGCGGCGCATTGCGGGCAACCGCAACATCGACAACATCTACGTCGCCGCCGACGACCGCACCCCGACCAGCGAGCTGCAGCCGCGCGTCGAGGATATTCTGCGCGACGCCAGACGCCTCACGCCCGACCGCGAAAGCGATTTCGCGATCCGCGACATGACCCAGATCGCCGATGCCATGGCCAGCGCCACCACCACCATGACCGGCATGCTGGGCGCGGTCGCCGGCGTCAGCCTGCTGGTCGGCGGCATCGGCATCATGAACATCATGCTGGTGTCGGTCACCGAGCGCACCCGCGAGATCGGCATCAGGCTCGCCATCGGCGCGCATGAAAAGCACATCCTCATCCAGTTCCTGGTCGAGGCGACGGTGCTGTCGCTGCTCGGCGGCATCATCGGCATCCTGATCGGGCTCTCGCTGGCCGGTCTCGCCTCGGCGACGCTGGCCATTCCCTTTGCGCCGAGCCCGGCAGTCATCCTGCTCGCCGTCGGCTTTTCCGCGCTGATCGGCATGGTCTTCGGCTTCTTCCCGGCGCTGCGCGGCGCCAGGCTCGACCCGATCGACGCGCTGCGGCATGAATAAGGCGATTGGAAAGCAAAGGCGCGGCTACGACGCTGTTTCCCAGGGATTAATCGTATTCAATCCGGCGGCCGCGAATGGACTGGTGTCGCGGGTGGCGACCGTAAGACCGTTTGCTGCGGCCGTGGCTGCGATGTAGCCATCCGCATTGCCGATCGCCTTTCCTGAGGCTCTCGCCTTTACCATGAGGTCGGCATAGGCGCGCGACGCGTCGAGGTCGAAAGGCAGAATGCGGCCTGCAAACAGTGGCAACACATCCTGATCGAGACGATTGTCCGCGCACGCACCCGATGTTTGGGGTTGCAGGCAGCCACTCAGACCTTCGTATGCCGGCATTGGCGATCAGCACGGAAGGTAAGGTTTAGTCCGCGTTCGCAAAATGCCACTCGATCAGCGGCTTCATGTGCGGCATCAGCCCGTGCGGCAGGTCGGCGGCGTGGCGGATGATGACCGGACCGACGATCTCCGGTTCGGCCTCGGTTGCGACGAAGGCCGAGATGCGCCGCGCGATCTCCTCGGCGGGCTCGGGAACCCGGTAGCGGCGGAAGATCACCGTGCCGCTTTCCGTCGACAGGGCATGGTAATGCAGGCCGCGTGCGGCGCCTGAAATGTCGAGGCCGGTTTCTTCCCGCACCTCGCGGATCATATTGAAATCGACATCGACGAGGCCATCGCGAAAATCGGCCGGTTCGAAGGAACCGGCGGCGAAATAGACGCGGCCGGCAGTAACGGTGTGGGCGGCCATGCGAATCGCCACCAGCGCATTGTCGCCGGCCACAAGCATGGCATGGGCATAGGCGTGCTCGGCGCCGGAATTCTCGCGCCGTTTACGCCAAAGCATGAACGTGGAGTAGTTGACCGCGTGGCACCGGCCGACGAGGCGATTGTCGCGCCAGGCCAGTCGCGAGAGCAGCACCACGGGGCCGTCGAAGAGCGCGGGGTTGGCCGCGATCTCATGCTGCCAGTTCGCGGCGATCGCCTCGGCATTATCCAGCGAAAAAGGATGCGGGCCAGGGTCGAGCCGGACATCGACGGCGTCGACCGGCAAAATAACGTTGCGCGGCAGGTCGAAGCTCACGGCTCAGGCCATGTCCAGCGTGATCGCCACCGGACAATGGTCCGATGCCTTGGGCCGGTCCCAGCCGGCGCGCGGAAAGCGCTCCACTTCCTGGCCGGCAGGAAAGATCGTGCGCCAGGGCTGGCCGTTGCGGATGATGTCCGGGACGGCGGTGGCGTTCTTAGCCGCCAATCCCTTGGACAGCAGGATATAATCGAGCTGGCACAAATGCCGCTCTTGCGGCCCACGCGTGTGGTAGAAGGTCCAGCGGTTCATTTCCGGCCGCCTCTCGACCACGTTTTCGCAAAAACCGCCGGCCGTCAGCACGTTGATGCAGGACAGGTTCTCGTCGACCACCTCGAAACGATAGCCGTCGAATTCGTCGCCGGCGATCTTCACGCGCTGGCGGTAATCGTTCATGTCGCCGCAGATCGCCCAGCGCTTGTCGGCTGCATGATCCGCCCCGAAGCGCTCCTCGATGATCCGGCGCACCGCCTGCGCCTCCGCGATGCGGACCGGCATCGTCGCTTCACGCCCGTCGAGCCCGTTGCGGGGCGAGCCCATCGACTTGAAGTGCACGAGATAGAGTGTCAGCGGCGAACCGCCAACGGTAATGTCCACTTCCAGGCAGTCGCGCCGGAAGATACGTTCATTGGGCTGGTTGCCGAGCGCCGCCAGCTCCGGCGTGTGCAGCCCGAACTGTTCATAGGTCACATAGGCGTGGCTGGTCATGCGCACGAATTCGATGGGCTGGCCCTGCGCGGTCTCGCTGCGCATCATCACGGCGACGTCGATGCCGCGCGAATCATTGCCGGCAGCGGTGTACTTCTGGCGGTAGCCCTGCCCCACCATCTTGAAAAGATAGCCATATTCGAACGCCTTGAGGGCTTCGATATTGTCGACCTCCTGCATGCAGATGATATCCGCGCGCGTGGCCGCTATGGCCAGCGCCGTCAGCTGCCGCATGTCGTCCGACTGCGCGATGGCGCGGGCCTGCTCCAGCATCTTGTACTCGGCCTCGCTCTGGATATCGAAGAGAGCCAGCGTCCGGTCCTCGTTGAGCTGGTTGCGGTATCCGGAGAAATCGAACCTGTTCATCAGGTTCTCGACATTGAAGGTTGCAAGACGCAGCGACATATCATGACCTTTGCCCGCAAGCGCGGCAGAAAACAAGGCCGGGCAACCACCAGCTGGAATCGATTGATCCTGGCGCGCCTCGCGCCATGGTTGAGGGAACCTTTCCGTTCATCCGCCGTTCAGACGCAAAGACCCACAGTGGGCCCATCCCAGGGTCGGCGTGGGGCCTGTTCTCTTGGAGAAGTGCAATGAACGCGCTCTTTTCTTCCACAGTCAAATCCGGGCTGATAGCGCTCGGTATCTTCTCCGGCATCACGGCACCATCCGCTGCCGGACCAATCCTTCAGCCGGAGCTGTCGATCCCAGCCAGCACCGCGGCGCCGACGGTCACGCCTGTGCGTGACAGCTGGGCCGGCGGCAACAACCGGAGCTTCAACAACGACTGGAGATGGCGCCGGTCGGGCGGGTGGAACCACGGCAATTGGAACCGCGGCGATTGGGGCGGCCGTCACTGGAGCGGTCGTCACTGGAACGGCGGCGATGATTGGCGTTGGCGCCGCCACCATTATCGCGGCCGCTACTATGATGACAGCGCCGGCGCCGCGATCCTGGGGCTTGGCTTGGGGCTCGGCCTCGGCAGCATGTACAACAACTACAATTACTACGATGCACCGCCGCGCCGCTACTATCGCGCCGGCCGGCTGTCGAGCGCCCATGTCCGGTGGTGCTACAACAGATACCGCTCGTATCGCGCTTACGACAACACCTTCCAGCCCTATAACGGCCCACGCCAGCAGTGCTACTCGCCCTATCGCTGAGCCAGGCCGCACAATCCTGCAATAAAAAACGGCGCCGCGCGGCGCCGTTTCTTTTGGAGCGTGGATCGCTCAGTTCTTCGCCTTGTCGACCAGCTTGTTCTTGGAGATCCACGGCATCATCGCGCGCAGCTTGGCGCCGACTTCCTCGATCTGATGGCTGTCGTTGTTGCGGCGGATGCCCTTGAAACGCGACAGGCCGGCACGGTATTCCTGCATCCACTCCGAGGTGAACTTGCCGGTCTGGATATCCTTCAGCACCCGCTTCATCTCGGCCTTTGTCTCGGCGGTGATGATGCGCGGCCCCGAGACATATTCGCCCCATTCGGCGGTGTTCGAGATCGAGTAATTCATGTTGGCGATGCCGCCTTCATAGATCAGGTCGACAATCAGCTTGACCTCGTGCAGGCACTCGAAATAGGCCATTTCGGGCGCATAGCCGGCTTCCACCAGCGTCTCGAACCCGGCGCGGATCAGCTCCACCAGGCCGCCGCACAGCACGACCTGCTCGCCGAACAGATCGGTCTCGCATTCCTCGCGGAAATTGGTCTCGATGATACCCGAACGGCCGCCGCCGACGCCGCAGGCGTAGGAGAGCGCGAGGTCGAGCGCATTGCCCGAAGCATCCTGGTTGACGGCGACCAGGCACGGCACGCCGCCGCCCTTCTGGTATTCGCCGCGCACCGTATGGCCGGGCCCCTTCGGCGCGATCATGACGACGTCGACCGTCGACTTCGGCTCGATCAGGCCGAAATGCACGTTGAGGCCATGCGCGAAGGCGATTGCCGCGCCGTCGCGGATGTTCGGCGCGATCTCGTTTTTGTAGATGTCGGCCTGCAATTCGTCGGGCGTCGCCATCATCATCAGGTCGGCCCATTTGGCGGCGTCGGCCACGCTCATCACCTTGAGCCCGTCGGCCTCGACCTTCTTGGCGGTCGCCGATCCGGCCTTGAGGCCGATGGCGATCTCCTTGGCGCCGGAATCCTTGAGGTTGAGCGCATGCGCCCGGCCCTGGCTGCCATAGCCGATGATGGCGACCTTCTTGCCCTTGATCAGGTTGAGATCGGCATCACGATCGTAATAGACGCGCATTTTTGTCTTCCTTCCCGTTTGAAGATCAGAGGCCTTGCGGCCCGGTTTTTGCTCCGAAAAGAGCGAGAAACTGCTGCGTCGCGCGGACGGCATCACCGCCGATCGCCGCCTCAGTCAATTCCAGCCGGTCGCCAAGCAAGAGACGGATCTGCACGTCGCGGGCGACCAGCCCGAAAAACGTACGGAACGCCGTCTCGGCGTCCGAGAAATCGAGCAGCCCGGCCTGGCGGCCGGCCTCCAGCACCGGCTTCAGGCGCTTGGCGAGGGCAAAGCGCCCGTTCTCCAGCACCACCGCGCCAAGATCATCCTTGCCCGAACCGGCATGGCCGACCGCCACCCGGTTGAGTGCGATCGAAGTGTCGCTGGAAATGACCTTCAGCCAGTCGGAAGCAAATCGCTCCAGGCTCGCGGCCAACGACGCAAGGTCGAGCCCCCTGCCGTCGACCGCCGTCACCCGCACCTTCGAGGCCTGCCATTGCACCGTCGCCGTCAGCAGTCCGTCGCGGTCGCCGAACCATTTGTAGAGCGTTTCCTTGGAGCAGCTCGCCCGCCGCGCCACTGCGGTCATGGTCAGATTGTCGCCCTCTTCGACCAGCAGGCGGAGCGCTGCATCCAGGACCGCCTTCTGACGCTCCGTCAGCGCTTCGCCGTTGTCGATATCGGCATTTGCCTGCAACACGCTCTGTTCCCGTTTGATGGTAGAGCCGTAGATCGCCCGAGCTTAGTACCGTACGTTACGGTTCGGCATATTGCGCAATCCGAAGATCGGCGCAAGGCCAAAATGACGAAATGTCTTCCCCGTGTCCCCGCAGCCGCGCAACGCGTATGTTCAGTCGCCGGCTGGCGGATCGCGCAACCGCCCGAGCAAGGCCGATACCGTGTTCAGTTCTTGCGGCGAGAGCTTGTCGCCAACCAGCTCCGCGATCGACCTGCCATAGACGGCCCACATACGGCGGCGCGTCTCTCGTCCCTTGGCCGTGATGCGGACGGTTTGGCCGCGGCCGTCATCAGCCACCGGCAGCTTCTCGACAAACCCATCGGCTTCAAGTCGGGCCAGCAGCCGCGAAATATTATACTGCGCGAACAGGGTTCGTTCGATCAGCTGGAACGGCCGCAAGCCGCCCTCGCCCGCCTCAGCGAGTTCGTGCAGCACGTCATACCAGGCAAGCGGCGGCAGGCCGCCTTCCTTCAGCGCGTCTTCGGCACGTTCCACCAGCTGGCGTGATACCCGCATCAGGCGTGCCCAGGTCTTGATGGCCTCCGGCGATGGCATGGCTGTCTCGATCATGACGGCATCATAAGAGATAGATGCAATTGCATCAAGCTTGACGACCAATGCATTTGCATCTAGATAGATGCGAATGCATCGATATTGAGAGGCAAATCCGATGAAGCATGCCAGCACCCTCATTCTCGTCAGCCATCCCCTTTGCCCCTATGTCCAGCGTGCGGCGATCTCGCTGACCGAGAAAGGCGTGCCGTTCGAGCGCGTCGACATCGACCTCGCCAACAAGCCTGACTGGTTCAAGGCGGTCTCGCCGCTCGGCAAGGTGCCGCTGCTGCGCGTGCAGCGGGGGAACGATGAGACGGTGATCTTCGAATCCGCCGTCATCCTCGAATTCCTCGAAGAAACTGAGGCCAATCCCCTCCACCCGGCCGACCCCTATGCCCGTGCCCGGCATCGTGCCTGGATCGAGTATGGCTCAGCCATCCTCAACGCCGTCGGCCGGTTCTATTCGGCGTCGACCGAGGCAGGATTCCTTGCCGAGTCTCGGACGCTGTCGGAAATGTTCGATCGTGTGGAGACCGAATTGGCGGGCGAAGCCGGCCGGACTGGACCATGGTTCGAAGGCGGGCGCTTTTCGCTCGTCGACGCAGTCTACGGCCCTGTCTTCCGCTACATCGATACCTTCGACCGGATCGGCGATTTCGGCATTCTGGACGGCAAACCGCTCGTCCAGGCCTGGCGCCAGGCATTGAGTGGACGCCCGTCCGTCAAGCATGCCGTGGCGCAGGACTATCCACTGCGCCTGCATGCCTTCCTGCGGGCGAAGGGATCGTATCTTTCGACGGTCATTCGCAAGAACGATCGGGCCAGCGCGCTTCCGCCAGCCCAGTTCGGCTGAACGGATCGACCACCGTGCCGGCCACCATCGAGGCCAGGAACTGCGGCGAATGCGCGGCGTCGCGGCGCCACCACGCGGCTTATGCCTGGGCGGCATCAAAATCCGCACGCGCTTCGCGCACCGCATCATGGTTGAGTTCGGCCCATAGGATCAGTTGATGAAAGGCGCCGAACATCGAGCGCCCGAGATCGGTCAGGCTGTATTCAACGCTCGGTGGTTTGGTCGGGAACACTTCACGATGCACATAACCGTCGCGTTGCAAATCGTGCAGTGTCTGGGTCAGCATGCGCTGCGAAATGTCAGGCACCAGCCGCCGCAACTCGCCGAAACGATACGGCCTTTCAGCCAGCGCCATCACCAGCAGCGATCTCCATTTGCCGCTGACGCCCTGGATGACATTGCGAACCGGACAATCGGCAAAATTACCGCCCCCGCTCATCGCTTTGTAGGTCTCCAGCTTCGATTTCAGATTGGTGACCTTGCCGTCCATCGCTGGTTCCCTGGGTGTGCCTACCTCCCGAAAAACTGCCTTCTTTACGGCGACAGGTCAATTCCTATTTTAGTGCTGGTCTCTTTCTGAGACCACTAGAGCACCCGCCGCTTCGGCACAAATCAGGATCTCCGATGACCGAAACCCTTCTCGTCACCGGCGCCTCCGGCCAGCTTGGCCGCGGCGTCATCCGCTATCTCCTGGACGCGCATAAAACTCCGCCTGCAAAGATCATCGCTATCACGCGCAATCCCGAAAGCCTGGCAGATTTGGCGGTGCGCGGCGTCGTTGTCAGGGCCGCAGACTTCAACGACGCCATTTCGCTGGAAACCGCATTCAAGGGCGCCGACAAGGCGCTGATCATTTCGACCGGCGATCTCGATCTCAAAAGCGGCAAGCGCCTGAAGCAGCACGAGAATGCCGTCGCGGCGGCCAAAAACGCCGGCGTCTCGCACCTGCTCTATACCTCGATGCCCAACCCGGAACCGGTGTCGCCGGTCCTGTTTGCCGGTGACCACTACAGCACCGAGCAGGCAATCAAGGCGAGCGGCATCCCCTACACGATCTTCCGCAACGGCTGGTACCAGGAGAACCTGTTCATGGCGCTGCCGCACGCGATCGCCTCGGGGCACTGGTACACGTCCGCCGGCGAAGGCCGCATCGCCCATGGCGCGCGCGACGACATGGCAGCGGCGATCGCCGCCGGTCTCGCTTCCGGCTCGACCGACAACAAAACCTACACGCTGACTGGCCCGCAAGCGTACACGACGGCAGAGATCGCCGCCCTTGTCAGCGAAGTCACCGGCAAGCCGCTCGATGTCGTGCAGGTTTCGGATGATGTCCTGACCGAAGGGGTAAAGGCATCAGGCGTTCCCGAGGATTTTGCCGGCGTCATCGTTTCCTTCGACGTCAACACGCGTGCCGGCCGCATCGCCATGGTGACGGACGCGATCGAGATGCTTTCCGGCAGGACGCCAAGGACGTTGAGACAATTCCTCGAGGCGAACAAGGCTGCCCTGGCAGGTTGAAATCCACGCGGCGGGAAGTCTGTTCTCGACTTCCCGCCGCCCCTACTTCGATGTTTTGATCAGGCCGTGCCGAATAAGGCTCTCTCCGGTCGCAGCCAGCGCGTCTTCGCGCGAACGCGACTTCCAGCCGAGCATGCGAACCGCCTTGGCATTGGTGGCATTCTTGACCTTGCCCAGCTCAGGCACGAGCTGCGCGACTTCCGGATTGAACAGTCCCACCATGCGCACCAGCCAATCGGGAAGCTCTCTGGTCGAAACGCGCTTCGCCGCGTTACCGAGCCGCTTTCTCAAGGTTTGCGCGATTTCCCGCACGGTCATGAAATCGCCGGCCACCGCCAAGAAGCGCTCGCCGTTGGCAGCTGGATCGGTCATGGCGCGGATATGCAGGTCCGCCACGTCGCGTGCATCGACGACGCCGAAGGACAGGCGCGGCAGCCCCGGCATGGCGCCATTCATCATGCGTTGGACAAATTCGGTGGAGGTCGAATGGTCCGGGCCAAGCACAGGCCCGAAGATGCCGACGGGGTTGACGGCAGCAAGCTCCAACCCGCCCGCCTCGGCGGCGATAAAATCCCAGGCCGCGCGCTCGGCGAGCGTCTTCGACTTCACATAGGCGCTGACCCTTCCCATCGGATCGGTCCAGCTCTCCTCGGTGAACGGACGGCCGTCGGGCGGCATCTTGCCGTAGCCGACAGCCGCGAAGGAGGACGTCAGCACGACGCGTCTGACACCGGCATCTCGTGCCGCCCGCAGCACCCGCAACGCGCCTTCACGGGCCGGAATGATCAGCTCGTCATCATGCTTGGGCACGCCGGGCGGGAACGGCGAGGCGACATGCAGGACATAGTCGCAGCCCGCAGCGGCTAGCGGCCAGCCGGCATCGCTCATGAGATCGGCGATTGTAAAGGAGAGCCTGTCATCCGGCTCGACGCCACCTGCCTTGAGCATGGCCAGGACATCGGCTTGCCGCCTGGCCGAGCGCACAGTCGTGCGCACGCGGTAGCCAGCCTTCAGCAATTCAAGGATACAGTGAGCGCCGAGAAAGCCAGATCCGCCGGTGACAAGCACCAATTCGCCGCTCATGCCCGTCCCCCGAAGCGTCAGCCCAAGGCGATCGAGACCGTCAGATCGCCACCTGCGTGCCGATCTCTACCACACGGCCGGTCGGTATCTGGAAATATTCAGTGGCGTCGGCCGCCGTGCGCGCCAGCCCGATGAACAGCCGGTCTTGCCACACCGGCATGCCGGAATTGGGCGAGGCTTTCAGCGAGCGCCGGGACAGGAAGAAGGAGGTCGTCATGATGTCGAACTTCCAGCCTTGCTTGCGGCAGATCGCCAGCGCGCGCGGGATGTTGGGCTGCTCCATATAGCCGAAGGTCAGCGTCACCCGCATGAACAGCTCGTTGACCGTCTCCATCTTGACCCGGTCGCTGTCGGGCACCACCGGCTGCGGCGCGGTCACCACCGAGAGGATCACATTCTGCTCGTGCAGCACCTTGTAGTGCTTCAGGCTGTGCATCAGCGCGGTCGGCGCGCTGAGCGGATCGCTGGTCAGGAACACCGCGGTGCCGGATACCAGTTGCGGCTTTTTCTTCAACAGATTGCCGGCCAGGAAATCGAGCGGGATCTCGTTGCGGCGGGTCTTGTCGAAGAGATAACGGCTGCCGCGCACCCAGGTCCACATCGCCAGAACGATGGTGAAGGCCACCGCCAGCGAGGCCCAGCCGCCTTCGAACACCTTGACGATGTTGGAAGCAAAGAACCCGACATCGATGAAACCGAACAAGGCTGTCATCGCGACAGCCACCCACAGCCGCCATTTCCAGATGCGGGTCATGACGACAAACAGCAGCACGGTGGTCACCAGCATGTTGCCGGTCACCGAGATGCCGTATGCCGAAGCCAGCCTGCTGGATTCGCCGAAGCCCACCACCAGCATCATCACCACCAGCGCCAGCAACAGGTTGACGCGCGGCATGTAGATCTGGCCGGACTGTTTTTCCGACGTGTGCAGGATTTCCAGCCGTGGCAGCATGTTGAGCTGCACCGCCTGCCTGGTCAGCGAGAATGCGCCTGAAATCACCGCCTGGCTGGCGATGACCGTCGCGGCGGTCGCCAGCACCACCATCGGGATCAGCGTCCAGCCTTCGTTCATTTCGAAGAAGGGATGTCCGACCACGCCGTTCTTGGCCAGCACGAAGGCGCCCTGGCCGGCATAGTTGAGCAGCAGGCAAGGGAACACGATCGCCAGCCAGGCGAGCACGATCGGCTTGCGGCCGAAATGGCCGAGATCGGCATAAAGCGCTTCGGCGCCGGTGACCGCAAGGAAGATGGCGCCGATGGTGACGAAGGCGACATCGGGCGAATTGATCAGGAAGGCGACGATATAGTGCGGGCTGATCGCCCACAGGATTTCCGGATCGGCGATGATATGGTTGAGGCCGGACAGGCCGATAGCCAGGAACCAGACCGCGGTGATCGGGCCGAAGATCAGCGCCACGCCGCCGGTGCCGAAGCGCTGCACCGAAAACAGAACCGCCAGGATGACCAGTGTCAGCGGCACGACATAAGGCTGGAAGGTCGGCGTGACGACATTCATGCCCTCGACCGCCGAGAGCACCGAAATTGCCGGGGTTATGACGGCGTCGCCGAAGAACAGCGAGGCGCCGACGATACCGATGCCCAGGATGATCGCCGAGCGCTTCGGGAAACTGCCGCGCGCCAATGCCATCAACGACAGCACGCCGCCTTCGCCGCGGTTGTTGGCGCGCAGCACGAACATGATGTATTTGATGGTGACGATGATCGTCAGTGACCAGATGATCAGCGAGAGAACGCCAAGAATGTCGCCACGGTCGGCCACTTCGCCGCCCGACGACGCCACCAGCGCCTCGCGGAACGCGTAGATCGGGCTGGTGCCGATATCGCCGTAAACAACGCCGAGCGCGCCGAGCATCAACACCTTGGTGCTGTGCTGCTCGATCTCAGGATGGCTCGATTGTTCGACGGTTTCTGCCTCACTACCAGTGTTGGCAAGGGCCATGAACGACACTCCGATAAGCGGGCGGTGCTCTACGCTTGCTGCGATGCAATATCAAGTACCGTCGCGTTATGGCTGCCATGCTTTGCACGCGAGGCTGCCACCATTACCACCCGCAAGCCCTGAGAAATCGGCCCACCGTGCCGGCCATGCCATACTCCAACGCGTCGGCTGTCAACCCATGTCCGATCGACACTTCGGCCAATGCCGGAACGCGTCGCGCCAGGGCCGGCAGGTTGCTCACCGTCAGATCGTGCCCGGCATTGACCTCAAGGCCCGCGACAAAGGCCGCATCGGCGGTTTTTCCCAGTCTTTCCAGCTCCTTGGCCGCCTTGGCGGAATCGGCATGGCAACTGCCATAAGGTCCCGTGTAAAGCTCGATACGGTCGGCGCCGGTATCGCGCGCGGCGTTTATGCCGGCAGGATCCGCATCGGAGAACAACGAGACCCGGAAACCGCCCTTCTTCAGGCGTCTCACGATCGGTGTCAGGAACGCTGCATCGGCGATGAAGTTCCAGCCATGGTCCGAGGTTGCCTGGGAGGGATCGTCAGGCACCAGGGTCACCTGTTCCGGTTGATGCTTTTCCACGAGAGCCAGGAAATCCTCGGTCGGATGGCCCTCGATGTTGAATTCGGCCCGCGGGAACTCATCGTCGATCAAGGCCCTGATCTCAGGCAGGTCTGAACGGCGGGTATGGCGCTCGTCCGGGCGAGGATGCACCGTCAGCCCATGCGCTCCCGCCGCAAGCGCGATGCGGCCAAGCGTGATCACATCGGGCCACGGCAGGTCGCGCCGGTTGCGCAGCATGGCGATGGCGTTGAGATTGACGGAAAGCTTTGCGGGCATGGCTTCGGATCCTGCTCGATTTCGGCGCATCTATACCGCCTTTGACTGGAACAGATAGGGGGTTTCCGGTGTTCCAGAAGATCGGATGACGTTTGTGAAAGGATACGATCCCTTGAATTTCCTCGAAGCCGTGCCGGCAATCCGGCGCATCGATACGGACCGTGAGGATCTCTTCGCCATCGATATCGTCGGCCATGTCTCGGCGGCCGACGCGGAAAACCTGTTCGGCCTGCTCGAAGCGGCTTACGCGCTTCACCCGCGAATCGATGTGCTGGTGCGCGTGATCGATCATGACGGCGTCGACTGGAGCGACATATCGGACGAGACGCTGCGACAGGGCGCGGTCCAGGCCGCAGAGCATATCGGCCGTTGTGCCGCGATCGGCGAGCCGGACTGGACGGCGCAGGCGCGAGACTTCCTCCCTACCCCGCCGCCGGTCGAACTCAGGCATTTCAAAGACGAGGCCGATGCCTGGCAATGGCTCGGCGCCAGGCAACTGGGCTCCGCTACCTGACGATCGTCAACCGTTCGGCCGCCCGGGTGATCGCGGTGTAAAGCCAGCGCTGGCGCGTTTCCTTGAACGCCCAGCTTTCGTCGAACAGCACGATCTCGTTCCACTGAGACCCCTGCGCCTTGTGCACGGTCAGCGCATAGCCATAGTCGAAATCATCGAACCGCTTCTTCTGCTGCCACGGGATATCGGCGTCGGGATCCTCGAACGCCGCCTTGAGCAGCTTGATCTTGGCGACACCGCGGTCCGGATCATCCTCTTCGGGCGACACCAGGAGGTTGATGCCAGGTTTCACCGTCTCGCGCGACGAGGTCATCACCTTCCACAGCGAACCGTTGAGCAGGCCCTTGGCCGGGTCGTTGCGCAGGCACACCAGCTTGTCGCCGGCCTGCGGATAGTCGGCATTGAACCCCTTGAGCTCGCGCAGGCGCTGGTTGTAGCGGCGGCGCGTGCGGTTGGTGCCGACCAGCACCTGGTCCGCCCTCAGCACTAGGTCCTGGTTGACGTCTTCCTTGCCGATCACCTGCGCCGTGCCGTAGTCGCCGCGCATGAATTCGCGCCCCTCGCGCACGTCGAGCGCCAGCCGCAGGATCGGATTGTCGCGCGCCTGCCGGTGGATTTCGGTGAGCAGGAAATCCGGCTCGTGGTCGGTGAAGAAGCCACCGCCCGAGATCGGCGGCAACTGGCCGGGATCGCCCAGCACCAGGATCGGCGTGCCAAAGCTCAAGAGGTCACGGCCAAGCTGCTCGTCGACCATCGAGCATTCGTCGATGATGACCAGTTTCGCACGCGAGATCGGGCTCTGCCGGTTGAGCGAAAAAGTCGGCGACATCGACGTCTTGCCAGTCACCTCGTCTTCGACCGATTCCTCCCCCTTGGGCCTGTAGATCAGCGAATGGATGGTGCGGGCATTGACCGCGCCCTTGGAGCGCAGCACCTGCGCCGCCTTGCCGGTGAAGGCGGCGAACTGCACCTGGCCGTCGACATGTTCGGCGAAATAGCGCGCCAGCGTCGTCTTGCCGGTGCCGGCATAGCCGAACAGCCGGAACAATTGCGGCTTGCCGGCCTTGAGCCAGCGCGCGACCGCCTGCAGCGCCTCGTCCTGTTGGGGTGAAAATTCCATCTGATCGTGTGACCGGATTCGCAAGGGAAAGACAAGATGGCGGCCACCGCCATCGAGGCAGCCGGCGGCAAACAAGGTTATCAGGCGAGGACGGGAACGTAAAGGGAACGGGCGGCGTGTCCGCACGATCACCTGACGGCGTGCGGATCGTTCTCCAGCAGGATCGGCTTGCCGTGCGGCGTGGCATGCGCGGCGCGCTCCCAGGCCCGTGCCATCGCATCGACATCGGGCTTGGCGGCCAATCCTTTCGACGCCAGCAGCGTTTCCAGCGCTGCCAACCAATGTTCGTAATAGTCATGGCCGTCAGCCCCGGCGCCGGGTTTCTTCACTTCGGCCGACAGTGCCTGCGCCCACTCGCTCCACGAAAACAGGCCCTTGTCGTGCAGCGCCACCGTCATCGCGAAGGCTTCGGCCTGCCAGGGCTCGGCGAAGACGGGCGCATCGAGGCCGGCGGGCAGACCGGCAGGCCCGTTCGCCTCAGGCCGGTTCAAGATAGTTCTCCCAGGCATCGATGGACACGGTCAGCGTCGGATCGGCCCCGTCGCCCCAGATCTCGGCTCCGTCGAAAACCACCGTATAGACCCATTGCGGGTTCTCGCCCTGCCCATGCGCGTTGGTGTCCGGGAATACAAAGCCGTCGCGCACCGCTTCGATCCTCCCATGCTTGCCACGCGCGTAGCGCGGCAGCCTGGTGTGGCCGGTCGGATTGAAATTCCTGGTCCGCACGCGGTCGCCGGCCCTGAACCGCGGCGCCGTTTCGACCGGCCGGTTGCACGGAGCGCCCTTGGCCAGCACGGCCGGAACGTCATCGGCCTTCAGCACTCTTTTGGGCGTCGCCGCCGCATCGATCGCCTCGCCTGCCTTGAGATCACGCTCGCTGACGAAACCATGGCGCTTGAGCAGGGTTTCCAGCGCCTTGATCCAGATCTGGTAGTAGCTGGAGGCATAATAGTCGGCCGGATGCAGCGATTCCCGCGCATGCCGACTCTCATCGATATTCCAGGCGCCCATTCCGCCGGCGGTGAGCGTCACGCCGAGCGCCCGCCGCTCCCAGTCGGCATGAAAATACGGCTCGTCCCGTTCCGGCGCCACCGGTCCGAATCCCATCTGTCCACCGAGATCCTGCGGGCCGTTCATGCCGGCTCCCCCGTTTGTTCCGTTTTTTGGGCCAGCGCGGTGCCGATCATGGCATCGCGGCTTACCAATTCGGACAAGCGCTCCTCGCTCCAGCCATCGGTTCCTTGAGGCCGCATCGGGACGACGAGATAGCGCAACTCCGCCGTCGAATCCCAGACGCGTATCTTTGTTGAGGCCGGCAGCGTCAGCCCGAATTCCTCAAGCACGCCGCGCGGATCGATGACCGCGCGCGAGCGGTATGGCGGCGCCTTGTACCAGACCGGCGGCAGGCCGAGCACCGACCATGGATAACAGGAGCACAGCGTGCAGACGACGAGATTGTGCGTCTCTTCGGTGTTGAACACCGTCTGCATGTGCTCGCCTTGCCGGCCGGTGTAGCCCAGCGACCCGATCGCCGCCGTCGCATCGCGCTTCAGCCAGTCGGCAAAAGCGGGATCGCTCCAGGCCTTGGCCACCACCCTCGCGCCGTTGCGCGGACCGATCTTGGTCTCGTAGGTATCGACGATGACATCGATCGCGGCCGGATCGATCAATCCCTTGCGGGTGAGAATGGTTTCCAGCGCGCGCACGCGAGCGGCAAACGGATCGAGTTCGTTGTCGTGGTCATGATCGTGGGACATGGCCACAAACTACGGCTGCGATCCGCCGGCCGCAAGCATGACGACTTGGGCCAGTGGGCGCGACGCGGATACACTACTCCGCGGCCGTCTTTTGCGGCTCGCCTCGGATTTCGTCATCATCGTCGAACAGCGAAGGCTGATCCCCCGCTTCGACCAGATGCAATTCGGGCTTGCGCTTCGGCATCAGCCCGACCAGCCAGCCCGAGAAATTTTCCATGTAGACATAGATTACCGGTGTGACGAACAGCGTCAGCGCCTGCGAGGCGAGCAGACCGCCGACAACGGCGACGCCCAGCGGCTGGCGCAGCTCCGCGCTGGCGCCCGTGCCGAGCGCGATCGGGAACGTGCCCATCAAGGCGGCCAGGGTCGTCATCATGATCGGCCGGAACCGCATCAGGCAGGCCTTGTGGATGGACTCGGTGGCCGACATGCCCTCTCGTCGCAATTCGAGCGCGACGTCGACCATCATGATGCCGTTCTTCTTGACGATGCCGATCAGCATCAGGATGCCGATCACCGCGATGACGGACAGGTCCATGCCCGCGAAGCGCAAGGCGACAACCGCCCCCAGCACAGCCGATGGCAAGCCTGTGAGGATCGTGAGCGGGTGGATGAAGCTCTCATAGAGAATGCCGAGAACGATATAGATGGTCAGGATCGCGCCGCCGATCAGCAGGCCCTGGTTGGCGAGCGAGTCCTGGAAGGTCTTGGCCGTGCCGGCAAAGCTGGTCGAGATCGTCTCCGGCATGCCGATCTGCTCTTTGAGCGCGTTGATGCGGCTCACGCTGTCGCCGAGCGCCACGCCTTGCGGCAGATTGTAGGAGATCGTCACGGCCGGAAGCTGGCCGAGCTGGTTGACCGTCAAGGCGCCCGCCGTGCGATCGACCCGGGCGAAGGCGCCAAGCGGAACCAGCGAGCCGCTCGCCGTCCGCATCTGGATGGCCAGCATCCGCTCCGGGGACCACTCGATCTTGGGATCGAGCTCGGTGATGACTTCGTAGCTGTCGGCGGAGCCGAAGATCGTCGAAACCTGGTCGGTGCCGAACCCGCCATAAAGCGCCGAGCGCAGCGTGTCGGTGTCGATGCCGAGCTGGGCCGCCTTGTCGCGATCCACCACCAGCGTCGCCTGCAGCGCATTGTTCTGCAAATCGCTGGTGACGTCGGTGAAGGTCGCATGATCGGCCGCCATCGCGTCATTCAGTTTCTGCGCCCAGATGTCTGTCTGGCCGGTGTCGAGGCCCTGAACCACGAGCTGGTAGGCGCTGGCAGACGAGCGCGAACCCAGCCTCAGATTCTGCACAGGCTGCATGTAGGTCTCGATGCCTGCGACGCCGGCCAGTTGCTTGCGCAGATCGGCAAGCACCTTCTCGATATTGGGCCGCTGGTCCTTGCCCTTGAGCTGGACGAAAAGCTGCCCCTGGTTGAGCGCATTGTTGCCGCTGCCCGCCGACCACGCAACATGGTCGACATAGGGCGAATGCGAGAACACGCTGGCCACCTGCCCCTGCAGCTTTGCCATGGCGTCGAACGAGATGTCCTGGCGCGCAATGGTCGTCACCGATATCTGGCCGATATCCTCCTGCGGGAAAAAGCCCTTCGGCGAGACCTCGATCAGCCACACCGACGCCGCCGCGGTGCCTATGAAGACCAGGAACACCGGGAAAGTGTGCCGCAGGCAGAAGCTCAGGATCCGGTCGTAGCCGCGGGTGATGAAATCGCGCTTGTGGCCATCGCCATGCGCCTCCCGGTCGGCCTTGGTCACCGACAGCAGCCGCGAGCACAGCATCGGCGTCAGCGTCAGCGACACGAACATTGACGCCAGGATGGCGACCGTCACCACGACGGCGAACTCGTTGAAGATGCGCCCGATCACGCCGCCCATCAGAAGCACCGGGATGAACACGGCCACGAGCGAGATCGAAATCGAGATGATGGTGAAGCCGATTTCGCGCGCGCCCTTCAGCGACGCATCGAAAGCCGACAATCCGTCCTCCTCCATGTGACGGAAGATGTTTTCCAGCATCACGATGGCGTCGTCGACGACGAGGCCGACCGCAAGCGTCAGGCCCATCAGCGAAATGTTGTCGATGGAAAAGCCGAACAGGAACATCGCGCCGAGCGTGGCGATCAACGAGATCGGCACCGCCACGGCCGGGATGATGGTCGCCGTAACGCGGCGCAGGAACACGAAGATCACCATGACCACCAGTGCGATGGTCAACAGCAGCGTGAACTGCACGTCGTCCACGGCCTGGCGGATCGAGGTCGAACGATCGTTGAGCAGCTTGATCTGGGCGGCGGCCGGCATCTGGTCCTGGAAGGACGGCAGCATCGCCTTGACCTTGTCGACGACGTCGACAGTGTTGGCGTCGGGCTGGCGCTGCACCGCCATGATGATCGCGCGCGTGCCGTCATACCAGCTCGCAGTCGTCGTGGTCTGCACCGAATCAACGACGCGCGTCACCTCGCCCAGCCGCACCGGATGACCGTTCTTGGTGGCGATGATGAGGTTGGAGAATCCGGCGGCGTCGGTCAGCTGCGTATTGGCCGTGATCGTCAACTGCTGTTTGTTGTTCTTCAGAACGCCCAGCGGGGTGTTGGAGTTGGCGGATGCGATCGCCGCCTGCAGCTGGTCGATCGAAATGCCGCGCGCGGCAAGCGCGGTCGGATCGATCTGAATGCGGACTGCATATTTCTGCTGGCCGAAGATGGAGACCTGCGCCACGCCGTCGATGGTCGACAGCGACGGCGAGATGACGTTTTCGGCGAAAGCATCGAGATCGGTCAGCGGAACCGTATCGCTGACCAGCGACATCAAAAGGATCGGCGCGTCGGCCGGATTGACCTTGCGGTAGCTCGGCGGCGAGGTCATCTGGGGCGGCAGCGATCTTTGCGTGCGCGCGATCGCTGCCTGCACGTCCGCGGCCGCGGCATCGATGTCGCGGTTGAGCACGAACTGGATGGCAATCGAGGTCTGGCCGAGCGAGTTGGTGGTCGAGATCGAGTCGATGCCGGCAATGGTGGCGAATTGCTTGATCAGCGGCGTCGCCACCGACGTTGCCATCGTTTCCGGCGAGGCTCCGGGTAGCTGAGCCGAGACGTTGACGACAGGGAATTCGGCACTGGGCAGCGCGGCCACCGGGAGGAACTTGTAGGCGAACAGCCCGCCCAGAACGAGGGCGAACGACATCAGGAGGGTGGCGACAGGCCTGCGAATGCAGAACTCGGAGATCATTGGGCCGCCTCGCCGGCCTTGTCCGCTTGCGCGATCTTGGGTGCTGCCTGGTCGCCGGATCCGGCGGATGCCTTGCCTTCGTGCACGGCAGCCCCGTTCTTCAGTCGCGTCTGGCCTTCGATAACAACCTTCTCGCCGCTTTTCAGGCCATCGCTGATGGCGGCGCTCTGACCCACGGTCAGCGCCACTTGCACCGGCCGCATTTCGACTGTGTTGTCAGGCTTGACCACATAGACGAACGGCCCCTTCTGGCTGGGCTGCACCGCGACCGTGGGGACGGACGTCATCTGCGGCATGATGCCCGCGTCGAGCACGACATTCACATATTGGCCCGGCCACAGCGACAGATCGGCGTTGGGTATGCTGGCTCGCGTTGCGATGGTGCCGGAAGCGGTATCGACGCTGGAATCGACGAAATCGAGCGTGCCCTTGCCAATGGGTGTCGGGTCGCCGTCCTGGGTCAGGGTCACTGCCCCTTGCTGTGGCTTTGCCAGTGCCTTGTGCAGCAGCGCAAGGTTGCTTTCGGGCAGGTTGAAGTTCACCTGCAGCGGATCCATCTGGGTGATGGTGACGAGCGGGGTCGAAGTGCTGCTGCTGCCATTGCTCGTGGTCACGAGATCGCCCACGGCAACGTTGACCGCGCCAAGCCTGCCGGAAATCGGCGCGGTGATCCTGGCAAAGCCAAGCTGGACATTGTCTGCATCGATTGTCGCCTTGTCGGCATCGACAGTCGCTGCCGCCGCCTTCTGCGCGGCAACGGCCTGGTCGTAGGTCTGCTGCGTACCGGCCTGCTTGGCGACAAGATCCTTGGCGCGCTGAAGATCGGAATTCGAACTGGCAAGCAGCGCCTGATCCTTGGCGAGCGTCGCCTGATCCTTGGCGAGCTGCGCCTTCAAGGCACGGTCATCCAGCGAAAACAGGAGATCGCCGGTTTTCACCATCTGCCCGTCCTTGACGTCGATCGACACGATCTGGCTGGACACGCGCGCGTTGATGCTGACCACGGCGGGAGAGGAGACGAAGCCGATGGCGTAGCGCCGGACCGGGAAATCGGCCGTCGTTGCCGTGGCCGAGATGATCGAGGCCGAACGGGCGCCAGTGCCGCCAGCCGCCTGCTTGCCCCCTGCCTGCGGATCCTGGCTATCCGGCGCCGGCTTGTCCGACGCGACCTGATTTACACCGATGATCTGCCGGGCCCTGCTCAGCGCATCGGGAGACAGATAGAGCCAGGCCGCGCCTGCGCAGGCGACCGCAAGCAATGAAAGAATGACTTTTCCACGCATCGACAAAAGACCCTCTCCGTCCGACACGCCATAGCCAGGTGGTCGTATTCTAGCTCAAATCACGACGCCCTGCCGCGATTTCGCCGAATAGATAGGACAGGGCTTTGGCGGAAAAGGGCCAAAACACGGCATTACGAAGATTTAATGTGCACTGCACAATGGATGGGCTGGCCACCATGATCGCGTGCAAAAGGCGGATCGCG
The DNA here is from genome assembly GCF_006442975.2 of Mesorhizobium sp. B2-1-1. Taxonomy (NCBI): domain Bacteria; kingdom Pseudomonadati; phylum Pseudomonadota; class Alphaproteobacteria; order Hyphomicrobiales; family Phyllobacteriaceae; genus Mesorhizobium; species Mesorhizobium sp. B2-1-1. The sequence continues at coordinate 3,055,326 of NZ_CP083954.1, read as the reverse complement.
AACCTGGACAACTCACCGCAGCATCGGCCAAAGCGTCGCGGCCAGCAACACGCCCATGGCGATGTTGAACCATTTCAGCCGCACTGGATCGGACAGGAAACCGCGCAGCGCCGTGCCGAATCCCGCCCACACTGAAACGCTCGGCAGGTTGACGATGGTGAAGGCCACCGAGATCAGCGCCACCGACAGGAACGGATGCTCCGGATTGGAGTAGACGGCCATGGCGGTGATCGCCATCACCCAGGCCTTGGCATTGACCCACTGGAACGCCGCCGCCTCGATGAAACGCATCGGCCGCGCCTTCGTCTCGCCTTTGCCGCTGAGCGAGCGTGACATGGCGATTTTCCAGGCAAGGTAGAGCAGATAGGCGGCGCCGGCGATCTTGAGCGCGGTGTGCAGCGCCGGGAACGCCGTCAGCACGGCGCCAAGACCAAGGCCGACCGCCAGCAGCAAGACAAGAAACCCGATGCTGATGCCGAACATATGCGGCACGCTCCTCACCAGGCCGAAATTCACACCTGAGGCGAGCAGCATCAGATTGTTAGGCCCGGGCGTGATCGAGGTCACGAAGGCGTAGACAAGCAAGGCGAGGAATGCGTCGAGCGACATGATATCCTCCCAGATAAGCCAGTATTATTGTCTCTTCCAACGACCGCACAAATGCCACCCTCGGCCGGTGGCCGATCCCGTCGTCACGCTGTGGAGAAACTTACCGGTGCTACATCCCCTGCGGGCCACGGTTCATCGCCGCCACGCCGGTGCGGCAGATTTCGACCAGGCCGAGTGGCTTCATGATGGCGATGAACTGGTCGAGCTTGGAGCCCTTGCCGGTGATCTCGAAGATGAAATGCTCGGTGTTGGCGTCGATGACGCTGGCGCGGAAGGCATCCGCCAGGCGCAGCGCCTCGACGCGGGCCTCGCCGGTGCCGGCGACCTTGACCAGCGCCAGTTCCCGCTCCAGCGGCCGCTCCTGGCCGAACTCCTGCGAGCGCACGGTGAGGTCGACGACGCGGTGGACCGGCACGATGCGCTCGAGCTGGTGCTTGATCTGCTCCAGCACATGCGGCGTGCCGCGCGTCACGATGGTGATGCGCGACAGATGTTTCTCATGCTCGGTTTCCGAGACTGTCAGGCTCTCGATGTTGTAGCCGCGCCCGGAAAACAGGCCGATGACCCGGGCAAGCACGCCCGGCTCGTTGTCGACCAGCACGGAAAGCGTGTGGTTCTCGGGCTTTTCCGTTTCCTTGGCGATGAAATAGGCGGAGCCGGTCGGTTGTAGCTGTGCGTTCATGATGTGAATCTCGACTTCAAACTCTTGGATCTAATCTCTGTTTACGCACGGCTTCTCGCGACAGCCCTGCCTCTGTCCGCTGCTAAACCAGTTCCCTGCCCTTGGCGTCGATGGCGTTGGCCACCGCTTCGTCCGTCGCCTCGTCCGGCAAGAGCATCTCATTGTGCGCCTTGCCCGACGGGATCATCGGGAAGCAGTTGGCGAGCGTCGCCACGCGGCAGTCGAACAGCACCGGCTTTCTGACCGAGATCATCTCCTTGATGGCATCGTCCAGCTCGTCCGGCTTGTCGCAGCGAATACCGTGGCCGCCATAGGCTTCGGCCAGCTTGACGAAATCAGGCATGGCTTCGGTGTAGGAATGCGACAGCCGGTTGCCGTGCAGCAGCTGCTGCCATTGCCGCACCATGCCCATATACTGGTTGTTGAGAATGAAGATTTTGATCGGCGCGTCGAACTGCACCGCGGCACTCATCTCTTGCATCGTCATCTGCACCGAAGCGTCGCCGGCGATATCGACGACCAGCGCGTTCGGATGCGCGATCTGCACGCCCAGTGCCGCCGGCAAGCCGTAACCCATCGTGCCGAGCCCCCCGGACGTCATCCAGCGGTTCGGCTTCTCGAAATGGTAGTGCTGGGCCGCCCACATCTGGTGCTGGCCGACCTCCGTCGTGATGTAGGTGTCCATGTCCTTGGTCAGGGCATAGAGCCGCTGGATGGCATATTGCGGCATGATCACGTCGTTGTTCATCTTGTACGCGAGCGAATCGCGCGCGCGCCATTTGGCGATCTGCTCCCACCAGGGATAGAGCGCCTTCTTGTCGGCCTTGGCGGTTGCCCGCCACAGCCGCACGAGATCCTCCAGAACCCGGCCGACATCGCCGATAATGGGCACGTCGGTGTGGACGTTCTTGTTGATCGAGGACGGATCGATGTCGATATGGATCTTCTTCGAGTTCGGCGAGAACGCGTTGAGCCGGCCGGTGATGCGGTCGTCGAAGCGCGCACCGATGCAGACCATCACGTCGCAGTCATGCATGGCCATGTTGGCTTCGTAGGTGCCGTGCATACCGAGCATGCCGAGCCAGTTCTTGCCAGATGCCGGATAGGCGCCGAGCCCCATCAGCGTCGAGGTGATCGGGAAACCGGTGAGGTCGACCAGTTCGCGCAGCAGATGGCTCGCTTCCGGACCGGAGTTGATGACGCCGCCGCCGCTGTAGATGATCGGTTTCCTGGCACCGGCCAAAAGCTCGACCGCCGCCTTGATCTTCTCCAGATCACCCTGCACCTTCGGCTGATAGCTGGTGCGTGGCGCGGTTTGCGGAGAAACGTAAAAACCCTTGGCGAACTGCACGTCCTTCGGGATGTCGACCACGACAGGACCGGGACGGCCGGTGGTGGCGACATGGAAGGCCTCATGGATGGTTGCGGCAAGTTCGTTGACGTCCTTCACCAGCCAATTGTGCTTGGTGCAGGGGCGCGTGATGCCGACCGTGTCGCACTCCTGGAAAGCGTCCGAACCGATCAGCGAGGTCGGCACCTGCCCGGTCAGGCACACCAGCGGGATCGAATCCATCAGCGCGTCCTGCAAAGGCGTCACCGCGTTGGTCGCGCCCGGACCCGATGTCACCAGCATGACGCCTGCCCTGCCGGTCGAGCGCGCATAGCCCTCGGCCGCGTGGCCGGCGCCCTGCTCGTGCCTCACCAGGATGTGCTCGACGTCGTCCTGCTGGAATATCTCGTCATAGATCGGGAGAACCGCGCCGCCCGGATAACCGAAGACATGCTTGACGCCATTGTCCTTCAGCGCCTGCACCACCATTTCGGCGCCAGTCATTTCGCGCCGCTCGCTCTGTCCGTTGCTCATCGGTTTGGTCCCGTACTGTCCGCCATCTGGCGATTTGCTGGTCGTTTAGTCGTGTTTAAGGCAATAAAAAAGGCCCCCGAGGGAGCCTGTGTGTTGCGCATGGGAGGTTTTCGCCCGGCGGTTACACCGCCTTGCCCACGCGCCTTCCTACGAGAATGAGTGCCTTTTTCATGGTGGCGAACCATAAGGGTGAAAGCAGCCGTTCGTCAATGGGGTCGATTCCGCTTTCATGCCGGCTTGCCCGGTGCATGGCACGAAGCACGCGCACGCCGTCATTTAGACCCGGCTCGACGTCGGGTCGCTGGTCAAACCCTTGAAAACAAGCCGAACTATTTGGCGACGTGACGCGGCCCATGGTTTGCCGCGATACTGCCCGAGGCCGGACCCCAAGCTCGGCAAAGGCAGCTCGCAACGAGGCCGATCAACAAAAACGCGGAGGAAACTGATGCTCGACAAGGCCCCGAACAGGAAGCTTTCCGACCTTCTCGAACGATTTGGCGCGGCCCTTGCCGCCGGCGACGTCGACAAGGCGGTCGAATGCTTCCAGGAAGATTGTTATTGGCGCGACCTCGTCACCTTCACCTGGAATATTAAGACCATGGAAGGCCGCGATCAGGTGCGTGACATGCTGGAAAGCCAGCTGTCGAAGACGAAGCCATCACATTTCGCCATCGCCAGGGGCGAGGACGCGACCGAGGCGAACGGGGTGATCGACGGCTGGATCAGCTTCGAGACGGATGTGGCGCGCGGCTTCGGCCATATCAGGTTGAAGGACGGCAAGATCTGGACGCTGCTGACCACGATGGTCGAGCTGAAAGGGCATGAAGAGCCGGCCGGCTTCGCCCGGCCGATGGGCGCCAAGCACGGCTCCGGCAAGAACCGCCCGACCTGGAAGGAAGAGCGCGAAAAGGAAGCGGCCGAGCTTGGCTTCAAGACGCAGCCCTATACGGTCATCATCGGCGGCGGCCAGGGCGGCATCGCGCTTGGCGCGCGGCTCCGCCAGCTCGGCGTGCCGACGATCATCATCGAGAAGAATGAACGTGCCGGCGACAGTTGGCGCAAGCGCTACAAGTCGCTCTGCCTGCACGACCCGGTCTGGTATGACCATTTGCCCTACATCGATTTTCCCCGGAACTGGCCGGTTTTCTCGCCCAAGGACAAGATCGGCGACTGGCTGGAAATGTACACCAAGGTGATGGAGCTGAATTACTGGTCCTCAACCGAGGCCAAGAGCGCTTCCTACGACGAGGAGAAGAAGGAATGGACAGTTGTCGTCCACCGCGACGGCAAGGACATCACGCTGAAGCCGAAGCAGCTGGTGTTGGCCACCGGCATGTCCGGCCGTCCCAATCTGCCGAAGTTCAAGGGCATGGAGAATTTCAAGGGCGATCAGCACCACTCCTCCAAGCACCCCGGCCCCGACCAATATGCCGGCAAGAAGGTTGTCGTCATCGGCTCGAACAATTCCGCGCACGACATTTGCGCAGCACTGTGGGAAGCCGGCGTCGACGTCACCATGGTGCAGCGATCGACCACCCACATCGTCAGATCCGACACGCTGATGGATATCGGGCTTGGCGCGCTCTACTCGGAGCAGGCGGTGCAGAACGGTATGACCACCGCCAAGGCCGACCTCATCTTCGCCTCCCTGCCCTACAAGATCCTGCACGAGTTCCAGATTCCGCTTTATGAGAAGATGAAGGAGCGCGACGCGGCGTTCTACAAGGGCCTGGAAAAGGCGGGGTTCATGCTCGACTGGGGCGACGACGGCTCCGGCCTGTTCATGAAATATCTCAGGCGTGGCTCCGGCTACTACATCGATATCGGCGCTTCGCAGCTGATCATCGATGGCGCCATCAAGCTCAAGAGCGGCGTCGATGTGGCCGAGATCAAAGAACATTCCGTCCTGCTCAGCGATGGCACCGAACTGCCGGCGGACGTCATCGTCTACGCCACCGGCTACGGCTCGATGAATGGCTGGGCGGCGGAGCTGATCTCAAAGGAGGTTGCCGACAAGGTCGGCAAATGCTGGGGGCTCGGCTCGAACACCACCAAGGATCCCGGCCCATGGGAAGGTGAGCAGCGCAACATGTGGAAGCCGACGCAGCAGGAGGCGCTCTGGTTCCATGGCGGTAACCTGCACCAGTCGCGCCATTATTCGCAGTTCCTGTCGCTGCAGTTGAAGGCCAGGCAGGAAGGCATTGCGACGCCCGTCTATGGGCTGCAGCAGGTTCACCACAAGGGATAAGCCAGATCGTGGTGAAAAACCGAGGGAGGCGCGGTTTTGGACCGCGCCTCCCTTTCCTGATCGGTGCGATCGGCTACGCCGCCTGGTCGGCCGCGAACCGCGCCACCACGCGTTCTAGCAACGGCACATAGTCGCGAAACGTGCGCGTCCTCATGTCGGCGACCTTGCCGCCCTCGTCCCAGATGCGGACGCGCACCGCCTCTTCGTGAAACGGGTTCTTGCGGAACCCGGCCACCTCGTCCGGGCTCATCGGCCCGCCCTGCAACGACAGCGTATGAACCGAAGCCGGCGACAGCTTGTCGAAATAGGTCGGGTCGGTGGCGCAGAGATAGCGCTTGGCCGAGACATGCAGCCTGACGCATTCGACGATGACCGGCGGGAAGAACGGCGCCAGCACCTCGCCGCCGGCCTCGTCATGGTGCTTGTCCTCGACGTCATCGGGCGAATAGGTACCGAACTCGCTGGTGTAGTGGCCGATATCGTGCAGCAGGGCTGCTGCCACCAGTTCTTCCGGCGCACCATCCTGCTCTGCGAGCCAGGCGCCCTGCAGCATATGCTCGGACATCGTCACCGGCTCGCCGAGATAGGATTCGGCTCCCCGGCGCTCGAAGATATCGGCGATGAATTCGACGATGTTGCCGGCGTTCAGATCATGTGCGTTCATTCCGCCGCCTCCTTGAAACCGTGCTCGATCGCCGCCAACGTCGACAGCAGGCCGTCCTTGTCGGCATAACAGCCCTGCAGCCAGCGTTTGCCGGTTCCCGAAAACGCCTTGCGCGCATGCATGACGCGGGTGTTGTCGACGATGAAGGCCTGCCCCGGCTCAAGCTTGAACGTTACTTCGAAAGCCGGATCCTCGATCAACTCCGCAAAGCGGCGATAGGCGGCGTAGTAGGCATCCATCTCGGCGAAAGGCACGTCGATGGTCGGCGCCAGCGAGCGGTTGTTGAAGCGGATGCAGATCAGTTCGCCGTCCGGCCCGAGTTCGATCATAGGCCGCTTCGCCTGCAGCCGCACGCCGGACGATCCGGCATATTCGAAACGGGCAGGATGCGAACTCAGGAGTCGGAAGCCTTCGGGATTCTCGGCCTGCAAGGCGGCCGCCACGGCGAACCCGTCGACCACGCTGGACTCACCACCCTCCACCGTGTTCTCGATACAGGACAGGATCTGCAGCGTCGGCACCGGGTCGCGATAAGGATTGTCGGTGTGCGCCTGGAGGCCGAGATTGGTGTAGGCCAGATTGTTCGGATTGACCTCGGCGCGCACTTCGAACCAGCGCCCGTAATTGGTCTCCCTAATGTAGCCGAACAGGTCGGAGACCTTGCACAGAGCGCCGGATTCGGCCGGCAGTCCGTCCATCACTGCAAAACCGTAGGCCCTCACCGCCAAGAGCCATTCCCGCAGCACACTGCGGCTGCGGCTTGCCTTCGGATAACCGGCGCGCGGCACCGAATTCTGCATCGTGGCCCTTGTCCAGCGCTGCACCGCGTCGGCGGTCCATCCGGACTGAGGGGCCTCGGCGCGATCATAGGCATTGGCTCGAAGCCACGCCTCGGGAAAGCTGACCGTCTTCTTCTCGGGCACGAATCTGATCTCCACGGCATTGCCCTTGATCGAAGCGGCACCGATCCGCGTCTCGGCTGGAACATCGAGGATGGTGATCAGTCGCTGGCCGTTGCCGGCGCTGCGTGTCTTGTCGTCGAGTGCGTTGTCGCGAAGCCACATGGCGTGGAATCGGCAGCGTGTCCCGTCCTTCCAGCCCAGCTCGATCATTCTTCCTGCGTCGCCTATCAGCGCATCGGTCAACATGGAGATGTTCCTGTCCGTTGCGCCCCGCAGTCCGCTCAGCGGGGCCTCGATTGCATGTTGACCGAGCGAAAGGTATAATTGAAATTATCATTTTTCGGTCAATGGCTGCAAAACCATAATGCCTGCGAGAACCATCCCCACCTTGCCCCCACTCGACTGGCTGCGCAGCTTCGAGGCAGCGGCGCGGCTTTCGAATTTTACGGCGGCGGCCGCCGAGCTCGGCCTGACCCAGGCGGCCGTCAGTCAGCATATCCGGTTGCTTGAGGAGCGGCTGAAGACGCGTCTGTTCTCACGGCTGGCGCGGGGCGTCGCACTGTTGCCGGAGGGTGCCGCCTACTTGCCCCACATCCAATCAGCCTTCGCCACCATCGGCAGCAGCACGGCGGAACTGTTCGAGCCCCGCGCCGTCGAGACCGTTACCTTGCGGGCGCCGATCTCCTTCTCTTTGCTGGTGCTCGTTCCGAAGCTGCCCGACCTTGCCAAGGCGCTGCCGCGCATCCACCTCCACCTGGTGACGATCCATCGCCCGACCGACTATGACCTGCCGGGTTCAGCGCTGGACATCCGTTTCGGCAACGGATCCTTTCCCGGACGCATAGCCGACAGGCTGACCGCCGAGCGGCTTGTGCCGGTGGCCGCCCCGGCCTTGGCCGGTGCCGCCGACTGGATATCCCTGCCGCTGCTCCTGGTCGCTGGTGCGCGCGAGATGTGGGCGGAATGGTTCGCCGCGGCGGGATTGGCCGGTCACCCCAGGCGCTCGCATCGCTTCGACAGCTTCGTGGCTGCGATGGAGGCTGCGCGAGCCGGCGCGGGCGTGCTTCTGGGCTCGCGGCCGCTGATTGACGCGGCACTCGAAAGCAAGGCCCTGGCCAGGCTTTCCGATTTCGAGCTCCCGAGCACATCGGGGCATTTTCTGACCAAGGCACCGATCGCGCGACTGACCGGTGCCGAGCAGGATTTCCGCCAATGGCTGCTGTCGCGCCTCGGCGAGCCATCTCCGACATGACGTTCACCGGCCGATGCGCTTCCAGTAGATGAGCGTGCCGGTCAGCCCGCCATGGGGCTTCAATGCATAGTCCGGTATTTCCCCGGTCAGCGTGAAGCCCAGCCTCTCATAGAGCCCGGACGCCCCCTCTTCGGTCGCCGTATCCAGAACCAGAAGCGTGCGGCCCCTCTCCACCGCAAGGGCCTCGGCCGCTTGCATCAGGCGGGTCGCCACGCCTTTGCCTCGACGATCGAGGCGCGTCATCAGCTTGGCGATCTCGGCCGGGTGCGGCTGGTTGGGCGGACAGTCGAGCAGCAGCGTGACCGTGCCGACCAGCGTGTCTGCCTCCCACGCGCCAAGCACCACCCGCTCACCTCTTGCGGCCGCCGTCAGCGACGTGTCCCAGAACCTGCGGGCGGTTTCCGGCGCCAGCGGATGCATGAAGCTCACCGACCCGCCCGCGGCAACCGTTTCGACCAGAAGATCGCCAAGCAACGCCTGTGTCCGCGCGTCCTGCGTCAACATTCTGATCTCGATGGAATGCATGCTCGTTCTGCTTGGCTGAGATGGAAGGATCGATACGGTCGAACTGGCGTCAATCGAAAGCGCTGAATCGCTTTCCCTTGCGCGCCGCCTTGATCGCGGCGATGCGTTCGGTGTCCTCTTCCTGAAGGTGGCGTCCGCGTTCGAGGAGTTCGAGCGTGTATTCCTCATAGGTAAGTCCCAGCCGTTCCGCCTTGTCCACGCGCATCAGCATGACGTCGCGGCTCGGTGCTTTCAACGCCTTGGCATGCGCGGCCTGCCAGGCCAGGAAAATATAAGGATCGCCCTTGCCCCATGGCGGCCCCTTGTAGTCGTCGAGCGGCGGTCCCCCATTGTGGGAGCGCTTTGGACGTCTCGGCATGATGTCAGGCCCTGACCAGCGCGACGAGATAGTCGGCGCCCGCCTCGAGCGCATGGAAGGTGCAGTCCGACGGCGCGCCGAGCGCCAGACAGTCGCCGGGCTCGAGCCTGTGCACCAGATCGCCCTCGATGAATTCCAGCCGTCCGGAGATCAGCCATATCTGCTGTTTGATGAAGGCGTAGGACGCCGCGGGCAAACTGACCTTGGCGCCCGCCGGCAGATGAACCCTGATCAGTTCGAGCGGCATGTCGCCGGCCGGCGAAAGATGCCGCCTGACATAGCCGGTATCGGGATCGCGCCAGACGGGCTGGTCGCTCGCCCGCAGCAAGCCGCCACCCTGCAATTCCGCGCGTGCGATAAGGGTCGACAGCGTCATGCCGAAGGCGGCGGCGATCCGCACCAGGAGCGCTGCCGTCGGGCTGGTCATGCCACGCTCGATCGTGCTCAGCATGGCTTTGGAGACGCCGGAGCGCTCGGCGAGTTCGGCCAGGGACCAGTCCCGTATCGTCCTCTCGGCGTGTATCCGCCTGCCGATTGTCGAGGAGATGTCGTTCGCTATATCATCCATTCGTCTATTATAGCGAAAACTGATAACTGGAAAAGAGCCTTGTCGCGACAATTTTCGCCGGCTTCTTAATCCTCCCTACACCATCCGGCCACACTCGACCTTAACCCCGTTCCTGTAGGCTTCGACGTGAGGGAAAATGGGGATTGGCCTGTCCATGTATGTCGAACGCGAAGCCTCGGTCGGAGAACCGACATCGCAGGAGCGCCGCAACGCCGAACAGAACGACAGGCGCATCCTGGGCAATGTCGTGCAATGCGACGGCGCCCGCGCCACCATCAGCGCCTTTGCGGACGACGTCGACGGCGCGGTGACCGGCCTGTGGACGGTCGGCAAGATGATCTCGGTCAATCTCGGCACGACACGCACCGTCGGCCTGGTCTATGCGATCGGCAAGTCGGATCGCGCCTGGAACAGCGAAGGCCAGAACGCCATCGAGGTCAGCATCGAGCTGATCGGCGAAGTGCGCGACGGCGCCGAACCCGGCTCCAAGCCGATCTTCGACCGCGGCATCACCACCTATCCCCATATAGGCGCCATCGCGCACCGCATCCGCAGCCGTGACCTGCAGGCCGTCTACGATCTGGCCGGGCGTCATTCGATCACCATCGGCTCGCTGTCGCAGGACGAGGCGATCGCCGCCAACATCGCCATCGACGACACGCTGGCGCGCCACTTTGCCATTGTCGGCACCACCGGCGTCGGCAAGTCCACCGCCGTCTCGCTGCTGCTGCGCAAATCGATCGCGGCGCGGCCGGATCTGCGCATCCTGATCCTCGATCCGCACAATGAATTCGCCGCGTCGCTGCCCGAATATTGCGTCAAGGTCGATTCCAAGACGCTCGACCTTCCGTTCTGGATGTTCCGGCTCGAGGAATTCGCCGAGGTTCTATTTCGCGGCCGCGAGACCGTGCCCGACGAGATCGATGCGCTGCGCGACCTCATTCCGCTCGCCAAAAACCTCTATCGCAACCCCAATTCCGGTGCCTATCTCAGGCGCGGCAGCGATGCGCTGACCGCCGATACGCCAGTGCCCTACCGCATTGCCGATCTGCTCAAGCAGATTGACGAGCGCATGGGCATGCTCGAAAGCAAGAACGAGCGCCCGACGCTCAAATCGCTGAAGACGCGCATCGAATCGGCGGCAGCCGATCCGCGCTACCGTTTCATGTTCAACTCGCGCCTGATCGAGGACACCATCCACGAGACGATCGGCAACATCTTCCGCGTGCCGCATAACGGCCGCCCTGTGACCTGTTTCGAAATGGCCGGCATGCCGTCCGAAGTGGTCAATTCCGTCTGTTCGGTGCTGGCGCGCCTGGCGTTCGACCTTGCACTGTGGAGCGAGGGCAAGCTGCAGCTCCTATTGCTGTGCGAAGAAGCGCATCGCTACATGCCGGCCGATGCGCGCCTCGGCTTCGCGCCGACAAGGCACGCGCTGTCGCGCATTGCCAAGGAAGGCCGCAAGTATGGCTGCTATCTCGGCGTCGTCACACAGCGCCCGGGCGAACTCGACCCGACCATCCTGTCGCAGTGCTCGACCTTCTTCGCCATGCGGCTCGCCAATGAGCACGACCAGGCGATCATCCGCTCGGCCATCGCCGACTCGTCCGCCTCCACGCTTGCTTTCCTGTCGTCCATGGGCCAGCGCGAAGCGATCGCCTTCGGCGAAGGCGTGGCCACGACGATGCGGCTGAAGTTCGAGAGACTGCCGGCTGAACTGATCCCCGGCACGGCCAAGCGCGAACAAGCCATGTCGTCGAAAACCGGCGACGATGTCGATCTGGTGACGATCGTGGAACGGCTTCGCAACGTTCCAAAGCCGCAGCAGCAGGCGATGGCCTTTGCCGAAGTGGTCGATTCTGGCCGCCAGGCCGGCGATCCCGACTACCGCAAGCCGCCGGCCGCACGCGTGCAATCGGACGATGATTTCGACATGCGCTACGGCCTAAAGCCCGCCACCTTCGGCATGCGCCCCCAGAACGATTGAGCCTGCAAGCTCTCTGACGACCGGCCGGGAAGCCGCACACAAGCTTCCAAGGGCTTCACATCATCGAACCAGCTTGGTCAAATCCCGAAAGGGAATTCATCAGGCCGGATTGAATGGCGTGGTTTCGAGAAGCCGGAGCGGAGCGGACATTCAGTCCGTGAGCACCGGAAGTCGAAAAAGCCGCGTCAGGCAACCGGCCTCGTGAATTCTTCTTCGGGATTTCAGGCGCAGACGCGGTTGCGGCCTTGCCTCTTGGCCTCGTAGAGCTGGCGGTCGGCGCGGCGATAGAATTCTTCCGCCGTCTCCTTGCGGTCCCAGACGGCAAGGCCGACGCTGGTGGTGATCTTGAGCCGGACATTGCCCGAAAGAACCGACATGTTGGCGATCGCCTTGCGGATACGCTCGGCGAATTTCGACAACAATTCCGCCTCCATGTTGGGCGTGACCACGGCGAATTCCTCGCCACCCAATCGCGCCACCACGTCATGGTAGCGCGTCATGTCCTTGAGACAGCTGGCGACGGCCTTGAGTACCTCGTCGCCAACGTCGTGGCCATGTGTATCGTTGACCTGCTTGAAATGATCAAGGTCGAGGATCATCAGCCCGACGGGTTTCTCGATGCGCTTGAACTCCTCGAGATATTCCTTCAGCGCGTCGTCGAAATAGCGCCGGTTCTGCATGCCGGTCAGGCTATCTGTCAGCGCCGCATGTTCGAACGTCTCGGAGCGGGCGCTCAGTGACACGGTCATGGCCCGCAGCTTGCCTTCCTCCGTCGCCTGCCTGCGGATCAGCGGGTAGATGAAGAAGATGCCGAAGAACAGCGCGGTCGCGAGCAGCACGCCCGTCGCGAAAAGCAGCTTGTTGAGGTAGATGACCTTGTCCAGGCCGGAGGCCGTGTGCAGTTCGGTGGCAAAGGATTGCAGCAGTCCATAGGCATGCAGCGTCACCAGGCCGGCGGCCAGGATCACGAAGATAAAGACGAAAAACGCCGATTCCGCCTTGTGGAAACGCATCTGCTCCCCGATGGAAAAATGCCCATCGACCTTATGGCATGGCGGGCCTTACGGAGGGTTAATTTGGACAACCACAACGAGAACCTTTCCGTGAAGGAAAGGCTTTCTAGGTTGCATTAGCAACAAGCGTTTGGATCGTGGTTTCGATATCGTCACCAGGATGCAATCTTTGCCATTCCGGTCCTAGCTGGTGCCGAAACCAGGTCGTCTGCCGCTTGGCATATTGCCTGGTTGCGATCTTGGCGCGCTCAATCGCCTCGGGAAAACCCGATTGTCCGGCCATCGCCGCTTGCAGTTCGCGAACGCCGATCGCCTTCATCGCCGGCAATTGCGGATCGAGACGAAGCGATGCGAGTTGCCTGACTTCGTCCAGTGCGCCCTTGGCCAGCATCTGGTCGAAACGCCTTTCGATGCGTCCGACCAGCGCGGCCCGGTCCGGCTCGATGACAAAGAAGCGGGCCGTCTGTCTGTCGATGAGCGGCCGGCCCCGCGCGGCCTGCCAGTCCAGGATCGAGCGGCCGGATGCGTCGAGCACTTCGAGCGCCCGCACGATGCGCTGGCTGTCCGTGGGCTTCAACTGCATGGCTGCCCTGGAATCCTCGCGCAGCAGGATGCCATGCAGTTTGACGGCGCCTTGCTCCTTCAACTCGTAGCGCCAACGGTCGCGTACCTGCCGCGGAATGTCGGGCATTTCCGAAATGCCCTCGGCCAAGGCGCGAAAGTAAAGGCCGGTGCCGCCGACGAAGATCGGTCGCCGCGAGAGCGCACCGTCTTCGATCAGCCTCGTCACGTCGCGCAGCCACGCCCCGGTCGAGTAGGCGGTGCCGGGATGGACATGCCCATAGAGATAATGCGGTGCCCGAGCGAGGTCGGCCGCCTCCGGCCGGGCGGTCAACACGTCGAGAACCGAATAGGCTTGCATGGAATCGGTGTTGACGATCACGCCGCCTATACGTTCGGCCAGGTCGAGCGCCAGCGCCGACTTGCCGCTGGCGGTCGGCCCGGCTATCAGGATCGCGTTCTTCACGCGGCCTTCGCCCGCATCCGCACCGGAATTATCGATGCCGCTTATCGCCACGCTTGTTTCTCATCCCGCCGATCGTGCCTTGTCGCCATCGCTTGCGAATATGGCCTCACGGTCGGTGGGCGCAAGCACTGTTCGCTGGATGGCCGAAGACATTGCCTGCGATCTCGCACTGCCAGCGAATGCACAAGCCGACGAGGCGGCCGCCAATCTGCGCGCAGCGCTGGCCGCCGAGCCGATCGACGTGATCGTCCAGCAGTCGGCAACGCGCCGCAAGAAGATCCTCATCGCCGACATGGATTCGACCATGATCGACCAGGAATGCATCGACGAGCTGGCCGACGAGATCGGCGTCAAGGAGCACGTCGCGGCGATCACCGCACGATCGATGAATGGCGAGGTCGCCTTCGAGCCCGCCCTGCGCGAGCGCGTGGCGTTGCTCAAGGGGCTCGATGCGGCCGTGGTCGATCTGATCGTTGCCAACCGGTTGACATTGGCCTCCGGCGGTCGCGCGCTGGTGCAGACGATGCGGGCCAACGGCGCCTGGACCGCCCTAGTCTCGGGCGGCTTCGAGGTCTTCACCTCACGCATCGCCGCCATGCTCGGCTTCCATGAAAACCGCGCCAACCGCCTGCTCGAACAGGATGGCCTCTTTGCCGGGTTGGTCGGCGAGCCGATCCTCGGCCGCGCCGCCAAGGCCGAGGCGCTGATCGAGATCACGGCGCGTCTCGGCCTCACCCCGGCCGATGCCATTGCTGTCGGCGACGGGGCCAACGATCTCGACATGATCCGCCTTGCCGGCACCGGTGTTGCGCTGCATGCCAAACCGATGGTGGCTGCACAGGCAAAGGTTCGCATCGACCATGGCGACCTGACCGCATTGCTCTATCTGCAAGGCTACGGGCAGGAAGAGTTCGTCCAATGAAACCAATGCGCACCGAGCGCCTGATCCTGCGCAACTGGGAGGATCGCGACCGGGAGCTGTTCCATCGCATCAATTCCGATGAACGCGTGATGGAGTTCTTCCCCTTCCGTCGCGGCCGCGCCGCAGCAGACGCCAAGATGGACGAACTGCGGGCCATCATCGATCGGGACGGCTATGGCTTTGCCGCCGCCGAGGTCGCCGCATCAGTCAATGCATCGGCTTTGTCGGTATCACCGGGACCGACCATCTGCCGTTCCTTCCCGCCGGCACCGTTGAGGTCGGCTGGCGGCTGGCGCCCGAATTCTGGGGCAAGGGTTATGTCACGGAAGCTGCCGAGGCATGGCTGGCCTACGGCTTCGAAAAACTCGGCCTTGGCGAGATCGTCTCCTTCGCGGTCGAGAACAACCGCCGCTCCACTGCCGTCATGAAGCGCCTCGGCATGACCGCCGATCCCTCGGCCAACTTCGACCACCCCGGCATTCCCGACAGCCACCCGGAGCTGAAGAGGCATGTGTTCTACAGGCTGACGAGCGCGGATTGGCGGAAGAATCGTCGCTGATCAATGCCTGTCAGGTGGAAATTCGTCGCCGGACTGTGGCGATCTGTCTGCGACCCGCCCCAGCATTTTCGCGAAATCGCCCGGTGACGCGTCGCCGGCACGACGACGCAGGAAGTCAGCTGCCGCTTCCATTGCCCCGACCTTTTGCGCCACAGCCGACGCAATCCATTGATTGAGCGACACGCCATCGGCCTTCGCGAGGCGCGCGGCTGCTTCCTTAACCGACTGTGGCAGTTTCAGCGGATAAGTCGCTTTGCTCATGTACGAAGTCCTTCCAAGAACTCGGCCGGGCTCACAAGCAGTACATCAAAACGGCCTGCCGCAGCTAGGAAGTCCCGGCGATTGTGAGTCACCAACGCATCGGCCCGGCCGTTGATCGCTGCTTCAAGCACCATCTCATCCTTCGGATCGTTCAATTGCGGCCGCCAGAGAAAGTGCAGCTCGACCGGCTCAGCCAGCAATGCAAAGCCGGCCAGCAAACGGCCCAGATCCGGCGCGGACAACCCGTGAGCCGCCACCTGCTCGGGTCTGGCCAGCACGGTTTCATATTCAAGAAACAGCGCTGTCGTCACTAATGGGCGAATTTGCCGATCCGCAATCAGCTGCAGGATGGCGAAAGACGCGCCATTCCTGCTTCGCAAGCCTGCCGTCAAAACGTTTGTGTCCAGTACGATCCGCCTCACAAGTCAAAATAGTACATCCCATGGGATGTTACAATATGACCATCGTTAGCGATCCTCAGTCCATCCGGATCGTCACAAACCTCAGCTCACCGGTCTTGGACGCCAGCATCAACAGTGCGTTCTTGCGTCCCTGCTCCTTCAGCGCGCCGATCCGGTCCATCACATCCTTGGGCGTGGCAACCGATTCCTGTGCAATTTCGGTGATCACCTCGCCCGGCTGGATGCCGCGTTCAGCCGCGGCCGAATCCTTGGCGACATCGGTGATGACGACGCCCGAAACATCGGCGGCGATGCTGAACTTCTTGCGCGTATCGTCGTTCAATTCGCCGACGGTCATGCCGAGCACCGAGGCCGTCGAAACCGCCGGCGCCTTGTCGCCTTTGTCCTGGTCGGTGTTGCCGTTTTCGCCGCTGGCGAGCTTCTCGCTGTCCTCGAGCCGGCCAAGTGTTACCTTCACCGTTTGCTCGACACCCTTGCGCACGATCAGCACGTCGACCGCCTTGCCGACCGGGCTCTCCGCGACCACACGCGGCAGGTCGCGCATTTCGTGGATGTCCTTACCGTCGAACTTGATGATCACGTCGCCGGCCTGGATGGTGCCGTTGTCGACCGGTCCACCCTTGATGACGCCGGCGACCAGCGCACCCTTGGCGGTCGCCATGCCGAGGCTCTCGGCAATGTCGTCGGTCACCGGCTGGATGCGCACGCCAAGCCAGCCGCGCCGCGTTTCGCCATATTGGCGCAGTTGCTCGACAACGCCCGATGCGAGCTGCGAGGGGATGGAGAAGCCGATGCCGATCGAGCCGCCGGACGGCGAAATGATCGCCGTGTTGATGCCGATGACCTCGCCGGCGCTGTTGAACAGCGGCCCGCCCGAATTGCCGCGGTTGATCGCGGCATCGGTCTGGATGAAATCGTCATAGGGGCCTGAATTGATGTCGCGGTTACGCGCCGAGACGATGCCGACCGTGACCGTGCCGCCGAGGCCGAACGGATTGCCGATCGCCATCACCCAGTCGCCGACGCGCATCTTGGTGGAATCGCCGAACTTCACCGCCGTCAGCTTGTGGCCCTTCGGATCAACCTTGAGCACCGCGACATCGGTCTTGGTGTCGGTGCCGACCAGCGTCGCCTTCAGCGTGACTCCATCGGAGAAATTGACCTCGATATCGTCGGCATCGGCGATGACATGGTTGTTGGTGACGACGATGCCCTGCTCGGCGTCGATGACGAAACCGGAGCCGAGCGACTGCACTTTCTGCGAGCCATTGTCCTTGTCGCCGCCGCGGTTCTTGAAGAAATCGTCGAAGAAATCCTGGAACGGCGAGCCTTCGGGAAGCTGCGGCATCGGCACCGCGCCCGGACCTTCCGTGCCCTTCACCGTCTGCGACGTCGAGATGTTGACCACCGCGCCGAGCAGGCCTTGCGCCAGGTCGGCCACCGAAGCAGGCCCGTCGGCGGCCATTGTCGGCGTCACGAAGGCCGGAACGGCCACGGTGCCCAGAAGAAGCGCTGCCGCGCCAGCGACGAACGTGCGTCGAGCCGCGCGCAAAAGGGTGTTGGATGTCATCGAGAAGCCTCCCGGCACTTCTGAAAGAGAAAAGCGCTTCGACGGAAACGCCGTGTCGCGCCATGATGGCAAGAAATAGGGCACGTTTGCGGCTATGGCTATTGGCAGAGTGTAAATCCCGCGTTTTTGCACACCCCCTAGCCGCCGCGGATCAGCCAGACGATACCGACGCCGGCGGCAATCGCCACCAGCCCGGCGATCCGCAATGCGTTCTCCGGCAACGACAGCACCTCAGCCGCCAGTTTCCTGGCGAAACCGGGAAAGCCGCCATAGACCAAGCCCTCAATGACGAGGACCAGGCCTATTGCGGCGAAGAAATCCTGCACCGGCCGCTACTGGCCGGTGCCGGGCGAAGTTGCGGGTGCGGTCGCCGGTGCGGCAGGAGGTGCCGGTTGCGGAGCCGCCGGCCTTGCCGGCGCCTCCTTTCCGTCAGGGTCGCGGAAGAAACGGAAGAACTCCGAATTCGGCGACAGCACCATTGTCGTGCCGGTGTTGTCCAGCGCCGTGCCATAGGCGTTCATCGACCGGTAGAAATCGAAGAACGCCGGATCGCGCTGATAAGCCTCGGCAAAGGTGGCGCTGCGCTGCGCCTCGCCCTCGCCGCGCAGGATTTCGGACTCCTTCTGCGCTTCCGCGATGATCTCGACCACCTCACGGTCGGCGCGGGCCTTGATGCGCTGCGCCGCCTCATTGCCGCGCGCCCTCAGCCTTTCGGCCTCAGCCAGACGTTCCGCCTTCATGCGATCGAAGGTCTGCTGCGAGACTTCGGCGGTGAGGTCGGTGCGGCGGATGCGGACATCCTCGATCTGCAGGCCGAGCGAGGTGGCGTCGGGCCGTAGCTGATCGCGCACTTCGCGCATCATCACAGCGCGCTCCTCCGAAAGGGCGGCCTCGAAGTCGCGCAGACCGTAGACGCGGCGCAAGGCAGCGTCGAGACGCGTCCTCAGCCGCGCTTCGGCGAGCTCGATCTGGCCGGATACGGCGGCACGGAAGACACGCGGATCCGAGATGCGGTAGGCGATGAAGGCATCGACCTCATAGAACTTGCCGCCCGAGACCTGGACGCGGATGTTGTCGAGGTCGAAGCGCAGCACCCGATTCTCGATCAACTGCACCGTGTCGGCGTCGAAGAACGAGAACGGCGCCTTGAAGTAGATGCCGGGCTCGGTCTTGACGTCGACGATCTCGCCGAACCTCAGCACCAGCGCCTGCTGGCGCGCATTGACCACGAAGACTGACGAATAGAGCAGGAACAGGATGACCGCCGCGATGACGACGATGACGGGGAGACGGTTGGCCATCACTGGTTACCTCCCGTCGTCGCGCCAAGCGGGGCCGGAGCCGGCGCTTTCTGCTGCAATGCCGGCAGTGGCAGATAGGGGACGACCCCCTGCCCGTTGCCTTGCTCGACAATCACCTTGCCGGAGTCCTTCAGCACCTTCTCCATCGTTTCCAGGTAAAGCCGCTTGCGCGTCACGTCGGGCGCCTTGGCATATTCGTCATAGACGGAGATGAAGCGCTGGGCCTCACCTTCGGCCTCCTGCACCACCCGGTTCTTGTAGGCGGCCGCGTCTTCGCGGACCTGTGCGGCCTCGCCGCGTGCCTGGCCGAGCTTCTGGTTGGAGTACTGGTTGGCCTGCTCGACGAACTTATCCTCGTCCTGCTCGGCGCGCTGCACCTCGTCGAAGGCGTCGGCGACCTCACGGGGCGGCGCCGCGTCCTCGATCGAGATGGCGTTGACCTGAAGCCCGGCCTTGTAGCCGTCGAGCGTGGTCTGGATGATCTCGCGCACCGAAGCCGCTATGCCCTGGCGATCGTCACGGAAGATGTCCTGCGCCGGCCTGCGGCCGACGGCCTCGCGCATCGCGCTCTCGGCGACCTGCCGCAGCATGCCATCCGGGTCGGAGACGTCGAACAGATAGGCGCGGGGATCGGAGACCTGATAGGCGACCGAGAACTGCACGTTGACGATGTTCTGGTCGCCCGAAAGCATCAGCCCCGACGTGTTGCCGCTGGAGGCGCCACCGCCAATGTCGACGAGCTGCTCGGAAATCTTGGCCGTTTCGACGGTTTCGAGCGGCCACCAGTGGAAATGCAGGCCGGGCTGCGACAGCTCGGCCTTCGGCTTGCCGAAGCGCAGCTCGACCGCGACCTCATCGGGCTGCACGGTGTAGACTGCCTGGAACGCCCATAGCACGACCAGCGCCGCGCCGATCAGCCCGAATATGGCCGGACTGGCGCCGCCACCGCCGGGCAACGCACGCCGCAGCCTGTCCTGGCCACGGCGGATGATGTCCTCGAGGTCGGGAGGCGAGCCTTGCGGTCCGCTTGGCCCCTTCGGTCCCTGCCCCCAGGGTCCCTGATTGTTGCCGCCGCCGCCCCATGGGCCGCCGCCACCGCCACCTTTGTCGTTCCAGGGCATGAATGTCCTTTCGCTTGGAATTCCCTCAAGCGCCGGAATTTCGGCGCAAATCCAGTCTTGTTCTTCTATAGGGACGCCACGGCATGCTTTCAACGCGATGCTCTGCCGGCATCATCGGTTTTGGGCCGGTCGCGACCCTTTGTCGTCTTTAAACGCCTTTTTTCTTTCAATGGCTCTCGCGGCGTCGCTCGTAAACCGTATAGCGCGTCGCGTGGCTGTCCTTTTCGCCGACCGGGATCTCCTGCGAACTGACTTCGCGCCAGCGTTTCGGATCGATCGGCGGGAAATGCGCGTCGCCGTCGACAGCGGCCAGCACATGGGTGACATGCAGCCGGTCGGCTAGCGGTAGCGCCTGCGCATAGATTTCGCCGCCGCCGATCACGCAGACCTCGTCCACCCCGCTCATGCAGCGCCCCCGCACATCAGCCAGCTGGATCGCGTTCTCAAGCGTATGCGCCACCTCGACGCCGTCGGCGCGCCAGGTCTTGTCACGGGTGACAACGATGTTCAGCCTGCCCGGCAGCGGCCGGCCGATGCCTTCATAGGTCCTGCGGCCCATGATGATAGGCTTGCCCATCGTGTCTGCCTTGAAGCGCTTGAGATCGGTGGAAAGCCGCCAGGGCAGCCCCCCGTCCCGCCCGATGACGCCGTTCTCGGCGATGGCGACATAGATTGCCACGTGCATCAGTTGCCGTTCCCATTGTCGGATGGATCGAGGATAAGGATGTCGATGTCGCGCTCTGGATAGAAGTCCTCAGCCGTCATCTCGAAACTCGTCGGCCCGACCTTCCTGACATTGTCGCCGCAGAACGAGACCAGGGCTTTGGGATTGCCCTTGTCGACGGTCAGCTTGAACTTGCCGATGCTGCCGGCCGCCCAGTTGCCGCCGGTGGTCAGGATGTAGGCGATGCGGCTCTCGTAATATTTTGGATAGCCGTCGGGATCGTTCTTGGCAGCCTTGCGCACTGCGTTCTCGAACGTGTCGTCCATGCAGTAGCGGGACTTGTAGGCGGCGTACTGTCCCTGGAACTTGCCGTCGTAGAAGAAGCTGACCGACGAGGTGCCGCCGACGCTCGGTTTGTAGCGGTGGGAAACGTGGACGTCCTTGTTGGCCGGAAAGGTCGAGCGCCACCAATAGGTCGAGCGCAATTGCCAGAACGGTGCATAATTGGGTTTCGCGCCAGGGCTGTCATCGACAGTGTCCTCGATGATGATGCCGCGGGTGACCCAGTCGTCCGCCACCGTTTGCGGCAGCTTCCCGAGCGCCGCCTTTGCCGCTTCGCCGAATGGGTTGAAAGGCACGTTCTGCGCCTTCAGGTCGGCACCGATGTCGATGCCGAGCGCGAACGCCTTCTGCTCGAGCTCAGGCTTTGCCGCCACGCCGTCGATCGTCACCTCGAAGCCAAGGAAATTGTCGCTCTGGTTTTCGGGGATCGCCGGCATCTCCTCGGGATCGCCGGAGATGTCGGGCATTGGGAAGGCGACGATCGCGTCGACGTCCTTATCGGTGTTGTTGTGGAAGACGTAATCCACGGTCACCTTTTCCGGCGAGATGAAGAGGTCCTCGCTCTGCATCGCCACGGCATCGCTGCGCGACAGCACCAGGCCGCCGGTGCCGAGTTCGGCAACGGAATCATTGGCGAACGCGGGTGCGGCCGACAAGGCCAGCACCGCCGTCAGAACATATCGCAACATGAAAGCCCCTCGGCGAGAATGTCGCGATGACCCTAGCGGTTTCAACGTGGCGTTTCAAAGCCCTTCCGCATCCGCGCCACGCCAGTCTGGACTAAAGGGTTGCGATCGGGCAGGAGTTCGCTTCATGCGCAAGCTTCTCGTCATCGGCATCGGCGCCGGCAATCCCGACCATATGACCGTGCAGGCCATAGACGGCCTCAATCGGGCCGACGTGCTGTTCATCCCCGACAAGGGTGCGAAGAAGAACGATCTTGCCGAACTGCGCCGTCACATCTGCGACCGCTTCGTCACCAACCCGAATTCACGCCGCGTGGAATTCGACGTGCCCGTGCGGGCCGAACCGGCGCCTTCCTATCGCTCGACTGTCGATGACTGGCACGAGGCAATCGCCGCCATCTATGAAGACCTGATCCGCGAAGAGATCGCCGAGGATGGTTGCGGCGCCTTCCTGATCTGGGGCGACCCCTCGCTCTACGACAGCGCGCTGCGCATCCTGGAGCGCGTACGCCTCAGGGGCAACGTCGCCTTCGAACTGGAGGTTATTCCCGGCATCACCGCCATCCAGGCGCTCGCCGCCAGCCACGCGACAGCGCTGAACCGCATCGGCGATTCCATCCTGATCACCACCGGCCGCCGGTTGACGGAAGAAGGTATGCCGCAAAATGCCGGCAGCGCCGTCGTCATGCTTGACGGCAAATGCGCCTTCAACACGCTCGCCGACCAGGATCTTTTCATCCAATGGGGCGCCTATCTCGGCACGCCGGACGAAATCATCGTCTCCGGCCGCCTCCGCGACGTCGGCGCCGAAATCGAGAAAATCCG
Source organism: Mesorhizobium sp. B2-1-1 (assembly GCF_006442975.2). Taxonomy (NCBI): domain Bacteria; kingdom Pseudomonadati; phylum Pseudomonadota; class Alphaproteobacteria; order Hyphomicrobiales; family Phyllobacteriaceae; genus Mesorhizobium; species Mesorhizobium sp. B2-1-1. The sequence goes on along the minus strand of NZ_CP083954.1, from coordinate 3,032,954 downwards.
CGAGCAGGCCCGCGGGGAAAAGGGCTGGATCATGGATACGTACGTGCTGAGGAAGGTAGGGGAGTAGGGCAGTAAGGCAGTAAGTGAACGAGACATCGGGAGCCGGAACACAAGAAAGCACACGAAAAATTCGACGCGCCCGAGTTGGTCTGCCCTACTGCCCTACTGCCCTACTGCCCTACTGCCCTACTGCCCTACTGCCCTACCCCTCCTCAATCTCCGCCTGCAACGCCTCCATATGCGTCGCGGCCGCCGAAGCCGCCGCGCGTTCGATGGCGCGGAAACGGCTGACTACGGCCAGGCCCACCGCCGTCAGTTGCGCGCCGCCGCCCTTGCGGCCGCCGGTCTGCGCGGCCACCAGCGGCTTGCCGAACACCCGGTTCATGTCCTCGACCAAGTCCCACGCATGCTTGTAGGACATCTCCATGCCGCGCGCGGCGGCCGAGATCGAACCGAAGGCGGCGATCTGCTCCAGCAATTCGATCTTGCCCGGCCCGATGCGCCCGTCGGGGTCGAGGTTTATCCGCAAGCTCAGCGACGGCATTGTCTTCCTCCGCGATCACGCCGCCATGTTAGAGCGTCCCTGGCGGCCTCGCTATTCCAAATCGATATAGCGCAGAGACCCGCTCGTCGTCTCAGCCGTCCGCCTCCGCGGGCAGCCCGCCCCCGGTGTTTGCCTGGTCGAAACTCACCGTCTTGATCACGGCGAAGACCTGTCCGCCGAGCCGCAGCTTCAGAACCTGCCGCGACTGTTCGGTGACCCGTGCCAGCACGGTCGCGCCGTTGCAGTCGATACCGATCTCGACCGTCGGCCCCTCGCCCGGCCTGATCGCGACGATCGTGCCGGCCAGGATGTTGAGCGCGCTGAGACCCGACGGCCGTTCGGTGGCGATCATGACGTCGCGCGCGCGGACGCGGATACGCACCGGCGCGCCCACCATCGCCGCCAGCTTGGGCACGCGTATCTCGCCGGCGTTCGAGCCAAGCACCGTCATGCCGAAAACCTCGTCATGCTGCAGTACGCTGGTGTCCAGCACCGCGCCGCCCTCGCCGCGCTCCTCCGCCGGCAGAAGGTCCGGCCTTTGCATGACAGCCGTGGTCGGGCCGCTGGCGGCAAGCTTGCCTCGCGCCAGCATCACCACGTCGCTCGCCAGCCGCGCCACCTCGGCGATCGAATGGCTGACATAGACGATCGGGATCTTGGTCTCGTCGCGCAGGCGCTCGACATAGGGCAGGATTTCGGCCTTGCGCGCCTCGTCGAGCGAGGCCAGCGGCTCGTCCATCAGCAACAGCCGGGGGCTGGCGAGCAGCGCCCGGCCGATCGCGACGCGCTGCCTCTCGCCGCCCGAGAGCTTTGCCGGCCGCCGCGCCAGCAGCGGCTCGATGCCGAGCAATTCGACGACGGCGTCGATCTCGGCATAACGCTCCGCCGCCGGCGTGAACCAGCGGCCATAGCGCAAATTGCTCGCCACGCTCATATGCGGAAACAGACGCGCGTCCTGGAACACCATGCCGATCCGGCGCCTGTGCTTCGGCACGAAAATGCCCTTGGCCGTGTCGACCAGCACACGGCCATCGACCTCGATGCGTCCCTGGTCGGGCCGGATCAGCCCGGCAATCATATTGATCAGCGTCGTCTTGCCCGAGCCGGAGGGCCCGAACAGCGCCGTCAGCCGCCCGGCGCTCTCGAAGCGGATGTCGAGGGGGAAATCGCCGAGCCGATGGCGGATGTCGACAAGGACCGTCATTCGATGTCCATCCGCCGGCCGACGCGCCGCGCCAACACTTCCGAGGCCACCAGGGCGGCCATCGAGATGACGATCGAGATCAGCGTCAGCCGAAGCGCTCCGGCATCGCCGCCCGGCACCTGGGTGAACGTGTAGATTGCCGACGGCAGCGTCTGCGTCTCGTTCGGGATGTTGGAGACGAAGGTGATCGTCGCTCCGAACTCGCCCATCGCCTTGGCGAAGGAGAGGATGGCGCCGGCGATCAGCCCGGGCAGGATCAGCGGCAAGGTGATGGTGCCGAACACCCATGGCGGGCTGGCGCCGAGCGTTCCGGCCGCCGCCTCCATCTTGCGGTCGACGGCCTCGATCGACAATCGGATCGCCCGCACCATCAGCGGAAAACCCATGACGCCGCAGGCAAGAGCCGCACCCGTCCAGCGAAAGGAAAAGACGATGCCGAAATGCTCGGCCAGGAATGCGCCGGCCGGCCCGCGCTTGCCGAAGGTCAGAAGCAGGAGATAGCCGGTCACCACGGGCGGCACGATCAGCGGCAGGTGCACCAGCCCGTTGAGCAGCGTCTTGCCCCAGAAGCGGCCGCGCGCCAGGAGCAGCGCTATCGCTATGCCCGGCGGCAGGCTGGCGATCATCGCCACTGTCGCCACCTTGATGGACAGCCGGACCGCATTCCATTCGTCGGGAGTGAGGTCCAGCAGCCAGTTCATGCGCAGGTGGCTATCCTAGTTGACAGGCGCAAGGACCGTGAAACCCTGCTCCCTGAATAGATCCGATGCCTTTGCCGTCCGCAGGCACTTCAGGAAGGCAGGCGTGTCCTTGTCCTTCGAATCAGCCGTTTGGGCAACCGGATAGATGATCGGCGGATGTGAATCCTCGGGGAAAACACCAACCACCTTGACGCCCTTTTCGGCATGCGCGTCCGTGGCATAGACGATGCCGAGAGCCGCTTCGCCCGTCGAGACCAGCTTGAGTGCCGCACGCACATTCTCGGCCTGCGCCACCTTGCCCTCGACCGAGGACCAGACGCCGAGCGATTCAAGCGCGGCCTTGCCGTATTTGCCGGCCGGCACAGCCTTGAGGTCGCCCATGGCGAGCTTGCCGTCGCCGACCAGCTTGGCCAGATCAAAACCCTTTTCGATCTTGGCTTCAACGCCCGAATCCTTCGGCGCCACCAGCACGATCTGGTTGCCGAGCAGCTTCACTTCGGTAGCGGGCTTGGTCAGCTTCCTGTCGGAAAGATACTTCATCCAGTCGAGATCGGCCGAGATGAAGACGTCCGCCGGCGCGCCGCTTTCGATCTGCTTGGCGAGCGCCGAACTCGCCGCGTAGGAGATGGTCGCCGCTTCGCCGACATCAGCCGCGCAGGCCTTGTTGACCGCGTCGAGCGCGTCCTTGAGGCTGGCGGCCGCAAACACCACGACCTCGTCTTGCGCGCGCGCCGCCGGCACTGCTGCCGTCCACGCCGCCGCGAAGCCGCCAATGGCGACCGCCGCCACTGCAAAACCGTTGCGCGTCATGAACTCTCCCTGAGTTGACATCCGGCCTGCTCGAAGCCTGCCATCCGATATATCCGGATGAATATAACAAGGAAAGGTTTTTCGCACAGCGTCGCCATTGAATGCGCGGCGTCCTCGCGACCTGCGATAGACCAGCACGGATACAGCGAAAGGCAGACGAAGACGTCACAAGAAAATCGGCACCCGTTGCCCTCGACGGAACCAACGCTGAAATCCTCTAAAGCGCGTCGTTCCCCCAAAACTGCGGTCACTTTTGGGCGACATAGCTGTCGCCGCCGTGATCTATTGGGAGAGGCGAGACAATGTCTAAATGCAGATAAGTGTGTGTCGAAACGAGCCTTCCGGCGTCTTCACCATCCGCACTTTGCAGACATACCGCGTCTCGCTTGATATGGCGCTTGCGGGAAGGTCATTCCCCTCTGCGTCAGCGGGCTTGCAAGTCGCGCGGGGACAGTTTGGCAGCTTCGCAGCTGGATCGTCGCAGAACGGCTTCATGCTGTTGTTGATGCATTCACACCCGCACTCGGCAAATGCGTGGGCATTGAAAGCGAAGACAAAGACGAGCGCAAATACCGCTGCTGACAGTCGCATGGACGCCTCCCCGGAAATCTCCTGGCCTGAGGGTAAGGTCGACCGATCTTGTCGAAAAGATATCAAAACGACGTACCGGCGAGGCACCACCATCGCCACGGCCTCGAGACATCAAGGTCGGCAAGGTTGCGCCGGCGGTTCAGACCGCGATCGGCGCCTTGATCGTCGCGTCGGCGACATAGTTTTCCAGCCGGAAATCCTCGAAGCGGAAGGCGAAGAGATCCTTCACTTCAGGGTTGATCCACATGGTCGGCAGCGTTCTTGGCGTGCGCCGAAGTTGCTCGCGCGCCTGCTCGAAATGGTTCGAATAAAGATGCGCGTCGCCGAGCGTATGGACGAAATCACCGGGCTTCAGGCCGGTCACCTGCGCCACCATCAGCGTCAGCAGGGCGTAGGAGGCGATGTTGAACGGCACGCCGAGGAAGATGTCGCCGGAACGCTGGTAAAGCTGGCAGGAAAGCCGGCCTTCCGAGACGTAGAACTGGAACAGGCAATGGCATGGCGGCAACGCCATCGCCTCCACCTCGGCCGGATTCCAGGCCGAAACGATCAGCCGCCGCGATTGAGGATTGCGGCGTATCTCTTTCACAAGATTGTTTATCTGATCGATCGACCCGCCATGGCCGTCCGGCCAGGAACGCCACTGCTTGCCATAGACGGGGCCAAGGTCGCCATTCTCGTCAGCCCATTCGTCCCAGATGGAAACGCCATGGTCGGTCAGATATTTGATATTGGTTTCGCCGGCCAGGAACCACAAAAGCTCATGAATGATCGATTTCAGGTGCAGCTTCTTGGTGGTGGTGACGGGAAAGCCGCGCGCCAGGTCGAAGCGCATCTGGTAGCCGAACACGGAGCGCGTGCCCGTGCCCGTGCGGTCGCCGCGGTCGGCGCCATGATCCAGCACGTGCTGCAGAAGGTCGAGATACTGGCGCATCGGTTCGGCTCGATTCGATTGTGCGAGCATTATAGCTGCTAGACAGGCGGCCGAACACATCAAAACGGCGCAGGCGACGCTTGCCTCATCACTGTTTCGGCGTCTGCGCCGACATCCAAGCAAACTGGCCGCAGCCTCGGTGTCCGTCTTGCAACGCCGGCAATTGGCGAAACCATCGGTGACAGCATTCCTCTCCCCGTCTCTATACGGGGAGAAGATGGCGGCAGCCAGATGAGGGGCAGCACAAGCCGTGCCCGTTACAAACCAGCGGCGCGCCTCAGCAACCGCGCGAGCACGGAATTCTCAGAGCGAACCGAGCTTTCCCAGGTCCTTGGCAACGAGGTAGTAAAAAGTCACTCGATTCTTGGTGTTGTCTGCGGCCATCGCCTTGCAGGTCTTCTCGATCGCAGCATCTGCCTTCGCCGCATCGGCGACGCCGAGCTTCTTGCCGACCCAGTTTTCCCGGACGCGCTCGAGTTCTTTGGGATCGGTGCAGGACACCAGCGAGGAGTCGCGGTTCCTGAGCGCGATGCCCAGATGCTTGACGATCTTCTCAACAATTTCCGCACTCGCCGCGGCGTCGTATTTCTTCACGTCTGCAAGATAGTCGGCCATCAAAATTCCCCTCGTCGGCGCCACGGATCCGGTCGATGAGGGCTGTGGCGCGCTCCGCAACTCGTGCGCTCGGTCGGTAACTCCTCACCGCGGCAAAGCTTCGGTTGAGACCGTTCCCAAGTCAACCCTGCCGCGTCGCATTTTGACACAGGGACAAAGCACATTGCGGTCTTTCATTTCTGGCGATGGACCCCTATATTCGCTTCGTCGGCTTGACCGACTATGGCGATAAACTGGCGATGAAATAAGCCGTTCGGACCCGGGGGCGGTACCCGGCGCCTCCACCAAAAACCGCTCTGGAAGACGGAGCGGCTTTTGCTGGGGGCGAAATAGGATCGACGAAGGTGTAAAGATCGTACTTTTGCCCGGCATTGTACCACCGTCATCGGGCTAAACTTATAGTTGCCAACGACAACTATGCGGAAGCACGTCTCGCTGCTTAATGCAGTGCGATAGCTTCAAATCAAGCCCTAGGGGTTCGCACTTCTAGGCGGGGTTCGGAGGTACCTGGCAACAGAAACCTCCACTTCTCCCCCTTTTCATCGGCATCACGCGCAACGGCACGCTCGCGCCGGCTAGACTTCGGTCGGCCCATGGGAGGCGACGCAGTGGAGCCGCGTGCCTCCTTCGACATGGGTAAAAAATGCAAAACAATTCCGACCGATTCTTCGTGCTGACCGGCGGTCCGGGCTCCGGCAAGACCGCACTGATCGAAGCCTTGCGCCGTGCAGGGTTCGCCACCTCGGTCGAGGCCGGACGCGGCATCATTCGCGACCAGTCCGCCATTGGCGGCTCCGCTTTGCCTTGGAGCGATCGCGCATTGTTTGCCGAATTGATGCTGTCCTGGGAGATGCGCTCGTACCAAGCCGCGATCGAACAGGAAGGACCGGTCTTCCTCGATCGTGGCGTGCCCGACACGCTGGGCTATCTCCGCCTCAGCGGTCTGCCGGTGCCCGATCACGTCGGCATCGCAGCGAAGCGTTGCCGCTACAACCCTCGTGTCTTCGTTGCCCCGCCTTGGCCCGAAATCTTCACGCAGGATGAAGAACGCAAGCAAACGCTCGACGAAGCCGAGCGTACCTGTCACGCGCTGGTCGGCGTCTATGCCGAACTCGGTTATGAACTGGTACGGCTGCCCCTGGCGCCTGTCGAGACACGGCTGCGCTTCATGCTGGACGAAACGGGATTGGCATGAAAAAGGCCGGGATCGCCCCGGCCTCTTTCAATTTCCCGGCCTCTTTCAATTTATTGGCGATTGCCTACTCCGCCGGCGCTTCGACAGCCTCGCGCGAACGGCCGAGCGTGATCTTGGCCAGGGTGAAGGAGATCACCGCGCAGAGCGTGATGCCGGCGACCATCGGCAACGGCGTGCCGTCGAAAAAGATGCCCGCGACACCCATGGCGAGCGCACCGATGGCGAAGTGCAGCGTGCCCATCAGCGCCGAAGCCGTGCCCGCGATCTCGCCATGCTCCTCCATGGCCAATACCGAGGTGGTCGGAATGACCAGGCCGAGAAAGCCATAGCCGACGAACAGCAGCGCCGCCATCACATCCAGCCGGTCCACACCGGAAGCCATGACAGCGAACAGTGCCACCATCGTCGTGGCGTAGCCGGTCACCGCCACCCACACCACCCGCTTGAGCCCGAAACGCTCGGAAAGCAGGCCGGTGAGCTGCGACATGCCGATGAAGGCGACGGCATTGATCGAGAAGAACACGCTATAGACCGAAGGCGACAGGCCGTAATGGTCGATCAGGATGAAGGACGAGCTCGACAGATAGACGAAGAAGCTCGCAATGCCGAAGCCCGCGATCGCCACCAGGCCGAGGAAATTGCGGTCCCCCATCAGGAAACGGTAGCCTGAAAGGGCGGTGCCAAAGGAAGAACCGGCGCGTTCTTCAGCCGGCCGCGTCTCCTTGAGCGAGGTCGCGAGCAGGATGGTTGCCAGCACCGCTGCGGCCGTGACGGTCCAGAACACGGCGCGCCAGCCGAAACTCTCGATGATCTGGCTGCCGGTCAGCGGCGCCAGGATCGGCGATACCGAGAACACCAGCATCAGCAACGACATCAGCTTGGCGGCTTCGTTGCCAGTGTGCAGGTCGCGCACGATCGCGCGCGGAATGGCCATGCCGGCGCTGGCGCCAAGGCCCTGCAGGAAACGGAAGGCGATCAGCCATTCGATGGTCGGCGCCAATGCCGAACCGACGCCGCCGACCATGAACAGCGCAAGACCGCCATAGAGCGGCAGCTTGCGTCCGACCATATCGGAGATCGGCCCGACGACGATCTGGCCGAAGCCCATCGACAGGAAGAAGATCAAAAGGCTCATCTGCACGGCTGCGGTGCCGGCGTTGAGATCCGCGCCGATCGAGGGCAATGCGGGCAGATACATATCGATGGCGAAGGGCCCGATGGCGGACAACAGGCCGAGCACGACCGCGATGCGGAGGAATTTGGGACTCATGATGTTGGCTTCTTTCGAATCTGGTTGCCGCCGCAAGGCGACGTCTGACCCCAGGACGTTCGATCCCGTGGGATTCCGACTCTCCGAGAGCGAATTGTTCGCCTGTCCAGAGGTGAACCCCTTATAGCGTGTCCACAAATTTAGACAGTCTTGTCTAAATCGTCAATCACCTCTATATAGATTTTCATGAGACCGGGTGTTTCTCCTGACAGTTTCCCGCCACGCAGCCACGAGGCCAAGCGCATCTCGGTGGTCGACGCAGCCGCTTCCGTGTTCTGCCGCGAGGGCTTTGCCGGCGCCAATATCGACCTGATCGCCGCCGAGGCGGGTGTCTCGCGCCAGACCGTCTACAACCACCATGGCGACAAGGAAAAGCTCTTCATCGCCGTAGTCCGCGATCTCACCGAGCGCTGCAATGCCGGCATCTTCGCCACCATCGCCACGTTCCCGGACCAGCCGAGGGATCTGGAAGCGGATCTGATCGGCTTTGCCGTGCGCCTGAACCAGAACTGCATCTGCAACCGCGACGGAAAATTCCTGCGCAAGCTGATCCAGACCGAAGGCGAGCGCTACCCCGAACTGTTCGCCGAATGGCGCGAACAGGGTCCTGGCAGGACATGGCCGGCAATCGCCGCCCGCTTCGCCCGCCTTGCCTATGGCGGTTACCTCGCGATCGACGACCCCGACGTCGCGGCGCGGCAGTTCCTCGGCCTCGTCAATGCTGAATTGCAGACGACCTTCATGCTCGGCGGCACCCCGGCCGAGGACGAGGTCGTGCAATCGGCGACAAATGGCGTGCGCACCTTCCTGCGCGCTTTCGGCAAGCGCCCCTCCCCGACCGGCGTCAAGAAACACGCCGCGCTTGCCAACGCGTGACATTTGCGGGTGACGCAAGCCGGCTTCCGCGATCAAATCTCGGCAATCGTCCTCGCTTCCTCGCGGCGGCGGTCTATATGCGGTTTACGCCGCGCTCAAGCTTGATTACAGCTATGCGGACGATTCAACGGAACCCGACCGCCACATGGCCGACGACCACATCCGCTATGACATTCTGGCCCAGGAGGCGTTGCGCGGCGTCATGCGCAAGGTCCTGGCCGAGGTCGCGCGCACCGGCCTCCCCGGCAACCATCATTTCTTCATCACCTTCCTGACCGGCGCGCCGGGCGTGCGCGTGTCTTCGCGGCTGCGCGAGCGCTATCCGGAGCAGATGACCATCGTCATCCAGTTCCAGTATTGGGACCTGAAGGTCACCGAGACCGGTTTCGAGGTCGGGCTCTCCTTCTCGGACGTGCCGGAAAAACTCGAAATCCCGTTCTCGGCGGTGCGCGGCTTCTACGATCCGTCGGTTAACTTCGAACTCGAATTCGACGTCAAGACCGAAGGCCAGTCAGATGACGAACCAGCTTCCCAGCCGGCGTCCGAACCGCTCGCCATCGTCTCCGAGAAAAAGCCGAAGGCGGAGAAGAAGGCCGCCGAACCCGAGAAGAAGGCGGCCGATGCCGATGCCGCCAAGGGCGCCGAAGTCGTCTCGCTCGACGCCTTCCGCAAGAAATAAGCCTTCGGGTCGCGCGTCATGGCCGACATCGTCAATCTGCGCCAGGCTCGCAAGCAGAAGGCAAGGCTGGAGAAGGAACGCACGGCCAGCCAGAACCGCGCCCTGTACGGCCGCTCCGGGGCAGAGAAGGAACGCGACCGCCTGGTTGCCGAAAAGGCCGAGTTCTTCGTCGCGGGCCATCGGCGTCAACCGTCGCCCGATCCGGACCCCAAATGAGCTCCAGGTGAGCCCGGTCGAAAAACGCTCGGTGACGATCCGTGGCCACCGCACCAGCTATTCGCTCGAAAAGCCGTTTTTTGACGACCTTGTCGCCATCGCCGCCGCGCGCAATCTGACCCTTGCCGCGCTGGTCGCGGAAGTCGACGAAAACCGGCCGCGTGACACCAATCTGTCCTCGGCGCTCCGGATCCATGTACTGGCCTGGGCGAAGCGCGGCCGCGCCTGACGCCTGGCTCCGTCAGGCAGTGCCTTCCTGTTTCCCGCGGCGGGTGCCGAACCCCAGCAGGGCCGTGCGATCGCGCTCTTCCGCCTGCTTCCTGGATCTGACGCGCATCAGGTCCTTCCAGCCGACGTAACCGACCAGCGTTCCGTCGTCGCGTGCCACGACCGGCAGATGCGACACGTTGGCCGTCAGGAGCTTGTCCGACAGGCCTTCCAGATATTCATCGGGATAGGCAAGCGTCACCTTGCTGCCGGCCAGCAAGTCGCCGAGCGTCGTCGTCCGGTGCTTGCCGGCACGCCGCCAGCGCAGAATCGCCGGTGGATCGATGAGGCCGAGCACCTGCCTGTTGCCGTCAATGACCGGGAAGCTCGGATGACGCGTCTCCGGCGCAGTCAGGAATGCCGCTGCGCCATGCAGCGTCATCGTCGCCGGCACGCTCTGGACCTGCGTGGTCATCACTTCATGCACCCTGGTCAGCGCGAACGGATCGACCCGGTATTCGCGCACCAGATGATGCCCTCGCCTGGCGATCTTCTCGGTCAGGATGGAACGTTTCATCAAAAGCACCGTCACCGCATGGGCGGCGGCGCAGGCCGCGATCAGCGGCACCAGCACATGCGTGTTGCCGGTCAATTCGACCGCGAAGAAGGTCGCCGTCAGCGGCGCGCGCATCGTGCCGCCCATGGTCGCCGCCATCGCCAGCAGCGCCCAGAAGCCGGGATCGGCCGCCGGCAGGAAGCCGGCGAGCACCGCGCCCATCGCGCCGCCCATGATCAGCAGTGGCGCCAGCACGCCGCCCGACGTTCCCGAGCCCAGCGCCACCGACCAGATGACCGCTTTCACCACCAACAACAGGAGTGCTGCCGTCGCAATCGTGCGGCCGTCCAGCATGTTGGATATGTTGTCGTAGCCGACGCCGAGCGCCTGCGGCTCGATCAGGCCGCCAATGCCGACGACGAGGCCGCCGAGCATCGGCCACCACATCCAGTGGATCGGCAGTTTCTGGAAACCGTCCTCGCAGGCATAGACCATCTGCGTCAGCAAGGCAGACAGGAGGCCGGCCGCAATACCGATCAGGACCCAACCGCCAAGACCGGCAAAGGAAATCGCCATGCCGCCCTGAAACGGAAAGATCGGTCCCGGCATGTGCAGCATGGTGCGCTCGACCTCCGCCACGATGGCAGCCACCGCCACCGGAATGAAGCTGCGCGGCGTCCATTCGAACAGAAGCAGCTCCACCGCCAGCATGATGGCGGCGATCGGCGTTCCGAACACGGTGGTCATGCCCGCGGCGGCGCCCGCCACCAGCAGCGTCTTGCGCTCATTGTCGCTGACCGGCAGCATCTGCGCGATCAGCGAGCCGATGGCGCCGCCGGTCATGATGATTGGGCCCTCGGCGCCGAACGGTCCACCGGAGCCGATCGAGATCGCCGACGACAGCGGCTTCAGCACTGCGACCTTGGCGTCCAGTCGCGAGCGCCCGAGCAGGATCGCTTCGATCGCTTCGGGAATGCCGTGGCCACGGATTTTCTCGCTGCCGTAGCGCGCCATCAGGCCGATAATGAGTGCGCCGATCACCGGCACGGCGACCGCGGCATAGCCAAGCGGCGTGTCCTCCAGCCTCAGATCGGCGAGCGTGAATTGACCGAAATAGGCGACGTTGGTGGCGAGCCGGATCAATTTCAGCAGGATGATGCCGGCAAACAGCCCGGCCGTCGCCACCACCACCGCGATGCCCGCGATCAGCAACACCCTGGCGTCGGTGGTGAAATCGCGCAGATGTCCGGGACTGCCCTGTTCGGTCTTCATTGCCTGCCTGCTTTCCGTGGCGTGTCGCTGTTGGAGGATCGGCAAACCGTCAAAACGGCTTTGCCGGCCGCTATGTATCGTAATACGATATAAATATTCAAGCGGGCCTGGCCCGAAATCGTTTGAGCTTTGGCCGGAATGACAACACATGTCTGATATGTCGCATCCGAAAGAACCCCGCCCCGCCATCAGCCAGGCCGACTACCAGCGGCTGTCGGAGTTCCGCTATCTGATCCGCCGCTTCCTGGAATTCAGCCAGCTACAGGCCGAAGACGCCGGTCTGACGCCGCGCCAACATCAGGCACTGCTCGCCATAAAGGGTTTTCCCGGCGGAGGCCCGGTAGCTATCGGCGACCTCGCCGAACGCTTGCGCATCCGCCATCATAGCGCCGTCGAACTGGTCAACCGCCTGTGCGAGGCCGGGCTGATCGTCAGAGATCAGGACAAGGAGGACCAGCGCAAGGTGCTGCTGCAACTGACCGAGCGGGCCGATGCCTGCCTCGCCGACTTGTCGGCCGTGCATCTCGACGAGCTTTCGCGCATCGAACCCATGCTGAGGAGCGTGCTCGCCCGAAAGGACCGCGACACGCTCTAGAGACAAGTTTCGCAACCTAGCTGAATGGAGGCTATGCCATGTACAACATCTGGTTTTCCAAGGCAGTCCCGGTTTCCACAGGCGTTACTGGCGACGTTCGAAATCTGTCCAATGCCGAACAAGCTCTCGACCTTCTCACCAATCACTGGCGCGATGCGGGAAGCATCAAGCATAAGGCTGCGCTGCGGGCGTGCCGGCAGGCCATGAACGGCGGCGTATCGGCCGATACCGCCAGGGATGCTTTTGTCGAAGCCGCGAGGGAAGCGCGCATTCTGGTCGAATAACTGCCGCGCATGGCCTGGGCGTTGTTGGCCCAACCACCGGCCCGACATACCGTCCTCGATCGACGGTGAGCGCACGATGAGATCGCGACAGCCGTCAGCAACGCGCCGTCGTCCATTCAACTTTTGCGAAGCCCGGCTACCATCGGGAAGATGGGACATAAGGGGCCGCATAAAAAAATTCCGGAAACCCCGAATCCTTTGGCTCCGCCGCTTCGTCTCGGACATGAGCGACCTGCAAGGTGCAGGGCCGGCAAAGGAACAGACAAGATGAAACACCATTTGATACGTTACAGGACCAAACCGGAGCTGGTCGACGAGAACGAGCGGCTGGTCAAGGCCGTGTTCCGGGAATTGCGGGATAAATCGCCCGAAGGGTTTCGCTACATGACATGGCGGTCCGGCGACGGTACCTTCTTCCATCTGGTCGAGGCGGCAACCGAGGAGCAGGCCGGCACCCTTCCGGGGCTAGCGGCATTCGCGACTTTTCAGAACGGCATCAGGGATCGCTGCATCGAGCCTCCGCATCGCGAGGCGATGACGGTAGTAGGCAGTTACCGGATGCTGGACCAGTAGGCGCGATCAAGCGATGTAGAGAACGACGGGCGTATGAACATCCTCATTCCTGGCGAGCACCGCGCGCTCATCGAACGCCTGTTTGGGGAGTTGCGCCCAAAGCTGCACCGCTATTGCGCGCGCATGACGGGTTCCGTCTTTGACGGCGAGGACGTGTTGCAGGAAGCGCTGGCCAAGGCGTTCGAGGCTTTGCCGAACGCCGGCCAGATCGCAAATCCGGAGGGCTGGCTGTTCCGCATCGCGCACAACACGGCACTCGATTTTCTGCGCCGGCGAGCCCGCGAAAAGGCCTTTTCCGATGAGGATCCGGACATGATCGTCGACCCGGCCAACGCCACCTTCGACCGTCAGGCCGCTGCCGCCGGCCTGCACACCTTCATGCGCCTGCCCGTCGCGCAGCGCAGCAGCGTCATCATGATGGACGTTCTGGGTTATTCGCTGCAAGAGATCAGCGCCGCGCTGGACACCAGCGTCCCGGCCGTCAAGGCGGCGCTGCATCGTGGCCGCGGCCGCCTGCGCCAGCTCGCCGCCGAGCCCGAGGATCGGCCGGTTCCCAGGCTGGGCGTCTCCGAACGCCTGTTGCTCGAAGCCTATATCGATCGCTTCAACGCCCGTGATTTCGACGCCGTGCGCGACATGCTCGCCGATGAAGTTCGCCTGGAGCTGGTGGCCAGGACGCGGTTTACCGGACCCAACGAAGTGGCTACCTATTTCCACAACTATTCCCGCCTCCGCGATTGGCGTTTCGTGCCGGGATTCGTCGAGGACAGGCCGGTGGTCCTCGTTCACGACGGCAACGACCCGGCTGCGCGACCAGCCTATTTCATCCTGCTGGTCTGGCAGGAGGGCAAGCTTGCCGCCATCCGCGATTTTCGTCACGCCCGCTACGTCGCCGACAGCGCCGAACTGCTCGTTCTTTGAACGATCGAGGGAAATCCCCTGCCTACTGCCCTACTGCCCTACTGCCCTACTGCAAAGACTTCAGCAAATTGTCGATCGTAGACGGATTGAACTGCGGTTTGGCCGGAGGCGGATTGTCGTTGGCCACCGGCGGCGGCGCCCGTTCCGGGTTCGGCGCCTGCTCGGCGCCCTTGCGCTCTGCTTCCAGCCTTGCCTTCTCCTGCGAGGCGGTCCGCATCGCCTCCTCGGCCTTTGCCTCGGCATCCGCTTTGGCCCTGGCCTCTGCTTCGGCCCGCGCCTGAGCTTCCGCCTCGGCTTTCGCCTTGGCGTCGGCCTCGGCCTTCAGCCGCGCCGCCTCCTCCTGCTGTCGCAGCTCCTCGGCCGCCTTGTCGCGCTGGTCCTGCAACGCAGCGTAATAGCGCACCTCGCGCCGCAGCCGCTGCTTCTCCAGCAACGCGGCCTGCATCGCCTCGACCCGCTGCTGCTCCTTCTCGAGCGCGCGCTGGGTCAGGAACTGCGCCAGCGGTTCGCTGTCGAACTGCCGTTTGACGGCGCCGAACGGCCCCTCGACGCTGAAATTCATCGCCGGTTCGGAACCGACGAGCGCTTCGTCGCCGGGCCGGTAGGTGACCGCGCCCTTGGCGGAGACCGTATCGGCATTGAGGTCCGCCGTGATATCGGCGGACAAGGTCGCCGAAGGATTTTCGAGGCTGATCGGCGGCGCCCGTAGCGTGCCACCTGCAATGGTGAAGGCGATGTCGGTATCCTTTGCCGCGAAACTGCCATCTGCCGCGATAGCAGGGGCGAAGCCGGCTGTCTTGGCTGCATCGATATCGCGGCCGATCGCGTCGGCCTTGGCGAGGAAGGTGCTGAACGCATCCGGATTGACGCCGGCGACCGTGATGCCCTTCAGCGCCGCCGTGCCCGAACCCGACAGAGCGGCGATCATCGCGTCGACCGATTTGCCGCTTGTCGAAAACGCCGCCGAGACATCCCCCTTGCCGTCGATGCCGGCATCCGGCAGCACGGCTGGCAAATCGGCACCCGCGAGCTTCATCTGGCCGGTGAAAAGCCCAGTGCCGTCATTGTTTTTCAATTCGAACAGGCCTGTCAGCGCACCGCCAAGGAATTTCGCCTTGAGATCGGACACGCGGATGCCTTCCCGGTCGAGCTTCAGCGACAAGGCCGCGTCATAGGCGGTCGCGAATGGCCCTGCGGCAAGGGAAGCCGTGGTCAAGTCGAGATCGGCCGTGAATGGAAGGCTGGATTTCTGGCTGAACGGGGCCGACGGCCACACACCGCCTTTATTGTCTCCGCTCTTGTCCGTGAACGCGGAATCGCCGAACAGCGCCACCGCGATCGGGTCGAGATCAAGTTCGTCGAGCGCCAGTGAGCCGGCCAGATGCGGCACGCCATCCTTGCCGTCAATCCCCTCCTTGACGTCGATGTTCACGTCACCCGACACCGCAGCTTCGTTGATGGCGGCGTTGAGGCCGGAGAGCACCAGTAGGCCGTTGCCGTAATCGGCCTGCGCGGTGAGCGACGTCGACGTGCCTGTCCCCATGCCCGGCAGGCCTATGCCCGATGTCATCAGCCAGGGCTCGATGTCGGCCGCATCGAGGCTGACCTTGCCCTTCGCGACCGGACCTTGGGGCGTGTCGGCTACGGTGCCGTCGAAACCGGCGTTGAAGTCGTTGCCGGCAAGGCTGAAGCTCGTCGCAAGGCCGCCGCCCAGCGTGCCCTTGGCCTGGATGTCGGTGCTTGCCTCGCCGAGCATGCCGAGCGGCAGCGCCGGCAAGCCGTAAAGTGCCAGCAGCGCTGTGGCGTCGGGGTTCCTGGCATTGAAGGTCAGCGCCACAGGCGCTTCAAGAAACTTGTCGACCGCTCCCTTCCCCGACAGCGAGGCGGAAAAGGACGATCCGCCGGCCTTGCCTTGCCCGCTCACAGCAAGCCCTGTTGTGCCGTCGCCATTGTCGGCAGCACTCACCACAAGATCGACGCGCGAATCCTGGAACAGGTCGGGATAAGCAGCGGCGCGGCTTGCCAGTCCCTTGAGCACGGCATTGTCGGCATAATGCTGCGCCGCCACGTCTATCAGCGGCTTCAGGTCGACGGCGACCACGGAGGCGTCAAGCTTGCCGGTCGGGCTCGCCGGAAAATCCTTGATCCGGCCTGTGGCGCTGATCGACGCGCCGGCCAGCCCGCCCACCGACAGTCGGTCGATCTCAAGCAGCCCGTCGCGCAGCCTGAGCGCGGTGTCGACCGTGTCGGCGGTCAAGCCTCCGGCACTGACCGGTCCCGCCTTGATCTGGAAATCGAGGTCGCGATCGGCAAATCGGTTGGCGCCCTTGTCGCTGATGAAGATCGAAGCGAAGGCCGCTAGCCCGTCGACATCGAGATCGCCGCCTTCCAGCCGCATCAGCACCGAGGGCCTGGCGTCGTCGGGCTGGCTGGAATCGATGCGGCCGGAAAACGTCGCTTTGCCCAGGACCAGTTCGAGATCGCTGAAGGCCTGGCGCTTTTCGGAGAGATCGACTTTAGCCCGGAAGCCGGCGGCGGGCAGACGCCGGATCGCCTCGTCGACGTCCTTCGACAACCAGGCAGCGAAGCCGGAAGGCTGCGCCACCGCCAGCAGCAGCGAACCGGTGAAGCCGAAATGGTTCTCGACGCTGAGCAGGCCGTCGGCCTCCAGCGTGGCGCGGCCGGGCAGTGTCGCGGCGAGCGATTTCACCGACCAGCCGCCATCGACCGGCTCGGCGGAAAGATGAACGTCGCGAACCGTGGTGTCACCGGCCACCACGGCCGGCAACCTGACCTCGACCGTTCCGGGAATGGTCGGCTTAGGCAGGTCGAGCAAGGCCTGTTCCAGTCCGGCAATGCGGTGATCCAGTGTCAGGCCGGCGCCTGCCGCCGCACCCACGGCCTCGTCGAACTGCACCTGCGCGCCATTGGCCTCGATGGCGAAGCTCGGCTTCTGGCCGAGATCGATCGAGGCCTTGCCGTCGGCGGTATAGGGATTGTCGAGGGGTCCGGTCTCGAAGCGGAATTCATCGATGCCGAGCTTCTGGTGATCGAGCGCGAACTTGCCGTTAACCCGAAAGCCGGGATTGGACTTGCCGGTGCCGACCTTCACCGTCTCGCCATCGGTGCCCCGCAACTGGGCTGAGTTCTTATCGGCGCCGGAAATCTTGAACTGTCCGGAGTAGATGGCGGCACCGTTGACGATGCCGGCGTTGCCGTCGGTTTCGATGACCAGCGGATACGCGTCGGGATCGGCCTTGAGCCGAAACCGCATCTGGCCGTTGGCTTCGGCCTTGCCGGTCGTGGCGGCAACCGTCGTGCGCAGGCCGTCGAACCTCAACGTGCCATCCATGCGCCACGGGCCCGCCAGCGATTTGGCCGAAATGGTCGAATTGATCTCGGACATGGTGTGGCTGCGTCCGCCGGCGGCATGACGCAACTCGATCTGCCCTTCCGTCACCGTCAGCTTCTCGATCGAGATCTGGTTGAGATTGAAGGGCGAGGACGGCCGCATCGCCCAGTCGACGGTACCATTGGCGGCGATGTCGATCGTCGCTTTCGGCCGCACCAGCCGCATGTCGAAAATCAGCACCTCGCCACGCAGGAACGGCGCCAGTTCCGCATCCATCGAAAACGTCTCGACGGTCATCGCCGGCTGGCCGGCGGGGCCGCCGGCAACGGCGACATTGGAGAAGGTTACCGACGGAAACGGCAACAAGCGCGCCGTGGCGTCGCCCTGCACGGTCACCTTGCGGCCGAGAATGGCGCTCGCTTCGCGCTCGAACTGCGCCCGATAGCCGGACCAGTCGACAAAATACGGCCCCACCAGCGCCGCGCACAGCACCAGCACGAACAGGCCACCAAAGATCACGAACAGGCGTGCGAGCATCAGTTCCGAACGGTTTGGTTGAAATCAGCCGCACTCTACCTGCATCCGCGTGTCGATAAAGAGGCAATTCGATCGTCGTCGGCGACAACCATGGACGGCGTTCGATGTTGCGCGGTCGCTCTTGATCGCGATACCTTGCTTTGGGCGTCCTCGCCCTGTTTCGGTCGCGGCGTTTTCCGATCCGGGATCGTCTGAAACAATCCTGGAAAAGCGGAGAATTGGGGATGTCGGGGAAGAACTGGGACCGTGTGCCGATCGATGCGCAGAGCGTCGACGCGCCGCTTTCGCAATCAGCGATTTTCCTTGTCGTCACCATAGCCGATGAACAGCCGGTTCTCGCAAGGGTTTGTTCCGTGCTCGGCGACCTTGACGACATGGTCAAGACTGTCGGGTTCCGCGACCTCGGCGGCCGCCTGTCCTGCATCGCCGGCATCGGCCACGATCTATGGAACCGGCTCAGCCCCGGCCGGCGGCCGGCGGAGTTGAAGCGGTTCGCGCCGATCAAGGGAGCGGTTCACGCCGCGCCCACCACGCCGGGCGACCTTCTCTTCCATATCCGCTCCGAGCGGCCCGACATGTGCTTCGAGTTCGAGCGTATCCTGCTGGACAGGCTTGGTCCCGGCGTGACCGTCGTCGACGAAGTCTCGGGCTTCCGTTATTTCGATGCCCGCGACCTGCTCGGTTTCGTCGACGGCACAGCCAACCCCACCGGCCTCGATCTGCCCGCCTCGGCGCTCGTTGGCGACGAAGATCCCGATTTTGCCGGCGGCAGCTATGTCGTCGTTCAAAAATACCTGCACGATCTCCAGGCGTGGGCGCGAATCCCCACGCCCGTGCAGGAGGCGATCATCGGCCGAACCAAGATCGACAACATCGAAATCGATGATGACGAAGCGCCGCGCAAATCGCACAAGTCGCTCGCCACCATCGAGGATGCCGACGGCACCGAACATGACATATTGCGCGACAACATGCCGTTCGGCCGGCCGGGGCAACGGGAATTCGGCACCTACTTCATCGGCTATTCGAGATATCTCTGGGTGATCGAGAAGATGCTGCAGCGCATGTATGTCGGCGATCCGCCCGGCGCCTACGACCGGCTGCTTGATTTCTCCACCCCTCACACCGGCACGACATTCTTCGCACCGACACGGCCGATGCTGCAGGTGCTTGCCGAAGCAGCGCCAGAGAAGTTGGCCACTCGGTAAACGACGCACACAGCAAAGCGGCCTGTCGACCACGTGCCGGCGGAGAAGCGTTTGTCGTGCTTCGGCGTGCTGCGGAGATCAGCACGCGATCATCGGCGTCATCAGTGCGAATTCAACGCGCGTCGCGCTTTGCCTGCGCCACCTTGGCCGCTTTGCGTTGTCGGCCGAGCTCGGCCGGCCGAACCAGATTCGGCGTCCTCTGGTTTGCCACCGCTCGCATGCCCTTGTGCGCAGTGCGCGCGTTGAACGCTGGACCATCCGTCGGCGCTTTCTGCTTCAGGGCCAGCGCCTTGCGCGCGCTGTCGACCAATGAGACGCGCGCCGTCAACTGGCGGCGCCGTTCGGCCTCGCCATTCAACCGCCGCATGGCCATCGCCAGCACCGCAAGCTTCAACTGAGAGCCGCCATCGGCCTTTGAAGCGACAGCCCCTTTCGGTGTGCCCTTGCCCCGGATTTCGCGCCGGCGTCGACGCGCCTCGGTCTGCGCCTTGTCGCGCCGCTCCCGCAGGCGTTTGACGAGGCCGGACAGATCGGCGTCGGAAAGGTCCTGGACCGCCGGATGGTGCGATTTTTCCACCAGCTCGTGTTCGTCGGCACTCAGCGCGCGCGCTTCTTCCTTGCGTGAAATCGCCATGACACCACTCCTCCGCTTGGGTTGCCCGTCTTCTGGGCCTTCAGCACACGGAGTCTCGGCCCGATTGGAGGTGGGGTCAAGACGAGCCGATGACGGCGTCTACTCGGCAGCCGGCAGGATCTTGCCCGGGTTCATGATATCGAGCGGATCGAGCGCCTGCTTGATCGTGCGCATGATGTCGACGCCGTGGCCGAGCTCATGGCGCAGGAAGCCGATCTTGCCTTGGCCGATGCCGTGCTCGCCGGTGCAGGTGCCCTCCATGGCGATGGCCCGCATGTTGAGCCGCGCCACGAACTTTTCCGACAGCGCGATTTCCTTCGGGTCGTTCACGTCCATCAGCACCAGGACGTGGAAATTGCCGTCGCCGGCATGGCCGACGATCGGCGCGACAAGCCCCATTTCGGCGATATCGGCCTCGGTTTCGGTGACGCATTCGGCAAAACGCGAGATCGGAACGCAGACGTCGGTCGACAGGCCCTTGGCGCCTGGCCGCAGCGTCAGCGACGACCAATAGGCGTCATGTCTGGCCTTCCAAAGTTTGGTGCGCTCCTCGGCGACACTGGTCCACAGGAACGGTCCGCCGCCATTCTCCTCGGCGATCATGCCGAAGGTCTCGGCCTGCTCGGCAACGCCGGCATCACTGCCATGGAATTCGACGAACAGGCACGGGCTTTCGGGATAGTCGAGCTTGGAATATGTCTTCATCGCCCGCATCTGCAGCGCGTTGACCAGTTCGATGCGCGCCACCGGAATGCCCATCTGGATCGTCGCGATGACGGCGTTGCAAGCCGCTTCGACGCTCGGAAACGGGCAGACACCACCGGAAATCGCCTGCGGAATCCCTTGCAGCCTCAAGGTCAGCGAGGTGATGATGCCGAGCGTGCCTTCCGAGCCGACCAGCAGCCGTGTCAGGTCATAGCCGGCCGAGCTCTTTTTTGCCCGCTTGCCAGTGGTCACCGCCTCGCCATCGGCCATGACGGCCGTCAGCGATAGCACGTTCTCGCGCATCGTACCGTAGCGCACCGCGTTGGTGCCTGAGGCCCGTGTCGCCGCCATGCCGCCCAGCGAGGCATTGGCGCCGGGATCGATTGGAAAAAACAGGCCGGTGTCGCGCAGATGCCGGTTGAGATCCTCGCGAGTCACCCCGGGCTCGACCGTGCAGTCGAGATCCTGCGGATTGACCGAGAGGATCCGGTTCATCCGGGAAGTGTCGACCGAGATGCCGCCGCCCGGCGCGTTGGTGTGGCCTTCGAGCGAGGAGCCGACGCCGAAGGCGATCACCGGCACGCGGTGCGCGGCGCAGGCGCGCACGATCTCCTGTACCTCGGCGGTCGTTTCCGGGAAGACGACGCCGTCCGGCGCCTGCGTCGGGATGTAGGTTGTCGTATGCGCATGCTGGGAGCGAACCGCCTGGCCGGTCTGAAAGCGCTCGCCAAACCGCTGCTTGAGGATGCCGAGCACGGCGGCGATGCCTTCTTCGTTGCGCTCGACCGGATTGAGGTCGCTCAGGGCCATGAATTCCTCCGCGAATGGACCAGTGTCCATGCTTGTCATGCATTTATGGATGATGCCTAACGCAATTCCAGGAAAAGTGTGAAGCGGTTTTCCCCGGAAAAGCGCCTAGCGCTTTCCCTGGGGAATTGTATCAAAGAGGCGGTCCGACGTTTCCGTGAAACGATGAACCGCTCTTACAACCACGCTCTGTCCAGCACCAGAACAAGGAAGTTGCCATGCCGATCCCCGCCCCTTTTGTTTCTCAGCCAATGGCTATCGAGAAGGACTGGATCGATTATAACGGCCATCTCAACATGGCCTACTACAACGTCCTGTTCGACCGCTGTTCGGATGAAGCCTTCGAGGCGATGGGCATGGGGCTGGACTATGTCAAGAACCGTCGCCTCACCATCTACACCGCCGAAGTCCATGTCTGCTACGTGCAGGAACTGCATCTCGACCACAAGGTCACGGTCTCCTTCCAGCTCATCGACCATGACGAGAAGCGGCTGCGGTTCTACCAGGAAATCCGCCATGCCGACGGCTGGCTCGCCGCCACGTCCGAGCAGCTTGCACTGCATGTCGACATGTCCGGGCCCAAGGTAGCCCCCTTCCCCGCCGACGTGCTGGCCAAGATCGAAGCGATGCGCGCCGCTCACGCAGCCTTGCCGATGCCCGAACGCGCAGGCCGCTCGATCGGCATCAAACGCAAGACGGCTTGAACCCGCCCGGGGCGCGCGTTAACCTTACCGAGGTTTTAACGGGAACAAGCCGATTGGACCGTTGCGCGACTCAGCGGGCCGTTCGAAAACGATCCGCATCGAAGTAGCGACACGGGCGGCGGGGCATAGCCGATTCGGGGGACGTGCATGAAAACCGATATCAAAGTCGAGGTGGACAGGCT
The DNA here is from genome assembly GCF_006442975.2 of Mesorhizobium sp. B2-1-1. Taxonomy (NCBI): domain Bacteria; kingdom Pseudomonadati; phylum Pseudomonadota; class Alphaproteobacteria; order Hyphomicrobiales; family Phyllobacteriaceae; genus Mesorhizobium; species Mesorhizobium sp. B2-1-1. The sequence continues at coordinate 3,010,782 of NZ_CP083954.1, read as the reverse complement.
CGCCGCCGATCCGCGCATTACCGACTATGATTTCTGGCGCTCGCTGAAGAACGTCAACAACGAGATCTTCCACATCGCCAACAACAATGAGCCGATCCCCTTCGACATGATCCGCTGGCGCGTCATCCTTAAGCAGGCCCGCATGAAGCGCGGCCACGCCTGACGCTGCGGGTAGAGCGGCCACTTCCATTGACGACATTCCGGGCGTTTGACCTCAACCCTGCCGCCTGATCGCCGCCAGCGGCGAGCGCGCCGCCACCGGCGAAGACTGGATGATCGCCGTGTTGGTCATCGCGTAGGGAATGATACGGTCGATCACCCGTTCGAGTTCGGCCACCGAGCCGACATGCGCCAGCGCGATGAAACAGTCCTCGCCGGTTACCCGGTCGCATTGCGCGATCTCGGGTAGGTCGCGGATGATCTCGGCCACGACGGCGAGCTGCCCCGGCACCGGCCTGATGCGCAGCCATGCCGACAGGTTCAGGCCAAGCGCCGCCGGATTGATCCGCACGCAATAGGCTTCGATGACGCCGCTCTCCTGAAGCTGCTTGACACGCTCGGACACGCTCGGCGCCGACAGGCCGACGGCGCGCGCCAGCTCGGCCGTGCTGGCGCGCGCATCTTTTTCCAGCAGGCGCAGTATCTTCAGATCGACCGCGTCGAGGTCGAGATTTTCGTTTCGAAGGCGCTTCATCAAAAACTCCTTGCATCCGGAAAGCGACCGAGGTCCCTGAACGACCACGACCCATATCAGACGGAAAAAATACCTGCGATACTGATCCGATGAACGATCGGACGCAAGTCCAAACCACGCCCACAGGTGCGGCCTTTACCAGCCTGCCGACGTCGCTGCCGCCGCATGTCTGGTTCTGTGTCAGCGCCGTGTTCCACTATCTCGGCCCTGCCTTCGCCGTGCTTTTGTTTGCGCAGATCGGCGTGCTTGGCATGGCCTGGCTGCGCATCGCCACCGCCGCCTTGATCTTCGCGCCGCTGACGCGTCCGTGGCGGACCTTCGCCCAGGCCGATCGGTCGACACGGCTGCTGCTGCTCGCCTTCGGCGCCTGTCTCGCAGTAATGAACTGCTCCTTCTATCTGGCGCTCGACCGCCTGCCGATTTCGCTGGTGGCCGCGATCGAATTCGTCGGCACCATCGGCGTCGCGCTGGTCGGTCTCCGAAGCGCGCGCAATCTCGCTGCCCTTGCCGTCGCCGTGGCCGGCACCTTGCTGCTGATCGACGTCAAATGGTCCAGCGATCCCCTCGGCCTGTTCTGGGCCTTCCTCAACGGCGCGCTGTTTGTGGGCTATATCGTGCTTGGCCACCGCGTCGCCGCTTCAGGCGCCGGCGGCGGCATTGCCGGGCTCGGCGCCGCCATGGCCGTGGCCTTCCTGGTCGTGCTGCCGATCGGCCTCACCGACGCGTTGCCCGCCTTTTTCTCCGCGCCGCTGCTGCTGGCGGCCATCGGCGTCGGCATCTGCTCCTCGGTCATCCCCTATATCTGCGACCAGCTCGCCATGGCGCGGCTGCCGCGGTCGAGCTTCGCGCTGATGCTGTCGCTGCTGCCAGTCACCGCGACGCTGATCGGCATTCTCGTGCTGCGCCAGATCCCCGGCATCAGCGACTGCATCGGTATTGCGCTGGTGGTGGCCGGCGTCGCCTTGCACAGGCCGGCGAGCACGCAGTAGATCCTGTGCTAAGCCAGTTTCTCCTTCAGGAAGGCGACGGTCCGGCCCCAGGCGAGATCAGCCGCCTTCTTGTCATAGCGCGCTGCCGAAGTGTCATTGTTGAAGGCGTGATTGGCGCCTTCATAGACATAGACCGTGTATTCGACATGCGCGGCATCGAGTTCCTTCTTGAAGGCGTCGATGCCGGCATTGGTGCGTTTGTCCAATCCGGCATAGTGCAGCAGCAGCGCCGCCTTTATCTTGGAAACGTCCGCGGCCTTCGGCTGCATGCCGTAATAGGCGACACTTGCCGCCAGATCAGGCGCGTTCACGGCGAGCATGTTGGCCGTGCCGCCGCCCCAGCAGAAACCGACGACACCGACCTTGCCGTTGCCGTCCTTGTCGGCCTTGAGGAAAGCCACCGTCGCGACGCCATTGGCGACGGTCTGCGCCGGATCCAGCTTGGTGAACATGTCGCGCGCCTTGTCCTCGTCGGCGGGCGTCTCGCCGAGTGGCGATAGGAAATCCGGAGCGAGCGCCACGAACCCCTCCAGCGCCACGCGCCGGGCGACGTCGCGTATATGCGGGTTGAGCCCCCTGTTTTCGTGGATGACGATGACGGTGCCGAGCTTGCCCGTCTGATCCGCCGGCTTGACCAGATAGCCCTTCATCTCGCCGCCGGCGCCGGGATAGGTGATGTCCTGGCCTTTCACGCGGGGATCGTTCTCGGCGACGATGGCCGCCTGGGCGGAATTCGCCGCCAGCATCGGTGCGATCGCCGCGGCCGCCGCCCCTGACCCGGCAAGCCGGGTCAGCTGCTCCATGAAGCGGCGGCGATCGAGTGTCAGATGCGTGTATTCGTCATAGGCGTCGATCATCGCCTGGGTGATCCCAGGCTTTGCGGGTCTAGTGGCGGCTGCTTTGGTCATGGCGCATTCCTCGGCTTCAAGCTTCAGTACCGGAGCTACATAGGAGCGCGGCTGGCCCGGTCCAGCCTGGATGGGCGCTGCGGCGAGCATTGCCCGCAGCCGGCAATGTCGGCGCCCACATCACATTTTGGTCATCGCCATGAATCCTGCAGGCACCTGCCACAACAATAAGGGAAACTGCGTGCTACCGATGCGCCGTGCCATCCCGTCCCGACCAGAAGGAGCGCCGCCGATGACCATGCCGATCCTCACCAGCGCGTTCGTCCTTGCCCTGGCCGCCGCTCAGGCATTACGCTTCAGGCTTGCGGACGCAGGCAGGCGGTCGATGATCGAGCTTCGCATCGGCCGGGACCACTGCACGGACCCGAAATTCCCAAATTTGAGGTGAGACCATGAACGTCCAGGATATTCTCAACACCGTCTCGCAAAAGGCGGGCCTCGACCAGGCAACGACCGAGAAAGTCGTCGGCACCATCTTCTCGGTGCTGGAGCACGAGGCGGAAGGCACCAACGTCTCGGGTTTCTTCGCCAAGATTCCCGGCGCCGACGATCTCGCCCGCCAATACGACGTCATGGCCGCCGGCGCGGCCGGCGGTGGCGGCCTGCTGTCCTCACTGCAAGGCGCGCTGGGCGGTGTTCTCGGCGAAAAGGCCGGCGCACTGATCAACGGCGTCGCCGCGCTCAAGGCCTCCGGCCTCGACATGGCGCAGATCAGGCAGGCTGGCGCCACGCTGATCCAACAGGCCGAAGCCGCGGCCGGGCCTGATCTCACCAATGAAGTGCTCGGCTCGGTGCCAAGCCTGAAGAGCCATCTCGGAATCAGCTAGGGCGCGATCCTGCGGGACCGAACCCATTCCTTACTTCGGCAGTGCGTATGCCATTACATAATCGCCGGGCTTGGTGCCGACCGAGCCATGGCCGCCGGCGACGATGACCACGAACTGGCGCCCGTCAGCCACCGTATAGGTCATCGGCGTCGATTGCCCGCCGGCTGGCAGGCGCGCCTGCCAGAGCTGCCTGCCTGAGGTCAGGTCGTAGGCGCGCAGGTAGTCGTCGACCGCGGCGCCGAGGAAAGCCACCCCGCCGGCGGTGATCATCGGCCCGCCAATGCCGGGCACGCCGACCTTCAGCGGCAAAGGCAGCGGCGTCATGTCGTAGACCGTGCCGTTCCTGTGCTTGTAAACGATCTGTCCGGTCCTGAGGTCGGCGCCGGCGACATAGCCCCATGGTGGCGCCTGGCACGGAATGCCGAGCGGCGACAGGAACGGTCCCATCACCACCGCATAAGGAGCGCCGTCATTTCGGTTCAGCCCCTGCTCGCTGCCCTTGGCGTCGCCTGGCGGCGGCACGTCCGCGCGGGGCACAAGCCTGGAGGTGAAGGCGAGATAGGTCGGCATGCCGAACAGCACCTGCCGGACCGGATCGACCGCCACGCCGCCCCAGTTGAAGACGCCGAAATTGCCGGGATAGACCAGCGTGCCCTGCAGCGATGGCGGCGTGTAGCGGCCCTCATAGCGCAGCCTGTGCAACGCAATCCGGCACGCCAGCTGGTCGAACATGGTGATGCCCCACATGTCGGCATCGGTCAGCGGCTGCGGATTGAAGGAAAGGTCCGACACCGGCTGCGTGGGCGATGTGTGGTCGCCTTCGATGGCGCCGCCGGGCGCCGGCACTTCCTTGACCGGGATGACCGGCTCGCCGGTGCGCCGGTCGAGCACGTAGAGGTCGCCCTGCTTGGTCGGCCCGACCAGCGCCGGCACGACCGTGCCGTCGGTCTTGGTGATGTCGACAAGGCTCGGCTGCGCCGGCACATCCATGTCCCAAAGGTCATGATGCACGGTCTGGCGCACCCATTTCAATTGCCCCGTATTGAGGTCGAGCGCGGTGATCGAGGAGGAGAATTTCTCGACATTGGCGCTGCGGCCGGCGCCGAGCTGGTCCGGCGTCTGGTTGCCGAGCGGTATGTAGAGCAGACCGAGCTTTTCGTCGGCACTCGGCGTCGACCACATGTTGGGCGAATTGGCGGTGTAGGTCTGGCCTGCCGCCAGCGGCGTGGTCTGGTCGGGATTGCCGGAATCCCAGTTCCAGATCAGCGCCCCGGTGGAGGCATCGAAGGCGCGGATGACGCCGGACGGCTCCTGCGTCGAATAATTGTCGTTGACCGCGCCGCCGACGATGATCTTGCCGCCCGATATCAGCGGCGCCGAGGTCGAATAGTAATAGCCGGACTTGGGATAAGGCATGCCGGTCAGAAGGTTCAGCGTGCCGCCTTCGGCAAAGGACGGACAGACCTGACCGTTGGCGGCGTCGAGCGCGATCAGCCGCGCGTCCGAAGTCGGCAGGTAGACACGCGCGGCGCAAGGCTGCCCGGCACCGATCTTGGCGTCGGCGTAGTAGGAGACGCCGCGGCAGGTCTGGTGCTGGCGGTCCTTGTCGAGCTTGACCTGGGGATCGTAGCGCCACTTCTCCTTGCCCGTGGCGGCGTCGATGGCGATGGCGAAATTGTGCGGCGTGCAGATGTAGAGCGTATCGGCGATCTTCAGCGGCGTCACCTGATAGGTGGTCTCGCCGACATCGTCGGGACCTTTCACGTCGCCGGTGCGATAAGTCCAAGCCGGCTGCAGGTTGGCGACGTTCTCCGGCGTGATCTGGTCGAGCGGCGAATAGCGCTGGCCATAGGGTGTACGGCCGTAGAAGTGCCATTCGCCGGCAGGTATGTCGCCGCCTAGATCGGCCGCCGGGGTCACCTTGTCGGTGTCGAGATTGCCGGCAATATCCTTGGGATCGGTCGTCATTGAATAGCCGGCGACCGCCAGCGACGCCAAAACGGCGAGAATGAGCGGCGCGCGGCCATCGGGACCAACAAGGCCCCGCCTCGCCCACGGCGTCAGCAGCCACAACGCGACGAGCACGATGATGCCGCCGCGCGGCCCGAGTTCCCACCAGTCGAAGCCGATTTCCCAGACCGCCCAGGCAAGCGTGCCCAGCACGATCGCGGCGTAGAGCCAGAGCGCGGTGGATCTGCGCCGGTAGAGCAGCCATGCGGTGATGAGGAAGGCGATGCCTGATATGATGTAGTACCAGCTACCTCCCAGTGAAGCCAACCAGATGCCGCCGGCGCCAAGCGCGAGGCCGATGAGGAGGAGAATGAGGGAGGTGATGGTGACAGCCAAGATGATACTCCTTCGACTGTTGCGCGCCTCGAGGCGGCCGTGGGCAACAGGATCCCCTCCCTGCCCTTTGCGCAGCTTTCCCTCACCCGCCCTGCCTGTCAAGCAGGCCGGAAACAATCAGGGGTGGAACAAAACGTAGACAGTTCTGGTCTTTCTCTGCCGAATCACTACATTCGGGGGCGATGTCCGGCTTTTCCGAAGACATGCCCTTTTTCGATGAACCCGATGCGCGGCCCACCGCCCCGTCGGGCATCGCCGCGCGCGCCATGGCTGCCCGCAGCGGCCACAACAACGCGCCCGACTATCTCAAGGGGTTGAACCCCGAGCAGCGGCTGGCGGTGGAAACCACCGAAGGTCCCGTTCTGGTGCTGGCCGGCGCCGGCACCGGCAAGACGCGCGTCTTGACCACCCGCATCGCCCACATCCTGGCGACCGGAAAAGCCTTTCCCTCGCAGATCCTGGCCGTGACCTTCACCAACAAGGCCGCGCGCGAGATGAAGCAGCGCATAGGCATCCTGATCGGCGAAGGCAATGTCGAGGGCATGCCCTGGCTCGGTACCTTCCACTCGATCGGCGTCAAGCTCCTGCGCAGGCACGCCGAGCTTGCCGGGCTGAAATCCGACTTCACCATCCTCGACACCGACGACGTCGTGCGGCTGATCAAGCAATTGATCCAGGCCGAGGGCCTCGACGACAAGCGCTGGCCGGCCAAGCAGTTCGCGCAGATGATCGACGGCTGGAAGAACAAGGGGCAAGGCCCGGCTGATATCGCCGAGGGCGATGCGCGCAGTTTCGCCAACGGCAAGGGCCGCGAGCTCTACAAGGCCTATCAGGAGCGCCTGCAGACGCTGAACGCCTGCGATTTCGGCGATCTGCTCTGCCACCCTATCCGCATCTTCCGCGCCAATCCGGACGTGCTGAAGGAGTATCATAAGCGGTTCAGATACATTCTCGTCGACGAGTACCAGGACACCAACACCGCGCAATACATGTGGCTGCGGCTCCTGGCGCAGCGGCCAAATAGCGGGCGTAGCGCGACGTCTACGGATTTGCATTCGGCCGAAGGCCGCAAGCCCGACCGGGCGTCCGAGCCTTTGCGAAGCCCCTCCCGCGACGCCGAAGGCGCGCAGAAAAGAGGGGTCGGGCCCGCGCCGGCAGGCGCGGAACAGCCCGTGAGCGAAAACAAAGTAAACATCTGCTGCGTCGGCGACGACGACCAGTCGATCTATGGCTGGCGCGGCGCGGAGGTCGACAACATCCTGCGCTTCGACAAGGATTTTCCCGGCGCCACCATCATCCGGCTGGAGCGCAATTATCGTTCCACCGCGCATATCCTCGGCGCCGCTTCGCACCTCATCGCCCACAATGAAGGCCGCTTCGGCAAGACGCTGTTCACCGATCGCGACGATCCCGAGGATGGCAAGGTCAACGTCCACGCAGCCTGGGATTCCGAGGAGGAAGCGCGCGCTGTCGGCGAGACCATCGAGGCTTATCAGCGCCAGAAGCACAATCTCAACGACATGGCGATCCTGGTGCGGGCGTCCTTCCAGATGCGCGAGTTCGAGGACCGCTTCGTCACGCTCGGTCTCAACTACCGCGTCATTGGCGGCCCGCGCTTCTATGAGCGCATGGAGATCCGCGACGCGCTTGCCTTCTTCCGCGTCGTCGCGCAAGGCGCCGACGATCTCGCCTTCGAGCGCATCGTCAATGTGCCCAAGCGCGGCCTCGGCGAAACCACCATCCGTCAGATCCACGACACGGCCCGCGCGCTGCGTGTACCGATGCTGGAAGCCGCTGCCAAGCTCGCCGAGAGCGATGAATTGAAGCCCAAGCCGCGCGCCGCATTGCGCGAGGTCGCCGCCAATTTCGAACGCTGGCAGAAGGCGCTGGAAACCACGCCGCATACTGAGCTCGCCGAGACCATCCTGGAAGAGAGCGGCTACACCGACATGTGGAAGAACGACCGTTCGGTCGAGGCGCCCGGCCGGCTGGAAAACCTCAAGGAGCTGATCCGCTCCATGGAGGAGTATGAATCGCTGCGCTCCTTCCTCGAACATGTCGCTCTGGTCATGGATGCCGAGCAGAACGCCGAACTCGACGCCGTCAACATCATGACGCTGCATTCGGCCAAAGGCCTCGAATTCGAGACCGTTTTCCTGCCGGGCTGGGAGGAAGGCCTCTTCCCGCACCAGCGCGCGCTGGACGAAGGCGGCCGTTCCGGCCTGGAGGAGGAGCGCCGACTGGCCTATGTCGGCGTCACCCGTGCCAAGAAGAACCTGCACATCTGGTTCGTCTCCAACCGCCGCATCCACGGCCTGTGGCAATCGACGATTCCCTCCCGCTTCCTCGATGAACTGCCTGAAACCCATGTCGAAGTCGCCGAAAGCGGCAACTCCTATGGCGGCTACGGCAATTCCTATGGCGGCGGCTCGTTCGCTTCCGGCCGGGGCGGCCGCCAGAACCCCTATGGCGCCTCGCGCTTCGACAATGTCGGCGCCGAAAAATCCGGTGCCTTCTCCAACAGCTACGCCACGCCGGGCTGGCAGCGGGCGCAGCAGAACCGCACCGAAGCGACCGATCGCAACTGGGGCTCGCGCTCCGGCCATCAGATCGAGCGCATCGGCTATGGCGAGACCGACAGCGGCTACGGCGCCGGCCGCACGAGCATCAAGGGCCGCACCATCGATGGCGAGTTGGTCGCCAAATCCGTCGCCGACACGCCGTCCCCCTTCAACGTCGGCGACCGCGTCTTCCACCAGAAGTTCGGCAACGGCAACATCGCGGCCATCGAAGGCAACAAGCTGACCATCGACTTCGACAAGGCCGGCCAGAAACGCGTGCTGGATGGGTTTGTCGCGGCTGTGTGAGAAAAAATGGACACTCACTCGCGTAAGGAGCTGGTCAAAAATCCTGAGGTTTTCTTGTGAAAATCGAAGTAGATTTTGACCCTAATTATGTTTGCGATTTCACAGCTAAAATTGATTGGAATGAATTCCAATAGCGTGGACGTCCGAAGTGAACGGAACTTTCGGTAGTCACCCGGGCCGGACCGCTCAGTCCACCTTCTTCTCTCCCGCCTCGCCAGCCTTGACGATATCTCCCGTCGTAAACAGGATTTCCTTCAGTTCCGCGCGCCAGTCCTGCTTCTGACGCAGCAGGAATTCGAGATCCATGCCGAAATGCTTGAACTCCTCGCCTTGCGCGTTCTTCATGATGGCGCGGGCCTGCGGGTCCTTCTCCACCGACATGCGCTGTTCGTACCAGGAGATCGCTTCCGCTTCCTCGATCAGCGAGGTGATCATGCGGGCGAAGGTTCGCACCTCCTGCGACAATTCTTCGGGCGGTTCGTGATACTGGTCGAAACCCATGTGGTCGTCCTCCCTCAATGGCTCGCAATGCGAGCAGGCACCGGCCGTCCCATGAATGCATGAGAGGTGCAGCGGGTTCCGGATCGCACCCACAATTCAGGACGATGAGAGGAATAAGCTATCTCACGATACCGGCGCCGCCCCGCCCTGTTCGGTGCGGCGCGCGATGAAATCATCGAGCACAGCTGATGTGGCAATAGCCGTCGCCGGCGGCTCGAAATCGGCGAGGATGCGCTTCCAGATACCGGTGGCGCGTTCGGTTGCGGTCTTGGAACCGGCCTGCGTCCAGTTGCCGAAATTCGACCAGTCGGCCACCAGCGGCTCGTAGAAGGCGGTGCGGTAGCGCGCCATGGTGTGACCTGCCGAGAAGAAATGGCCGCCGGGCTGCACTTCGGCGATCGCCTCGAAGCCGATGGCATCGTCGTCGCCGGGCGTGGCGGCGCACAGTTCAGCCACCGTCTGCAACGCCTCGATGTCGGTGACCAGCTTTTCGAAGGAAACGCTCAGCCCCCCCTCCAGCCAGCCGGCGGCATGGATGCACACGGTGGCGCCTGCCAGCACCGAGCCCCACAGCGCAAACTGCGTCTCATGCGCCGCCTGCGCATCGGAGATGTTGGCCGCGCTGCCGCCGCCCGAACGCCACGGCAGGCCGGTGAAGCGCGCCAGTTGGCCGGCTCCGAGCGTCGCCTTGATATGCTCCGGCGTGCCGAAGGCCGGCGCGCCCGATTTCATGTCGACATTGGAGGAGAAGGAGCCGTAGACGACAGGAGCGCCCGGCCGCACGATCTGCGCCAGCGTCAACCCGGCCAGCGCCTCGGCATGCTGCAGCGTCAGCGCGCCGGCCACCGTGATCGGGGCCATCGCACCCGCCAGGCAGAAGGGCGTGATGATCAGGACCTGGCCCGCCCTGGCGAAGTCGATGATGCCTTGCGCCATCGGGATGTCGAGCTGGCGCGGCGAATTGGTGTTGATGACGGTGTAGCAATGGGCGCCCGAGCGGAACTCGTCCTCGGACAGCCCGCGCGCCAACCTGATCATGTCGAAACTATCGTCGACCTGCGGGGTGCCGCGCGCGAAGATGAAGGGAAGCTTGTCCGACAGGGTCAGTTGCGCCCGGTTGACGGCGTAGTGGCGAAAACGGTTGTCGATGTCCTGCGGCTCGACGCAAGGTCCCAGCATGTGCAGCACGTCGAAATGCTGCACCAGCTTGATGAACTCCTCGAAGGCCGCCAGTGTGCCTGGTCGGCGGCCGCGTTCGAGGTCAGTGACGTTCGGCGCGCCGCACCCTGCCAGGAAGGTCATCGACCCGAGTTCCAGCGTCAGATCGCGGGAGCGGTCACCGGCATGGGTCTGGATCGATTTTGGCGCCGAGGCCAGTGCGGCCGCCACCATGTCGCGGCCGATCCGCACCATGTCGGTTTCGGGGTCGATCAGGGCGCCGGCGCGAGCGAGCAGGTCGCGCGCCTGCGGCAGCAGAACCTTGATGCCCAGCTCTTCCAGCACGCGCAGCGCCGTGTCGTGGATCGAGGCGACGTGGTCGTCCGAAAAGATTGGCTGCGGCAGGAACGGGTTCTTCAGAGAGCGGTAATTGGGCCGGCGGCTGCCCTCGCTGCCGGCCTCGCCGATGCGTCCTCGCCGGCGCTCGCGCCTGCCTTCGCGTGCCGCGTCATCGATCATCCCGAAACCTCCTCATTGCCGCATCGCCTTGCCCAAGGGATCGTAGGGCGAAGCCGGAATGACACGCGCCGGCCGCTCGGTGCCGACAATGTGCACGCAAAGCGCCGTTCCTTCCTCGGCAAAATCGTCATCCACCAACGCCAGCGCGACGCTCTTGCCGATCGTGTAGCCAAAGCCGCCGGAGGTGACGAAGCCGACGCGCCGAGCGCCGTGCCAGACCGGCTCGAAGCCGCTGGCGTCCGCGTCGACGGCATCGACTTCCAGCGTCACGATCCGTCGTGCAACACCGGCCTTGCGTTCCTTCAGCGCCGCCTCGCGGCCAATGAAATCGCCCTTGTCGAAAGCAATGAAGCGGTCGAGACCTGTCTGGCCGGGCGTGTAGCCTTGCGTGAATTCGCGCGACCAGATGCCGAAGCTCTTTTCCAGCCGAAGCGCGTTGAGTGCGTAATAGCCAATCTCGGCGAGGCCGAGATCCTCGCCGGCGGCAAGCAGCGTTTCGCGCAATGTGGCATGCATGGTGGCCGGGCAGTTGATCTCGAAGCCGAGCTCGCCGGCGATCGAAAGGCGAGCCATCCGCGCCCCCACCATGCCGATGTCGAATTCGCCGCATGCCATGAATGGCAAGGCTTTGGCGGAGATGTCCTGGTGCGTCGTGCGCTCGACGATCTTTCTGGCATTGGGGCCGGTGACCAGGAAGCCGGACATCGCATCTGAAATATCGGTGACGCAAACGCCTTCAGCCATATGCGCTTCGAACCAGCGCATGTGAAATTCGCGCAGATAGTAGGAGCCCATCAGCCAGTAGTCGCCATTGCCCCAGTTGAAGACGGTGAGATCGCCCTTCAGCCGCCCGTCCGGCCCGAGCATCGGCGCCAGCCTCGCCTGTCCCGCCTTCGGCAGCCTGCAGGCCAGCAGCCTGTCGAGCCAGGCCTCCGCGCCCGGTCCCGTGATCGCGTAGCGCGCATAGGCCGAGATATCGATGAGGCCGGCGGCGCGCCGGACTTGCAGCGCCTCGTCACCGACGATGTCGAAGGCGTTGGAGCGCCTGAGCGTCGTCTCCTCGCGGAATCCCATCGGCGCGAAATAGGCGGGGATTTCCAGCCCCCAGGAAGCCGTCCATTCGCAGCCCGCCGCACTCATGCCGTCATAGGCGCCGGGGCGTTTCAGCGGCCGGCCCGCAGGCAGCCGTTCGTTGGGAAAGGTCATGACGAAACGACGAGAATAAAACTGTCGCGTCGTCTGCCTGAGATATTCCCGGTTTGCGGCGAAGGCGCCGTAGCGGGCGATGTCCATGCCGAAAATGTCGGCCTGCGGCTCGCCGTAAATCATCCACTCGGCCAGCGACTTGCCGACGCCGCCGCCCTGGCTGAAGCCGGCCATGACGCCGCAGGCGACCCAGTAATTCTTCAGGCCGCGGACCGGCCCGACGATCGGATTGCCGTCCGGGGTGAAGGTGAAGGCGCCGTTGACCCATTTGCGGATGCCTGCCGTCGCCAGGCAAGGGAAGCGCTCATGCGCCTTGGCAAGTTCCGGGCCGATGCGGTCGATGTCTTCGGGGATGAGCTCGATGCCGTAATCCCACGGCGCGCCGTCCATGTTCCAGTGCTTCGGGTTCTGCTCGTAGACGCCGAGCAGCACGCCCTTGCGCTCCTGCCGCAGATAGGAAAAGCCGTCGAGATCGACGGCCAGGCCGATCTCCTTGTCGAGGGCAGCGACTTCCGGAATGTCCTCGGTGACGAAATAATGGTGCTCCATCGGCGTCACCGGCAGTTCAACCCCGGCCATGCGGCCAAGTTGCTTGGCCCACAGCCCACCGGCATTCACGACGTGCTCGGCGGTGATGGTGCCTTGCTCGGTGACCACGTCCCAATGGCCATCGGCCCGCGCCTTCAGCTCGACCACGCGGTTGCGCAGGATGACGTCGGCACCGCGCTTCCTGGCGGCACCAACATATGCATGCGTCGTGCCGTAGGGGTCGAGATGGCCCTCGTTGGAATCGTAGAGGCCGCCAAGCACGCCGGTGACGTCGACGATCGGGCAGATCGCCTTGATCTCATCAGGCGTCACCAGCCGGGCGGTTTCGATGCCGACCGACTGGAATACCGCCCAGGCCGATTTCAGCCACTCCCAGCGTGCCGGATCGCTGGCGATGTTGACGCCGCCGGTCATGTGCAAGCCGACGTCCTGGCCGGATTCGGCCTCGATCTCGCGGTAAAGGTTGATGGTGTAATCCTGCAGCGCGGCGACATTGGGATCGGCGTTGAGCGCGTGGAACCCTGCCGCCGCATGCCAGGTGGAGCCCGCCGTCAATTCGCAGCGCTCGATCAGCGCCACATCCGACCAGCCGAACCGCGCCAGGTGATAGAGCACCGAAGCGCCCACCACTCCTCCCCCGATGACGACTGCGCGGTAGTGAGACTTCAAGACTTCCCTCCCCGGACTGTCCGGCACCATATACGCACTGTACATAAGTGTCTAGTACTGCGAACAGCTCCTGGACGCTGTCGAACCTGTGTCGGAACGATCGATTTTCCGGCGCGGTCGCACTTCCCCAGCAGCGTCGCGGCGGGCCGCCCCGAATGCGTCACCAACTGTCATGCAAGCATCATGTTCGCGCCTTAGACCGCTTGGCGTGGGCACAAGCGGCCCTCCAGGGCGGCAGCCTCGCCGCCCCCAGGCAACCTCGGAATTCCGCCGTCCCGGCGCTTTGTCATCAAGGGGATATCCATGACGCATCTACGCTCATTCTCGTTGCGGCTGCTGGTCGCCGCGCTGGCGGCCTCGGCCGTTTCGCTGCCCGCCTTCGCCGACAGCTCGGCCAGCGTCGGCGGCGCCAGTTTCGTCAACAAAGGGCTGGTGGGGGTTGGCCGTATCCCGGCCGGCCAGCGCGACAGGTTCGGCGAGACCTTCGGCTCCGGCTCCGGCATGTCGATCGACACCGCGGGCTGGACGCATGATGCCGGCACCTACAAGGGTTCGCTGTGGCTACTGCCCGACCGCGGCTATAACGTCGTCGGTACCACCGACTACCGGCCGCGCCTCAACACGATCAACATCGAGTTCGCCCCGGTGGCGCCAGGTCTAGCGCCCGCGGCCGGCCAGGAGCAGACCGGCGTCAAGGCGACGCTCGCCGACACCATGCTCTTGACCGACGACAACGGTGCCGACGCCAGCGGTCTCGACCCGCTGAACGGCGTGCGTCCCGCCGCCGGCGACATGCCTGTCCTGCCGCGGGCCGACAATGGCAAGCTCGCGCTCGACAATGAGGCGATCGTGCGGCTGCCCGACGGCACCATGCTCGTCTCCGACGAATACGGTCCCGACATCTACCGCTTCTCCGCCGACGGCCGTCTGATGTCGGCGACCCAGCCTCCGGCCGCGCTCGTGCCGATGCGCCACGGCACGGCCAATTTTGCTTCCGACAATCCGGGCCCAGGTGCTGCCGAACCCGACCCAAAGGATCCCGAAACCGGCCGCCAGAACAATCAGGGCCTCGAAGGCATGGCAATGACGCCGGACGGCAAGTTCGTAATCGCGGTCTTGCAGTCGGCGACCCGGCAGGACGGCGGCGATTCGGCCTCGACGCGCCAGAACACCAGGGCGCTGGTCTATGACGCCTCCGATCTTGCCCATCTCAAGCTGGCACATGAATATGTCGTGCCGCTGCCGGTGTTCAAGGACGCCAAGGGCAAGACCAAGGTGGCTGCGCAAAGCGAGATCGTGGCGCTGTCGGACACGGCTTTCCTGATGCTGGCGCGCGACAGCGGCAATGGCCAGGGCCTGAAGGGCGAAGAGTCGCTGTATCGCAAGATCGACATTGTCGACCTTTCCGGCGCGACCGACATCGCCGGCGGTCCCTTCGATGCCGCCGACAAGCCGGTGGCGCCCAAGGGCGTGCTCGATCCGTCGGTGACGCCGGCAAGGCTGACGCCGTTCATCGACATCAACGACAAGGCCGAGCTTGCCCGCTTCGGCCTGCACAATGGCGCGCCCAATGACAAGGACAACCTCTCGGAGAAGTGGGAAGCGATGTCGCTGGCGAGCGTGCTCGATCCGAAGCTGCCCGACGACTATTTCCTGTTCGTCGCCAACGACAACGATTTCCTCGCCCAGGACGGTTTCCAGGTCGGCGCGCCCTACAAGGCCGAGGACGGCGCCGATGTCGACACCATGTTCCTTGTCTATCAGGTCACGCTTCCCGGCCTCGCCAGGAAGTAAGCATCTTGCAGCAGGCGCCGCCTGGCGCCTCCTGCCCGACAAGCTTGATCGGATGCACGACGGCGTGCTTTGCCCGCCGTCGCTCCTTTCGCAAGGGTGCATCCCGGTCGGGCCTGCGGTATCCTGCGTGCCGGACTCAAAAGAACCAGCTTTGCCGGATTGCCCGCCATGGATGAAAAGATGCCCGCGCGCCGGCGCACCGGTGACCTGACCAGCGGCCCCATTCCGCGCACGCTCCTGCTGTTCGCCCTGCCGGTGCTCGGCTCCAACGTGCTGCAATCGCTCAACGGCTCTGTAAACGCCGTCTGGGTCGGCCGCTTCCTCGGCGAATCCGCGCTCACCGCCACCTCCAATGCCAATCTGGTGCTGTTCCTCATCCTCGGCACCGTGTTCGGCATCGGCATGGCGGCCACCATACTGGTGGCGCAATCGGTCGGCGCCCGCGATCTCCCCGAGGCACGCCGCATCGTCGGCACCAGCGCCACCTTCTTCTTCTTCGTCTCGGTGCTGTTCGCCGTCTGCGGCTGGATCTGGGTAGACGCCATTCTGGGCGCGCTCGGCACACCGCCCGACGCCTTGCCGCTGGCGCGCTCCTATTTGCGCATCATCTTCGTGGCCGTGCCGATGATGAACCTTCTGTCCTTTGTGATGACGGTGCTGCGCGGCGCCGGCGATTCGCGCACGCCGTTCTTTTTCATGGCGCTCGCCGTCGTGCTCGATGTCATCTTGAACCCACTGCTCATCCGCGGCATCGGGCCGTTTCCAGAGCTCGGCATCGCCGGCTCGGCAACCTCGACGCTTGTGGGCCAGACAGTGAGCGTCATTGCCATCCTGATCGTGCTCTATGTCCGTAAGCACCCGCTGCGTCTGGCCGGCGCCAATCTGGCGCTGCTGCGGCCGGATCCCGCCTTGCTGCGCGTCGTCGTTTTCAAGGGGGTGCCGATGGGTTTGCAGATGATCGTGATTTCGGCCGCGGCCCTGACGGTGATGGGCATCGTCAATTCCTACGGTTCGCAGGTGGCCGCCGCCTACGGCATCGCCGCGCAGTTATGGACCTACATCCAGATGCCCGCGCTCGCCATCGGCGCGGCCGTGTCCTCGATGGCGGCGCAGAATGTCGGCGCCGGCCGCTGGGACCGCATCAGCCGCATCGCAGCGTCAGGCGTCGGCTTCAACCTGGTGCTGACCGGCGCTCTCGTGGCACTTCTATGGGTCTTCGACCGCTCGATCCTCAGCCTGTTCCTGAGCCGCGACAGCGCGGCGATAGACATCGCTGCTCACATCAACAACGTCGCGTCCTGGTCGTTCATCCTGTTCGGCGTCACCATCGTGCTGTTCGCCACTGTGCGCGCCACGGGCGCCGTGATGCCGCCGCTGGTCATACTGGTGATCTCGGTGCTGGTCGTGCGCACCGGCTTTGCCTATTTCATGCGGGATGTGATCGGCGAGGAAGCGCTGTGGTGGAGTTTCCCCGCCGGCTCGATCACCTCCCTGCTGCTGGCCGCAGCCTACTACCGTCTCGGCGGCTGGCGCACCCTGCACATGATCGAGAACAGGCCGGCCGCCGGCGAGCCGCCCGACACCGGGCTCGGCGTGCCGCGCCAGCGCGCGCATTTTTCCCCAGAGACGCCGAACGGCTGAAGCTGGCCGCTCTCAAGGCCTGTTTTTCAACCCAAAGCCCAGCGCGACCAGCGCAAACACGATGATCATGCCGGCGAACGCCAGGCTGGCCGCGATGGGGCTGGCATAGGTCGAGATGATGCCAATACCGATGACGGGCAAGGCATTGCCGATAAAGCAGCAGATGAAGAAGCTGGATACCACTTCGGCGCGGCGATCCTCCGGTGCGATCTCGTTCACCACCTGCAGGCTGCCACGATAGCCGAGTGCGGCCGTCACGCCGCAGCAGGCGGTGGCGGCGATCATCAGCGCCATCGACGCCAGCATCTGCGCCGCCACCACCATGAGGATGCTGGGAATCATCAACGCCAGCGCGGTCAGCATGGCCTTGCCGCTCTGCATTTGCTTCAGCGCTACGATGCTGAGCGCGGTGACGATCGCCAATTCGAAGAACAGCGCACCGGCGACAGCATGGTTCGTCTCATGCAGTTGCTGCGCCAGGATGCTTGGCGCCACCGCGGCATAGAAGCCGACCAGCGCCATGGCGCCGAAACCGGTCACCGCCGGCGCGACGAAGCGCGCGCGGATTTCATCCGGCACGGCAAAGTGCGGCCGCATGGAAATCTGCCCGAGGCCGCCAGGCTCCGCCACCGTTTCGCGTGTACGCCAGACCAGGATGGAGACGAATACAAGCGCCGCCAGATAGACGATGAAGACCAGGCGCAAGGGCCACGGTTCATACTGCGCCAACAATCCCGAGACGAGTGCGCCGAAACCGAGGCCCAGGAAATTGGTGCTGGTGGCAATGACGCTGGCGCGCGCCTTGTCAGCGCCGGGGAGAAGCTCGGCGATCCATGCCGTTCCGGTCCCCGCGCCGACACCGATGCCAAGCCCGCTCAGGACGCGCGCCACATCGAGCAGAACGACATTGTTGGCGAACAGAAAGACAAGCGCGCTGGCGATGGCGACGATCATGGCCGCGAGAGCGGCAGGCCGGCGCCCAACGACATCCGACGCGCCGCCCAACATCAGCAGGGCGCCGAGATTGCCGACGACATAGACCGCGTAGACCAGCGTTAGCGTGATCTGTGAAAAGCCGAATTGCTGCTTGTAGATGATGTACAGCGGCGTCAGCACCGTGCTGCCGGCAAACAGAACGGCGATCATTGTGGCGACCACCGGGATTGCGAGAGCCTCGCCGCCTGCTTCGTTGCGCGTATGCGCCAAGTCACGAATGGCCATGGCCAAACCTCTTCATCAGTTTCAGGGATCGCGACCTTAACGCGCCCTTACTCCCGACGTTCCGGCCGGCCGGCGGGCTCCTGACAGCATGACGGACGTTGTCTGGACCGGGAAACCCGTTGGCTGAACAGGCTCGTGTCGGAGCCGATGGTTCCGATCCGTCACGACATCCTGTCGTGTGACCCCGCTGCAATCCGTTATTTGCAGGAGAAACCTGGTGCGATCTTGCACTTCCCGGGACGCGGTTTGTGCGGTGGGCGATGGTGCGGAGGACGGTGCGGCCGATGCTGCCAGTGCGGCGGACCATGCGGCGGGCGCACGATGATCACTGGCGGGCGAACGACATGGGCCCGCGAGAGATAGCCGGAACTGGCCCAGCCGCTGAGGCCGCCGCCATGGATTCTGCACCAACCCGGCTGGCAGCCGGTGACGTTCACCCTGTAGCCGACTGGCAGCGTCCCCACCTTGGCATATCCCGCCCCGGGCCCGGAGCGCACGTTGAGGTTGGTGGTGGTGTGGGCGCTGTAGGCGAACGCGGCGGCCGACGTGCCGAGGATGGCGGCCAGAATGGTCGCGAGGCAGAGCAGAAATCGAAATCTCATCAGTCACTCCATTCGATCGCTCGGCCTTATGTGATTCAGCCGAGGCTGTCTTCGATGGAGGACTGTGGCAAGAAAAGTCAACAATTTGCCACAGCAAACCATTGCCGCGAGCCGGCCTGGCGGGAGAGTTTCCCCTGATATAGTTGAGAAATTCCCCGGATGGCGTTTATCGGCCTGACAACATCAGCTAACGATTTACCATCTTCAACGATCGACACCGGACATAGGGCGCAAATCATGGGCAAAGGCAGGGTCGAGGCATTCACCGACGGCGTCGTGGCCATCATCATCACCATCATGGTGCTTGAACTGAAGGTGCCGCATGGCGAGGATCTCTCGGCCTTGCTGCCGCTATGGCCGATCTTCTTCAGCTACGTGCTGTCCTTCATCAACGTCGGCCTTTACTGGAACAATTTGCACAATATGTTCCACACCGTGCAGCGGGTCGACGGCCGCGTGTTGTGGGCGAACCTCAATCTCCTGTTCTGGCTGTCGCTGATGCCGGTGACGACGGCCTTCATGGGCGAAAACCACTTCGCGCCGGTGCCGGTCGCCGTCTACGGCGCCGATCTTGCGCTGTGCGCCATCGCCTACTTCATTCTCGTCGTGACGCTTCACCGATTGCACGGCAACGATACGGCCTTTGCCAGGGCGATCGGCAACGACCGCAAGGGCAAGATCTCGCTTGTCGCCTATCTCTGCGCCATCCCGCTGACCTTCATCAGCCAGTGGATCGGCGTCGCGATCTATGTACTGGTTGCCCTGGTCTGGCTTGTGCCGGACCGGCGTTTCGCACGCGTGATCGAAAAATAGGGATCTATTCGCGCATCGCTTTCAGCTTCTCGGCCACCGACGCGGCAAGATCGGCGTAGCGCTCTTCCAGCCGTTCCGCCGCCTTGATGACCGCAAAGTCATGGCCGAACTTTTCCAGCGCCATGCGCAGCTTCTCGACGAAATCCGCCTGTTTTTCCAAGGCGGAAAACAGCGTCTTCACCTGTGCTTCGTTGATCTCGGGGTTTGCCAGCATCTGCGGCACTTCGCGGCTCATCTGATCGCCAATGGTGGTCTGCTGCTTCAGGATTTCGATCCAGTCCATCAATCGGGAAATCTCCTTTTTGCGAGGCACCATGCGCAGTCTCGGCTGGACCGGTCAACCCGCCCCAGCAGGCTGCTGAAGCGCAGCCAGGCGCGTGGAGGCTTGCGCCAGCCCGCTCCGGCGCTAAGTTCGGCGCCATCGCAAGAAGGAATCCGCCGCCCATGCTGACCGACGCAGAACTCCAGACCGCTTTGCCCGCGCTTGGTTCGGGCAATGCCGCCGTCATTACCGGTGCTGCCAGCGGCATTGGTCTTGCGGCCGCGAAGCGGCTGGCTCTCATTGGCATGAAGATCGTGCTCGCCGATATCGCCGGCCCGCGTCTTGAGGATGCGGCCCGTGTTGTTTCCGCGATCGCCGGCGACGATGCCGTGCTGGCCGTCGCCGCCGACGTTTCGAAGGCACAAGACGTGGATCGTCTCGCCGAAAGAGCCTTTGGCGCCTTCGGCAATGTGTCGCTGCTGATGAACAATGCTGGTGTCGGCAACAACCCGGGCAAGCCGTGGGAGAACCGCGACGCTTGGAAGCAGCTGCTGGACATCAATTTCTGGGGTGTCGTGCATGGCGTCGAAGCCTTCGTGCCCCGCATGCTGGGAGCCCGCCAGCCGGGTCTGATCGTCAACACCGGCTCCAAGCAAGGCATCACCACGCCGCCTGGAAACCTTGCCTACAACGTCTCCAAGGCCGGCGTGAAGACCTTTACCGAGGGACTGGCGCATGCCCTGCGCAACGAACCGGGTGCCCATCTGTCGGCGCATCTGCTGATCCCGGGCTTCACCTATACCGGCCTGACCGAGGGTGCGACCGAGAAGCCGGCCGGCGCCTGGACCGGCGAACAGGTCATTGATTTCATGCTGGAATCCCTGACAAAGCGCGACTTCTACATCCTGTGCCCTGACAACGAGGTGACGCGTCCGCTGGATGAGAAACGCATGGCCTGGGCGATCGGCGACATCATCGAAAATCGCCCTGCTCTGTCGCGCTGGCACCCCGACCACAAGGATGCCTTCGCGGCATTCATGAAGCAATGAGCATGTCCGAAAAATGAGAGCCGGTGTTCGGATCGGGTCGCATTCGAGCAACGACGGAACCCTTGGGGGTTAACCGGTTTCAGCCGGTGCTTCGAGCCACCTGCTTTTTCGGTTTGCTCTTTGACGCCACGGCTTTCTTGGCAGCTTCGGCCGCGATTTTCTCGTCATGCCGCTTCGCTGCCCGCTCGCATTTGGCACGGATCTCCTGGACCTCGGCTTCGGTCAGATGCTCGATACCGATGAAGGTGTTCTTGGCTTCGCTGACCCGGATCAACTCGTCCAGTTTGGCCTGGATTGCCGCGCCGTCTCGATTCTGGGTGTTTTGGATGAGAAACACCATCAGGAAGGTGATGATCGTCGTCCCGGTGTTGATCACCAGTTGCCAAGTGTCCGAGAAGGCGAAGAGTGGGCCGCTTACTGCCCAGATGATGACGATCAGGCAGCAGAGTGCGAATGTCGGCGACAGCCCCGCAAGGTGGGCTACCCGGTTGGCGATTTTGGTGAAGAGCTTCTCGATCATGGGGTCCCTCAAACAGCGCCGCGCCGTGCGGTACGCCGGAAGGAACAACCGGCGGCCATATCGGGTTCCCATCGGAAAGAAATACAACCGCCGCAATCGAATGCATGACGGAAGGGGTTCAGTCCGGAGCGCTCGCACAGTGGTTCCCTGAAGCGCGCCTTTGGCGCAAATGCGCGTGCTCTTCAGCCGCGCCGGCGTCACTCACGCGGCGTGATTTTCCCAGCGGTCCAGGAAGGTCTCGATGGTCATGGCCTGCATGTCGGGAACGGCGCTGGCGAGCTTTTCGACCGGCCAGTCCCACCAGGCGAGAGCCTCGATCCGCGCCGCGACATCGGCTGCGAAGCGCGGCCGAAGCGGCTTGGCCGGCACCCCGGCGACGATCGTATAGGGCGGCACGTCATGCGTGACGACGGCATTGGCGCCGACGACGGCGCCATTGCCGATGGTGAGGCCGGGCATGATCACGGCCCCGTGGCCGATCCACACGTCATGGCCGATGCTCACCGCCTTCGCCTGGCGCCGTTCGCGGAAGACGGCATCGACGCCCAGCCAGCGGAAATATTCGTTGGGCCGGTAGCTGACCTTGTGCTGGGTCAGTCGCTCGATCGGATGATCCAGCGCATTGATGCGGCTGTTGGCGGCAATCGAGCAGAATTTGCCGATGTTCGTGTAGATCGCCTCGGCGTGCCGCTCGAAATAGGAAAAATCGCCGACGCTCACTTCGCGCAGCACCACCCGCTCGCCGATCGAGGCGTAGCGACCGAGCTTGCATGCTTTCAGCTCCGCCGTCGGATGGATACGCGGCTCAGGATCTTTCAGCACGAGATTTTCGGAACGGTCCATGCGGGCGGCTTTACGTCAGAGCAATAGCTCCCGCAAGCCGGGAGCAATTGTCGGTCAGGTCAATTGCACGAAAGAACATCTATTTCGGCTTGCCCTTGGTCCACACCACGTTCTGGCCGTAGAGCGGCACGGTGGTGACCGACATCTTGGCCGAGCCGTTCTGCACCTGGCGCGAATGCGAGAGGTAGATCAGCGTCTCGTTGGCCTTGTCGTAGATGCGGTTCACCACCTGCTTCTTCCAGATCAGGCTGATGCCTTGCTTGAACACCTCCTCGCCGCCTTCGCTCATGTCGATGTCGCCGATGGTGATCGGACCGGTCTGGCGGCACGAAATCGAGGAATCGGAAGGATCCTCGAACCAGTTGCCCTTGTGCAGGCGGTCGATGATGCCGCGGTCGAAATAGGACACGTGGCAGGTGACGCCGTCCACCTTCGGGTCCTTGATCGCTTCGACGATGATGTCGTTGCCGAGCCAGTCGACGCCGACCTTGCCGACTTCATCGGCGACTGCGGCACCGGCGCCAAGGACAACGCACGCGGCCAGGGCGCCGCCGATCAGATTTCGCCCAATCAGTCGTTGCAAGATAGCCTCCGAGGTTCAAGTTTGCCGGTCTCAGGTGGGGCGAAGGACGTTGCATTGCAAGCCGGCGGCCCCGATCAAAACGCCGGCATAGGTCATGGCCGGTTGCGTCAACGCGGCACCTTTGCGTGTACCCGGTCGAACCGCTAAGACTGTTCGCCGAACCGAGGGCTGCCTGGCCATGGCCGGCATGCCGATGAAATTACAAGACGGAATCCTGCGGATGATGCGCTCAATACTGATCGGCATTCTCGTCCTGATGGCGGCCGGCATAGGCTGGCTGACCTTCGACTGGTATCGCGGCCACTATGGCGGCGAGCCTTTCGGTGCCGCCTTTGCGCTGGTCGACCAGAAAGGCACGCCGATCACCGAGGCCGCCTTCCGGGGCCACCCCAGCGTCGTCTTCTTCGGCTTCACCCATTGCCCAGAGGTCTGCCCGACCACGCTGTTCGAACTGTCCGGCTGGCTGAAGACGCTTGGTGACGATGGCAAGAACCTGCATGCCTACTTCGTCTCGGTCGATCCGGAGCGCGACACCCCCGCGGTCATGAACGCCTATGTCAGCAATTTCTCTGACCGCATCACCGGCATATCGGGCGACCCGGACAAGGTCCACGCCATGGCGAAGTCCTTCGGCATCTACTGGAAGAAAGTCGACACCGGCGACGGCGACTACACGATGGACCATACCGCCTCGGTGCTGCTGCTCAACGGCAAGGGCGATTTCGCCGGCACGATCGCCTATGGCGAAAGCGCCGACACCGCGGTGGAAAAGCTCAAACGCCTCGCGGCCAAGGGCTGATGCGAAATCCATGACCCAGACGCGGCTCCATTTCACCGCCGGCAAGATCGAATCCACCAGAATTTTCGCCGCCCTCGATGCCGCCTTTGAGGACGAAGGCTTGCCGATAGCCGTGCTGGAGGTCGATGAGGACGCGGACATTCATGAAGTCTCTCTCTATGCCGACGGCGATGTGGATGCGGTCGAGGCGCGGGTGAAGGACATTCTGGCAGGGCTAGCCCTGTCCAGGCCGGTCGAGCGCGAGACCTTGCCCGATATCGACTGGGTGGCGCGCTCGCTGGAAGGGCTGAAACCGGTGCGTGCCGGCCGTTTCTTCGTGCATGGCGCGCATGATCGCCGCAAACGCCACAGTGGCGAGCTTGCCATCGAGATCGAAGCGGGGCTGGCCTTCGGCACCGGCCACCACGGCACCACCGCCGGATGCCTGGAAATGCTGGAAAAGGTGACGCGGCGCGAGCGGCCGCGCAACGCGCTCGATCTCGGCACCGGCAGCGCGGTGCTGGCCATCGCTGTGGCCAAGCTCTTCCATATTCCCGTGCTGGCGACCGACATCGATCCGGTGGCGGTAAGCGTTGCCGCCGCCAATGCGCGGCTCAACCACGTCAAGGCGCTGGTGGAAACAGTGACCGCACCCGGATTCCACCATCCGATCTTTGCCAGGCGTGCGCCTTTCGACCTGATCGTCGCCAACATATTGGCGCGGCCGCTGATGCGGCTTGCGCCGGAAATGGCGCGACACATCAGCCTCGGCGGCTCGCTGGTGCTGTCAGGCATCCTCGACCGGCAGCGCGACGCGGTGATCTCCGCCTATGTCGGCCAGAGCTTTCGCCATGTCAGAACGCTGCACCGCGAAGGCTGGGTGACGATCCATCTCAAACGGTGACGCAGCCCCGTCTGGCCCTGCTGAAATCGATTCCGGTTTCCAGCTCCATGCGCTACGGTCGGCACTATCCGAGGGAGACGCCACCATGTTCCAGACCTTTGATTCCGCTGGCAATCCGGCCGTCGGCAGACCGCGCGTGGCGCTGCTGCGCCAATGGCTGGCGGAAAACGGCCTGGATGGATTTGTCGTTCCCCGCGCCGACGAGCATCAGGGCGAATATGTCGCCGACCGCTCGGCGCGGCTAAAATGGCTGACCGGCTTCAGCGGCTCCGCCGGCGTTGCCATCATCCTGCGCGACCGCGCCTTCATCTTCGTCGACGGACGCTACACGCTGCAGGTGCGCGGCGAGGTTGATCTCGGTATCTTCTCGATCGAGAGCCTGGTCGACAATCCGCCTGCAAATTGGCTCAAGGATAACCTCGGCAAGGGCGCGCGGCTCGGCTTCGACCCCTGGCTGCACACGATCGGCGAGGTCAAGGCGCTGCGGGCCTCGGCCGAAAAGACCGGCGCCGTGCTGGTGCCGCTCGAGGCGAACCCGATCGACATAATCTGGAAGGATCAGCCGGATGCACCGGTCGCTCCTGTCGAACTCCATCCCATCGGTTTTGCCGGCGAGCTCGCCAAGGACAAGCTGGCGCGGCTGGCGGCGGCGATCGGCCAGGAGGGCGCCACCCATGCGGTGCTGACGGATCCCTCCTCGATTGCCTGGGCCTTCAACATCCGTGGCGGCGACGTACCGCACACGCCGCTGGCGCTCGGCTTCGCTGTCCTCGCTGCCGACGGACGGCACCGGCTATTCATGGACAGCCGAAAATTCTCGCGCCAGGTTGCGGCGTATCTCACCCAGCTTGCCGAGCCCCATGAGCCCGGTGAATTCGAGGCCGCGGTCGTGGCGCTGGCCAAGAGCGGCGCGAAAATCGCGCTAGACCCCGTTTTGGCCGCCTACAGGCTGCGCATGCTGGTCGAGGACAATGGCGGCGAGGTGATTGCCGCTCCCGACCCGGCCCGCATCCCGCGCGCCACCAAGAACCAGGCCGAGATCAACGGCTCGCGCGCCGCGCATCGGCGCGATGGCGCGGCGGTGGCGAAGCTTTTGTGCTGGCTCGACCGCCAGAAGCCCGGCTCGCTCGACGAGATCGCGGTCGTCACCCGGCTGGAAGAGACGCGCCGGCAGACCGGCGAGGAAACGCAAATGCCGCTGCGCGACGTCTCCTTCGACACCATTTCGGGCGCCGGCCCGAATGGCGCCATCATGCACTACCGCGTCTCACGCGCCACCAGCCGCAAGCTCCAGGCCGGCGAGCTGTTCCTGCTCGATTCCGGCGCCCAATATCAGGACGGCACCACCGACATCACCCGCACCGTGCCGATCGGCCAGCCGACCGAGGAAATGCGCGAACGCTTCACGCTCGTGCTGAAAGGCATGATCGGCATTTCCACGCTGCGTTTCCCCGCCGGCACGCGCGGCTCGGAAATCGACGCCGTCGCCCGCATGGCGCTGTGGAAGCACGGCTGCGACTTCGCCCACGGCACCGGCCATGGCGTCGGCTCTTATCTGGCGGTGCACGAAGGCCCGCAACGCATCGCCCGCACGGGCACCGAAAAGCTGCTCGAAGGCATGATGCTGTCCAACGAGCCGGGCTATTACAAGGAAGGTTCTTACGGCATCCGCATCGAGAACCTCATCCTGGTGACGCCGGCCGAGCAGATCGACGGCGGCGACATCGCCATGCACGGTTTCGAGACGCTGACCCTGGCGCCGATCGATGTCAGGCTGGTGCGCTCGGATTTGTTGACCCGCGACGAGCTGCATTGGCTCGACACCTACCACGCCCGCGTGCTGGCCGAGATCGGCCCGATGCTCGACGGCGAGACGCTGGCCTGGCTGGAAAAGGCAACGGCGCCGTTACCGCATGGCGCTAAGATTTGAGTGCGTCTAAGGCGGCGCCAGCGTTCGAACGATCGCGCCCGGAACTCTACCCCACGAACTGCCGCGCCAGGATCAGCATCGCCGCACCAGCCAAAAACATCGCCATCAGCCCGCCGCGCAGCGAAACCATGGCGGTGACAACCAATGCCGCCCATTCCGCCGGTCCGGCATTCAACAGTTCCGGCGCCACCAATGTCGTCAGCACCGCCGCCGGCACCGCGTTGAGGCCGGCCTCGACGCGCGGATGGATATTGTCGAAGCGCGAGATGACCAGATGCCCGCCGATCCGCGTAAGATAAGTGGCGATCGCGCCGGCGATGATGATCCAGAACGTCGTGCTCATGGCCGTGCCTTCACGCCTGAGTGGTGGGGCGGCAGGATGACGGCCAGCAGCACGCCGGCGATGGCGCCGATCGAAACGTGCCAGGGTGAACCTACCATCTTGTAGGCGACGATCGAGGCGCAAGCACTGGCGACGACCACCGGCAGCCACAACGGCCGCTTGCGGAAGCCCATCACCAGGCCAAGGAAATAGATCGGCAGCAGGAAATCGATGCCCAGCGCATGCGTGTCGGGGATGAGCTTGCCGAACACCGCGCCGAGCGCGCTTTCGATCACCCAGAATACATAGACCGGCAGGCCGAGCCCGAGATACCAGGCGAAGCCGACCGTCTCGCCGGACTGCGCCCTCGCCTCGGCGACGGCGAACTGCGGATCGGTGAGGATGAAGAAGCCGAGCGCTTGGCTGACCACGGGCCAGTGCGCTATGCGCCGGCCGATACCGGCCGAATAGAGCACGTGGCGAAAATTGACGGCGAAGATTGACAGCACGATCAGCCACGGCGCGACATGCTGGCCGAACAGCTCGATGCCGACCATCTGGCTGGCGCCGCCGAAGATCATCGCACTCATCAGGAAGGCTTCGAACACCGAGAAGCCATTGTCGACGGCCAGCGCCCCGAACAGCACCCCGAACGGCGCCGACGCCACAACGACCGGCATGGAAAGCCGCACGCCTTGCCAGAAATCGCTCTTTGCGCCGTTCTCGGAAATTGCATCCGACACCATGGATAACTCCCAGGAGAATGGCCTGATCTAGGTAGCGTGGCCCGCCTTGTCACACGAATTCGGTTGAGCCCAACAATCAGCGGAAATGATTGCCAGGACCAATCCTAGCCCTGCGCCACCTTGCCCTCTATCGCCCTGCCCCAATCGAGCAGCGGCTTGGCGCGCATGGTGAAATCGACCAGCTCGTCGACCAGCGCCGCCGTGTGGATCCCCGCCGGATCGATGACATGCTGGACGTAGAAATGACGGTTGCGGATGGCCTCGGCCAGATCGGAATCGCCGACATGCTCGAAGCCCCGCGGCGTGCGCTTCATGCGGCCCTCCGTCTCGAATTCCAGACCGTTCTTCTTCAAGGCGCCCACCAGGGCGCGGAACCTGTCCGGCCTTGCCGCGATGGCCTTGCGCATGGCGAGCAACAGTTCCGGGGCGGGCTGCCACCAGGCAATGTCGGCGAAGCAGCGTTCCAGCCCAACGTGGACATAGAACACGCCCTGCTCCATCTTGGTGCCGTCGGGCGACAGGATCGCCGACAGATGCCGGTTGTAAGGCCGCTTGTCCTTGGCGAAGCGCACGTCCCGGTTGATCCGGAACAGTGATTTCTTGCGGTCGCCCTTGAGGCCGAGCCCGGCCTCGCCGAAACGGCGTGTGAGCGTCTCCACCAGATCGCCCAGCGGATCGCGCAATTCCTGTTCGAACAGGTCGCGATTCTCTACGAACCACTCGCGACTCTGGTGGAAATCAAGTGCCTTCAGGAACGGAATAGCCTTTTGGCCGAACCCCTTGAATTCGCCTGACATCATGCCTTGCCGATCCGCTGCAGCCACGCGTCCTCGTCTATGACCTCGATGCCGAGTTCACTGGCAAGCTTGAGTTTCGAGCCGGCGCCGGGCCCCGCCACTACCAGATCGGTCTTGGCCGAAACCGAGCCCGCCACCTTGGCGCCCAGCCGTTCGGCCATCGCCTTGGCTTCGGAACGCGTCATCTTTTCCAGCGAGCCCGTGAACACGACGGTCTTGCCCGCGACCACGCTGTCGGCCGAGACGGTGACGACATACGGCTTCGGCCTGACCTGTTTAAGCAACGCCTCAAGCACGTCGTCATTGCGCTCATTGCCGAAGAAATCGGCCAGCGCGTTGATCACCGTATCGCCGATGCCGTTGATCGACGGGAAGACACTATGCGGATCGTCAGCCGCCGCGGTCTCCTTGCCGACGCGGATCAGTTCCTCGATTGTCGAAAACGTCCGGGCAAGCACGGCCGCCGTCGTTTCGCCGATATGGCGGATCCCAAGCGCAAAGATGAAGCGGTCGAGCTCGGGTTCGCGGCGCGAATCGATCGCCGCAAAGAGCTTGTCCAACCCTTCATAGTTGCGGTCCTCGACGCTGCGCACATTCTTGCGCGTCTTGCCCGACGCCGCCTCGCGCTGCCTCGCCTGCTCCTCGCGCCGCTCGGCCAGCGCCTTGGTGACGGCGGGACGCCGATCCCTGAGCGTGAAGATGTCGGCGGCCGTCTTGACCAGGCCCGCATTGAAGAACAGGTCGATGTTTTCCGCGCCTAGTCCCTCGATATCCATGGCCCCGCGCGACACGAAGTGGCGCAGCCCTTCCACGGCTTGCGCGGGGCAGATCAGTTCGCCCGTGCAACGCCTGCGGGAATCCTCCTTGCCGGTCTTCTCGTTGATTTCGCGCGTCGCCGGCGAGCCGCAGATCGGGCAAGTATGTGGGAATTCGTAAGGCACGGCATCCGGCGGACGCTTGTCGACGACGACACTGACGATCTGCGGGATGACATCCCCTGCCCGCTGGATCACCACGGTGTCGCCGATGCGCACGTCGATGCCGTCGCGGATCGGCTGGCCGTTGCTGTCGAAACCCTTGATATAGTCTTCGTTGTGCAGCGTGACGTTCTCGACCACGACGCCCCCGACTGTCACGGGCGCAAGCCTCGCCACCGGCGCCAGCGTGCCGGTGCGCCCGACCTGGATATCGATCTTCTGCACGGTCGTCATCGCCTGTTCGGCCGGAAATTTGTGCGCGATGGCCCAGCGCGGTTCGCCGGTGACGAAGCCCCACCGGCGCTGCAACTCCAGTTGGTCGACCTTGTAGACGACGCCGTCGATGTCGTAGCCCAAGGAAGAACGCTGTTCCTCGATGCGGTGATAATGCGCGATCAGCTCGCCGACCGACCTCGCCCGCACCATCAGCGGGCTGACTTTGAAGCCCCATTCCGCGAATTTCTGCACCGAATCGTATTGTGTCGGAGCGGGGTCGGCTGTCGTGTAGCCCCAGGCATAGGCAAAGAATTTGAGGTTCCGGCTGGCGGTGACCGATGGATCCTTCTGGCGCAGCGACCCAGCCGCCGTATTGCGCGGATTGACATAGTCCTGGCCGCCGGCGGCCGCTGAGCGCTGCTTCAGCGCCTCGAATTCGGCATAGGTCATGTAGACCTCGCCGCGTATCTCGATGATTTCGGGCCAGCCCGAGCCTTTCAGCCTGCCGGGAATATCGGCGATGGTCCTCAGATTGGCGGTGATGTCTTCGCCGACAGCGCCATCCCCGCGCGTTGCGCCCTGCACGAACACGCCGTTCTCGTAACGCAGCGAGGCCGACAGGCCGTCGATCTTCGGTTCGGCCGTGAAGGCGATGTCGAGATCCTTGTCGCGGTCGAAGAAGCGCCGGCCGCGTTCGATGAAATCGGCGACGTCCTCGTCGGTATAGGCCTTGGCGAGGCTGAGCATGGGCACGGCATGGCGCACCTTGGCAAAGCCTTCCGCCGGCGCGGCACCGACCCTGCGCGATGGCGAATCCTCGCGCACCAGGGCGGGAAAGCGCTGCTCGATGGCGAAGTTGCGCCGGGTCAGCGCATCATAGGCGGCGTCGGTGATAACAGGCGCGTCCTCGGTATGGTAGCGGCGGTCGTGCTCCGCGATCTCCTGCGCCAGGCGCTTCAGCTCCGCTTCGGCTTCGCTCTCACTGAGTGAATCGACTGGTCTTTCAGACATCGCACGGCTTCCCTGACCAATGCACGCCGCCCAAAATACGGTGCGATTTTGGGGCAACGACATGCACAAAACAATAACCAAGGCGCGGCGCACTTTGGTTGGGCGCCACTATAAATCAGGATTTGGCAGGAGGGAGCCGGCCTGCGAAAAAATCATTCCTGAACAGCAGGATGCAGCCATATCCTGACTCGCCTTCACGGGAAACGAGCTTTCAGGCAGCCGCCGTATTCTCCCGCAGCAATCTCTCGGCGGCCGCGCGCGCTTCGTCGGTGATGGTGGCGCCGGCCAGCATGCGCGCGATCTCTTCCTGGCGCGCCGCCCGGTCCATTTCGGCGATGCCGGTCGCGACCTTGTCGGTGCTGCCGGACTTGGAGATCAGGAAGTGCGTCGCCGCGCGGGCCGCCACCTGCGGCGCATGGGTGACCGAGAGCACCTGCACGCGCCTGGACAATCTTGCCAGCCGCTGGCCGATGGCATCCGCGACGGCGCCGCCCACCCCTGTGTCGATTTCATCGAAGACCAGCGTTGGCGCCGAGCCCCGGTCGGCCAGCGCCACCTTCAGCGCCAGTAGGAAGCGCGAAAGCTCGCCGCCGGAAGCAACCTTCATCATCGGCCCGGGTCGCGTGCCGGGATTGGTGCGCACCCAGAACTCGATCTGGTCGATGCCCTCTTCCATGCGGCTCTCGGCCTCGCTCTTCATCTCGACGATGAAGGCGGCGCGTTCGAGCTTCAGCGCCGGCAGTTCGGCCATCACGGCCTTGGTCAGGCCGACCGCCGCGGCATGGCGAAGCGAGGACAACTGCGCGGCGGCGATGTCATAGGCTTCGCGCGCTGCGGCCGCCTGCTTTTCCAGCCCATGAAGGCGCTCCTCGCCGGCATCGAGATCGGCAAGATCGGCAACCATCGTGTCGCGCAATTGCGCCAAATCATCGACGGCAACGCTGTGCTTGCGCGATGCCGCGCGCAGCGAAAACAACCGCTCTTCCGCCTTTTCCAGCCGCTGTGGATCATATTCGGTGGCGCGCAAAGCCGCCTCGACACCCGACTGCGCCGCGTCGAGCGACAGCATCGCCTCATCCAGCGACTTGACCACTTCGTCGAGCAGCCCGGGGGCCTCGCCTGCCTTGCGCTGCAACCGCCTGAGCAGGCTGGCCAGTTGCGGCAAGGGCGAGGATGGACCCGAAAGCACGTCCTGCGCGTCGTGGATTTCGGAGGCGATCTTCTCGGCCCGCATCATGTGGGCGCGCAAGTCGGCAAGCTCAGTCTCCTCACCCGGCTGCGGATCGAGCTTGGTCAGTTCGGCAACCGCTGCGCGCAGGTAGTCCGCTTCGCGCGCCGCCGCCGCCACCTTGGCACGATGGCGCGAGAGCTCCTGCTCGCAGGCGCGCCAGTGCCGCCAGGCCTCGCCCGTCGACCGGACGGCGCCGAGATGGCCGCCGAAAGCGTCGAGCACGTCGCGATGCGCGCCGGGATCGACAAGGGCGCGTTCGTCATGCTGGCCGTGGATCTCGACCAGCGCGCGGCCGACGTCGCGCATCAGCGTCACGCTGGACGGCTGATCGTTGACGAAGACGCGGGTGCGGCCGTCCACAGTCTGCAAGCGGCGCAGGATGATGTCGCCGTCGTCCTCGATGGCATTCTCGGCAAGCAACGCGCGCACCGGATGGTTGCGCGGCACGTCGAACACGGCAATCACCTGGCCCTGTGCCGCGCCGTGGCGCACCAGGGAAGCGTCACCGCGAGCCCCAAGCGCCAAGGACAGAGCGTCGAGCAGGATGGATTTTCCGGCGCCGGTCTCGCCCGTCAGCACCGAGAGACCGGGCTGGAAGTCGATATCCAGCTTCTCGATCAGGACGATATCGCGGATCGACAGCCTGGAAAGCATCGTTACGCCTGCATCAGGCGCCGGTGATCAGTTTCCCGGCCTTGGATATCCACGAGCCAGCACTCTCGCGCGGCGCAAGCCCGTTGCTCTGCAGGAGCTTGTAGGAATCCTTGTACCATGGGCTGTCGGGATAATTGGTGCCGAGAACGGCGGCAGCGGTCTGCGCCTCCGAAGTCAGGCCCATCGCATAATAGCTCTCGGTCAGGCGCGCCAGCGCCTCCTCGACATGCCGGGTGTTGGAATAATTCTCGACCACATTGCGAAAGCGCTTGACCGCGGCGATGTATTCGCGACGTTCGAGATAATAGCGGCCGATCTGCATCTCCTTGCCGGCGAGCTGGTCGTTGGCGAAGCGGATCTTTTCCTTGGCGTCATCGACATATTCTGAATTAGGCCAGCGCGTCACGAGATCCTGCATGGTCTGCACGGTCTGGCGCGCTTCCTTCTGATCCTGCGTCACGTCCTTGATCTGGCGGTAGTAGCTAAGGCCGATGATGTACTGCGCATAAGCCGCGTCATCCGTTGACGGATACAGCGTCAGATAACGCTTGGCCGACGCGATCGCTTCGTCGTAGCTGCCCTTGCGATAGTCGGCGAACGCGCCCATCACCATCGATTTGCGGGCCCACTCCGAATAAGGATGCTGGCGGTCGACCGCGTCGAACTTCTTGCTCGCCTCGTCGAGGCGTCCGGCATTCAGATTGGCGAGCCCTTGGTTGTAGAGAACGTCGGCCGGTTCGGTCTGGTCGACATAGGTCGACAGGTCGATATCTTTTTCCGACGACATGCAAGCAGACAGGAAGAGCGATGGAACAACCACCGAAAGCGCCAGGAAAACGGACCGCTGCGGCGCTTTCAATTGACCGACTCGCTTGAAGAACATGATTGGATTGCGCCCTTTCGGCGTTATTTCAGTGCCTGTTGCATATCGTTTCCCCAAAACTGGTCCCCACTTCCAGGCGACATGCACTATCGACGGCAGCAGCCATAAACCATAACCGCCTTGCCCGGCAACGCTATGTCTAGGCAATCGAACATTTTTGTGGCGGCCGGGCCGCGCCGGAGCATCCCTGCGATTTCGCCGGCAAATGATGCATTCATGCAACACTAGTGATCTGCGATGGCATCCGGAAAGTGGCGGTGACTCAGATCATCCAGGGCGCATAGAGAGGCGCGTTGACGGCGCTCATCTCGGCCGCACGGCCGCGCTCGCGGCGGGTCGTTTCGACGATCTCGAATGCGGTACGGTCCGACAGCACGCGCCGCAAGGCGGCCGCATTCAGCCTATGGCCGCCACGATAGGAGCGGAAGCAGCCGATGAAGCGGGCCCCAGCCAGTGCCAGGTCGCCCATGGCGTCCAGCGTCTTATGGCGTACGAACTCGTTGGGGTAGCGCAAGCCGCCCATGTTGATGACGCGGTTGTCGTCACCGATGACCAGCGAATTCTCAAGCGAGGATCCCAGCGCATAGCCGGCGGCCCACAGCCGCTCGACGTCCTTCATGAAGCCGAAGGTGCGGGCGCGCGCGATGTCGCGGCGGAAAATGTCCGCATTGATGTCGGACGCGAACAGCTGCCGGCCGATCGCTGGGCTTTCGAAATCGATCTCGACCTCGAAGCGAGTGCCGTCATAGGGCCTGAACTCAGCCCAGGAGGCGCCGTTCTCGATGCGGACCGGCTTGACGATCCGGATGTAGCGCCGCTTGACCGACAGCGTTTCGATGCCGGCCTGGTCTATGGCCTCGACGAACGCCATGGCGCTGCCGTCGAGGATAGGGACCTCATGGCCGTCGATCTCGATGATGACATTGTCGATGCCGAGCCCGAACAGCGCCGCCATGATGTGCTCGACCGTGGCGATGTGCTCGCCAGAGGGATCACCGAGCATGGTGCACAGGTCGGTTGCGCCGATCTCGGAAAACAGGGCGCGGAACTCGCGACCTTGCCCGTTCTCACTAAAAAGCTGGAAAACGATGCCGGTGTCGGCATCCGCCGGGAGAAAGCTGATGGAAACTTCCTTGCCGCTGTGAACGCCGGTGCCCGTAAGCGACGCGCGCGCCTTCACTGTCGTCTGATAGTCGTGCAAGACAATCCCCATAAGCCCGAAATGCCTAGGTCCGCTTCTCCAGCCCGAGGGCGCGGCTCTCTTGTAAAAATCGGCAGGCCAGGTCACTTCCCCCGAAATCCCGGCAAACCGACGACGGTAGGCAGCGAAGATAATGTCCCATCAGGGATAGTCCAAATCACGGTTTCTTACTCTCTGTAACCGCAACCGACGTATGGATAGCCTCTTAAGTGCCTGAATTTGCATCCTTTTAAACGTTAACAGGCAAGCAATTCCTTGCCTGCCTGTTAACAATTGTTACAGCCCGTTAACCGCTCAGTTGGCCTGGCGGCGCAGGAACGCCGGAATTTCCAGCTGGTCGTCCTCCTGAGTCGCCCTGGCCTGCGGCGTCAGGCGGCCTTGGTCATCGAGCTGGCCGCGACGGGGCGCGTAGAGCTGCGCGTCCTGGCTTGCCAGACGGCGCACTTCCGGTGCCGCCTGACGCAGCTTGGGCTCGCGCGGCTGCGCCGGCTGCAGGCGTGCTGGCTCTTCCTCGCGGCGCGTCAGGCCGTTGGTCAGACGCTTCAAGAGCCCCATCGGTCCGCTGTTCTCATGGTCGGCCGGGCGGCTCTTGGCGTCGACCTCGGCCTTCACGACAGGCGGAAAGTCCTCGACGCGCGGCATGCGCTGGGGAGCCATCGCGACCGGCTGCTGGACTTCGCGCAGGATCTCGCGCGGCTGAGGCGCCGGCTGCATCTGCTGGACCACGGGCTGCACCATCGGTTGCGGCTGCGCCGGCGGAGCCTGGAAGATCTTGCTCTGCGGACGGAAATCATCCGCATGGGCAATTGGCGCCGGACGGGCTTGCGCCATCGCCGCGGCGTTTGCTTCGGCCAGTTGGATCGCTTCCGCGACCGGATCGGCGGCGCGCGGCTCGTACGCAGCCTGCTGGGCCGGCGCGGGGCGGCTTTCCGCCGCGGCAACGGCCGGGCGGGCGGCTGGCTTCTGCGGCGCGGTGCGGATCGAGATCGGCGCGGCGGCGATTTCGGCCGCCGACTTGTCGATGCCGGTGGCGACAACCGAGACGCGGATGACGCCTTCGAGCTCCTCGTCGAAAGTGGCGCCCAGGATGATGTTGGCGTCCTGATCGACCTCCTCGCGGATGCGGGTCGCCGCTTCGTCGACTTCGAACAGCGTCAGGTCGCGGCCGCCGGTGATCGAGATCAGTAGGCCCTTGGCGCCCTTCATCGAGGTCTCGTCGAGCAGCGGGTTGGCGATCGCGGCTTCCGCGGCCGCCATCGCGCGGCCCTCGCCCGAGGCCTCACCGGTGCCCATCATCGCCTTGCCCATCTCGCGCATCACCGAACGAACGTCGGCGAAGTCGAGATTGATCAGGCCTTCCTTGACCATCAGGTCGGTGATGCAGGCTACACCCGAATAGAGCACCTGGTCAGCCATGGCGAACGCGTCGGCGAAGGTGGTCTTGTCATTGGCCAGCCGGAACAGGTTCTGGTTAGGGATGACGATCAGTGTGTCGACGCATTTCTGCAGCTCCTCGATGCCGAAATCCGCCGTCTTCATGCGGCGCTGGCCTTCGAAATGGAACGGCTTGGTGACGACGCCGACAGTGAGGATGCCCTTCTCGCGGGCGGCGCGCGCCACGACCGGCGCCGCTCCCGTGCCCGTGCCGCCGCCCATGCCCGCGGTGACGAAGCACATATGGGTGTTGGACAGGTGATCGATGATCTCGTCGATGCATTCTTCCGCTGCCGCGCGGCCCACTTCAGGCTGGGATCCGGCGCCCAGCCCCTCGGTGACATGCGCGCCGAGCTGGATCAGCCGGTCGGCTTTCGACATGGTCAGCGCCTGCGCGTCGGTGTTGGCGACAACGAACTCGACGCCGCGCAGACCGGCGGTGATCATGTTGTTGACGGCGTTGCCGCCGCCGCCGCCGACGCCGAACACGGTGATGCGTGGCTTAAGCTCGGTGATGTCCGGCTTTTGCAGATTGATGGTCATTGTCTCCGTCCTTTGCCTTTCCTGCCGCTTCGCCGCCGCGGCCACTTATGGGGCTGTCCCCGTCAATTAGAAACTGTCTCTCAACCACTGACTCATGCGATGCAGTTTTCCGCCCGTTCCAGTCATCCTGAGACCGGAAATTCCTTTCGCCGGATGGCTCTCGAAGCTCGCCATCTGCGGATAGATCAACAAACCGACGGCCGCCGAGAAGGCCGGCCCCTTCGCCGCTTCGGGCAGGCCCGCCACGCCGAGCGGGCGGCCGATGCGCACATTGCGCCCCAGGATGCGGCGCGCCGCTTCCGGCAGGCCGGCAAGCTGGCTGGCGCCGCCGGTCAGCACCACGCGCTTGCCCACCGCATTGCCGTAGCCGGACTTGTTCAGCCGGTCGCGCAAAAGCTCGAGCGTCTCGTCGATGCGGGCGCGCACGATACGCGTCATGACGGAGCGCGGAATCTGGAGCGGCACTTCGCCCTCGTCGCCGATCGGCTGGATCGAGACCAGGTCGCGGTCATCGGCGCTGCCGGGCAACGCCGAACCGTGCATCACCTTCAGCCGTTCGGCGGCATCGAGCGAGGTGGACAGTCCCTTGGCCATGTCCAGCGTGACGTGGTTGCCGCCGATGGCGATGGCGTCGCCATGGACGAACTTGCCTTCCGAAAACACCGAGATCGTCGTCGTGCCGCCGCCCATATCGATGCAGGCGGCGCCCAGTTCCAGCTCGTCGTCGACCAATGCCGCCAGCCCGCTGGCATAGGGCGTCGCCACCATGCGCTCGACCGAAAGATGCGAGCGGTTGATGGAGAGCTCCAGGTTGCGCATCGGAGCGGCGTCGCCGGTCAGCACATGCATGTCGACGCCAAGCGTGTCGCCGACCATGCCGCGCGGATCGCGCACGCCGCGCTCAGCGTCGAGCGAGAAGCCGACGGGGAGCGAATGGACCACCTCGCGCTCGGTCTTCAGCGCCTGCTTGGCGCCGGCACCGAGCACCCGCTTGATGTCGGCCTCGTCGGCCTCATGGCCGCCGAGATTGATGGTTGCCGAGAAAGCTTCGCTCTTCAGCCGGCCGGCGGTCATGTTCACGATCAGCGAATCGACCGTCAGCCCGGCCATGCGCTCGGCGGCGTCGACGGAGAGACGAATGGCATGTTCGGCACGATCGAGATCGATGACGACGCCCGATTTGACGCCCTGCGACTTCTGATGGCCGATGCCGATCACCTGGATGCGGTGCGAGCGTCCGCGCAGCAGCTTGCCGTCATCGCACGGCTTCAGCTTCGCCACCATGCAGCAGACCTTGCTCGAACCGACATCCAGCACCGTCAAGGTGCCGGAGCGGCGCGACGAGGCATCGCCTGAACCGCCAAGCCAGCTCATATCTTCGTCTCCGGCTTGCGCTTCAGCGTTTTCGGTTTCTCGTTGAGCGCGGCTTCGCGCTGAGTCGCCGCCTCCGGCGTCAGCTGCACGACCAGCCGGTCCGACAGCCGCATGTCGACGGCGGCGATGTCGCGCGACAACAGCCCCTTGTCATGGTCCATGCCGACGAGTTCGGCGAGTGCCTGATCCTCGCCATCCTCGGGGAGCTTGACGGTGATGCCATTGTCCAGCTTCAGGTCCCAGCGCCGATCGCCGACACGGACATAGCCCCTGATGCGGGTCGCGAGATCCGGGTATTTTTCGATCTTCGCCAGGAATTCCGGCGCCTTGGCCGGCGCGCCGGCTCCGATCAGCAATGGCAGCAGCACCTGCTTGCCACCCGAGAACGGCGCGATAACGGCACCGTCTTTTTCGATGACGGAGAGATCGCTGCCCTGCTGCCAAAGCGCGAACGCCTGACGCTCCTCGACGCGCACCTCCAACGTGTGCGGATAGACCTTGCGCACCGCGGCGACCTCGATCCAGGGCAAGGTGGCGATGCGTTCCCGCGCCGCCTCGGCATCGAAGCCGATCAGCGACGTCCAGCCATCGAGCTCGAGCCTGTCGAGAATATCGATCTCGGACGTCTGGCGATTGCCGACCACCTTGACCTGGTCGACGGCAAAGCCGGTCCGGGCAGTGATGCTCTGGACGATGCCGTCGGCATGACCGCCGAGATAGGCGCCATAGGCGCCGCTCGAAGCAATGAGCACTGCCGACATGATCGCGGCGGAGAAGCGCGGCGCCTGGAATTCGCCCTCGCCCAGACGCGCCAGGATACGCACCGGGCGGCGAAGCACGCGCGGCAGCACGAAATGGTCGAACGACAATGGCAGGCTGAACAGCGCCGGCCCGGCCACGCCCTTCCCCTTGCCCTGCCCCCATTTCAACGCAGACACGAAGCGTCCTCCACCATCCAACTCAACAGATCGCCGAACGAATGCCCTGCCTGGGCGGCGATTTCAGGCACCAGAGACGTCGGCGTCATGCCCGGCTGGGTATTGACCTCGAGCCATACAACCTCGCCATTTTCGGAGTGACGATCGTCATAACGGAAGTCCGACCGGGAAACGCCCCGACAGCCGACAGCTTGGTGAGCCTTGAGCGCCAGTGTCTGTATTTTTTGGTAAATATTCGGTGAAACTTTTGCGGGGCATTCGTGTTTTGATCCGCCCGCGACATATTTTGAATCGTAGTCATAGAACGAATGGCCCGTCGGGATGATCTCGCAGACGCCAAGCGCCACGTCGCCCATGACGGCACAGGTCAGCTCGCGCCCATGGATGTAACGCTCGACCATGACGGTATCGCCATATTTCCACTCGGACGAGCCGATGACCTGCGGCGGATGCGACTGCCCCTCATGCACGATCACGACGCCGAAGCTCGACCCCTCATTGACCGGCTTCACCACATAAGGCGGCTTCATCGGATGGTTGTTCTGAATGGCGAAGCGATTGGCGACCTTCGATTCGGCGACGGGGACACCGGCCAATTTCACGACTTTCTTCGACTGCTCCTTGTTCATCGCAAGCGCCGAGGCGAGCACGCCGGAATGGGTGTAGGGAATGCCGAGATATTCGAGAATGCCCTGAATGGTGCCGTCCTCGCCAAAAGGACCATGCAGCGCATTGAAGGCGACATCGGGCCTGAGATCGGCAAGCACGGAGCCGACGTCGCGCCCGACATCGACGCGCGTGACTTGATAGCCTTCCGTCTCAAGCACATCGGCACAGGCCTTCCCCGAAGACAGGGACACGGGCCGCTCGGACGAGAAACCACCCAGCAGGACGGCCACATGCTTGTTTTTCATTCCCCGTCATCCCCTCTCACGGCGGATCAAAAACCAAGATTTCCGCAACATTGAGTCCGAGTCTCCCGGCAGGTTGCCCCCCAGACGGAAAACGCGGGAAACGCGTCGAACGACTCAAATCAGGAAACGCTTTGGAGCAGAGAATCAGAGAGTTGATTCACTGGCAAGTGCTTATGATTCCGGGAGATTCACTTTCTGAGAAAATGGATGCGAAAACCGCGCTGTTGAGTCTTTGGAGCAACGGTTGCGCGGTCGTTCCGGACCGGTTGAAGTTCATGCGTCACATGAACTTCAACCGCGGCTAGAGCAGCTGTCCAAGAAACTCCTGCACGGCGTGTCCGGGGCGGAAGTCCCCGATGCGCTTGATCTCCCAGTGCAGCCGGATGCCGGAATGTTCGAGCACCCGCGTGCGCACTGTTTCGCCGAGATATTCGAGTTCGTAGCCGGTCGCTGTCCCGGTGTTGATCATGAAATTGCAGTGCATGGGCGACATCTGCGCGCCGCCGATCAGCAGGCCGCGACACCCTGCCTTGTCGATCTCTTTCCAGGCTGAGGTGCCTTCAGGATTCTTGAAGGTCGAGCCACCGGTCTTCTCGCGGATCGGCTGCACCGTCTCGCGATGGTTCTGCACCGCGTCCATCGCCGCCTTGATCACTGCCTTGTCCTCGGCAAAGCCCTCGAAAATCGCCGAGGTAAAGATCAGCCCGGACGGTGCCGACGAGTGCCGGTAGGCATAGCCCATATCGGCATTGCTCAGCGTCTGGACGTTGCCCTTGCGGTCGAGCGCACGCACCTCGACGACGCGCTCGCGCGTCTCGACGCCATTGGCGCCGGCGTTCATCCTCAGCGCCCCGCCGATGGCGCCCGGTATGCCGTGGTAGAAATGGAAGCCGCCGATGCCGGCTTCCAGCGCCGCCGCGGCAATGCGCTTGTCGGGCGTGGCCGCGCCAGCCTTGATCGATGTCGGCGAAACAATTTCGGTTTCACCGAACCCCTTGGCCGACAGTCTTATGACGAAACCCGGAATACCCCCATCGCGCACAAGCAAGTTCGAGCCGACGCCGACTATGGTCAGCGGTATCTCTTCGGGAACCGCTTTCAGGAAAGCAGCGAGGTCCGCCTCGTCCGCTGGCTGAAAGAGCGCCTCGGCCAGTCCTCCGGCGCGGAACCAGGTGATCTTGTCCATCTCGGCATTCGGCGTGATGCGGCCGCGCAGGCCGGCAAGCCGGCCGCCAAGTCTGTCGATCAGCGCCTGGCCCTGCATCATGAGACGGCCAGCTCCTTGGGCAGCGCATAGGCCCATTGCGTGATGTTGCCGGCGCCGAGAAAGACGACGAAGTCGCCGGGCCTGGCCAGATCACGGACAACAGGCGCTATTGCCTCCGGACCCTCGATGTAGCGCGCGTCGCGATGGCCGCCGGCCCGGATGCGCGACACCAGCGCATCCGAGGTCACGCCTTCGATCGGCTCCTCGCCGGCGGCGTAGACCGGCGCCACCATCACCGTGTCGGCGTCGTTGAAGCAGGCGGAGAATTCATTGAACAGATCATGCAGCCGGGTAAAACGGTGCGGCTGGGCAATGGCGATGACGCGGCCCTTGGTGGCGCTGCGCGCGGCTTTCAGCACCGCAGCGATCTCGACCGGATGGTGGCCGTAATCGTCGAACACTTCGACGCCATTCCAGGAGCCGGTTTGGGTGAAGCGACGCTTGACGCCGGCGAAGGACGACAGGCCTTTCTTGATCGCCTCGGCCGACAGGCCGAGCTCATGCGCCACCGCGATCGCCGCCGTCGCATTGGAAACGTTGTGGCGGCCGGGCATCGGCAGGCGCAGATCCGATATCGTCGTCTGGCCGCGTCCCTTGCGGTCGCGGATCACCACGTCGAATTCCGAGGTCGCGCCGGCCATGCGATGGTTGGTGAAGCGCACGTCGGCCTGCGCGTTCTCGCCATAGGTGATGACGCGGCGATCCTCGATTCGGCCGACCAGCGCCTGCACCTCCGGGTGGTCGGTGCACATGACGCCGAAGCCGTAGAACGGCACGTTCTCGACGAACTGGCGGAAGGCTTCGCGCACCTTCTCGAAACTGCCGTAGTGATCGAGATGTTCGGGATCGATATTGGTGACGACGGCGATATCGGCCGGCAGCTTGAGGAAGGTCCCGTCGCTCTCGTCGGCTTCGACCACCATCCACTCGCCGTCCCCCATGCGCGCATTGGTGCCATAGGCGTTGATGATGCCGCCATTGATGACGGTCGGGTCGAGCCCGCCGGCTTCGAGCAGCGTCGCTACCATCGAGGTCGTCGTCGTCTTGCCGTGCGTGCCGCCGATCGCCACTGCCTGGCGGAAGCGCATCAGTTCGGCCAGCATTTCGGCGCGGCGCACGATCGGCAGCAATTTCTCCCGTGCCGCCTTCAGTTCGGGGTTGGATTTCTTGATAGCCGTCGAGACAACCACCACTTCGGCATCGCCGAGGTTTTCTTCCCTGTGGCCGACAAAGCATTCGATCCCCTTGTCGCGCAGCCGCTGCACATTGGCGCTGTCGGCCTGGTCGGACCCCTGCACCTTGTAGCCGAGATTGTGCAGCACTTCGGCGATGCCGCTCATGCCGATGCCGCCAATGCCGATGAAATGCACGAGGCCTATGGTCTGCGGCATCTTCATGCGTGCGTTCCCTTCTTAAAATCCGAAACGGTTTTGCGGGACGCAATAGCCTCTGTGAGATCGGCGAGCAACCGTGCGGCATCCGGTTTGCCGACCGACTTCGCCGCGGCAGCCATTGCCGTGAGCCGTTCGGGCTCGGCCATCAGGGCGCCGATCAACGCCGCGATGCGCTCGGGCGAAAGTGAGGATTGCGGCTCCACCTCGCCACCGCCGGCGGCCGCAAGAGCGGCTGCGTTCGCGGCCTGGTCGTGATCGAGCGCATAGGGATAGGGCACCAGCAGCGCCGGTCGCCCGATGACGGCGATTTCCGAGACGGTCGACGCGCCGGAGCGCGACATAACCAGCTGTGCGGCCGCTATACGCGCCGCCATGTCGCTGAAGAAGGGCGAGACCTCGACAACGACACCGAGCGCTGCATAGGCCGCCTTCACCCGCCCGACGTCATCGGCCCGAGCCTGCTGCGTGATCACCAGCCGCTTGCGGAGTGCGTCGGGGAGCAAAGCGACGGCCGCCGGCACCGCATCGGAGAAGAACTGCGCGCCCTGGCTGCCGCCGAACACCAGCAGGCGGAAGGGATCATCTCCGGCCGAGGCGACGTAGGCGGTCTTTGCGGCTTCGAGCACCTGTGGGCGAACCGGATTGCCTGTCGTCACCGTCTTGGCGCCGA
This sequence comes from Mesorhizobium sp. B2-1-1, assembly GCF_006442975.2. Classification (NCBI taxonomy): domain Bacteria; kingdom Pseudomonadati; phylum Pseudomonadota; class Alphaproteobacteria; order Hyphomicrobiales; family Phyllobacteriaceae; genus Mesorhizobium; species Mesorhizobium sp. B2-1-1. Next base: position 2,968,037 of record NZ_CP083954.1, on the reverse strand, counting down.
CGGCGCTTTCGTCTTGGGGCAGGAAGCCACCGGCAATCGCATCGACGCGGCTGGCCAGCGCCCGGTTGGCGCGTCCCATCACCGCGTTCTGCTCGTGGATCAGCGTCGGCACCTTGCGCCGCGTCGCGGCGTAGAGCGGCGGCAAGGTCGGATAGCCGCCAAAGCCGACCACGGTATCGGGCCTGATCCTGCCGATGATGGCGGACGCCTGGCGCACGCCGCGCCAGATTTTCCAGAAAGCGCCAAGCAGGGCAACAGGATTTTTGGAGCCCAGCGTCGCGGACTGGATCGGGTGGATGGCGGCGGCCGGGAAGTGGCCGGCAAAGCGCTCAGCGCGGTCGTCGGTCGCCAGATGCACCGTCCAGCCACGCGCGTTCAACTCATGCGCCAGTGCCTCGGCCGGAAACAGATGTCCGCCGGTTCCGCCCGCCGAGAGAAGGATAACGCCTCTGGCCATGTCACTCCGCCGGCATGGCGCGCTGTGGCAAGGCAAAGCCCACCTGCTTGCGCTTTTCCGGTCGCTTGCGCGTCAGCGCCAGCACCATTCCCATCGAGATGGCGATGGCAATCTGCGAAGAGCCGCCATAGGAGATGAACGGCAGCGTCATGCCCTTGGCCGGCACCAGCTGCAGGTTGACGCACATGTTGATGACTGCCTGCAGGCCGAACACGGTGACGAGGCCGCCGACCGCATAGCGGGTGAAATCGTCATGCTCCTTCAGCGCCGTGTTGAGGCCGCGCAGCACGATGAAGGCGAAGATGGACATGATGAAGAAACACATGATCAATCCGAATTCCTCGCCCGCGACCGAAAAGACGAAATCGGCATGGCTGTCGGGGATGACCCGCTTGACGGTGCCCTCGCCCGGCCCGACGCCGAACCAGCCGCCATTGATCAATGCGTCGCGGCCCATATCGACCTGGAACGTGTCGCCTTCGCCAGTGAGGAACTTGTCGATACGCAGGGCGACGTGCGGAAATACCGTATAGGCGGCAAAGACGCCGCCGACGCCGGCCGCTCCGAGCACGACGATCCACAGCCATGGCAGCCCCGCCATGAAGAACATGATGCCCCAGGTGCCGGTCGTCAGCATGGTCTGGCCGAGGTCCGGCTGCGCCACCAGCAGCGATACGACCAGTACCAAGAGCAACATGGCGAAGAGATTGCCCGGAATGTCGGGCTGGCGCTTGTGTTCGGCGAACAGCCAGGCGCACATGATGACAAAGGCGGGTTTCAAAAACTCCGAGGGCTGGATCGACAGGCCGGCAAGCGACACCCAGCGCCGCGCGCCTTTCACCTCGACGCCGATGTAGAGCACCGCCACCATCAGCACCAGCATCAGGCACAGCATGATCAGCGCCATGCGCCGGATTTCTCTGGAATCGAGGAAGGACACCGCCAGCATCACGCCGAGCGCCGGCACGGTGAAGATGATCTGCCTGGTCGCGAAATGGAAACTGTCGAGGCCGATGCGTTCGGCGACCGCGGGACTTGCGGCGAAGGACAAAACTATGCCCAGCCCCATCAGCGACAGGAACGCCGCCAGGAACCAGCGATCGATGGTCCACCACCAGGTCGCAACCGGGCTTTTGTCGAGACGGCTCTGCATTATCGTGCCCCTCCGATGGGTTTGACGCCCTCGATAGCATTCGCAGCTTGCCTGAAGGCTTCGCCGCGGACCTCGAAATTCTTGAACTGGTCGAAACTGGCGCAGGCCGGCGACAACAGCACCACCGCCTCGCCGCCATCGTCCTTGGCCGCATCATGCGCGGCATGCTCGACCGCGGCTGCAAGCGTGCCCGATATCTCATACGGCACCGCCTCGCCCAGGGTCGCCGAAAAGGCCGGCGCTGCCTCGCCGATCAGATAGGCCTTGGCGATACGCGGGAAGAAGCCGCGCAGCGGCTCGATGCCGCCTTCCTTGGGCAGGCCGCCGGCGATCCAGTAGATGCGTGAAAAGCTCGACAGCGCGGGTGCCGCCGCATCGGCGTTGGTCGCCTTGGAATCGTTGACGAACAGCACGTGGTCCTTGCGGCCGACCTGCTCCATGCGATGCGCCAGGCCCGGAAAGCTTTCCAGTCCGGACTGGATCTCGCCGAGGTCGAGCCCGACCTTGAGGCAGGCGGCCACCGCGGCAAGCGCGTTTTGCGCATTGTGCTGCCCGCGCAGCGAGCCGATGCCTTCGAGGAAGGCGACCCGGCTGTAGCGGCCATGCACCGCTTCCATCAAATTGGTGCCATCGGCGAAATAGCCGTCGGTCAGCGGCAGCCGCTTCGAAATGCGGATGACGTGCCGCCCCGCCCGCTCCAGCCGTTCGGCAATCTGCGCACACCAGGAATCGTCGATGCCGACGATCGCGGTCCCGCTGCCGGCAACCAGCCGCTCCTTGATCGAAGCGTAATGCTGCATGGTGCCGTGACGGTCGAGGTGATCCGGCGTCAAATTGAGCAGGATGCCGGCCGTCGGATTGATCGATGGTGCGAGGTCGATCTGGTAGGACGAGCATTCGACGACATAGTGCCGGTCGGGTTGCGGCGGATCGAGTGTCATCACGGCGCGGCCGATATTGCCGCCCATCTGCGTATCGCGGCCGGAAGCCTTCAATATATGCGCCGTCAGCGCCGTGGTCGTCGACTTGCCGTTGGTGCCGGTGATGGCGATGAAGGGGGCGGCTGGCGCGCCGAGCGTCCGCTCGCGGCAGAAAAGCTCGACGTCGCCGATGATCTCGACACCCGAACCGCGCGCCAGTTCCACCGTCCAGTGCGGTTTGGGATGCGTCAGCGGCACGCCGGGCGACAGCACGAAAGCGGAGAACGTGGCCCAGTCGGCTGTGTGCAGGTCGCCGGTTGCAATCCCGGCGGCTGCCGCCTTGGCGACACTGTTGGGATTGTCGTCCCAGGCCAGAACCTCAGCCCCGCCCTCGATCAGCGCGTGCGCGGTCGCGATCCCCGAGCCGCCGAGCCCGAAGAGCGAAACACGCTTGCCTGCGAAGGATGCGGCGGGAATCACGGGGCGCGCCTATCTGAGCTTGAGGGTGGAAAGGCCGACCAGCGCCAGGATGACGGCGATGATCCAGAAGCGGATCACCACCTGGCTTTCGGTCCAGCCGAGCTTTTCGAAGTGGTGATGGATCGGCGCCATTAGGAACACACGCTTGCCGGTCATCTTGAAGTAGCCGACCTGGATGATGACGGACAGGATCTCGACCACGAACAGCCCGCCGACGATGACCAGCACGATCTCGTGCTTGGTGGCGACCGCAACGGTGCCGATCAGCCCGCCCATGGCCAGCGAGCCGGTGTCGCCCATGAAGATCGCCGCCGGCGGCGCGTTGAACCAGAGAAAGCCGAGGCCGGCGCCGATGACCGCGCCTAGCACAACAGCCAGTTCGCCGGTGCCGGGCACGAAATGGATCTGCAAATACTCGGCGAATACGGCATTGCCGGAGAGATAGGCAATGACGCCGAAGGACGCCGCCGCGATCATGATCGGCACGATCGCCAGGCCATCCAGACCGTCGGTGAGATTCACCGCATTGCCCGCTCCCACGATGACGAAGCAGGAGAACGGAACGAAGAACCAGCCGAGATTGATCAGGAATTCCTTGGCGAAGGGGAATGTCAGCGACGAGGAGAACGGCGCCTGGCCATTATGCATGATCGCCCAGGCGGCGATGCCGGCGATGACGAATTCGAGCGCCAGCCGCGCCTTGCCGGAAAAGCCGAGATGCGACTGCTTCGTCACCTTCAGATAGTCGTCGTAGAAACCTATCGAGCCGAAGCCCAGCGTCACCAACAGCACCACCCAGACATAGATGCTCGACAGGTTCGCCCACAGCAACGATGAGCCGATGATGCCGGACAGGATCATCAGTCCGCCCATGGTCGGCGTGCCGGCCTTCTTGAAATGGGTCTGTGGCCCGTCGGCGCGGATCGGTTGGCCCTTGCCCTGGCGCAACCTGAGCGAATTGATGATGGTCGGCCCGAAGATGAAGACGATCAGCGCCGAGGTGATCAGCGCCCCGCCGGTACGGAAGGTGATGTAGCGGAAGACATTGAAGACCGAGATCTTGTCCGCGAAATCGACGAGCAGTGTGAACATGCGCTTTTCGTCCCCGACTTGACCCTAGGTCTGTTTGCCGATTGTCGTTTCAGCCGGGAACTTGCCCAGCAACGCATCGACCAGCTTTGCAAAGCCGATGCCCTTCGACGATTTGATCATCACCACGTCGCCTGGCCTCAGCGCGGCAAGCAGCACCGGCTTCAATTCTTCGGCGCCGGCGCGGTATTCCGTCCTGATCTCGCCCGGCAGCGCTTCCGCCAGCGCCCGCATCTCCGGCCCGCCGAGAAAGACGGTCTGCGTGCCGGTGCCGACGATGAGACCGGCAAGTGCAGCATGCAGCTTGGCCGAATACTCGCCTAGCTCCAGCATATCGCCCAGCACGGCGATGCGGCGGCCTTCGCCCGTCACCGGCGTCGCGTTGAGCAGCGCCATGGCGGCCGCCATCGAGGCGGGGTTGGCGTTGTAGCTTTCGTCGATCAGCGTGATCGGTCCACCGGGGTGGCTTGAAGTCGGGCCGCCGGGATGGCTCGAAGTCGAGCCTCCGGGATGACGCAGCACATAGCGTTTGCCGCGGCCGCGCTCGGCCGAGAGATCGGCCAGCGCCGGGGCAACCTTGTCGAGATCGGCGCCGACCAGACGGGCCGCGCCGAGGACCGCCAGAATGTTCTGCACCATGTGGCGGCCGGGCGCGCCGATGCGAGCCGTCACCTCGTGACCGCCGATCCTGGCGGCAATGTCGGAATGATCGGCATGGACCTCGCATTTGACCAGTCTGAAGGTTGAGCGCGCGTGCTCGCCGAACCCATAGACATGCTCGACGCCGGCGGCGTGCGCCATCTTGTCGAGAAGCTTGAAACGCGCGTCGTCGCGGTTGAGGATCGCCGCGCCGCCAGGTTCCAGCCCTTCGAAAATTTCGGCCTTCGCCTTGGCGATCTCGTCCAGATTGCGGAAGAAGCCGAGATGCGCCGCCGCGATCATGGTGACGATGGCGACATGCGGCCTTACCATCTTGACCAGCGGCCTGATCTCGTCGGGATGGTTCATGCCGATCTCGAACACGGCATAGTCGCAATCGGCCGGCATGCGCGCCAAGGTGAGCGGCACGCCCCAATGGTTGTTGAACGACTGCGCCGAGGCATGCACCTTGCCGACCGCCGACAGCACGTGGCGCAGCGCTTCCTTGGTGGTCGTCTTGCCCGCCGAACCGGTCACCGCGATGATCTTGGCCTGGGAACGGTCCCGCGATGCGACACCGAGCTTTTCCAGCGCCACCAGCACGTCCTCGACGACGATCATCGGCGCCGTCAGCCGGCCAAGCGACGGCAGCTTGCCTTCGGCCACGACCAGCACCCCGGCTCCGGCCTTGATGGCGGCGGTCGCGAAATCATGGCCGTCCATCGCCTCGCCCTTGATGGCGAAGAAGGCGTCGCCCGGCTGAAGGCTGCGGCTGTCGATCGAAATGCCCGATACGCCGTCCGGCATCGGTCCGATCGGTCGTCCGTCCATGGCGGCGACCAGCGTCTCGGATGTCCACAGCAAATTCATGCGGCACGCTCCAGCAGCGCGGCACGGACTTCTTCGTGGTCGGAGAAATGCAGGGTCTCGGTGCCGATCGTCTGGCCTTCCTCATGACCCTTGCCGGCCACGATCAGCGTGTCCCCGGCATGCAACATGGCAACGGCCTCGTGGATCGCCGCGCGCCGGTCACCGATCTCGATCGCGCCGGGAGCGGCGGCAAGGATCGCGGCCCGGATCGTCTCCGGCACTTCCGAGCGCGGATTGTCGTCGGTGACGATGACGACGTCGGCGAGCCGCGTCGCGATCTCGCCCATGATCGTCCGCTTGCCGCGATCGCGGTCGCCGCCGCAGCCGAACACGACGATGACCCGGCCGGTAGTGAACGGGCGCACCGAGGCAAGCACGTTTTCCAGCGCGTCCGGCTTATGCGCATAATCGACATAGACCGGCGCGCCGTTTGCAGTCGTCCCGACAAGGTCGAGCCGGCCGGGTGCGCCCTTGAGTTTCTCCAATGCCTTCAAGGCCTTGGCGACTGGCGTTCCCGTGGAGATGGCAAGCCCGGCCGAAACCAGCGCGTTGGCTATCTGGAAATCGCCGGCCAGCGGCAGGTCGATCTCGTAGAGCATCCCGTCGGCCTCGACCTCGGCACGTTGGCGGTGGCGCTCATGCTCGACCCGCTTCAGCGTCAGGAAATCGCCGTGGCGGCCGACCGTCAGCACGCCGAGCCTTGCGGCCTTCGCCGCCTGGATGGTTGGCGCCGACCACGGATCGTCGGCGAAGATCACGGCCGGCGCGCCCTTCGGCAGCAGCGCATCAAACAGACGCAGCTTGGCCCGGTGATAGTCCTCGACCGTCGGATGGTAGTCCATGTGGTCGCGGCCGAGATTGGTGAAGCCGCCGGCGGCCAGCCTGACGCCGTCGAGACGGCGCTGGTCGAGACCATGGCTGGAGGCCTCCATGGAGGCATGGGTGACGCCGGCGTCCGCCAGTTCAAGCAACAGCTGATGCAAGGCGACGGGATCTGGCGTCGTCAGCGAGCCATAATCGTTGCGGCCCGGCGCCACCACGCCGGTGGTGCCGATCGAGGCCGCGGCAAAGCCGGCCTGCTCCCAGATCTGCCTGACGAAAGCGGCGACCGAGGTCTTGCCGCTGGTGCCGGTGACGGCCACCATCGTCTGCGGCTGTTTGCCGAAATAACGGGCCGCGCTCAGGGCCAGCGCCAGGCGCGGGTCATCGACGGCCAACACTGGAACCGGCAGTCCCCCAAGGGCGCTGTCCTTGCCCGCGACGATGGCGGCAGCCCCTCGTGCGGCGGCGTCCGCGGCATAGGCGGCGCCATCCGCCTTGCTTCCAGCGAGCGCGAAAAAGACGACGCCGGGTTTTACCTGGCGGGAATCCGAAGAGATGCCGGTAACCTCCAGATCGGCGGAAGCTGTTCCTTCGACTGGCAGGATACCGGTTAGATTTTTGAGCTTCATCGAGTTCCGTTCACCGCAACAAAATAGCGCGCAGTTGCCGGCGCGCCCTAAGAATCATTGATAGGAAACCAGCGTTGCACCATTTTCATGGCTGAAATCTGGCTTCACGCCAAGCATGGCCGCGGAACGCCTGATGATATTGCCGGCCATGACCCCGGCATTCGCGGCCGCGACGTCCGTCATGCCCGGCTTTTCCGGGTGCGGAGCATCGGCAATCGTAAACACGAGATATTGCGGATCGTCCATCGGGAATGCGGCGACGAACGTATTGAAATTCAACTCCTTCGAGTAGCGGCCATTGATGACCTTCTCGGCTGTTCCGGTCTTGCCGCCAACGCGGTAGCCGGGGACCCTGGCATTTCTGGCCGAGCCCTTCTCGGCGTTGAGCATGTAGAGATAACGCATGCCCTCGACCGTTTTGTCGGCTACCACTTTCTTGGCCGCCGCCATCGCGTCCTGCTGGCTGCGGACCAGGAATGTCGGCTCCATCAGATATCCGCCATTGATCAGCGCCGCGCAGCCGACAGCCGCCTGCAACGGCGTCGTCGACACGCCATGACCGAAGGCGATGGTGAACGAGTTGACCTGTTTCCAGACCTTCGGCTCAGTCGGACGGGCAACTTCCGGCAGTTCGGTCTGCATCTTGTCCAAGATGCCAAGACGATGCAGGAATTCGCGGTGCGCCTCGATGCCGACCAGTTCGGCCTCCCTGGCCGATCCGATGTTGGATGAATAGAGGAACACCTCCGGCAACGACAGCACGCGGTTCTTGCCGTGGAAATCGTGAATGGCCTGATGGCCGACCCGGATTGGATGCGAAGCGTCGAAGCGGCTCGCCATCGTCGCCTTGCCGGAATCGAGCGCCATGGCCGATGTGAAGCTCTTGAAGGTCGAGCCCATCTCATAGAGCCCCGCCGACATCCGGTTCAGCCGGTCCTTGTCTTGTGCATTGTAGGGATTGTTCGGATCAAAATCCGGCACCGAGGCCATGGCCACCACTTCGCCGGTCTTGACGTTGAGCACGACGGCGCCCGCGCCCATGGCGCGATAGCGCTCCAGGCCGGCGGCAATCTCGTCGCGCACCACATGCTGGACGCGCAGATCGATCGAGAGCTTCACCGGCTTGAGATCCTTCGCCACCGCCAGGCCCGACGCCTGCAGATCGCTCAGGCCCTGCTCGTCGATATATTTCTCCATGCCGGAGATGCCTTGATTGTCGATATTGGTCAGGCCGACAATGTAGGACGAGGTTTCACCACTGGGGTAGAAACGGCGCTTCTCGGTGCGGAAGCCGAAACCGGGAATGCCGAGCTGCATGATGTCGGCCTGCTGCTTGGGCGTCAGCTGCCGCTGCAGCCAGACGAAGCCGGCGCCGCTCTTCAGCTTATGGTAGGTCTGCTCGTAATCGATCTCCGGCAGCACCGTCGACAGCTTTTCGATCGCCTCGTCGGCGTCGACGATGCGGCGCGGCTCTGCAAACAGCGATGCCGTCTTGATGTCCGTCGCCAGCACCTCGCCGTTGCGGTCGACAATGTCGGGTCGCGAGGCCGTCACCCGGCTCTGCGGGCCGCCCGACATGTCGGGGGTCTGGAAGCCGAGATAGACAAGCCGCCCGGAAATGATCGAGAAGATACCGAAGAACACCGCCATCGTCATGACGATGCGCGCCTTGCCCTTGCCTCCGGTCGCCTTGCGGGCGCCATCGACCACGATTGAACCGTCTTCGCTGGCCCTGGGGCGACGTTTCAGCAGTTTGCCGATCATTGGGCGATGCCTCCGGTCACGATGGGATCCTTGCCGTCCGAGGGTGTGTTGCCGGAATTGTCTGCCATGCCGCCTTGGCGCCCGTTCAGGATGTCCTGGATGTCGAGGGTTTTGGCTGGCAGGTCGCCGAGGCCGACGATCTGGTGCGCGCTGACCGGCTCCAGTTCAAGCTGCGACTTGTAGAGCTCGGCGAGCTTCTGTAGCCGCGATGGCTGGGTGAGCAGGCTCCAGTCGGCCTTGAGCAGGTCGATCGTGTCCTCCTCGTAGCGTATCTCAGCATGGATTTTCTGCACTGCAGCCAATTGGTCCTCGGCCTCGCGCTTGGTTTTGTAGGTCAGGGCCGCCGCCGAGACCATGACGGCGATGAGGACGATGTCGCTGGAACGAAACACGTGCTTACCTCTCCCCCGGCCGCTCGATGCCGGGAAGTTTTGGGCCGGGAAGTTTTGGAAGGCCGAAAATCGAAAAATCGACGGCACGCGCCGGCGCATCGGTGCGGATGGCGGCGCGCAGCCTTGCCGAGCGGGCGCGCGGGTTGGCCGCAGTCTCGGCATCACCCGGCGTCACGCCGCCGCCGGACTTGCTGAAGGTGGCACTGCGTGCCCGTGCCTCCGGCATGTGGCGCGAGCCGCTCGCGGCGTCGGAGCGATCGGCAATGAAGCGCTTGACGATGCGGTCCTCCAGCGAATGGAATGTCACCACGGCAAGTCGTCCGCCCGGCTTCAGCGCCCGCTCGGCGGCGAACAGCGCCTTGGCCAACTCACCGAGCTCGTCATTGACGAAGATGCGCAGCGCCTGAAAGACGCGGGTGGCGGGATGGATCTTGTCCTTCGGCGCCCGGCCGATATGCGTCTCGATGGCGTCGGCAAGCTCCAGCGTGCGCTCGAACGGACGCTTTTCGCGACGCGCTTCGATCATGCGCGCGATGCGCCCGGCGTGGCGCTCCTCCCCGAGGAAGCCGAAGATGCGGGCAAGATCGCCCGGCTTGAAGTTGTTGACGACATCTGCGGCGCTGAGGCCCGCCTGCGCCATGCGCATGTCGAGAGGCCCATCGACGCGGAACGAAAACCCGCGCTCCGCCTGGTCGAGCTGCATCGAGGAAACGCCGATGTCGAGCACGACGCCGTCGGCACTTTCGACATGCTGGTCCAGCATCGAGAATGGCGCCTGCACCAATCGCAGGCGGCCGCCTGATTGAGCTTCGAGATTGCGACCAGCCGCTATGGCATCCGGATCGCGATCAATGGCAACCACGGACGCGCCGGCCGCCAAGATGGCCTTGGTGTAGCCGCCGGCGCCGAACGTGCCGTCGACGACGACGTCCCCTTCCGCTGGCGAGAGCGCCTGCAACACTTCGGCAAGGAGGACCGGAATGTGGCGGGCCGGTCCGCCAACGGCGTTGATATCATCGCCGTGGCCCACCGTCATTCCGGTCGCTCCCCAGGCTTCGTCCCCTGCCGAAGCTGCAAAAGCCGGGCCCGCGCCTGCGCTCCGTAGGCCGCAAGCCGTCCCGGCTCCCAGATCTGAAAGAAATTGCCGCGCCCGACAAAGGCTACTTCCGCCGAAAGGCCGGCATGTTCGCGGATGAAGTCGCTGATCGTGATGCGACCATCCTGGTCCAGCTTCAGGAATGTTCCGTCGCCATGGCAGAAGAACGACATGTCGTCCGCCGTCTGCTGGAACGGATCCTCGAGCGCGATGCGCTGCTCGTAGCGGTCGAGCAGGTCGGGCCCGCCGACATCCATGGCCGGCAGATCCAGGCAACGCAGCGCGTAGAGATCCGAATAGCCGCGTTTCTGAACGACGGCGCGAAAATGCGCAGGAACGGACACCCGCCCCTTCGCATCGATCCTGCTCACCGTGTTCGACAGAAACCGGTCCATCACACGTCACGGCCGCTTGCGCCGCCGCACCCCTCTTCGTCGTGTTGCACGCGCCACCGCTACGCGTTCCCTGCCCTGAACCCGCCTCCGTGACAGGGGCGAAAACCGGCAAACGCGCAGCCGCCGCGGCTGCCCGATTGGCGTACGCTTCACTCTGACGCGGAACGAAGGCTTTGGTATCGATATGGGATATCATGGGGTGTTATGGGCGTCAACGGGAACAGGCTTCACAACATGCAGTCGCGACCGATGGAAGCGGCTTTGAAAACACGTCTCGTCTTTATGGATCATTAAGCCTAACGAAGCGTTTAGAGCCGCTTGGCCCAACCGGACGCGCCTTGTCGCGAGCTGTTGCCGGGCATAGCGTCTCACCACACGTCCAGGGTCACCAAGAGGGTTGGAATGTCGATGTCTGAAACAGCACGGTCGCGCGCCGCGGCTCTTGCCCACCTCCGTCGCAACGCACTTGCCGTCGGCGATTCCATCCCCCTGCCACTCACCATGGCTGCCATCTTTCACGCGCCTGGCGACGCCACCGGTTTCAACCAGTATGGCCGTTTCAGCAATCCGACCTGGGATGCGGTAGAGCATATGCTGGCGCATCTGGAAGACGCGCCCTGCGTCGCCTTTCCTTCCGGAATGGCGGCGATTTCGGCGGCATTTTTCGCTGTCCTCAAGACCGGCGACCGCATTCTTCTGCCTTCGGATGGCTATCACACGACAAGGGCACTGGCCGAACGCTTCTTGAAACCACTCGGCATCGCCTACGATGTGAGGCCAACCTCGACCTTCCTCGATGGCGGTTTCGAAGGCTATCGTCTCGCTTTCGTAGAGACGCCCGCTAATCCGGGGCTGGACATATGCGATATCGCGGCGGTGGCCGCGGCCGCACACAAAGCGGGCGCACTGCTTGTCGTTGATAATACGACCATGACGCCTTTCGGCCAGCGCCCGCTCGACCATGGCGCGGATATTGTCATCGCCGCGGACACTAAGGCGCCCAACGGCCACTCCGACGTGCTGTTCGGCCACGTCGCGAGCCGCAACGCCGACATCATCGCCGCGGTGACGGATTGGCGCGAAACGTCCGGCGGCATTCCAGGGCCGTTCGAAGCGTGGCTTGTGCATCGTGGCCTCGAAACGCTCGATGTGCGCTTCGACCGCATGTGCTCCTCGGCGGAAGTGATCGCGCGGCGCCTGCAAGGTCACCCGGCGATCACGGGCCTGCGCTATCCCGGCCTGGAAGGCGATCCTTCGCACAATCTTGCCCGTGCCCAGATGGAACGCTTCGGCTTCCTTGTTTCCTTCGAACTCGCTTCGGAGCAGAAGGCCGAGGATTTCATCAACAACTGCGAATTGATGCAGGCCGCGACATCCTTCGGCGGCGTCCACACCTCCGCTGAGCGGCGTTCGAAACGAGGCGATGCGGTTCCAGCCGGCTTCGTCCGCCTCTCAGTCGGCTGCGAACCAGTTGAAGAGCTTTGGGCGGCGATCGAGGCGTCGCTGGACAGGATCGGCGACTGACCCGACGATTACGAACCGAGGTCATTGGCTTCGACATTGCGATGGCCGTGCAGCACGCGAAGGATTTCGATCACATCGTCCCTAACTCGATACAGAGTGAGATAATTGCCGACGACCAGATGGCGAACACCCGGTGCGATATCGTCTCGTGGCGCGCCTGAGAAAGGATAGGTAGCCAGTTGCTGCCACCGCGCCTCGATGCGGTCGAGCAGCCGGTCGGCTGCGGCCTCGCTGTCGCTCGCAATATGCAGCCAGATCATGATCAGATCGTCTTCGGCGCGCGCGTTCCGGACGATGGGGAGCAAATTCATCCTGCGTCGTCAGATCGCAGGCGTCTCCGCGCCTCGGCCTTGATTTCGTCCATCGATTCAAATCGTCCCGGTCCGCTGTCGATCCCTTCCTGAACTAACCTCCGCAACTCCTCGACCGTATAGCCGAAGAGGTCGCGCCGATCCTTCCATTGCCGGAGCGCATCGCGGATCACCTCGCTAGCCGAAGCATATTCACCAGCGGCGACCACATCGTCGACCGCCGCCGCCAGTTCCGGCGAGAGGGTGATGCTGCGTTTGTCGACCTGTCCCATGATAAGATTCCCAAATGCTATTGGTTGCCTATGGTACGATTTAATCGTACCAGCTTCAAGCAACGGGGGATATCACTTGGCTGGCGAACGGCCTGCCAGCTTGAATCAACAGGCGCGCCCGAGGGCGCAACCTGTTGATCGCAAACTCATCTTTTCGATATCGCGACGAAAAACTGCCAGCTGGCCTATAAGCCGGGTTCTGTATGGCCCTCGCCCCTTGCGGCGCGAGAACGTGGCGGCCATTCATCTTGGGCGCATATTGCCATGCGCCTCACGCAACCTACCCGGACGGTGAGCCGGAAACAGCCCTCGAGGGTTTCCCCTCGCACCGCCCCTATTCGGTCTTGCTCCCGGTGGGGTTTACCGTGCCGCTCCTGTTGCCAGTCGCGCGGTGGGCTCTTACTCCACCCTTTCACCCTTGCCCCGACCCGGCAAAGCCAAGTCGTGGCGGTTTGCTTTCTGTGGCACTTTCCCTGGGGTCGCCCCCGCCGGCCATTAGCCGGCACCGTGTCTCCATGGAGCCCGGACTTTCCTCACCCGCGGCCTTTCGGCTTTTGCTGGTGCGGCCGCCCGGCCAGCTGGCCAGGCGTATAAAGGGGTTCACGCCACAAAACGCAACCAAAAAAGCCGGTTACGACCGGTTCTTGTCACGCCGGCGATCCGACAGCCGCCAGTTGCACCTTGACCTTGCTGCAATAGGCGGCCGAAACCGGGTTCATTCGGGTGGCGCCGTGGCCGGCATTGTATTTCAGGATCGTGCCGCACGTCGTGCCGCCGCCGAGATCCCGCGCCATGGCAAGATACTTCATGCCGTATTTGATGTTGGTGTCCGGATTGAAAAGCCCATTGGCCGAGCCGCTATAGCCCATCATCCGCGCCGTCGCCGGCTTGATCTGCATCAAGCCGATTTCGCCGGCGCCGCCGACGAGGTTCGGCCGATAGTTGCTCTCGATCTTGATAACAGCATGAGCGAGCGACGCCGGCACGCCATAGCTCGCGGCATAGCGCGCCACGATGGCCGAATACTGATCGCCACTGGCCACCGCTGCCGTCGAGGCTGCTGCGTCCTTGATCCCGATCGATGCCGTCGTCGTTTTGTCGACGGCCTTGCGGCCTCGTCTGGTCTTCTGTCTCGTGCTCGGCTTCTTGGCCTTGGTCCAGCTCGCCTTCTCCACTTTCGCGGAAGACCGCTTCGCCGCCTTCACGTCCTTGCTGCTTTTGGCCGAAATGGCCTTGCCCTTGGCGGTCGCTGCGACGAGCCCCTGATCGGCCCGTGGGCTCAGCGGCGCGGCGCTCGCCGCCCCGAAGGCAAAAGTCATTACGCCGGCAGCAAGAGCTGCCGTTACAACGGTCAATTTCTGCATGTGATCCTGTTCTGTCTGAACGCGCGAAGATCTCCGCGCGGCATTGCTTGATTAATGTCGGATCATCCGGGGGTTAGACGCCCGACAAACTGTACGGATTGCCCTTTGAGGCCCGAATTGCGCGCAATGAAGGCGGGGCAATTCACTTTAAGTGACAGTTTGTAACCTAATGTCGGAAAAGCATTACTTGGACGGCATCCTGACCTAAGGTCAAGTTCCGGGGGAAGCGAGCAGCCGTTGAAGCGTGCGTATCGTCGATCCGTCCGCCACTCCATCGATCCGGCGTGGCCGGAAATGACGCTGGAAAGCCTCGACCACGACCCGCGTCTGCTGGTCGAAAACACCCGATATTTCGACCCCATAGCCGTAGAGCGCCAGCATCGATTGCAGCGCCTCGACATCGGCGCCAGCGTCGCCGGTCTTCAGCACGGCGCCGCGCCTGATCGGTGCCGCCGCCACCAAGTGGCCGACGCCGGCCTCGAACAGGGCCCGCCAGGGAAACTTCTCGCCCGGATCGATCTTGCGCCCCGGCGCCACGTCGGAGTGCGCCAGCACCCGCTGGGGGGCAATCGCATGCCGGCTGGCAATTCCGGCACACAAGCCGATCACCGCATCGATCTGTCGCTTGGGAAAACCGGGATAACCCAATGAATGCCCCGGGTTGACGATCTCGATGCCGACGGAACAGGAGTTGATGTCGGTGCGTCCGAACCACGAACTCTTCCCAGCGTGCCAGGCGCGGTCGCTTTCCCGGACCATCTGCACGATATGGCCGTTCTCATGCACCAGATAGTGCGAGGAGACTTCGCTGGCCGGGTCGCACAGCCACGCCTCGGCCCCGGCGCCTGTCGGCATGCCGGTATAGTGCAGCACGATCATGTCGGGCTTCAGCGTCTCGCGCCGTGGCCCGAAATTCGGCGATACCCTGACCTCGGCGCTCGGCTCGTCGGGCAGGAAGCCGCTCATGCGTGCCGCAGGCCCCGCTCGATCATCTCGTAGGCGGTGTTGATCGCCGCGAGCCTCGTCGTCGCGATCTTGATGAATTCCTGCGGCAGGCCACGCGCGATCAGCCGGTCCGGATGATTGTCGGAAACCAGCTTGCGGTAGCGTTTCCTGACCTCCTCGAACGGCTTGCCGCGCTCGATGCCGAGCACGACATAGGGATCGGCCGCACCAAGATTGACGTGCCTGGCAAGGATCGCCTCGTAGTGCACCTCGTCTATGCGGAAGATTTCGGCGATGCGGTGCAGGAACTGGCCTTCACGCTCATGGATCAGCCCGTCGGCCTTGGCGATGTGGAACAGGCCATCGAGTATATCCTCCAGCATCATGCAGTTCGAATGGCCGGAGCCACAAAGCTGCGCCATGCGCTCGGCATAGGTCTCGAAGCCGGCAACGTCACGTTTGGCCAGATCGTAGAGTCGCGCCACGTTGCGCGTCTCCTTTGGCGGCACCTCGAATATTTCCTGGAAGGCGCGTATCTCGTCCTGGGTGACGACCCCGTCGGCCTTGGCCATCTTGGCCGAGAGCGCAATCATCGCCACCGAGAAAGCGACGCGACGGCGCAAATCCGCATCGCCGGAAAAAACGGTGCGTACAGCCTCGACCACGTCGGCGACGCCCGACGAGGCTGAGGACGAAATCCGCGTGATGAAGTCGCCGAGGCGGTCCCAAATCGACATGGCCGCTTCTTAGAGCCAACCGGTCCCCGCTATCAAGCCAATAACGGCCGGCATCATACCTCCGACGACAATCGAACTCGTGTCGGAACCACTACCCGCCTGGGCGAAGGGCCGGCAAGACGCCGGCCCTCGCCAGAACACAGGTACTAATGACTACTGCGCGGGCGCAGGAGCGGGCGTTGCCGGAGCCGGCTCGGCAGGCTTGGTCGAATTATCCGCGGGCGCCGCAGGTTTCATTGGCTGCTCGGCCGGCGGATTGGTGCTCTGGGTGGTGGTGTTATCCGTCCCCGTGCCGCTGTCGCTGCATGCAGCGACGCCGAGCAGCGCAAGCGCGGACACCGACGCAAGAATGAGTTTTTTCATGATATCTCTCCTTCAACACACGCTCACGTTGCAGTGAACGGTCGAGAAGGAAATGCATCACTCAGCCATGGGTTTCGTAACGATGCGTTTCCGCATGTAACATCGCTCGCATCCTCCCCTTGCGCCTCCCCGGGGGTGAAACAGCTTTGCGCTCCCCTGTGCGGATCGCTGTCATCCACCTGTCATAGCCGGGCGTTACCCGCTTGCGGCAAAGCAAATGGGGAATCACCTTGCCATGACGGACGTTTCCGCAGATCTGATCTTTCGCCGTGGCAAGGAAGTTGGAAAAGCCGTCTACCAGAACCGCCCCCTGTCGAAGGCAGGAATTTCCGAACGGCTGTTCGCCTTCCTGTTTTCGGGCCTGGTCTATCCGCAGATCTGGGAAGATCCCGATGTCGACATGGACGCAATGCAGCTTGGCGAAGGCCACCGCGTCGTCACTATTGCCTCCGGCGGTTGCAATATCCTGGCCTATCTCACCCGGTCGCCGGCCAGGATCGACGCCGTCGATCTCAATGCCGCTCACATAGCCCTGAACCGCATGAAGCTGGAGGCGGTGCGCCACCTGCCTTCGCAGGGCGACCTGTTTCGCTTCTTCGGTGCCGCCGGCAACGACCACAATTCTCAGGCTTACGACCGCTTCATCGCGCCGCATCTCGATCCGGTCAGCCGCCACTATTGGGAGCGCCGCAACTGGCGCGGCATCAGGCGCATCGCCGTCTTCGACCGCAATTTCTACCAGACCGGCCTGCTTGGCCTGTTCATCGCCATGGGCCACCGCACGGCTAAATTCTTCGGCGTCGACCCCGCCGGCATCATGCAGGCCAGGAACATTGGCGAGCAGCGCCGCTTCTTCCACCAGGAACTGGCCCCGGTGTTCGAAAAGCCGCTTTTGAAATGGGCGACCTCGCGCAAGGCCTCGCTGTTCGGCCTCGGTATCCCGCCGGCGCAATATGACTCTCTCATCACGTCCGGCGACGGTACCATGGCCAGTGTGCTGAAAGCCCGGCTGGAAAAGCTCGCCTGCGATTTTCCATTGAAAAACAACTATTTCGCTTGGCAAGCCTTTGCCAGGCGCTACCCCCAACCCGGCGAAGCCGCCCTGCCCGCCTATCTTGAAAGGCAGAACTATGAGGCCATTCGCGGCAATGTAGACCGCGTCGCCATTCATCATGCCAATCTGATCGAATTCCTGGCAGGCAAGGACGCGGGTTCCGTCGACCGTTTCATCCTGCTCGACGCGCAGGACTGGATGACCGACGACCAGCTCAATGCGCTGTGGTCGGAAATCACCCGCACCGCCTCCGCCGGCGCGCGTGTCATCTTCCGCACTGCGGCCGAGCCAAGTCTGCTGCCGGGCCGCGTCTCCGCTTCCCTGCTCGACCAGTGGAGCTACGAGAGCGATGCCTCGCGCGAATTCTCCACCCGCGACCGCTCGGCAATCTATGGCGGCTTTCATCTGTACGTGAAGCGCGCCTCATGAGCACTACCGAGCTGCCGACCAATCACGCCGAACTGATGGACGGTGTCTACCGCTGGCAGCGTCACATCTACGACCTGACCCGCAAATATTATCTGCTCGGCCGCGACCGGCTGATATCAGGGCTGGACGTTCCGCCGGGCGGCACGGTGCTGGAGCTCGGCTGCGGCACCGGGCGAAACATCATCCTCGCCGCCCGCAGCTTTCCCGGCGCGCGCTTCTATGGCCTCGACATTTCGGCAGAGATGCTGGAGACCGCGGGCACCGCGATTGCCCGCGAAGGCCTGTCCGATCGCGTCATGCTGGCAAGGGGCGACGCCACGGAGTTCGACGTAAAGGCGCTGTTCGGCCGCGACAGCTTCGACCGTGTCTTCGTCTCCTATTCATTGTCGATGATCCCAGGCTGGGAAAAGACGGTCTCCGCCGCGCTGGCAACGCTCGCTCCGGGCGGTTCCCTGCACATCGTCGACTTCGGCCAGCAGGAAGGCCTGCCGGACTGGTTTCGGACCCTGCTTCGCGGCTGGCTCAGAAAATTCCACGTCACGCCCCGTGAAATGTTGCGCGAGGTGCTGGAATCGGAATCGCGAAAAATCGGCGCAACCTTCCGTTTCCGCACACTTTATCGCGGCTACGCCTGGCTGGCGGTGGTCCGGCCGAGCAGCTGATTGGCTAGCGCAGCGCCTTCACCAATGCCCCGACCATGGTCTGCGGCCTGTAGCCCAGCTTGGCCGGCGTCAGGCCGAGCCGCACCACCACTAATTGCTCGGATGGAATGATGGCGACGGTCTGCCCATCATGCCCCTCCATCCAATAGGTGTCCTTGGGCAGGCCCGCCGCCACGCCGGCACCGGGGTTTTCCTCGTCGCCCGGCGCCTCGATCCACAATTGCCCCTTGCTGTAGACTTTCGAGGCCGACGCAGGTTCGCGCATCCAGTCGACGAAACCGGCCGGCAGTATCTGGTTGCCGTTCCAGACCCCGCCCTGCAGCAGGAACTGGCCGAAGCGGGCCCAGTCATGGGCGGTGGCGTAGAGATAGGATGAGCCGACGAACGTGCCCTGTTCGTCGGTCTCGAGCACGGCGCTGTGCATGCCCAGCGGCTCGAACAGCGCGGTGCGCGGCCACGTCAACGCCTTGGCCTTGTCGCCGACCGCATCCTGCCAGAGCCGCGACAGCATCACCGCCGTTCCGCTCGAATAGGAGAACACCTTGCCCACCTCGCCCGTGAGCGGCTTGGCTTCGGCAAAGCCCGCCATGTCGGGTTCGAGATAGAGCATGCGCGTCACGTCGGCGACGTCGCCATAGTCTTCGTTGAATTCCAGCCCGCTCGACATCGCCATCATGTCGGCAAGGCTGATCGCGGCGCGGCCATCGGCCTTCCACGGCGCGAAAAGGCCCTGGTTGGTCATCGCCATCTTGCCGTTCTTGACCAGCGTGCCGACCATGGCGGCAT
Organism: Mesorhizobium sp. B2-1-1; assembly: GCF_006442975.2. Lineage (NCBI taxonomy): Bacteria > Pseudomonadati > Pseudomonadota > Alphaproteobacteria > Hyphomicrobiales > Phyllobacteriaceae > Mesorhizobium > Mesorhizobium sp. B2-1-1. The sequence continues at coordinate 2,948,884 of NZ_CP083954.1, read as the reverse complement.
TGACCGTCTTGGTCATTGACCAGCCGAGCAACGGCGTCCGGGCGGAAAAGCCCTCGCCATAGCGTTCCGCCACGACGCGGCCGTTCTTGACCACCACCACGGCGCGCATGCCGGCGCCGGTCATGGCGGCATCGTCGACGATCTTCACCACCTCCGGGTTCTGCGAGGCTTCGACCCGCTCGCCTTCCGGCCACAGCGCGTCCTGTCTTGTCGCCGAGGGTTCGACATGGATCGCCGTGCGCCGCGCCTTGCCGACATCGCCATCCGGGACCGAGGCGCAGCCCAGCCCGTCGCGGAAAACCGCGATGCTCTTGCCGAGGAAGCCAAGCAGGCCGGCGGAGACTGTGCCCCGGTTCTTGTCGACCGAGACCCGCATCAGCTTGAGCAAGGGATGACCGGGCGCCTGCACATCGACGGCAAGCACCTCGTTGGCATCGCGCCCGGCGACGAAAACGTTCGAGCAGACGATCTTTGCCGAATAGCCCGAGCCGACCCGGATCAGTTCGGGCGGCGCGAAATAAAGCCACCCAAACAGCGCCACGACCGCCAGCACCACCAGGCCGAGCAGCCGTTTGACGATCTTGGCAATGATCCGCATCTTTCCCGCCCCCGAATCCAGGCTCGATCCATGTCATCGATTTGCCGCCATTGCTTCCGCAAAATCATGGGCCTTGTCGAGCGTCGTCAACCAGATATCAACCATGATCGGCGATCACAGGTGCATGTCGCCCAACAGCGCGCCGCGTTTTTGGGATCACGGCAGGAAACAAAATCAAAGCGCGCCGAAAAAATGCGCGTTTTGGCGATATACCGGGCGATGCTGTGGGGCGATCGTCCGGCGGGGGCCAGACCAAGCGCCGGCCATCAGTGCACAGACCCATCAGCAACCGGCTGCAACCGGCTCGGGAGTTGTGATGCGCCGTCTTGCGGCCCTTTTCATGCTGACGCTGCTGGGCGCATGCTCGACCGTGGAGGATCTGTCGCCACTGTCGCCATCCAGCACCCCTTCGGTTGCGGTGCGCGCGCCCCGCTTCGCCGATTCCAAGCCGCATGAATGGGACAGCGGCGCGCCCTGGAATTACGCAGTTCACGGCACCGACGTCTCAAAATACCAGACCTCGGTCGACTGGCCGACCGCCAAGGCCAGCGGTATTTCCTTCGCTTTCATCAAGGCGACGGAGGGCGGCGACCGTTTCGATGATTATTTCAACGAGCATTGGGCGCGCACCAAAGCCGCCGGCGTTCCTCGTGCCGCCTATCATTTCTTCTATTTCTGCACTCCGGCGGCGGTACAGGCGCGCTGGTTCATCCGCAACGTCCCCGTCGACCGTTCGGCCATGCCGCCGGTGCTGGACATGGAATGGAACCCGAAATCGCCGACCTGCAGGCTGCGCCCCGACCCGGCCACCGTGCGCGCGGAGATGACCACCTTCCTCGAAATCGTCGAGCGGCATTACGGCAAGAAGCCGATCATCTACACGTCGGTAGACTTCTTTGAAGACAACGAGCTGTCGACCTTCCGCGGTTATCCCTACTGGCTACGCTCCGTCGCCGGCCACCCGCGTCAGAAATATGGCAGCCACCCCTTCACCTTCTGGCAGTATACGGGAACCGGCATCGTTCCCGGCATGATCGGCAAGTCCGATATAAACGTCTTCAACGGCAGCCAAGCCGCCTGGGACAAATGGTTGAGGCAGAACACCCGTTGACACCGTGTCAACGGGTGCCAAGCCGCCCGGAGGAAGGGTTGCTGCAGAACACCCGTTGACACCGGGCCTGCCGCCTGCTTTCGACACGGCCGGCGGCCAAGAGTGCAACCGCCGGTATTCCGGGGCGACGCGCATCCAGATGGACAGCAAGGCCGCCCGGGAATCCTGAATGTCGAAAGGAAGTCTATGCGACTGCGTCCCCAAGCCCTCGCGGTGCTGTTCCTGTGCGCCACGGCCTTGCCGGCGATGGCGCAGGAATGTGGCGGCGACTTCGAAACCTGGAAGCAGGGCGTGGCAGCGGAAGCCAAGGCGGCGGGTGTCGGCCCTGTCGGCCTCGAAGCGCTCGAGGATGCCAGCTTCGACGAGAGGGCCCTGGCGCGCGACCGTGCGCAGGGCGTCTTCACCCAGACCTTCATCGAATTCTCCAACCGGATGATCTCGGCCTACCGGCTGAAGCAGGGCGCGGCGAACATGAAGAAATATGCCGATATCTTCGCCCGCGCCGACCAGCAGTTCGGCGTCCAGGCGCCGGTCATCACCGCTTTCTGGGCGCTGGAGACCGATTTCGGCGCCGTGCAGGGCGATTTCCATACGCTCAGCGCGCTGGTGACGCTTTCCCATGACTGCCGCCGCCCGCAGCTGTTCCGGCAGCAGTTGGTGCCACTGCTGGAATTGATCGACCATGGCGTGCTGCCGGCCGACGTCAACGGCGCCTGGGCTGGAGAGATCGGCCAGACGCAGATCCTGCCTTCGGATTATCTTGCCCGTGGCGTCGACGGCGACGGCGACGGCAAGATCGACCTGCGGGGCAGCGTGCCGGACGTGATCATGACGACGGCCAACAAGGTGCTGTCGCGCGGCTGGAAACGCGACGAGCCCTGGATCCAGGAAGTGCGCGTGCCCGACGAGATGCCATGGGAACAGACCGGGCGCACAAACAAATTGCCGCTGACACAGTGGACGCAGTGGGGTGTTACCAATCCCGACGGCTCGCCGCTGGTCGACAAGGGCCTGAAGGCCGGGCTGGCGCTGCCCATGGGCCGCAAGGGGCCGGCCTTCCTCACTTACGAAAATTTCGACGTCTATC